>NZ_VEGH01000030.1 GCF_007679345.1 Cellulosimicrobium cellulans
CGGGTGAGAAACCCGTCCGCCGAATGACCAAGGGTTCCAGGGCCAGGCTAATCCGCCCTGGGTAAGTCGGGACCTAAGGCGAGGCCGACAGGCGTAGTCGATGGACAACGGGTTGATATTCCCGTACCGGCGAAGAACCGCCCATACCGAGCCCGGTGATGCTAAACGTCCGAAGTGCGGCACCGACTCCTTCGGGAGTCACCGCCGCATGGAGCACGTGACCCGAACCGGTAGTAGGTAAGCGTATTAACAGGAGTGACGCAGGAAGGTAGCCCGGCGTGGCGATGGTAGTCCACGTCCAAGGTCGTAGGGCGAGTGGTAGGCAAATCCGCCACTCATCAAGCCTGAGAGCCGATGGTGACAGCGTATGCTGGAAGAGGGTGATCCTATGCTGCCAAGAAAAGCTTCGACGCGAGGTTCTAGCCGCCCGTACCCTAAACCGACTCAGGTGGTCAGGTAGAGAATACCAAGGCGATCGAGATAATCGTGGTTAAGGAACTCGGCAAAATGCCCCCGTAACTTCGGGAGAAGGGGGGCCTGAAGCGTGTACCGGCTTGCCCGGGAAGCGTGGAGGGCCGCAGAGACCAGGGAGAAGCGACTGTTTACTAAAAACACAGGTCCGTGCGAAGTCGCAAGACGATGTATACGGACTGACGCCTGCCCGGTGCTGGAAGGTTAAGAGGACGGGTCAGCCGCAAGGCGAAGCTCAGAATTTAAGCCCCAGTAAACGGCGGTGGTAACTATAACCATCCTAAGGTAGCGAAATTCCTTGTCGGGTAAGTTCCGACCTGCACGAATGGCGTAACGACTTCTCCGCTGTCTCAACCGCGAACTCGGCGAAATTGCACTACGAGTAAAGATGCTCGTTACGCGCAGCAGGACGGAAAGACCCCGGGACCTTTACTATAGCTTGGTATTGGTGTTCGGTGCGGCTTGTGTAGGATAGGTGGGAGACTGTGAAGCCGGCACGCCAGTGTCGGTGGAGTCAACGTTGAAATACCACTCTGGTCGCTCTGGACATCTAACCTCGGTCCGTGATCCGGATCAGGGACAGTGCCTGGTGGGTAGTTTAACTGGGGCGGTTGCCTCCTAAAATGTAACGGAGGCGCTCAAAGGTTCCCTCAGCCTGGTTGGCAATCAGGTGGCGAGTGCAAGTGCACAAGGGAGCTTGACTGTGAGACTGACAGGTCGAGCAGGGACGAAAGTCGGAACTAGTGATCCGGCGGTGGCTTGTGGAAGCGCCGTCGCTCAACGGATAAAAGGTACCCCGGGGATAACAGGCTGATCTTGCCCAAGAGTCCATATCGACGGCATGGTTTGGCACCTCGATGTCGGCTCGTCGCATCCTGGGGCTGGAGTAGGTCCCAAGGGTTGGGCTGTTCGCCCATTAAAGCGGTACGCGAGCTGGGTTTAGAACGTCGTGAGACAGTTCGGTCCCTATCCGCTGCGCGCGCAGGAAACTTGAGAAGGGCTGTCCCTAGTACGAGAGGACCGGGACGGACGAACCTCTGGTGTGCCAGTTGTTCCGCCAGGAGCACGGCTGGTTAGCTACGTTCGGAAGGGATAACCGCTGAAAGCATCTAAGCGGGAAGCCTGCTTCAAGATGAGGTTTCCACGGGACTTCGGTCCTGAGAGGCTCCCGGCTAGACCACCGGGTAGATAGGCCGGATGTGGAAGGCAGGACTAACGACTGCCGCAGCTGACCGGTACTAATAAGCCGACAACTTCACCACTCATACTTTGTGCTACGCGTCCACTGTGCGGTTCCCGAACCACGAACACGCACCCCTTCAAGGCAAGGGGTGTCCCGTGTTTGACTGTTCGACAGAGTTACGGCGGTCATAGCGAAGGGGAAACGCCCGGTCCCATTCCGAACCCGGAAGCTAAGCCCTTCAGCGCCGATGGTACTGCACTCGCCAGGGTGTGGGAGAGTAGGACGCCGCCGGACATC
>NZ_VEGH01000031.1 GCF_007679345.1 Cellulosimicrobium cellulans
CTGACTGTGAGGGTTGTGGCTGCGGCTCGCTGAGCGGTGGGCTGTGGTCGGTGG
Organism: Cellulosimicrobium cellulans; assembly: GCF_007679345.1. Lineage (GTDB taxonomy): Bacteria > Actinomycetota > Actinomycetes > Actinomycetales > Cellulomonadaceae > Cellulomonas > Cellulomonas cellulans_A. Next base: position 55 of record NZ_VEGH01000031.1, read on the forward strand.
GTGCGCGCGTGACCCTTGGCCTGACTGGTCTCGTGCCTGTGAAGGGACTTGTCCGCGCGTGCCTGCCGGCCCCGGCCCGACCGGAGTTGCTGGCCTGATCAGGAGCTTGACCGCCCGTGGCTGCGGGCGTGTCCCGTCACAGTCCTGCCGGGCTCCAGCCGGACCGGAACCTCACGTTCCTCCGGTCGAAGGAGTACGCAGTGACCAGTCTGGCGCAGCAGGTCGATCTCGTCATCGGGGTCGACACCCACAAGCACACCCACACCGCCGCGATCGTCGATGCGGCCACCGGCGGCAAGCTCAGCGAGTTGACGGTGAGCACCGATCCTGGTGGCTACGGCGAGCTGCTGGCCTGGGGCGAGACGGTTGGTGGTGGTTCGCAGGTCTGGGCGTTGGAAGGCGGCGGCGGTTACGGAGCGGGCCTGGCCCGGTTCCTGCAGGCGGCCGGTGAGCAGGTCGTGGAGTTGGACCGTCCGAGGCGGGCGGCTCGCCGTCATGGCGCGAAGTCCGACTCCCTGGACGCGGTCCGCGCCGCACGTGAGGCGTTGAGCCGCGAGCACCTCGCTGAGGTGAAGCACGACGGTCCGCGCGCCGAGCTCGCAGCGCTGATGACCGCACGCCGGTCAGCGGTCGAGGCCGCGACCCTGGCCCAGCGTCAGCTGCACGCCTTGGCCATCGCGGCCCCGGAGGACCTGCGCGGGGTGCTGCGCGGGACCAGCACGACCGTGATGGTCCGGACCGCGGCCCGGTTACGGCCCCGGCCGGCCTGGGACCGCCAGACCGTGACCACCGCGCACGTCCTGCGCACCTTGGCGCGCCGGGTCCTGGCACTGCAGTGCGAGGCCCGCGACCACGAGACCGCGATCGGTGAGGTCGTGCGCTCCTGGCGACCCGACCTGCTGACCCAGCCCGGCATCGGCGTGATCGTCGCAGCGCAAGTCCTGATCGCGTGGTCCCACCCCGGGCGGCTCCGCTCCGAGGCCGCGTTCGCGATGCTCGCCGGGACCGCACCGATCCCCGCGTCCTCGGGGATGACCACCCGGCACCGGCTGAACCGGTCCGGGGACCGACAGCTCAACCGCGCCCTGCACGTCATCGCCCTCTCGCGCACCCGCTACGACCAGCGCACCCGCGACTACATCGATCGCCGCCGCGCCCAGGGCAAGACCGACCGCGAGATCCGCCGCTGCCTCAAGCGCTACATCGCCCGCGACCTGTTCCGACAGCTCGAACACAGCTGCCTACCGGCTTGACGAACCATAGGAGCGTCC
>NZ_VEGH01000032.1 GCF_007679345.1 Cellulosimicrobium cellulans
CATTCGCTACTCATGCCTGCATTCTCACTCGTGTAGCGTCCACCACTGGGTCACCCCGCAGCTTCACCCGCCACACGACGCTCCCCTACCCATCCACACGCCTGAACCACGAAGGCTTAGCGCAATGTGTGAATGCCACAGCTTCGGCGGTATACTTGAGCCCCGCTACATTGTCGGCGCGGAATCACTTGACCAGTGAGCTATTACGCACTCTTTCAAGGGTGGCTGCTTCTAAGCCAACCTCCTGGTTGTCTGTGCAACTCCACATCCTTTCCCACTTAGCATACGCTTAGGGGCCTTAGCTGGTGGTCTGGGCTGTTTCCCTCTCGACTACGGAGCTTATCCCCCGCAGTCTCACTCCCGCGCTCTCACTTACCGGCATTCGGAGTTTGGCTAACGTCAGTAACCTGGTAGGGCCCATCGGCTATCCAGTAGCTCTACCTCCGGCAAGAAACACGCGAGGCTGCACCTAAATGCATTTCGGGGAGAACCAGCTATCACGAAGTTTGATTGGCCTTTCACCCCTAACCACAGGTCATCCCCCCGGTTTTCAACCCAGGTGGGTTCGGTCCTCCACGCGGTCTTACCCGCGCTTCAACCTGCCCATGGCTAGATCACTTCGCTTCGGGTCTAGAGCACGCGACTACGATCGCCCTATTCGGACTCGCTTTCGCTACGGCTTCCCCACACGGGTTAACCTCGCCACGTACCACTAACTCGCAGGCTCATTCTTCAAAAGGCACGCCGTCACCCCTGCTAGGGAGGCTCCGACGGATTGTAGGCACACGGTTTCAGGTACTATTTCACTCCCCTCCCGGGGTACTTTTCACCTTTCCCTCACGGTACTTGTCCGCTATCGGTCACTAGGTAGTATTTAGGCTTAGCAAGTGGTCTTGCCAGATTCACACGGGATTTCTCGGGCCCCGTGCTACTTGGGATCCCCCTCGGGAGGCCACGTGATTTCGTCTACGGGGGTACCACCCTCTGTGCCGGGCCTTTCAATGCCCTTCGACTATCACGAGACTTTCTGACTCCCTGCTGGTTCGGCAGAACCA
>NZ_VEGH01000033.1 GCF_007679345.1 Cellulosimicrobium cellulans
GACCTGCCCTACCAGGCCGCGCACGCCGTGGAGGACGCGGTGCTGCCCGACGCCGCCCAGTGCTCCCGCCGGCAGCTGGAGCAGCGCGTGGCCCGGGAGGTCCGGATCGCCGACCCGAAGGGCGAGGCCGGACGCCACACGCTTGCCCGCCGCGGTCGGCGGGTCACCCGCCCCCGCCGGCGGCCCCACGGCATGGCCGCGATGTGGGTGGTGCTGGCCGCCGAGGACGCCACCCGCGTCGACGGGGTCCTGCACCACGCCGCCCGCACCGCCAAAGCCCTGGGCGACCCCCGCACCCTGGACCAGCTCCGCGCGGACGGTCTGCGCGACCTGGTCGTGGGAGACGTCCCCGCGTCCGACGGGCCGGCGTTCGAGGTCCACCTCGACCCACCCGCACCGGTCCCCACCCAGCGCCGGGCATCACGTCGCTGGCCGGAGACCACCACCCGTGGTGCTCCCACCCGGCCGGCCGAGCCCATCCCCACCGCCACCCTCACCCCGGTGAGCCAACCCGAGGACGACACCGCGCCCACCGAGCCCAGGCCACCCGCACCCACGCCGAACCACCCCGGGACCATCCCCACCCCGGCAAGGTCCACACCCGGTGCGCCGGCCGAGGCCACGCCCAGGTCTCCCCGGCCCCACGCCGCATCCGCCACCTCCGCGCAGACCGAGCCCGCGCCCGACAGCGCCTCGACCGACACCGACCCGACCGAGGCAGCCCCGACCGCGGTCGTGCCGATGCCCGTGCCCGCGTCCGCCACACCGAGCAGTACCGCCGCGCGCCGCAGCTGCACCCGCTGCGCGGGGCGCCCCGGCGCCGAGGTCAACCTCACCATCGCCGCCTCCACCCTCCTGGGCCT
>NZ_VEGH01000034.1 GCF_007679345.1 Cellulosimicrobium cellulans
GTGCCGTTGATCTGGCCGCTGCTGCCCGATCCGGCGACCGGGGTGGTTGTGCCTGTGGACTTGGTGATCTGGACGACCTCGTTTCCCGAGGCGGCGTAGAGGTAGTCGCCGGCGGAGGTGAGGTGGGTGTAGGTGTAGGTCTTTTCGGGCAGGGGCATCTCGATGGATCGGCCGGTGGCGGGGTCGTATCGCACGATCCGGCGGCGGTTGTCGCGGTTGACGGTGAGCCACAGGTGGGTGGCGTCGGCGGTCAGCGCGTAGATCGCCCCGGTCGTGTTCCAGGATTCCACGGCTGTGCGGATCCCGGTGTTCACGTCCACGGTGTGCAGGCCGTCGGCGTCGGCGTGGTAAAGGACCCCGCCGGGGCCCACGGTCAACCCGGTGGCGCCGCGGTCGAGGGTCGCCATCGTCGAGATCGCGCCGGTGGTCAATGACGCGCGGCGCAGCACGTACTTCGAGCTGCAGGCGTCCACGAAATACAGGAATGTGCCGTCATCGACCATCAGCGAGGGCAAGCGGACCGAGGGCGTCGTGGCCGAGTCGAGGCAGTACGTCTGGGACGTCTGGTGCCCGATGATCGTGATCTCACCCGAGGTGATATCCGCCCGGGCCAACGATCCCGCGTGGGTGACGAACGCCTGACCACCGACCACGTGCAGATCGCTGACATTCTCGACCACGGCCGACCCCACCGACCCCGGCGCCACATCCACCGTCACCGA
>NZ_VEGH01000035.1 GCF_007679345.1 Cellulosimicrobium cellulans
CCCGGCCGGCCGAGCCGATCCCGACCGCCACGCTCACCCCGGTGAGCGACCCCGAGGCCAGCACGGCGCCGACCGAACCCAATCCGACCGCGCCCACGCCGAGCGAGGCAAGGCCGAGCGAGACAGCGCCCACCGGGTCCACGCCGGCCGCGCCCACCCCCAGCACCACGCCCGCACCCGACACCACCTCGACCGATGACGTCCCACCCGCGCCCGCGACCGCGCCCAGCAGTGCGCCCGCGCCTGCGGCCAGCAGCGCGTCGGCCGCCGCGCCCGCTGCCAGGACGGAGCCCGCACGCAGCACCACGCCGACCGTGCCTGCGCCGGCCGTGCCGGTCCCGAGCGTGCCGGTCCCGGGCGTGCCGGTTCCAGGCGTGCCCGCGACCGACCCCACGACCGCCACCGCGCGCCGCAGCTGCACCCGCTGCACCGGACGCCCCGGCGCCGAGGTCAACCTCACCATCGCCGCCTCCACCCTCCTGGGCCTGGACGACCAGCCCGCCGACCTCGACGGCTACGGACCCATCGACGCCGTCCGCGCCCGCGCCCTGGCCGACGGCGGCACCTGGCGGCGCATCAT
>NZ_VEGH01000036.1 GCF_007679345.1 Cellulosimicrobium cellulans
AGGCGGTGGTGGCGGTGGCACAGGGGTCCGAGGTTGTCGGCGTCGGTGCGGCCCAGGGGCGCGTCGGGGTCGGCGCCTGTCTGGGGGTGGTACTCGACGGTGTGGTCGAGGTCGCAGCCGCAGGCGGGGACGGTGCACCCGGGTGCAGCGCAGGTGCCGTCGCGGGTGCGGACGAGCTCGGCGAGGGCGGCGGGTGGTCGGTAGCGTGCGCGTCCGACGTCCAGGACCTGGTCGGTGAGCGGGTCGGTGACGACGCGTTTCCAGACGCCGTCGGCGGCGAGGGCGCGGGCGGCGACGGCGTCGAGGGGTCCGTGGCCGTCGAGGTGGGCGGGCTGGTCGTCCAGGCCCAGGAGGGTCGAGGCGGGGATGGTGA
>NZ_VEGH01000037.1 GCF_007679345.1 Cellulosimicrobium cellulans
TTGAGGCGGTGGTGGCGGTGGCACAGGGGTCCGAGGTTGTCGGCGTCGGTGCGGCCCAGGGGCGCGTCGGGGTCGGCTCCCGGCTGGGGGTGGTACTCGACGGTGTGGTCGAGGTCGCAGCCGCAGGCGGGGACGGTGCACCCGGGTGCGGCACAGGTGCCGTCGCGGGTGCGGACGAGCTCGACGAGGGCGGCGGGTGGTCGGTAGCGCTGGCGGCCCACGTCCAGGACGCGGTCGGTGAGGGGGTCGGTGACGACCCGCTGCCAGACGCCGTCGGCGGCGAGGGCGCGGGCGGCGACGGCGTCGAGGGGTCCGTGGCCGTCGAGGTGGGCGGGCTGGT
>NZ_VEGH01000038.1 GCF_007679345.1 Cellulosimicrobium cellulans
CGGGACTCGAAGTAGTCGACGGCCGGGAAGCACTGGTCCAGGCGGTCGGTGTCGACCAGCACGACCGCGCCGATCGCGCCGCGCACCAGGTCGTCCCACATGAACAGGAACCGGTCCTGGCCCGGGGTGCCGAACAGGTAAAGCCACAGCGACCCCGGCAGCGCGATGCGCCCGAAGTCCATCGCGACCGTGGTCGACGTCTTGCGGTCGGACACGCCGCCCGCGTCGTCGACGCCGAGCGAGTGCTCGGTCATGGCGGCCTCGGTGTTCAGCGGCTCGATGTCGGAGATCGACCCGATGAACGTCGTCTTGCCGACGGCGAACCCGCCCGC
>NZ_VEGH01000039.1 GCF_007679345.1 Cellulosimicrobium cellulans
GTTGCCGGACCAGATGGCCGAGATGCATCTGGTGCTGCCCGCCGAGCACGCGATCGGCATCGACACCGCCCTGCACGCTGCGGCCCGCTCCGCCAGGGCCGCCGGCGACCCCCGCACCCTGGACCAGCTGCGCGCCGACACCCTCGTGGACTGCGTCCTGACCGGCACCCCCGCCGCCGCCCTCGCGGTCACCGGCGCCTCGCCCGCCGCCACCCCCGGGCACCTGCCCGGCCCACGCGACACCGACACGGCGTCCGCGGGCGCCGGCCGGGCCGGGACGCGCGACCCGCGCACCCACGTCCTGGTCACCGTGCCGCTGTCGTCCCTCATCG
>NZ_VEGH01000003.1 GCF_007679345.1 Cellulosimicrobium cellulans
TGCGGGTGCATCTCGGGGCGACGGGCGAGCTCGGCGACGGCGTCGAGCATCGCGGCGTGCTGGTGGGCCTCCATCCGGGCCCGCGCCGCCACGACCTCGACCAGGATGGCCGGGGCCAGCACGGTCAGGTCCAGGCCCCGCAACCACGCGTCGAGCACGGGTCCGGGCGGGCAGGCGGCGATGGCCTCGATCTGCCGCTGCTCACCGGTCCGGGGTGCCCCGCCGAACGCCACCACGGGGTCGGGGCCGTAGTCGGTCAGGCAGGTCCCGTCGGCGGCGTAGACCGGCAGCACCGGGTCGGCGACCACGTCGCCTCTGGGGTGTTCCTGCAGGTCAGCCATGCAAGAACGCTACCGGCGACCACCGACACCACCCCCGGATCGCACACCCGACCTGGGGACCACGCACGCCCCGCGCCCTGTGGAGGACTCGGTGGCCGCTCACCGCGCGGGAACCGCCGGCGCGATCCGCCAACCTCGGAGCCCGCCGACCCCGGAAGCAGCGGCTCCCCGACCCGACTCCGCCGGCGCACCCCCGTCCGGTCAGTCCTGGACCAGCACCGTCCAGAGCCGGGCGATGCGCTCCTCGCGGATCTCGGCGACGTCGATGCCCCGGACCACCGGGTCCTGCCCCGGCGGGCCGAACTGCCAGGCGAGCAGCGCGAGGTCCTGCGCCCTGCGGACGGGGCCGTCGGCCGAGAACGCGAACCCCGGCGCGCCGTCGAGCAGCCCCTGGGCCTTGCGGTGCACCGCGTCCCAGCCCTGCACGGTCTCCTCGGGGTCGGAGAACACGACGTCCCGGGTGTAGGTGTCCTCGATCGCCACCCGCCGGCGTTCGGGGTCGCGCTCCCCGAAGACCCGCCGCAGGTTGGCGTCCATCAGCTCCTCGATGCGGTCGGCCACGCGCCGTCCCCTCTCGTCGTGCCCGGTCCGGACACGGCGCACGCTACTCGCGGCCGGTGAGGGAGCGGGAGGTGCCGGTGGGCGCGGCGTCGGCCGGAGCGGCGAGGACGCGGTCGACGAAGCCCGCCCTGCCCAGCCGGGCGAGCGCGGCCAGGCCGGCGAGACCGCCGGCGCGCTCGGCGTCGGCGAACGCCAGCACCCCGGCGACGCACCCGAACTTGTCCCAGAAGTCGTCCGCCGCCGCGGCCCGGTGCAGGGCGGCGCGCTGCGCGTCCGGGTCGGTCAGGTCCCGCGCGGCCCGGAGGGCGTCGTGGGCGGCCCGCCGCCGGCCGGCGAGCGCCGCCGACGACGGGGCGAGCGCAGGGTGGCCGCGCATGCCGAGGTGGTGGGCGAGCCCCTCGTCGAAGACCAGGCGGTCGAGCCGGCTGCGGTGGCCGGCGGCGGCGTCGGCGGGCCAGCGTGACGCGAAGAGGAGGTGCGCCACCTCGTGGTCGAGCACCGCCCGGGCCGTCGCCAGCCCCGCGCCGTGTCCGTATCCGGCGAGGCGCGCCACGTCGAGCACGACGACGTCGCGGCCGTCCGGGTCCGTGCGGAGCCCGGCGTCGTACGGTTCCGGCCATCCGACGACCAGGGCGACGCGCGCGTCCTCGACGCGCGCCGGCCAGTCCGGCGCGACCGCCGCCCAGGCGTCCGGGTGCGCCGGGGCGAACGGGTCGAGCAGCCGGACGAGGTCGTCGCGCAGCCGTCGCACGACGGCGCGGTCGTCGGCGTGCGGCAGCACCGGGTGCGCCGGCCCGGCGTCGTCGCCCGCGGCCGCGCGGACCACCCACGAGGTCGCGAGGTCGCCGTGGGCGAGGTAGCGGTCCACGGCGTGGGTGTCGAGGTGCACGGCGGTCCTCCCGGAGCGGCGGCTGGCCGGCGACATCGTCGCGTGCGGGGTGCCGGCCGGTGCGGGACCTCCGGCCCGCCGGACGCGCCGGCACCTCGAGGTGCCGCGCGCCCGCCCGGGCACGGTCGACGGGTGCGGGCACCCGCGCGGTGCCACGATGGCGCGCATGGACGAGGAGGAGCGCGCCCGGGTCGCGCGGGAGTTCGCGGACGCCGTCACGATGACGCCGGCGGAGCTCGAGCGCTGGCTCGGGACCGAGGAGTCCCGAGCCGTGGGGGAGAAGGACGGCGACGGTGAGTCGGTCGGGCACCGGTCGGGACGGCGGATCGTCGAGATCGCCCGCACGCGCACGGCGGACCTGACGGACGACGACTACGCGCACATGCGGACGGTGGTCGGCTACGTGCACCGGCACCTCGCCCAGAGGCCTTCGGGCGACGTGGCGGACTCGGCGTGGCGGCACTCGCTCATGAACTGGGGGCACGACCCGCTGGACCGGGGCTGACGGGCAGGGGAGCCGGGCGTCGCGCGGGGCCCGGCGGACGAGGAGGAGCCACGTGCTGGTCCAGGTCTGCGGTCTGCCCGGCTCGGGCAAGACCACGCTCGCGGCCGCGGTGGCGGACGCCGTGCCGGTGGTGGCGCTCCGGGTGGACGCGATCGACGCGGCGATGCGCCGCTACGGCGTCGCGCCGGAGCAGTCCGGCATCGCCGCGTACGCGGTGATGCACGCGCTCGCCGGCCCGCACCTCCGCCGCGGCCAGGTGGTCGTCGCCGACGCGGTGAGCCCCTCGGGCGCGGCGCGCGACGGCTGGGCCGGGACCGCAGCGGCGCACGGGGCGACGCTGCGGGTGGTCGAGGTCGTGTGCCCGGACCGCGCGGAGCACCGGCGCAGGGTCGAGACGCGCCCGGCCGACCTGCCCGGGTTCCCGCTGCCGACGTGGGACGACGTCCGGCGCGCGGCGCGGGAGTACGAGCCGCGGCACGACGAGCGCCTGGTGGTGGACAGCACGCGACCCGTCGCCGAGGTGCTGCCGGAGGTGCTGGCGTACCTGGGACTGGTGCGGTGACCGGGCGACCGGCCGGGGCGCCGCGGAAATCCGTCGCGCCGGCCCCACCGGAGGACTAGCGTCCCCGGATCGTGACGACACCTGCTCCCGCCACCGGCTCCGGCGAGCGCGCCCTCGTCCTGGGCGGCGGCGGCTCGAGCGGCAACGCCTGGCTGCTCGGCGTCGCGGCCGGGCTGCTCGACGGCGGGGTCGACGTGACCGCCGCCGACCTCGTGGTCGGGACGTCCGCGGGGGCGACCGCCGCGGCTCAGCTCGGCGGGGCGGCCGCCGCGGAGCTGTACGCGGCCACCCTGGTGCCGCCGGTGCCGCCGGCGCCGCGGGCGGACGGGGCGGCACCGGGCCGGGGAGCGGGCGGGCCCGGGGGCTCCGCGGCGAGCCGGGGTGGAGCGGGCGGGCACGGCGCCGGCGGCGTCGCGCAGCACCTGGCGCGCCGCCGCGCCCTGGTCGCCGCCGCGGCGGACCCCGCCGACCTGCGGCGCCGGACGGGCGCGGACGCGCTGGAGCGGGCGGCGGCGGCCGGCCCGGACGCGCCGGGGCGGTGGCGGGCCACCGTCGCGGCGCGGCTGCCGCGGGCGGCGTGGCCGGAGCGGCGGACGCTCCTCACCGCGGTCGACGCGCACACCGGTGAGCCGGTCGTCCTCGACAGGTCGAGCGGGGTCGAGCTCGTGGACGCCGTGGCCGCGAGCTGTGCCGGCGGGCCGGCGTACCCCATCGGTGACCGGTGGTACGTCGACGGCGCGCACCGGCGCGGGGAGAACGCCGACCTGGCCGCGGGGTACGGGCGGGTGCTCGTGCTGGCGCCGCTCGGCGGGGCGTCGCTGACCCCGGCGGCGTGGCGGCTCGACCTCGCGGCGCAGGTCGAGGACCTGCGGGCCGCCGGCAGCCGGGTCGAGGTGGTCGTCCCGGACGACCCGGGCCTGTTCGGCGAGCGGGCGATGGACCCCGCCCTGCGGCCGGTGGCGGCGCGGGCCGGGCACGACCAGGGCCGGGCGCTGGCGGGGCGGCTCGCGGACTTCTGGGGCTGAGCCGAGGACCCGCGCTCACACCCGCGCGCTCACACCCCCGCGTGCAGCTCGTCGAGCACGTGCCGGGCCAGCCGACGCTGCTCCGGGGGCTCGTTCGTGACGAGGATCAGCGCCTTCCACACGGCCCAGCCCCGCCCGCGGGCCCAGGTCGCGTCGTCCACGCCGAGCTCGGCGCGGAACACCTCGCGCGCCGCGCCGGAGAGCCAGGTCCACACGGGCGTGGTGTCGCACGCGGTGTCGCCGACCGCGGAGCAGCCGAAGTCGAGCACGGCCGCGAGCACCCCGTCGCGCACGAGCAGGTTGTTGACCGCCACGTCGCCGTGCAGCCAGGTCGGTGCGCCGGTCGGCGGTGCGTCCAGGGCGTCGCGCCACAGGCCCGCCGCCAGGTCCCGGTCGCGGCCGTGCACCCGGTGCAGGATGTCGCCGACCTCGTCGTCCCAGTGCTCCAGCGGGCCGCCGCGGAACGCGCTGTGCAGGCCGGGACCGGGCGCGCCCGTCGTGTCGCAGCCGCGCAGCGCGACGAGGAACTGCGCGAGGTCGCCGGCGAGCCGGACCGGGTCGTCGACCGGGGTGCGCGCCAGCGGGGTGCCGGGCCGCCAGCCGTAGACGGACCACGGCGCGGGGAACCGCTCGGAGGGCTCGCCGACGGCGCGCACCTCCGGGACCGGCAGCGGCAGGTGCGGGGCGAGCCGGGGGAGCCAGGTCTGCTCCTTGGCGACCTGCGGCACGTAGCCGGGCGCGCTGGGCAGCCGCACGGCCAGGTCCTGGCCGAGCCGGAACATCCGGTGGTCGTTGCCGCCGTCCGCCACCGGCCGCACCGGCAGGTCCGCCCACCTCGGGTGCTGCTCGGCGACCAGCGCGCGGACCAGGTCGGCGTCGATGGCGTCGGCGTGGATCGGGAGGCCGGTGGTCACCGCTCGACGCTACCCCGCGCGCCGGGCCACCTCCGCGCGCCCCGCGCGCACCGAGGGGGTACCCGACACGTCGAGAGTGCATCCGCCGGATGCACTCTCGACGTGTCGGTTGCTCACTCGGCGGTCGGACGCGGGCGCGGGACCCGCGGGCGCGGGACCCGCGGGCTCGGCACGCGGGGGCGCAGGACGACGCCGGGGCCGGCGCCGTCCTGCCAGCGGCGGCGCAGCCGCGCGGCGGGCCGCTCGACCAGCCACCAGCTCGCCGTCGCCGCCGCCAGCGTCAGCGCGATCCCGAGCGCCCCGCCCGCCAGGTCCCGCGGGTCGCCGAGCCACTGGGTGATCGGCAGGTTCCACAGGTACGCCGCGTACGAGACGGTGCCGAGCGCGACGACGGCCCGCACCGGCCCGTGCGCCCGCCACCGCGACTCCGCGGCCAGCAGCACGAGCACCGCCGAGGCCACCGCGACCGCCGGGATGACGGCGAGGTACATCCACGGCGACGCGTCCAGCCCCGGCACCACGGCGAGGGCCGCGAACGCCGCCAGCAGCGCCCCGGCCAGCAGGCGCCGCGCCGTGGTCCCGGCCGGCAGCGCCCGCGACGCCCGGTCGCGGCCGAGCCGGAGCGCGCAGCCGGTGAACAACGCCACGGACCACGAGGTCGGCAGGGCGTAGACGCGGGCGACGTCCGGCGCCTGGTACGCGATGGTCGCGGCGCACAGCAGCAGCGAGCCGGCGATGCCGAGGGCGGCCACGCGGCCGACCCACCGCCGGCGCCACGCGAGCGCGAGGACGAGCGGCCAGAGCAGGTAGAACTGCTCCTCGGTCGCCAGGGTCCACAGGTGGAAGAACGCGCCGCTGCCGTGGGGGAGGTAGGGCAGGTTGGACGTGTAGGTGAGTGCGGGCCGGCGTCGTCGGCCGGGGTCGCCGGGCGCAGACCCGCGTCGGTCTCGACGTAGGCGTCGCCGGTCGCCGGGCAGCGCCACCGGCCGCGACCGTCGGCCACGAGCTGCTCCCCGCTGCGGCCGACCCAGCCGATGCGGCGTGCCGGGACGCCCGCGACGAGCGCGTGGTCCGGCACGTCCCGCGTGACGACCGCGCCCGCCGCGACCAGGGCCCACCGGCCGACGACGACCGGCGCCACGCACACCGCCCGCGCGCCGACGGACGCGCCGGCGCGCACGGTGACGCCGACCGCGTGCCAGTCGTCGGCGGACTTCAGGGTGCCGTCCGGGTTGACGGCACGGGGGTGCAGGTCGTTGGTGAGCACGGCGGCGGGGCCGACGAACGCGCCCTCCTCCAGCACGGCCGGCTCGTAGACCAGGGCGTGGTTCTGGATCTTGCACCGGTCACCGACCCGCACGCCGGGGCCGAGGTAGGCGCCGCGCCCGACGACGCAGTCCGCGCCCACGACCGCGCCCTCGCGGACCTGCGCGAGGTGCCAGACGCGCGTGCCCGCCCCGAGGGTCGCGCGCGGGTCGACGTCGGCGCCGGGGGCGGTGGTCGGGCCGCCGTCCGCCCGGCCGCCGGGAGTCGCGCGGGAGCGCGCGACCCCCGCGGCGGGGTGCTGGCTGGCGTCCACGCGGCCTCCCGTGCCGCCCGCCCTCGGCCGGGCGCGGCGACCCTCCGGACGATACGGCGCCGCCCGGCAGGCGCGGCACCGGCGGAGCGGGTGAGAAATGTCCGTTATGCGTGACATGTCCGAATTGGGCCGGACACACTACGGCTACGTCACGAGGAGGCGAGCCGCATGGCAGATCCCCTACGGATCGCGGTGGTCGGCGCGGGGTACTGGGGCCCCCACCTGGCCCGGAACTTCCGCGCGTCGGCCGACTGGGACCTGGTCGCCGTGTGCGACCGGGACCCCGAGCGGGCCCGCCGGGTGGTCGGCGGCCGCAGCACCGTCGAGGTGCTCACGGACCCGGCCGAGCTGCTGGCGCGGGACGACGTCGACGCGGTGGCGGTCGCGACGCCCGCGGCGACGCACGCCGGGATCGTGCTGGCCGCGCTGGACGCCGGGAAGCACGTGCTCGTGGAGAAGCCCGTCGCGGCCAACGGCGCGGACGCCCGGCGCATGGTCGCCCGCGCCGCCGAGCGGGGCCGGGTGCTCATGGTCGACCACACGTTCTGCTACACGGCGGCGGTGCGGGCGATCCGGGACCTCGTCGCCGACGGCTCGCTGGGTGACCTGCACTTCGTCGACTCGGTGCGGATCAACCTGGGCCTGGTGCAGCCGGACGTCGACGTGTTCTGGGACCTGGCGCCGCACGACCTGTCGATCCTCGACTTCATCGTCCCCGGCGGGCTGGTGCCGACCGGCGTAGCGGCGCAGGGCGGCGACCCGCTCGGCGTCGGGCGGTCGTGCGTCGGCTACCTCACGCTGCCGCTGGCCGGCGGGGCGCTGGCGCACCTGCACGTCAACTGGCTCAGCCCCACGAAGATCCGGCAGATGGTGGTCGGCGGGAGCCGGCGCACGCTGGTCTGGGACGACCTCGCCCCGCAGCAGCGGCTCACGGTCTACGACCGCGGCGTCGACCCGGGGGAGAGCCTGCCGGACCGCACGAGCGCGCGGGTGTCCTACCGGCTCGGCGACGCCTGGTCGCCGGCGCTGCCCGAGCGCGAGGCGCTGTCCGCGGTGGTCGAGGAGTTCGCCGCCGCGGTGCGGGCGGGCCGGGCGCCGCTGACCGACGGGCACGCGGGACTGCGGGTGCTCGACGTGCTGGAGTCCGCGTCCCTGAGCCTGTCCGACGGCGGCCGGCTGGTGCCGGTGGCCCGCGGCGACCTGGTGGACGCCGGCGTGAAGGGCCGCCGGCGGTGACCGCGCTGGCGGGCGCCCGGGTCGTGGTGACGGGCGGTGCCGGCACGGTCGGCTCGACCCTGGTGGACCGGCTGCTGGCGGCGGAAGCGGGTCGCGTCGTGGTGCTCGACGACCTGTCCCGCGGCCGCCGGGACAACCTCGCGGCCGCACTGGCCTCCGGACGCGTCGACCTGGTGGTCGGCGACCTGCGGGACCGGGACGCCGTGCACGACGTCGTGCGGGGCGCGGACGTCGTGTTCCACCAGGCGGCGATCCGGATCACGCAGTGCGCCGACGAGCCGCGGCTCGCCCTCGAGGTGCTGGTCGACGGCACGTTCACGGTGCTGGAGGCCGCGGCCGAGCACGGGGTGGCCCGGGTGGTGGCGGCGTCGAGCGCGTCCGTCTACGGGGCGGCGGAGGAGTTCCCGACCGGGGAGCGGCACCACCACCACAACAACGACACGTTCTACGGCGCGGCCAAGTCGTTCGCCGAGGGCATGGCGCGGGCGTTCCGGGCGACCCACGGGCTGGACACCGTGATGCTGCGGTACTTCAACGTGTACGGGCCGCGGATGGACGTGCACGGCCGGTACACCGAGGTGCTCGTGCGCTGGATGGAGCGCATCGCCGACGGGCTGCCGCCGCTGGTGTTCGGCGACGGGCGGCAGACCATGGACTTCGTGCACGTGCGCGACGTCGCGCGGGCCAACGTGCTCGCGGCGACGTCCGCGGCGGCCCGGGGCCCGTACAACGTCGCGAGCGGCACCGAGACGTCGCTGCTGCAGCTCGCCGAGGCGCTGCTGCGGGTCATGGGCAGCGACCTCGCGGTCGAGCACGGCCCGGAGCGGGTGGTGAACGGGGTGCCCCGGCGGCTCGCCGACACCACGGCCGCGCGGCGGGACCTCGGGTTCGTCGCGGAGGTGGGGCTGGACGAGGGGCTGCGCGAGCTCGTCGACTGGTGGCGGCCGCGGCGGGCGGCCGTCGCGGCCGGGCGGTCCGCGGGCGCGGCGGTGGCGCCGTGACCACGCTGCACGTCATGCGCCCCTGGCTCGGCGCCGAGGAGGTCGCCGCGGTCACCGAGGTGCTCGCGTCCGGCTGGGTCGCGCAGGGCCCGCGCGTCGCGGCGTTCGAGGCGGCGTTCGCCGCGGCGCAGCGGGCGGACGGGGCGGTGGCGCTGTCGTCCTGCACCGCGGCCCTGCACCTGGCGCTGGTCGTCGCGGGCGTGCGGCCCGGCGACGACGTGGTGGTCCCCTCGCTGTCGTTCGTGGCGACGGCGAACGCGGTGGTGCACGCGGGCGGGCGCCCGGTGTTCGCCGACGTCGACCTCCGGACGGGGAACGTCACGGCGGCGACGGTGGCCGAGGCCCTGACCCCGCGGACGACGGCCGTGATCGCGGTCGACCAGGGCGGGGTGCCGGTCGACCTGGACGCCGTCCGCGCCGTCACCGACCCGCTCGGCGTCGTCGTGGTCGAGGACGCGGCGTGCGCGGCGGGCTCGACGTACCGCGGCGCGCCCGTGGGTGCGCGGGCCGAGATCGCGGCGTGGTCGTTCCACCCCCGGAAGATCCTCACGACCGGCGAGGGCGGGATGCTCACCACCGGCCGCTCGGACTGGGCGGCACGGGCGCGCCGGCTGCGGGAGCACGCGATGAGCGTGTCGGCCGCCGAGCGGCACGGCGCCGTGCTGGCCCCGCCCGAGGAGTACCTGGAGGTCGGGTTCAACTACCGGATGACCGACCTGCAGGCCGCGGTCGGGCTGGTGCAGCTCGGCAGGCTCCCGGAGGCCGTCGCCCGCCGTCGTGCGCTCGCCGCGGCCTACGCCGAGCAGCTCGCGGACCTGCCCGTCCTGCGCCCGGTGGCGGACCCGCCGTGGGGCGCCGGCAACTTCCAGTCCTACTGGGTCGAGGTGCTCCCGGGGTCGCCCGTCGACCGGGACGGCCTGCTGGCCCGGCTGGCCGTGGCGGACGTGTCGGCACGGCGCGGGATCATGGCCGCGCACCGGCAGCCCGCCTACGCCGGCGGGGACCACGGTGCGGTCCCGCTCGTGGTGACCGAGCGGCTGACCGACCGGACGCTGATCCTGCCGCTGTTCCACGAGATGACCGGCGCCGAGCAGGACCGCGTGGTGGACGTGCTGCGCGCGGCCGTCGGCGGGGCGGTCCCGTGACCGCGGGCGGCCGGCCGCTGGTGCTGGTCGGGGCCGGCGGCCTGGCCCGCGAGGTGCTGGCGGTGGTCCGGCGGCACGGGCCGTACGCGCCGGTCGGGGTGCTCGACGACGACCCGGCGACGCACGGCCGCGAGCTCGGCGGGGTGCCGGTGCTCGGCGGCCTGCGCGCGCTGGCGGGGCTGCCGGAGGCGGCGGTGCTCGTGTGCGTCGGCCACGGGCGGGCGCGCGGCGGGCTGGTCACCCGGCTCGCGGCGGCCGGCGTCGGCCCGGACCGGTGGGCGACCGTCGTGCACCCCTCCGTCGAGGTGCCGGACGGCTGCACCGTGGGTGCCGGGTCGGTGCTGCTCGCCGGCGTGGTGCTCACCGCGGACGTCCGGGTCGGTCGGCACGTGGTGCTGATGCCGCACGTCACCCTGACCCACGACGACGACGTGCGGGACGCCGCGACCCTCGCCGCGGGGGCGACCCTCGGCGGCGGGGTGCGCGTCGGGCCGCGCGCCTACCTCGGGATGCGGTCGGCCGTGCGCGAGCGGGTCCGGGTCGGGGCGGGCAGCACGCTGGGCATGGGTGCGGTGCTGCTGACGGACCTGCCGGACGACGAGACCTGGGCGGGCGTCCCGGCGCGGCCGCTGCACCGGGCGGCCGACGGCCACCGGCCCGGCGAGCGGCGGGCCCGGGACGGCGGGACGGCGGTGCGCGCATGAGGATCCCCCTGGTCGACCTCGGGGCGCAGCAGGCGGAGGTGCACGCGGAGGTGCTCGCCGGGCTGGACGAGGTGTTCGCGACCACCGCGTTCGTCGGAGGGCCGGCGGTCGGCCGGTTCGAGGCGGCCTACGCCGCGGCTGTCGGCGCGCGGCACTGCGTCGGCGTGGCCAACGGCACGGACGCCCTCGAGCTCGCCCTGCGCGCGGTCGGCGTCGGACCGGGCGAGGAGGTGGTGCTGCCGGTCAACACGTTCGTCGCGACCGCCGAGGCGGTGTCCCGGATCGGCGCGGTCCCGGTGCCGGTCGACGTCGACCCCGTGCACCTCCTGGTCGACCCGGCCGCGGTGCGCGCGGCCGTGGGGCCCCGGACGGCGGCGCTGGTGCCGGTACACCTGTTCGGCCAGGTGGCGCCGGTCGAGGAGCTGCTGACGACCGCGGCCGACGCGGGGGTCCCGCTCGTCGAGGACGCCGCGCAGGCCCAGGGCGCGCGCCGCCACGGCCGGTCGGCCGGGACGCTCGGGCTCGCGGCGGCCACCAGCTTCTACCCGGGCAAGAACCTCGGCGCGGCCGGGGACGCCGGCGCGGTGACGACGGACGACGCCGCCGTGGCGCAGCGGGTGCGCGCCCTCGCCGCGCACGGCAGCACCCGGAAGTACCGGCACGACGTCGTCGGGATGAACTCCCGCCTCGACACCGTCCAGGCCGTGGTGCTGGAGGCCAAGCTGCGGCGGCTCGCCGGGTGGAACGCGCGGCGCCGGGAGGCAGCGGCGCGGTACGCGGCCCTGCTCCGGGACGTGCCCGGGGTCCGGCCCCCCGTGCCCGACCCGGCCAACGAGGACGCCTGGCACCTGTACGTCGTCCAGGTGCCCGACCGTGACCGGGCGCTCGCCGCCCTGCACGACGCGGGCATCGGGGCCGGGGTGCACTACCCGGTGCCGCTGCACCTCACCGGCGCCTACCGGCACCTCGGGCTCGGGCCCGGGGCGTTCCCCGTCGCCGAGGCCGCGGCGGGCCGCATCCTGTCGCTCCCGATGCACCCCCACCTGACGGCGGCGCAGCAGGAGCAGGTCGTCGACGTGCTGCGGAGGGCGGTCGCGTGAGGATCCTCGTCTACCCCGGCGTGATGGAGGTCGGGGGCAGCCAGCTCAACGCCGTGCAGCTCGCGCACGAGGCGGCGCGCGCGGGCCACGACGTGCTGATGTTCGGTCCGGAGGGCGACCTCGTGCCCCTGGCCGGCGCGCTCGGGCTGGAGTACGTCCGGGCGCCGCAGGAGGGGCGGTGGCCCTCGCCCCGGAATATGGCCGCGCTGCGCCGGCTCGTCGTGGACCGCGGCGTGGACGTCGTGCACGGGTACGAGTGGGGACCGTCGGTCGACCTGGCGTTCGGCCCGCACCGCCGGCTCGGCACGCCCCTGGTCACCACCGTGCTGTCGATGGACGTGCCCGAGCACGTGCCGCGCCACGAACCGCTCGTGGTCGGGACCCGGCGGCTGCAGCAGCAGCAGCGGGCGCTCCGCGACAGGGTGCACCTGGTCGAGCCGCCCGTCGACACCGTGCGGGACGCCCCCGGCACGGCCGGGCCCGACGCGCGGGCGGTGCTGGGCCTGGGCCCCGACGACCTCGTGCTGACCGTCGTCGGCCGGCTGTCGACGGACCTGGGCAAGGCGGACGGCGTGGTGGCGGCGATCGAGGTGGTCGGCCGGCTGGCGGCGGGACGGCCCGCCGGGACGTGGCCCGGCCCCCTCCGCCTGGTGGTGGCCGGGACGGGGCCCGAGCAGGCGCGGGTGGCCGCCCGGGCCGACGCGGTCAACGCCGCGGTCGGCGAGCAGGTCGTCGTGGTCACCGGGCAGCTGCTCGACCCGCGCCCGGCGTACGACGCGGCCGACGTGGTGCTCGGCATGGGCTCGTCGGTCCTGCGCGGCATGGCGTTCGGCAAGCCGGTGGTCGTGCAGGGCGACCGCGGCGCCTGGCGGGCGCTGACCCGGGACACGCTGCCCGGGTTCCTGCACGACGGGTGGCTGTGCGAGGGGCCCGGGGACGGCGCCGACCTGGAGCGCGAGCTCGCGCCGCTGCTCGCCGACCCGGGCCTGCGGGCGCAGCGCGGGGCGCTGGGGCGGGGCGTCGTGCTCGACGCGTACAGCCTCGCAGCGGCCGGCCGGCGGCTGGAGGAGGTGTACGCCGACGCGGTCGCCACCCGCCCGAGCGAGGCCGTGCGCCGGGAGGCGCTGCTGCGGTGCGCGGTGGACCTGGCGAAGTTCCGCGCGTCGCTGGCCCGGCAGCGTGCCGCCGCGGCGGTGCGGGCGCGCGCCGGTGGGCGGTGGGCCGCGGCCGGCGGTGCCGCGTCGGCGGGCGGGCGCGGCGGGGACGTGGGCGCGCGGGGCGGGACCGTGGGCGCCGGGCAGCGTGCCGCGGGGGCCGGGCCGCGTGGGGCGGGTGCCGGGGCGCGCGGGGCGGGCACGGCGCCTCGGGACGGCGCCGGGCAGCGCGAGGGGGCGTGGTGACCGCGCCGGCCGGGCTCGGCAGGCTGGTCGGCCGCGGGCTCGCCTGGGGTGGTGCGGGCAGCATCGTGCTGCGGTTCGGCAACGTGCTGGTCGGCATCGTGCTGGCGCGGCTGCTCGTGCCGGAGGACTTCGGCGTGTTCGCGATCGCGCTGGCGGTCCAGGGCGTCCTGGTGACCGTCGTCGACCTGGGGCTGAGCGCCGACCTCGTGCGGTCCGACGACCCCCGACGCCTGGAGCCGACCGTCGCGACGATCAGCCTGGTCCTCGGCGCGCTGCTGGCCGGGGCCATGGCCGCGACCGCGGAGCCGGTGGCCCGCGCGCTGGGCAGCGAGCGCGCCGCCCCGGTGATCGCCGTGCTCGCCGCCACCCTGGTCGTGTCGGCCGCGGGCGTCGTCCCGTACGCGCGCCTGCAGCGCGGGTTCCACCAGCGCGAGCTGCTCGCGACCGGCCTCGTCGACCTCGTGGTGGGCACCGTGGTCACCGTCCTGCTGGTGCGGGCCGGGTGGGGTCCGATGGCGCTGGCCGTCTCGCGGCTCGTCGCCCAGCCGGCCGCCACCGGGACCCAGTTCCTGCTCAGCCGCACGGTCCCGCGGTTCGGCTACGACCGGGAGCTGGCCCGCGGGGCGGTCGCGTACGGCGCGCCGCTCGCCGGCGCGAACCTGCTGTCGATCGCGCTGCTCGCCGTCGACAAGGTGGTCCTGGCGCGCGGAGCGGGCGAGGTGGCGCTCGGGTACTACGTGCTCGCGTTCAACGTCGCGAGCTGGCCGATGACGGTCATCGGGCAGACGGTGCGGCCGGTGGCGCTGGCGGCGTTCGCGCGGCTCGACGGGCGGCACGAGGTGGCGGACGGGGTGCCCGGCGGGCCGGCGTCGAGCGGGCCGCCGGGTGGCGGGCCGGCGTCGGGGGACGGCGGGCTGGCGCTCGCGACCCGGCTCACCTGGGCGGCCGCCGTCCCGGCGGCCTGCCTGCTCGGCGCCCTGAGCCTGCCCGTCGTGACGCTGCTCTACGGCGGCCGGTGGGCGCCCGCGGCGGGTGCGCTCGCCGCGCTGGCGGCGTTCGGGGCCCTGCGGGTGCTGTTCGACCTGCTGGCGACCTACCTCATCGCCCGCGGGGCGACCCGGCCGGTCCTCGCCGTGCAGGTCGCGTGGCTGGTCGCGCTGCTGCCGGCGGTGGTCGTCGGCGCGCGGGTCGGCGGCTCGGCCGGGGTCGGCTGGGCGCACGTGGTGGTCGCCGCGGTCGTGGTGCTCCCGCTGTACCTCGGCGCGGTGCGGCGCAGCGGCGGGGACCTGCGGGCGCTGGCGGCGGCGACCTGGCTGCCGCTCGTGGCCGCGGGGCCGACCGTGGCCGCAGCGGTGCTGGTGGCGCGGCAGGTGCCGGGGCCGCTCGGCGCGCTGGCGGCCGGCGGTACGGCGGGGGCGCTGGTGTACGTCGCGCTCGTCGGGCGGCCGCTGCTGCGGGACCTGCGGGGGCTGCGGTCGGGGGCGCGCCGGGACTCCGCGCTCGGGACCCTCGACGCGGCCCCTGCCCCGGTGCCGGTACCGGGCGGGGGCCCCGCGCCGACCGTCGACCCGGTCGCGCCGCCGGTGCCGGTCGCGCCGCCGGTGCCGGCCGTGGCGCCGGCCTCGGGGGCGGGCGCCGCCCCGGCCGCCGCCCCGGTGGCGGTGCCGCCCGACCCGGAGCGCGTCCCGTGACCCCCGCCGCCCCACCGCTGACCCGGACCGTCCGCGCGCGCCCCCGCCCGGTCGGGACCGGCGACGCGACCGTCACGGTGGTGGTCCCGTGCCACGACTACGCGCGCTACCTCCCCGCGGCCGTGCACAGCGTGCTGGACCAGGGGGGCGTGCGCGTCGACGTGGTCGTGGTGGACGACGCGTCCACGGACGACTCCCTCGCCGTCGCCCGGCGCCTGGCCGACCGCGACCCGCGGGTCGCCGTCCTGGCGCACGCCCGCAACCGCGGTCCGGTCGAGACGTTCAACGACGGGCTCGCGCGGGCGACGGGGGAGTTCCTGGTGCGGCTCGACGCCGACGACCTGCTCACGCCCGGCTCGCTCGCGCGGTCGGTGGCCGTCGCCCGCGCGTACCCGTCGGTGGGCCTGGTGTACGGGCACCCCGTGCACTTCACCGGCGAGCCGCCCGCGGCCCGGACCCGGGTCCGCCGGTGGACCGTGTGGCCCGGTCGGCGCTGGCTCGCCGACCGGTGCGCCGACGGCTACAACGTCATCACCTCGCCGGAGGTGCTCATGCGCGCGTCGGTGGTGGCGGCCGTCGGCGGCCAGCGGCCGCTGGCGCACGCGCACGACATGGAGATGTGGCTCCGGCTGGCGGCCCGCTCCGACGTCGCCCACGTGGGCGGCGCCGACCAGGCCTGGCACCGCGAGCACGCCGCCAGCCTCTCGGCGCGCCAGGTCGACGACGCGACCGACTTCCGCGAGCGGGTGGCCGCGTTCGCCGAGCTCGCCGCCGGCGGGGCGGCGGGGCTGCCGGAGCGGGACGACCTGCTGGCCGCGTCCCGCCGTGCGCTGGTGCGCCAGGCGCTGCGGGCGTGCCGGTACGAGGTCGACCGCGGCCGCCGCGACCCGGAGCGCGTGCGCCGGCTGATGGCGGAGGCGCTGCGGGTCGCGCCGGAGCTCGCCGGTCCGTGGGCGCGGCTGGACGCCGCGCTCGACGCCTCGCCGGGGCCGCTCGACCGGGCGGTCGGCCTCGGGCGGGCGGTGCGGGTGCGCGCCGACGACGTGCGCCGCGCGCGCCGCTGGGCCCGCACGGGCACCTACACCCGCGACGGCGCGGGCCCGCTCCTGCCCGCGGGCTCGGGCGCCGCCGGCAGGGCCGGGGCGTACCGGCCGCCCGCGGACGGGGAGCCGTCCGCCGCGGGCACGGTGCCCCGGGAGGGCGCGGCGTGAGGGCGCGGGACCTGCCGGCCCTGGGGCGGCGGGTGCGGGCGATCGGCGCGCGCGAGACGGCGCAGCGCGCCGCGGCGCGGCTGTACCGGATCACCGGCGCCGCCGCGCTCGAGTTCCCGCTGCTCCCCGGCGACGTCGCCGACCCCGGGTCGGCCGCGCGCGACGTCCCCCCCGCACCGCCGCACCCGGACCGGCCGCTCACGATCGGCTGGGTGTGCGTGCCCCCGGGCCCGCGCTCCGGCGGCCACACCACGATGTTCCGGATGGTGCAGGCCCTGGAGGAGGCGGGGCACCGGTGCGTGCTCTACCTGTACGACCGGCACGGCGGGGACGTCCGGCAGCGCGCCGCCGTCGTGCGGGCCGGCTGGCCGGGCGTGCGGGCCGAGGTCCGGGACGTGGCGGACGGGATCCACGGCGTCGACGCGTGCGTGGCGACGTCCTGGCAGACGGCGCACGTGCTCGCCCGCCGCGGCACCGAGCCGATGCGCCGGCTGTACTTCGTCCAGGACGTCGAGCCGTACTTCTACCCGCACGGCGCCCAGCGCGCGCTCGCCGAGGACTCCTACCGGCTCGGGCTGCGGGTGCTCGCCCTGGGCGAGATGGTCGCCGGCCACCTGCGCACGGACCTCGGCGTCGCGGTGGACGTCGTCCCGTTCGGCTGCGACACCGCCGTCTACCGGCCGCTCCCGCCGACCACCCGCAGCGGCGTCGTGCTGTACGCGAAGCCCGACGTCCCCCGGCGGGGGTACGACCTGGCCCGGCTCGCGCTGCGGCAGTTCCACGCGCGGCACCCGGACCAGGAGATCCACGTCTACGGCGACCCCGCGCCCGACCTCGGGGTCCCGGCGACCCGGCACGGCGGGCTCGACCCGGAGGCGCTGAACGCGCTGTACCACCGGACGCTGGCGGGGCTCGCGCTGTCGTTCACCAACATCTCGCTGGTCGCCGAGGAGATGCTCGCGGCGGGCACGGTGCCGGTGGTCAACGACTCCGCCGACGCGCGCGCCGACCTGCCGAACCCGCACGTCCTGTGGGCCGCCCCGACCCCCGGCGCGGTCGCCGGGGCGCTGTCCGCGGCGGTCGGGCACCCGGACCCGGCGGGCCGGGCGGCGGTGGTGCAGGCGAGCGTGGCGGGACGGTCCTGGGGCGAGGCGCAGGCGCGGCTTGTGGCGCTCGTCGAGGGGCACGTGCGCGGGGTGCCGGGGGTCGCGGGGAACGGGGCCGGGGCGCCGGGGGTCGCGGAGCGCGGGGCCGCGGGAGGCGGGGCGTCGCCGTCCGCGACCGGGGCGGCCCCCGGGAGCCGGGTGGTCGGCCCGTGACCGCCGCGACCCCGACCCCGACCCCGAGCCCGACCATGCTCGTGCTGACCCCGTCCTACCGCCCGGACCACGCGCTGTGCGTCGAGCTGAACCGCTCGGTGCTCCGCCTGGCCCCGCCCGCGGTGCGGCACGCGCTGGTGGTGCCGCCCGCCGACCTGGGGCTGTTCCGGTCGCTCGCGGGCGAGCGCACCACGGTCCAGGACGCCCGCGCCGTCGTGCCGCGCCCCCTGCGCAAGATCCCCGGCCTCAACCTCTGGCTCGACCCGCGGGCCCCGTTCCCACCGGTCCGCGGGTGGGTCGCGCAGCAGGTGGTCAAGCTCGCCGCAGCGGCGGCCGCGGACGACGACCTGGTGCTGCTCGCCGACTCGGACCTGGTGTTCGTCCGGCCGTTCGGGCCGCGCACCTTCGCGCCGGACGGCGCCGTGCCCCTGTACCGGCGCGAGGGCGCCGTGAGCGCCCACCTCCCGCGGCACGTCCGGTGGCACGAGGTCGCGCGCCGGCTGCTCGGTCTGCCGCCCGGCGACGAGCCCGCCCGGCCCGACTACGTGTGCTGGCCGTGCCTGTGGGAGCCCGCCGTCGTGCGCCGGATGCTCGCCCGCGTCGAGGCCGTGACCGGGCTGCCGTGGGCCGCCGCCGTCGGTCACGAGCTGCACGTGTCGGAGATGGTGCTCTACGGGGTGTACGTCGACGAGGTCGAGGGGCGCGACCGCGCGGTCCCGCACACCGACGACATGCGCTGCCCGGCGTACTCCGACGAGGCGCCGCTCGACCGCGACGGCCTGGCGGCATTCCTCGCGCGGGTCCGCCTCCGCGACGTCGCGGTGATGGTGTCGGCGAAGTCCGGCACCGCGCTCGACCTGCGCCGCGCCCTCATCGCCGCCCGGGTCCCGGGCTGACCCGCACCCCGCGCTCCTCACGCCGCGCTCCGCGCCCGGCCCTGCGCCCGCCCGACGCCCTGCCCCGAGAGGGCGGCTCTCGGCTGTCTCGTGCGCGCCCGGTGCGGCCGAGAGCTGCCGTCTCGGCGAGACGGGGCGGGGTCAGAGCGGGCGCCTGGCAGTCGGGGTGCCGGTGCCGCGCGCGGTGCGCGCGGGGACGCGTCGAGGTGACCGGGGCGTGCGGGAGGTGGTGACGGTGTCCGCCTCCGGCGGCTCGCGCGGGGGTGCCGCGTCGGGCGCGGGCGCGCTCGGCGCGGCGGGGGGCGACGCCGCGTCCGTGCCCGCCGCCGAGCCCGTACCCGGCGGTGATTCCGCGTCCTCGTCCGCCGCACCCGAGCCTGCGCCGGCCACCGAGTCCGCGTCCGTGCCCGCCACCGGGTCGCCGCCCGCAGCCCCGCCCGCGCTGTCCGTCGCGTCCGCCGCTCGCGCCTGCGCCCGCCGCGCCCGCGTCCCCGAGCGCCAGCGGCCCAGGCTCGCCGCGCCGAACACCAGCACCGCGCCCCCGAGCAGCACGACGATGACGGCACGCAGCCGGCTGGAGAACTGCTCGGTGGCGTCGTCGGGCGGCGCGAGGAGCAGCGGCGTGAACAGGTACCGGTCGTCGGCGCCGTTGACCCGCTGCAGATCCTCCAGCTCGGCCTCGAGCACCGTGCCGACCGCGGTCGTGGTGGCCACGGCGGCCTCGGGGGTCGGGCCCACGCCGGTGATGTCGACCACGAAGCCGTTCCCGCCGACCCCCGGGCCGACCCCGTAGTCCGTGCCGACCCCGTCGGCCTCGAGCTGCTCCACCGTGGACGCGGCGCCCAGGCGGGCGATGAGCGCGTCGGTGATGAGGTTGGTGTCGGCGGACCGCAGGTACGGGTTGTCCCCGTTCAGGGCCGCGAGCGCCGGGTCGCCCTCGAGCTCCTCGGTGGTGGGCACCGCGGGGTTGACCAGGGCGTAGGTCGAGGTCGCCTCGTAGCTGCGCGGCGCGAACCCGTACACGTACGCGGCGGCGGCGAGGCTGAGCAGCAGGGCGGGCAGCACGTACCAGCGCTGCTGCCACAGCGTCCTCAGGACGTCGGTCGGGTCCACGGCTCCTCCTCCTGACGCACCAGCAACCACGCCGCCCCCGACAGCCCGACCAGCGCGGGGAACATCAGCGCGAAGACGGGGAAGGACAGCGAGTCGAACGTGAGCGAGCACACCGCGCCCGCGAGGGTGCCGGCGGCGAGCGAGCCGGCGAGGCAGCGCAGCCGGGGCGACCGCGCGGTGCGGGCGGCGTGCAGGCCCGTGACCCCGGGCAGCACCAGGTAGACGACGGTCGCGGCGACGCCCACGGCTCCCGTGGTCACCAGCGCGTTCAGGTACTGGTTGTCCAGGATGTGCAGCGCGTCCTCCGGCATGTAGTTCCCGGGCCCGAGCCCGAGCAGCGGGTGCGCGTCGAACATCGCGACCACCCGCGGGTAGTTGTCGAGCCGGGTCGAGATCGAGGGGTCGGAGGCGTCCGCCCCCAGCGCGCCCCCGAGCGTGCTCACCAGGCCCGGCACGGACAGGAACAGCCCGGCGACGGCCACCGGCGCCGTGACCAGCACCCAGCGGCGCGCGGTCCGGGGGAGGAAGGGCAGCGCCACGGCCGTCGCGACGGCCAGACCGAGGACGCCCGACCGCGAGATGCTCACGGCGACGGCGACCACGAGGAGCCCGGTCCGGAGCAGGTGCGCCCACAGGCGCCCGCTCCGGTCGTAGACGGCCCGCCAGATCGACAGCGGCAGCAGCATCGAGGCGACGACCCCGAGCTCGATCGGGGAGAAGGTGGTCCCCGCGACGCGGACGAGCGCGCCGCGGGGCTGGAACGGGGTGTCGCCGCCGTTGGGGGTGAACCCGGGCATGACCCAGGGTGCCCAGTCCACCGGGTCGACGTGCAGCAGGAACTGCACGAGGGCGACGAGGCAGCACACGACCGCCCCGTCGAGGAGCGCGCGGGCGCACTGCGCGGCCCCGGTCACCGTCCGCGCGCACTCGGGGAGCACGGTGACGAGCGTCGCGCTGGCGAGCACGAGCAGCAGCCAGCGCTCGCCGGCGGCCCGGGTCACCACCGTGCTGCCGCCGGTCGTCCCGAGCCAGAGCGCCGCCGACGACGCCACCGTGGCCAGCAGCAGGGCCGCCACGGCGAGCCGGCCGGGGTGCCGGGCGGTCAGCGGGTCGTGCAGCCCCCACGCCCACGAGACGACCCAGAACGCGCCGAGCAGCAGCGTCAGCAGCATGGGGACGGTCCCGGCGGCGCCGATCGGGGCGATCACCAGGCTGGCCGGCGCGGCACCGATGGTGACCAGGGCGGCGCGGAGCAGCAGCGGCACGCCCCGCTCCGGCGCCGGCGCGGCGACGCCCGGCGGCGCGGCGTCCGGCGGCGCGGCGTCCGACGGGGCGGCGGCGGTCGGCGCGGGGAGCGGCACGGCCGGCCGCGGCTGGAGCGCGGTCACGGCCCGGCGCACCCCGGCGCGGCACCCGGAGCGTGGTCGTAGCGGTACAGGTGCACGGCCAGGCCGTCGGCGAACGCGTCGGTGAACGACCCGCCCTCGAGCGCGAGGGTGCGGTCCTCGCCGAGGACGGTGACGGTGCCGTCGGCCGCGCACCGCAGGTCGAACCGCACGGTCGCCGCCCCGTCGGTGGCCGCCGCGAACAGGTACTGGTCGTCCCCGTCGACCTTCACCGCGGTGTCGACCGGGCCGTCGGGCCGCACCGCGCCGTCGAGGAACGGCGCGGTCAGCGCGGGGCCGAGCTCGGCGAGCTGTCGGTTCAGGTCAGTCACCCACGGCCGCACCTCGGCGCCGCACGGCTCGCGCAGCAGGTGGAACGACTCGCAGTCGCCCCCGAAGCTGTGGTTGAAGTAGACGACCCCACGCGCTCCGTGGATCACGCTGCTCCACACGGCGGCGCGCACCTGCGGCCCGGTGATCGTCGGCGCGTCGTCCTCGGAGAACGGGTGGCCGAGCTCGACGAACGCCCACACCGGCCTGCTGCCGGGCGGGTCGACGAGGGAGCGGACCCGGTCGACGGTGCGCCCGTAGTTCGCCGCGCGCCGGCACTCCGGCTCCGTCAGGGGCTGCCCGTCGGCGAGCAGCAGGCCGCCCTCGTGCCCGCCGCAGATGTGCGGGTCCGTGAACCAGTAGGTGTCGGCCGAGACGACGTCGGCGTAGTCGTTGACGAACCGGGCGGCCTCCGCGTCGTCGAGGCGGAACGCGACGCCCTTGCCGTAGTTCGCGTAGGTCAGCGCACCCTCGGGGAGCCCGGCCCGCACGGCGGCCTGGACCGTGTACCCGCACGGGGTGTTGGCCGGGTCGCAGACCTCGCCCTGACCCGGCCAGAGCCCGGTCCAGCCGCTGTCCCCGGCACCCGCCCACATGTCCACCTCGTCGGCGAGCACGCCGCCGGCCGCGCGCGGGTCCTCGCGGCCGACGAGCGCGGCGAGGCCGGAGCCGTCGAGCAGGGCCAGGTCGGAGTCCGTCGTGAGGTCGACGTAGGTGGTGAGCCCGGCCGCGCGATCGAGCACGACGTCCCCGGGGTCGGTGACGCTCTCCAGCCAGACGCCGACCGGGAACGTGCGCTGCTCCGGCGGGAGGGTCGGGTCGAACCGGTCGTAGTAGCCCGGGCCGCCGTCGACCTCCCGCCACGCGAGGGCCCCCCAGGACGGCTCGGGGGTGGGGGACGGCGACGCGGTCGGCTCCTGCGTCGGGCCGGCGCAGGAGCCGAAGCACACCCCGGCGACGGCCAGGCCGGCGCAGACCCGGCGGGCGGCGCTCACCGCGGGCCCCCGACCGCGGGGGCCGGCGCGGGCACCGTCGCGGCGCGGGCGCGGGCAGCCCCCGACGGGGCTGCGGTCGCCGGGACCACGAGCTCGAGCAGCGTGCGCGCCCCGCGTGCGCTCGCGTACCCCGCGACGACGTGCCGCCGGCCCGCGGCCCCGAGCGCCGTGGCCAGCGCGGGGTCCGCCGCGACCCGGGCCACCGCCGCCGCCAGCGCCTCCGGGTCCCGCGGCGGCACGAGGAGGCCGGTCCGGCCGTCGGTGACCAGCTCGCCGACGCCCCCGCCCGCGCACACCACGACGGGCAGCTCCATCGCGAGCGCCTCCATCACCGCGACCCCGAGCGGCTCGGCGTGGCTGGCGAGCGCGAACACGTGCGCGGCCCCGAGCTCGGCGCGCACCCGGTCCTCGCCGACCGCACCCGGCAGCCGCACGCGGTCGGCGAGCCCGAGGGCGCCCACGAGCGCCTCCAGGTCGCGACGGTGCCCCGCGCCGCCCCGCTCGTCCTCGCCGAGCACCACCAACCGAGCGTCCAGGCCGCGGTCGACCAGGAGGCGGAGGGCGCGCAGCAGGTCGTCGTGCCCCTTGGCCGGGTTGAGCCGGCCGCAGGCGACCAGGCGCAGCGGCCCGGCCCCCGCCCACGGGCGGTAGGGGAGCGCCCGGGCGAACGCGTCCGGGTCCACGCCCATCGGAGCGAGCGCGACGACCGCGGGTGCGTCCGGACCGAGCGCGGCGCGGAGCTCGCCCCGCAGGTCGGCGGTGATCGCCAGCCCGAAGGTCGCGCCGCGCCACTTGCCGCGCTGGTTGCCCCCGTAGTCGGCGAGCGGCCCGTGCAGCGTCAGGCTGTAGGGCGGGCCGCCCAGCAGCCGGGCGAGGGCGGCGACCTGGGCCGCGTCGGCGCAGGAGTGCACGTGCAGGTGCTGCCAACCACCGGCGCGGCCCAGGGCGGCGAGCCGGGCGGCCGCGAGGGTGAGGCCGGCGGCACGGGCGGCGGCGCGGAGTGCCGGCGCTGGTCGCCCGGCGCCGGCCGACCGGTCTCCGCCGGCCTCGCCCGTCCGCCCGGCCCCGTCCGCGCCGGCCTCCTCGCTCGGCCCCGCGGCCTCGTTCGGCCCTGCGGCCCCGCTCGGCCCCGCGGCCCCGCTCGGCCCTGCGGCTCCGCTCGCCCCCGCGAGCGCCGCGGTGCGCGCCTCGCGCAGCACCGCCCGCCACCGGCCGGTCGTGACGGCGCGGGCGAGCACTCCCGCCACGCCGGCGGCCGCCCTCGCCGTCGGGTCGGCGAGGTACGTGGTGCGCGCTGCCGCCGCGTCCGCCCACGGGTGCGCCGCGGGCCGGCGGGGGTGGCGGGTCGAGACCAGGACGGGGCGCGCACCCGCCCGCTCCAGCGCCGTGACCTCCCGCCAGAAGAACGCGTGCGTCTGGCCGGGGAACTCGGGGACGAGGTAGCCCAGCACGACGCCGCCCGGCGCCCCGGGCCCGGCGCCGGTCCCGCCCTGGCGGCGCGTCACCGCCGGCTGCTCTCGTCGCGCTCCCAGCGGCTCGGGCGCCCCGCCCGGGTCCCCAGCCGGGCCCGCGCCCGACCGAGGGTGACGAGCGCGGCGTACACCGCCGCGTCGACCGCGCTGCGCGGCCCGCGGACCGTCCGCAGCAGCGCCGCGGCGGTCCGGCCGGGCCCGGGGACCGGGCCGGGTGTCCCCGCCCCCGCCGTCCTGGCGAGCGCGCGCGCCCGCACCTCCGACGTGCCGCGCGCGGTCCGCGCGAGCACCCGGACGAGGCTGCGCGCGGTGCGGGGCGCGACGACGCGCACCGGCGGGGCGTCGACCACGCCCTTCTCCCCGGTCGCGAACAGCGCGTCCACCCACAGGTCGTCCGCCACGAGGTCCGGGAACCCGCCGAGCCGCGCGTGGCCGCGCTCGGACAGCCCGTACACCCCCGCCCCCCAGAGGGCGTCGCGCGGGCCGGCCAGTCGTGCCCGGGCCCGGTGGAACGCCCGCACGGGCGCGGAGGCCCCGGCCAGGTCCACCGCGGCGGGCGGGCGGGCGGCGAGCCACGGGCCGTCGGCGAGCGCCCGCAGCGTCGCGGCCACCGCGGCCGGGGCAGCGGCCACGTCCGCGTCCAGGTAGACGCGCGGGTACCGGCGCGCGGCGCGGTCCCCGGCGTCGAGCGCGCGCGGCTTCGACGCCTCCGGGATCTCCAGCACCCGGACGCCGGGGAACCGCCGCGCGACTGCGGCGG
Source organism: Cellulosimicrobium cellulans (assembly GCF_007679345.1). Lineage (GTDB taxonomy): Bacteria > Actinomycetota > Actinomycetes > Actinomycetales > Cellulomonadaceae > Cellulomonas > Cellulomonas cellulans_A. Next base: position 24,135 of record NZ_VEGH01000003.1, read on the forward strand.
TGCCGTCCTGGCACCCGTTGCACACCACCACGACGTCGACGCCCGCCGTGCGGGCCCAGGGCGCCAGTCCGGCGAGGGTGCGGCCGATGACCGCCGCCTCGTCGTGCGCCGCGATGATCACGGTGCCGTCGACGGGCGCCCGTGGTGGCACCGCCGGCCCGGCAGCAGCGCTCTCGCGGGCCTCCGACGCGGCGCCGCCCGCCCCGCCCTCCTGCGCCAGCCCGGTCGGCATCCCACGCGGCAGCGCCCGGCGGGCGGCGGGCACCAGCAGCGCCCGGACCGCCGACCGGTGGCCCGCGTCCCAGGTGCGCGCGACGGACCCGGCCACCGTGACCGCGAGGGTCGCGGCGGCGAGCGGCGCGGCGCGGTGCTTGCGCGCGTACCGGACGCGATTCACCTGGAGCAGGGCGGTGAGCTCGGGTCCGCGGCCGGACCCGCCCGCGGCGTGCCGGACCCGGGCCGCCGGCTCGAACCACACCTCCCAGCCGGCCTCCCGGGCGCGGCGGCAGTAGTCGGTCTCCTCGGAGTACAGGAAGAACCGTTCGTCCCAGGGCCCGATCGCACGGGCGGCCTCCGCGCGCACGAGCATCGCGGCGCCGGTGCCCCAGTCGACCGGGTGCGCCCAGGCGTACGCGGTGGGGTCGCGCACCGTCTCGGACAGCCAGCCGGGCCGGTCGCCGAGGAACCGCCCCAGCACCGCGTCCCCGAGGGACCGCGTCACCGACGGCTCGCGTCTCAGCGAGGGCTGCACGGCGCCCGCCCGGTCGAGCAGCAGGGGCAGCACGATGCCGGCCCGGCTCCGCTGCAGCCGCGCGAGCAGGGCGGGCACGGCACCCGGCTCCAGCACCAGGTCGGCGTTCAGCACCAGCGTCGCCGGGACGTCCCCCAGCCGCGCCAGGCCGACGTTGATCCCACCGGCGTACCCGACGTTGCCGTGACCGGTCAGGGTGAGGACGTCGGCGTGCGCGCGGGCGCGGCGGACCGTGCCGTCGGACGACCCGTTGTCGACCACGACGACCCGCATCGGGGTGCCGGCGGCCTCGAGCCGCAGGCTCCCGAGCAACCGGTCCAGGTGCGCCTCGTTGTCGTAGGTGACCACCAGCACGCCCAGGGCCGCGGGGGCGTCCACCGCGGCGAACGCCGGGCCCGCGGTGGCCCGGCGCTCGGCCTGCGCCGTCACGCGCGCCCCGCCGCGTCGGGCGTCCCGGGCACGAGCACGAAGCTGCGCCGCGCCAGCACGTCGTAGGCGGGCGGCCCGTCGAGCAGGTACCGGCGGGCGAGCCGCCGCGGCTCGTGCGCGAGCCGCCACGCCCACTCCCAGCCGTGGTCCCGGACCGCCTCCGGGGCCCGCTGCGCCGCGCCCGCGAGGAAGTCGACGACGGCGCCGAACGCGAGCAGGACCGCGGCCCCGGTCAGGGGGCCGTACCGCGCGATCCACCGTTCCTGGCGGGGCTTGCCCAGGCCGACCACGACGACGTCGGCCGCGGCGTGCCGCACGAGCGCGGCCCAGGCGCGGCAGGCGGCCGCGTCGTCCAGGTCGCGCCGCGGGGGCGACCAGGTCCCGGCGACCGCGAGCCCGGGCCGGTCGGCGGCCAGCCGCGCCACCAGCGCGTCGAGCACGTCGGGCCGGCCGCCGAGGAACCCGACCCGCAGGCCGTCGGACGCCGCGCGGTCGAGCACCGGCGCGATGAGGTCGCTGCCCGCGAGCCGGGGCCAGGGGTGGCCCGTGAGGTGCTCCGCGCGACGGACCAGCGGTGCCCCGTCGAGGAGGTTGAGCCAGCGGACCGGCGCGAGCCCGCCGAGCGGGTCGTCCGCCGGCGGGCCGGTGGGGTACGGGTCGCCGGCGTCCGGGTGCGCCCAGGCGAACGGCACCAGGGAGGACGGCCCGTGGTACCCGAAGTGGTGGATGTGGTCGAGGTTGGCGCTCATGACGCCGAGGGGCCACGTGGCCCCCCGGGTCGCGTGCCCGACGACGGTGTCGACGGCGCCGGCGGTGTCCAGCAGGTCGACCGGTGTGCCGCCGAGCAGGACCCGGGGCCAGGGGAGGGGAGCGGGCATGCGTCACCGTCCGTGGGAGTCGGCGGGCGGGGGGCCGCGCCGGGCGCGAGGGCGCCCGGTCCCGGTGCGGCCGGTGCGCGCGCCGGGAGCGGCGCGGTGGACGCGGTCCAGCCCGGGGCGGTGGGATGCGGCGCGGTGCGCCCCGGTGCTCGACATCGCTGTCAGTCCTCCGGTCGCGTCCCGTGCGCGGGCCGACCGGCGTCCCGGGGACGGCGTCCGGGCCGCCGGCTGGGCGGGAGGGGCGCTGCACCGGGACCTCGTGGCCAGAGTCCGCGGTAGAGACATATCGGACAATTCGGACAGTCGCGACACTAGGGCGCGGCACGGGGGCGGGACAAGACTCCGTGCCGTCCCGGACCGGGCGAAAACGGGCCTCGCCCGCCGACCGCCCCCCGACGCGGCGCACGGGCCGGGGGCGGACCGGGGTCAGCCGGTCGTCGCCCCGGCGTCCGGCTCCGCGCCGAGCGCGGGCGCCAGGAGCGCGACGACCGCCAGCACGACGGACACGCCGGCGCAGGCCACGACGACGGGGCCGGTCCCGGCGGCGTCGAGCGCCAGCCCCACGAGTACCGGCCCCAGGGGCTGGACGAGCGTGGTCAGCTGGGTCGCCGCCGCGACGGTCCGCCCCTGCAGCGCGTCGGGCGAGGCGGCGACCACGCGCCCGGTGATCGCGGCGTTGACGGCCGGCACCGGGAAGAACGCCACCGCGCCCAGGAGCCCGACCACCCACACCGACGAGGCGGCGAGCAGGCCCGCGGTCGCGGTCGCGGCCAGCCCGGCGTAGGTGACGAGCAGCGCGCGGGGCCGGACCCGCTCGACGACGCGCGGGGCCACCACCGCGCCCAGGAGCCCACCGGCCCCGGACAGCGTGAACGCGAACCCGGTCTGGGCGGGGGTCGCACCGAGCTCGGCGGCGAGGACCACCGTCACGATCCCGAGCGACGCGAAGACCGGGCCGGCCACGGCCAGCCACAGGCACGCCGCGCGCAGCAGGGGACGGCGCCACAGCCACCGCACGCCCGCGAGGACGTCGGGCCGCTCCGCCGTCGCGCCGTCGCCCGGGCGTCCCGCCGGCAGCGCGGTCCGCACCGAGCGGACGGCGGCGAAGGACGCGAGGTAGGACAGTGCGTCCACGGCGAACGGGAGCGCGCGGCCCCACCCGAACAGGGCACCGCCGAGGGTCGGGCCGAGCAGGCCCGCGAGCTGCTGGCGCGACTGCCCGACGGCGACCGCGCGACGGACCTGCCCGGGGTGCACGACGCGGCGGACCGCCACGGTCTCGGCCGGGGCGAACAGGACCCCGCACGCGGCCTCGCAGACGGCGGTCGCGAGCACGTGGGCCAGCGTCGCCCTCCCAGCGGCGACGGCCGCGGCGAGGCTGCCCACGGCGGCGAACCGCACGGCGTCGCAGACGAGCATGGTGCGGCGGCGGTCCACCCGGTCGGCGAGCGCGGCCGCGGGGAGCCGCAGCAGCAACGTGGTCGCGGTCAGGACGGTCCCGACGAGGCCGGCCTGCGCCGCCGAGCCCGTGACGGCCAGCACGAGCAGCGGGTAGGCGATCGACGACGTGCTCGTGCCGAGGGCGGACACCGTCTGCCCGGCCCACAGCGCCCTGAAGTCGCGGTTGCGGCGCAGCGGGGCCGGGTCCATCCCGCGATTGTGGCCGCCACGGGACCCCCGATGTCAGTGCCGGCCCCGAGGACGGGCGGGGGAGGTACCGAGCCGCCACCTGGGTCACCGAAAAGGACGCGGTGGGTGTCAGTGGGGGTGGCTACCCTGTCGGAGCCGATCGCGGACGGTCCCCCCCGCCGCCCCGTGGTCGCGGACCTCGTCGCCCGCCGACCCCTGGAGACCCACGTGCTCGCCCGCTTGCTCACGCGCTACCTGCGCCCCTACCGCTGGCTGCTCGCCGGCGTGCTGGTGTTCCAGCTCTGCTCGGCCCTCGCCATGCTCTACCTGCCCAGCCTGAACGCCCGCATCATCGACGAGGGGGTGGCGCAGGGGGACACGGGGTTCATCTGGCGCGCCGGCGGGTACATGCTCCTGGTGTCGCTCGGCCAGATCGTGGCCGCGATCATCGCCACCTACTTCGCCGCCCGGGCCGCGATGCAGGTCGGGCGGGACCTGCGCGACGACGTGTACGGCCGCGTGAGCGGCTACTCGGAGCGGGAGATCTCCCGCTTCGGCGCGGGCTCGCTCATCACGCGCAACACCAACGACGTCCAGCAGGTCCAGATGCTCGCGATGATGGGCTCGACCATGCTGGTCAGCGCCCCGATGCTCGCGATCGGCGGCATCATCATGGCGCTGCGCCAGGACGTGGGGCTGTCCTGGCTGATCGCGGTCTCCGTGCCGGTGCTGCTGCTGGTCGCCGGGCTGATCATCAGCCGGATGGTGCCGCTGTTCCGGTCCTTCCAGACCAAGCTCGACGCGGTCAACCGGATCATGCGCGAGCAGCTGACCGGCGTGCGCGTCGTGCGTGCCTTCGTCCGGGAGGACATCGAGGGCGAGCGGTTCCGGGGTGCCAACACCGACATCATGGTCGTCGGCCGCAAGATCGGCTCGCTGTTCGTCGTGCTGTTCCCGCTCGCGATGCTCGTGCTCAACGTGACCGTCGTCGGCGTGATCTGGTTCGGCGGCATCGAGGTCGACAACGGCAACGTGCAGGTCGGCACGCTGTTCGCGTTCATGCAGTACATCGGCCAGATCCTCATGGGCGTCCTCATGGCCACCTTCATGACGGTGATGATCCCGCGCGCCGCCGTGTCCGCCGAGCGGATCACCGAGGTGCTGACCAGCGAGTCCACGCTCGCCGAGCCGGCGGAGCCGGTGCGGGGCACGCCGCGGCCGGGCGAGGTCGCGTTCGACGACGTCACCTTCGCCTACCCCGAGGCCGAGCACGCCGTGCTCTCCGGGGTGTCCTTCACCGCCCGGCGGGGCCAGACGCTCGCCGTGATCGGCTCGACCGGCGCGGGCAAGACCACGCTCGTCTCGCTGGTCCCGCGGCTGTTCGACACGACCGGTGGCACCGTGCGGGTCGAAGGAGTCGACGTGCGCGACCGCGACGTCGAGGAGCTCTGGGCGGGCATCGGCCTGGTCCCGCAGCGGCCGTTCCTGTTCGCCGGGACGGTGGCGTCCAACCTCCGCCTCGGCCAGGAGGACGCCACCGACGCCGACCTGTGGCGCGCTCTCGAGATCGCCCAGGCCAGCGACTTCGTGTCCCAGATGGAGGGCGGGCTCGAGGCGCGGATCGCGCAGGGCGGCACGAACGTCTCCGGCGGCCAGCGCCAGCGGCTCGCGATCGCGCGCGCCCTGGTGCGGCGCCCGGCGGTGCTGCTGTTCGACGACTCGTTCTCCGCGCTCGACCTCGCGACCGACGCCCGGCTGCGGCAGGCGCTGTGGCGCGAGCTGCCCGACGTCACCAAGATCGTCGTCGCCCAGCGGGTGTCGACGGTGACCGGCGCGGACCAGATCCTCGTCCTCGAGGACGGCCGGGTGGCCGGCCTCGGCACGCACGACGAGCTGCTCGAGACCAACCAGACGTACCGCGAGATCGCGGAGTCCCAGCTCGCGGTGGAGGCCGGCGCATGAGCGACCAGAAGACGCGGACCAAGCAGGCCGAGCCGGAGCTGACGGAGGACGAGAAGCTCGAGATCGAGCTCGGGGAGCAGGCGCGCCTCGCGTCGGACTCCTGGGACTCGGTCGCGCCCGGCAAGGCCGACAACTTCGGGCAGTCGTTCGGGCGGATGCTCGGCCTGCTGCGCCCGTACAAGTGGGCCCTCGTGGCCGTCACGATCATGGGCACCGCCGGCGTGGTGCTCACCGTGCTGGCCCCGCGGGTGCTCGGCCGGGCCACCGACGCGGTCTTCACCGGCTTCATGGGCCGGCAGCTGCCGGCGGGGCTCACCCAGGAGCAGGCGGTCGAGGGGCTGCGGGCGGGCGGCCAGGAGCGGATCGCGGACATGGTCGCCGCGGCGGAGAACCTGGTGCCCGGCGCGGGCATCGACTTCGACCTGCTCGGCCGGCTGCTGCTGACCGTGCTCGCGCTGTACGTCGCCGGAGCGCTGCTCATGTGGCTGCAGGGCTACATCATCAACGTGATCATGGTCCGGGCCATGTGGCGGCTGCGCGAGCAGGTCGAGACCAAGATCAACCGGCTGCCGCTCGCGTACTTCGACAAGGTGCAGCGCGGCGAGCTGATCTCCCGCGTCACCAACGACATCGACAACATCACCCAGACGATGCAGCAGTCGCTGTCCTCGGCGCTGACCTCGATCCTCACCGTGATCGGCGTGCTGGTCATGATGTTCACGATCTCGTGGCAGCTGGCCCTGGTGGCTCTGGTGTCCATCCCGCTGATGGGCGTCATCTTCGGCGTCATCGGCCCGAAGTCGCAGAAGGCCTTCGGCACCCAGTGGCGCAAGGTCGGCCGGCTGAACGCCCGCGTCGAGGAGTCGTTCTCCGGGCACGCCCTCGTCAAGGTCTTCGGCCGCCGTCAGGACTTCGCGGACAAGTTCAAGGCGGAGAACGAGGAGCTCTACCAGGCCTCGTTCAAGGCGCAGTTCCTGTCCGGCATCATCTGGCCGGGCATGTCGTTCGTCAGCAACCTCACCTACGTCGGCATCGCGGTGCTCGGCGGCCTCATGGTCGCCAACGGCACGATGCTGCTCGGCAGCGTCCAGGCGTTCATCCAGTACACGCAGATGTTCACCCAGCCGCTGTCCGAGCTCGGCGGCATGGCCGCGGTCGTGCAGTCCGGCACCGCGTCGGCCGAGCGGGTGTTCCAGCTGCTCGACGAGGACGAGCAGAGCGAGGACGACCCGCAGGCGCCCGCCCCGGCGGAGGGCGACGGGACCATCGAGTTCGAGCACGTCGCGTTCTCGTACGACCCCGAGCACCCGCTGATCACCGACCTGTCGTTCACCGTCCGCCCCGGGCAGACGGTCGCGATCGTCGGCCCGACCGGCGCCGGCAAGACGACGCTGGTCAACCTGCTCATGCGGTTCTACGAGCTGGACGGCGGCCGCATCCTGGTCAACGGCCAGGACATCGCGACGCTGTCCCGGCACGACGCCCGCGCACGCACCGGCATGGTGCTGCAGGACCCGTGGCTGTTCGCGGGCACGATCCGGGAGAACATCCGGTACGGCCGCCAGTCGGCGACGGACGAGGAGATCCTCGCCGCGGCGCAGGCGACCTACGTCGACCGGTTCGTGCACTCGCTGCCGCACGGGTACGACACCGTGCTGGAGGAGGACGCGGCCAACCTGTCGGCCGGGGAGAAGCAGCTCATCACGATCGCGCGCGCGTTCGTGGCGCGGCCGTCGGTCCTCATCCTCGACGAGGCCACGTCGTCGGTCGACACGCGGACCGAGAAGCTGCTGCAGCAGGCGATGGCCTCGCTGCGGCAGGGGCGCACGTCGTTCGTCATCGCGCACCGGCTGTCGACCATCCGGGACGCGGACCTGATCCTCGTGATGGAGCACGGCGCGATCGTCGAGAAGGGCACGCACGACGAGCTGATCGCCGCGGGCGGGGCGTACCACCGGCTGTACCAGTCGCAGTTCGCCGGCGCGGTCGTCGGGGCGGACGAGTGACCGGTCCGTCTGCGGGCGGGCCGACCGGCGGGGTCGGGGCGGCGGCGCCGTCCCGGCCCGCCGGGGCCCGGGGCCCGCTCGTCGCGGTGCCCACGGCCGTCCTGGCGGCGGTGACCCTGGTGGCGGCGTTCGCCGTCGCGCAGGGCACCGACGTCCGGGCGCTCGGCGGGGTGGTGCTCGTGCTGGGCGTGGCCTGGTGCGCGTGGCGGTCGTGGGCCGCGGCCGGGGCCGTGCGGGTGGTGGCCGTGGTGGTGCTCGGCGCGGCGTGCTTCGTCGCGTCGCACGTCCTCGCCGGGGCGCTGGGCGCGTGGCCGTCCGTGCTGCTCGCCGCGGCCGTGCTCGCCGCGGGGGCGTGGCTGCTGGTCGACCGCCGGGGCTGACGGCGCTCCGGCCGGCGCCGGGACCTCCGGGGAGGGGTACTAGTACCAACGTCCGATCGCGGGGCAGACCCGCGGCGCGGGAGAACTGACTCGTCGGATCCACCACCCACCCGAGGAGTCCCCGTGAAGCGCACCATGGTGTTCACCGCCGCCGCCGCGCTGGCGGTCGTGCCCGCCGTCGTCGGCCTCACCGCCAACCCCAGCCTCAGCCGCGAGGTGCCGGTGTCGGTGCCCAGCCAGGCGCCGACGGCCGACGACCGCGGCGGGGCCGCCGACCGCGACCTGCGCACCGAGGCCGGCGACGACCGGCGCGCGAACGGCACCGGCGCCGCCACGTCGCCGTCCGACGACGCGACGCCGTCCGGCTCCTCCTCGCCGTCGGCCGTGCCGGACGACCACGGCGGCCGCCTCGACCGCGACGATCGCGTCGAGCCCGGCGACGACCGCCGGGTGAACGGGACGGGCACCGTGGCTCCGGCCGCGCCCGCCGTCCCCGCCGCCCCGGCGACCCTCGCCTCTCCGGCCGCGCCCGCGGAGGACTCCGGCCACCACTCGTCGGGCTCCGGCTCCGACGACTCCGGCCACCACTCGTCGGGCTCGGGCTCCGACGACTCCGGCCACCACTCGTCGGGCTCGGGCTCCGACGACTCCGGCCACCACGGCGGGGACGACAGCGGCGGCCGGCACGGCGGCCACGGCAGCGACGACTGACCGGTGCTCGCAGCACCTAGGGTGGCGGCTGTGCAGACGCCCGCGCCCGCGGCCGAGGACGGCCGAGTCGTCCTCAGCCGCGGCGCGCCGGCTGCGGCCTCCGTCGCCCCGGTCCGGACCTGGCGGGTGTTCCTGCAGGTCGGCGCCGCTGCCGCGGTCGTGCTGGTGCTGGTCGCGGTGCTCGGCCTCAGCGCGAGCCGCCGGATAGCCGAGCAGGAGTCCGTCAACGACGCCGCGCGCAGCACCGACCTGCTGGCCGACGCCGTCGTGCAGCCCGCGCTGACCGACGGCGTCGCAGCCGGCGACCCGGAGGCCCTCGCGGCACTGGACGCGGTCGTCCGGGACCGGGTGCTCGGCGACGCCGTCGTCCGGGTGAAGCTCTGGGACGCCGACGGACGGATCGTGTACTCGGACGAGCCCCGGCTGATCGGCGACACGTTCGGGCTGGGCGACGACGAGCGTGCGGTGCTCGCCGACCCGGCGACGCAGGCCGAGGTCAGCGACCTCGACGAGCCCGAGAACCGGTTCGAGCGCGACCAGGGCCGGCTGCTCGAGGTCTACCGCCCGGTGTGGACGCCGGACGGCACGGTGCTGCTGTTCGAGACCTACAGCCGGTACGACGTCGTCACCGAGCGTGCCGCCGCCGTCTGGCGCGGGTTCGCCGGGATCACGGTGACCAGCCTGCTGCTCCTGCTCGTCCTGCTGCTGCCGGTGCTGTGGACGCTGCTCGACCGGCTGCGCCGCGGGCAGGACCAGCGCGAGCGGCTGCTGCGCAGCGCGGTCGACGCGTCCGACGCCGAGCGCCGCCGCATCGCGGCGACGCTGCACGACGGCGTGGTCCAGGAGCTCGCGGCGTCGTCGTTCGCGCTCGCCGGCGCCGCCGAGCGCGCCGAACGGGCCGGCGCCCCGGACGTCGCCGCGGACGTGCGAGCGGCGAGCGGCACCGTGCGGACCTCCATCCGCGGGCTGCGGTCCCTGCTCGTCGACATCTACCCGCCGAGCCTGCGCACCGCCGGGCTCGGCGCCGCCCTGGCCGACCTGGCGGGCGGGCTCGCGGCGCGCGGGGTGCGGGTCACCGTCGACGCGCCTCAGGACGCGCTGGCCGGGGTCGGCGTCGACGCCCAGCAGCTCGTCTACCGCGTGGCGCAGGAGACGGTGCGCAACGCCGTCGCCCACGCGGGCGCGGACGAGGTGCGGGTGACCCTGGCCCGGGCGGGTGGCCTGCTGGTGCTGGAGGTCGACGACGACGGAGCGGGGTTCGACGCGGCGGCGACGCTGGTCGAACCGCCCGAGGGCCACCTCGGGCTGCGCGTGCTCGGCGACCTGGCGGCCGCGGCCGGGGCGGACCTGTCCGTCGTGTCCGCGCCCGGCGCGGGCACCCGGTGGCGGCTCGCCGTCGACCCCGACGTGGAGGTGCGATGACCGAGGACATCGCCGTGCTGCTCGTCGACGACCACCACCTGGTGCGCTCCGGGCTCGCGGGGCTGGTCGACGCGGCGGACGGGATGCGCGTGGTCGGCCAGGCCGCCGACGGGGCCGCGGCCGTCGCGCTGGCGGCCGAGCTCGCTCCGGACGTGGTCCTGATGGACCTGTCGATGCCCGGCACCGACGGCGTCGAGGCGACCCGTCAGGTGCTGGCGCTGCGGCCCGGCACGCGCGTCGTGGTGCTCACGTCGTTCTCCGACCACGACCGGGTCTCCGCGGCCGTCGCCGCCGGAGCCGTCGGCTACCTGCTGAAGGACTGCGAGCCGGAGGAGCTGGTCGCGGCCGTGCGGTCCGCGGCGCAGGGCTACTCGCCGCTCGACCCCCGGGTGGCCGGCGCGCTGCTGCCGTCCGCCGCCGCGCCCCGGCCCGAGGACCGGCTCAGCGCCCGCGAGCGCGACGTGCTGCGGCTGCTGGCGCGCGGGCTGGCGAACAAGCAGATCGGGCGGGAGCTCGGCATCGCCGAGCGCACGGTGAAGGTGCACGTCGGGCACGTGTTCCGGCTGCTCGGCGTGGCGGACCGGACGAGCGCGGCGCTGTGGGCGCGGGAGCACCTGCCGGAGGCGTGAGGCGGCGGCCCGGAGCGCCGCCGACCGCCGAGCGCGGTCGGTCCCGCCCAGTGCGGTGGCTGGAGCCACCGCGCTCGGCGCGGACGGGCGCGCTCGCGACCAACGGCCCGTCAGGGGAGCGCACCCGTGGCCGGGTCGCGGTCGGTGAGGCAGTAGCGCCGGGCCACGGGGTCCCGCAGGACGGTCCAGTGCTCCCGGACCGCCTCGACCGTCGCGCCGAGCGCCACGTGCCGGTCCGTCTCGGCGCGGCGGTCGGAGCAGGCCAGGTCGAGGTGGGCGCGCACCGGGCCGGTCGGCTCGTCGAGGCGCTGGAGCAGCAGGCGCAGCGGCTGGCCCTCGGCCCGCTCGAGGGGGACCAGGGAGGCGCCGGGCGGGGTGGCCCGCTCGGGCCAGCCGGTGAGCGCGGCCCAGAACCGTCGCTCGGTCGACCAGTGCTCGGCGGGCACGTCGACCGCGAGCTGGTCGAGCAGGCTCGCGTGCGAACCGCCGTCCGGCCGCCGCCAGGACGCCGGGGCGGGGCGGCGTGCCGGGTAGGCGTCGACGAAGCAGAACGCGAACCCGCCCGGCGAGGTCAGCACGACGTGGTCCGAGGCGGCGACCTCCCGGGCACCGAGCCGGACGGCGGCGTCGGCCGCGGCGCGGATGTCGGCCACGTGCAGGTCCAGGTGCACGCCGCCCGGGCCCGAGCGGACGCGCTGCGCGCGCAGGAACGCGTCGCCGTCGGCGGGGACCAGCGTCACGAACTCGTCGTCCGGCCCGCGGAACGGAGACAGGGTCGACGCGGTGACCTCCTGCCAGAACGCGAGCGTCCGGTCCCAGTCGGCCGCCGCCGCGTCGAGGAAGGCCGTCGCCCACGTGATCATGCGGCGACGGTAGCGGTGGCGGCACGCGGACCGGGAGCGGAAATGCGCTTCGGGCCTGTGGGTGCCTCGCCCTAGGGTCGACAGACGATGCTCGGAACCACCACCACCGCCCCGCCCCCGGTCGACACCACCGCCGACCGGGCCCGCCGCGCGCCCGCCGACCCCGCCCGCCGCCTCGACTGGCGCCGGCTGCGCGGGCCGGTCGCCGGGCTGGCGCTCGTCGCGCTGACCATCGCCTCGGTCGGCGCCGCGCTCGGCACGGTCGTCGCCGGCGACCTCGCCGAGGACCCGACGGCCGCCGGGCTGTGGCTGCTGGCCGCGTGCCTGGTGGGCGCCGCGCTCGTCGACACGGTCGGGCAGGTCGCGTGGGCCGGGGTCGTCGACCGTGCCGAGGGCCGCCTGCGCGGCGACCTGCTGAGCGCAGCGCTGCACCAGCCGCTCGGCACGCTGTCGGAGCAGGCCGTCGGCGAGGTGCTGGACCGCGTGGACGACGACACGCACGCGGTCGGCACGCTCGTGCGGCGGCAGGTGTGGGGGCTCGGGCGCACGGTCGTCGGCTGCGTCCCCCTCTGGATCGTCGGCGGACTGACCTGGTGGCCGGCCTGGGTGCTGTTCCCGCTGCTCGGGGGCCTCACCGTCCTGGTCGTGCGGCCGTCGCTCGGGGAGATCGCACGCCGCAAGGTGGTCGAGGAGCGCGCGTGGACCGACAACGCCGCCGCCTTCGAGGAGGCCGTCGCCGCCCGTGACGACCTGCGCACCAGCCGCGGGCAGGCGTTCGCCGTCCGGCGCCTCGCCGAGGCGTCCGCGGTCGTGCACCGGATGCTCGACCGCGTCCTCGCGGTCGAGACCCGGATGACCGCGAAGGCCGGGACGCTGCTGCACGCGCTGCTCGCCGGCGTCGTCGTGGCCGGCGTGGTGCTCGCGGGAGCGGGCGACCTCACCGTCGCGCAGCTCGTGACGCTGTTCCTGGTCACCGCGTCGTTCGTCGGCCAGTTCGACCAGCTCGCGCGGCACCTGCCCGACGTCCAGGAGGGCATCGGCGCCATCGTCCGCATCCGCGAGCTGCTGGACACCGAGCCCGAGCCGGCCGGCGGTCGCGCCGTGCCCGAGGGGCCGCTCGACCTCGAGCTGCGGGACCTGCACTTCTCGTACGCGGAGGGCACGTTCGCGCTGCGCGGCGTCGACCTGCGGGTGCCGGCGGGGCAGACCGTCGCGCTCGTCGGCCGCACCGGCTCGGGCAAGTCGACCCTCGCGTCCCTGCTGTCCCGGGCGGTCGAGCCCGAGCCCGGCTCGGTGCTGCTCGGCGGCGTCGACGTGCGCGAGCTGGACCTGCAGGCGCTGCGGGGCGCCGTCGGCGTGGTGACCCAGCGCACCGAGATCCTCGCCGGGACGCTCGCCGAGAACATCGCCCTGTTCGGCGACGTGCCGCGCGCCGACGTCGAGGGGGCCGTGCGCGAGCTGCGGCTCACCGACTGGGTCGCGGGTCTGCCCGACGGGCTCGACACGCTGCTCGGCCCGGGCGGGACCTCGCTGTCCGCGGGGGAGGAGCAGCTGGTGGCCTTCGCCCGGCTGCTGGTGCGGGACGTGCAGGTGGTGGTGCTGGACGAGGCGACGGCCCGGATGGACCCGCTCACCGAGGCGCGGGTCGTGGCGGCGTCGGAGCGCCTGCTCGGCGGGCGCACCGGCGTGCTCGTGGCGCACCGTCTCGGGACCGTGGAGCGGGCGGACCAGGTGGTCGTGCTCGACCACGGACGGGTCGTGCAGCAGGGCGACCGCGTCGGGCTGACGCGGGTCGAGGGGCCGTTCCGGTCGCTGCTCGAGGCGAGCCGGGCCGAGGGGCACGCGGACGCGCTCGACGCGGCGGGGACGGGTGCGGGCGCCGCGGCGGGGACCGTCGCAGCGGCCGACGCGGCGGCCGCTGCGGCGCTCGGCCGGCCGGGCGATCCGGGCGCGCCTGCCGCCGCCCCCGCCGCGGACCCCGGCGAGCGCGCGGCCGAGGTCGGCGCCCGCCGGCGCACCGGCCCGCCGCCCGCGCTGCGCGACCCCGGGACCGGGCCCAGCCTGGCCCGCGGGATCGCGCACGCCCTCGTCGTCAAGCCCCGGTGGGGCCTGCTCGGCGGCCTGCTGTTCCTGCTGTCGAGCCTGTTCGCGGCCCAGGGCGCGGTGACCGGCTACCTGTGGGGCCACACCGTCGAGGGCCTGCGCGCGGGGGAACCGATTACCGGCCTCGTCGTGGCGCTGGCCGTGACCCTGCTGCTCGTCGCCCCCTGCAGCTCGCTCGCGTTCCGGCTGTACCCGAAGTGGTGGATCGAGCTGCTGCTCCGGGTGCGGATGTCGGTGCTCGTCGGGCAGACCCGGCAGCACCGGCTGCGCCGCACCCCGCCGGGCGAGGTCGTGGCGCGCGCCCTCGACGCCGACCGGTTCGTGCTCTACGCGGACCGCTGGGTCGACCTGGTCAACGGCCTCGTGCTGGTGGCGGTCACGGCGGTGCTGAGCTGGTCACTGCTGGCGGGCGCGGTGCTGCTCGCGGTCCTCGTCGTGAGCGCGGCGTGCGCGCTCGCCGGCCGCGGCGTCGCGGGGCGTTCGGCCACCCGGTCGGCCGCCGCGCGCGCCGGCTTCGGGCGGTCGCTGGTGTCCGCGCTGGACGCCGCCCGGACGGTGAAGCTGGCCGCCCGCACGCCCGAGGTTCACGCGCACCTGCGCCGGGTCGACGACGGCCGGGTCGAGGCCGCCGTGTTCGAGCACCGGGTGCAGGCCGTCCTCGACGGCGTGCCGATCATCATGGTGCAGGTCGGGGCGGTCGTGGCCTGGGGTGCCCTGCTCGCGGGGGTCTGGGACCTGGCGAGCACGCTGCTGGTCGCGGGTGCCGTCGCCGGGTTCAACTGGTTCGGCGTCGTCGCGGGCGCGGTGGTGACCGAGGCGCCGGGCACCCGGGCCTGGCAGCAGGCCACGGCGTCGTTCGCGGGTGGTGCCGACCTCGTGGCCGAGGCACCGGGCGTCGACCTGTCGACCGGCGCGGCGGCGCGTCCCGGTCCGGGCGCGCGGGACCGGCTCGACACCCTGGAGCTCCGGCGGGTCGGCGCGGTGCACGACGACGGGACGATCGGCGTCGCCGACGTGGACCTCACGGTCGTGCGCGGCGAGCTCGTGCTGCTCCTCGGGCGGGTCGGCGCGGGCAAGTCCAGCCTGCTGTCGGCGCTCGCCGGGCTGATGGCGCACACGGGGCGGATCCGGTGGAACGGCACCGACGTCGAGGACGCCGAGGCCTTCCTGCGACCCGGCCGCGTCGCGCACGTCGCCCAGGTGCCGCGGGTGCTGTCCGGGACGTTCGCCGACAACGTCCGGCTCGACCACGACCGCGCCGTCGACGGGCCGCTCGCCGCGGCGCGGATGGCGACCGACGTGGCCGAGGCGGGCGGCCCGGACGCGCTCGTGGGCCACCGCGGCGTGCGGCTGTCCGGCGGTCAGGTGCAGCGCCTCGCCCTCGCGCGGGCGCTCGCCACCGACGCCGAGCTGCTGCTCGCCGACGACGTGTCCAGCGCGCTCGACGCGAGCACCGAGATCGAGCTGTGGACCGCCCTGCGCGAGCGCGGCACGACGGTGGTCGGGGCGACGTCGAAGCGGGCGGCGCTGGCGCGGGCGGACCGGGTCGTGGTGCTCGAGGAGGGCAGCGTGGTGGCGGTGGGGCCGTGGCGCGACCTCGCGGGAAGGTGGGGGCACCTGGCGGGGTGAGGGCCGCGGGACGCGGCGCGGCCACCCGCGGCGCGGGCACCTCACGGGGTGGGACCGGAGGGCGCGGCGCGGGCACCTCCCGGGGTGGGACCGGAGGGCGCGGTGGCGCCCGCGCCACGTGCGTCGTGCGGCGCGGCCGTCGGTCGCCGAGGTCGCCGGTGCGCGTCGCTACGCTCGCCGCATGACCACCCTGATCGCCGAGGACCTGCTGCTCCTGCTGCTCGACGACCGCAAGGGCACCGCGACGTCGAGCCACGTCGACGTGGCCCTGGGGGGCGCGCTGCTGCTCGAGCTGGCCCTCGCCGAGACCGTGCACGTCCGCGAGCGCACCAGCATCTGGTCGGGCGCCAAGGTCGCCGCCACCCCGGGCGCTGCGGTCGCCGACCCCGTGCTGGCGGAGGCGCTGCGGCGGGTCGCCGAGCGCGAGCGCGCCGCCTCCGACCTGGTGAACCGGCTCGGCAAGGGCGCTCGGGACGCCCTCACGGGCCGGCTGGCGGCGCGCGGGATCCTGCGCCGGGAGGACGACCGGGTGCTCGGGCTGTTCCCCCGCACCCGGTGGCCCGAGGCGGACGGGCGCCACGAGGACGAGGTCCGCGCGCGGCTCGCGGCGGTGCTCGTGCAGGGGCTCGACCCGGACCCGCGCACCGGCGCGCTCGTCGCGCTGCTGCACGCCCTGGGCCTGGCGCCGTCGGTCGTCGATCGCGGGGGAGTGCCGGCCCGCGACGTCCGGCGGCGCGCGAAGGAGGTCGCCGAGGGTGCCTGGGCGGCGAAGGCTGTGCAGGACGCGATCACGGCGTCGACGGCCGCGATGACCGCGGCGATCACGGCCACGACGGTCGCGACGACCGCCGGCAGCTGACCCGAGCGTCGCCCGCGGGCTCTCACCCGCGGCCCCCGGCCCCCGACCGCCGCGCCTCGCCCGCCGAGCAAGGCACGCCGAGGTAGGACCCTCGCGCCGAGATAGGACCTCCGAAGGCCCTATCTCGGTCCGAAGGCCCTATCTCGGCGACGTGGTGCGGGTGTGGCCGCCTCGGCTCACGTCGCACGCCGCCTCACGGCCCGCGTCGCGCGCGGCCTCGCGCCCCGGCCCGCGTCGCACGCCGGACCGCCGTCGCCTCCAGCTGCACGCGACGGCCCGTGTCGAGCACCGGCGCGCCTCATGCCCCGGGGGTGCGCTCCGGGAGCAGGTCCTCGATCGCCGCGACGACCTCGGGCGCGTCGGGCAGCACGCGGGGGCGGAACCGGCGGGCGCGCCCGTCCGGCGCGACGAGGAACTTCTCGAAGTTCCAGGTGATCCGCCCGGCCTTGCCGGTGTCGTCGGGCACCTCGTGCAGCGCGCGGTACAGGGGGTGCGCGTGCCGGCCGTTGACCGGCGTCTTCTCCAGCATCGGGAACGTGGCGCCCCAGGTGGCGGAGCAGTACTCGGCGATGGCGTCCGACGAGCCGAGCTCCTGCAGGAACTGGTTGCTCGGCACGCCGACGACGGTGAAGCCGCGGGCCCCGTACGACCGGTGCAGCGCCTCGAGCTGCTCGTACTGGGGGGCGAGGCCGCACCGGGACGCCACGTTGACGACCAGGGCCACGCGCCCGCCGGTCAGCGCGCCGAAGGTGGTGTCCTCGCCGCGGAGGGTCCGGACCGGGATGTCGTCGATCTGCACCCCCTCACCCTGCCACCGGCCGGGCCGCGTGTCAGGAGACGCGGCCCGGGAGGAGCTTGTGCCAGTAGATCAGCGGCTCCAGGTAGCGGTCGAACAGCAGCAGGCTGCGCCGCGGCCGCGCGAGGTCCGGGAACGGCAGCGAGGGCTCGGGCCGGCCGCCGCGGTCGAACTCGGCGAGCAGCAGGCGGCGCCGCGAGGTGGTGACGGGCGCGACCGAGTATCCGTCGTACCGGTGCATCGTCCGGCCGGTGCGGCGCGCCTGGATGTTGTGCGCGACGACCGGGACCTGCCGCCGCAGGGCGCCGCCCGAGGGCAGCGTCCCGACGGTCGCGGCGTCCCCGAGGCCCCAGACGCGGGGGTGCCGGACGTGCTGCAGCGTCTCGGGGTCGACGGCGACGAACCCCTCGCTGTCGCCGGCTGCCAGGTCGCTGTCGGCGATCCAGCCGTACGCCCGGTGCGGGGGCGCGAGGTAGAGCGCGTCGTAGCCGACCTCCTCGAGCCCGCCGTCGCCGGCCGCCGTCAGGGTCCGTGCCCCGGCGTCGACCGACGTCACCGCGGTGCGCAGCCGCACCCGGACGCCGTACTCCTCGGCCGCGGCCCGCAGCCGCCGGTCCGCCTCGGCGTGCCGGACGAGGTGCGGCCCCTCGGCCAGCAGCTCGACCTGGACGTCGCCCAGGACCCCCGTGCGCCGCCAGACGTCCAGCGCGGCGAACATCGGCTTCAGGCCGACCGGCGAGCAGGGCACGTGCCGGTCGGACAGCGCGAACACCGCGCGGCCCGCGCGCAGCGCCGACAGCATCGACCACGTCTTCTCGGCCTGCTCGGGCAGGTAGCTGGTCGCGGCGTGCGCGGTCGCGACCGCCTCCCGCGCGCCCGGGACGGCGTCCCAGTCGACCTCCGACCCGGGGCAGACGGCGAGGTCGCCGTAGCCGAGCTCGGTGCCGTCGGCGAGGACGACGACCGACCGGGCGGGGTCGACCGACGCGACGGTGCCGGCGTACCGGCGGACGCCCGAGGGGACCACCTCGTCCTGGGGCCGGCGCAGGTCGGCCAGGCGCGCGGTGCCGGAGGCGACGTAGGACAGCAGCGGCCGGTAGTGGTGCACCGACCGCGGCTCGACCACGGCGACGTCGCGGCAGCCGTCCCGCCGCAGCCGCCCCGCCAGGGAGAGCCCGGCGTTGCCGCCGCCGATGACGAGCACGTCGTGCCGCCGGGGTCCGCTCATGTGTGCACCACGTTCCGTCGGGGGACCGGATCCGGCCACCGTAGGCGAGCGCCGGGCGTCGCGCCCGCGGGGCCGCGGAGCGCCACGCCGCGGACGCGGATGGACTTCTGAGGTAAGCCTTCGCTAATGTCCCGGTTCGTGCCCGTGAACACCGCAGCGATGGCCGCCGCCGACGTCAGCATCGGCTACGGCGGCGACCCCGTCGTCACCGGGGCGAGCGTCGAGCTCGCCGCGGGCCGGGTCACCGCGCTGGTCGGGCCCAACGGGTCGGGCAAGTCGACGCTGCTGCGCGGGATGGCCCGCCTGCAGCGGCTGTCCTCGGGCCGGGTCACCGTCGCCGACGGGGACGCGCACGCGCTCTCCGCCCGCGACTTCGCCCGCCGGGTCACGCTGCTCGCGCAGTCGCGGCCGACGCCCGCCGGGATCACCGTGCGGGACGCGGTCGAGTTCGGGCGGCACCCGCACCGGCAGGGCTGGCGCGGGACGGACCCGCAGGGCCGGGCCGCGGTCGACCGGGCGCTGGAGCTCGCCGGCATCGCCGACCTCGCCGGCGACGACGTGGACGCGCTGTCGGGCGGCCAGGTGCAGCGAGTCTGGTTCGCCTCAGCGCTGGCCCAGGACACGGGCGTGCTGCTGCTCGACGAGCCGACGAACCACCTCGACCTGCGGTACCAGGTCGAGGTGCTCGAGCTGGTGCGCGACCTCGCCGACGAGCACGGCGTCGCGGTCGGCGTGGTGCTGCACGACCTGGAGCAGGCGGCGGCCGTCGCCGACCGGGTGCTGGTCCTGCACGGCGGCCGGGTGGTCGCCGACGGGGCGCCGGAGCGCGCGCTCACCTCCGAGCTGCTCAGCGAGGTCTACGACATCGACATCGTGGTGCGCGCCGACGCGGGCACCGGGCACGTCAGCGTGCACGCCCCGCGGCTGCTGCTGCGCCGCGTCGCGGGCCGCGGCGCCCGCGCCGACGGCCACCGCGCCGGCCGCACCGACGAACCCGCGGACGACGGGGCCGACGCCCCGCACCCCGCCCCGGTCGGCGCCTGACGCCGCCGGACCACCGACTCACTCCACCCGCCGCGCCTCCCCGCGGCCGAGGGCGCGACGCGCGGGCGCCCACACCTCCCGCGCAGACACGAGGAACGATGACCACCCGACGCACGCTCACGGCGCTCCTGGCCGTCGGCGCGATGGCCGCCCTGGCGGCCTGCGGCACCACCGACGAGCCGGCGGCCGAGAGCACGAGCACCGCCGCCGGGGGCGGCCCGGTCTCCATCACGGACGACCGGGGCGAGACCGTCGAGCTGGACGCGCCGGCCACCCGCGTCGTCTCGCTGGAGTGGATGCAGACGGAGATGCTGACCTCGCTCGGCGTCACCCCGGTCGGCGCGGCGGACGTCGAGGGCTACACCTCCTGGGTCGGCACCGTGGTGCCGCTGGACGGCGAGCCCGAGGACGTCGGCACGCGCGGTGAGCCGTCGGTCGAGGCGATCGCGGGCCTGGAGCCGGACCTGATCATCGGCGTCACGTCGTCGATCCCCGAGGGCGCGCTGGAGCAGTTCGAGCGCATCGCCCCGGTCGCGCTGTTCGACGGCGCCGACGGTGCGGACCCGCTGGGCTACGTCGAGGACACGTTCCGCAGCGTCGCGACCCTCGTCGGGGCGGACGACGCCGCCGAGCAGGTCATCACGGACACCGAGGCGCGGATCGCCGACAACGCGCAGGCGATCGCCGACGCCGGCCTGGAGGGCACGCCCGTCGTGTTCGCCTCCCCGTACGCCGAGGGCGCGAACGTCACCATCCGCATGCACGGCCCGCGGTCCGCGTTCCAGGCGGTCGCGGTCGAGATGGGCCTCGGCTCCGCGACCGAGGACCCGGGTGACGACGCGTACGGCCTGTCCTACGTCGACGTCGAGGGCCTGACCGCGCTGCCGGCCGAGACCCGGTTCCTCTACTGGGGCAACGACGACGAGGAGGACGTGGTCGAGACGGCCCTCGCCGGCAACCCCGTCTGGCAGTCGCTGCCGTTCGTGCAGCAGGGGCACGTCTACCGCGCCGGCGTCGGCATCTGGGCGTACGGCGGCCCGGAGTCGCTGGCCGGCTGGTCGGACGACCTGGTCGCGCAGCTGACCGCCGAGTGACCCCGACCCGCACCGCACACCCCTGAAGGACGCCGTGACCACCTCGCCCCCCGCCGCCGGCCCCGTCGCCGCCGCGCGCCCCGCCGCGCCCGGTGCCGGAGCGTCGGGCGGGGGGCGGGGTCCCGGCGCGCCCGCGGCGCGCCGGCAGCCCGCCCGGGTGGTGGTCGCGCTGGCGCTCCTGGTCCTGTGGCTGGTCGCCGCCGCCGCGTGGCACCTCACGCAGGGCACCGCCGACGTGACCGTCGGCGAGCTGTGGCGCGCGCTGACGGGTCAGGGCGGGCTGGACCAGGCCGCCGCCGTCGTCACGGCGTCCCGGCTGCCGCGGCTCGCGGCCGGCGTGCTCGTCGGCTGCGCGCTCGGCGCCTCCGGCGCGGCGCTGCAGGGGGTCGCGCGCAACCCCCTCGCCGCCCCGGACACCCTCGCGGTGAACGCGGGCGCGCACCTGGCGGTCACCGCCGCCGCGGTGGTCGGGGCGTCCCTCGGGGCGCTGCCCGGGGTGGCGGTCGCGTTCGCCGGGGGCGTCGCCGCGGCGGGCGTCGTCATCGGGCTGTCCGGCGGCCCCGCCGCCTCGCCGGTGCGCCTGGTGCTCGCCGGCACCGCCATCACCCTCGGCCTGTCGTCCGTGACGCAGGCCCTGCTCGTGCTGTTCCCGTGGGAGACCCAGGGGCTGTTCGCCTGGGGCGCCGGCTCGCTCGGCCAGAACGGGATGGGCACCGTCCGCGCGATCGCGCCGATCGTCGTCGTCGCGTTCCTCGGCCTGGTGCTGCTCGGCCGCCGGCTCGACCTGCTCGGACTCGGCGACGACGCCGCGCGGTCGCTCGGGGTCGACGTGGCCCGGACCCGGCTGGTCGGGGTGCTGCTCGCGGTCCTGCTCGCCACCTGCGCCGTGACCGTCACCGGCCCGATCGGGTTCGTGGGCCTGTGCGCCCCGCTGCTGGTCCGCCTGCTCGCGACCTGGGTCCGCCCGCTGGGCCGGCACCGCCTGCTGATCCCGGCCGCGGCCGTCGCCGGCACCGCCCTGGTCCTCACCGCCGACGTCGCGCTGCGCGCGGTCTTCGGGCCGATCTCCGGCGTGACCGTCCCGACGGGCGTGGTCACCAGCCTGATCGGTGCCGTCGCCCTGGTGGTCCTGGCCCGCCGGGCGCGGGCCGCGCTCGAGCCGGACACCCTCGTCACGCTGCGGGCGGGCAGCGACCTGGCGCGCCGGGCGCCCGCGCTGCTGCTCGGTGCGGGCGTGCTCGTGCTGGTCGGCGTCGTCGTCGCGGGCGTGCTGCTCGGCGACTCGACGGTGCTGCTCGGCGACGTGGCCAACTGGGTCGCGGGCAGGGCGTCGGTCCGGCTGGACATCATCCTCGACTCCCGGGTGCCGCGGGTCGCCGCCGCGCTGCTCGCCGGCGCGTGCCTGGCCCTCGCCGGCGCGCTGGTGCAGTCCGTCACCCGGAACCCGCTGGCCGACCCCGGCGTGCTCGGCGTCTCGCACGCCGCGGGCCTCGGTGCGGTGGTCGTCATCGTGCTCACGAGCGCGCCGTCGTTCGCGCTGGTGTTCGCCGGGGCGCTCGTCGGGGCGGTGCTCGCGGGGCTGCTCGTCTTCGGCGTCACCGCCGGCAGCGGCATGGCGTCCGGCCGGATGGTGCTGGTCGGGCTCGGCACCGGCGCCGCGGCCAGCGCGGTCACGACCCTGCTGCTCGTCCGGACGGACCCGTGGAACCAGAACCGGGCGATCACCTGGCTCGGCGGCTCGACCTTCGGGGCCGGGACGCCGCAGCTGGTGCCGATGGCCGTGGCCCTGGCGATCGGCGTGCTGGTCGTCGCCCGCACCCACCGGGACCTCGACCTGGTGCAGGTGGACGACGTGACGCCGCGGGTCCTGGGCGTCGACCTGCCCCGCTCCCGCTCGCTGCACGTCGGCGTCGCGGTGCTGCTGACCGCCGCCGCGACCGCCGCGATCGGGCCGGTCGTGTTCGTCGGCCTCGTCGCCCCGCACGCGGCGCGGATGCTGATCGGCAAGCGGCACCGCTGGACGCTGCCGCTGACGGTGGTGCTCGGTGCCGCCCTGGTGGCCGTGGCCGACCTGGTCGGGCGGGCGGCCATCGCGCCGGCCCAGCTGCCCGCGGGCCTCGTCACGGCCGTGATCGGGACGCCGTACTTCCTCTGGCTGCTCTGGCGGATGCGGGCGAGCTCGCGCCGCTGACGCCCGGGCCGCAGGGCGGGGCCGCGGCCGGCGGACGGCGCGGCCGGCGGGTCAGGTCGTGGCAGCGCCGTCCTCGGGGGCCGGGCCGCGGTCGCGCAGCCCCTGCTCGCGGGCGCGGAGGTCCGCCTCCCAGTCGCGCAGCATCTGCTCGTGCCGGTCGTCGGAGTCCCGCAGCGCCGCGAGGAACGCCGGGTCGTCGTCCGGGCCCGCCGCGCGGGGCCGCTCGTACTCGGGGAACCCCGCGGTCGCGGTGCTCGGCCACGGCACGGACCGCGCGGAGGCGGACCGCTCGGGACGTCCGGCGACGAGCCACGCGATCCCGCCGACCAGCGGCAGGAAGACGATGAGCAGCACCCAGGTGGTCTTGGACAGGTTCCGCACCAGGACGGAGTCCGTCTGGATGCAGTCGATGAGGCAGTAGACCAGCAGGCCGAGCTCCAGCAGGACGGGCAGCACGCGGATCACGGGCGGGACCCTCTCGTCGACGGGGGTGGGCAGACCGCCGGGGGCGTGCGGCCGGGTGCCCTCGGGGACCACCCGAGACGCTAGGGGACGGCGGGCCGCGCTGTCCGGGAAACGGACGGACGGGTCCCGTCGTGCACCCGCTGGAGTGGCGGGCGCGGCGCGGCGGGCGTAGAAGGGTGCTCCGGTCTCGTGAACGGCAGGAGCCCTGCGATGGTGCAGCGCATTCTCGGGTCCCGGCGCGCGCCGGGGCGGATCGGCCTGCGCGCGGCCGCGCCGGCCGGCGTGCTCGCGCTCGTCCTCGGGCTGACGGGCGCGGGGCCGGGCGTCGCCGACGACGCGTCCGGTGCCCGCCCCGGTGGGCCCGGCACGCCCGGCACGTACGCCAACCCGGTCAGCTCCGGCTTCGCGGACACCTTCGCCGACCCCGCGGTCATCCGCGGCCAGGACGGCTGGTGGTACGCCTACGGCACGACGGACCCGCTGCGGTCGGGCGAGGGCCGGCGGCACCTGATCCCGGTGTCCCGGTCCGCGGACCTCGTCACCTGGGAGTACGTGGGGGACGCCTTCGGCGAGGACTCGCTGCCGTCCTGGGCGGACACCGACCCCGCGCACCCGGCCGCTCTGTGGGCGCCCGACATCCGCTACGTCGACGGCCAGTACCGGCTCTACTACGTCGTCACCGAGACCACCGTGACGCCGGGCACGGGGGACACGGCGATCGGCGTGGCGACCGCGCCCACGCCGACCGGGCCGTGGACCGACTCCGGGGACCCGGTGGTGGACCCGCGCCCCGGCGGCAGCGGCGCGCCCGACGACTTCCTGTGGACGTTCGACCCCACGCACGTCGTCGGCCCGGACGGCACCGAGCACCTGTTCTACGGCTCGTACTACGGCGGCATCTGGGTCACCGCGCTCGACGCCACCGGCACCGAGGCGGTCGGCGAGCCGGTCCAGGTGGCGGTCGACAACAAGTTCGAGGGAGCGTACGTCGTGCAGCGCGACGGCTCCTGGTACCTGTTCGCCTCCACGGCGAACTGCTGCGCGGGCCCGACGACCGGCTACAGCGTGCAGGTCGGCCGGTCCGACGCGGTCACCGGCCCGTACGTCGACCGCGAGGGGGTGCCGCTGCTGGCCTCGCGCGCGGGTGGCACGCCGGTGCTGACGCCGAACGGGAACCGCTGGGTCGGCACCGGGCACAACGCCGTCGTCACCGACCTGGCGGGGCGGGACTGGATCCTCTACCACGCGATCGACCGCGACGACCCGTACCTCGACGGGACCGACGGGATCAACCGGCGGCCGATGCTGCTGGACCGGCTGGACTGGGTGGACGGCTGGCCCGTCGTGCGCGCGGGTGCCGGGCCGTCGGACGACGCGCAGCCGGCCCCGGCGGCCGGCGGGCCCGCGGTCGCCGGCTTCGAGGACGGCCTCGGCCGGGGCTGGCGCGGCGACGCCTGGCGCACGGTGCGCGGCGACCCGCAGGGCGGCGGGCACGCCGTGGCGGTGGGCGAGGGTGCGCTGCTCACGCGCGCCCGGCTGCCCGGCCCGGTGCGGGTGGAGGCGGACCTGCGGCTGAACCCCGGGGCGTCCGGCGGGGTGGTCGCGGGGTTCGGCCTGGGCCGGGCGGGCTCGGCCGGCGGCTCCGCGGCCTCGGCCGGACCGGCGGGGGTGCGCGGCGCGGCGCGGCCGGGCACGGGGGTGACCGCGGTGGTCGACCCGGTGGCGGGCGAGCTCGTGGTGCGGTCCGGGTCCGCGCGCGCCGCGGTGCCGCTGCCGGCCGGCGTCGACTGGGGCACGTGGCACGCGGTGGTCCTGGAGGTCGAGGGCAGGCTCGCCCGCGCCGAGGTGAGCCAGGCGCGGCTCGGCGACCCGCTCGCCGAGGTGGTGCTCGAGCTGCCGCAGCGGCTGCGCCCCGGCAGCGCCGGCGCGGTCGCGCGGACCTCCGGTGTGCACGTCGACGACCTCAGCGCGGTGCCGCTGGCGCAGCGGGTCGGCGACGTCGAGCCACTGCCCACCCCGGGCGACCTGGTGGACGAGGTGACGTTCGACGCGGACCTGGGCCCCGGGTGGACCACGGTGCGGGACCCCCGGGTCACCGTCGCGGACGGCGCCCTGGTGTGGCCGGTGGAGCGGGCCGACCTGACCGGAGCCGGGAACGACGCCGGGGTGCTGCTCCGCGACGTCCCCGACGGCGACTGGACCGCCGAGACCGTCGTGTCCGTCGACCTGGGCACCGAGGACGTGCGCAACTACCAGCAGGCCGGGCTCGTGGCGTACGCGGGCGACGACCTGTTCGCCCGGCTCTCGCACGTGGCGATCTGGAACACCCGGCAGACCGAGTTCGGGCACGAGCGCCCGTACGCCGGGCGGCTGTCGTACGGCGGGACGATCGTGGGACCACCCGGGGACACCACCTGGTTGCGCCTGGTGCACCGCACCGACGACGCGGGGGAGCACGAGGTCCGCGCGCTGACCAGCACCGACGGCACCACCTGGGTCGGCGGGGGCGTCTGGACGTTCCCGGCGGGCACGGACCTGCGGATCGGGCTGGTCGCGCACGGGTGGGACGGCGCGGCGCCGCGGGCGACGGCGCGGTTCGACGGGCTGCGGGTGTGGGCGGACTGAGCCGGCCGGCGTGCGGGGGAGACTGGGGGTGTGCCCGAGGACCCCGACCGTGCGCCTGACGACGACGGCGCGCCTGACACCTGGACCGCGCTCGCCGGCGACTGGGCCGCGTCCTGGGGCGGGTTCGCCGGTCCGGCCCGCGCGGCGCTGCTGGACGCGACAGGGGCCGGTCCCGGCACCCGGCTGCTCGACGTCGGCTGCGGCACCGGCGAGCTGCTCGCCGAGGCGGCGGCCCGGGGCGCCGCGGCGGCGGGCGCGGACATCGCACCGGGGATGGTCGCCCGGGCTCGGCGCGCGGCGCCGGGGGCGGACGTCCGGGTCGCGGACGCGGCGGGCCTGCCGTGGCCCGACGGCGTGTTCGACGTCGTCGCGGCCGTGAACGTGCTGCACCTGGCCGACGACCCGGGTGCCGCCGTCGCGGAGGTGGTCCGGGTGCTGGTGCCGGGCGGGCTGCTCGCGGTGTGCGGCTGGGCCGAGCGGGACCGGTGCGAGCTCGACGCCGTCGAGGCCGCCCTGGCGGCGGACGACGGCGAGGAGCCCGGCCCCGAGGGGCCGCTGCGCCGCGAGGAGCCCGTGCGCGCGCTGCTGGCCGGGGCGGGGCTGGAGGTCGAGCGCGTCACGCTCGTCGAGGTGCCCTGGACCGCGGCGGACGAGCGCGCGCTCGTGCGCGGCCTGCTGCTCGGGGAGGACGCCGCGGGGCTCGCGGAGCGCGGGCCGGTGGTGGTCGCGGCGGCCGAGCGGTTCCGGGGTCGCGACGGGTCGTACCGGCTGCGGAACGCGTTCCGGCTCGTGGTGGCGCGCGCCCCGGCGTGACCCCGGGGGTCAGCGGATCGCGTCGAGGTCGCGGACGGCGTACCGGTGGTGCTCCCACTCCTCCTCGAGGATCGTGTGCAGGCAGGAGAGGACCGTCTCGGGGTACTCGGGCGCCCACGGGTTCGCGCGGGTCGCGGCCAGGTCCGCCGGCGTGACGCCCGCCAGGTAGTCGCGCACCATCGCGACCCGGCCGGCCCGCACCGCCAGCACCTCCTCCCAGGCGGGCGCCGCCTCCGCGAACACGGACGGGTCGTGGCCGTCCGCCGCGTACTCGACGTTCGGCTGCCCGATCGGGTGATAGGGCCGTTCGACGCCGAGCACCGCGCCGCGCAGCCAGGTGTCCGTGGCCATGACCAGGTGCCGCACCGTCTGCGCGAACGACCACTCGCCGTCGACCTGCACGTCCACCGTGCCCGCCGGCAGGGTCGCGACGCGCTCCAGGGTGGCCGCCCAGGTCGCCTCGACCGCGGCCCACGCCCGCCGCAGGCCCTCGGGGTCGGCGGCACGCCGCTGCGACCGTCCCGGGAACCGCCGGTCGAGCTCGGCGTCGACCAGGGGCGCCACGTCCACCCCGTTGACCAGCAGCGAGCCCCCGTCGAGCAGCCAGGGCGCGTCGATGTCGGCGCCGGCGATCTCCACCCCGCGCATGACGACGCCCGACAGGTCCGCGCGGATCAGCCGTGCCCCGTGCAGGTCGGCGTCGACGAGGCGCGCCCCGTGCAGGTCGAGCCGGTCGGTCGTGGTCATGTCGCCCCCAGGTGCGCTCGCCGGGCCACCAGTCAAGCCCGCGGCGGCCGCGCGCACCAGACCCCGGGTCGCGCCCGCCGGCCGGGGTGCGCCCCCGCGGTCAGCCGGCGGCCTGCGCGCGCAGGAACGCCCGCACCGTCGCCGCGGCCTCGGCGCTGTCCAGGTGCAGCCCGTGCCGTGCCCCCGGGACCACGGCCAGCCGCGCCCCGGGGATCGCCGCCGCGAGCCGCTCCGCGGACGCGAGCGCCGCCAGCCGGTCCTCGGTCCCGTGCACGACGAGCGTGGGGGCGGCGATCCGTCCCAGCGCGTCCAGCGCGGCGTGCTCCGTGCTCGCCCGGTACAGGGCCCGGAGGGTGGGCCGGTCGGCGTCGAGCGCGAAGAACGTCCGCACCTCGTCGGCGTGCGCGGCGGCCCAGGCGTCGTCGAAGAACAGCCGCGTGCGCGCCGCCCCGTCCCCGCGGAGCAGCAGCCGGTGCGCCTCGGCGTCCCGCGGCACGCCGTCGCCGGGGCCCGCGCTGGTCGCCAGCAGCACGAGCGACGCCACGCGTCCCGGGGCGTCGACGGCGAGCCACTGCGCGACCTTGCCGCCCATCGAGTGCCCCACGACCTGCGCCCGCTCCACCCGGGCGGCGTCGAGGACCGCCCGGACGTCGCGGGCCAGGTCGCGCGTCGTGAGCCCGTCCGGGACGCGGCCGCCCGGCCCCGGCTCGGTGCCCGCGGCACCGCGCTGCTCGGTGCGCAGCACCCGGAACTCCGTGGCGAGGTCCGCCGCGACCCGGTCCCAGCCGGCCGCCGCGGTCGCCTGGCCCTGGAGCAGCAGCACCGGGCTGCCCGCCCCCTGCTCCTGCCACCGCAGCGGGGTGCCGTCGTCGGCGGTGGCGGTGGTGGTCGCGGAGGGGGTCGGGCCGGGGGACGAGCTGGTCACCGCCCGACGGTAGCCGAGCCCGGCCGCGCGGCACCCGCGTCAGCGCGCCAGGCGCTCGACCGCCCCGGCGAACACCGGCGGCAGCCGCACCGCCGCCGGCACCAGGGCGCCGCGCAGCGGCGACGTCGCCACGGCCACCAGCGTCGAGGTCAGCAGCCGGTAGTCGCGGGTGGCGGCCGCCCAGGCCCGCTCGTACCCCGCGGGGTCGTCCAGGTGCGCCACGGCGGCGACCGCCTGCGCGAACCCGAGCCGCAGCCCCTCGCCGGTGAGCGCGTCGACGTACCCCGACGCGTCGCCGACGAGCCGCACCCGGCCCGCCGTCCGGGCCCGCGTGCGCTGCCGCAGCGGGCCGGCGCCGCGGTCGGCGGCGTCGACCGGGGCCCCCGCGAGCCGGTCGGCGAGGGCGGGCATGGCGGCCAGCTCGGCGTCGACGTCGACGGGCGCCGGCCCGAGCAGCGCCACGCCGACGAGCCCGGGGCCGACCGGGGTCACGTACGCCTCGGCGCGCCGGCCCCAGTGCACCTCGACGAGGTCGGTCCACGGGGCGGTCCGGTAGTGGCGGCGGACGCCGAACCGCCGGGCGGGCCCGCCGCGCGGCGCCGCCTCGAGCCCCGCGAGCCGCCGGACCGTCGAGTGCAGCCCGTCGCACCCGAGCAGCCACCGGGCCCGCACCCCGGCCGCCGTCACGCCGCCGCCGTCCTGGGCGAGCGTCCCGACCCGGCCGGCCAGCCGCTGCACCCCCGCCGCCTCGGCCCGCTCCGCCAGCGCCGCGTGCAGGACGGTGCGGCGCACGCCGCGGCCCGGCGACCCGGCGAACCGGTGCTCGGCGCGCAGGTCGTCCCGGACGTACGCGATCCCGGCGAGCGGGCGCCCGGCCGGGTCGACGTCCCACCGCCGCAGCAGGTCGACGGCCCGCGGCATGAGGCCCTCGCCGCACGCCTTGTCCACGGGGGTGCCGCGGGGCTCGACCACGAGCGCGGACAGCCCGGCGCGCCGAGCCTCCAGGGCCGCCGCCAGCCCCACCGGGCCGCCGCCGACGACCAGCACGTCGACGTCGGGGGAGCCGGTCACCGTCCCGGTGCGGGCACGGGGTCGCCGCCCCCGCCCGCCGCCCGCAGGGCGCGCTCCTCGGCGGGGATCCGGAACCCGAGCAGCAGCACGGCGTTCAGCACCGTGAAGGCGGCCGCGGTCACCCAGGCGGTGTGCACCAGCGGCAGCGCGATGCCCTCGACGACGACCGCGACGTAGTTGGGGTGCGGGATCCACCGGTAGGGGCCGCGGTCGACCAGGGGCAGGCCGGGAACCACGATGACCCGGGTGTTCCACCGCGGCCCGAGCGTCGCGATGCACCACCAGCGCAGGGCCTGGCTCGCCAGCACGAGCACGAACGCCGGCCAGCCGAGCCAGGGCAGGAACGGCCGGTCGGCCAGGTGGGCCTCCAGCACGCAGGCGAGCAGCAGGCCCGTGTGCAGCGCGACCATCGGCGGGAAGTGCCCGCGCCCGGACTCGACGCCGCCGCGCGCGAACGACCAGCGCGCGTTGCGGGAGGAGACGACGAGCTCGACGAGCCGCTCGACGGCCGTGAGCGCGACCAGGACGTCGAACCACACCAGCGAGGTCACGACGCCGCCCCGGGCCAGCGCAGCGCGACCAGCTCGGCGCCGACCCCGGGCCCGAACGCCAGGACGGCGCCGAGGGCGCCCGGGTCGGGCGGCGGTCCGGCGAGCACGTCGGCCAGCACGTGCAGCACGGCGGCCGAGGACAGGTTGCCCGCCCGGGCGAGCACGGCGCGGGACCCCGCGAGCGCCGCCGGGTCGAGGCCGAGCGCGTCCTGGACCGCGTCCAGGATCTTCGGACCGCCCGGGTGCACCACCCAGCGCGCGACGTCCGGGGCCCCCGCGCCGAGCGGCGCGAGCAGGGCGGCGACGTCCGGGGCGGCGTGCGCGGCCACGGTGCCCGCCATCCCGCCGGACAGCACGATGCGGAAGCCCGACCCGCCGACCTGCCACCCGAGGTCGTGCTCGGTCCCCGGGTAGAGCGCGCTCCGCGCACCGACGACCTCGGGGCCGTCCAGGCCGAGCGCGGCCGCCCGGCGGTCGCCGACCAGCACCGCCGCGGCCGCGCCGTCGCCGAACAGCCCGCTGGCGACCAGGTTCGCGGTCGAGTCGTCGTCGTGCTGCAGGGTGAGCGAGCAGAGCTCCACCGACAGCAGCACCGCCACCTCGTCCGGGTGCCCGGCGAGGTGGTCGTCGACCCGGGCGAGACCCGCAGCCCCTCCCGCGCAGCCGAGGCCGAAGCTGGGGACGCGCCGCACGTCGGGCCGCAGCCCGAGCCGCCCGACGAGCAGCGCGTCGAGCGACGGCGCGGAGACGCCGGTGACGGTGGTGAAGAACAGGTGGTCGACGTCGGCGGGCCGCAGCCCCACCGCGCCGAGCGCGTCGGTGACGGCGCGCGCGGCGAGCTCCAGCCCCTCGCGGAGGAACACGTCGTTGGTCTCGCCGAACGACGTCAGCCCGGCGTACTTCTCCAGCGGCAGCACCGTGTGCCGGGTGCCGATGCCGCTGGACGCGTGCACGCGCTCCAGGAGCGCGCGGCGCCGGGGGTCCCGGGTCACCAGCCCCGCCACCTCCGCGGTGATCTCGGCCTGCGGGTAGACGTGCTCGGGGAGCACGGGGGCGACGGCCGCGATGCGGGACATGCCACGATGCTGCCCTCCGCGCCTCGCGGCCGCGACCGGTCGGCCCGCGCGGGCCCGGGCGCGGGCCGGCGGACGCGTCACCCCTGCACGACCAGCAGGACGACCGCGACGGCGGCGACGGCCATCGCGGCCCCGAACGGCCACCGGCTCGCGGGCCGCGCGAGGCCCACCGCGGCGCCGGACGCGGCCAGCCCCACCGCGAGCGCGAGGCCGGCCACGGTTGCGGCCCCGGGCGCCCCCGGCGGCCCGAGCGCGACCACGGTGACCGCGGCGAGCAGGATGCACGCCGCGCCGGACGCGGTCCGCCGCCGCCCGAGCCGGTGCGGCAGCCCGCGCACGCCGGTCGCGGCGTCGTCCTCCAGGTCGGGGAGCACGTTCGCGAGGTGCGCGCCGACCCCCAGCAGCGCCCCGCCGGCGGTGACCCACCACGGCCCCAGCACGTCCCCGCCGGGCACCCCGAGGGTCGCGACCGACGGCAGCCCGCCGAACGCGACGGCGTAGGGGAGCCAGGACCAGACGGTCGACTTGAGGCGGGCGTTGTACGCCCACGCGATCGCGACCAGCGCGAGGTGCAGCAGCGCCGCGGCGGGCCCGAGGGCGAGGGAGAGCGCCGCGCACGCGGCGAGGGCCAGCAGCGCGGCACGGCGCAGCGCGGCGACGGTCACGGTCCCGGCGACCACCGGTTTGTCCCGGCGCCCCACCGCGAGGTCCCGGTCCGCGTCGATCCAGTCGTTCGACCAGCCGACCGAGAGCTGGCCCGCCAGGACGGCGGCGGCCACCAGCAGCGCGCGGCCCGCGGCCGCACCGGCCGCGCCCCCGGCGTAGGCGCCGGCGAACACGGTGACCGCGAACGCGGGCGGGGCGTGGGCGGCACGGACCAGCGCGGCGGCGCGCAGCGCGGTCGTGGGTGCGGCTGCCGGCGGCATGGCCCTCCTCGCCCCGGGGCCCGCCGCGGCGGCGCGCCCGTGCAGCCGACCGTAGCCGGGCGGGGCGCGGGCGGCCCGGGGAGGTCAGGCGCGGACGCCGGCCACGGCGGTGCGGTGCGCGGGCGCGAGCAGCCCGTCCAGGAACGCGCAGACCCGGCCCGGGTCGTGCTGCAGCGTGGGCAGGGCCCCGACGATGGCGCGGGCGAGCACCCGGATCGGCACGTTGGCGTCGTTCGACGCCGCGCGCAGCACCCGGAACGCCGCCTCCGGGTCGAGCTCCCGGACGAACGCGACGACCCCGACGGCCTGGTCGATCGCCGACCGGCTCTCCGCGGCCGCGGCGATCGCCACCGTGGCGGCGGCCTGCGCGCGGTCGTCCACGACGTCGGTCAGGTCCACGAAGTAGCCCGCGACCTCGACCGGCCCGCCGAGCGGGGCCCGGCCCTGCCCCTCGCCGACGACGGCCACCACCCGCGCCCGGCCCCGTGCGTCCACGATGCGGTGCACGGCGGAGAACGCGCGGCCGGTGCGGCTCGCCGCGTCGAGCTCCGCGACCGCGCGCTCCCGCTCGTCCGGGTGGGCGTGGGCGAGCAGCAGCTCGGTGGTGGGGACCACCTCGTGCGGCGCGAAGCCGTGGATCGCGTACACCTCGTCCGACCACCACCAGTGCTGCGTCGTGACGTCGAGCCGGTACGAGCCCGCATGCGTGCGGGCCCCGGGGCCCGGAGCACGCTCCGGGCCGGTGGTGGGGATCATGGGGCCGCCCCCGTTCGGGTCCCTGGCGCCCCGAGCGGTCGGCTCCACCCCGGGCACCGATGTTGCGACCGACGGTACGCGCGCGGGCACGACCGCGACACCCGGGGCGGCGGCCGGCGCACCGGGCGTCACGGCGGGTCCTCCGGGTCCTCCGGCAGCGTCGGCACCGCCAGCCCGGACCCGCGCCGGAGCAGCGCGCCGCGCACGATCGCCCCGGTGCCGAACCGGTCGGCGACCGCGTCGACCGCGGCGTCCAGCCCGTCCGGGGCCGGCCCGTCCAGGTCCAGCTCCGGCTGCCAGTGGTCGTCCGGCTCCAGCCCGGTGAGCGCCACGCCCACCAGCGTGGTCCCGCGCTCGGTCAGCAGCGGCGCGGCCTCGGCGAGGAGCGCGCCGGCCGTCGCGCCGATCTGGGCGCCCGACGCGGTGGCGAACGCGAACGAGCGGGACCGGGTGGCGGACGTGTAGTCGGCGAACCGCAGCCGCAGCACCACGGTCCGCGCGAGCCGGTGCCCGGCGCGCAGCCGCCGGCACACCCGGTCGACCAGGCCGAGCAGGGCGGCGCGCACCTGCGCGGGGTCGTGCGGGCCGCGGCCGAGCGCCCGCTGCGCACCGACCGACCCGCGCCGCCGCCCCGTCTCGACCCGGTCCGGGGTGCGCCCGTGCACGACGGCGTGCAGGTGCCGGCCCATGGCGGGCCCGAGCGCGTGCTCGAGGACCGACCGGGGGAGAGCGGCGACGTCCCCGGCGGTCCGGAGCCCGAACGCGTGCAGCCTGTCCGCCGTCACGGCGCCGACGCCCCACAGCACCTCCAGGGGCAGCGGGTGCAGGAACGCGTCCTCGCGGTCCGGGTCGACGAGGAGCAGCCCGTCGGGCTTGGCGACCCGGCTGGCGACCTTGGCGAGGAACGGCGTCCGGGCGACGCCGACGGTGATCGGCAGCCCGACCTCCTCCCGCACCCGCTCGCGGAGCCGCGCGCCCAGCCGGACCGGCGCCGCGTCGACGCGGTGCAGGCCGCGCACGTCCAGGAACGCCTCGTCGATCGACACGCCCTGCACCGCCGGCGTGGTGTCGCGGAAGATCGCGAAGACCGCACGGCTGGCGGCCGTGTACGCCTCGAACCGCGGTCGCACCACCACCAGCCCGGGGCACAGCGACCGGGCCTGCCGCGCGCTCATCGCGGTCCGGACGCCGCGGCGCTTCGCCTCGTAGGACGCCGCGAGCACCACGCCGCCCCCGACGGCCATCGGGCGCCGGCGCAGCCGGGGGTCGTCGCGCTGCTCCACGGAGGCGTAGAACGCGTCGAGGTCGGCGTGCAGGATCCCGGCGACGGGCGGGTCGAGCGGGTCGGGCGGGTCGGGCGGCGAGGGCATGGAACACATGTTCGACCCGGGGTCTGACACCCCCGCCCGGTCCTACAGCGGCGGCCCGTCCATCCGGGTCGCCAGGAGGCCGGAGCCCAGGAGCGCGCCCAGGGCCGCGCCGCCCAGCCCGAAGCCCAGGGCGCCGACGTCCCCCAGCGCGACCAGCCGCACCAGCGACGCCAGCAGCAGGGCGGCGCCCGCCAGCAGGGCCGCCAGCCCGAGCGCCGCGAGCAGCCCGTCGACGAACGTCGCCCGGGTGGCCCCGGGGTCGAGCAGCCAGCCCGTGCCGAGCGCGGCGGCGGCGGCCAGGGGGAGCAACAGCGCGCCGCCCGGCCGGCCGAACCAGCCCGGGACGAGCAGCAGCACGGCGCCCGCCAGGGTGACGACGGCGAGCCAGCCGGAGGCGGTCGAGACGCCGGTGCGCGAGGCCATGGGAGGTCACGCTAGCGGGCGCGCCGCCGGGCCGCCGTCGCGCCGCCGCCGTCGCGCCGCCGCCGCGCCGCCGCCCCGCCGCCGTCGTCCGGTGCCGGCCGGTGTCACCCGGCGTCGGCCGCGGGGGCGAGGGCGTGGCCCACCAGCCGGCGCAGCGTCGCCAGCCCGTCGGAGGACAGCACGCTCTCCAGGTGCCCCTGCACGGAGGCGACGCGCGGGCCGCGCAGCGCGTGCACGACACCGGCGGGGTCGGCGGCCACGTCGAGCCCGAGCAGCGGCGTCCGGGCCTCCCCGGGCAGGTGCCGGGCGGCGAACGTGTTGTAGAAGCCGATCGCCGGCCGCTCGCCGAACACGTCCACCTCCAGCCGCACGCCCTGGCGCGGGGCGGGCAGCGGCGCGACCGGCAGGCCGGCCTGGAGCGCGAGCACCTGGTGGCTCAGGCAGACCGCGAGCACCGGCGCGCCGGTGCCCAGCCGCCGCGCGAGCAGCGCGTGCAGGCGCGCCACCCGCGGGTCGTCGAGGCGGCGCGGGTCGCCGGGTCCGGGCCCGAGCACCAGCAGGTCGGCGTCGGCGTCGTCCGGCACGTCCTGCCACGGCACGACCCGGGCGTCGAGCCCGAGGTGCCGCAGCTGGTGGGCCAGCATCGTCGTGAACTGGTCCTCGGCGTCCACCACCAGGGCGGTGCGGCCCGCGACGGCCGGGTCCGGCTCGATCGCCTGGGGCCGCAGCCAGAACGCCGCGAGGCGGTCGTTGCGCGCGGCCAGCGCTGCCGCGACCCCCGGTTCGTCGGCCAGCACCGGGGCCCCGCCGCCGCCCACCGGCGCCACCGCCCCGATGGCGGTGAGCACCCCCGCGGCCTTCGCGTGCGTCTCGGCGACCTCGCCGTCGGGGGAGGAGTGCCGGACCAGCGTGGCGCCCACCGGCACGGTGACCCGGCCGGTGGCGTCCAGGTAGGCCGTGCGGATGAGGATGGGCGCGTCCACCTCGTACCCGGGCGCGCCGTCGGGCCGCGTCGTGCCGTCCGGCTCCAGCAGCGCCAGCACGCCCGAGTAGTAGCCGCGGGGCGTCGTCTCGTGCCGGGCGATCACCGCGCAGGCGTTGCCCATCGGCGACCCGGTGACCGTCGGCGCGAACATCGTCAGCCGCAGCACCTCCCGCACGTCGAGGTCGGTGCGGCCCTCGAGCACGTACTCGGTGTGCGTGAGCCGGGACATCTGCGCCAGGTACGGCCCCAGGATGCGGCCGCCGTCGGGGCAGACGGCGCTCATCATCTTCATCTCCTCGTCGACCACCATGAACAGCTCCTCGCTCTCCTTGGTGTCGGCCAGGAAGGCGAGGAGCTCGGCGCCGGTCGGCTGCGCGGCGCCGTGCCGGAAGGTGCCGCTGATCGGGTTCATCCGCGCGACGCCCCCGGACACGGACACGTGCCGCTCGGGGGTGGCGCCGGCCGCCGCGAGCCCGGGCGTCCGCACGGCGAACGTCCAGTAGGCGCCGGACTCGCGCTCCAGCAGCGCGCGGAACCAGCCGAGCACGGCCGGCCCGGGCGCGGCGTCGGTGCGGGCCACGAAGTCCCGGCGCAGCACGAAGTTCGCGCCCTCGCCGCGGCCGATCTCGTCCTCGATCACGGCCCGGACGCGGTCGGCGTACGTCGCGTCGTCGACGTCGAAGCCCACGGGCTCCACCGGCACGGCGGCGGGGAGCACCGCCAGCGCGTCGGCGAGCGGCACCCGCTCGCGGTCCCGGACGAGCAGGCAGCGCAGCGGGGCGCCGTCGTCGTGCGCGGCGAAGCCCCGCTCGCGGACCTGCCGGAACGGCACGAGCGCGAGCACCGTGCCGCCGTCGAGCGGCACGTCGGCCAGCCGGTCGACGTCGAGCACGTCGCCGACCAGGACGTCCAGCCAGTCCGCCCCGCGGCGGTGCAGCACCGCGAAGGGGGTGGCGTCGTCGTCGAGCAGGGAGCGGAGCAGGGTCATCGCGGGAGCCGTTCGGTCGGGGACCGGGTGGTCCCGCCGCGCCCGCGGCCACGACCACCCGGATCAGGGGCGGTCGTCGACGCGTCGAGGGGTCCGCCTAGGAGGCGGGCCACCAGCTCTGCGTCGTGAACATGCGCCCACGGTACTGCACGCCCGGCCCGCGACGGCCGGGGGTTGATAGGCAACCGTACGGTTGCCTATGGTGGCGCCGTGGACGAGGTGTTCCGGGCGCTGGCCGACCCGACGCGGCGACTGCTCCTCCAGGAGCTGCGCCGGCGGGACCGGCAGACCCTGTTCGAGCTGTGCACCCGGCTCATCACCGCCCACGGGGTCGCCGTCACGCGGCAGGCGGTCTCGAAGCACCTGGGCGTGCTGGCCGACGCCGGTCTGGTCCAGGTCACCCGGGCGGGGCGCACCACCGTGCACCGCCTCGACCCCGGTCCGCTCGCCGGCGTCGCCGGCTGGCTGGCCGCGATGTCCGCACCCGCAGCTCCCGAGGAGTCCCCGTGATCATCACCACCGCCTCCGTGTTCGTCGACGACCAGGCCAAGGCGCTCGCCTTCTACACCGACGTGCTCGGGTTCCGTCCCAAGAACGACGTCCCGCTCGGGGCCCACCGCTGGCTCACGGTCGTGTCGCCCGAGGCGCCGGACGGCGTCGAGCTGCTGCTGGAGCCGGGGGAGCACCCGGCGGTCGGGCCGTTCAAGGCCGCGCTGGTCGCCGACGGCATCCCATTCACCAGCTTCGGCGTCGCCGACGTGCACGCCGAGCACGCCCGGCTCGAGGCGCTCGGCGTGCGGTTCGTCCAGCCGCCGACCGCGGCGGGTCCGGTCACCGTCGCCGTCCTGGACGACACCTGCGGCAACCTGATCCAGATCGCCTCGGCGGCGGGCTGACCGGCCCGGCGCGCGCGGCCGCCCGCGCCGAGGGGGCCGCCCGCGCCGAGGGAGGCCGCCCGCGCCGAGAGAGCACCCGACACGTCGAGCGGGTAGTCGCCGACTACCCGCTCGACGCGTCCCGTACTCGCTCGCGGTGGTGGGCCCGGGCGGGTCGCCGCACGATGGCCGCATGAGCGACGACGCACCGCAGCAGCAGCCCGCCGACCGGCCCGAGCCCTCGCGGGGCGGTGGCTCCGCCGAGCGGCCCGACGCGGCCCACCTGCCGCCCGAGGGCGTCCCCGACGCCGTGGTGGAGGCCGTCGGCGGCGTGACCGCCGCGTTCGAGGTGGTCGAGCACGCCCGCGGCATGCTCTACGCCTTCCACCGGCTCATCGGCCGGGCCGACGCCGAGCTCGCCGAGGCGCTGGACCGGCTCGCCGACGCGGGGCACCCCGACGTCGCCGAGGAGCTGCGCGCCGAGATCGTCGGCCGGAACGTGCTCGAGGGGCGCTGGACGTTCCAGGTCGTCGAGGACTTCGACGACGGCTACTACCGGGCGTTCGCCGACGCCGAGCGCCGCACCCGCGACCGGCTGGTGGCCGGCCGCCGGCACGTCTACGAGTCGCAGCTGAAGGAGCGCAACCGCACGCACGGGCGCCCGGGCCACGAGGCGCGGCCGCCCGGCTGACCGCCGCGGGCATCGGGGCCGCGGGCGCGCAACCACCCGCTCGGGAGGCGGGTTCACCCGGACGGACCTAGCGTCGTGGCAGGCGACGGGTCTGGTCCCGTCGTCCTCGTGCCGGTGCAGCAGGGCGCCGGCGCCACGCCCGGTCCGGCGTGGCGCCCGACCGGCGCCCCTCCGCGACCGCGGCTCCGCAGACGACACTGCCCCGGGGTCCCGGGGCGCGGAGGTCGCGATGTTCTTCCACCGTCAAGAGCTGCAGTTCAAGTCCACGCCCGACAAGCCGGACGCCGTGTACGCCCGCAAGCTCCAGGAGGTCCTGGGCGGGCAGTACGGCGAGATCACGGTCGCGATGCAGTACGGGTTCCAGTCCTGGAACACGCACCTGCCCGGGAAGTACCGCGACCTGCTGTACGGCATCGGTGCCGAGGAGTTCGGCCACGTCGAGATGCTGGCGACGATGATCGCGCAGCTGCTCGAGAAGGCCCCCATCGGGATCACCGAGGAGGCCGTGCAGAAGGACCCGACCATCGCCGCGATCATCGGCGGCACGGACGTCCAGCACGCCATCGTCGCCGGCGCGGGCGCCCGCCCGGTCGACAGCAACGGCAACCCGTGGAGCGCCGGCTACATCACCGCGAGCGGCAACCTGCTGGCCGACTTCCAGGCGAACGCGAACGCCGAGATGCAGGGCCGCGTCCAGGTGGCCCGGCTCTACCACATGACCGACGACAGCGGCGTCCGGGACCTGCTCGCGTTCCTGCTGGCGCGGGACACCATGCACCAGAACCAGTGGATCGCCGCGGCGCGCGAGCTGCAGGAGGAGGGCTTCGAGGGCATCCCGACCCCGAGCAACTTCCCGATCGACCAGGAGCACCGCGAGGTGTCCTACCAGTACATCAACTTCTCGGACGGGGCCGACGCCGACAAGGGCTCGTGGGCCTCGGGCCCGACCCCGGACGGCCTGGGCGAGTTCACCTACGTCGCCGAGCCGCCCGCCGGCGTGCCGATGCCGCCGCCCACGCAGCCCGACCCGCGGCTGTACGGCACCACGGCCAAGCCCAACCCGGTGGAGAAGGCCACCGGGAAGCTCAAGGACACCTTCAAGAGCGAGTGAGGAGGACGCGATGAGCACCGAGGACAGCGGCGCAGCCGCAGCGGTGGGGACGGCGAAGGAGCAGGCGTCCGGACTGGCGCACGCGGCCGCGGACAGCGGCCAGGGGGTGCTGCACGAGGCCAAGGGCCAGGCGGCGGACGTCGTCCACGAGGCGACGAGCCAGGCGCGGGACCTGCTGGGCGAGGCGCGCGCCGGCCTGACCAGCCAGGCGTCGGACCAGCAGGCGCGGGCCGCCTCCAGCCTCCGGTCGCTCGGTGACGAGCTCGGCCGGATGGCGGACGGCTCGGAGCAGGGCGGTCTCGCGGCCGACCTCGTCCGGCAGGTCGCCGGGCGCACCGGGTCGGTGGCGAGCTGGCTCGAGAACCGCGAGCCGGGTGACGTGCTGGGCGAGGTCACCGACTTCGCGCGGCGCCGGCCCGGGGTGTTCCTGGCCCTCGCGGCCGGCGCCGGCGTGCTCGCCGGGCGGCTGACGCGCGGGCTGAAGGACGCCCCGCCGTCGACCGGCTCGACGGGACCGACCCGCACGACGGGGTCGACCGGTTCGTCCCTGCCCGGCGCGACCACCGGCCTGTCCACCCCGACCGCGGGCTCCGCGGGCGGGTCGCCGGCGGCCACCACGCAGGACCTGTCCCCGGCGCTCGCCGCCACGGGCGGCCCGGGCGTGGTCGCGGGCGGCACGGCGGAGGTGACCGACGTCGACGCCGAGTTCGGCGGCGGGCAGCACCGCGAGCCGGGCCCGGTCGACGACGGTGGTCCGGGCTCCGAGGAGCAGGCCTGGGCGGCGGCGGGCGGCGAGGCCCCGGTCACCCCGACGCCGGGCCACCTCCCGACGGCCGACGACCAGGGCACGGCGGGCGGCGACCCGCTGGCCGGCCTCCGACGCGAGGACCAGCCGTGACCGGGCCGGGGGACCCGACCGTCGCCGCGGCCCCCGGCGCGGGTCCCGGAGGAGCGGGCACGGGCGGCACGGCGGGCGGCGTCCCTCCCCTGGGCGACGCCCCCGGCACGGCGCCGGCGGGGACGGCACCGTCCGGGGCGGGCGAGGACCGCCCGTCGCTCGGCGACCTGATCGGCAACGTCACGCAGGACCTCTCGGCGCTGGTGCGCCAGGAGGTCGAGCTGGCGAAGGCCGAGCTGACGCAGTCCGCCAAGCGGGCCGGCCGGGGGAGCGGCATGCTCGCCGGCGCCGGCGTCGCCGGGCACTTCGTCCTGCTGTTCCTGTCCGTCGCCCTGTGGTGGGCGCTGTCCCACCCGCTGGGTCACTCGTGGTCGGCGCTGGTCGTCGCGGTGATCTGGGGCGTGATCGCGGCGGTGCTCGCGCTGCGCGGGCGCGCCGAGCTGCAGCGGGTCAAGGGAGCGCCGCGCACGGCGGAGACGGTCAAGAAGATCCCGAACGCCCTCAAGGGTGACGAGGAGGCGAACCATGAGTGAGAACCCGGACGAGATCCGCGCCCGGATCGAGGCCACCCGCGCGGACCTGAGCGCGAACGTGGACGCGGTGGGCGACGCGCTGGACCCGCGCCAGGTGGCGCACCGCCAGGCCGAGAGGGTCCGCAGCAAGGTCGGCTCGGTCCGCGACCGCGTCATGGGCACGGTGCACGACGCCCGCGACACGGTGAGCGGGGCGGCGGGCAGCGCGTCGGGCTCGGCGCACTCCGCGGCCGGCTCGGCGTCGTCCGCGGCGCACAGCCTCGCCGAGGGGGTGCAGGGCGCGCCGTCGACGGTCGCCCGCAAGGCGGAGGGCAACCCGCTGGCGGCGGGCCTGATCGCCTTCGGCGTGGGCTGGCTGGCGGCGTCGCTGCTGCCCTCCTCGCAGAAGGAGCAGCAGGCGGCCCAGGCGGTCAAGGACCAGGCGCAGCAGCTCGCCCCGCAGGTCAAGGAGGCCGCGGGCCAGGTCGTCGACGAGCTGCGCGAGCCGGCGCAGCAGGCCGTGGACCAGGTCAAGGAGCGCGCCACCGAGGCGGTCGGCACCGTCAAGGAGCAGGGCACCCAGGCCGCGAGCGACCTGAAGGACCAGGCGCAGGAGTCGGCCCAGGAGGTGCGGCAGGCCCCGCAGCAGGGCTGACCCGCACCGACGACGCCGCCCCGGGGGCAGCACGCTCCCGGGGCGGCGTCGCGCGCGCCGCCCGCCACCGCCGCGACGGGCGGGTAGAGTCCCGCCGTCGTCCGAGGGGGGCACCGTGCAGCGCAGCATCGTGGAGGAGCTCGGCGACCGGCTCGCGGCGCCCGAGGAGTTCGGCAGCCGGGCCCTGGTCGCCTGCGACGCGGTCGTGCGCATCTTCCGGTCCGGCGGGGTGGAGGTGCAGGCCCTGCAGGGGCTCGACCTGCTGGTGCACGCCGGGGAGATGGTCGCCGTCGTCGGCGCCTCGGGGTCCGGCAAGTCGACCCTGCTGCGCATCCTGTCGGCGGCGGACACGCCGAGCGCCGGGCGGGTCCGCGTCGGCCGCTGGGACCTCGGCGCGCTGAGCGCCCGGGACCGGGTGACCTACCGCCGCACCGTGGTGGGCACCGTCCGGCAGCAGACCGCCCGGAACCTCGTGCCCTATCTCACCGCGCGGCAGAACGTCGCGCTGCCCCTCACCCTCGCGGGCGCGCCGCGTCGGCAGCGGACCGCGCGGGCGGGCGAGCTGCTCGACCTGGTCGGCCTCGCGGACGCGGGCGGCCGCCGCCCCGCCGAGCTGTCCGGCGGGGAGCAGCAGCGCGTGGCGATCGCCGTGGCGCTGGCCAACGGCCCCCGGCTGCTCCTGGCGGACGAGCCGACCGGCGAGCTGGACACGGTCACCGGGCAGCAGGTCTTCGACGCGCTGCGCGCCGCGCAGCGGGACGCCGGCACCACGGTGGTCGTCGTGACGCACGACCCGACGGTCAGCGGTCAGGTGGAGCGCACGGTCGCCATCCGGGACGGGCGGACCAGCAGCGAGGTGCTGCGCCGGTCCCACGTGGGCGACGACGGCGCCGCCGCGGTGGTGGCCGAGGAGTACGCCGTCATGGACCGCGCGGGCCGGGTGCAGGTGCCGCGGGAGTACCGCGAGGCGCTCGACCTGACCCGGCGGGTGCGGCTCGCGCTGGAGGCGGACCACGTCGCGGTGCGGCCCGACGACTCCGGGACGGGCGCCGGCGGGCCCGGCCGCCGCCGGCACGGTGCCGCGTGACCGGGGACGCGCGCGCCGCGGAGACGGCCGGGGCCGCCCCGGCGGGGACGACGCCGGGCGGGGGGAGCGCGCCCGGTCCGATGGTCCGGGTCCGCGGCGTGCACCGCACCTACGGGTCCGGCCGGTCCGCCGTGCACGCGCTGCGCGGCGTCGACCTGGACGTGGCACCCGGCGAGCTCGTCGCGCTGGTGGGCCGGTCCGGGTCGGGCAAGACCACCCTGCTCAACGTCGTCGGCGGCCTGGACCGTCCGGACGCCGGGTCGGTGCACGTCGACGGGACCGACGTCGCGGCCCTGGACCCGGCCGGCCAGGTCCGGCTGCGCCGGGACGTCGTCGCGTTCGTGTTCCAGACGTTCGGGCTGGTGCCGGTGCTGAGCGCGGCGGAGAACGTCGCCGTGCCCCTGCGGCTGCGGGCGCTGCCGGTCGCCGACCGCGAGCGCCGGGTGGCCCTGCTGCTGCGGCTCGTGGGCCTGGACGGGCACGCGGGCCTGCGCCCCGACGAGCTGTCCGGCGGCCAGCAGCAGCGGGTCGCGATCGCCCGCGCGCTCGCCGGGTCGCCGCGGCTGCTGATCGCCGACGAGCCCACGGGCCAGCTCGACACCGAGACCGGCCTCGCGGTGATGGCGCTGATCCGTGCGGTCGTCGAGGCGGAGGGCATGGCCGCGGTGGTCTCCACCCACGACCCGGTGATGATCGGGTTGGCGGACCGGGCGGTGCGTCTGGTCGACGGGCGCGTGCTGCCGGCATGAGCGCCGCCTGGGCCCGGGAGGCGCCCGCGCTGGCGCGGCACCGCGCCCGGGCGCAGGCGCCGTTGCTGGCCGCCGTGACCGCCACCGCCCTCGTCGCGCTGACGGTGCTGGCGACG
This sequence comes from Cellulosimicrobium cellulans, assembly GCF_007679345.1. Lineage (GTDB taxonomy): Bacteria > Actinomycetota > Actinomycetes > Actinomycetales > Cellulomonadaceae > Cellulomonas > Cellulomonas cellulans_A. The sequence continues at coordinate 67,154 of NZ_VEGH01000003.1, forward strand.
TGCGGTCTGCTGCTCACCTCCGGCCGGCGGGACGCGCTCGATGCCGCGCTGGCCGCGGCCGGGGTGAGCGGGACGCAGGTGGTGGCCCGGGTGGTCCCGCCCGCGGGGGCCGGCGCGGCGGACGCCGACGCGCTGGTGCCCGAGGTGGCGGCGGTGGCCGCGGCCGCCCTCGCCCCGCTGCCGGGCGCCGCGGTGACCTGGACGGAGTCGCCGCTGCTCGCGCTGCCCGCGGACCGCGCGGGCAGCGGGTCCGGCTCCGGTTCCCCGGACGACGCCGGGTCCCCGGACGACGCCGGGTCCCCGGACGACGCCGGGGGCGCGGGCTACGTCTACCTCTCCGACGCGGAGGACCTGCCCGGGGTCGCGCGCCTCGTGGCGGGGTCGTGGCCCGGGGACCGGGCGGGGGACGACGGGGCCGCCGTGGCCGACGCGGGGCCGGGTGCCGCGGGGGCGCCGGGGGCGGTCGACGTCGCCGTGCCGGCCGTCACCGCCGCGGCGCTGGGCCTCGCGCCGGGCGACACGCTCGTCCTGGCCCCGTCGCCCGACGCACCGGCCGCCCCGGCGAGCACCGTCGTGCGGGTGGTCGGCCTCTTCCAGCCTCTGCACCGGGGCGACCCCGGCACCCCGGTGTGGCGGCGGGACCTCCTCGGCGGCGCGGGCGTGGACCCGGACCACCCGCGCCCAGGGACCTCGGGCCGGCAGTCGTCGCCGGCGTACGGGCCGCTCGTGGTCGCCCCCGGCACGCTGCCTGCGGCCGGGACCGGCGTCGGTGCCGTCACGGTGACCCTCGTCCCCGAGCCGGCGGGGGCGCCGGTCGCGGCGCTGGAGCAGGCGGCGCGCGGCGCGGCGCGGCTCCGGCCCGCGCTCGTGGACGCGCTGGGCGGCCGCGTCGACCGCGCGGTCGTCCGGACGTCGTTGCCCGCGACCGTCGGCTCGGCCGCGACCCAGCACGCCGTGGCGGGGGCGGCGGTGCTGACGGCGGGTCTGGTCGGCGTCGCCCTGGCGGCCGCCGCGCTGCTGCTGGCGGGCCGGCTGCTGGCGACGCGACGGTCGGCCGAGCGCGCGCTCCTGCTGGACCGGGGGGCGAGCCGGCGCCAGCTGCTCGGCCTCGCCGTCGCGGAGGCGGCCGCCGTCGTGGTCGTGGCCGGGGCGCTGGCCGTTCCGCTGGGCGTGGCGGGCTACCACGCGCTGACGGCGGTCCCGCTGGTCGCCGGCGCCGGGATCGTGGCCCCCCGCGGCGTGCCGGTGCCCCTCGTGGTGACGGTCGCGGCCGGGGCGGTCGCGCTGCTGGCGGCGCTGGTCGCGCCCGCCGCCGGGCCCCCGGGCGGTCGCCGGCGTGCGGCGCGGGCGTCCCGGTTGGCGCGGTCGGGCGGCGACGTGCTGCTCGTCGCGGTCGCGGTGCTCGCGGCGCTGCGGCTGCGCGCAGGCGGGCCGGGGGACGCGGTGCGGGTGCTGGCGCCGGTGCTCGCCCTGCTCGCGGCCTCCGTCGTCCTGCTGCGCGTCGTGCCGCTGCTGGCGCGCCCCGCGGAGCGGCTCGCCCGCCGGTCGCGGCGGTTCGTGCTGCCCCTGGCCGCGCTCGACGTGGCGCGCCGGCCCCGGGCCGCGGTCGCGCTGCTCCTCCTGGTGCTCGCGGCCGCCGGTGCGACGTCCGCCGCGGGCTGGGCCGCGACCTGGTCCCGGTCGCAGGTGGAGCAGGCGCAGGTGCTCGTGCCCGCCCCGGTGGTCGCGTCCGACGTCCCGGGCTCGCCCACGGAGCAGGGCGCGCTCGTGCGGTCCCTGGCGCACGGCACGGCGCTCCCGGCGACCGACCGGGTCACGGGCTTCGGCACCCTCGCCGTGACCGGGCCCGAGGACGCGGAGCCCCGGCTGATCGCGGTCGACACCGGGGCGGCGGCGTTCGCCGGCCGCCTTCCGGAGGGGGCCAGCTGGCCGGCGCTGACCGCGGGGCTGGAGCCGGACGACGACGACCTCGCGGCGGCCCTGCCGTTCCCCGCGGGCGGTGCCCTCGCGGTCCGGGTGTCGGGGACCTCCGGGAGCGCGTACCCGCTGTCGGTCACGCCGACGCTCGTCCTGGACGACGGCCACGGCGTCCGGGTGCGCGCGGCCGGGGAGCGGGTGCCGCTCGACGGGGCCGAGCACGCCGTGCCCCTCACCACCCCCGGCGCGTTCGCCGCCGCGGACGGCGGGGCGCGGGTGCTGGCGGTCGTGCTGCAGGTGCACGCGGACGCCGTGCTGGACGAGGGCGAGGGCGGGGTCGCCGACGTCGCCGTCGCGGTGCGGTGGGACGGCGCGGACGGCACGGACGGCGCCGACGGCGCTGCGGCCGGCGGGACCGGGTCCGACGGGTCCGGCGGCTGGTCCGCGCGGCCCACCACCGCCACGCTCGCGAACCAGTCGCTCGCGGACCCCGCGGTGACCGCCGGGCCGGGCGTCGTGCGCGGCACCGGCGAGGTGGACGTGTCGCGGGCGTCCTACCTGCCGACCGTGGTCGTGCTCACCGCGTTCCCGCCGGCGGAGGTGCTGCCCGTGCTCGTGACCGAGGACCTCGCGGCGGCCGCGGGCCTGGCACCGGGGGACCCGCTCCAGGTCGCGGTCGGCGGCACGCCGCTGCCCGCGACCGTCGCGGCGGTGGCGCCGTACCTCCCGGGCGCGGTGGACGGCCCGGCGGTGCTCGCGGACCTGCGTGCCCTGGACCGGGTGGCCGTCGGTCAGGCCGAGGCGACCCCGCTGGTGGACGCCTGGTGGCTGCCCGCGGACGCCGACGTCGCCGCGCTGCGGGACGCCGGCGCGGCGGTGACGACCCGGGCCGGCGCCGCCGACGAGCTCCGGGCGGGCCCGCTGCGCGTCGGGGTGCTCGCCGCGCTCGGGCTGCTGGTGGTGGCCGCCGTCGCGCTCGCGCTGGTCGGCTGCGCGCTGCACGCCGTCGAGACCGCGGAGGACCGCGGACCGGAGGTGGCCCGGCTGCTCGCGGTGGGCGCGTCCCCGCGCTCGGTCGCCGCCGTCTCCGTCCTGCAGCACGTGGCGGTGGACGTCCTGGCGGTCGTCGGGGGCACCGCCGCCGGGGCCGCCGTCGCGCGGGCGCTCGCGCCGGCGCTGACGATCTCCGCGACCGGCGGCCGGCCGGTGCCGGAGGTGGCGCCCGTGTGGTCCTGGCCGGCCGCGGGCGGCATCGCGGCGGTGCTGCTCGTCGGGTCCGCCGCGGTGGTGCTCCCGGTCGTGACCGCGCTGGTGCGCCGCGCGTCCGCCGCGCACCTGCGCCTCGGGGACGCCGAGTGACCGGCCGGCACCGGGTCCGAGGCGCTCGCCGGCGCCCCGGTGTCGACCTGTCGACGCTGCCGCGGCGCGCGGCGGCGCAGCCCGGTCCGCTGGTGCTCGTCGCGGTCCTGGTCGCGCTGGTGGTGGCGCTGGTCGCCGCCGTGCCGCGCGCGGTGGCACGCGTGTCCGACGCGGCGGTGCAGGCGGCGGTGGCGCGCGCGGGCGCCGACACCGACCTGGTCCTCACGACCACGACCGCCTTCACCGAGACCGGGCAGGGCTACGACGGCTCCGCGGAGCTCGCGCGGGAGGCCGCGGACGCCGTCGCCTCCGGCCTGGCCCTGCGGCTGGGTCCCGTCCTGCGGCCGCCGGTGGTGTCGACCACGTCGACGCCGCTCGCGCTCCCGGCCGGGTCCGCCGACCCCGGCGCCGCCCGCGGCGAGACGTCGCTGCGGCTGGTGTGGACCCCCGCGGACGACGCGGTCGAGTGGACGTCCGGCGGCGAGCCCGCGGGCCCGGGGACCGCGTCCACGTCCGCGCCGGTCCAGGTCGGGCTCGCGGAGGACGTGGCGGGGGCGCTGGGCGCCTCCGCCGGGGACCCGCTGCACCTCGCCGCCGGCGACGGGACGCCGGTCGAGGCGCTGGTGTCCGGGGTGTTCCGGCCGGCCGACCCGGACGCGGCGACCTGGCACGACCTGCCCGACGTGCTGGAGCCGCGGGTGTCCCGGGTCGGGCCGGCGACGGTCACCACGGCCGCGGCGCTGCTGTCCGACGACTCGCTCGCGGCCGCGGTGGCGGCGGTCGGGCCGCGGGAGGTGCAGCGCACGGTCCGGGTGGCGTTCGAGCCCGGCCGGGTCGGCGCCGCCGCGGCGGAGCGGGTGCTCGGCGAGCTGCCGGCGGTCCAGGCGTCACCGGGCACGGTCGGCTGGGGCGCGGCCGGGGGCGCCCTGCACTCGAGCGCGGTCGGGGTGCTGCGCGCCGCGGTCGCGGAGCTCGCGGCGGCGCGGGCGGCGGCGACGGCGCTCGTCGTCGGCGGGGCCGCGGTCGGGGCGCTGCTCCTGGTCCTCGTCGCGGGCCTGCTCGCGCGCCGGCGGACCGGCGAGCTCGCCACGCGGCGGTCCCGCGGCGCGACGCTGCCCGCCCTCGCGGCCGAGCTCGCCGCCGAGGCGGTCGTGGTGGTCGGGCTGGGCGTCGCGGCGGGGCTCGGGCTGGCGGCGGCCGTCGTGCCCGGCCGGGTGCCGGTGGCCGCGGTGCTCGTCGTGGCGGCCGTGGCGGTGCCGGCCCTGCCGGCGGCGGCACTGCGCGTGGCGCGCGGGGACGCCGACCCCGCGCGGGGCCGGGCGCACGGCGGGGTGCGGGATGCCGGCGCCCGGCGGCTCGCGGCGGAGCTGGCGCTGGTCGCCCTGGCGGCGGGCGCCGTCGTGGTGCTGCGGTCGGGGGGAGCGGGGGACGGCGGACCCGCCCGCGCCGCGGCGGGTGGCGCGTCCGCGGCCACGGCCGCGCCGGACCTGCTCGCGGCCGCGGCGCCCGCGCTGCTCGCCGGGGTCGCGGCGGTGCTCGTCGCGCGCCTGCTGCCGGGGGCCGTGCACCGGCTCGCGCCCCTCGCGGAGCGTTCGCGCGGCGCCGTCCCCGTCCTCGCGGTCGCCCGGGCCCGGTCCGACGGGTTGGCGCCGCTGCCCCTGCTGGCGGTCGCCGCGGCGGCCGCGCTGGTGGTCGTCGGGGCCTCGTGCGTCACGGCCGTGCGGGACGGGCAGGAGGCGGCCGCGTGGGCGTCCGTCGGCGGCGACGCCCGGGTGGCGGGGGAGCCGGACGCCGACCTCGCGGCGGCGGCGGCGGAGTGGTCCGGGGCGCCCGGCGTGACCGCCGCGGTCGCCGCCCGCGTCGCGCGGGACGTGCCGGCGCGCACCGCCGCCGGGTCGACGCGGGTGGACGTGGTGGCCGGGGAGCCGGAGGCGCTCGCCGCCCTGGCGGGGGCGCTGGCGGCCACGGGGCACGCGTCGGCGGCCCCGGGAGCGGGGGACCCGGGGACCGAGGTCGCCGCCGGGGGCGAGGTCGTGCTGCGCTGGGACGGCGAGGAGCGCTCGGTGCACGCCCTGGGCCTCGCGGTGCCCCGGCCGTCCGCGGGCCGGGACGACGCGCGCGCGGTCGTCGCGGTGGACGTGACCGAGCTCGGCGGCGAGGCGGCCGTCCCGCCCACCACGGTGTGGCTCGTCGGCCCCGGGGCCGAGGCGGCGGTCCGCGCGGGCGCGCCGCCGGGGGACGCCGAGGTGACGGCGCGGTCGGCCGTCCTCGCCGACCTGCGGGCGGACGTGCTGCCCCGGGCGCTGGTGGGGGCGGCGGCCGCCTCCGTCGCCCTGCTGCTCGCGTTCGTCGTCCTCGCGGTGCTGGTCGCCGCGGCGGCGGGCGGCCCGGCGCGCCGCCGCACCCTCGACACGCTGCGCACCGTCGGTCTGACCGACCGCGAGGCCGGCGGTGTGGCCGCGGGCGAGGTGCTCCCCGCGGCGCTGCTCGCCAGCGCGGCGGGCGCGGTGGCCGGCTGGGCCGTGCCGCCGCTCGTGCTGGTCCCGCTGGGGCTCGCGGGCACGGGCTCCGGGCTGCCGGCCGCGCCCGGGTCGGTGGCCTGGGCCGCCGCCGCGCTACCCGTCGTGGCGGGGCTCCTCGCGGCCGCCGGGGTGCTGCGGGCCGAGCACGCGCGGCGGCGGACCCGCCGGCTCGGCGAGGTGTTGCGCACGGGCGCCTGACGGCGCGCCGTGGGCCGGAGGTCCCACCCAGGACCGGCCGTCCGCCACCCACCCGGGCCGCCTGCGCCACCTAGCGGTGGCGGTGCGCCACCCAGGCCACCACTCACCCGGCCGCCGGCCGCCCAGTCTGGACGGACGAGCCGCGGCGGACCGGCCGCCCGGCCCGACCCGCGGGAGACGCGCGTGCCGACCCAGTCCCGACCCGCCGCCGTGCTCGACGGCACCACCGACCCGCTGACCAAGGCCCGCCTGCTCGCCGCGGTGCTCGGCCGCCCGATGTCCGGCGCCGAGCTGGACCGGCGGGCGCGCGTCGACGGCGTCGCCGACGCGGTCGACGAGCTGGTGCTCGCCGGCTCGGTCCGGCGCACGCCCGACGGCGGGATCGAGCTCGACCCACGGCGCCGCACGGCGGCCCTCGACGCCCTGGCCCGTGATCTCGGGGCGGGCGACGCGCGGGCACGCCGCCCGCGCGCGTGACGCGGCAGGTCGGGCTGTCCCTGCGGGGCGATCCGTCGGAGACTGGGGGCTGACCCGCCCCCCCGGACCTGGAGCGACCTCGTGACGACGCGCCCGCAGCACCGCCGCCGCCCCACGCCGGGCGCCCACGGGCGGAGCGCACGGCGGAGGTTCGCCCGGCCCGTCCAGGTCGCGTCGGTCGCGGTGCTCGGCGGCCTCCTCGCCGCGGTGGCGTTCCAGGACGTGCCGGCCCCGCCGCGACCGGCCGACGGGCCGGCGGTCGCGGCGCCCGCGCGCGAACCGGCGCCCGCCCCGGCACCGGCCCTCGACCCGCCGGCGCTCGGCGCGCTCCCGGGGCCCGGTCCCACCGGCGTGGCCGCCCCGGCGGTGGTGCTGCCCCCGACCGAGGTCCCGGACGTCCCGGCGGCGGGCACCGCGCTGGTGCCGCCCGCGCCGGCGGGGCTCGACCTCGCGCTGCATTCCACCGACGACCCGGCGAGCCCGTGGGTGGTCGTCAACAAGGCACGCCCCCTGGACCCGGCCGGCTGGGCACCCGCGGAGCTGGCCGTCGTGGCGGGGTACCAGGTGCGCCCGGAGGTCGCCGACCCGCTCGCCCGGATGCTCGCCGCCGCCGCGGACGACGGCGTCACGCTCGCCCTGCGCAGCGCCTACCGCTCGTACGACGACCAGGTGCGGGTGCACGCCGACCTCGTGGCCCGGGTCGGTCAGCAGCGCGCGGAGGAGGTGAGCGCCCGACCGGCGCACAGCGAGCACCAGACGGGCCTCGCGGTCGACGTCGGCAGCACCACCCGGCCGGACTGCGACTTCCAGGACTGCTTCGGGGAGACCGACGAGGGCCGGTGGGTCGCCGCGCGGGCCGGCGAGTTCGGGTTCGTCGTGCGGTACTCCGCCGAGAACCGGGCGGTCACCGGGTACGCGCCCGAGGGCTGGCACCTGCGCTGGGTGGGCACGGACCTGGTGGCGGAGCTCGACCGCCGGGGTGTCACGACGCTCGAGGAGGCGTTCGGGCTGCCCGGCGGCCCGGACTACCGCTGAGCACCGCCCGTCCTACCGCGGGTCGTCCGGCGTGCTCGTCCCGCGGCCCTGCTGGCGCAGCCACTGCGAGTCGTCGTTGACGTAGGCGTAGTAGAGGCCGATCAGCAGCCCGCCGCCGATGAAGTTCCCGATCAGCGCGATCGCGACGTTCCCAGCCGCCAGTCCGACGTCCAGGCCCTCCTGCAGGCCGACGATCGTGAACAGGACCGTGTTCGCCACCGAGTGCTCGAGACCGAGGAACGCGAAGATGAACACCGACGTGATCATCACCAGGCACTTGGTCAGGTCGTCCTTGATCAGCCCGTTGTAGACCAGCAGCATCGCCACGTTGATGCAGAAGTTGCAGAGCACCGCCCGCACCAGCAGGTCGACCCAGCCCCCGGGCCCGTCCGCGACGTAGGCGAGCTTGTGCTCCACCGACGCGACCATCTCGTCGAGCGGGGCGCCGTCGACCAGCGTGGACAGGCGCAGCAGGACCGCGACGAACAGGCCGCCCACGGCGTTCCCGAGGTAGCACAGGCCGAGCATGCGCAGCGCCCGCAGCCAGCTGGTGCGGCGGTGGTACGCCCCGATCGAGACGATCATCATGTTCGAGGTGAGCAGCTCGGACCGCGAGTAGTAGATGAACACCAGCGCCCAGCCGAACACCACGGCGCCCACCAGCCGGCCGACCGGCCGCACCGAGCCGTCGCCGATGCCGGCGAACGCCCCGAGCACCGCGTAGTAGGTGGCGTAGAGCAGCCCGATGAGCACCCCGGCCATGGCCGCGCGCTGCAGGTACCGGCGCGCCAGGCCGCCGGACATCGTCGTCTTCGTCTCCAGCACCTCGAGGGCGGTGCTGATGAACTGCTTGCCCGGGAAGAGGGACTGCGGGTCGGCGGTGCTCACCGCGCACAGCGTGCCACACCGTGCACCCGCACGCCCTCCGGGTGAAGACGCGCCGATCGGCTCATCACCGCAGGTCGCGGGCCCGATCACACAGGTGACCCGCGATGGACCGCGGGCGGGACGAAGGACCATGACGGCCACAGCGACCGACGCATCCGCACCACCGGCAGCACCCACGGACTGGGAGGCGGCGGTGGACGAGCTGGCGCTGCTCGCCGACTCGGACGCCGGCGCCTGCGTGCGCCGGGCCGAGGACCTCATCGCCGAGGCCGCCGCCCGGCGCGCGGGCGGGGCCGAGATGCGGCTCGCCTACTACGCCGCCGTGGCGCACCACGCGCTGGGGGAGGACCGGCGCGCGCTGGAGCGGGCGGTCCGCGCCGAGCACCTCGCGCGCGAGCGCGGCGCCCTGGTCTGGCAGTCGCGCGCGCTCGCCCGGCAGGGCCTGGTGCACCACGAGCTGGGGCACACCGAGGACGCCGTCGACCTGCTGACCCGGGCGGCCGAGCTGCGCCGCGAGGCCGACGACGTGGCGGGGACGGCCGACGTCCTCACCATCCTCGGGTCGGTGTACACGTCCATGCCCCACTTCGCGCCCCAGGCGGCGGGCGTGCTCACGCAGGCCCGCCGGCTCTGGCTGGCCGCCGGGGACCCCGACCGCGCGTCGATCGCGTTGGCGAACCTCGCGCGCACCTTCGTCGAGGCCAGCCGCCGGCTCCTCGCCGACAACCCGCGCGGCGCCCGCGCGTCCGCCCGCCGGGCCCTGGCGCTCGCGCTGGAGGCGGTCGACGAGGCCGACGCGGCGGGGCTCGTGCGCACGGCCGTCGACGCCCGGCTGACCGCGGCCGTCGCGCACCTGCTCGCGGGCGACCGGGAGGCCGCGGCGGTGGTGCTGGACGCGGCCGGCGCCATGCTCGCCCGGTTCCCCGCGGCCGGGCTCCGGCTGTCCCTGCACCGGATCCGGGCCGGGATGCTGCTCGACGCCGGCCGGCTGCCCGAGGCCGTCGCGGAGGCGCGGGCCGGCATGACGGTGTGCGACGCGCTGCGCCGCCCCGCCGAGCGCACCGAGCTGCTCCGCGTGCTCGCCGACGCGCACGAGGCGCTGGGCGACCCGGTCGCCGCGCTCGCCGCGCTCCGCGAGCTGCACGCCCTGACGGTGCGGCTCGGCGACGCGCAGGCCGAGCGGCGGGCCGCCCTGCTGGGTGCCCGGATGGAGGTCGAGCAGGCGGAGCGGCAGGCAGAGGCCGAGCGCCGCCGGTCCGAGGCGCTGGAGGAGCGCAACGCCCGCCTCGCGCACGAGGCCGCCCACGACGGGCTCACCGGCCTGGCGAACCGGCGCACCCTGGACGTCCAGCTGGACCGGTGGGTGGCCGAGCGCGGCGCGTTCGCGGTCGCCCTGCTCGACATCGACCACTTCAAGCGGGTGAACGACACCTACTCGCACCAGGTCGGGGACGCCGTGCTCGTGCGCGTCGCGGACGCCCTGCAGCACGCCCTGCGCCGCGACGACCTGGCGGCGCGGTACGGCGGCGAGGAGTTCGCGGTCCTGCTCGACGGCCTCAGCGGCAACCGGACGGTCGACGTGTGCGACCGGCTCCGGGCGACGATCGCGGGCCTCGCGTGGGACGACCTCATGCCCGGAGCCCGGCTGACGGTGAGCATCGGCGTCGCGGAACGGCACCCCGGCGAGCCGGTCTCCGGCCTGCTGAGCCGCGCGGACGGGGCGCTCTACCGGGCCAAGGCGGCCGGGCGGGACCGGGTGCGGGTGGCCGACCCGGCGGCCTGACCGCCGGCGCGTGGCCCGCGGCTCCGCCGCCGGGCTCCGCCGAGTCGGCGATACCGCACTGCGGGCCGGGCCCGGGTCGCAGACCGCAGACGGAGACTCGGCGCCCGCGCGCGCGACCGGCGGTCCGGCCGCAGAATGCCGGGCATGGAGCAGCGCGACGTCGTCGTCACCGGGGCGGCCGGGCGGATCGGCACCTACCTGCGCACGGCGGACGGCGGGCTGCCGGCCCGCGGCTGGCGGCTGCGGCTCGTGGACGCCGACATCCCGGACGACCCGGCGCCCGCGCCCGACGAGCCGTTCACCGCCGTCGACCTGACCGACGAGGAGGCCGTGGACCGGCTCGTCCCGGCGCTGGCCGGCGCGTCCGGCGTCGTGCACCTCGCCGGGATCCCCTCCGAGGACACCTGGACCCGCGTCCGCCGGGCCAACGTCGACGGCACCTACCGGGTCCTGGAGGCGGCGCGCCGGTCCGGGGTGCGCCGGGTGGTGCTGGCCAGCTCGAACCACGCGGTCGGCTACTACCCGACCGACCGGGAGGCGCGCGTGGACGGGCCCGCGCGGCCGGACTCGTTCTACGGCGTGTCGAAGGCGGCGGCCGAGGCGCTCGGCAGCCTCTACGCGGACAAGTACGGCCTGGAGGTCGTGTCGCTGCGGATCGGGCTGTGCGCCGACCGGCCGGCGAGCACCTTCGACCTCGGGATCTGGCTGAGCCCGGCCGACGCGGTGCGGCTGGCCGACGCCGCGCTGCGCGGCCCGGTCGACGGTCCGGTGGTGGCGTACGGGGTGTCCGCGAACACCCGGGCGTGGTGGGACCTGTCGACGGCACGCGCGCTCGGCTACCGGCCGGAGGACGACGCGGAGCGGTTCGCCGGGGAGGTCGAGCCGTACGACGGCCCCGCGGGCGTCCTCGGGCACGGGATGGTGGCGGCGGACCCGCTGCCCTGACGGCGGACGGCCGTCAGCCCGCGGCGCCCGCGCCTCCCGCCGCGCTCGCGCCCGCCGCCGCGCGGGCCGCGTCCTCGACGCGGGCCCGGTACGCCGCCCACGCGTCGCCGTCGTGGAACGGCAGGTTCGGGTCGTCCGGCCGGGAGCCCACCGCGCCGTCGATCGTCTCCCGCACGATGTCCGCGTGGCCCGCGTGCCGCGCGGTCTCCGCGATCACGTGCACCAGGATGCGGTGCAGGGTGACGTCGGCGCTCTCCGGGCGCCACCACGGGACCCGGCCCGGCGCGTCGAGCGGCAGCGCGGCGATCGTCGCGTCCGCGTGCGCGGCCGAGAACGCGTGCAGCTCGCGGACGGCGTCCAGCGACTCGTCGGCGGGCAGCCACATGTCCGCGTTGGGCTCGGCGTCGTCGGCGAACCAGGGCAGGGCGCGGCCGTGCGGGCGGTCGAACACCTCGCCGAAGTAGTCGAGCTGGACGCTGGCGACGTGCTTGACGAGGCCCGCGACGTTGGTGCCGGTGGGGGTCAGCGGCCGTCTGGCGTCGTACTCGGAGAGCCCGTCGAGCTTCGCGAGCAGGGAGTCCCGGCTCTCGCGCAGGTACTGGTGCAGCGTCGCCTTGTCGTCCATGCGCCCAGTCTGCCCCGGTGGTCCGACAGGCCCCGCGACGGGCGCGGCGGGGCGCGCGGCCGGGCCCGCGGCCGGGGTGCGCAGCCGGGGTGGGACGCCCCGGCGCCCGGGTGCGCACCCGGACGGGGGAGCGCCGTCCGCCGCTCCGGGTGCGCGCCGGCCGGTCCGATCCGAGACTGACCCCGTGACCGACCGGCTGCTCCTGCTCCGCGCCCTGGCGGAGGCCGTCGCGCGCTCGGGCGGGGCGCCCGACGGCGGCGTCTGCCCGCCCGCGGTGGAGCGCCTGTGCAGCGCCGCGGCGGCGCTGCTCGGGGCGTCCGGCGCCGCGCTGACCTGCGCGCCCGCGGGCGCCGCGCGGTACACGGCGTGCGCGACCGACGACGTGGCGGCCCGGCTCGCCGAGCTCGAGGAGCTGGTGGGCGACGGGCCGGCGTCCCGGGCGGCCCGGCACGGGCGCAGCGTCGGGACCGTGCTGGGGCCGGGCGCGCCGGGACGACCCGCCGAGCTGCCGCCCGACGTCCCCGAGGTGCCGCCGGTGTTCGCGGTGCTGGCGGGCGGCGTCGTCGACCCGGGGGCCGCGGTGTCGGTCCGGTCCTGGCCCGTGCGGGTGGACGGACGACCGGTGGCGGCCCTGACCGTGCACGGGCCGGCGCGGTGCGCGACGACCGAGGCGCTGGCGGACGGCCAGGTGCTCGCCGACGCGCTCGGGCCCGCTCTGGTGGGGCCCGCGGTGGCGGCGCGCTCGGCGCGGGCGCGGCGGCACCGGGCGGTCGGGATGCTGGTGGCGCAGACCGGGCTCGCCCCGGACGACGCGGTGGCGCTGCTCCGGGCCCGCGCCTGGTCGGAGGACGTGCCGGTGGCGGACCTGGAGGACGCGGTGCTCGCGCGCCGGGCCACCTTCGCGGACGGCGGCGCCGCCGGCCCGCTGACCGCCTGACCGCCGGTCGGGCGCCCGGATCCGCCCGGATCCGGTGGCTCGCGGGTCACCCGGCAGGGCTAATCGGCGCGACGCGGGCACGATCTCGGGACGAATCGGGCATCTCGACCCGAGGTGCCGTGCCACGATGTCCGTGCGCGCCGGCAGCGCGCGACCGGTGCAGGGTCTCGGCGAGGAGTCCCGCACGTGCTGCCCAGGGGGACGGACGGACGATGGCTGAGGTGTGTGCGGTGTGGCCGGGCACGGAGCCCGCGCGCAGCGTGCTGGCGCTCCTGGAGGACCTGGCCCGCCTGGTGGCGGGCCGGACGGGGAGCCCCGTCGAGGGCGCGGTGCACGCGCAGCGGCGCGGCGCGGACTGGCTGATCGCGTCGGCGGGGGACCGGCTCACCCGTACCGGGGCGGCGGCCGACGGCACCGGCCCGTGGCGCGACGCGGTCGGCGCGGGCGCCCCGCTCGTCCTGGCGGACCTGCGCGACGCGGCCGGCCCGGCGGCCGGGCCCTGGCGCGCCGCGGCGCTGCGCGCGGGCTTCCGCAGCGTCCTGGCGATCCCTGCGCCGTTGAGCCGCGGCGGCACGGCCGCGCTGACCCTGTACCTGGACGAGCCCGGCTCCTGCGACCCCGAGGTCGTGCGCCGCGCGGCGGGCTTCGCCGGGGAGATGGCGTCGCTGATCGAGCTGCACAGCACCATCCCCGCCCGCGACCCGGTGCTCCCGGAGGCGGAGGCGGCGCGGCTCACCCGGGCCTCCGTCGACCACGCGGTCGGCGTGCTCATGGAGGTGCGCGGCTGCGACGAGGAGGAGGCGCGGCACGTGCTCGACGTGCTGCGCGCCTCGCAGGGCCGGACCCTGGAGGCCGTCGCGGCGGCGGTCGTGCGCCGCGCGGTGCGGCCCGGCGGGCCCGGTGGGCGCGGCGGCCTCGGCGGCGGGTCCGCCAAGGCGGCGCGCCGGTCCTGAGCCGCCCCGGCCCGCGGGCGCGCCGGCGTCCCGGCGAGGTGCCCGACCCGGGACCGTGGGCCCATCCGCGCGCCCGACGGCGCCCCTAGCGTGGCCCGCACGAGCGGCGCGGCGTCGCGCCGCCCGCCGCGGGAGCCAGGGGAGGCAGCCATGCGCGCGCACGTCGTGTACGAGAGCATGTTCGGGAACAGCCACGCCGTCGCCGAGGCGGTGGCCGCCGGTCTGCGGGACGCGGCGCCGGGTGCGGACGTCGAGGTGGTGAGCGTGCTCGCGGCGCCCGACGCGCTGCGCACCGACCTGGTCGTCGTCGGCGGCCCGACCCACGCGTTCTCGCTCAGCCGCCCCGAGACGCGGCGGAGCCGCGCCGACCACCTCGAGGACCCCGAGGCCCGCCGCCGCGCGGCGGCCGAGCCCGACGCCGACAGCGGGCGGGGCGTGCGCGAGTGGCTCGAGGGGCTCGACACCGCCGACGGCACCCCCGCCGCGGCCTTCGACACCCGGGTGGACCGGCCCGTGCCCAAGCGCGCGTCGGCGGGCATGGCCAAGCGGCTGCGCCGGGCGGGCTGCCGGGTGGTGCTGCCGCCCGCGGGGTTCCACGTCGCCGGGATGCACGGGCCGCTGGTCGACGGGGAGCTGGACCGGGCGTCGGCGTGGGGACGGGAGGTCGCCCGGGCGGCCGGGCTGACCGGGGCGGCCCACCCCGCCTGACGTGCGCGGCTAGGCTGCCCGGGACGGCCCGCGGAGCGCGCGGGCGCGCGAGGGACGCGGGAGCGCAGCGGTGGCGGACGTGACGTCGACGGTGTTCTGGGTCAACGGGCGCCTGGTGCCCGAGGCGGAGGCGACGACCTCCGCCCGGGACCACGGGTTCGTGGTCGGGGACGGGGTCTTCGAGGCGGTCAAGATCGACCACGGCCGGCTGTTCGCGATGTCCCGGCACGTCGAGCGGATGGCCCGGTCGGCGGCCGGCATCGGCCTGCCGGGCTTCGACCCGGACCTCGTCCGCCGTGCGGCGCAGGAGGTGGTGGCGGCGAACGCCGACGTCCTGACCACCGGCTTCGACCTGCTCCGCATCACCTTCACCGGCGGCCCCGGCCTCCTCGGCAGCGGCCGGGTCGACGGCCCCCCGACGCTGGTGCTGGGCGTCACCCCCGGCCACGACCCGGAGCCCGCGACCGGCGTCGTCACGGTGCCGTTCCGCCGCAACGACGTCGGGGCGCTCACCGGCCTGAAGACGACCTCGTACGGCGAGAACGTGCTCGCCCTCGCCCGGGCGCACGCCGCCGGGGCGAGCGAGGCGGTGTTCGCGAACACCCGGGGGCAGCTGTGCGAGGGCACGGGCACCAACGTGTTCGTGGTGCGCGACGGCGAGCTGCACACGCCGCCGCTGTCCTCGGGCTGCCTCGCGGGGGTGACCCGTGCGCTGGTGCTCGAGTGGCACGGCGCGCGGGAGGTGGACCTGCCCTACGACGCGCTGACCACGTCGGACGAGGTGTTCCTGACCTCGACCGCGCGGGACGTGCAGGCGGTGGTGGCCGTCGACGGGGTGCCGGTCGGCGGGGGAGTGCCGGGACCGGTGACGCGCGAGGTCGCCCGGGTGTTCGCCGCGCGCCAGCGCGAGCTCGTCGACCCCTGATCCCGCGCGGCCGCCTCACACCCGGTGCAGGGTGGCCGCCAGCAGCACCGCGCGCGTCGCGAGCGTCGGCAGCCGCACGTGCTCCGTCGCCGCGTGGGCACCGCCGCCGCCCGGGCCGAAGCCGTCGAGCGTCGGCAGACCCGCCGCGCCGGTGAGGTTCGTGTCGGCCGCGCCGGGCGCGGGCGCCCCCGTGACCTCCTGCCCCACCCGCGCCGCGGCCGCCGTCACCGCCGCGAGCAGCCCGGCCGACGCCGCGCCGGGCTCCCAGGCGGGCCGGCGGGACAGCACCTCGGCGCGCACCTCCGCGCCGGCGCGCACGGGCGCCGGGTCGGTCAGGTGCCGCAGCACGGCCCGCTCGCTCGCCCCGGTCACGAACCGGAGACCCAGGTCGGCACGGGCGTGCTCGGCGACGACGTTCGTCCGGGTGCCGCCCGCGAGGACGCCGACGTTGGCGAGCACGGACGGGTGACCCGCGAGGAACCGGCGGGCCGCGAGCAGCTGGTCGACCAGCTCCTCGGTCGCGGACACGCCCGTGTCCGGGTCGACCGCCGCGTGCGCGGCCCGGCCGGTGACGTGCAGCCGCAGGCGCGTGGACCCGCGCCGCGCGGTCTTCAGCCCCCCGTGCGCGCCGGGGGCCTCGAGGCCGAGCGCGTACGCGGAGCCGCGGGCGGCGTCCCGGATCAGGCCGGTGGTGGCGGGCGAGCCCACCTCCTCGTCGGGCGTCACCAGCAGCCGGACGGGCCGGTGGCCGAGCCCGGCGTCCCGCAGCAGCTCCGCGGCTGCGAGCGCCACGACGATCCCGCCCTTCATGTCGTACGTGCCCGGCCCGTGCAGGACGTCGCCGTCCCGGCGCACCGGCACCGCGCCGACCGCGTGCACCGTGTCGTGGTGCGCGAGCAGCAGCGCGGGGGCGTCGTGGGCGCGCGGGCCGCGGCCGGGCAGCTCCAGCACGACTGCGTCCCCGGCCGCCGGGTCGGCGGTCGGGGCCCGCCCACCGCGGAAGCCGGCCACCCGGGCGTCCGCCACCACGAGGTCGGCGAGCGCGTCCAGCGCGTCGACGGCGCCGGTCGGGGTCTCCTGGCGCACGTAGCGCTCCAGGCGCCCGGCGTCCGCAGGCAGCCGGCGCCGGGCGGCCTCGTCGAGCCCGGCCAGGGCCGCGGCCTCGCCCCTCATGCCCCGACCGTAGGCGCGCCGGCCCGCCCCCGCCCGCTCGGCGCCGGAGGGCCGGTGGGTCAGGTCGCCGGGTCCGCCCGGAACCGGCGCAGCAGGCTCTGGGCCGCCTCCGCCACCAGCCCGTGGTCGTGCGTCACCGCGAACGCGAACTCCCGTTCGTCGTCCTCGGGCGACCCGACGGGCGCGCCGACCGCCGCGGAGTGCCGGGAGCGCGGCCCGTCGATCTCCCGCCCGACCAGGGCCACCGACTCGTGCGCCCCCAGCACGACCACCGCCCACTCCCGCGCGAGCGGCTCGGCCGGGTCGAGCGAGGCCCAGCGCACCGCCGGGGGCAGCGCGGTCGGCAGCCCGGTGCCGACCGCGCCGACGAAGGGCAGCGCCTCGGCCAGCCGCGCGTAGCGCCGCGCCGACCGCCCGGTGAAGAACCGCTCGTCCTGGAACGCGCCGAGCACCACCGGGGGCACCCGGTGCGCGACCGCCGCGGCCTCGAGGGTCCGGGACAGGGGCAGCAGCAGGCGCTTCGGCGCGAGCCGGACCGCCCGCCGGGTGCCGATCACCTCGAACGGCGTCGCGGCACCCCCCGACGGGGCGTGCGGGCGCGGCAGGCGACCGGCGTGCCGCTCGCCCGCCGGCAGCGTGCGGTGCGGTCGCCCGAGGAACCAGCCCTGCCCGAGGTCCGCGCCGAGCACCAGCGCCCGGGTCAGGTCGTCCTGGGTCTCGATGCCCTCGGCGACCACGCGGGCCCCGGTGGCCTCGGCGCGTGCCCGGACGGCGCCCGCGACCGTGATCGTCTCCGGGTCCTCGAGCGTGCGCAGCAGCTGCAGGTCGAGCTTGATGATCTCGGGCGCCAGCAGGGGGATGAAGGCCAGGGACTCCGGGACCGCCCCGACGTCGTCGAGCGCGATGGCGCAGCCGGCGGCGCGCAGCCGTGCGGCCGCGTCCAGCATCCCCGCGGGGTCCAGGGCGAGCGCGCGCTCGGTGATCTCCACGACCACGCGGACCTGCGGGCCGCGCTGCGCGAGCGTCTCGAGCACCAGGGGGAGGTGCCGCGACAGGGTCCGGGGCTCGATGTTGAGGAACAGGGTGTGCGAGGCGCCGCCCGCGGCGGCCGCGGCGTCGGCCAGCGCGCGCGACATGGCCGCCCGCTCGAGCTCCCCGAGGAGCCCGGCCTGCTCGGCCGCGTCGAGCACCTCGAGCGGCGAGCCCCAGCCCGAGTCCGCGGGGGTCCGCAGCAGGGCCTCGCGCCCGAGCACGTCGCCCGTCGCGAGCTCCACGACCGGCTGGTAGGCGCAGTGCACGCCGCCGGTGCGGAGCAGCTCCGGCACGGGCAGCCGACCGGGGTGCTCCGGCGCGGACAGGACGGTCACCACGTCCCCATCGGCAGGTGGGGACGGATGTTGAAGCTCCCGGCCGTCGGCGTGTGCGGGGCGGCGCGGGCCGCGCGCGCGGGCTAGCGTGTCCGCGAGCTCGGACAGGGGGGACAGGCGTGGCGCGACATCAGCAGGACCGGCGGGTGGGGGACCACCTGGTCGACCGCGGCCTGGTCAGCAAGGCCACGCTGGACGCGGCGGAGCGGGTCGCGGCGGACTCCGGGGCCTACATCGGCCAGGTGCTGATCGCGATCGGCGCCCTCGACTCGGAGTCCCTGACCCGCGCGCTCGCCGACCTGTGGGGCCTGCCCTACGTGGTGCCGACCCGGATCACCGAGGCGCTGGACGCGGAGGGCGCCGACGTCGGCCGGGTGCTCGCGGAGCAGTGGCTGCCGCTGGAGCGCCGGGGCGACGGGACCCTGGTCGTGGCGGTGGTCGACGAGCCGACGGCCGAGCGGCGCGCCGCGATCGCCGCCGCGCTGGGCGAGGAGCCGTACCTGGTGCTCGCGGACCGGTGGGACTTCCAGCAGGCCGTCCTCGACCGGTACGGCGCCGACCTGCGCGACCGGGCGAGCCTGGGGCTGTGGGGCCGCTCGCCGGCGCAGTCGGCCCGCACGGTCCTCGTCACCTGGCAGAAGGTCGCGCTCGTGGTCGCGCTCGTTCTCGTGGTGCTCGCCGCGGTGGCCGACCTGCGCGCCGTCGTCGTCACGCTGTCCGTGGTCGTCGGCCTGGCGTTCCTGGTCGGGACGGGCTTCAAGTTCTGGGCGTCGCTGCGCGGCGCGCGGATGGAGCACGTGACCCGCACCGACGCCGCCACGCTCGCCGCGCTGCCCGACCACGAGCTGCCCCGGTACACGGTCCTGGTGCCCGTGTACAAGGAGGCGAACATCGTCGCGAACCTCATCGGCAACCTCGGCGCGCTCGACTACCCCGCGCACCTGCTCGAGGTGCTGATCCTGGTCGAGGAGGACGACACCGAGACCCGCGCGGCGGCCGAGGCGGCGCACCCGCCGGCGCACTTCCGGTTCATCACCGTGCCCGCGGGCGCCCCGCAGACCAAGCCCAAGGCGTGCAACGTCGGCCTCGAGTTCGCGACCGGCGAGTACCTGGTGATCTACGACGCCGAGGACAAGCCCGAGCCCGACCAGCTCAAGAAGGCGGTGCTGGCGTTCCGGCAGGCCGGGGAGGAGCTGGTCTGCGTGCAGGCCGCGCTCAACTACTTCAACGCCGACGAGAACGCGCTGACCCGCATGTTCACGCTCGAGTACTCGTTCTGGTTCGACTACATGCTGCCCGGCCTGGAGTACGGGCGGCTCGCGATCCCGCTCGGCGGCACGTCGAACCACTTCCGGGTCAGCGGGCTGCGCCGGCTCGGCGGCTGGGACCCGTACAACGTGACCGAGGACGCGGACCTGGGGATCCGGGCGTCGGCGGAGGGGATGCGGGTCGGCGTCATCGACTCGACGACCTACGAGGAGGCGAACACCTCGTACCCGAACTTCGTCCGGCAGCGGTCCCGGTGGATCAAGGGCTACATGCAGACGACGCTCGTGCACCTGCGCCAGCCGTTCCGGCTCGTGAAGGTCGCGGGGCTGCGGCAGACGCTGTCGTTCCTGTTCCTGGTCGGGGGCACGCCCGCGACGTTCCTCGCGGTGCCGCTGCTGTACGCCGTGTTCCTCGCGTCGCTGCTCCTCGACCCGGACCAGCTGTCGTTCCTGTTCCCCGGCTGGGTGCTCTGGCTGTCGCTGTTCAACCTCGGCGTCGGCAGCGCGCTGATGATCTACGTCTCGATGATGGGCGCGTTCAAGCGCCGGCGGTACGGGCTGGTCCTGTGGGGGCTGGCGAACCCGGCGTACTGGCTGCTGCACTCCGTCGCCGCGTACAAGGCGCTGTGGCAGCTCGTCACGAAGCCGCACTACTGGGAGAAGACCGCACATGGCCTCACTGGCGTCACCGCTGCCGCGCACGTCCCCGCGGCGGTACGCGGCTGACACCTGGCCGGCCCGGCCGGCCGCCCGCTGGGGCCTGCGGGTCGCGCTGGCGCTGCCGTTCGTCGCCGTCGCGCTGGTCTCCCGCGCCGCCGGCTGGGTGCCGGCGGCCAACGAGGCGCTGGCCGAGCGCGGCGCGCTGGTGCGGTGGGGCGACAGCGGGCTCGCCTGGATCGCCGAGGTGTTCCCGCCGCTGTCCGCCGCGCTGGCCTCGGTGCTCGGCGGCAGCACGCTCGCGATGAGCGTGCTGGCCGCCGGGGTGCTCGGGTTCACGCTGCAGCGGCTCGCCGCCGTGCTCGTGCGCGAGGGGCTGGGCGGCTGGGCGACCGCGGCGGTGCTCGGCACCCTCGTGCTGACCCCGCCGCTGTACTACCTGGCGTCGAACGACCTGGTGTCCCTGCTGGGGCTGGCGCTGCTCGTGCTGGCCCTGGACGGCATCGCCGCGTTCGTCGAGCAGCGGTCCACCGAGGCCGGCTTCCGCGCGGGGATCGCACTGGGCGTCGCCGTGATGCTCGACCCGGGCGCCTGGCTGTACGCGCTGACGCTGGCGGCGGTGGCCCCGTTCTTCGCCCGCCGCGCGGGCCGGTCCGGCTGGCGCGCCAACGAGGCCACGGTCGCGGTGCTGCTGTTCCCGGCCGTGGCCGCGATCGGGTTCTGGCTCTACGCGTCGTGGTGGTTCTCGGCCGACCCGCTGGGCGGGATGGAGGCGGCGACGCCGGCCGGCTGGCTGCCGGGCGGCGCCGGGGCGTCGGCGGTCGAGGCGCTGCGGCAGATCGCCCTGGCGCTGCTGGCCGCGCCGCTCGTGCTCGTGGCGACCACGGTGCGCGCGGTCCGCGACCCGTGGTCGCTGATCGCGCCCGGGATCGCGGTCGTGGGGCTGTACCTGTCGCTGTGGCTGGGCCTGCGCGAGGCGGCCGGCCAGACCTGGGTCGTGCTGACCGCGCTCTACGTGCTGCTGCTGGTGCCGCGCGCGCCGAGCCCGCGCCGGCGCGCGCTGATCGTGGTCGCGGCGCTCGCGCAGCTCGCGATCGGCTGGCTCGTGGTGCTGACCTCCGGCGGGACCCTCGGGGACTGGGCGCGCGCGGTCCTGGCCTGACCGGCTCGCCGGCCGCCCGCGGCCGGCACCCGCGCCCCCGGGGTGGTGGCGGCCGGGCCGACGCGGTACAACCGAGGCATGACGACCCGCCCCCGTGACCTCACCTCCGACACCGCCGCCGACCACCGCGCCGAGGCGCTGCCCTCCGAGGCCGAGCTGCGCGCCACCGACGTGCGCTCCGGCGGCGACGCGTCCCGGGCGCCGCGCACCCTGCGGGACAGCGAGCTGCTGCCGGACGACGAGGCCATCGCGGCGTCCGACGACTGGGACGACCCCGAGCGGCTCTGACCGCCGGCCCCCGGCGGGGCCCCGCACGCAGCACGAGGCCCCGGCCACCTCCTGGTGACCGGGGCCCCGGCGATCCGTGGGCCGCGTCGGGTCGGCGCCCGGCGCGGCCGTGCGGGGCGTCAGACCGTCGACGGGTCCTTCGCGGCGGCGCCGGCCTCGCGCGCCGACTCCTGCTCGCCCTCGGCGCCGGCGGTGCTGAGCTCGCCGCCCGCGTTCTCCAGGTGCGCCCGGACGAACCAGTGGAACAGCTCCAGCTCGTGCAGGTGGCCGACGAGCAGGTCGTTGGTCACGGTGTCGAGCTCCTCCGTGGCGGCGGCGGCCTCGCGGTGGTCGGTCACGACGCCGACGTAGACCTCGTTCAGCGCGCCGAGGTGCTCGATCGCACCCGCCCGGCCGATGGAGTAGTCGTCCCAGCTCCGGTCCTGGACCAGGGCGCCCGGGGTGCCCACCGGGGCGACGCCCAGGGTCGCGATCCGCTCGGCGATCTGGTCGACCATGGCGCGCACGGCGTCGACCTGCGGGTCGATCATCTCGTGCACCGCGATGAAGTGCGGGCCGGTGACGTTCCAGTGGATGTGCTTGAGCGTGAGCGCGAGGTCGTTGAGCGCGTTGAGGCGCTGCTGCAGGATCGCGGCGACCGTCCGGCCGTCCTCGACCGACAGCGACGGGACCGTGTACTTCGGGAGCTCCGTGCGGCGGACCATTCGTCTCCTCCTTGCGTCCTCGGCGCCCGACGGCGCCGGCTGGGACCCACGCTGCCCCAACCCTCGAGGTCGCGCAATCGCAGGTCGGACGGGGCGCGGGGGCGCCGCGGCCGGACCACGGGGACGAACCGGGTCAGACCTCCCAGGGGTCCGCGGCGGTGTCGTCCCGGCGACCGCGGAGCACCGGCTGGCGGAGCCGCCCCGACGGGGTCCGGGTGAGGTACCGGACGTCGAGCAGCACCCGCGGCTCGACCCAGATCGTGCCCCGCGCGTCGACCGGCTCCAGCCGCTCCGCGAACGGCGAGGTCGCCCGCTCGAGGGTCCGCAGCGCCGCCGTCAGGTCCCGGGCCAGGGCTCCCGCGAGCCCGCTGCCGGCGCGGCACAGGAAGTGCAGGTCGCCCCCCGCGTCCGGCGCGCCGAGCAGCACCGCCCCCATCCGGCCGCTGCCCGTCGTCTCCGGGCGCCAGCCGCCGATGACCGCGGTCCGCGTGCGGTGGTGCACCGCCTTGACCCAGTCGGCCGAGCGGCGGCCCGGCTGGTACGTCGACGCGGCCCGCTTGGCGACGACGCCCTCCAGGCCCTGGGCCCGGGTGGCCGCCCAGATCACGTCGCCGTCCTCGTACACCGGGGACAGCTGCACGTGCTCCGGCAGCGCGACCGTCTCCAGCGCGGCGCGGCGCTCGGTGAACGGCCGGCGGGTCAGGTCCTCGCCGGCGAGGACCGGCACGTCGAACACCAGGTAGCTCACCGGCACCCGGCGGGCGAGGGCGGCGGCCCGGGTGCGGTCCCGCACGTGCATCCGCTCGGCGAGGGCGGGGAACGACGGCACGCCGTCGCGCATCGCGACCACCTCGCCGTCCAGGACGGTGCCGGCGGGCAGCGCCGCCAGCGCGTCCAGCTCGGGGTACGCGAGCGCGGCGTCCCGGCCGTTGCGACCGAGCAGCCGGAGGCGGTCGCCCGTGGTGTCGGCGAGGATGCGCACGCCGTCCCACTTCACCTCGAACCGCCAGCCCGGGCCGTCGGGCAGGCGACCGGGAACGGCCACAGGGGTGGCGAGCATGGGCTGCACGGGTCCATCCTGCCCACAGCACGCGAAGTCGTCGCGGGGGAGCCGCCCCGCCGGGGAGGGTGGTCACTGTGCGCGCGATCTGGAAGGGCGCCGTCGCGTTCGGGCTGGTCAACGTGCCCGTGAAGCTGTACGCGGCGACGGGCGAGCACGAGGTGCCGCTGCACCAGGTGCACAAGAAGGACGGCGGCCGGATCCGGTACCGCAAGGTGTGCTCGATCGAGGACGAGCCCGTCGAGTACAGCGAGATCGCGAAGGGCTACGAGACCGACGACGGCCAGCTCGTGGTCCTCACCGACGAGGACCTCGAGCAGCTGCCGCTGGCCACCGAGCGCGAGATCGAGGTGATCGAGTTCGTGCCGGGCGACCAGGTGGACCCGATCCTGCTCGCCAAGACCTACTACCTCGAGCCGGACCGCACGGCCGCGAAGCCGTACGCGCTGCTGCGCGAGGCGCTGACCAGCACCGACCGGATGGCGGTCGTCAAGGTCGCGCTGCGGCAGCGGGAGTCGATGGCCGTGCTGCGCGTCCGGGACGACGTGATCTGCCTGCAGACGCTGCTGTGGCCGGACGAGGTCCGCGAGGCGGACTTCCCGATCCTCGACCAGGACGTCACCGTCAAGCCGCAGGAGCTGGCGATGGCGTCCTCGCTGGTCGAGTCCCTGGCCGGCGACTTCGACCCGTCGGGGTTCGAGGACCGGTACCGCGCGGCGCTCGAGCAGGTCATCGAGGCGAAGGTCTCGTCCGGCCGGACGCAGGCCGTGCCGCAGGCCGAGGAGGTCGGCGAGGGCGGCCAGCCCGCGGGCGAGGTGGTCGACCTGCTGGCGGCGCTGCAGCGCAGCGTGGAGAAGGCGCGCGGCGGCGGATCCGCCTCGTCGGCGGGGGAGGGCGCCGCCGAGGCGCCCGACGACGAGAAGCCCGCGAAGAAGGCGCCGGCACGCAGGTCCCGGTCGAAGGCCGCTGCCGCCGACGACGAGGCCGAGGCCGAGGAGAAGCCCGCCCGGAAGCCGGCCGCCACCCGGTCCCGGGCGAAGAAGGCCGACGACGAGAAGCCGGCCGAGCACAAGGCGGCCGACGAGAAGCCCGCGCGCACCCGGCGCAAGCGGGCGTCCTGACGCGTGGCGAGCGCACCCGGCGACGCCGCTTCCGTGCACGAGGCCGTCGTGGCCGCGCTCCGGCGCGCGGCGTTCCTGCTCGAGCGCGGCGGCGCGACGTCGTACCGTGCCGACGCGTTCCGGGCCGCCGTCCGCTCGCTGGAGCGCACGGGCCCCGACGAGGTCCGGGCGCGGCTCGCCGCGGGCACGCTGACCGATCTGCCGGGCGTGGGCGCCCGCACCGCCGAGGTGGCCGCGGACGCCGCGGCGGGCGGACCCGTGCCGTACCTGCTCGACCTGGAGCAGAAGTACCCGGCGGCCCAGCCGACCGGCGACGGCGCCGCGCTCCGGGCGGCCCTGCGCGGCGACCTGCACGCGCACACCGAGGCCAGCGACGGCTCGACCACCGCGCAGGAGATGGTGCTGGCCGCGATGGAGCTCGGGCACGAGTACCTGGCGATCACCGACCACTCGCCCCGGCTCACCGTGGCCAACGGCCTGTCGCCCGCGCGGCTGCGCGCCCAGATCGAGCAGATCGAGGCGCTCAACCGGGCGATCGCGCCGTTCCGGGTGCTGACGGGCATCGAGGTCGACATCCTCGACGACGGCTCGATCGACCAGGAGCCGGACCTGCTGGACCGGCTCGACGTCGTGGTGGCCTCGGTGCACTCGAAGCTCCGGATGGACGCCGCGTCGATGACCCGCCGGATGCGCGCCGCCGTCGCGAACCCGCGGGTCGACGTGCTGGGCCACTGCACCGGCCGGCAGCTCACCGGCAAGCGGCAGCGGCCGCAGAGCGAGTTCGACGCGGCGGCCGTGTTCGCCGACTGCGCGGAGCACGGCGTCGCCGTCGAGGTGAACTGCCGCCCCGACCGGCTGGACCCGCCGCACGCGCTCCTCGACGTCGCGGTCGACGCCGGCTGCCTGTTCACGATCGACACCGACGCGCACGCGCCGGGGCAGCTGTCGTGGCAGCCGGTGGGCTGCGACCGGGCCGTCGCGCACGGCATCGGACCCGACCGGGTGCTCGACGCGTGGCCGCTCGACACCCTCCTGACGCACCTCGGAGGCCGCAGAGTCGCTGCCTGAGCGACACACCGACCGCGTGGCGATGCGGAGAAGCGCGCTGCCTGCCGTTATGGTCGTCCGCGTCGGTCCGCCGGAAGCTGACGCCCCACGCAGGCGCCGAGCGGCCCGCGCACCCAGTTCGAACACATAGGAGCACATCCGTGAGCGTGAACCGCACCGAGCTCGTCCAGGCCATCGCCGCCAAGGCCGGGCTCACCAACACCGCCGCCGACGCGGCCCTCAAGGCCTTCCAGGAGGTCCTGGTCGAGCAGCTCAGCGCCGGCGAGAGCGTGACCATCCCGGGCCTGCTCGCGGTGTCCCGTGCCGACCGTGCCGCGCGCACCGGCATCAACCCGCAGACCGGCGAGAAGCTGGACATCCCGGCCGGCTTCCGCGTGAAGCTCACCGCCGGCAGCGCCCTCAAGCGCGCCGTCGCCAACTGAGCGACACCGCAGCACCGCACGCGAGCCGGGGACCCGACGGGTCCCCGGCTCGCGGCGCGCCCGGGAACGGATCGCCCACCCGCGCGCGTTGAGTAGCATGGTCCGCCGTCCCGCCGAGGGGCGCGCGGAGGAGGGAGCACGCACGATGGCCGTCACGCAGCGCACCACGAAGCAGCGCACCGAGATCCTCGGGCTGCTCGACGACCTCGACGAGTTCCGCTCCGCCCAGCAGCTGCACGACCTGCTGCGGTCCCAGGGGTCGACCACCGGCCTGGCGACCGTGTACCGCGCGGTGCAGGCGCTCGCCGACGCGGGCGACGTCGACGTGCTGCGCTCGCCGGACGGCGAGGCCGTGTACCGCCGCTGCGTGCGGCGCAGCCACCACCACCACCTGGTCTGCCGCTCCTGCGGCAAGGCCGTCGAGATCGACGGTCCCGGCGCCGAGGCGTGGGCCGAGCAGGTGGGCGCCGCGCACGACTTCTCCGACGTCGAGCACACCATCGAGCTGCTCGGCACGTGCGCCGAGTGCCGCGCCCGCCAGGCCGCCGAGGCCGCCGCGACCCGCTGACCGGGGTACCCGCCGGAGTGGGGGAGGATGGGCGGGTGGACAGACTGCACGACCCCGCCCGGCACGACTTCGCCTCCGACAACTACGCCGGGGTGCACCCGGAGATCCT
This sequence comes from Cellulosimicrobium cellulans, assembly GCF_007679345.1. GTDB lineage: Bacteria > Actinomycetota > Actinomycetes > Actinomycetales > Cellulomonadaceae > Cellulomonas > Cellulomonas cellulans_A. The sequence goes on from NZ_VEGH01000003.1 coordinate 93,393, forward strand.
CGCGGCCCTCGGGACCGCCAACGACGGGCACGTCCCGGGCTACGGCGCCGACCCGTACACCGAGCACCTGCAGGACGTGCTCCGCGGCCACTTCGGCGCCGACGCGACCGCGTACCCGGTGTTCAACGGGACCGGCGCGAACGTGGTCGCCCTGCAGACGATGCTCCCGCGGTGGGGCGCGGTGATCTGCGCCGAGACCGCGCACATCAACACCGACGAGAACGCGGCCCCCGAGCGGGTCGGCGGGATCAAGCTGCTGACGGTCCCGACGCCCGACGGCAAGCTGACCCCGGAGCTCGTGGACCGGCACGCGCACGGCTTCGGCGACCAGCACCGCGCCCAGCCCGGCGTCGTCTCGATCACCCAGGCCACCGAGCTCGGCACGGTGTACTCGCCGGACGAGATCCTGGCGATCACCACCCACGCGCACGCCCTCGGCCTGCGGGTGCACCTCGACGGCTCGCGGCTCGGCAACGCCGCCGCGGCGCTCGACCTCCCGATGCGCGCGCTGACCACCGACGTCGGCGTCGACGTCGTGTCCCTCGGCGGCACCAAGAACGGCATCCTGTTCGGCGAGGCGGTCCTCGAGCTGACCCCCGGGTCGACGCCGGGCATCGCGTTCCAGCGCAAGGTCGACATGCAGCTCGCGTCCAAGATGCGGTTCGTGTCGGCGCAGCTGATCGCGCTGTACGAGGGCGACCTGTGGCTGCGGTCCGCGCGGCACGCCAACGCGATGGCGCAGCGGCTGCGGGCCGGCGTCGAGGCCGTGCCGGGCGTGCGGGTCACGCAGGCGACGGACGCCAACGCCGTGTTCGCCGCGCTGCCGGCGGGGGTCGCGGACGCGCTGCGCGAGGTGCGGCGGTTCTACGACTGGAACCGCGCCACCGGCGAGGTGCGCTGGATGTGCGCGTTCGACACCACCGAGGCGGACGTCGACGCGTTCGTCGCGGCGGTCGGCCGCGCGGCGTCCGCGGCGGCCTGACCCGCACGTCGTGGGCCGCCGCCCGCGCTCGAGGCCGCCCGCGTCCGCGGCGAGATAGGACGTGCGCGCCGAGATAGGACCGCAGACGGCCCTATCTCGCCGGGGCGGTCCTATCTCGGCGCTGGGGCGCGGGCGTCGGGTGTCCGGCGGGCGCGACACGCGAAGGGGCCCGGCACCGTGGTCGGTGCCGGGCCCCTTCGTCGCGGGTCAGCGCGGGGTGGCCGAGCGGCGCGGGCGCGAGTCCCGGCCGCCGAAGTCCCGGCCGCCCTCGCGGGAGCCGTAGCCGCCGTCGCGCGAGCCGTAGCCGCCCTCGCGGGCGCCGTCCCGGCCGGTGCGCGGGCCGTGGTGCGCCGGGCCGCGGGACGCGCCGCGCTCCGGACGGCTCGCGGCGCGCGGGCCCTCGTCCACGCGGATGCGCAGCGGGCGGCCGGCGACGCGCGCGCGGCCGATGCGGTCGAAGGCCTCGGGGGACAGGCCCGCGGGGATCTCGACCAGCGAGAACGTCGAGAAGATGTCGATCTTCCCGAGGTCCTTGCCGGTGAGGCCGCCCTCGTTCGTCAGCGCGCCGACGATGCCGCCGGGCTGGACGCCGTCCTTCGAGCCGACCGCGAGGCGGTAGCGCGGGCCGCCGCTGCTCGGGCGGGCGGCGCTGCGCGGGCGGCCGCCGTCGGCGCCGTCCCGGCGGGGGCCGCCGCGCTCCGGCGCGAGGTGCGCGCGGGACAGCGCGTCGTCCAGGTCGTCGCCCTCGGTCGGGCGGGGCGCGGGGCCCTCGTCGCCGACGGCCAGGGCGGCGAGCACGGCGACCAGGTCGCTCGCGTCGACGTCCGGGTGCGCGGCCAGGAACTCCGCGGCGGCGGTCCGGTACAGGTCCAGGCGGCCGACCTCCCGGCGCGCAGGCACCCGGGCGAGCAGGGCGGCGACGCGGTGCGCCGACACGTCCGCCGGCGACGGGATCTGGATCTGCTCGAGCTGCTGGCGGGTGGTCCGCTCGATCGCCCGGAGCTTGCCGTTCTCGTTCGGGGTGACGAAGGTCAGCGCCTCGCCGGTGCGGCCCGCGCGGCCGGTGCGGCCGATGCGGTGCACGTAGGCCTCGGGCTCGCCCGGGACGTCGAAGTTCACGACGAGCCCGATGCGGTCGATGTCGAGGCCGCGCGCCGCGACGTCGGTCGCCACGAGGACGTTGATCGCGCCGGAGCGGACGCGCTCGACGATCTTCTCCCGGTCGCCCTGCGCCACGTCGCCCGAGATGTAGGCGGCGGCGACGCCCCGCTCGACGAGCGAGACGGCGACGTCCTCGGCCGCGCTGCGGGTGCGCACGAACACGATCGCCGCGTCGGCGTCGGACACCGCGAGCACGCGGGCCAGGGCGCCCGCCTTGTGCCGGAACGGCACGACCGCGTAGGTCTGCCGGACGCTCGACACGGTGGACGACTGCCGGGCCACGGTGATCTCGACCGGGTCGGTGAGGTGCTGCGCGGCGACGCGGCGGATGGCCGGCGGCATGGTCGCGGAGAACAGCGCGACCTGCTTGGAGGCGGGGGTGGCGGAGGCGATGCGGTCGACGTCGTCGACGAAGCCCATGCGGAGCATCTCGTCGGCCTCGTCGAGCGCGAGGAACCGCACCGCGTCCAGCTTCAGGGAGCCGCGGTCGAGGTGGTCGATGACGCGGCCGGGGGTGCCGACGACGACCTGGGCGCCGCCGCGCAGCGCGCGCTGCTGCGGCAGGTACGGCGAGCCGCCGTAGACGGGGACGACCTCGAGGCCGGGCATCTTCGACGCGAACGACTCGAGCGCCTCGGCGACCTGCATGGCGAGCTCGCGGGTCGGGGCCAGCACGATCGCCTGGACCTCGCGGAGCTCCGGGTCGACCGCGGCGAGCAGGGGCAGGCCGAACGCGGCCGTCTTGCCGGTGCCGGTCTGGGCCACGCCGGTGATGTCGCGGCCGGCCAGCAGGGCGGGGATGGCCTCGGCCTGGATGGCGGTGGGGGTGGTGAAGCCGAGCCCGAGGACGGCCTCGCGCAGCGGCGCGGGCAGGTCGAGGTCGGCGAAGGTGAGGGCGGGGGCGGTCTCGGGCAGGGCAGGGTCGAGCACAGACGTCATGGAGGACAGCACCGTTTCGTGTCGCTGGGGGGAGCTGTGGGCCGCCCGGGTTCCGGTCGGCCACGCGGTCGCACTCCCACACCCACACATCACGAGGCCGCCACGTCAGGAACAGGGGGTGGGGCCTCGGCACGCACATCACGGGACACTGCGACTGACTCCGAGTGCCACCAGTCTACCGGCGACGGCGCCCGGACGGGCGGACGGGGCGCGGTGACCTCCGGCACACGGCTCCTCGCGGGGCAGGGCGGCTCACCCCAGCCCGAGCCGCCGCCCCTCGATCGCGGGGCAGGTGTCCATCACGACGTCGAGCCCCGCCGCCGCCGCCCGCGCCGCGGCGGCCTCGTCGACCACCCCGAGCTGCAGCCACACCGCGCGCGCCCCGACGGCGATCGCCTGGTCGACGACGTCGCCGGCGAGGGTCGAGTTCACGAAGACGTCGACGACGTCGACCGGTCCGTCGACCTCCGCCAGGGTCCGCACGCCGGTCGCCCCGTGCACCGTCTCGGCCCGGGGGTGCACGGGCACGACGGTCTGCCCGAGGTCCTGGAGGTAGGCGGCGACGCCGTAGGCCGCGCGCGCCCGGTTGGTGGACAGGCCGACGACGGCCCAGGTGGCGGGCGTGCGGAGCAGGCGGTCGATCACGGCGGGGTCGTTCACGTGGGCCATGCCGCCAGCGAACCACGGCCGGGGCCGCGTCGCGCGGGACCCGACGCGGCCGGGGGCGCGGGGTGACCCGGGCAGCGGTCCCCACCTGCGTAGGATGTGGCCGGTCGATCGGGTGTGCGAGGCGGGAGAGCTGTGGCAGAGCGGGACGTGGTGAGCGACCGCGTCCTCACCGTGCCGAACGTGATCAGCCTCGTGCGGCTGCTGATGGTGCCGGTGTTCGCGGTGCTGATCGCGGCGGGGCACGACGGCTGGGCCCTCGGGGTCCTCGCGGTGTCCGGCGCCAGCGACTGGCTCGACGGCGTGCTCGCGCGCCGGCTCGGGCAGGTGTCGCGGCTCGGCCAGGTGCTCGACCCGGCGGCGGACCGGCTGTTCATCCTCGTCACGCTGCTCGGGCTCGCGGCCCGCGGCGTCGTGCCGTGGTGGCTGGTCGTCGTGCTGCTGGCCCGCGAGGCGATGCTGCTCGTGATGCTGGTCGTCCTGGCGCGGCACGGCTACGGCCCGCTGCAGGTGCACCTGGCGGGCAAGGCGGGGACGTTCGCCCTGCTGTACGCGTTCCCGCTGCTGCTGCTCGCGCACTGGGGCGGCATCGTCGGCGACCTGGCGTCCGTGCTCGGCTGGGCCTGCGCCTGGTGGGGCGTCGGTCTGTACTGGTTCGCCGGCGCGCTGTACGTGCGCCAGGCGTGGGTGCTGCTGGGGCGGCGCGGCGGCGCGGACGCGGGTGAGCCCCGCACGGTGGCCGCGTGACGGACCCCCGCCCGGGGGACCGACCCGGCCGGGGCCCCGCGGGGAGCCCGGCGTGGCGTCGTCCGGACGCCTCGATGTCGCTGCTGACCGAGGTGACCCAGCACCCGCTGGACCCCGAGTACCGGGAGGCCGCGGAGCGCCGCGCCGCGGCCGGCAGACCCCGGCGCCGGGGCGGGGTCGGCACGGTGGCGGTGGCCGCCCTGGCGGTCGCCCTCGGTGCGGCGACCACCTGGTCGGTCCTCGCGCTGCGCGCCCCGCAGCCGTCGGCGATCGCCGCGCGCGAGGTGCTGGCCGGTCAGATCACCGAGCGGAGCGCCGAGGTGGACCGGCTGCGCGAGCGCAGCGGCGCGCTGTCCGACGAGATCGCGGTGCTGCAGCAGCAGGCGCTGTCCGGGGTCGACGCGCCGCTGCTCGACCGGCTCGCCGTCGACTCCGTGGCGTCCGGCGCGACGGCGGTGACCGGCGACGGCCTGCGGATCACCCTGCAGGACGCCGACACGGACGACGACGACCCGAACGGCCGGGTCCGCGACTCCGACCTGCAGCTCGTGGTCAACGGGCTGTGGGCCTCGGGCGCCGAGGCGGTCGCCGTGAACGGCGAGCGCCTGGGCCCGACCACCGCGATCCGCACCGCCGGGGACGCGATCCTGGTGGACGTCGTGCCGCTGGTCGGGCCGTACACGGTCGAGGCGATCGGCGACCCGCAGGGCATGCAGACCGCGCTCGCGCGCACGTCCGGCGGGCAGCTGCTCGCGGTGCTGCAGTCCACCTACGGCATCCCGACCCGCGTGTCGTCGCAGCGGGACCTGCACCTGCCCGCCGCCGGCACGGTGACGCTGCGGTCGGCGCGGCTCCCGGAGGGCGTGCCGGTCCTGCCCGGCGCGGCGCCGTCGGCGACGGGTTCCGCGTCGCCGTCGGGCACACTGTCCACGGACGAGAACGAGGGGGACTGAGTTGATCGCGGTGATCGGCCTGATCGTCGGCGTGGTGGCGGGCCTGGTGCTCGAGCCCACGGTGCCGGCGGCGCTGCAGCCCTACCTGCCGATCGCGGTGGTCGCGGCGCTGGACGCGCTGTTCGGCGGCTTCCGGGCCGTGCTCGACGGGCTGTTCGACGACCGGGTGTTCCTCGTGTCGTTCCTGTCGAACGTCGTCGTGGCCGCGCTGATCGTGTTCCTGGGCGACCAGCTCGGCGTCGGCTCGCAGCTGTCCACCGGCGTGGTGGTCGTGCTCGGCATCCGGATCTTCTCCAACGTGGCCGCGATCCGGCGGCACCTGTTCAAGGCGTGACGGACGTGAGCGGCACCGGCCCCGAGGACACGACGCCGTCCGCCGGCACGCCCGGCCCGGCGGCGCCCGGCCCGGTCCGCGGCTGGCGCGCCCTGGGGCCCGCGCTGCGCCCGCGCGCCACCCGCGCCCAGGCCCTGACCGGCGTGCTGTGCGTCGCGCTGGGCTTCGCCATCGCCGTCCAGGTGCGGCAGACGGACACCGAGAGCCTGACGGTCATGCGGGAGTCCGAGCTGGTGTCGCTGCTGGACCAGACGACCCGCCAGGCCGACGACCTGCAGCAGCAGGTGACCGAGCTGGAGCGCACCCGCACCGAGCTGCAGTCCGCCGGGTCCAGCCGCGAGGCGGCCCTCGAGGCGGCGACCCGGAGCGCGGCCGCGCAGGGCATCCTGTCCGGCCGGCTGCCCGCGGAGGGCCCCGGGATCACGGTGACGGTGTCGGACCCGTCCCGCTCGGTGTCCGCCCTGACGCTGCTCAACCTGCTGGAGGAGCTGCGCAACGCGGGCGCCGAGGCGATCCAGCTCAACGACCAGCGCCTGACCGCGTCGTCCTACGTGCTGGGCACCGACGACGGCATCGAGGTGGACGGTGCGCCGGTGGCGCCGCCGTACCGGTGGGTCGCGATCGGGGAGCCCGGCACCATGTCGACCGCGCTGGCGATCCCCGGCGGGGCGGTCGCCAAGGTGCAGATCGACGGGGGGACGGCGACGGTGTCGACCGAGGACCTCGTCGAGGTCACCGCCACCCGCGACGTGCCGGACCCGCAGTACGCCGAGCCGGAGGCCTCCGGCGACGGCTGAGCACCACCCGCCCGGGTGCCGACACCCGGTCGGCGGGGTGTGCGCAGGTCCTCCGGGCGCATAGGCTGTCCGGGACCCCGGTGCAGGTCGGGGGCGCGGATGAGCAGGTCTGGGAGGGTGTCATGAGCGACGAGCAGCAGGTGCCGGGCGGCGAGCCGCGCCCGGCCGCGCCCGACGGGGCGCCCATCTCGGCGGCTCCCGACACCACCATCAGCTTCGGCTCGCTGGGCGCGCTGGACGCCGAGCCGGCGGGCCCGGTCGGCCTCACCGCCGAGCAGGCCGCGGCCGTGCAGGCGCTGCCGCGCACCTCGGCGCTGCTCGTGATGCAGCGGGGGCCGAGCTCCGGGGCCCGGTTCCTGCTCGACGCCGAGCGGACCGTCGCCGGCCGCAGCCCGAGCGCCGACATCTTCCTGGACGACGTGACCGTCTCCCGCAAGCACGCCGAGTTCGTCCGCGAGCTCGACGACTTCGTGGTGCGCGACGTCGGCTCCCTCAACGGCACGTACGTGAACCGGGAGCGGATCGACTCGGCGGTGCTGCGCGCCGGCGACGAGGTCCAGATCGGCAAGTTCCGGATGACGTTCCACCCCAGCCCTGCGGCACGGCAGGGCGGCGCCCAGCCCGCCGGTCCGGCGCAGTGAGCGCTGCCCGGTCCGCCCGGCGCGCGGACGCGGGCCCGGACGTCGCCGGCGGCGCCGCGCACCCCGCGCCCGGCGCGGCGGCGCCGTCCGGCCAGGACGCGCCCGGCCCGTGGCCGCGCGGGCTGTCCCGGCAGGCGAGCATGCGGATCTCCGACGTGCTCGCCGCGCTGCGGATCGAGTTCCCGGCGGTGACGAACTCCAAGCTGCGGTTCCTCGAGGAGCAGGGCCTGGTCGAGCCGGTGCGCACGCCCGCCGGCTACCGGCAGTACAGCCCGGCGGACCTGGAGCGGCTGCGGTACGTGCTGCGCGAGCAGCGGGACCGGTACGTGCCGCTCAAGGTGATCGGCGAGCGGCTGGCCGCGCTGGACGCCGGCGAGGAGTCCGAGCCGGTCTCGCTCGTCGTGACCGAGGACGGCGTGCCGCGCTCGGGGGCGGGCGACGCGCGCTACACCACCGCCGCGCTGGCCCGGGAGGCCGGGGTCGAGGAGCAGCTCGTCGCGGACCTGGTGCAGGCGGGCGTGCTGCGCCCGTCGGCGTCCGGGCACCTGGACGCGTGGGCGAAGGACGTGGTGCAGGCCGCTGCCGCGCTCGCCGAGCACGGCCTGGAGGCCCGGCACCTGCGTGCGTTCCGGAGCGCCGCCGACCGGCAGGTCGACATGGTGGAGACGGTCGTGGCGCCGTGGCGCGGTCAGTCGTCGCCGTCGGCGCGCGGCCGTGCGAGCACCGTGGCGGCCGAGGTCGGCGAGCTGTGCACCCGCCTGCACACCGCGCTGGTGCGCGCGGGCGTGGCGGACCTGGCGCCCTGACGCGACCGGCGGGACCCGTGGACGGTCCGCTACGCGGGTCGCACGCCCGCCCGGTGCGCACGCCCGCCCGGTGCGCGCGCCCGGTGCACGGTGCGCCCGCTCGTCGTAGCGTGGACGCATGCACGAGGACGACCTGGTCCAGCTCGAGGTGCTCGGCGTGCGCCGCCACCCGGGCGACGACGAGCTCGTCGTGCTGCTGCTCGAGCCGGTCGGCGAGCTGATCGTGCCGATCGCGATCGGCCCCACGGAGGCCGGCGCGATCGCGACCGCCCAGGCGGGGGTGGTCCCGCCGCGGCCGATGACCCACGACCTGCTCCGGGACGTGCTGATCTCCCTGGACGTGCGCGTGGTGCAGGTCGAGATCACCGAGCTCGTCGGCGGGGTGTTCCACGCGGCGCTGGTGCTGGGGGAGCGGCGGACGCGGGTGGACGCCCGCGCCTCGGACGCGATCGCGCTGGCGGTGCGGGTCGGCTGCCCGGTGCTGTGCGCGACGGACGTCCTGGCGGAGGTCGGCATCGAGGCGGCGCCGGTGTCCCCGGAGGAGGCAGACGAGGCCGCCGCGGGCAGCAGCCCGGACGAGCAGGTCGCGCAGTTCCGGCAGTTCCTGGACCACGTCTCGCCCGACGACTTCGAGCGCGGGGAGCCGGGCGGGAGGGACCGAGGTTCAACCTCAGGTGGAGGGTAAGACACGCCGTGCGCGACACGCCGGGCGCGGTGGGCGTGGCGGTCGTTGACCGCCCCCGGCGGCGGCCCTAGCGTGGCACCCAGAACAGCACAGCACTGCATCTCCCGACACGCCGCCCCGGCGCGCGGGCGCGACGAGTGGAGGACCCCGTGACCGGCACCGAGCAGACGGCGGAGGCGGCAGGCGCCGTCCCGCAGCGGGCGCAGGGCCTCCTGTTCGGCGACGAGCTGCCGGACCTCGACGTCACGACCGGCTACCGCGGCCCGACCGCGTGCCGCGCCGCCGGCATCACCTACCGCCAGCTCGACTACTGGGCCCGCACCGGGCTCGTCGAGCCGTCGGTCCGCCCGGCCACCGGCTCGGGGACGCAGCGGCTGTACTCGTTCCGGGACATCCTGGTGCTCAAGGTGGTCAAGCGGCTGCTCGACACCGGCGTCTCGCTGCAGCAGATCCGCGCGGCCGTCGGGCACCTGCGCGAGCGCGGCGTCGACGACCTCGCCCAGATCACGCTGATGTCGGACGGCGCCAGCGTCTACGAGTGCACCTCCGCCGACGAGGTCATCGACCTGGTGCAGGGCGGCCAGGGCGTGTTCGGCATCGCGGTCGGCCGGGTCTGGCGCGAGGTCGAGGGCACGCTCGCGCAGCTGCCGACCGAGCGCGCCGAGGACGAGGGCGTCGCCCACGCGCACGACGAGCTCGCGGAGCGGCGCCGGGCGCGCACCGCGGGCTGACGCCGCCACGACACCGGGACGGCCCGGACCCCGCACCGGGGTCCGGGCCGTCGCCGTGCGCGAGGCGGTCCACCACGCGGGCGTGGCGGGTGGCCCCGGGCGGCCTCCGGCGGGCTCCGGTGGGCTTCGGTGGAGCGTCCGGCCGGACACGCCGGCGCGTGTCGGGCCGAACGCTCCACTCGTCCCCACCCGACGCCGGGCGCGCGGGACTGGTCCCGATCAGGCCGTGGCCGGGGCGGGGAGACGCAGGGTCGCCACGACCGGGTCGTGGTCCGACGGGTGCCGGCCGCCCGGGCGGGCGTCCAGGACGGCGTACGCCTCGACCGGGACGTCCGGGCTCACCAGGACGTGGTCGATCCGCTGCCGCACGGCGCCGGGACCGGGCTCGGGACCGTCCGGGTCGAGCAGCTCGGTGAACGTCGTCGGCGGCCCGGTCGGCGGGGTCGCGCTGACCGCACGCGCGTCGACGAGCGCGACCCTCGCCGCCGGGCCGTCACCCCGGTCCGCGACGCCGCCGCCCGGCGCCCCGCCCAGCAGCACCTCCAGCGGCTCCGACCCCGGCTCGGCGTTGAGGTCCCCGGTGAGCACGACCGCCGCGCCGCCCGCGCCGAGCGCCGCCGCCCGCGCCCGCAGCAGCCGCGCCGACTCCGCCCGCGCCCGCGTCCCCTCGTGGTCGAGGTGCGCGTTCAGCAGCGCGAACGCCGATCCGGTCGCGCGGTCCCGCAGGCGCGCCCACGTGCACAGCCGGCGGTACCGCGCGTCCCAGCCCGTGCTCGGCACGTCCGGGGTGGGGGAGAGCCAGAAGTCCCCGGTCTCCTCCACCGCGACCCGCGCGGTCCGGTACAGGATCGCCGCGTGCTCGCCGGTGCCGTCCCCGTCCCGCGACCCGCCCACGGCGGCGAACCCGGTCCCGTCGGTCAGCGCCGCGAGGTGCGCGGCCGTGCCCTCCTGCGTGCCGAGCACGTCCACGTGGTCCAGCACGGCGCGGACCAGCGGCCGCCGGTCGTACGTCGCCGTGGCCGGCCAGTGGGCGACCCACAGGTTGTACGTGCCGACCCGCAGCGCCGCGGTCACAGCCGGGTGCCGGCCGGCGTCGTCACCTCGAGGACCCGGGCGCCGTCGAGCAGCGCCAGGTCCACCGCGGCGCTCGCCCACCGGTACGGGTGCGGCACCGGCGTCGCCGCGGCGACCCGGCCGTCGACCCGGACCTCGACCGCCGTGGCGGCCGGGTCGACCCGGTAGCGCACGGTCCGGCGGGCGCCGGCGAGGTCGAGCGCGACGGTCAGCCCGTCGTCCTCCGGCGCGAGCGTCGGACCGACGACCAGCACGTCGTGCCGCTCCTCCAGCCCGAGCAGCCCGTGCAGCACCTGCCGCAGGTAGATGCCCGGCCCCGAGGAGTACACCCGCCAGCCGTCGGCGGTGGGCACCTCGCCGGTGCGCAGCCGCTCGAAGTCCCGCGCGGCGGCGTACCGGTCGGGGAACGCCGCGTCCGAGGACGACGTGTAGCAGGTGCGCTGCCGGGGCAGGGCGCTCGGGACGCGCTCCCGCATCCCGATGGGCGACAGCCGCAGCAGCTCGTCGCCGACGCCGGCGCGCCCGAGCGCGGCCAGCGCCTCCGCCCACCGGATGTGCGCGTGCGCGTACATCAGCCCGACCTCGCGCCCGAAGAACGCCGCCTGCTCGGCGCGGCGGAAGGACTCCGTCTCGCCGTCGGCGAACCGCGTGGGGCGGTCGGTCAGCCGCACGCCGTCGGGGAACAGCAGGTGCTCGCGGATGATCGCCTCGTGCCGGTCGGCGCCGTCCTGGTCGAGCACCCCCGCCAGCACCAGCTGGGTCATCGGGATCAGCCGGTAGGTCAGGCCGGTGGAGGTGTCGCGCGGGTGGATCACGGGTGTGGCCACGCCGTCGGCGACGGTGACGAACCCGGCCGCGACCCCGTCCGGCAGCATGTGCCGGCGCAGGTCGGCGGCGACCGCGGCGCCCAGGGCGTCCAGCCGGGCGACCAGGTCGGCGGCGCCCGGCGCCGCCCGCAGCTGCTCGGCGGCCAGGCCGAGCGACTGCACCGCGAGGGCGGTGGTCCAGGTCGACGCCATCGAGGCGCGCATCTCGGAGCGGGCCGGCTGCAGGGTGTCGTCCCAGTCGCCGTCCCCGTACGCGGGCAGGGAAGTGCCGGGGACGAGGTCCGTCTCGAGGTGGCGGAGCAGCGCGTCGACGTGGTCGGCGACGGTCGCGTGCTCGCCGGTGCGGAACGGCACCGCGGCGCCGAGCACCCCGACGTCGCCGGAGGCCCGCAGGTACTGGCCGAGCGCGAACAGCGGCCAGTGCACGACGTCGCCGTGGGCGTGCGCCTGGTAGATCTCGGCGTACTCGTCGAACATGAACCACTGCGGGAACGTGCCGTCCGTCGCCTGGGCACCGAGCACCCGCAGCACGACGTCCCGGCAGGCGTCGAACCGCCCGGCCGCCAGCAGCAGCTCGAACGGGCCCTGGCAGACGTCGCGGGTGCCCCAGGCCGCGCCCTGGTACTGCTCCAGGCCGTGCGGGACCAGGTAGTGCACCCGTGCGTCGTTGGCCCACCAGGGCAGCAGCGTCCCGAGCTCGGCGAGCCGGGAGCCCGCCGCCACGGTCAGCCCGCGGGTCAGCCGGGCCAGGGTGGCGCGGTGACCGGCGGCCTCGCGCGCGGTGTCCAGCCCCGCGGCGACGACCTCGGCCGCGCGCCCGGCGCTCGCCCCGCCGTCGCGGTCCGCCATGGTCGCGACGCGCAGCGGGGCGCCCGGGCCCGCGGTGCCGCGCACGGTGACCACCGAGGTGCCGCGCGGCCGGCCGTCCGCGAACAGCGGGTCGTCGCCGGCGACGTCCGCGCCCGGGGTCGCGGCGAGCACGTACGCCAGGCCGGGGTGGTGGTCGCGGGTGGGCGTGCCCTCGTCGGCGGTGAGGACGACGGCGCCGTCCTGCGCGCGGGCGTGCCACGCGCCGCCGCCGAGCTCGACCTCGGTGCTGACCAGGACGGCCAGCGGTGCGGTCGCGGCGATCTCGAGCAGCAGCGCGTCGCGGTCCGAGGCGGCGACCGTGCGCACCTCGACGCGCACCCCGTCGAGCGCGTAGACCCAGCGGGCCTCGCCGACGTCGAGCACGAACGCCGACGGCGCGCCGAGCATCCGCCACGCGCCGTCGACCTCCACGAGCACCCGGACGCCGTTCGCGCGCAGCAGGTTGAGGTGGTTGCGGTGCACGGTCGTGAACGTGTCGAACGTGGTGTTGCCGAGGACGGTGTGCGAACCGACGACGCCGTGCGCGTAGACGGTGGTCGACAGCACCGGCCGGTCCGGGCTCAGCGCGTCCCCGGCCAGCAGCACGTGCCCGTGCGGGCGGACCAGGTCGAGGTCCTTCTCGCCGCGGACGACGTGCACGCCCGCGGGCGTGAAGTACGACAGCACGCGTCCCGCGGCGTCGCGCTCGACGTGCCGGGCCCCGTCCCCGAGGGCGAGCAGGGCGTCGTCGGTCAGCGGCGCCCCGCCGAGCAGCGGAGCGGTCGCGAGCAGCGAGCGCGCGGCCAGGGCGTCGCCGTCCGGCCCGACGGGGTCGCCGGCGCGGTCCGCGGCGTCCGCGCGCGCGTCCGCCAGTCCCATCAGTCCCGGCACCTCCGCCGTGAGCTCGGGCAGCGCGTCCAGCATCGACCCGCGGCGGTCGTCCCAGTACCGGCCCACGACGTGCAGCACCAGCGGCTCGGCGAGCGCCGACGGCCGGGACAGCAGGCCCGCCATCGCCATCTCGTGCTGCCGCACCCGGTCGGGCCAGGGCGCGCCGGAGAGGAACGCGGGCGTGCCCCCGGCGCGCGCCGCCGGGCCGTAGAGGTCGAACCCGTCGGTGCCCGCCGCGGCGGACCCCTCGGCGACCGCCAGGGCGAACAGCGGCAGCACCGGCGCCGAGGTCATCGTCTGCCGGGACAGCACGACCGTCCCCAGCGCGGCCTCCTCGGCGAGGCGGTGCGCCACGTACTGCGCGACGTACGGCTCCGAGGAGGACGCCGCCTGCGCCGGGGCGAGGGACAGGTCCTGGAGCGCGGCGACGTCCCAGGTCGCGCCGGCGAGCGGGTCGGGGCCGCCCGCGGGCGCCTCCGCCCGCGCGAGCGCCACCCGCCACACCAGCGCCGTCCGGTCGGGGTCGAGCACGAGGTCCGCGGTCCAGGCGACGCCCAGGCCGGCGCCGGTCCAGCGCACCGAGCCGGACCCGGCCCGCCAGGTCGCGCCGGAGCGGCTGCCGGTGAGCGGGACGTGCGCGACGGCACCGTCGGCCGCGGTCCGGCGCAGGAACAGCCCGGCGATGCCGGCGTCGTGCACGCCGATCCGGTACTGGTTCACGAGGCGGTCGCCGGGTGCGGCGATCTCGGCGACGTCACCGGCGGGGGTGATCCGGACGGCGAGGCCGCCGCCCGCGTCCACGGTGCGGGTGCGGTCGGTCCGGTCGCGGTGCAGGCGGGTCAGGGTGTCAGGCATGTCGGGGTCCCCGGGGGTCGAGCGGTCGGGTGGTCGTCGTCGGACGGGCGTCGGCGGTCAGGAACCGCGCGACCGCGTCGCGCAGCATCCCGGCGGTGGTGCGGTACCAGAGCCACACCCACACGCCGCCGAGCAGGACGAGGAGCAGGTCGGAGGCCGCGGCCGCCACGGCGACCGCCCCCGCGAGGAGCGCCAGCGTCCCGAGCGAGGCGCGCCACCGCGCGACCAGGTAGTAGGCGCCGGCCTGGAGCGCGGCGGGCAGCGGCAGGCGGAAGAAGGTGCGCAGCGCGAGGGCGTGCAGGGCCACGACGAGCAGCAGCACGCCGGCGCCGGGGGCGAGCCCCGCGACGAGGGCGGGCACGCCGGACTCCCGCGCGCCGGCACCGACGGTCGCGACGAGCGCGCCGAGCAGGCACACGGGCAGCGCGACGGCGGCCGCGTCGCGCCAGCCGAGCCGGTAGCCCCGCCCGAAGGCGCGCACCAGCGGCACCCGCACGTCGACGTAGTGCTCGCGCACCGCGTACAGGCCGGCGGACAGCGCCGGACCCGCCGGGACCGCGGCGAGGGCGACGAGCCAGGCGAGCGACGGGTCGGGGCGCAGCAGCAGGCCGAGTGCGACGAGCGGCAGGTTCGCCGCCGCGAGCAGCGCCGCGAGGCCCGCGCCCCAGGCGAACGCGGTGACCGCGCGCCCGAACGGGCCGTCGCCGACCTCGTCCCCGCGGCGCCGGCCCGGCTGGGCGGGGTCGCGGTCGGCGGGCGTGACGGGGAACGTCGTCGGGTCGACGGGGTGCTCGGCGGGCGGCAGCCCGTCCGTGGCGCCGTCGGCGGCGGCGCTCACGACCCCGCCCCGGCCACGACCGCGAACCCCGCGCGGAGCAGGTCCCGCGGCCGGCTGCTCGGTCCCACCAGCAGCTCGAAGCCGCCCGGCTCGACCACGCGCCGCCCGGCGGCGTCGACGATCGTGCAGTCCGCGGCCGGCACGGCGAGCGGGACCCGGGTGCTCTCGCCCGGCGCGAGCTCGACCTGCGTGTAGGCCTTCAGCTCGCGGTCCGCCCAGGACGCGGACGTGACCAGGTCGCGGACGTACACCTGCACGGTCTCCAGCGCGGGGCGTGCACCGGTGTTCGTGACCGTCACGTGCGCCCGCACCACGTCGTCCGCCGTCACCTCGGGGGTGTCGACGGTGAGGTCGGCGTACGCGACCGTGGTGTAGGACAGGCCCTCGCCGAACGCGAACGCCGGGTCCTGCGTGAGGTCGGCGTAGCGGACCCCGTGCTGGCCCCGGACCTGGTTGTAGTAGATCGGCTGCTGGCCGACGTGCCGGGCGAACGAGATCGGCAGCCGGCCGCTGGGCTCGACGCGCCCGAGCAGCAGGTCCGCCAGCGCGCGGCCGCCGGTCATCCCCGGGTGGGCCGCCCAGACCAGCGCGTCGGCGGCGAGGGCGGACGGCGGCAGCACCATCGGCTTCGACGCCTGGAGCACGACGACGAGCGGCGTGCCGGTCGCCGCGACGGCGTCGAGCAGCGCGATCTGCCCGCCGAGCAGCTCGAGCGTCGCGGTCGAGGTGCCCTCGCCCACGAGCTCGATCCGGTCGCCGACCACGGCCACCACGACGTCCGCGTCCCGCGCCGCGGCGACCGCCGCGTCGAGCTGCGCGGGGTCCACCGGCGCGGGCGCGACGACCCGCGGACGGGGCTGGCCGTCGGGGAAGAACGGCCCCTCGGGGTCGTCCTCGTGCGTGAGGATCTCGGCGCCGGGGGAGTACGTGACGGTCCAGCCGTCCGGCACCCCGTCGCGCAGCCCGTCCAGCACCGTGGTGATCATGTCCCGCGGCTGGCCGTGCGCCATGTGCCCGACCTGGCCGGAGGAGCCGGCCCAGTCACCGAGCTGGGTCTGCGGGTCGTCGGCCAGCGGGCCCACCACGGCGACGGTCCGGGGGCGGTCGCCTCCGAGCGGCAGCAGCCCCTCGTTCCGCAGCAGCACCAGCGACCGCCGGGTGAGCTCCAGGTTGAGGTCCTGGTGCGAGCCGATCACCGCGCCCATGGTCGCGAGGTCGGGCCGCCGGCGGTCCTCGAACAGCCCGAGCTCGAACTTGAGCGTGAGGATCCGGGACACCGCCGCGTCGAGGTCGGCCTCGGCGATGAGCCCGCGGGCCACCGCCTCCTGCGCGCCCTCGAAGAACCCCGCCGTCGTCATGATCATGTCGTTGCCGGCCCGGACGGCTGCGGCGGACGCGTGCACGTGGTCGGGCTGCACCTGCTGCTCCCAGACCATGCGCCCGACGTTGTCCCAGTCGGTGACGAGCATGCCGGTGTAGCCCCACTCGCCCCGCAGGACGTCGGTGAGCAGCCAGTCGTTCACGGTGATCGGGACGCCGTCGATCGTCTGGTACCCCAGCATGAACGTGCCGCAGCCCTCGCGGGCCACCCGCTCGAACGGCGGCAGGAACCACGACCGCAGCTTCCGCGGCGACAGATCCGCCTCGGACGCGTCCCGGCCGCCCTGGGTCTCCGAGTACCCCGCGAAGTGCTTCGCGGTCGCGAGCACCGCCGTGGGGTCGGCCAGGCCGTTCCCCTGGTACCCGCGGACGGCCGCGCTGGCGAGCTCGCCGATGAGGAACGGGTCCTCGCCGAACGTCTCGTTCACGCGCCCCCAGCGCAGGTCGCGGGCGACGCAGAGCACGGGGGAGAAGGTCCAGTGCAGGCCGGTCGCCGCGGCCTCGACCGCGGTGGCCCGGGCCATCCGCTCCACCAGGTCGGGCGACCAGGTGGCCGCCATGCCGAGCTGGGTCGGGAAGATGGTCGCGCCGTCGCAGAACGAGTGCCCGTGGATGGCGTCCTCGCCGATCAGCAGCGGGATGCGCAGCCGGGTCTGCTCGGTCAGGTCGTGCGCCTCGAGGACCAGCTCCGGCGAGGCGTGCAGGACCGAGCCGACGTGCTTGTCCAACACCTGCTCCTTCAGGCCGTCAGGGGCCGACAGCTGCATCATCTGCCCGACCTTCTCCGCGAGCGTCATGCGCGCGAGCAGGTCGGCGACGCGGTCGGCGACGGGCAGGGCGGGGTCGAGGTAGTCCACGGTGCTCCTACTTGATGCCGGTCATGGCGATGCCCTGCACGAAGTGCTTCTGCATGGCGATGAACACCGCGAGCACGGGCACGATGATGAGGACCGAGCCGGCCATCTGGAGGCCGAACTCGGCGCCCTTGTCGCCGGTCGGGCTGGTGTACAGCGCCAGCGCCACGGGCAGGGTGTACAGCGAGTCCCGCTGGGACACGATGAGCGGCCACAGGAAGCCGTTCCACGAGCCCATGAACGTGAAGATCGCGAGCGTCGCGAGCGGCGCGCGGCACAGCGGCATGACGATCCGGGCGAAGATCCGGAACTCGCCGGCGCCGTCGATGCGGGCCGCGTCGAGCAGGGAGTCGGGGATCTCGAGCATGAACTGCCGCATGAGGAAGACGCCGAAGGCGCCCACCATGCCGGGCAGGATCATGCCCCAGTAGGTGCCGACCATGTTGAGGTTGGCGACCAGCACGAACTGCGGGATCAGCGTCACGATGCCCGGCACGAACATGGTCCCGAGGACGACGGTGATCAGCACCTTCTTGCCCGGGAACTCCAGCTTGGCGAGCGCCCAGCCGACCATCGAGCAGAACAGCAGCGTGGTGGCGACGGAGACGACGGCCAGGAAGACCGAGTTCAGGAAGTACCGCGTCATGTCGAACTCGAAGAACCACGCGCGGAAGTTGTCGAGCGTCGGCGCCTGCGGCCACCAGGTGATGGGCCGGCGCATGATCTCGGCGTTGGTCTTGAACGCGCCGAGGATCATCCACACGAACGGCAGGAGCGTCCCGGCGAGGCCGACCGACAGGACGGCGAGCAGGGCGATCCTGCCGGGCGTGACGCGGCGACGGCGGCGCCGGACGACGGGCGCGATCGGCACGGCGGTCGTCGCCGGCGCGAGGGGGGTCGAGGTGCTCATGGTCATGTCCTCTGCCGGAAGAACCGGAACTGGATGATGGCGAAGATGCTGATGATCGCGAACAGCACGTACGCGCCGGCCGCGCCCACCGAGTAGTTGCCCCACTGGAACTGGTTGAACACGTACAGGGCGATGGACGTCGTCGACTGCAGCGGACCGCCGTTGGTCATGACGAAAGGCTCGTCGAAGAACTGCATGAAGCCGGTGGTCGTGAGGATCGCGTTGAGCAGGATCGTCGGCATCATCATCGGGATGGTGATGCGGAAGAACCGCTGGACCGTCGTGGCGCCGTCCATCATCGCCGCCTCCTTGACGTCGGAGGGGATGGCCTGCAGGCCGGCGAGGAAGATCACCATGCTCGACCCGATGCTGCGCCACACCGCCATGAGGGTCAGGGCGGGCAGCGCGGTGCGGGTGTCGCCCAGCCAGTTCGGGCCGTCGATCCCGATGTCCGCGAGCAGGGAGTTGATCAGGCCGTTCGGCTGGTACATGATCCGCCACACCACCGCAACGGCGACGATGGTCGTCACCACCGGGGTGTAGTAGCCGACCCGGAAGAACGTCGCCGCCCGGCGGCCGAGCGAGTTCAGCATGACCGCGAGCACCAGGGCCGAGAACAGCGACAGCGGCACGCCGACCACCACGAAGCCGAGGGTGTTCCGCAGGGCCCGCAGGAACGTCGTGTCGGACAGCACCTCCGCGAAGTTCGACAGTCCGACGAAGTCGACGGCGAACGGGGTGCGGATGTCGTTGACCCGCAGGTCGGTGAAGGCCATCCCGAACGAGCTCACCAGGGGGACGAGCCCGAACACGCCGAACGACAGCACGAACGGCGCCGCGAACAGCCAGGCGATCAGGGCGGTCCGGCGCCGCCGGGCGGCCAGGGACACGGACTTCCCCGGCCGCCGCGACGTCGCGGGCGGCGTGCGCCGCTGCGTGGTGGTGCTGGTCACCAGCCGAAGCCGATCTGGTCGGCCTGGTCCTGGATCGCCTTCGCGGCCTCCTCAGAAGTGACCTCGCCGTGCGCGACCCGCTCGGCGTAGATGCCGATCTGCTCGGCGATCTGCGACCACGACGGGTAGCTCGGGGTCTCGACGGTGTTCGGCATCTGCTCCTTGAGCACCGACATCACCGGGCTGTCGTCGATCGGCGCGTACTCCGCCGACTCGACGCGCGACGGGAACGAGCCCGCGAGGTCGAACAGCGTCTTCTGCTGCTCGTCCTCGAGCAGCCACTGCAGGAAGGCCCAGGAGGAGTCCTGGTTGTCCGAGGACGCGAACACGCCGAGGTTGCCGCCGCCGATGTAGGAGTCGTTGTTGGCGGGGCCGGACGGCAGCGGGACGTACCCGATGGAGTCCTCGGTGAAGCCCTCGGGCGCCGCGCCGGTGTCGATCAGGTCCTGGTACGTGCCGACCATCCACGGACCCGAGATCAGCAGCGGGGAGCCGCCGTTCTCGAACGTGGCCTCGGTCTCGGACAGCGGCGCCTCGCCGCGGTCGAAGAAGCCCTTGTAGAAGTCGAGCGCCTCGACGAACTCCGGGGTGTCGAAGGTCCAGGCGTCGCCGTCGGTGACCGAGCCGCCGGCCTGCGACAGGAACGGCACGATGACCTGCGCGGGGTTCTCGATCGGGCGCGGCAGGCTCAGGCCGTACTCGCCGCCAGGGCGCGAGGCGAGCGCGCCGCTCAGCTCCTCGAGCTCGTCCCAGGTGGTCGGGGCGTCGTACCCGAGCTCGGAAGCCAGGTCGGCCCGGTAGAACAGGAACCGGGTCTCGACGTACCACGGCACCGAGTAGAGGCCGTCCTCGCCGGTCACCGAGGCGACCGCGGCGGGGTAGAAGTCGTCCTCGGCGAACACGCCGTCGGGCACGGGTGCGAGGCCGCCCATCGCGATGACCGAGGCGGTCTGGTCGGCGCCGGTCATCACGATGTCCGGGCCGGTGCCGGAGGCGACGGCGGTCTGGTTCATCGTGATGATCTCGCCCCAGGGGACCTCGGTGACCTTGATGGACGCCTCGGGGTTGTCCTCGGTGAACTGCTCACCCAGGGTGCGCAGCGCGTCGCCGTTGCCGGCCGCCGCCCAGATTTCGATCTCCCCGGTGGCCTCGTCGGCGACGGTGCCGGCCTCGGCCGCGCCACCGCCCCCGCCGGTGTCGTCGGACCGGCCGCAGGCCGCGACCGGCGCGAGGGCCAGGGTGGTGACGGTCGCGGCGACGAGGGCGCGCCGGACGGTACGTCGGGTCATGTGTTCCTCCTTGAACGGGGGTCTGCGCCCGCGCCACGGCGCGCGGACCGACCTGCCCCAGCACGGGTCCGAAAGCGTGTAATGCGCTTTACAAGAACCGGAATCTAAGCGTGTAGACTGGCGCTGTCAACCCGGTCCCGGGGCGTGGCCGAGCGTCGGCCGCCACTCGATGTCGAGGAGTTCCGCGTGGCACGCCGCCCCACCGTCTACGACGTCGCCGAGCGCGCCGGGGTGTCGATCACGACCGTGTCCTTCGCGTTCCGGCAGCCCGGCCGGGTCGCATCCGCCACCCGGCGCGCGGTCCTCGACGCGGCCCGCGAGCTGGGCTACGTCCCGTCCGCCAGCGCCCGCGGCCTGGCCCGGGGCGCCACCGGGGCGTTCGGGCTGTACTCGTTCGACATGATGCTCGCCGACGCCGACGGGTCCGCCGCGCCGGTGCCGCTCGAGGCCGCGGCGGTGCCCGAGGGCGACCCCCGCGTCTTCCCGCTCTACGTCGACGAGGTCGAGCGCGGGTTCGCGCTGGAGTGCCGGGAGAACGGGCGCGCCCTGCTGCTCGCCTCCGGGGCGCCGAGCGGCGCGGCGATGTACGACATCGCCGGGCGGGTCGACGGGCTCGCGATCTTCCCCGGCACGCACAGCCTGGACGCGGTGCACGCCATCGCGCAGTCCGTGCCGCTCGTCGCGTTCAGCACCCCCGGCTCGGACGCGTCGTTCAGCCACGTCGCGGTGGACAACCGGGCGGCGATGACCGGCCTGGTCGAGCACCTCGTCGGCGTGCACGGGGTGCGGGACCCGGCGTTCGTGGGCGAGGGGTCGATGTACGACTTCGCCGAGCGGCTCGCCGGGTTCCGGGACGCCGTCGCGGCGCTGCTGCCGGACGCGCCGCGACCGGGGCCGGCGCACGAGGGGCTCGCGTCCCCGGAGTGGCTCGCCGCGCTGACCGACCTGGCCGCCACCGACCGGCTGCCCGAGGCGCTGGTCTGC
The DNA here is from genome assembly GCF_007679345.1 of Cellulosimicrobium cellulans. GTDB lineage: Bacteria > Actinomycetota > Actinomycetes > Actinomycetales > Cellulomonadaceae > Cellulomonas > Cellulomonas cellulans_A. The sequence goes on from NZ_VEGH01000003.1 coordinate 114,539, forward strand.
CAGAGCGACCAGGCCGCGCTCGTGGTGCTGGACGTGCTGGCGGAGCACGGCGTCGACGTGCCGGGGCGCGTCCGGGTCACCGGGTTCGACGGCATCCTCGCGGGCCGGCTGTCGACCCCGGCGCTGACGACCGTCCGGCAGCCGTTCGAGCACATGGGCCGGACCGCCGTGCGGCTGCTGCAGGAGCGGGTCGCGGACCCGGCGGCGGCGTCGCAGTTCCGGACGCTGCCGACCCGGCTCATCCCGCGCGCGAGCTGCGGCTGCGCCGGTGGGGAGCCGGCGGCCGGCTGACCGTCAGGCGCGCGGGGCGCGCAGGGCCCGGTCGAGCAGCTCCTCGAACGCCCCGGCCACCTCGCGCGCGCCCTGCCCGGGCCACGCGTGCACCGGCTGCGCGGCGCCCTGCGCCTGCTGCAGCGCCGCGCGCTCGGGGACGAACGGGGTCAGCACCAGAGGGCCGTACAGGCCCCGCAGCTCGTCCAGCCGGAACGCCTGCTCCACCGAGCGCGCCTTGACCCGGTTCACCACCACGCCGAGCGGCTGCAGCTGCCCGGCGGGCCCGCGCCGCAGGTCGTCGATCGTGCGCATCGCCCGGCCGACCGCCGTCACCGAGAACAGGCCGGGCTCCGTGACGACGACCGCCCGGTCGCACGCCGTGAGGCCGGTGCGGGTCAGCCCGCCCAGCGACGGCGGGCAGTCCACCAGCACCAGGTCGTAGTCGTGCACCCAGGCCAGGGCGAAGCGCAGCCGGTCGACGTCGGCGTCCGCCCCGTCGTAGGCGTCGTGCCGCGAGGACGCCGCCGACCCCACCAGCACGTCCAGGCCGGCCTCGGCCCAGGCGCTCGGCGCGGTGGCGGCGGCGATGCTCTCCGCGGTGGGCTGGTCGAGCACGCCCGCGACGTCCCCGGCGGCGCCCGCCGTGGCCAGCGCCAGCGTGCTGTCGCCCTGCGGGTCGAGGTCGACGACCAGCGTGCGCAGCCCGCGCTCCAGCGCCGCGGACGCCAGCCCGAGGGTCACGGATGTCTTCCCCACGCCGCCCTTGAGCGAGCACACTCCCAGCACCAGCACGGGCACACGGTAACGGGCGGGCCGGGGTTCACGGAATCGCCCGCCCCCTACGCGGACCGCCCGGCTCGACGTCGCGCCCACCTGGGGCGATGCTGGCCCCATGTCCGAGAGCACCACCGGCGGCACCGCCGAGATCACCCACTGGGGCCACGCCTGCGTCCGCCTGGAGCGCGACGGGCAGCGGCTCGTCCTCGACCCGGGGTCGTTCAGCGACCCCGCCGTCCTGGACGACGCCGACGCCGTCCTGGTCACCCACGAGCACGTCGACCACCTCGACGTCGACCGCCTCGCCGCCGCCCTCGGCGCCCGCGACGGGCTCACCGCGTGGGCCCCGGCGGGCGTCGCCGCGCAGCTCACGGACGCCGGCGCGCCGGCGGACCGGGTGCACCCCGTGGCCGGGGGCGAGACGTTCGACGCGGCGGGCTTCGCGGTCCGCGCCGTGGGGGAGTGGCACGCCGTCATCCACCCCGACGTGCCCCGCGTGCACAACGTCGCCTACCTGGTCGACGGCGCGCTGCTGCACCCCGGCGACTCGTTCACCCCGCCGCCCGCCGGCACCGAGGTCGACGTGCTGCTCGTGCCGGTCGCCGGCCCGTGGATGAAGCTCGCCGAGGCGATCGACTACGTCCGGGCCGTGCGGCCGCGGGTGGCGGCGCCGATCCACGACGCGATCCTGTCCGAGCCGGGACGCGCCCTGGTGGACCGGCTGGTGGGCGGCATGGGTGGCGCGGGCACGTACGTCCGCATCACCGCGGGCGCGCCCTACTCCTGGACCCCGGGCGCCTGACCGGCCCGTCGCCGAACCTTCAGCAGGTGCGGGGTTCCGGCCCCCTGAACCCCGCATCTGCCGCACGTTCGGCGGGGCGGACGGTGCGAGCCCGGGCTGGGATGGTCGGGCGGCGGGGTCAGGTCGGGCGGGCCTCGGTGCGGGGGGCCGACGCGGCCAGCGTCAGGGCCGCCTCGCGACCGGCCGCGGTCACGCGGTAGTCGCCGCGGTAGGCATCGAGCACGAACCGCCCGTCGGCGTCCGTGCGGACCGGCGTCGGGTCGAGCCACCACGCGCCGCGCACCAGCGCCCGCAGGGCGTCGTACGCCGGCTTGGGCGTCCCGTCCGCCCGCAGCAGGCCGGCCGGGGCGCCGAGCCAGGCGCCCGCGTCGCACAGCCCCCAGTACGTCGCGGCCTGCACCGCCGGGTGCCCGAACAGGGTGCGGTAGTGCCGCTCGACCTCATCGGCCTGCCGCGCCTCGCCCTCCGGCGTCGACGGCCAGGACGGCACCTTCCAGTCGTTGAGGTCCTCGATCTCCGGCGGCATCAGGTCCCCGGACAGCAGCGTGGTCTCGGTGAGGTGCAGCGGCAGCCCGAACCGCGCGAACCGGTCGAGCACCCCGAGCGTCCACTCCTCGCCGCGGTACCCCTGGTGCATGTGGGTCTGCAGCCCGATCGCGTCGATCCCGACGCCCGCGTCCAGGCAGTCCCCGATCAGGCGCTCGTAGTCGGCGGAGAGGTCGAAGTCGTTGAGCAGCAGCGTGGCGCCCGGGTTCGCGGCCCGGGCGGCGTCGAACGCCAGCCGGGCCGTCGCCACCCGGCCGTCGCGGGCGCACAGCCGGGTCAGCCCGTTCGGCTCCTTGTCGAACACCGGCATGATGACGACCTCGTTGATCGCGTCCCAGGTGTCCACGACGCCGCGGAACGCGGTCACGTCCCGGGTGATCCGGGCCCGCACGGACGTCGCGACCTCGTCCTCCGGGAGGTCCCGGAGCCAGGCGGGGGCCAGCGTGTGCCACGCGAGCGGGTGGCCCTTGACCCGGACCCCGCGCGCGGCGAGCCAGCGCGCCGCGGCGAGCAGCCGGTCGGTGTCCGGACGGTCCTGCTCGGGCTCGAACCGCGACCAGTAGAACGGCAGGGTGGCCGTGTCGAACAGGTCGAGCCACCGGTCGAGGACGGTCGGCAGCACCTGCGGAGCCGGGTCGTCGGGGCCGGGCCGCTCGTCGTTCGCGGCCGCGATCGCCTCGAACGCGGTGCAGCCGAACCCGAACGCGTGCCGGGTCTGGGCGACCTCGACCTCCGTGTCCGGCACCGGGCGGCCCGCTGCGTCGAGGACCGTGACGACGGCGCGCGCGCCGCGGTGGTCGAGGTCGGCGGGCCGGGGGACGCGGACGTCCTGCATGGGGCTGCACTCCTTCGTGCGGGGGAGGTGACGGGAGATCAGGCAGGCGGGGCCGTCGACCCGCGGCGCACCAGCGACGTGGGGAGCCGCACGTGCGGGTCGGGCGCCCCGCCGTCGTCGAGCAGCGCCGTCAGCAGGCCGATCGCCGCGGCGCCCATGCCCTGGATCGGCTGGTGCACCGTCGTCAGCGGGGGGTCGGTCTGCGCGGACTCCGGGATGTCGTCGAAGCCGATCACCGACAGGTCGCCGGGGACCGTCAGGCCGAGCTCGCGCGCGACCTCGATGGTCGCGATCGCCGACAGGTCGTTGGCCGCGAACACGGCCGTCGGCCGGTCCGGCAGGCTGAGCAGCTCGCGCGCCGGCTCCCGGGTCGGCTCCTTGCGGTAGTCGCCCTCGCGGACCAGCACCTCGTCGACCGGGACCCCCGCCGCGGCCATCGCCCGGCGGAAGCCCTGCTCGCGGAGCCGGGACGACTCCAGGTCGGGACGGCCGCCGACGAACGCGATCCGCCGGTGCCCGAGGCCGAGCAGGTGCTCCGTGCCGAGCACGGCCCCGGCGAGGTTGTCCGAGTCGACCGTGGGGAGCCCGGTGGGTCCGGTGTGCGGGTCGATCGCGACCACCGGGATCCCCGCGTCCGCCTCGACCACGGTCGGGGTCACGAGCACCGCGCCGTCGATCAGCGTGCCGCTCAGCCGGGACAGGTACCGCCGCTCCCAGCCCGCGCCGCGACCGTGCAGCCCGCCGGTGTAGGCGAGCAGCTCGTACCCGGAGTCGGAGTCCGCGAGCGCCGCCGCGGCGCCCTTGAGGATCTCGGCGGAGAACGGCTCGAACTCCGCGACGAGGATGCCGAGCACGTGCGTGCGGTGCGAGCGCAGGCTCCGGGCGACGAGGCTGGACTCGTACCCGAGCCGGTCGATGACCTCCATGACCCGGCTCGAGGTCGCCTGCGCCACCCCGTACCGGCCGTTGATGACCTTCGACACCGTCGCGACGGAGACGCCCGCGTCCCGCGCCACGTCGGTGATGGTCACTCGCTGCCCCATGCGGGGGATCGTAGCCGCGCGCAGGGCCCTGCCAGGCCGGACGCGACGCGAGGCGCCGGGTGTCAGCGCCGCCGGGCGAGGTCCCCCGTCCCGTGCGCCGCGGGGTCCATCGCCAGCCGGAGCGCGACGTCGAGCGGCAGGCGGGTGCGGGCCCGGCTGCGGCGCGCCAGGAGCGCCTCGCGCTGGCGGGCGCGGGCGTCGTCGAGGCGGTGCGGTCGGTCCTGGGCCATGGTCCCAGCCTGCCCCGGGGCGGTGGCCTGGGTCATCGTCCCCGGGGTGGAGAGGCGGGTACGACGATCGGTGGACCCGGGCGGCGGCGCCGGGCGCGGCGGCGCGCCCGCTCGCGACCCGGCCCCCCGCCCCGTACCGTCCCCGGCAGACGGACACCGGAAGGGGTGGGCGGGCACATGTGGTTCGGACGACGGAGGGCGGCCGCGCCGACCGGTGGGGACGCCGTGCGCGCGGCGGAGGTCGCGCGGGACGACGCGTCCCGCGGGCCGGGCGCCGGCGCGCTGTGGGCGGACGGCTTCGGCCGGGCGGGCACCCGGTCGGTGCAGACCCTCGCGCTGCTCGCGCTGCTGACCGTCGCGGTGTTCGCGCTCACCCGGCTGACGCTCGTCGTCGTGCCGGTGCTGATCGCCCTGGTGCTGGCCTCCGCGATCCACCCGCTGGTGTCCTGGCTGCGCCGGCACCGGCTGCCGTCGATCGCGGCGACCTGGATCGCGCTCGTGCTGATCGTGGGCGTGCTCGGCGGCGTCCTCACCGCGGTCGTCTACTCGGTGATCCACCAGTGGGACGACCTCGTGGACCAGGCGGTCGCCGGCGTCGGGGAGCTGCAGGACTCGCTGTCCGGGCTCCCGATCCAGATCAGCGACGACCAGATCGCCGACGCCCGGACCGCCGTGACCGACTTCCTCACGTCGAGCAGCTTCGGCGCGGGGGCGATCGCGGGTGTGTCCGCCACCGCGAACTTCCTCACCGGGTTCGTGCTGATGGTCGTCGTGCTGTTCTTCTTCCTCAAGGACGGCCCGACCATCTGGGAGTTCCTGCTCCGGCCGTTCGAGGGCGCGCGCTACGAGCGCGGGCAGCGGGTCGGGCACCGGGTGGTGACGACGATGGGCGGCTACGTCCGCGGGACCGCGATCGTCGCGGCCGTCGACGCGATCGGCATCGGCGTCGGCCTGGTGATCATGGGCGTCCCGCTCGCGATCCCGCTGTCCGTGCTCGTGTTCCTGCTGGCGTTCATCCCGCTGGTCGGGGCGACGCTCGCCGGCGTCCTGGCGGCGCTGGTGACCCTCGTGGCGCTCGGACCGGTCGAGGCGCTGATCGTGGTCGGCATCGTCGTCCTGGTGAACCAGCTCGAGGGCAACTTCCTGCAGCCGGTCGTCATGGCGCGGTCGCTGGCGCTGCACCCGCTGGTCATCCTGGTCGCCCTGACCGTGGGCACCGTGCTGGCGGGGATCACCGGCGCCGTGCTGGCCGTGCCGATCGCCGCGTCGATCTGGGGTGCGATCCAGGTGTGGAACGGCCCGCACGAGCCGGCCCGCCCCGCCCAGCAGAAGCGCCGCGAGGTCACCGAGGGGCGCTGACCCGGGCTCGGTCCGGGGTGCGCCAGACGGAGACGTGCGAGTTGCTCTCCGCGGTGAACGGCGCCTCCGAGAAGTCCGCCCAGCGCTCGGCGAGCCGCATCCCGGCGATCCGCGCCATCAGGTCGAGCTCCGCGGGCCACGCGTACCGGTGCGGCGACCGGCCGGTGGTCACGGAGCCGTCCGGCTCGACGGTGTAGTGGTGCGACACCAGCCGCTGCTCGACCACGTCGTACCGGTCGAACCCGAGGTGCCCCTCGCTCACGTCGAACGGCAGCGCCACCTCGCCGGGCGGCAGCCGGCGCAGCTGCGGCACGAACACCTCGCAGACGAACGCGCCCCCGGGTTCGAGGTGCCGCGCGGCGTTCGCGAAGCACGCGACCTGCGCGTCCTGGGTCATCAGGTTCGTGATGCCGTTGAACACCAGGTACACGAGCCGGAACCGCCCGGGGGCGGTCGCCGTCGCCATGTCGCCGATCGTCACCGGCACCCGGTCGGCGCCCGGCTTCGCGGCCAGCCGCGCCGCCATCGGGGCCGACCGCTCGATCCCCGCGACCGGCACCCCGCGGTCCCCCAGCGCCAGGGCGACCCGCCCGGTGCCGACGGCCAGCTCCAGCGCCGGGCCGCCGTCGGCGCGGGCCGCCAGGAAGTCGACCGTCGGGCCGAGCACCCCGGGGGCGAACATCGCGGCGCTCGACGCGTCGTACCGCGCGGCGACCTGCTCGGTCCAGATGTCCTCGTCCGTCACGGTCCCGAGGCTGCCACCGGGGGGACGCGCGGGCCAGGGAATAGCGGCCGGGTGCCGGGCCGTGTTGAGTAGGACGCGTCACCGCCGACGACGCCCGGAGGAGCCCCGCATGGACGTGCACCAGCTCGCGCAGGATCAGATCGACCTCGCCCACCAGGACCCGCACGGGCGCAGCGCCCAGATCGTCGTGCACGACGGGCCGCTGCGGCAGACCGTCATCGCGCTGCGCACGGGGACCGCGCTCGCCGAGCACAACTCGCCGCCCGCGGGCAGCATCCTCGTCCTGCGCGGCACCGTCGCCGTCTCCAGCGCCGGCCGCGTCGACACGCTGCCGGCGGGCTTCCTGGCGACGCTGACGCACGACCGGCACGGTGTGGAGGCGCTCAGCGACGCGGCGATCCTGCTGACCACGGTGACCGGGACCGGCGAGCCGTCGCACGGCTGACCCGCCACGCCGGCGGGCCGGACGGCCGGGCGCGCGGCGCGGGAATGCCGTCGCGCGACCCGGCCGCCGGTCCGTAGCGTGACCGGTGTGCCGGACCCGATCTTCGCCGACCCGCGGCTCGCAGCGCTCTACGACGTGTTCGACGACGACCGCGCGGACCTCGACCTGTACCGCGCGGTCGCGCGCGAGGTCGGCGCGCGCCGGGTGCTGGACGTCGGCTGCGGCACGGGCACCCTCGCCCTGCTCCTGGCGGACGACGGGCTGGCGGTCACCGGCGTCGACCCGGCGGCCGCCTCGCTCGACGTCGCGCGCGCCAAGCCCGGTGCCGACCGCGTCACCTGGCTGCACGGCGACGCGACGACGCTGCCGCCCCTGGCGGTCGACCTCGTCACCATGACCGGCAACGTCGCGCAGGTGTTCCTGGCGGACGCCGACTGGTCGGCCACCCTCCGCGGCATCCGGGACGCGCTGGCGCCGGGCGGCCACGTGGTGCTCGAGACGCGCCGGCCCGAGGCCCGCGCGTGGGAGGCGTGGGCCGGCGGCGACGGCGGCGGCGCGCGCGACGTGCCAGGCACCGGGCGGGTCGTCGAGGAGTTCGCCGTCACCGCCGTCGACCTGCCGCTGGTGTCGTTCCGCTCGGTGTTCCGGTTCCCGGACGGCGCCGAGGTCGCGTCGGCGTCGACGCTGCGGTTCCGGACGCTGGACGAGGTGCGGTCGTCGCTCGCCGCGGCCGGGCTCACGGTCGTCGACGTGCGGGACGCGCCCGACCGGCCGGGGCTGGAGCACGTGGTGCTCGCCCGCCGGGAGGCCTGACCACGGCCGGCGGGACGCGGGCGGTCGGCGCGGGCGCGCTGTGGTCCGACCCGTCGTCGGCCGCGGACCCGCGCGGCCGGCACCTGGTCGTGCTCCTGCACGGCGCGGGCGGCGTCCCCGAGGACATGGCGCCGTTCCTCGCCGCGCTGCCGGCCGGCGCGGTGGGGGTGGCCCTCGCCGGGCGGCTCCCCGTGCGCGACCGGTGGGCGTGGGCGGACACCAGGCGGAGCGACCCCACCGGGTTCGAGGAGTCGGCCGCGGGGGTCGCCCGCTGGCTGGACGCGCAGCCGGGGTGGTCGTCGGCGGGGCTCGTCGGCTTCTCGCAGGGCGGCGCCGTCGCGGTGCAGCTGCTGCGCGCCGCCCCCGACCGGTACCGGTACGCGGTCACCCTGTCGGCGTTCCTCGCCACCGCCCGGGACCCGCGCGACCCCGGCGTGGCGCGGGTGCGGCCCCCGGCGCTGTGCTGCCACGGCGACCGCGACGACGTCGTCCCCGACGCCTGGGCGGACCGCCTGGCGTCGTGGGCCGGGCGGCACGCGGCGGCGACGACCCGGCGGTACCCGGGCCTCGGCCACACGATGGACGACCGGGAGACGGCGGACGTGGCGCGGTTCGTGGCGGAGCACGCGCGCGGGTGACGGAGCGCTCGCCCCACCGCCCGTGTCGATCCGCGGGTTCCCCGTTCGACACCCGGGTGAGAGGGTCCGGACGAGGGACCCGCGACCAGGGAGGGGCAGCACCGTGAAGTACATGCTGATCATGCGGACCACCGACGAGTGGGCGCCGGGCGCCACCGGCGTGGAGAACGAGGACATGATCGAGAAGATGAGCCGGTTCAACGAGGAGCTCATCGCCGCCGGGGTGCTCGTCGCGATGGAGGGGCTGTCCGACGACCCGGCCGAGAGCGTCGTCGTCGACTACGCGCAGACCCCGCCGGTCGTCACCGACGGCCCGTACAGCGAGGCCAAGGAGCTGTTCGGCGGCTACTGGATCCTCGACGTCGCGTCCCGGCCGGAGGCGGTGGAGTGGGCCCGGCGCGCCCCGCTCGACGGGCCGGGGGTCAAGGTCGAGGTGCGGCGGATCGCGAGCATCGACGAGTTCCCCCAGGACAACCCCTGGATCCAGCGGGAGCGGGCGTGGCGCGAGGCGACGGGCCAGCTCTGACGGGGGACGCGCCGGGGGAGGGCCGCGCCGCGGTCGAGGCGGTCTGGCGGGTGGACGCCGCCCGGATCGTCGCGACCCTGGCGCGGTCCACCGGCGACCTCTCCCTCGCGGAGGACGTCGCGCAGGACGCGCTCGCCGAGGCGCTGGTCGCGTGGCCGCGGACGGGCGTGCCGGCGAACCCCGCGGGGTGGCTGGTCACGACCGCCCGCCGGCGCGCCGTCGACGCGTTCCGGCGGCGCGCCGCGGGCGACGAGCGGTACGCCGCCCTGGCGCGCGCGGCGGGGCGGCCGGGGGAGCAGCGCGACGCGGACCTGCTCCGGGACCCCGACGCGATCGGCGACGACGTGCTCGCGCTCATGTTCGTCGCGTGCCACCCGGTCCTGTCGCGGGAGGCGCGGGTCGCGCTCACGCTGCGGGTCGTGGGCGGCCTCACGACCGAGGAGATCGCGCGCGCCTTCCTGGTCCCGACCGCCACCGTGCAGGCGCGGATCACGCGGGCCAAGAAGACGCTGAGCGCCGCGCGGGTGCCGTTCGCCGTCCCGGAGGGCGCCGAGCGGCGCGAGCGCCTGGGCTCGGTGCTCGCGGTGGTGTACCTGGTGTTCACCGAGGGGTCGACCGCGACCTCCGGGGACGGCTGGCTGCGCCCGGACCTCGCGCACGAGGCGGTCCGGCTCGCCCGCGTGCTCGCGCACCTCGCGCCGGACGAGCCTGAGGCGCTCGGTCTGCTCGCGCTGCTCGAGCTCACCGCGGCCCGGTTCCCGGCCCGCGTCGCGGCGGACGGCTCGGCGGTGCTGCTCGAGGACCAGGACCGCCGCCGCTGGGACCGGGACGCGATCCGCCGGGGCCGCGCCGCGCTGGCGGCCGCGGGGCGGGTGGGGCGCGGCCTCGGCGCGTACGGGCTGCAGGCCGCGATCGCCGAGTGCCACGCGGTCGCGGCGTCGGTCGCCGCCACCGACTGGGAGCGGGTGCTCCTGCTGTACGAGGCGCTCGGCCGGCTGGCGCCGTCGCCCGTCGTCGACCTCAACCGCGCCGTCGCGCTGGCGATGGTGCGCGGCCCCGCCGCGGGGCTCGCCGTGGTGGACGGGCTGGTCGCCGCCGGGGCCCTCGACGGCTCGCACCTGCTGCCGTCGGTGCGGGGGGAGCTGCTGCGCCGGCTGGGCCGCGACGCCGAGGCGCGCGACGACCTCGCGCGCGCCGCGGCGCTGTGCCCCAACGCGGCGGAGCGGCGGGTGCTGCAGGCGAAGATCGCCGCCCTCGGGCCGGCGGCGGGCTGACGGGCCCGACCGCGCCCGCCCGCACCGGCCCGCCCACGACCGCCCGCCGACGCCCGGCCGCGCGGACGGGCGAACGCCCTGTACAGCGCCACCGCCGTGCTGGCACGCTCGGAGCAGACGACCGACCCGGACGGGGGAGCGATGCCCGACGACGACCGGCCCGACCCGACCGACCGCCGACCGCTCGGCGGGCGGCCCGGCACGAACGGCGCCCCGTTCGGCACCAGCGTCCGCGACGCGCCGTCCCGCACCCCGCGCTCGACCGGGGTGCTGCTGGCCGAGGCCGCCCCGTTCCTGCTGCTCGCCGCGGTCGTCGTCCTCGTGCTGGCCGGGCGGTGACCGGCGTGGAGCGCGTGCTCGGCATCGGGGGCTACTTCCTGCGGGCGCGTGACCCGGAGGCGCTCACCCGGTGGTACCGCGAGCTGCTCGGGATCCAGGACGACGCGCACGGCCTGTGGCAGCAGGCGGCCGGTCCGACCGTCTTCGCCGCGTTCGAGCCCGACACCGACTACTTCGGGTCGCCGGAGCAGACCACGATGCTGAACTTCCGGGTCCGCGACCTCGACGCGATGCTCGCGCAGCTGCGGGAGCGTGGCGCGGACGTCGCGCCCGAGACGCAGGACATGGCGGGCGTCGGGCGGTTCGGCTGGGTCACCGACCCGGAGGGCAACCGCGTTGAGCTCTGGCAGCCGGCCTGAGGCCGAGCACGGGCGGGACCCGGCCGGCGGGCGCGCGGGCCCGGGTGAACCACGCCGCGCGCCGGGTGAAACCCCTGGCCACGTGCACCGGGGCGCACCGCGGCCCGTCCGCGGCACGTACCGTCGGCACCCCGGGCCGGCCGCCGCCGACCCCCGTCGCCCGGAAGGAGGGTCGTCATCGACGCCGAGCCGACGGCCCCGCCGATCGACGACCCGTGCTGGCGGGACGCCCTCGGCCGCGTCCTCGCCGACCCCGGCGCGCACGTCCTGCACGCGCAGCCCGTCGTCGACCTGGCCACGGGTCTCGTCGCCGGGTACGAGCTGCTGTCCCGGTTCGACGGCCCGTGGCGTGCCGCCCCGGACGCGTGGTTCGCGGCGGCGCAGCACTGGGGCGCGAACCCCGCTCTCCAGGCGCGCGTGCTGGAGAAGGCCGTCGTCGCGCGCGGGGACCTGCCGCCGAACACGTTCCTCACCGTCAACGTGGACCCGCACCTGCTCGCGGACGACGCCGTGGCCGGTGCGCTGCTGCAGCACGCCGACCTGTCCCGCGTCGTACTGGAGCTGACCGAGCACACCCGGCTGGACGAGGGCGGCCGGGTGCTGGCGGTCCTCGACCGCGTGCGGGCCGCCGGCGCGCTCGTCGCGATGGACGACGCCGGCACGGGGTACGCCGGCCTGGAGCTGCTCCTCGCGCTGCGCCCCGACGTCGTGAAGCTCGACCGGGCGCTCATCACCGGCATCGACGCGGACCCCGTGAAGCGGGCGCTGGTGGAGGTGTTCGGCGACTTGGTCGGCCGGATGGACGGCTGGATCCTGGCCGAGGGCATCGAGACCCGCGCCGAGCTCGACGCGCTGATCGCGCTCGGCGTGCCGCTCGGCCAGGGCTGGGCGCTCGGCCGCCCGCAGCCGCAGATGCTCGCGGCGCTGCCGCCCGAGGACGTCGCGCACATCCGCGGGACGGCGTCGCGCGCGTCCCTCACGGGGAACGTCGCCAGCGTCGTGCGACCGGCCACCGCCGGGCGGGACCGCGACCGGGCGGAGGTGCTGCTGCGGGACGACGGCATGGTCACCGAGGTCCGGGACGGCACCGGCCGGTGGGTGCCGGCGATGACGGTCGCGCCCAGCGCGGCGCTCGCCGAGGTGGCGCGGCGCGCCATGCTCCGTCCCGAGCCGCGGCGGTGGGACCCGCTGGTCTGCACCGACGTGAACGGTGCCGTGGTCGGGACCGTGCCGCTCGACGCCCTCGTGCTCGCGCTCTGCGACTCGCCCGGCGCCTGACCGGCACCGATGAACGAGGGACCCCGCCCGGGGTCCCGCGAACCCAGGAAGAGGACACCACCATGAAGGCATTCCGCTGCGGCGACGTCGTCCCGGGCTGCGCCCGCGCGTTCACCGGCACGGAGGACGAGATCCTCGCGCTGGTGGCGCAGCACGCGCAGCACGACCACGGGCTCACCGAGATCCCGGCCGAGCTGGTCGTGCAGGTGCGGGGGGCGATGGTCACCGCCTGAGCCGGGCGCCGGCCCGTCGGCGCCGGCCGGTGTTGCCCGACCGCCGGACCGGGGCCAGTCTGGACGTGCGGACCCGGCAGCGCAGGGGAGCCCGGGCCGCTCCGACGCGCGAGGCCGACGACGTCCGGCGAGCAGCCCCGTCGTGGCCCCGCCCACGGCAGGGGGCAATCACATGTGCACAGGCATCAGGTTCTCGGACGGCGACGGCCATCTCTACCTCGCCCGCAACCTCGACTGGACCAGCGGCTACGGGGAACGGGTGGTCGTCACGCCCACCGGCTTCGTCCCGACCTCGCCGTTCGGTGCGGTCGAGGGCGTCGAGCACGCCGTCATCGGCATGGGCATCGTCGCCGAGGAGACGCCGCTGTACTTCGACTGCGGCAACGACGCGGGCCTGGTCGTCGCCGGGCTCAACTTCCCGGGGTACGCGGAGTACGCGCCCGGGCCGGTGGCGGGATCCACCAACGTCGCCGCCTACGAGTTCCCGCTCTGGGTGGCGTCCCGGTTCGCGTCGGTCGACGAGGTCGAGGCGGCCCTGGCCGACGTCGTCATCGTCGACCGGCCGATCAACGACACGTACCCCAGCTCGATGCTGCACTGGATCATCGGGGACGCGACGCGCGCGATCGTGGTCGAGCACACGAGCAGCGGGATGCACGTCTTCCACGACGACGTCGACGTGCTGACGAACCAGCCCGGGTTCTCCTGGCACCACGAGAACCTGCGCAACTACCTCAACCTGTCGCCGGAGTTCCCGAAGGAGGTCGACCTGGGCCGGGCGCGGCTGACGCCGTTCGGGTCGGGGTCGCACATGCGCGGCATCCCGGGCGACTACTACTCGCCGTCGCGCTTCGTGCGCGCCGCGTACGTCCACGCGCACTACCCGCCGCAGGACACCGAGGAGGGCAACGTCAGCCGCGCCTTCCACACCCTGCAGCAGGTCGCGATGGTGGACGGCAGCGCGGCGATGGGGTCGGGGGAGTTCGAGAAGACGATCTACACCGGGCTGTTCTCGTCCCGGACGTCGACGTACTACTGGAACACCTACGACGACCCGGCGATCCGGAGCGTCGCCCTGGCCGACCACGCCCCGGACGGCGCGGAGCTCGTGGTCGTCTAGCGGCCGGGCATCAGCCGCCGGGCGCCGCGGGCGCCCGGCGGTACCGCTCGTAGACCACGCGCCCGCCGAACGTCCGGGTGTCGAGCAGCTCGAGGACCAGCGCCTCGGCGAGCGGCGGCAGGAGCGGCGTCCCGCCACCGAGCACGACCGGGTTCCGGAAGACGCGCACCTCGTCGAGCAGTCCGAGCGCGATCGCCTGCCCGGCGAGGTCCGGCCCGCCGATCGACACGTCCCGGTCCGTCGAGCCCAGCGCGCGGGCGACCTCCTCGGCGACCGGTGCCGTGGCCAGCCGGGCGTTGCCCTCGACCCGATCGAGCGTGCGGCTGAACACGACCTTCGGCAGCGCCGCCCACACGTCGGCGAACGCGTCCCCGAGCGGCGTGCCGCGCATCAGCGGGTCCGTCTCCCAGGGGAGCATCGTCTCGTACAGCCGCCGGCCGCACAGGTACGCGCCGAGCTCACCGACCTGCGCGAGGCTGAACCGGAACTGGTCCTCGCTCGGCGCGCTCCAGGCGAAGCCCCCGTCGCGGTCCGCGACGAAGCCGTCGACGGACACGCTCATCGAGCAGATCAGCACGGCGCGAGCCTACGACCGACCCGGTGAGGCGGTCACTCGTCCGGCGTGCTCGGGCGGGCCCGGTCCGCCAGCCGGTCGATCGCCCGGCTGGTGAGCTCCATCTCCTGCTCGCCGCCGTGCCCCTCGGACTCGACGACGTGCAGCTCGCTGCCGGGCCAGGCCGCGTGCAGCCGCCACGGCGTGACGACCGGGCCGCTGATGTCCCGGCGGCCGTGGACCAGCACCCCCGGGATGCCGGCGAGCTCGTGCGCGCGGCCCAGCACGGCGTGGTCGCCGGCCAGGAAGCAGTCGTGCGCCCAGAAGTGCGTGACGAGGGTGGCGAAGTTCGCCCGCTCCCGGGGGTCGGCGTGCAGCGGGCCCGGGGTCCAGGCCGGGTCGAGCGACACGTGGGTCGACTCCCACGCGTCCCACGCGTCGGCGGCCGCCGCCCGGACGTCCGGGTCCGGGTCGCGCAGGCGACGGGCGTAGTGCTCGACCACGCGGACGCCCTCGGGCACGTCGGCCGCGAACCGGGCCCACGCCTCCGGGAACACCCGGCCGACGCCCTGCGTGATCCAGTCGATCTCCTCCCGGCCGCCGGTGGTGACCGCCGTCAGCACGAGCGCGGTCACGCGGGCCGGGTGCGCGAGGGCGTACGCCAGGGCGAGCGTCGACCCCCAGGAGACGCCGTGCACCAGCCACGACGCCACCCCGAGGTGCTCCCGCAGCGCCTCGAGGTCCGCGACCAGGGCGTCCGTGGTGTGCTCGTCGAGGCGCTCGAGGTCGTCGACCGCCCACGGCGTGCTGCGCCCGCAGCCCCGCTGGTCCAGCCCGACGACGAGGTAGCGGCCCGGGTCGAACCGACGGCGGTACCCGCCGGGGCCGAGCCCGCTGCCCGGGCCGCCGTGCAGGTACAGCGCGGGGCGGCCGGCGGGGTCGCCGGACGTCTCCCAGTACAGCCGGGCGCCGTCGGGACGGTCGAGCAGGCCGTGGTCGAACGGCTCCGTGGGCGGGTGCACGCCGTCCACCGTACGAGCGCGCGCCGCCGGGCGGGAGGCGTGCGGCGGCACCGCCGTCGACGGGCCTAGCCTGTGCGGGTGAGCGACGCGCTGGACGAGGGACCGTTCTTCCACGGCACCAGGGCCGACCTGCCGGTCGGGGGCCTGCTGACCGCCGGCTTCCGGTCGAACTACCGCCCCGAGATCGTCATGAACCACGTGTACTTCACCGCGCTCGTCGACGGTGCGGGCCTCGCCGCCGAGCTGGCCGCGGGGGACGCCCCGCCCCGGGTCTACGAGGTCGAGCCGACCGGGCCGTACGAGGACGACCCGAACGTCACGGACAAGAAGTTCCCGGGCAACCCCACCCGGTCGTTCCGCAGCGCCGAGCCGCTGCGGGTGGTCCGCGAGGTCGACGACTGGCCCCGGCTGAGCCCGGAGGCGCTGGCGGCGTGGCGCGCGCGGCTGGCGTCGCTGCTGGCCCACGAGCGGGGCGAGATCATCAACTGAGCCCGCACCGGGTGCGGCGGTCGACCGCGACGCCGCTCGCCCCGGCGGGTCACGCCGGTGCGAGCCAGTCCCGGCGGACCCGGTCCCGCGCACACCGCCCGGGCCAGTCGGGCGGCAGCAGCTCCGGGGGGAGCAGCGGGTCCGGCCCCATCGCCCGCTCGAGCGCCGCGTGCACGGCGACGTACCCGGCCAGCGCGGCGGCCGGTCCGCCCCGGGTCGCGGGTCCCGACCACCGGTCCATCACCCCGAGCAGGTCCGTGTAGGCGTCGCGCAACGCGCCGAGCGGCCACAGGTCACCCACGACGTCCGCGAGCGGCCGGCCGGCGTGCTGGACGCTGCGCGCGGTCGCCGTCGTGAGGTACCCGCCGACGCCGCCGTCGTGCTCCGCCTCGAGCGCGGCCGACAGGTCGTGCGGGCTCACGAAGAGCCCCGGGGTCAGCGGTGCGGCCCCGAGCCGCGACAGGGCCGCGCGCAGCGCGTCCCGCAGCGCCCGGTGCGACTCGGGCACCGAGAACGCGAGCAGGTGCCAGTGCCCGTCCCACCCGGGCTCGCCCGCGTCCTGCCGCAGGGCGAAGTCCCAGTACGCCTCGTCGAGCAGGGCGCGGCGCCGGCCGCGTGCGGTGCTCCGCAGCGACCCCGCCCGCCCGCGGCCGGTCTGCTCGACGATCCCGGCCTCGCTCAACCGGCGGATCGCCAGTCGGAGCGGCTGGTCGGCGACGCCCAGCAGGTTGGCCGCGTCGTAGACCGTCGAGAGCGCCGCCCGGCCGTGGGTCGCGAGGCTGAGCTCGACGACCTCCCGCGGCGTCGGGGCCCACGGATCGCGAGCGGCGCTCACGCGGGCACCTCCGGCGGGACCGCGCGCGCCCGAGGACCACCGCGGAGGACGAGGGTCGGGGTCACACCGGTAGACTATCGGGTACATTACGGTCGTGGCCAGGACGATAGTTCAGCGGCGGTGGCGACGGCGGGCCGTGGCCCTCGTGGTGGTGGCGGCCGTGATCGGCGTGCTCGTCGCGGTCGCGGCCACCGGCCACGCGTTCGCGATCGAGGAGCGCCGGGTGCGCATCGAGACCGCCGCCGGGGTGCTCGACGCGGTGCTGGCGACCCCGCCCGGCGCGGTCGAGCCGACGGGCGTGGTGGTGTTCGTGCACGGCGACGGGCCTGTCGACGCGACCAGCGACGGCTTCTACCGCCCGATCTGGGAGGACCTCGCGCGCGCCGGGTACGCCTCGCTGTCCTGGAGCAAGCCCGGCGTGGGCGGGTCGACGGGCGACTGGCTCGACCAGTCGCTGGCCGACCGCGCGGCGGAGGTCGGCGCGGCGCTGGACTGGGTCGTCGAGCAGCCGGGCGTCGACCCGCGGCGGGTCGGGCTGTGGGGCGCGAGCCAGGGCGGCTGGGTGGTCCCCGCCGTCGCGGCGCGGCGCGACGACGTCGCGTTCGCGATCCTCGTGTCGCCCGCCGTGAACTGGCTGCGTCAGGGGCGGTACCACCTGCTCGCGTCGCTCGACCACGAGGGCGCGTCCGCCGCGGACCGGGAGCGCGCGATCGCGGCCAGCGACGACACCCGGCGGCTGCTCGACGAGCGCGCGGACTACGCGCGCTACCGCGAGGAGACGATCGACCCGGAACCGATGACCCGGGCGCGGTGGGGGTTCGTCGCCCGCAACTACCGGGCGGACGCGACCCCGGACCTGGTGGCGATGGCCGGGCGGGACGTGCCGACGTTGCTGCTGCTGGCGGACGGCGACCTGAACGTCGACGCCGACGAGACCGAGCGGGTGTACCGCGACCTGCTCGGCGAGGACGTCCGGGTGCGGCGGTTCGCGGGCGCCCGCCACTCGCTCGCGCGCGCCGCCGTGGAGGACGACGCGGTGCTGGGCCTGGTCACCGGCGTGCTCGCTCCCCGGCGGGTGTTCGTGCCGGGGTACACCTCCGCCCAGCGGGAGTTCCTGCTCGGGCTCGAGCACGGCCGTCCGACGGCCTCGTCCAGCCGCACCCCCGGGCTAGGGTCGGCCCCGTGAGCGAGCCGCCGGTGACCATGCTCTGGGAGTCCGTCGACGCCCGGGAGGCGCTGGCGCAGCGGTTCGGGCTCGTCGACGGCTCCGCGGCCGCGGCCCACCTGTCGGCTGCGCTGGCGGAGCACTGGGGCCGGCGCGTGACGTGCTCGCGGCTGGTCCTGAGCGACCAGAACCTCCTGGCGTGGGAGCACGGCGACGGCGGGTCGTCCGTCGTCAAGGCCTGCGCCACACAGGTGGCGTTCCCCCGCCTCGCCGTCGTCGCGGAGGTCGTCGCACGGCTGGGCGGGCTGGGCCTGCCGGTGGCCGCGCCCGTGCCGGCGCTCGACGGGACGCACCGGGTCGTGGTCGACGGGGCGGTGCCGCTGTCGGTCATCGTCATGCCGCTGGTCGAGGGCACGCCGCTGGACCCCGAGGACGCCCCCGCGCTGCGTGCCACCGGCGCCGCCCTGGCCCGGATGCACGCCGCCCTCGCGGGGATCGACCTCGCGCTGCCGGGACCGGTGCCGCCCGCCGTGCTCGGAGCCGACCGGCCGCGTCCCGTGCTGCCGCTGCCGGGCGACGCCCCCGCGCGCGCCCGCGCACCCCGGGCGGCCGCACGGCTCGACGCCCTGCTGGCGGGACTGCCGGACCTCGACGGCACCCCGACGCTGGTGCACGGCGACGTGCGCGGCGCGAACGTCCTCGTCGCCGACGGCCGGGCCGTGCTGCTCGACCACGACACCATGGGGCTCGGGCACCGCGTGCTCGACCTGGCCCGCGGCGCCGTGACGATCGCGACGCAGTTCCGCAGCTGGGACCCGCCCCCGCCGGGCGCGATCCGGCACGTGCTGGACGGGTACCGCGAGCAGGCGGCGCCGACGCCGCTCGAGGAGGGGTGGCTGGCGGCCGGGCTGCTGGCGGAGGGGCTGCGCCAGGTCCCCGCGGGTGCCGACCCGGCCGGCTGGGCGGCGGCGGTGGAGCGCGACGCCTGACCGCGCCCGGGTCCCGGCGCGGGCGCCGGCCCTGCGCGCTCGCGCCGTAGCCTGCGCCCATGGACGAGGACGCCCACGCCACCGTGGCGCCGCCGGCGCGGGTGCGCGCGTCGTTCGGCTGCACCGGCGAGCCGGAACCGCTCGCCGGGGGCCGCGGGACCGCGTGGCGCTGCGGCGATCTGGTGCTCAAGCCGCTCGACGGCCCCGCTGGCGCCGTCGCGTGGGCCGAGCGGGTGCTCGGCGGCCCCCGCCGCTCCGACGAGGTCCGGTGGACCGCCCCGGTCCGGTCCGTCGGGGGCCACCTGGTCGTCGACGGCTGGACCGCGTGGACCCACGTCGAGGGGCGGCACGAGCCGCGACGCTGGGCGGAGGCGATCCGCGCGGGCGAGGCGTTCGCCGCCGCGCTGGCGGGGTCGCCGCGGCCGGGATTCCTCGACGCCCGGTCCGACCCGTGGGCGGTGGCGGACCGGGCGGCCTGGGGGGAGTGCGACGTCCCCGGTGCCGACGACGTCCCGGAGATCCGGGCGCTGCGCGCCGCCCTGCGTCCGGTGGACCTGCCCGCGCAGGTGGTGCACGGCGACCTGACGGGGAACGTGCTCCTGGCCGCGGCGTTGCCGCCGGCCGTCATCGACCCGTCCGTGTACTGGCGCCCGGTCGGGTACGGGTCCGCGGTCGTGGTGGTCGACGCGCTGGCGTCCGAGGGCGCGACGGTCGACCTCCTGCGCGCCCCGCGCGTCCGTGACGAGCTCCCGCAGCTGCTGCTGCGGGCGGCGCTGTTCCGCCTGCTCACCGACCACCTGACCGGCGCCCCGCCGTCGGCACGCGCGGCGTGGGGTCCGGTGGTCGCGACGCTCCGCCGCCTCGCGTGTCCGTGAGGACGCCGAGGTCCTGCGGGGGAGTCGGGCGGGGCGCCGCGGGACCCCGGTCCGGGCCGCCGGTCAGTCGTGCTCCGCGGCCGGCGCCCGGCGCCGCAGCACGACGGCGGTCGAGCTCGCGAGGTAGGCCAGCCCGCCCAGCGTGAACACGGTGGCGGCCGTCACCGGGATCCAGCCGCCGCCCGGCTCGAGCCACGCCCAGCGGAGCACGCCGAGCAGCAGCCAGAGGCCGCCGAGGACGAACCCGAACGCGGGGGTCCGGGTCATCTGCCACCACGGCTTGGTCGTCGCCTGCACGGCCGCCACCCTACGGGCGCGGGTCGGTCGCCAGCATGCCCATGAGGACCGAGTCGACCCACGTGCCGTCCCACAGCAGGGTGTGCCGCGCGCGGCCCTCGACCTGGAACCCGATCTTCTCGTACGAGCGCTGCGCGCCGGGGTTGAAGGAGAAGACGTCCAGCGCGATGCGGTGCAGCCCCACCTCGTCGAACGCCCAGGCGACGACCGCCCGTCCCGCCTCGGTGCCGTAGCCGCGGCCCCGCACCGCCGGGCCCGCCAGGGCGATCCGGTAGTTCATCGCGCGGTCCTCCTCGGCCAGGTCGTTCAGGACCACCTCGCCGACGTACGCGCCCGCCTCGTCGAGGATCGCGAAGTCGGCCCGCTCGTCCGCCCCGGGCAGCCGCCGCAGGTGCTCGTGCACCTGGTCGCGGGTGAACGAGCCCCGGGTGCCGGTCAGCCGCATCGCGTCCGCGTCCTCGAGGGACGCCAGCGTGGCGTCCAGGTGGTCGGGACCGAGCTGCACCAGCTGGAGCCGGTCGGTCCGGAGGGCGGGCTGGGCGGCGAGGGACGAGGTGATCGACACGGCCGTCACGGTAGGGAGGCCGGGGCGACCGGGTCGAGCGGAAATCGCACCCGACGCCGGCGCGGGCGTCGGGCGCGGGCGCGTCAGGGCTGCGGCTGCCCGGCGGCCGGCCGCGGGGCTGCCGCGTCGACCGGGGTGAACAGGTTGACCAGGGTGCCGTCGGGGTCCCGCAGGAGGAGCGAGCGGTTGCCCCAGGGCATGTCGGTCGGCTCGTTGACGAACGTGTCGACGACGCCGCGCAGGTCCCGGTACGCCGCGTCGACGTCGTCGACGAGGAAGTCGAGGGCGACGCTGCGGTTGGCGCGGGCCTCCGCGGCGCCGTCGCCGAGGAGGGGCACCGTCGCCGTGCTGGCGACCGCGAGCGTGCCCGACGGGGTGCGGATCTCCCCGAACCACGGATGGAGCCGCGTGGCGGCGACCCCCGTCACCCGCTCGTAGAAGGCCAGCACCGCGTCGACGTCGTCGGTGAAGATCCGGGTGGCTGCGAGCTGCATGGTGCTGTCTCCTCGTGGTGCGGGGAACGGGTCGCCGAGGACGCTAGGCGCGATACCGGGCATGATCCGCCCGGTATCGGCGCGATGATGGCTCCCGTGGCTGACCCGACCGCACGCACGCTGCAGCTGCTGGACCTCCTGCAGTCCGCGCACCAGCGCACCGTCGCCGAGCTGGTGGACCGGCTGGGTGTGGACGAGCGCACCGTCCGCCGGGACGTGCGCCGGCTCGCCGAGGCCGGGGTGGACGTCGAGTCCGTGCGCGGGCGGTACGGCGGCTACCGGCTGGCGCCCGGCGCGCGCGTCCTGCCGGTCACGTTCTCCGGCGAGGAGGCGGTGGCGGTGGTCCTCGGGCTGGCCCGGGGCGGCTCGGCGCCGGCCGGGCAGGACGTCGCGGCGCAGACCGCGCTGGCGAAGGTGCGGCGCGCGATGCGACGCGAGGACGCGGCGCGGGGCGACGCCGCGCTCGGGGTGATCGCCCGCGGCGAGCCGGACGCGGAGCCGCGCCCCGACCCCGGGGTGATGCTCACGCTCGCCGACGCCGTCGCGTCGTCCCGGGTGGTCGAGCTGCGCCACCACCGGGACGGGCGCCCGTCGTCCCGGCGGGTGGTCCACCCGTACGGCCTCGTCGCACGGGAGCGCCGGTGGTACCTCGTGGCGTCCGACACGGGCACCGGGGAGGACCGGGCCTTCCGGGTCGACCGGATCCGCTCGGCGCGCTCGCTCGCCGAGACGTTCGCGGAGCCCGGGCCGCACGACCCGGCGTCCTGGCTGACCGAGCATCTCGCGACGGCGGACTACGCCTGGACCGTCGTGCTGCACGTCCGGGCGACCGAGGACCACATCCGGGCGCACCTCCCGCCCAGCGTCGCCCGGCTCGAGCGGCAGGACGCGGGCGCGGGGACCGCGGGGCCGCCGTGGCACCGGGCCGAGATCCGCGCCGAGAGCCTGGACTGGATCCCCACCGTCGTCGCCGCGCTGGGGTGCGAGGTGCGGATCGAGCGTCCGGACGAGCTCCGCGACCGGGTGCGGGCGGTCGCGGCCCGGCTGCTGGCCGCGGCGGACGACGGGACGCCCGGGCTGCGCTGACCGCCGCCCGCCGCGCGGGGCGGCGGTGGCCGGTGCGCCCCGGTCAGCGGGCGGGCACCGCCACGTCGTCGGGCGCGTCGGGCGCGTCGGCGGTCCGGTGGACCACGTGCCCGGACAGCTGCGGCGGCACCGGCCGTGCGCCCGGCCCGCCGGCCCGCAGCCACCCCTCGAGCACCGCGGTGCTCCGCTCGCCCGCGAGGCGCTCGAACCAGACGGGTCGCGCCCCCGCGCGCCGGCACGCGCCCGAGGGTCGCGCGACGACCACGTCGCCGCGCTCGCACTCGTCGAGGCACTCGACCTCGGTGAGCCGGGCCGCACCGCGGCCGGCCACCGCGCGCAGGCGCGCCAGCTGGCCGCCGGGCAGCGGGTCGTCCTCGCCCAGCGTCTCGCCGGCGCACAGGGAGCAGGCCGTCAGGCCGGGGAGCGTGGCGTCCCTGCTGGGCTCGGTGGGGGTCTCGGGCACCGGACGACGATACGCGGCGGACCGTCGCACCCGGGCCGCCGCAGGACTTACGCGCTCGCGCAAGTGTGCAACGATGAGCGGGTGCTGTCTGCTCTCGCCGTCCCGACGTACCGCCGGCTGTTCACCGCCCAGGCCATCTCCCTGGCGGGCACCGGCCTGGCGACCGTCGCGCTGGGCCTGCTCGCGTACGACGTCGCCGGTGCCGGCGGCGGGCTGGTGCTCGGCACGGTGTTCGCCCTCAAGATGCTGGCCTACGTCGCGGTCGCCCCGGTCGCCGCCGCCCTGGTGCACGCCGCGCCGCCGCGCGCCGTGCTGGTCACGGCCGACCTGGTGCGGGTCGTCGTGGTGCTCGGCCTGCCCCTGGTGTCCGCCGTGTGGCAGGTGTACGTCCTGGTCCTGGTGCTGCAGGCGGCCTCCGCGGTGCACACCCCGGCGTACCAGGCGGTGCTGCCCCGGGTGCTCGGGGACGAGCGCCGGTACACGCAGGCGCTGTCGCTGTCCCGGCTCGGCGAGGACCTGGAGATGGTCCTGTCGCCCCTGCTGGCCGCGGCGCTGCTGCTGGTGGTGCCGGGCTCCGACCTGTTCGTGGGCACGGCGATCGGGTTCGCGGTGTCCGCGCTGCTCGTGTCGCGGCTGGAGCTCGGCGGTGCCGCCGGTGGCGCGGACGACGACGCGGACGGCGGCGGGAGCGGTGACGTCGACGGCCGCGTCGACGACCCGACGACGTTCGGGCGGCGGGCGCGCCGGGGGATCGTCCTGATGGTCCGCACCCCCGCGCTGCGTGCGGTGCTCGCGCTGAACATGGTCGTGGCGGCCGGGGGCGCCTACGCGCTGGTGCAGTACGTCCTCGTCGCCCGTGAGGTCTACGCCCGGGGTGACGGGGTCGCGGTGCTGCTGATGGCCGCGCTCGGCGCGGGCTCGATCACGGTGGCCGTGCTGCTTCCCCGGGCGCTCGAGGCGCTGCCGGAGCGCGCGCTGATGCTCGCCGGCGGCGGGGTCGTCGTGGCCGCGACCGCCGGGGTCGCGGTGGCGCTGCACGTCCCCGGCACCCGCGGTCTCGTCCTCGTGGGGGCGCTGTTCGCCCTGGTCGGCGCGGGGTGGGCCGCTGCGGAGACCCCCGTGGGCCGGATCATCGCCCGCACGACCCCCGAGCGCGACCAGCCCGCGGTGTTCGCCGCGCAGTTCTCGCTGTCGCACGCGTGCTGGCTCGTGACCTACCCGGTGGCGGGGTGGCTCAGCGTGCTCGGGCTCGGCCCGGCAGCCCTCGTCCTCGCCGGCCTGGGCGCGGCGGCTCTCGCGGCGACAGCCGCGCTGTGGCCCACCCGGGAGGTCAGCCACGTGGCACGCTGAGCGGGTGACCGCCGAGACCTCCCGGGCCGCCGCCCCGGACGCCGACCTCGACACCGCCGTCGACGTCCTGCGCCTGCTCGCCGACCGCACCCGCCTCGCGATCCTCGGCCTGCTGCACGACGGGGAGCTGTCGGTCGGGGCGATCGCGGAGCACCTCGCCCGCCCGGTGCCCGCGGTCTCGCAGCATCTCGCCAAGCTGCGCGGGGGTCGCCTGGTCACCACGCGGCGCGACGGCGCGACGGTCTACTACCGGATGGCGAACGAGCACATCGACGCCCTCGTGCTCAACGTCCTGCACCAGGCCGAGCACCTGCGCTACGACCGCCCGCCGCACCACCGCTGACCGGCGCGCGCCCGCGCGCCGCCCGGCTGCTCAGCGCCCGGCCCCCCCCGCCGTCGAGCGCGGTGCGGTGCGGTGCGGTGCCAGGCTGGTGCCGTGACCACCACGCAGCTGCCCGCGGACCTCCGTGCCGTCGTGTTCGACGTGGGCGAGACCCTCGTCGACGAGTCGGGGGCGTGGAGCCGGCAGGCGAGAGCCGCGGGCGTCACGGCGTTCAGCCTCATGGCGGCCGTGGGTGCCGCGATCAGCCAGGGACGCGACCACCGCGACGCGTGGGCGCTGCTCGGCGTGCCGGCACCGCGGCCGGTGCCCGACATCGACGGCGCGGACCTGTATCCCGATGCGGTCGGCTGCCTCCGCGCGGCGCGTGCGGCGGGGTTGGTCGTCGGCGTCGCGGGCAACCAGCCATCAGGAGCGGAGGCCGCCGTCGAGGGCCTCGGGGTCGACCTCGACTTCGTGGCCGCGTCCGCGACGTGGGGCGTCGCGAAGCCGTCGCCCGAGTTCTTCCGACGCGTCGTCGCCCGGACGGGCGTCCGCCCGCACCAGGTGCTGTACGTCGGGGACCGGCTCGACAACGACGTCCGGCCGGCTCGCGCGGCGGGCCTGCGGACCGCCTGGCTCCGACGGGGGCCGTGGGGCCTCCTGCAGCAGCTGCGGCCCGACGAGGAGAGCCCGGACCTCGAGCTCCCGGACCTGGCCGCGCTCACCGAGGCGCTCCGCGCCGCCGCGACCGGGGACGGGGGCGCGCAGCCCGGGTCGCCGGTCTGATCCGGTGCGGTCGGCTCGCGACGACCGCCTCGCGGGGCCCGGTGACGCTGCGACGACTGATCGACCGACCTCAGTCCGGCCGGAGGCCCGCCTGCAGGACGGCCGCGATCGTCGCGCGGTCCTCCGGCGCGCCGAGCCTGGCGGCGTGCTCGAACCCGCAGACCAGGTGCATGAGCTGCTCCAGGGTGAGTCCCGGCCGGACGTCGCCGGCGCGCTGGGCGCGCTCCAGCAGGACGGCGGCGCTCCGCGTCAGCTCGGCCTTCGCGTCGCGGACCTCGGGGGAGGCGCCGTCGGCCGCCAGGAGCACCTGCTGCAGCCCGTCGTCCGCGAGCATCAGGTCCAGCACGGCGGAGAGGAACCCGTGGAACGCGGGACCTGCGGCGTCGACGGCCACGGCGGCGCGGGCGGCGTCGAGCGCCCGCTGGACGGTGCCCGCGGTGAGCTCCTCGACGAGGGCGTCGACCGTGGGGAAGTGCCGGTAGACGGTCCCGACGCCGACCCCGGCGGCGCGCGCGACGTCGTTGAGCCGGAGCGTGCCGCGGTCCTGGCCGGCGGCGGCCTCGAGGATGCGTTCGCGGCTGCGGGCGGCGTCGGCGCGGAGCGGGGACATGACGACCACCCTACCCGAAACGGATGAACCATCCGGTACGGTGACGATGACCGGATGACCTATCCACTTCATGACGGGGACGCCCATGACCGCGCACACCACCACCCAGCAGCCCACGACCGACGAGCCCCGCTGGGACCCGGCCCGCCCGCCGCGCCAGGACGGACGCACCGTCGTGGTCACGGGCGCCACCGCCGGCATCGGGTACTTCGCCGCCGAACAGCTCGCGGCCGCGGGCGCCGACGTCGTGCTCGCCTCGCGCTCCGCCGCCCGGCTGGCGGGGGCGCGGGAGGCGATCCTCGCCCGGACCCCGGACGCGCACGTGCGGACCGTCGTGCTGGAGCTCGGCTCGCTGGCGGCGGTCGACGCGGCGGCGGCGGAGCTCGCGGCGCTCCCGCGCCTCGACGGCGTGTTCCTCAACGGCGGCGCGATGTCCATGAGCACGCGCGCCCGCACGTCCGACGGCCACCCGCTGCTGCTCGGCACGCACGTCCTCGGGCACGTGCGGCTGCTCGCCGGGATCCTGCCCGCGCTGACGGCCACCGCCGTCGCGCACGGGGGAGAGGGTCGGGTGGTGCACGCCTCGACCGGCTTCGTCGCCCGTTTTCGGCCGGGTTTCGACGACCCCGCCCGGGTCCCGCGGCTCGGTGTCGTCGCGTACTCCCGGGCGAAGGCCGTCACGGAGGTGCTCGCGTTCGAGCTGGACCGGCGGCTGCGCGCGGCCGGGCGGCCCGTGGCCTCGGTGGTCACGCACCCCGGCGTGGGCGTGGATGCCCGGACGCCGCACCGCCCGGGCATCCGCGACGCGGGCACGCCCTACCGGCGCAATCCGTACACCCCGTGGGCGCAGGGCAAGGACGCCGCGGCCTGGCCCGGCGTCCGCGCGCTGACCGATCCCGGCGTCCGCGGCGGCGACTACGTGGCGCCCCGCGAGGGGATGCGGGGTCTGCCGGTGCGGGTGCCGACGCCCGCGCGGACCGCCGACCCGGGGGCCGAGGCGGTGCGCCGCGTCTGGGAGCGGGTCGAGTCCCTCGCGGGCGTCGAGCTGCGCGTCTGAGGAGCCGCCCGCCGGGGCGCCGGATCAACCCGGCGGCGTAGCCGGGTACTGCGCCCGCAGTACCCGGCCGCAGCGGGACAGCTCGTCAGGCCCGGTGTCCCGGAACGGCCTCGCGGTCCCAGTCGATCGCGAACCGGCGCGGCTCGAACCGCACCACCCAGACCGGCAGCCGCTCACCGACGTGCACGGGCCTCGGCAGCACCTCGGTGTGCGTCACCCGGGGCTCGCCGGGCGCGTCGATCCGCAGCACCAGCTCCGCCCGCCGCGGTCCGTCGCCGGTGGCGGGGAGCGCGGCGACCGCCTCGACCAGTGCGGTGGTGGGCACGCCGTTGTGCGCGCCCACCACCCCGCTGACCAGCGCGTCCTGGTACGCCCGGACGTCGTCCGTGGCCTGGACCCCCGCGCTCAGCGCGTCGGCCACGGAGGGCCGGCTCTGCGCCCGGCCCCACCGGACCAGGCGGACCAGGTCGCGCAGCGCCCCCATGATCAGGCGCGGCCCTCGCGCACGATCCGGCCCATCTCGCGGCCGACCGCGGGGTTGGTCTGGGCGCGGGCGGCGAACTCCTCGGCCGCCGCCGTCCACGCCGGACCGTCGACGCCGAGGCCTGCCGCGACGCCGGCGAGCGCACCCTGGTCGTAGCCCACCGCCTGCGACTGGGCGATCACGGTGGCGTACTGCTGCCAGGTCACCCCGTTGGCCGCGGGGGCGAAGGCGGCCTCGTCCGCGGACCCGCCCGTGTTGCGGAAGTCCGCCTCGGCCTGGGTCGCGGGCTGGGTCATCGCCTGGGCGACCAGCGCCTGCTGGTCGGCCGCGCTCATCCCGGCCACCCCGGCCGCGTGCGGGGCGCCGGAGGCCGCGCGCGCAGCGGCCACCGTGGCGTCGGCGTCGCGGCCCGCCTGCTGCGCGCCGCCCACCGCGTCCTTGATCCGGTCGAAGATCCCCATCGTGGTCCTTCCTCACGTCTCGGTCCTCGTCGGGGTCAGGCTTACCAAGCGCCTGGTCGGGAATCAAACGCAGGCGACGCCCGATGCCGGGGATCGACCCAGGTCAGCGTCCTGCGGGGCGTTGATCCGCCCGCGCGGGACGTCGAGGCGGCGCCCGCCCCGAGCGGGCGCCTCGCCCCTATGCCTGTGCCCGGATGGTCGAGTCCAGCGCGCTCATGAGCGCGGCGACCCGCGTGCTCCCGCGCGGCGCCTCCGGATACCGGAGCAGGATCTCCGGCAGCGGGGGAGCCGCCCGCTCGGCCAGGCGGCGCACGACCTCGTCCCCCGTCGCTCCCGTCCTCAGCTCGACCACCCGCGCCGCGCACGCGGCGGCACGCAGGATGTGCCCAACCTGGGTCGCCTCGGCGATCGGGTGGAGGTAGGCCGCCGCAGCCGCGTCGCCGCACGCGAGCGCGGCGAGCCGCGCAGGTTCCGTGGCGACGGATCGCGCCGCCCGGTGCGCGGCGAACGCCGCGGTGCGGTGCAGGGTCGAGCGGGCGGCCCCGTCGGCGAAGGTCTGCGCCGCGGCGATCGCGTCCCGTGGGCGGGGATCGTCCGGGGCGACGGCCTCGAACTCGGGGAGCAGGTCCCGGGCGCAGTCGACCGCGAACCGGACGACGGCGCGCAGCTCGTCCCCCGTCAGGTCGACCCGGTGCGCCATCTCCCCATCATCCCGCCCGCGCAAACGGCCGGGGGCCGGACCTCACGCGTCGCGTGTCCGGAGCGTGACGTGGGCGGCCAGCGTCGTCCAGAGGGTGAACACCGCCATCACCGCGAGCCCCGCGGGGCCCGTCAGCAGTCCGGTGCCGGTGGTCGTGTAGGAGGCCTGTCCGGCCGTCGTGGGCCAGTACGTCCCGGCGAGGTCCCCGAGGGCCCCGGGCAGCCCGGGTGCGAGTGCCGGCACGAGCAGAGCCACGGTCACGACGACGGCGAGTGCGCCCGAGGAGGAGCGCGTGATGGCGCCGAGCGCGACGCCGAGCACGGCGGTGAGCACCAGGTAGCCGATCGCGCACAGGACCGCCCGGACGGTGTCGGGATCGGTCAGGTCCGCCGTCGGCAGCCCCGCGGCGGCCAGGGCCGCCTGGCTCGCGCCGAGGCTGCACGCCACGGTGAGGACGGCGGTCGCCAGCGCGACCAGGGCGGTGACGCCGAGCTTCGTGACCAGGAGGATCGCGCGGCGGGGCGCGATCGTCAGGCTCGTGACGATCTGACCGGTCGCGTACTCGCTGGTGAACGCCTGGGCGCCCAGCGTCGCGACGAGGATCTGCCCGACGAGGATGCCCTTGAAGCTGACGCCGGTCGGGTCGAAGTCCGCGGGCAGGTCGGCCTGCCAGCCGGCCACGAGGCCGCTGATGCCGAGCAGGCTCACGACCACGGTGACCAGGACGGTGCCGGCAGCGAGGACCCAGGTGGTGCGGACGCTGCGGGTCTTGATCCACTCCGAGGCGAGGAGGTCCATGTCAGGCGGCGTCCTTCTGGGTCGAGGTCATGGTGAGGAAGACGTCCTCGAGCGAGTCGCGGACCGCGGTCAGCTCGGACAGCTCGATGCCGGCGGTGGCGGCGACGCGGCCGACGTGGTCGGTCGCGGTCCCCTCGACGTCGATCCCGTCCGCGCCGGCGGCGCCGGGTGCGGCCCGCAGCCCCGCGCGGGCGAGCGCGTCGAGGAGCCCGGCTCTGTCCGGCGTGCGCGCGCGGACGTGCTCGGTGGTGTGGTCGGCGATGAAGGCGGCCAGGGGCTGGTCCGCCAGCAGCCGTCCGTGGTGGATGACGACGAGGTGGTCCGCGGTCAGCTCCATCTCGCCCATGAGGTGGCTGGAGAACAGGACCGTGCGGCCCTCGGCCGCCAGGTCGCGCATCAGCGAGCGCGCCCACCGGATCCCCTCGGGATCCAGGCCGTTGAGCGGTTCGTCGAAGATCACGACGGCCGGGTCCCCGATCAGCGCGGTCGCGATGCCCAGCCGCTGCTTCATCCCGAGCGAGAAGTCGCCGGCGGGGCGGTTCCCGACGCCCCCCAGCCCGACCAGCTCCAGCATCTCGGGCACCCGGGACCGGGGCACGCCTCCGGCGCGCGCCACCGCCGCGAGGTGGTCCGCGGCCGCGCGGCGCGGGTGGACCCCCCGGGCGTCGAGCATCGCGCCGACGACGCGCATCGGGTGCGGCGTCTCCGCGAGCCGCAGGCCGCCCACCGTCGCCGCACCGCTGGTGGGCTTGTCCAGTCCGAGGAACATCCGCAGCGTCGTGGACTTCCCCGCCCCGTTGGGGCCGAGGAAGCCGGTGACGACACCGGGCCTCACGGCGAAAGACAGGCCGTCGACGGCGGTGAGGTGCCCGTAGCGCTTGTGCAGGGCGTGCGCCTGCAAGGTCACCGGGTTCATGGTCTGCATGGAGCGCGACACTACACCGTGTCGTGTAGATCTACACCGCACGGTGTAGCATCGGCGGCGAGCACCACGGAGGAGAGCGATGACGACGGTGGGCGACAAGCCCGTGCGCGAGGGCCAGGCGCACAAGCGTGCGGCGATCCTGACCGCCGCCAGGGAGCTGTTCGTGCAGACGGGCGTGGAGCGCACCAGCATGGATGCGGTGGCCGCGCTCGCCGGGGTGTCGAAGCGGACGGTCTACGACTACCACGGGGACAAGCGGCGCCTCCTGCTCGGCGTCGTGGAGGACGCGGGGGAGCGGGCACTGGCCACGCTCCGCGAGCTGGTCGCGCAGCACCTCGACGACGCGAGCATCGCGGACGTCGCCGAGCTCGACGAGGCGCTCACCGCGCTCGCCGCCGACCTCGGCCGCTCCCTGCTGCTGTCGTCGGACTACCTGGCCGCCGTCCGGCTGATCAACGAGAACGAGTCGCTGCTCCCGGAGCTCGACGACCACCCGCTGGACGAGGCCCACGCGCAGGTCCTCAGCGAGCGTGTGGGCCACTTCGCCCGCGCCGGCCTGCTCGACGCCGAGGAACCGGGGCTCGCCGCCGCGCACTTCCACGCCCTCACCGCGCTGCGCGTGCTCAACGAGCCGGCGCGCCGGCGCGCCGAGAGCGCGCACGTCCGGCAGATCATGACCGACGGCGCGCGTGCGTTCATGCGCGCCTACGGTGCGCGCGACGCAGGGGCGTGACCGGCGCGGCGGCTCGAGCGCGAGCCGCTGACCTCGTGCCGGCTAGGTGCGCGGCTCGGTGAGCGCGAGCAGGCCGTCGCGGGCGACGGCGACCGCATCGGCGTCGATGTACTGGCCGAGCGCGACGGCGGCCGCGACGCCTTCCGCGCCGAACTGCACGATGAGCGCCGTCTCCCGTGGGAGACCGTCGCGGGAGAAGGTCTCGTTCCACCACCGGGCGTCGTCGCGCAGGAGCTCGGCGACCTCCGGGATGACGTCGACGCCGTTCCAGTAGGCGGAGGGCGCGAACGCCGCGGTGACATCCTGGTTCGTTCCGCACAGCGCTCGCACGTACCCGCGGAGGACCTTGCCGGGGTGGTTCTCCGCGAGGTCGACGTGCCGCATCACCTCGTCGCGGAAGCGCCGCAGGCCGGTGTCGACGACGGCGATGATGAGAGCGTCCCGGTTGGGGAAGTGGTGCAGCAGCCCGCTCTTGGAGACCTCTGCCCGGGCAGCGACGTCGGCGAGGCTGAAGCCGGTGCCTCGCTCCTGCAGCAGGTGGCCGGCCGCGTCCACCAGCGCACGGCGGGTGCGCTCCCGGTCGCGGGTGGCGGGCTGTGTGCCGGAGGCGTTCACGATGCGATGTCCTTTGCGACCGGGGACGGGATGGTGCGCCAGGCGGTGACGGCGGCGACCGCCAGCAGCGCCGCGGCGATCAGCGAGGTGACCTGCATGGCACCGGTGAACGCGTGCTGGGCGTCACCCATGATGGCAGCCGCACCGGGACCCGCGTCCTGCAGAGCGACGGCGGCGCTGGCGAGGGAGTCCTGGACGGCCGCGCCGAGCTCGTCGGGCAGGGCGGTGACGTCGAGCCGGCTCCGGTACAGCGCGGTCTGGAGGGACCCGAGGATCGCGATGCCGAGGGCGACGCCGAGCTCGTACGCGGTCTCGGAGATGGAGGAGGCCGCCCCCGCGCGCTCCTTCGGGACCGCCCCCACGACCGCGTCGGTCGCGAGGGTGGTGGACAGGCCGGCGCCGAGTCCGCAGATCGCGATCGCCGCGCACAGCAGCCAGTACCCCGGTGCACCCTCGGCCCCGGCCAGGACGACGAGGCCGATGGCGGACGTGGTCATCCCGACCGCGATCGCCCGGCCGCGCCCGAGGCGGGCCAAGGCGGTGCCGGCCACGGCGATCACGAGCATGGAGGCGATGGTGGCAGGCAGCTCGACGAGGCCGGCCTGCAGCGGGCTGAGCTCGCGGACGAGCTGGAGGTACTGCGAGAAGAAGAACAGCAGGCCGACGAACGCGAAGATCGCGATGGTCTCCGCGACGACCGCTCCGGAGAACGCGGGGACCTTGAACAGCGAGATGTCGACCAGAGGGTGCGTGAGGTGCCGCTGGCGTCGGATGAAGAACGCGCCGGCGACGGCGCCGATCGCGGCGCTGACCAGGACCGAGGGGTCGAAGCCGCTGCCGGCGAGGTGCTTGATCGCGTAGACGATCGGCACGATGAAGGCCACGGACAGGGCCGCGGAGGCCAGGTCGATGCGGTTGGCCGCGGGGTTGCGCGACTCGGGCAGCAGGGCCAGGCCGGCCCCGACCACCACGAGCATGACCGGCACGTTCAGCAGGAACACCGAGCCCCACCAGAAGTGCTCGAGCAGGAGCCCGCCGACGAGCGGGCCGATCGCTGCTCCGCCGGTCGCGCCGGCGGCCCAGACGGCGATCGCCGTGGCCCGCTGACGGGGGTCGTCGAAGAGGTTGCGCAGGATCGACAGCGTCGAGGGCATGATCGTGGCCCCGAACACGCCCAGCAGGGCGCGCGCGGCGATGAGCAGCTCGGCGTTGGGCGCGAACGCCGCCAGGGCCGAGCTGACGCCGAACCCGATGCTGCCCAGCAGCAGCAGGCGCTTGCGCCCGAAGCGGTCGGCGACGTTCCCCATCGTGACCAGCAGCCCCGCCAGCATGAACGAGTAGATGTCGCCCATCCAGAGGATCTGGGTCGAGGTGGGCCCGAGATCGGCTGTCAGCGCGGGGATCGCGAGGGTCAGGACCGTCCCGTCGACGGCCAGGAGGACGACGGCCAGCGTCAGGACGATCAGCGCGAACCAGGCGCGGCGACCGGCGCGGACGGGTCCGGGCGCGCCGGAGGGGGTCGAGTTCATACCTCGATACTATACGATCCGGTCTGCAGAACCGACCGCATGGTCGGTTGGAGAGAGGTGGGACCGGTGGCCGTAGGGGTCGGAGAAGCGGACGTGGCAGCCCAGCGCCCCGGGGATCTCGCTGCCGATCGTGCGGCCCGGCTCGCGGAGGAGCCGTGGCGGGTCGTGAGCACGGCACCGGGCCTGTTCCGGGGGTCCGTGTCCTCGGTCCGCGGCATCGCCGCGCACGGCGAGCTGCTCGGGCTGCTGATCCGCCGGGAGATCAAGTCCCGGTACAAGGACTCCGTGCTCGGCTTCTTCTGGAGCACCACCCGGCCGCTGACGATGCTCCTGATCTACTGGCTCGTGCTCGGCAAGATCCTGGGGGCGCAGCGTTCGGTCCCGGAGTTCGCGATCTTCGTGTTCAGCGGGCTGACCGCCTGGCAGTTCTACTCGGAGATCGTCCAGCAGGGCACCGCTTCGATCGTGGCGAACGCGGGCCTGGTGAAGAAGGTCTACGTCCCGCGGGAGCTCTTCCCGCTGAGCACGCTGGGGTCGGCCACCTTCAACTTCGTCGTCCAGCTCGCGATCCTCATGGCGTTCACCGCGGTGCGCGGACAGTTCCCCACCGGCTCGCGATGGCTCTACGCGGCGGCGGGCATCGTGCTCCTGATGGTGCTCGGCACGGCCGTGTCGCTGCTGCTGTCGGCGCTGAACGTGTACCTGCGCGATGTGCAGCACCTTGTCGAGGTCGCCTTCATGGTCCTGATGTGGGCCTCGCCGATCGTCTACTCCTGGGGCCTGGTGACCCGTGCCACGCCGGACTGGGTCCAGGAGCTGTACCTGTGGAACCCGATGACCCTGGTGGTCTTCGCCTTCCACCGCGCCTTCTGGGTCGCGGGGGACGGCGAGCCGTTCCCGTCCGACCTGAGCCCGCGGTTCGCGGTCGCGCTGGTGGTCTCCCTCGTCCTGCTCTGGGTCGCGCAGCGGGTCTTCGCGCGCCTGCAGGGCAACTTCGCCCAAGAGCTCTGACCTCACCCGGAAGGTGCCCATGGCCCCTCGTAACGAGCAGATCCGCGCCGCCCTCGCCCGACGGCTCGCGCGCGCGGTCACCGCGGTGGCGCGCACGCCGACGCGGGATCCTCAGGCGTCCGTCGCGTTCCTCGCCCTCGACGGGTGCCTGCTCGGCTGGCGCGCCGGGGTGTACCCCGACGACCTCGAGTGGTGGAACCGCTCACTGGGAGCGGTCGCCGACTACGCGGGCGTCCCGCACCCGAGGCCGCGGTGGAGCGCGCCCTCCGAGCAGTGGGACCAGGTCGTCGTGCGCGACGACCGGCCGCTGGTCGACGCGGTGCTCACCCTGGTGCAGCACGGGGGCGTCGAGGCGCTGACGCTCACGCGCGTCGCCCAGGTCGCCGACCGGGACCCGCAGTGGTTGCAGAGCATGTACGGGTCGATCGACGAGCTGCTCGGCGAGGTGCTCGAGGAGGTCGTGGGCGACGGGTTCGACGACCTCGCACCCCTGCACCTGCACCCCACGCGAGCCGGCGTGGTCTCGATGCTCGACGTCCTCAGCGACGACCGCCGGAGCGCCGCGCTCCTGCGGCTGATGATCCTGACCGGCGTCGAGGCCGACCGCAGCGCGGCGGAGGCGGCTCAGTGCCTCTCGCCGGTGGTGCTGCCCGGCTGGCACCTGCTCGACCACGACGAGTGGACCGCGGCGCTCGCGATCGACGCCTGGGCGCTGGGGTCGGTGCCGTGGGGGCCCTATGCCACCGGGTTGATGGAATCCGCCGTCCTCGACGAGCTCCAGGCGATGATCCGGTGACCGGCCCGATCCTCGCGCAGGGTGCGCAGCCGGCCCCCGACCCCGGTGACATGGACGTGCGGGCGGTGTCGGGTCAGGTCCTCGTGGTCGGGCTCGGCGCGCTCGGCGAGTCGGTCGTGCGCGCCCTCGACGCCAGCGGGCTGTCGGTCCTGGGCGTGGACCACGACGCCGACCGGGTGGAGCACCTCGGCCTGCCCGCCGTGCACGCCGACGCCACCTCCGTCACGCAGCTCGACTCCGCCGGCGCGTTCGACAGCAGCGCCGCCATCATCTGCCTCGGCAGCGCCCTCGGTGCCGCCGTGCTCGCCACCGGCTACCTGGTCGACCACCACGTGCGCCCGGTCTGGGTGACCGCGCGCGACGCCCGCCACGGGCGCGTGCTCCGCAGCGTCGGCGCCGACCGCGTCCTGCATCCCGACCGCGACGCCGCTCTGGCCATCACCGCCGCCATGCTCCACCCCGGGGCCGACACCCTGCGCGCGTCCGCCGACCGGGTCGTCGCGATCGTCCCCGCACCCCCGGAGCTGCGGGGCCGGCACACGCTGGAGACCGCGCGCCACCTGTTCGGGGTGGACGTCCTCGCGCGGATCGGGCACGACGGGCGCCCGACGCCGCCGGCGCACTGGCTGGAGATCAGCCCCGGAGACCACCTCGTGGTCAGCGGACCGGACGCGCGGGTGGCAGGGCTCCGGGCGTGGACGACCTTGTCGCAGCTCCCCGGGGCCTGACGCAGCGGATCAGCGCCCCGACCCGCGGGTGCGTCCGCGACGTGGACGTGCGAGAGGTGCCTGGACGGGGGCGCCACCGAGGGGCCCCCGTCCAGGCGTCCGGTCAGCGCTCGCCGTCGAGCCGCGCGGCCACCTCCGCGGCCGCGCGCTGCCCGGACAGGATCGCCCCGTTCATCGTGCCGGACGTGGCGTCGGCCGTCTCGCTGCCCGCCCAGTGCACCCGACCGACCGGCTCGCGGAGGAAGCGCCCGAAGGAGGTCCAGCCCCCGGTGCCCACGGCGGGGTTCGGCCCGCCGGGCGCGAAGTCGTCGTTGCCCCAGGCGAAGTCGGTGTAGTCGATGTGCTGGCGAGCACGCTCGCCGTAGAGGTGGACGAGGTGACGCACGACGCGGCGGCGCCGCTCGGCCTCGCCGAGGCCGTCGAACCCGCGCGCGTCGCAGAACACCATCAGGATGCCCGGCCCGTCGGGGCCGGGGCTGACGTCGAAGGTCAGGAAGACGGTGCGGTCGTCGGAGACGCTCTCCCCGGACAGGCCGGCGTCCCGCCAGAACGGGCGGTCGTACGCGACGAACGCCTTGCTCAGGGCACCGAACCGCCAGCTGCGCGACATCCCGTAGTGCGGGGCCGGGAGCGCAGGGCTGAACTCGATGGTCGAGCGGTGCGCGGGCGCCGCCGTCACGACGACGTAGCGGGTGTCGATGCGGGCGTCACCGCTGTGCACGGTGACGCGGTCGTCGGCGGTCTCGATGCGCTCGACCGGAGAGCTCACGACGACGCGGGACCCCAGCGACTCGGCCAGCCCGCTGACCAGGGTGTTCGTCGTCCCCAGCACGCGGTCCTGCTGGTCCCCGCCCTCCACGGCGAGCATGTGCTCCAGGCCGCCCAGGGTCCGGATGTACCGCATCACGTTGAGCAGCGACAGGTCGCTGGGCGGGGCACCCCAGTGGACCAGGCAGACCATCGTCATGAACTTGCGCGTGTCCTTGAGGGCGCGCTTGGCGGTCAACCACTCGCCGAACGACATCTGGTCGTACTCGGCGGCGCGCGGGTGGTTCCACGGCTCGGCGACGGGGAGCTCGTCGACCATCTTCTGCAGCACCCCCATCACCCGGTTGAGGTCGAGCAGCACCCAGGGCGCGAGCGCGGTGGCGCTCTCCACCCGCCGCCGACCACCGAACGAGATCAGGCCCTTGCCCTCGTGGAACTGGGGGACGATCGTGCCGCCCAGACGCTTGACGAGATCGTGCACGGCCGTGTGGTCCGGGGCGATCCAGGTCGCGCCGGCGTCGACGGGGACACCGGCGACGGCTGTGGGGCGGATCCGGCCGCCGACCCGGTCCCGCCCCTCGAGGACCAGGACGTCGCGCCCGGCGCGTGCGAGCTCGTCCGCGACGGTCAGGCCTGCGAGTCCGGCGCCGACGACGACGACGTCGGCAGATCGGGTGGGGGGAGGGGTCATGGCGTGCTCCGTTCTCGCGACCGGCGGCCGCGTCGTCCGACGAATACTGGACTGACTTGTCAGTACAGTATCAGAGCGGTAGCAGCCCGACCCTCCGTGCGGCCGATCAGGCGGGGGTGACGGTGAGGTGCTCCAGCTCCGCGCGCAGGGCGGCGATCTCGTCCGGTTCGGGGCGCAGCCCCCAGCCCGCGAGCAGGCCGGCTCCTTCGATGGACGTCAGGACGACGGTCCGCGCCCCGAGGGAGAGCCCGTCCTGGGCCATCTCGCGCTTCCACCGGGCGCCGTCCTCCGCGACGATGTCCGCGACGCCCGGGGCACTGGCTAACGCGGCCACCAGGAACAGGCGCTCGCCCACGGCGTCGAGGCCGTCGCCGTCCAGCGACGCGCGGACGAAGGCGCGGGCGAGGCGGCCCGGCGCCGGGCCGTCCTCGATGACGTCCCGCACCGCCTGGTCGAACCGGGCGAAGACATCGCGTGCCAGGGCGAGCCACAGTGTGTTCTTCGAGCTGTAGTGGTAGATCACCGCCCCGCGCGTCAGGCCGGCGGCAGCCGCCACGTCGTCCAGCGTCGCGCGTGAACCCTGTGCCACCACGACCCCCTTGGCGGCGTCGAGGATCAGCCGCTTGGTGTCCTGGGGGGCTCGGCCTGCTGTTCGTCCCATGCCTCTCACTTCCGGATGCTGGTGCTGGGTTGCGGGGCCCAGTGTGTCAAGGGTCGGGTGCGCGAGCGGCGCGGGCCGCTCGCGCACCCGTCAGGCTCGAGCGGTGCGCCCGCGACGGAGGAGCCGGTTGGCCGTCGCCGGGACGGTCGCCAGCAGGTCGCCGAACCCGCCGGCCAGCGCCGCTGCGCGGCTCGTGCTGCGCGTCGCG
Source organism: Cellulosimicrobium cellulans (assembly GCF_007679345.1). Taxonomy (GTDB): domain Bacteria; phylum Actinomycetota; class Actinomycetes; order Actinomycetales; family Cellulomonadaceae; genus Cellulomonas; species Cellulomonas cellulans_A. The sequence goes on from NZ_VEGH01000003.1 coordinate 152,240, forward strand.
GTGCTGAGCTCCACGGCCCTGGCGGTGATGCTCTGCGCGGTCTGCGCGAACGGCCGCATCTCCGCCTCGAACCTCGCGAAGGCAGTAGTCAGGTCATCCGACTCGTCCAGCGCCTCGGCCAGCGCCTTCGCTCCGGGCAGCGACGCGTGGGCGCCCATGCCCGAGACCGGGTCGATGCAGTGGGCCGCGTCGCCGAGCAGCACGACGCGGCGCGTGGACCACCGCGGCAGGCGGACCTGCGAGAACCGGGTGAACTTCACGTCCTGCGACACGCGAGCCGCCTGCGCGACCACCCTCATGTCCGGGCCGAGGCGCTCGACCACGTCGCACACCCGCTCGACCAGCCGGGGCGCGTCCAGCGGGGTGTCGTCCGCGACCGGCACGAGCGTCATGACGGACGTCTGGTACGTGTCCATGTAGGGGTAGATCAGCGACAGCGTCCCCTCGCGCGGTGCGATCACCGCGCGGCCGCCGGGGAGCGGGACGTCGGCGTTGATCCACACGTGCGTCAGCCCGTTCCGGTACACGCTCTGGGACTCCGGCGCCACGGTCAGGCTGCGCACCGTCGAGTGCAGCCCGTCCGCCCCGACCACCATGTCGAAACCCTCGGACGAGCCGTCGCTGAACCGCGCCACCACCTCGTCGGTCCGGTGCTCCAGCGCCTCCAGGCCGAGCCCCATCCGCCTGTCGACGGCAGCGGGGACGTGTGCGGACAGCCGCGACAGCAGCACCGCGCGCCGCGCCAGCCGCCAGCCGTCACCGGTGTCGATCGTGAGCTCCCGCAGCCGCCGCGCGCCCCAGCGGAACGACACCTCCGGGGCGGCGAACGTCGCCTCCTCCAGGATCCCGGCCCCGCCCATCACGCGCAGCACGCGCGACGCCTCGGCGTCGAGCTGCAGCAGGTAGCTGCTGGGGTAGGGGTCGAGCTCCTTGTCGACCAGGACGACGTCCCACCCGTACCGGTCGAGCCACCACGCCGCGGCGCAGCCCGCCAATCCAGCGCCCACCACCAGTGCCCGACCGTTCACCACGACGTCTCCTCTCAATACTGTACTGACACGTCAGTATAGTTCACGAGCGGGGTCGTGGATGCGCAGAGCACGCACCAGCTCGCGGTACAGCTCGTCGTGGACCAGCAGCTCGTCGTGCGTTCCGCGCGCCCGGATGCGACCGGCCTCGAACACCACGATCTCGTCCGCCTCGAGGACGGTGGACAGCCGGTGGGCGATCGTGATGACGGCGCGCTCCCGGGCGACCTCGGCGATGACCTGCTGGACGGCCGCCTTCGTGAGTCCGTCGACCTGGGACGTGGCCTCGTCCAGCAGCAACGCGTCGGGCGCGTGGAGCGGGGCGCGCGCCAGGGCGATCCGCTGCCGCTGCCCGCCGGACATCGTCGCGCCGATCATCGGCGTGTCCAGCCCCTCGGGCAGTCCCTCGACGGTCTCGGTGAGGCCGACGGCGGCCAAGGCCGCCCACTGGGCCTCGTCGTCGGCGCCGGGGGTCGTCAGGGTGAGGTTCTCCCGCACCGTCCCGGGCACCACGGGGGTCTCCTGCTCCACGTACGCGAAGCGCGCGCGCACCTGAGCCAGGGAGAGCTCGTCGTACGGCACGCCGTCGAGCAGGATCCGCCCGCCGTCCGGGTGCAGGAACCGCAGGATGAGAGACAGCGTCGTGGTCTTGCCGGCCCCGGAGGGTCCGACGAGGGCGATGTGACCCCGCCGCGGCACCACGAGGTCGAGGCCCTCGACCACCGGGGCGGCGGACGGCGCGTACCGGGCGCGCACGCCCTCCATCACCAGCAGCGGCACCTCGGGCCGTGCGCCCCTGCCGACGTCGCGGGCCGCGCCTGCAGGGCCGTCCTCGGCGGGCATGGCCTGGACCTCCGCGATGCGGCCGGCCGCCGCGATCCCCGCCTGCAGCTGCGTGACGTTCGAGGCCAGGCTGGTCACGGGCTCGAGCAGCTGGAACGCGTACATCATGAACGCCACCAGGCTCGACACCGTCAGCAGGCCCGAGTCCACCCGGGCTGCGCCCAGAGCCAGCACCACGATCACCGCCAGCTGCATCCCGCCGCCCGCCACCGTCCAGGCCGCGGCCTCGATGCGCACCGACCGCACGCTGTGCCGGGCGGACGCGCGGGCGGCGTCGGTGACGCGGGCTTGGTGCGCGCGCTCGGCCCGCCCCGCCTTGATCGTGCGGATGGCGCGCACCGCACCCTCGAGCAATCCGCCGAGGGTTCAACAGCATCGACGTCGCCGGCATGAACGAGGGCACTGGCTGGCGAACGACGTGCTGATGTTCATCGGCGGGGGGAGTGCGGGCACCGCCGGCGGGATCAAGATGACCACCTTCGCCGTCCTGCTCTTCGCGATCTGGTCGGAGCTGCGCGGCGACCCGGACGTCACGGTCTTCCGCCGGCGCCTCTCCTCGGCGACGCAGCGCCAGGCGCTCGCCGTGGCGCTGCTCGGCGTGGCCGCCGTGGTGGGCCCCGCGGTGCTGATCACGATGACGTCGCCGTTCACGGGGGACCAGGTGCTGTTCGAGGTGGTCTCCGCCTTCGGCACCGTCGGCCTGTCGACCGGGATCACCGCCGACCTCGCGCCGTGGCACCAGCTGATCCTCGTCGCGCTGATGTTCGTGGGCAGGCTGGGACCCGTCGCGCTGGGCGCGGCGCTGGCGCTGCGCGAGCGACGGCGGCTCTTCCGGTACCCGGAGAGCGCGCCGGTCATCGGGTGACGCCCCGAGGGGGTGGCGGCCTCGGCGGTGCCGCTCGGCGCGGACCGCGGTCTCACCCTCTGTCCCGGCCGGGTGCGGCACGCGCGGGAGACGTCAGGCGCGCCCGACGTGCACGAGACCCGTCTCGTAGGCGAGGACGACGGCCTGGACGCGGTCACGCGCCCCGAGCTTCGGCAGGATGCGCGCCAGGTGGGTCTTCACCGTCGCCTCCGACACCTGGAGCTGGACGGCGATCTCGCCGTTCGAGCGGCCCTCGCCCACGCAGCGCAGCACCTCGAGCTCCCGCGGGGTGAGCACCGCCAGCCGCGGGTCCACCCCGTCGTCCGACCGGGTGCCGCGCGCGGGCAGGGCGCGGGAGAACATCGCGAGCATGCGCCCGGTGATCCGGGGGGAGACCACCGCGTCGCCGGCCGCGACCGTCCGCACCGCCGCCACCAGCTCGGTCGGCGCGGCGTCCTTCACGAGGAACCCGCTGGCGCCGGCCTGCAGCGCCGCGAAGGCGTACTCGTCGAGGTCGAACGTGGTGAGGGCGAGCACCCGCACGTCGGGGTCGGCCGCGACGATCTCCCGTGTGGCCTCGATGCCGTCGGTCCTCGGCATCCGCACGTCCATGAGGACGACGTGCGGCCGCAGGGCAGCTGCCTGCTCGACGGCCGCGCGCCCGTCGCCCGCCTCGCCGACGACCTCCAGGTCGCCGGCGCTCTCCAGCAGGAGGCGGAAGCCCATGCGGACGAGTGCGTGGTCGTCCGCCAGCAGCACCGTGGTCATGCGTTCCCCTCCGCGTGCGGCAGCACGGCCCGGACGCGCCAGCCGGTCCCGTGCGGACCGGCCTCGACGGTGCCGCCGAACGCCGCGGCGCGCTCGCGCATCCCGAGCACGCCCCGCCCCGCGCCCGCGCCTCCGGGGATCGCACGTGCGTCCCCCTGGTCGGTCACGACGAGCTCCACCGACCCGGCGGTCCGGCGCACGGCGAGCGCGGCGCCCGCGGTCCCCGGCGCGTGCCGCAGCACGTTCGTCAGCGCCTCCTGCGCGATGCGGAACACCGTGAGCTGCAGGGCAGCGGGGAGCGTGGCCAGGCCGCGGTCGTCGAGTCCGGTCGCGTGCAGCGCGAGGCCCGCGGTGCGGAACCGGTCGGCGAGCGCCCCCAGGTCCCCGGTGCCGGGCTGCGGGGTGAGCGGCGCCCCCGGGCCCGCCGCGCCGCCGGGCTCGTCCTCGTGCAGGACGTCCAGGACCCGGCGCATGTCGCGCAGCGCCCCCTGGCCGGTCGCGACCAGCTCGCCGAGCGCCGCCCGGGACCGGTCCGGTGCCTGGTCCAGCGCCGCGGCCGCACCACCGCCGAGGGTCACCATCACCGAGACGCTGTGCGCGACGACGTCGTGCATCTCGCGGGCGATGCGTGCGCGCTCCGACGCCCGGGCGAGCTGCACGCGCTGCTCCTGCTCGCGGGCCACCGCGTTCGCCTGCTCGACGAACGCCGCGAGGTGGAGCCTCCGGTTCCGCACGCTCGCACCGGTCGCGACGGCGAGCAGCGCGAGCACGACCACCGGCGCGGCGGTCTGGAACCAGACGGTGCCCCGGAGGTCGCGGCCCGCCCCGTCCGGGTCGAGACCGGCCGCGAGGGCGCCGACGACCGGCGGCAGCGGGAGCAGCCACGCGGCCAGGAGCAGCGAGGTGACCGTCCCGGCGAGCACGGCCCACGTGACCGCCGGGTCCCGACGGGTGGCGACGGTGAACAGCGCGACCGCCGTCCCGACCTCGAAGCCCGACGTCGCGCCGGTCGCCGCCAGCGCCCCGACCCCGAGCAGCGCCATCGCGACGGCCACGGGCACCGGCCGGCGGCGTCGTACCAGCAGCGCGATCGCCCCCGCCACGGTCAGCCCGAGGGAGGCGAGCTGCATCTGCAGCACCCGGTCGCCGCCGAACCGCGCGTACAGGGAGTACATCGAGTCAGCTCCGACGCCCAGCAGCAGCGCCCACCCTGCGAAGCCGGCGGCCACGAGCAGGTCCACCACCGCCGGGCGCCGCCGCAGGAACCGGCGGACCGGTCCGAGCGGGCGCGCGGACAGCTCGGTGAAGATCGGCGGGGTGGTCAGCCCGTCCTCGTCGGTCCTGTCCTGCGCGGCCACGTCCGTACTCTCCCAGACCTGCCGCGTCAGGCATCCCGTCGGCGCAGCAGCACCGACGCCGCGACCAGCACCACCGCCACCCAGGCGAGCATCACGCCGTAGCCCTCCCAGGGCGACAGGGTCGTGGTGCTCGACGTGGTGATCACCGACCCGACCGCGTCGGACTGCAGCAGGCGGTTGCCCGCGCTCGCCGGCAGGAACGACGCGAACGTCTGCAGCGGCTTCCACGGCACCGCGCCCAGGCCGTTCTCCAGGACGAGCAGCAGGCCCAGCACGGTCGCGATCCCCGCCGCCGAGCTGCGCACGATCGCGCCGATGCCGAACGCCAGGGCCGTCGCCGCACCGAGGTACAGCGGGACGCCCAGCAGGATCCGCAGGTCGTCCGCACGGGTCAGGTCGATCGACATGCCCGTGCGCTCGAACCACGGCGTCCCGGCCGCCCACGCGAGCGCCACGCCGAGCAGCGAGGCGACCATCACCACGGCGACCGTGACGAACAGCTTCGCCCACAGCGCCGGGAGCCGACGAGGTGCGGCGGTCAGCGTCGACCGGATCTGCCCGGTGCCGTACTCCCCGGCGATCGACAGCACCCCGAGCGTGCAGAACACCAGCTGCGTCAGCGCGACGCCGGACGTCACGTACACCGCGCCGACGAGGTACGGGGAGCCGACCGCCTCGGGCACCGCGGAGATGCTCGAGAAGCGCATCGCCGCGAACGCCGGGAGGAACGCGACACCCACCAGCAGGGACCACCACGTCGAGCGCAGCGTCCGCAGCTTGATCCACTCGGCGGCGACGAGGCGGGGGAACGTCACCGGCTGCGCGACGGGCGTGGAGCGCGCGGGCAGGTCGGCGAGCGTGAACGTGGTCATCGGGCACCTCCGGTGGTGCGGGTCGTCCGGGACGTGGGGGAGGTGCGGTCGTCGACCGCGTCGGGCGAGCCCGAGCGGTACTCCACCTCGGTCGCGGTGAGCTGCATGTAGGCGTCCTCGAGGGAGACCTGGACGGGGGCCAGCTCGTGCAGCACGACCCCCGCGCCGGTGGCGACCTGCGCGACCTCCGGAGCCTCCGCCCCGGTCACGTCGAGCAGGTCGGGCCCGGCGGGCGCGACCTCGACGCCCGGCAGCGCCCGCAGCGCGGCCGCCAGCTCCTGCGCCATCGGCGTCCGCACCCGCACGACCCGGGTCCGCGCTCGCTCCACGACCTCCGCCACGGGCGCGTCCGCGAGCACGCGCCCGCGGCCGAGGACGATCAGGTGGTCCGCGGTCAGCGCCATCTCGGACATGAGGTGCGACGACAGCAGCACCGTCCGGCCCTGCGCCGCCAGGCCACGGAGCAGGTTCCGCACCCAGACGACGCCCTCCGGGTCCAGCCCGTTCACGGGCTCGTCCAGGATCAGGGTCCGCGGGTCGCCGAGCAGCGCCGCGGCGATGCCGAGCCGCTGGCCCATGCCCAGCGAGAACGTCCCGGCCCGCTTGCGCGCCACGGGCAGCAGGCCGGTCTCCTCCATCACGGTCGTCACGCGGCGCGGGGCGATCCCGTGGGTCGCCGCCAGCGCCAGCAGGTGCGCCCTCGCGGACCGTCCGCCGTGGACGGCCTTCGCGTCGAGCAGCGCCCCGACCTCGCCCAGCGGGGCGCGGTGCTCCGCGTAACGGCGGCCGTTCACGGTGACGGAACCGGCGGTCGGGCGGTCGAGCCCCACGATCATCCGCATCGTCGTGGACTTCCCCGCGCCGTTCGGACCCAGGAACCCGGTGACCGCACCGGGTCGGACCGTGAAGCTGATGCCGTCGACCGCCACCTTCCCCTCATACGTCTTGGTCAGGCCGGTGGCCTCGATCATGCGTCCTCCTCGCTCGGTGTCCTCCGAACGTAGGAGCGAGGCCTGCGGCGCCGGGACCTCCGGCGGGACGAGATGCGGTGGGCGCCCGGGTACAACGGCTGGATGACAGCGTCATCCCGGGGGCCCCACCGGCGGCCGAGGGTGCTCGCGTCGTCACGACGCGGTCGCGCACCCGCTCTCGCCGGCGTACCGGCCCTGACCCGCGCGGTTCGCCCGCCCGTGCCGGATCACCTCGTCGAGCCTGTCGCGCGTCGCGGTCAGCTGGTCGAGCTGGCCCTGCACGCGGGCGCGCTCGGCCAGCAGCCGGTCGAGCATCTCCTCGGTGAGCCCGCCGTGCTCCATGCAGGGCAGGATCCGCAGCACGGCCTTGCTGCTGAGACCGGCGGCGTAGAGGTGCTGGATGAACGTGACCCGGTCGACCGCCTCGGGGGCGTACCGGCGCTGGCCGCTCGGGCTGCGCTCGGCGGTGAGCAGCCCCTGCTCCTCGTAGTAGCGCAACGCGCGCACGCTCACGCCGGCCCGTGCGGCGACCTCCCCGATGCGCATCCGTCTCCTCGACCGCTCGACCTGGACTTGACCCTGACGTCAACGTCAGGTCCTAGCGTGCCAGACATGACAACCGCACTCATCACCGGGGCCAACCGCGGCCTCGGCCACCACTTCGCCGCCGAGCTCCTCGCCCGGGGGGCGACCGTCTACGCCGCCGCCCGCGAGCCCGCGACGATCGACCTCCCCGGCGTCCGGCCGGTGGCCCTGGACGTGACCGACCCCGACGCGGTCGCTGCGGCCGCCGAGCTGGCCGCCGACGTCGACCTGCTCGTGAACAACGCCGGCATCTCGACCGGGTCGCGGCTGCTCGGGGACCTGGACGGCGTGCGCGCCGAGATGGACGTCAACTTCTGGGGCGCGCTGTCGATGGTCCGCGCCTTCGCCCCGGTCCTCGCGGCCAACGGGGGCGGGGCGATTGTCAACATCGCCTCCGCGCTGTCCTGGTTCGCCGCTCCGGGTGCCGGGGCGTACGCCGTGTCCAAGGCGGCGAACTGGAACATGAGCAACGCCCTGCGGCTGGAGCTCGCCGCACAGGGCACGCGGGTCACCTCCGTGCACCTCGGGCTGGCGGACACGGACATGGCGGCGGGGCTCAAGGGGCCGAAGACCGACCCGGCGGTGGTCGTCCGCACCGTGCTGGACGCCGTCGAGGCGGGCGACCTCGAGGTCGTCGTCGACGAGTGGAGCGCGACGGTCAAGGCCTCGCTGGCGGGCGACCCCCGCGCGTTCTACGACCGCTTCGGTCCGGCCTGAGCGGAGCGGCGGCCCGACGGGCGGAGCAGCTCGGCAGCGTCATCGGCCGCCGGAGAGATGCGGGTGCCCGGCGGGAGGGTCGGGATCTCCGACGTGGTCGCCGAGGACCACCTGACCCCCGAGCAGCGGGCGGAGCGCGGCTCCTCCGTCGGGTGCATCGCCGGGGCACCCGGTCGCCGAGGGCATGCACGGCGCGATCGTGCGCGCCCGCAAGCCCGGGCCCTCGGAGGCGTGAGGCGCCCCCGACGCGGGGGTCAGGCGGTGACGGGCTCGACCCCGAGCTCGGACAGCAGGGTGAGGACGCGGCCGCGGATCTCGTCGCGGATCGGGCGGACCGACTCGATGCCCTGGCCGGCCGGGTCGGCCAGGGCCCAGTCCTCGTACCGCTTGCCGGGGAAGATCGGGCAGGCGTCGCCGCACCCCATGGTGATGACGACGTCGGACGCCTTGACCGCGTCGGTGGTCAGCACCTTGGGGCGCTCGGCGCGGATGTCGATGCCCTCTTCGAGCATCGCCTCCACGGCGACCGGGTTGATCTGCTCGGCGGGCATCGACCCGGCCGACCGGACCTCGACGGCGCCGCCGGACAGGTGCCGCAGGTAGCCGGCGGCCATCTGGGAACGGCCGGCGTTGTGCACGCAGACGAACAGGGCGGACGGCTGGGTGTCGGTCATCTCGGTCTCCACGTCGGTCAGGCGGTGGGCGGGGTGAGGTCGGGCAGCAGGTCGGTGAGCAGGGCGCGCACGCGGCGGTCGATCTCGTCGCGGATCGCCCGCGCCCCGGTCTCGGACGCCAGGGCGGGGTCGCCGACGACCCAGTCCTCGTACCGCTTGCCGGGCAGGACCGGGCAGGTGTCGCCGCAGCCCATCGTGATGACGACGTCCGCGGCGCGGACCGCGTCGTCCGTCAGCGGCTTGGGGAACGCCTCGGGGTCGGCGCCGAGCTCGGCGAGCAGCGGGCGGACCGCGGCGTGCACGTCCGCCGCCGGCGCGGACCCCGCCGAACGGACCGCGACCGCGTCGCCGGCGTGGTGGCGGAGCAGGGCGGCGGCGAGCTGGGAGCGGCCGGCGTTCGCGACGCACACGAACAGCACCTGCGGGCGGGCGTGCGCGGCGCGCGTCGCCCGAGCGGTGTCGATCAGGCGCTGGCGGGCGAACCGCTCGGCGTCGACCAGCAGGCGCGACCCGGCGCCCGAGGACCGGGCCAGGCCGGTGTAGGACTCCCGGACCACGCTGAGCACCGCGCCGGGGTCACGGTCGGGGAACGCCGCGGCGAGCCGGTCGGCGATCCGCGCCAGCGCGTCGTCGGCCTCGGCGGGCCCGGCCGGCGCGGCCGCGCTCGCGGCGTCGACGGCGGCGGGGGCGAACGAGTCCAGCAGGGTGGTGACCGCGACCCGCAGCGCCGGCCGCACCCGGTAGTACACCCAGGTCCCGCGGCGCTCGGACGTCAGCAGCCCGGCCTGCTTGAGCCGCTTCAGGTGGTGCGAGACGGTCGGCTGCGAGACCTCGGCGACCGTGGCCAGGTCGCCCACGCAGGCCTCCCCGGCCGGGGACGTCGCGATCAGCGACAGCATCCGCAGCCGCAGCGGATCACCCAGGGCCCTGAGGGTCCCGGCGACGTGCGCGGCGGCGTCGGCGCCCATCGCGTGGTCGGCGGGCGAGGTCGGCGGCGTGCGGGCGACCTCGACGGGGCGATCGAGCGCCGGAAGGTGGCGGACCGGCTCGGTCGCGCGCTGGTTCGACACGGCTCTATATTGACATGCGTCGAACCCGCGTGGCGACACCGGTAGCCGGGCCACCCCCTCGGGCAGGTGTTGCTGCCGTACCCGTTCGGGGCCGTGGTCATCGCGGTGGCGGTCGACCTGGTGACGAACCTGGGTCGGCCGGGCTGACCGGAGTGCGCCGGACCGCGCGGTGGGCGCCGGGTCGGCGACCGACGGGGTGGTGACGCCCGGCGGGGGGAGCGGCTGCGCGACGTCGACGTCGGCCGAGCGCTGACGAGGACGACGCGCACGTGGAGGTCCTGCGGCGATCGTCCCGGCGTGAGGTGGAGTCACGGGCCCGCGACCGCGGGACGCCCCTAGTGTGCGCGGCGTGGACCACTCGACAGGCACGGGGTGGCTGGTCGAACCGGCCACCGTCCTCCCGGCCGACCCCGTGCGCGCCGCCCGCTGGCACCGCTGGGGACGCGCGCTGCGGTGGTCGGCCGGCGCGTCGTTCGTCATCACCGTGCCCGTCGCCCGGTGGGCCGTCGTCGCGACGCTGCCGGTGGTCGTCGGCGACGTCGTGGTGCAGCCGACGTACGCGGGCGCCGTCCTCGCTGCGCTCGGCAGCGTCGCGGCGGTCGTCGGGTCGCTGGCGGAGCTCCGGGCGGAGGACCTCGGCGCCCGACCCGGGAGCCGTCGGTGGTACGTGCGGTGGCCGGTGAACGCGCTCAAGGCGGTCGCCGTGGTCGTCGCGTGGTGCGCCGCCGCCATCACGTTCTGGTGCGGGACGTTCTCGTCCGACCTGCGGGTGCTCGACCCGGCGAGCGCCGGCGGGTGCCGGGTGGCGGTCCTGCAGGACCTCGGCGGCGGCACGATCGCCGTCCTGCCTCCGGGTGCCACGAGGCCGGAGGCGGTCGGTTCGTACGCGTCAGACGACGGCTACGAGCCGATCTCGCGCGGCACCTACGCGCTCACCTGGGACGGCGAGACCGCCGAGCTCGAGCTGCGCGGCACCGAGCACGACCGGGTGTGGCAGGACGGCGCCGAGCGGATCGACTGCTCCGCCTTCTGACGCGCCGACGGGCGAGCGCCGGTGATCTCTGCCGTGCGCCGGTGTCACGCGACGCGGAACACCGGCCACCCGATCTCCGTCCGCCAGGCGGCCGGGTCGCCGGTGTCCCGCGGCCCCACGCGGTAGACCTCCCGCACGGGCCCGGCGACCGCCATCGCGTTCCCCACGACCCACGCGCCGAGCTCGCCGTAGGTGACGTCCACGCCGTCGTGCTCGCCGACGTGGGTGGTCACCGCCAGCTCCGCGGCCGGGAGGGTGACGGCGCGCACCCGTCCGGTGCGCGGCGGGTCGGAGGTCGGCAGGTAGACCAGCGCCCGACCCCGGCCCTCCTGGAACAGGGCGTCGTCGTACGTCCCCCCCGACGGTCCGGTCGCGTCGGCGCCGACGGCCGACTCCAGCTCGGCCATCGCGCCGGCGAACCACGCCTCCACGTCGTCGTGCCCGATCACCGCCTCGACCGCCGCGACCCGGCGGGCGGGCTCGGCGCGCAGCTCGACCGCGATCGGCGCGGGGCCGGGCCGGAGCAGGCGCCGCAGCGAGGCGACCGCCGCACGGGTGCGGTCGAGCTCGGACTCCAGGCGCTGGAGGTGCCCCGCGACCAGGGCCGACCGGGCGCCGGGGTCCGACGCGCGCAGGATCAGCCGGACGTCGCCCAGGGGGACGTCCAGCTCGCGGAGGCGGTGGATGACCTGGGCGGTGGGGATCTGCTCGACGGCGTAGTACCGGTAGCCGGTCGTGCGGTCCACGACGGCCGGCTCGAGCAGCCCCGCCTCGTGGTACCGGCGCAGCGTCCGCACGCTCAGGTGGGTCAGCCGCGAGAACTCGCCGATGGTCAGCACGCACCCAGTGTGGGGGCTCTCCCCGGGGGAGGGTCCACCGCTTGACCCGGCTCCTCGGGGAGGCCGCACGGTGACGACATGACACACACCCAGCACACCGACACCGTCCCGACCACCGTCCGCGACTTCCTCGCCGCCAGCACCGTGCACGACGCCGACGCGGCCTCGGCGTTCCTCGTCGAGGACGTCGTGGTGGTCGACCAGGGCGAGACCTTCCGCGGCCACGACGAGGTGCGGGCGTTCCTTCGCGACGCCGGCACCGAGTTCGAGTACACCACCGAGCAGATCGGCGCCCGCCGCGTCGACGACGACCACTGGGTCGTGACGCTGCGCCTCGAGGGCACCTTCCCGGGCGGCGTCGCCGACCTGGACTACCGCTTCACCCTCCGCGGCGGCCTCGTCGCCGAGCTGGTCATCGCGAACCACGAGTCGTGAGCCGGACCGAGACCGAGCACCGCGGATCCGAGACGGGAAGAGGGAGCATGTCCAGCAAGGACCGGGACCGCCTCGACGGGCGCCGCGCGCTCGTCACGGGCGGGTCGAAGGGCTCGGGCAGGGCGGTCGTCGCCCGCCTGCGCGAGATGGGCGCCGACGTGTGGACCACGGCGCGCACGATGCCCGACGGGTACGACCGCCCCGACAGGTTCATCGAGGCGGACACGTCGACGGTGGACGGGGCGCGGCTCGTGGCGGACCGCGTCGCCGAGGACGTGGGCGCGCTCGACGTCCTCGTGCACGTGGTCGGGGGTGCGTCGACGCCGTCGGGCGGGTTCGCGGTCATCACCGAGGAGCAGTGGCTCACCGAGCTCAACCTGAACCTCCTGGGCGCGGTGCGACTCGACCGGGCCCTCCTGCCGGCCATGGTGGCGGCCGGGTCGGGCGTGGTGCTGCACTTCACCTCGATCCAGCGGGAGCTGCCGCAGTACGACGCGTCGCTGGCGTACGCGGCGGCGAAGGCGGCGCTGCGCACGTACAGCAAGGGCCTGGCCAACGAGCTCGCGCCCCGCGGCGTGCGGGTCGACGCGATCAGCCCCGGAGGCATCGAGACCGAGGCCTACGAGCGCTTCGTGGACCGGATCGCCGAGGGGCGCGGGATCACCCGCGAGGCCGCCGAGCAGACGATCCACGACTCCCTCGGCGGCGTGCCCCTGGGCCGGTTCGCCCAGCCCGAGGAGGTCGCCGACCTGGTCGGCTTCCTCGTGTCGGACCGCGCCTCGGCGATCGTGGGCGCCGAGTACGTCATCGACGGCGGCACGGTCCCGACCGTGTGACCCGGCGGCGGCCATCCGCGCTGGCACCCGCGCTGCACGTCTCGGTGCCGGTCGTCGCCGTCGCAGCGATCGGACAGGGCGTCGGCCCGGCGACGGAGCGGCGACGTGGCTCTGCGCATCAGGATCGGTCGATCGCCACCAGCCCGCCATGCCGAACGGCGCCGTATCGTTCGCTCCACGACGCTGATCCTCGAGCCGACGTGTGGAGAGCCTGCCTGTGCCGACCGACGAGACCTCTCCCGACATCGCTCCCGGGCGCCGCGGCCCCCGGGTCCGGATCGTCCACCTGACGGGCGCCGTGTTCGACGCTCTGGCCGCCGGTGACCTCGCCCGTGCCGACTCCCTCAGCCCTGTCCGGTTGACCGCGTACTTCGCCGGACCGGACTGGCGCGGCGTGTGGGCGATGCGGAGCGAGCAGGCTCGCCGGGACCCTGCCAGCACGGCCTGGGTCACCGGCGTCATCTGGGACGAGGACCAGTCCCTGCCCGCCGGGCGCGCCGGCTTCCACGGGCCACCGGACGGCGACGGCATGGTGGAGATCGGGTACGCGGTCGATCCCGCGCACCGTCGCCGTGGCTACGCCCGCGCGGCGCTCGAGGCGCTGCTCCGGCGGGCTCGGGACGAGCCGACCGTCCGTACGGTCCGGGTCACGATCGCTCCGGCGAACACCGCTTCCCGTGACCTGGTGGTGCAGTACGGGTTCACCGCCGTGGGGGAGCAGTGGGACGAGGAGGACGGTCTGGAGGTCATCTACGAGGTCGCCGCCGACGCCGGAACCGCGACGCCGGTCGTTCCGGCTGATCTCGCACCACGTTCCGGTGCTGGCGGTGCAGGCCGTCGTGCGGAGACCCGACTCGTCGGGGACCTCTAGTCGTCCGTGGGCCTGGGATGCCCCTGTGCGCGGTCATCCGCCGGTCAGGGCACTGCACAGACGCCTCCTGGTGCCCGTGCGCATCAGGATCGGTCGGGCCGCGGACCTACTCGGGCACCTCGGTCGCAGCCTGGCGAGCGACGCGCTGAGCGGCGCGAGAGGCACGGACGGAGCCCACGCCGAGCGCCAGGACGGTACTGGTCACGGACGCGCCCAGAGCGACCACGTACACGGCAGGAGCCAGCTGCAGGGGGACGGAGAGCGCTGCGATCACGGCGGCGGTGCCGAGGAACGGAGCCATGGCGCTCGCCGCCGCGACGTGGCCGGCGCGCCACGCCTGGTCGCTGGTCAGCAGAGACGGCAAGCGGATGCCTGCGGAGCGGCTCCTGCCGGCTCCGTGCACGGGCTGAGAGACGAACATCCACACGGCCGCGTCGACGAGGATCAGGAGAACGGCGCAGGCGATCGCTGCTGCCCAGCCAGGGCTCGTCATTTCCCACCCCTCACACCGAGTTGCGCGTCTCGCCGCACGCTACAGCCTGCGGGTTCGTGGTCTCGGCGTCGTCCTGGTGCACGAGACCGAGGCGGACGTCATCCGCAACGGTGTCCGGGTGGCCCACGCGGGGCATCGCGCCAGCGCTCGTGGCGGGACAGAGGTGGGAGCCGGGGGAGGCCCCCCACGGGTCGCCTCGCTCCCGGCTCCTTCGTCGATCGGTCCTGTTCCCGGGCGTGAGCCGGGCGTGAACCCGCGTGCGACGCGGTGGCCGCCGCACCTCGGACCTCGTAGCATCGCGGGCCGGGGCAGGAGCTGATCCCCCGTCTGTTCCGCCGGCGTGGGGGCGACGTCGCGTCCGGTGGCCTCATCGAGGGGAGCACGGCGATCCGTACCGCGCACCGTTCCACGGCTGATACCCGCACGAGAGCGTCCTCCCGTTCGTGGCAGGCGGCTCCGCGCTCCCTCGTCGCCGGGATGGCCTGCGTCACGGCCCTGGGTGCCTGCACGGGGGCCGGACCCGATCCCGGACGTTCCGCGGAGCCGGTGGCGTGCAGCTTCATCGATGACGCCACCGTCCGCGAGGCCCTCGGTGACGCGGTCAACGACCCCACCGACGCCACCACCCGGCTCACGGATGCCGCCGACGTGCTGGGCTGTCGGTGGACGACCGCGGTCGGGACCGCCCTGACGGTGACCCTCACCCGCACCCAGGCGGACGACGCCTCGGCGGCCGTCGACCGGTGGGCCGGGGGATGCGCGACACCTCAGCCGCTCGACGTCGCGAGCGCCACCGGCAGCATCTGCCAGGACACCGCGTTCGACGCCGCGGGGTCGGAGCTGTACGCCACCTGGTCCGGGGACGACCTCACCATGCGGCTCGGTCTCCAGCGCGACGGCGGGGCAGAGCCCGAGGACGCCGAAAGGCTGCGGGCGGTCGCCGACGACCTCGTGCGGAACGTGACGCCCGACGCCTACGACGACGCGGAGTCGTCGTCGTAGGGTCGCGCTGCTGGCGAGAGAGGTGACCTGCAGCGCGGAGCCCGCTGCGCGCTCGCCGTCCCGGACGGGCAGATCGACGATCCGGACACGTGCGTCTCGGTGGAAGCCCACGGCAGCGATGATGCCGAGCCCGACCAGCACGCTGAGCGTCATGGTCGGAAGCCAAGCAGCATCCGCGCCGACCGGTCGACGGCCCCGGACACGTCAGGTACATCCGCTGCGGGCGCAGCCCGGCGTGCCGCGCGAGCCGGGCCGCCAGCTGAGCGGGGTGGCGACGGTTGCATCTGCAGGTCGGCGCCTCGGCACCGGCGCGCTGACCGCAGCCCTGTGCCGCCAAGAGCTCGTCTCGATTGTGGCGACGACGAGCCCACTGGCATCTCTAGGGTGTTCGAGTGCGAACATTGGCGACCGACCGCCTCCTGCTCCGGGACTTCACCGCTGGCGACGTCGAGGCGGTGCACGCCTACGCGGCCGATCCCCAGGTGTGCCGGTACATGGAGTGGGGGCCGAACACGCTGGAGCAGACGCACGAGTTCGTCGACCAGATGGTCGCGGCCGCGTCTCAGCCGGAGCGTGCCGCGATCAACTGGGCCGTCACGGTCTGCGGGGCCCTAGTGGGGACGTGCATGGTCTCCGTGACGAGCGTCCAGCACCGTCGTGGCGAAGTCGGCTACGTCGTGGCGCGGGAGCACTGGGGAAGGGGCTACGCCACGGAGGCCGCGTCGGCGGTCCTGGCGTTCGCGTGGCACGAGCTCGGCCTGCACCGGGTCGAGGCGACATGCCGACCCGGCAACCTCGGGTCCCAGCGAGTGCTGCGGAAGCTCGGCATGCAGCAGGAAGGAGTCATGCGATCCCACATGCTCATCCGCGGGGTTCGCGAGGACAGCCTGCTGTTCGCCGTCGTAGCCGGCGACGGCCCAGGCACCGCCTGACGCGGCAAGAGCACGAGTCAGGGCGTCAACGGGTTCTACTGGCACCTCTGCGTATCAGGATCGGTCGTACTCGCGCCGGATCTGGCATTGGGCGTCGGGGCCTAACCGTCGGTCGAGCGCGTGGTGGCTGCCCAGCTGGCCAGCAGCGCCAGGCGGTCGGCTGAGTCGGTTCCGGCCTCGGCGGTGTAGGTCGTGATGTGGAGCCCGGGTTCTCCGGGGATCTCCAACGCCTCGTAGGTCAGCTCGACGGAACCGATGACCGGGTGCCGGTAGGTCTTGGTGCCGGTGCGGTGCTCGTGGACGTCCTGGTCGGCCCAGTGGCGACGGAACCCGGGGCTGCCGGTCGACAGTTCGCCGATGAGCAGGGTCATCTCGAGGTTGAGGGGGTCGCGGCCTGCTTCGAAGCGAAGCATCGCTGCGGTGAGGCTGCAGGCGAGGTCCCAGTCCTCGTAGAAGTCGTGTGCCCGCGAGTCGAGGAAGATAAACCGCGCCATGTTCGGCTGATTGGCCTCGAAGTGCTGGCTGAACAACGCCCGGCCGAGCAGGTTCGAAGCGACGAGGTCCTGGCGGGCGTTATAGACCACGGCGGGGGAGCTGAACGCGTCGAGCATGCGCTGGACGGATGGTCGGATCGCTGACCGGGTCGCCGGACCGGTGCCATGGCCGGTGGGCCGGGCGAGGGTGAACAGGTGCTCGCGCTCGACGTCGTTGAGCTGCAGTGCTCGGGCGATGGCGTTGAGCACGCTGTCGGAGGCGCCCTGGATGTTGCCGCGCTCGAGGCGGGTGTAGTAGTCGGTGCTGACGCCGGCGAGCTCGGCGACCTCTTCGCGGCGCAGGCCAGGTACACGGCGTTCGTCGCCGAAGTCGGGCAGCCCGGCCTGGGCGAGGGTGACATTGCCGCGTCGGGAGACCAGGAACTGGCGGATCTCGTCCTTCTGGCTCATGTCGTCAACGGTAGATCGGGGGCGGCTTGTGCGGGAGGTTCGCTCAGGTCCTCCCACGTGCGCCCCGCGCGAGCGCGTGCCCGGCCGCCCAGGGACGGCCGGGCGCGCGCTGTCACAGGGTGAGCAGCACCTTGGTGGCGTGGCGCTCGTCCATGGCCTTGTAGCCCTCGGGAGCCTGCTCGATGGGCAGCGTGAGGTCGAAGACCTTGCCCGGGTCGATCTTGCGGTCCCAGATCAGCTGGATCAGGTCGGGCAGGAACCGCCGGACGGGAGCAGGCCCGCCCAGGGTGTGGATGCCGGCGAAGAACAGCTCGATGCCGGGAATCCTCACGTCGTAGTTCACGCCGACGTAGCCCAGGTGCCCCCCGCCGCGGGTGGCGCCCACGGCCTGCATGAACGACTCCTGGGTGCCGACGGCCTCGACGACCGAGTGCGCACCGAGCCCGTTCGTGACCTCCTTGATGCGCGCAACGCCCTCCTCACCGCGCTCGGCGACGATATCGGTGGCGCCGTAGAACCGGGCCAGCTCCTGGCGGTCGGCGTGCCGGGACATCGCAATGATGCGCTCGGCGCCCATCTGCTTGGCCGCGAGGATCGACATGAGCCCAACGGCTCCGTCGCCAACCACGGCGACGGTCTTGCCCGGACCGGCCTGAGCGGCGTGTGCCGCGAACCAGCCGGTGCCGAGCACGTCGGACGCGGCAAGGAGCGAGGGGATCAGCTCGCGGTCGGGCTGGCCGGGGGTGGCCACGAGGGTGCCGTCGGCGTGGGGGATGCGGGCCTTGTCGGCCTGGGTGCCGATCGTCTGGGAGACGAACTCGGCGTGCACGCACTTGGACTGGAACCCAGACCTGCAGATCTCGCAGGTGTTGTCCGAGATGACGAAGGACCCCACGACGAAGTCGCCGACCTTGACGGTCTTGACGTCCCCGCCGATCTCCTCGACGACACCCACGTACTCGTGTCCCATCACCTGGTGGTCGGCGGGCTCGACCCCGCGGTAGGGCCACAGGTCGGAACCGCAGATGCAGGTCGCGGTGAGCCGAAGGATGGCGTCGGTGGGCTCGAGGATGGTGGGGTCCGCTCGCTCCTCGACTCGCACGTCGCCGGCGGTGTGCATGACTACGCCACGCATGGTGATGCCTCTTCCTTCGGGGGATGGATGCGGCAGGTCGCCGCTCTGGTTCCACGGTAGGAACGCATCGAGGGCTGCTGGGAGGGCCGGTCAGGTCCCCCCAGCGGCCCCCTGGGACCGCGTCGTGTTCCGGCTCGGGGCACCTCGTCGGCGATGATGTCGGCTGCGGAGAGACGATCCTCGGCGGACTTCCCGTGGTGCCGGTACGGGTGGAGCGCATCCGGTGCGCTGACGTCGTCAAGGCGGCAAGTCTTAGAGTCGACGGCGGCGATGTTGACGGCGAACTCGTCGCTGTGGCGGGCATGGACGCAACCGCGCGCCGCCCACGCCGGTAGCTCGACGCGAGGGTCGGCGACGGCCCTCGAACTAGCGATGGACCTGCTGCGCCCGTGTGCCAAACACTCTGGTCAGAGCAATGCGCAGGCTGCTACTGGCACCTCTGCGTATCACGATCGGTCGTACCGCATGACGGGTCGGGGCCCCGCGCCCTCAGTCGTTGCCGTCGTAGTCCTGGTTGTGCGGCTCGACGAGCGCGGCGATCGACCGCAGCAGATCGACCTCGGCGACAAGCGACCGCCGGCCCGCGTCGGTGATGCGCGCCCACGTCCGTGAACGTCTGCCGTCATAGCCGCGGCGGAGGTCAACAAGCCCGGAGGTCACGAGCACCTCGAGGTGTCGCCCGAGGTTCCCGTCAGTGAGCCCGAGAACGCGCCGTAGGTAGGTGAAGTCGGCGTCGGTCCGCTCGGCCAGCACCGCCAGGATCCCTAGCCTGACCCGCTGGTGCACGGTCTCATCGAGCCGGGCGAGCGGATGCTGATCGGTCACTAGCGCCCCATGCCGGAGGCCGTCTCGCCTTCGGGCAGCACGGGAATCCGCGTCGTTCGACGCTCGGCAAGCGCGGCTCGGACGGCCATCGCGGCGAATCCGGCCGCCGTCAGCAGCACCGTGAGAGCACTGGGATCGGCCAGACCGCCGCCCGCGGACCGCTCCGAGCCCTCGCCGACGACGGCAGCTGTCACCGCTGCGACCAGCACCCCGACGGTGTTGTCTGCTCCGTTGAGGTGCACGAACGGCCCGACCGCGACGAGAACCAGGCCTGGAATCCACAGCTCACGGTCCCTGCCGCGCCATCCCAGCACAACGAGCCCGAGTCCGAGGAACAGTTCAGCCCCGACGAACATCGGCGCAATGAGGCCGAGCGGCACGACGACTGCTGCGACGAGGATCGCCAGCACGACGCCGTAGCCATCCCTTCCCCATCCGGCGCCCGAGAGCTGCCGCTGCGCGGCCATCGCGAGCCAGATCACGGAAAACGTCGCGAGCGGGGTCAGCAGTTCAACCTGCGCGAGCTGGGGCGACGACGCTGCGTGAGCCCATGCCAGCACCCCGAGCGCAACGGCCACAGTCAGGAGCGGGACCGACCGCGCGCGTCGCGCCGCCCGCTCGCGCCTCTGAACTCGAGCCACAAGGACGTCCCCCTGCATCATGTGTTCACTCTCTCACGCAGAGTGAACGCGGGCAAGAGCCCGGCTCACTGCGGGAGCGCGCGGCTGTGCCCCGGCACTCAGGAGTGACGCGCGCACGAGGCGCGAGTCCGCAGGCTCGCGCTGCTTGCGATGGCGGCTGTCACCGCGGTGATCGGGTGCCGGGTGCGCGTCGTCGTGCACCGCTGACCCGAGCGAGCATGATCCGCCGCGATTGAAAGCGGGCCGCGCGTCCGCCGAATCAGGAGCCAGGTCGAGCATCACGTGACAATGAAATAGCAGGTCAGAGCGATACGCAGACTACTACTGGCACCTCTGCGTATCGGAATCGGTCGTACTCCCACCCGCAGGGCCACGTGAAGCGCCGCCTCGGCCGTGCGCCCACGGGCGTCAGCGGCGGCCTTAGCCTGCCGTCGGGGCGGCATCGTTCCTGGCGGCCGGTGCGGCGCCGGGCGCCGACCAGCTGGCGAGCATCTGCAGGGCGTCCTGGGTAGGGGATCCGGGTTCGGCGGTGTAGATGAGCAGGCTCTGCCGGGGGTCGGCCGGCAGGGTGACGGACTCGTAGGGCAGGTCGAGGTCGCCGACGACGGGGTGGTGGATGAGCTTGACGCCGCTGGTGTGGATGCGGACGTCGTGGGCGGCCCAGCGGCGGCGGAAGTCCTCACTGCGGGTAGACAGCTGCCCCACCAGGTCGCTGAGCTCCCGGTCGTAGGGGTCACGGCCGGCCTCGGCACGCAGCAGGGCGACCGTGTCGTTCGCGGCGCGGTTGTAGTCCCGGAAGAAGTCGCGCGCACGTGGGTCCAGGAACACGAAGCGAGCGGTGTTGGCCGACCGCGGGGGACCGTCGAGGATCGGCGCGTACAGGGCGGCACCCAGGCGGTTCGCGGTCAGCACGTCGAGGCGTCCGTTGAGGACGAAGGCGGGGCTGCCGTTCATCGAGTCGAGGATCCGCTGGAGGGTGGGGCGCACGCGCTCGGTGGCGGGTCGACGTCGGGGTGGTCGGCTGCTGCCGGCCGTCCGTAGGAGGTCCTGCAGGTGCGCGCGCTCGGCGTCGTCGAGCTGCAGCGCGTTGACCAGGCCTTCGACGACGCTCTCGGAGACGCCGGTGGCGTTGCCGCGCTCGAGCTTGGTCATGTACTCGGGGGAGATGCCGGCCAGGCTGGCGACCTCGGAGCGCCGCAGCCCCGGGACCCGGCGTCGGTCACCGCCGTAGCGGGGCAGGCCGGCCTGCTCGGGGGTGATGCGCGCGCGCCGCGTGGAGAGGAACTCCTGGATCTGCGCGCGGACGTCGCCGCGCACGTCTCGATGTTCGTCCCGGTCGGCCATGTTCTCGACTGTACGACTCGGGTCGCCGGCTTCGGGGGTCTCTGCTGGTACCCCTCTCGCAGGGTCTCCCGCGCGGTTCGAGCGGTCGGTTCCATGGATGGCGTGAGCGGCCCGCGGGGCCGTCTCGGACAGCTTCACTCCCACGCCACCCACGAGAGCAGGGCACAGCCATGAGCGACAAGAAGGTCTTCCTCATCACCGGAGCCGGGCGCGGACTCGGCGTCGACATCACGAAGGCCGCGCTGGCGGCCGGTCACGCGGTGGTCGCCACCGCCCGTGACAACGCGACGGTCACGCGGGCTGTCGGGCAGCACGAGGACCTCCTGGCGGTCGACCTCGACGTCACCGACCCCGCTGCGGCCGAGGCAGCGGTCGCCGCCGCGGTGCAGCGGTTCGGCCACCTCGACGTGCTGGTGAACAACGCCGGCAGCTTCCAGGCGGGGTTCTTCGAGGAGATGACGCCCGAGGCGTTCCGTTCCCAGATCGAGACCACCCTGTTCGGGCCGGTCAACGTCACCCGAGCAGCACTGCCGCAGATGCGTGCGCAGCGGTCCGGGCTCGTCGTCACGATCTCCTCCACCGCGGGCATCGCCTCGGCGGTCGAGTTCACCAGCGCGTACGCCGCCTCCAAGTTCGGCGTCGAGGGGTTCATGGAGGCTCTGGCCCCCGAGGTCGCACCGTTCGGGATCACGACGATGCTCGTCGAGCCCGGGTTCTTCCGCACCGAGCTGCTCAGCCCGCAGTCCACCCAGTACGCCCCCGCCTCGATCCCGGACTACGCCGAGCGCACCGAGCAGACCGTGGCGGCCTGGCGCGGCATGGACGGCACCCAGGGTGGCGACCCGGCCAAGCTCGCCCGCGCGATCGTCGAGCTGTCTGACCTGGACCAGCCGCCGGCGCGCTTCGCCGCGGGGGAGGACGCCGTCGCGGTGTTCGAGACCAAGGCGAACCAGCTGCTGGAGCAGGCGGCCGCGCACCGCGAGCTGTCCGTCAGCCTGGCGCACGACGACGCCTGAGCTCGACCGCCCAGGACCCCGAAAGCAGAGGAGCACACCATGACATCGAAGCTCAGCGGGACCGTCGCCCTGGTCACGGGCGCCAGCAGCGGGATCGGTGAGGCCACCGCACGCCGCCTCGCCGACGACGGCGCCGCCGTCGCCCTGGTCGCACGCCGGCGCGATCGTCTCGAGACCCTCGCCTCGTCGATCACGCAGGCCGGCGGCACGGCGCTGGTCGTCGAGGCGGACATCAGCGACCGCGCCCAGGCCGAACGCGCGGTCCAGCAGACGGTCGAGCAGCTCGGCCGACTCGACGTGCTGGTGAACAACGCCGGCCTCATGCTCCTGGGGCCGGTCGTCGGCGCCGACCCCGACCAGTGGGACCGCATGATCGCCATCAACACCCAGGGGCTGCTGTACACCACCCACGCCGCACTCCCGCACCTGCTGACCGCCGCGGCCGACAGCGACCGCCGGGTCGCGGACATCGTCAACATCAGCTCCATCGCGGGGCGGGTCGCCACGAACGGGTACGGCGTCTACAACCTGACGAAGTTCGGCGTGAACGGCTTCACCGAAGCACTGCGCCAGGAGGTCACCAAGCGTCACGTGCGCGTAGGAGTCCTGGAGCCCGGGGGAGTGAGCACCGAGCTGATGTCCCACAACACCGGGAAGGTGCGCGAGGAGATCGACCACTTCCACGCCACCACCGAGACGCTCGACCCGGAGGACATCGCCGACGGCATCGCCTACATGGTGACCCGACCCCGCCACGTCTCGATCAGCGAGCTATGGGTCATGCCCACCGACCAGCAGAACTGACGCGACCGGGCGCGCTGGAGTCCGCGCCCGGCGTGAAGGGCTGACGCGACTGCGGGCGTGCGCGGTCGTCGTGCCCCACCCCGGTCCGGGGTGGGGCACGACGACGTCCCACACTGGCCTGGTTTCAGGCCATGACGTCCAGCGCACCCGTGTGGGTGGAGACCGGAACGACCGGCGCCGGGCGAGAGACCGGCGCGGACGTCGCCGCCGGCGCCGGGAACATCGCGGTGCTGGTGCTGCTGCCGATGGTGCACGACATGGAGAAGTCCTCTCGTTGCGAGTGCCGGCCTGTCCGTCACTCGCCACCCCAGTCGGCGGTTTCGCGGTTCCCTCAAGAGCAAGTGAGGGGTACCAGCAGGGACCCTCAGACGAGCTGACGAGCGCACAAGCCGCTACGCCCACGGCCGCACAAGCGCTGGCACTCGCGTATCTGCTGGTCAGAGCGATGCGCAGACTACGGTATGACATAACGTGCATTATCGGCGAGCTATGACAGGCCTTGCCGCCTCGATCGACCTCGCTGTCTGTGCCGCTCCGTCCGCCGTCGACGAGCCGTTCGTCAGCGCGGTTCGAGCACCACCACCGGGATCTCGCGCGACGTCTTCGCCTCGTAGCCGGCGAAGCCGGCGTGCTCGGCCTTCTGCTTCTCCCAGATCGTCGTCCGCTCGTCACCGGTGGCGACGCGCGCGAGGAAGTCACGGGTCCCGGCCCCGATCTCCGCCGAGACACGCGGCTCCGCGACCAGGTTGTGGAACCACGCCGGGTTGACGTCGAGCCCGGCGTACGACGCGAACACCGCGACCCGGCCGTCGCCCAGGTCCTGGTACATGACCGGGTTGACCCGCTCCTGGCCGGACCTCGTCCCGGTGGTGTGCAGCAGCAGCAATGGCGCGCCCTCGAACCGTCCGCCGACCTTGCCCTCGTTCGCGCGGAACTCGGCGATGATGCTGGTGTTCCAGTCGTTCACGGTGACCTCTCCCTGGCTTCGCTACCGGCCTGCGCCGACTTCTGACATAACCTGTGCGCACCCGGAGCCGCGTCCCGGGCTCACAGCGCCGCCGCGAGCACCCGCGCCCGCTGCGCGAGCGCCTCGTGGTCGGTCGGGCGACCGGGCTCGAACGGCAGCCGCATCCGGTCCCTGCTCCGGTCGCCGTACCGCGGGATGACGTGCAGGTGGAAGTGGAACACCGTCTGCCAGGCGGCGGCGCCGCTGCAGTTCAGCAGGTTGATCCCCTCGGCCCCGAACGCGGCGCGCACTCCCCCGGCGATCCGCTGGGCCGCGAGCGTGGTGGCGACCAGGTCCTCGGCGGGGATGCTGAACAGGTCGGCGCTGTGCCGCCTGGGCACGACCAGGAGGTGCCCGTCGGCCCCGGGGTCGACGTCCATGAACGCGACGACCGCCTCGTCCTGGAGCACCGTGGCGCTCGGGACGGTGCCGGCGACGATGCCGCAGAACAGGCACTCCCCGGACGGGGCTGCGTCGTCGCTCACCCTGGTGATGCTAGTGCGCCGCGCCCGGTTGAACCTGCCCCTGGGGCAGGCTCTAGCGTCGCCGGCATGACGAGCAGCTACAGCACCGGCCAGGTCGCCCAGGCCCTCGGGGTGAGCGAGAAGGCGGTGCGCCTCTACGCCGCCCGCGGGCTCGTCCCGGTGACGCAGGACCCGCGCACGGGCCGGCGTGCGTTCTCGGCCGAGGCGCTGGACCGCGCACGGTCGGTCGGCCTGCTCCGTGCCGTCGGGCTGCCGCTCGCGGACGTCGCGCGCGTGCTCGACGCGGCGGACCCGGTCACGGCGTTCGACGACCTGTGGGGCGGTCGGCGCGAGCGCCTGCGCGCGCTGACGGCGGCGGGTGAGCGGGCCCGGGCCGCGCTGGGCTCCACGCCGCTCGACGGCGTGCGGGTCGCCCATCGCGACGTCCCCGAGCGGCTCACGCTCGACCTCGGGCTCCGTGCCGATCTGCCGGGTCTGCCCGGCGCCATCGCCGCGGGCACCGCCGCGCTGTTCGACACCCTGCGCGCGGCCGGGGTCGACCTGGCGGGGCACCCGTTCGTCGCGTACCACGGGCGCGCGACCGGCTCCGGCACGGCCCGGGTCACCGTCCGCGCGCCCGTCGCGGGGCTGGTCCGCCCGACGGGCGCGACCCGGCTCTCGGTCGACCCGGCCCACCGGGAGGAGTTCGTGCCGGTCGACGACGCCCACGCCCGCGACCAGGCGTTCCTCGTCCGGCTGCACGACCACCTGTCGTCGGGCGCGTCCCGCGGCGGGAGGCCGGCAGCGGGCGACAACCGCGAGATCTACCTGCCGACCTTCGGGACGGGCGCAGCGGGCCCGGTGATGGAGGTCGCGGTCCCGGTGGGTGCGCCGGACTGACCGGGACGGCGGAAATCCGGTCGACACCGGGGCACCCGGTGCGGCAGCATCGCCACGACTGCGCCGCGGGCACCGCCGCGACGCCCAGCAGCACGAGGAGCTCGCGGATGTCCGCAGGGAGCGAGGTCGGCCGCCACGGCCACCTTGTGTGACGGGGACGACCCCGTCGCGCCGGACCGCCCCACCCGCACGGGTGCGGGTCGAGTCCCCCGCGACGGGTGCTCCCCCGTGCCCGCGCGGACCTGACCGCGGCGGGCGTCACCACTCCCTGAGAGCGAGCCTGCTCATGCGTGCCCTGACCGTGCCCGAGATCCGCGCGTCCTTCGTCAACTGCTCCCGGCGGGAGGCGGCCCAGGCCGTCGTGCCCGACCTCGCGGCCGTCGACTGGGACCGGCTGGACTACCTCGGCTGGACCGACCCGAAGAACCCGCGCCGCGCCTACGTCGTGGCCCTCGTCGACGACCGCGTCACCGGCATGGTGCTGCGGGCGTCCGACGGCTCCACCCGCAGGAACGCGGTGTGCGCGTGGTGCGAGGACGTCATCGCCACGAACGAGGTCGCGCTGTTCGTCGCACGCCTCGGCGGGTCGTCCGGCCGCAACGGCGACACCATCGGGACGCTGATCTGCGCGGACTTCGCGTGTTCCCGCAACGCCCGCCGGCGCCCCACGATCGCCGAGGCGGGCGACGACGCCGCCGCGGTCGTGGCGCGGCGCGTCGCCGGCCTGCAGGAGCGCAGCGCGCGGTTCCTGGCGGCGGTCGCCCGGGGCTGACCCTCCCGGCGTGCGCCGCACGGCGGTACCGTGCGGCGCATGCCGATCGCGCTCGAGAACGTCGGGATCGCCGTCCGTGACCTGGACGCGACGATCGCCTTCTTCACGGATCTCGGCCTGGAGGTCCTGGGCCGGGAGGAGGTGAGCGGCGGGTGGGCCGACACCGCGGTGGGCCTGGACGGCAACCACGCCCGGATCGCGATGCTGCAGACCCCGGACGGCCACGGCCGGCTCGAGCTGTTCGAGTACCTGCACCCCGAGCCGATCGACACCGAGCCGACGCGTCCGAACGAGATCGGCATGCACCGGGTCGCGTTCTCGGTGGACGACCTCGACGAGGCCCTCGCGATCGCCGCGCGGCACGGCTGCCACCCGCTGCGGGGCGTGGCCACGTACGAGGACGTGTACCGCCTGACCTACGTCCGCGGCCCGAGCGGGATCATCGTGATGCTCGCCCAGGAGCTGCGCCGGGGCTGACCGCCGTCGGTGTCGGCCCCTCCGCGCCCGCGCGCCGGGCCGACCACGCCACCCAGGCTGCGGTGACGGCCGCCAGGGCGGCCGCGCTCCCCCACCCCCAGGCGGGCGAGGCGACCGCCGCGACGAGGACCACCAGCGCCGTGCCGATCGCGGTGCCGAGCTGGGCGCCGGTGTTGAGCACGCCGCTCGCGCTGCCCGCGAGTGCGGCGGGGACCGTGGTCCCGAGGTGCGTCGCGGCGACCGACGCCACCCCCAGACCGAGCCCGAGCACCCCGGCCCCGCAGGCGATCCCCAGCCGGGTGCCGCCGGCCAGGACGAGCACCAGGTCGCCCGCCGCGATCGCCGCGAGCCCCGTCGCCGCCGCGTACCGCGCGGCCACCCGCCCGAGCAGGGGCCTCGCCAGCGTCGATCCGACGACCACGAGCACGCTGAGCGTCAGCAGCGTCGTGCCGGCACCGAGCGCCGACTGGCCGAGGTCGTCCTGGAGCACGAGCGTCGCCACGACGCCCGCGCTGCTGGTGGCGGCCGTGTTCACGAAGGACAGCACGGTCCCGTGCCGCAGCTCGACCGAGCGGGCCGCTGCAAGCGGGATCAGGGGGTCGCGCGCCCGGCGCACCCGCAGCACGAACCCCGCTCCGGCGACCAGGCCGCACGCGGCGAGACCGGCCGCGGTCCCGAGCGCCGTCCCGCGCGCGCCGCCCTGCTCGGCCCGGGCCGCGCCCGCCACGACGGACGTCACCGCCACCAGGAGCAGTGCGGCGCCGAGCAGGTCGACCCGTGGCCGGTCCCCGCCCCGCGGCAGCTCGGGGACGGTCGACAGCAGCGCGATCAGGAGGGCCGCCCCGACCGGCGCGTTGACCCAGAACACGGCCCGCCAGCCCCAGGCGTCGACCAGCAGCCCGCCGACGACGAACCCGGCCGCGCCGGCCGCTGCCCCCGCGGCGCTCCACGCCGCCAGGGCGGTGCGGCGCTCCCGCTCCCCCGGCGTGACGTGCAGCAGCAGCCGCAGCGCCGACGGTACCGACATCGCCGCCGCCGCCCCCTGCAGCGCCCGGGCCGCCAGCACCTGCGGCACGGAGCCCGCGAGCCCGCCGACGAGGGACACCGCCATGAACGCGACGAGCCCGACCGCGAGCACCCGGCGGTGCCCGTAGCGGTCGCCGAGCCGGGCGCCGACGACCAGCAGGCCGCCGAAGAACATCGCGTAGGTCGTGGCGAGCGGCCCGGCGGCCGCCTCGTCCGCGCCCAGGCCCGCGAGGACGACGGGGATCGCCGTGGTCGCGCTGGTGACGCCCAGCACGTCGACGAACTGGGTCAGGCAGAGCACGACGACGGCCGCCCGGCGCATGGCCCTCACCGTACGGGCGGGCACCGACAGCGGCAGCGCGGCGGCGCGGCCCCGGCCCGGCCCGGCCGCTCACTGCAGCCCGAAGCCGCCGTCCGTCGTCAGCACCTGCCCGACCACCCACGACCCGGCCGGGCCGACGAGCCACCCGATGAGCCGCGCCGGGTCGGCGGGCTCGCCCCACCGGCCGAACGGGGTCGCCGCCCGCAGCGCGTCGAGCTCGGCCAGCGGGCGGTCGGTCGACCCGGGATCGAGGTACCCGGTGTTCACCGGTCCGGGGTTCACGGTGTTCAGGACGATCCCCAGGTCCAGCAGCTCCGCCGCCACCGTGGCGGTCACGCCGGCGAGCGCGGCCTTGGACGCCGGGTAGGCGACCTCGCCGCGCATCGGGCCGTGCTGCTGGCCCGAGGTCATCCAGACGACCTTGGGCGCGCGCCCCGGGTCCGCCGGGCCCGAGCGCGCGCGACGCTCGCCGGGCCGGGCGGGCGCGGCGCCCCCGGGCGCGTCACCGGGGGCGAACTGGCTCGCGAACCGCTGCGTCAGCTGGATCGTCGACCGCGTGTTGGTCGCCCAGAACGCGTCGAGCGCGTCGGACGTCATGTCCAGGATCGACCCGTCGCCCCCGCTGCGGGCGTGGTTGCAGACCAGCACGTCGACGGAGCCGGTCAGGGCTCGGGCCGTGTCGAACAGCCGGTCGACCTCGGTGGGGTCACGCAGGTCCGCGCTCGCGCGGCCGGAGACAGCGGCGCCCCGGAGCGACGCCCGGACCCCTGCGGCGACGGCGTCCAGGTCGTCGCCGCCCCACGGCTGCTCGGCGTCGTGCGGCGCGAAGTCGTGCGTGCACACGCTCGCGCCGAGCCGGGCGAGCTCGCACGCGACGGCGAACCCGATGCCCTTGCGGCGCGACACCCCCGTGACGAGCGCGGTGCGGCCGGCCAGCGGGAGCTCCTCGACAGACATGCCGCGACCGTACCGAGGCAGGTCAAGCGCATTCGTGCCCCGGCTCCGGCTAGTCCAGCGCGACGACCGCGCCGATGAGCGGCCCGACGACCACGAGCTGCATCAACCCGAAGAACGCCCCGCACACGATGGTGAACGCGCCCGCCGCAGCGAACCGGCCCGGGGCGCGCAGGTGGGCCACGATCCGGGCGACGAGGCGCCAGGGCCGCAGGACGTCCCAGCTGTTCACCCGGATGTTCCGGCCGAGGTAGACGCCGAACGCCGCGAGCAGCAGGACGGCGATCGTCAGCCAGCGCACCTCGGCGGACACCAGGCCGTCGACGTCGTCGAACCGCAGCGCGACGTACGCGAGCTGGACGAAGAAGACGTTGATCAGCATGTTCAGCACGCCCGACATCGCCAGCGACAGCACCAGGAGGATGTCGTACCACTCGGGGACGCGCTCTCCCGGCTTGCGGTGCGACTGGTTCAGCTCGGTGATCAGGTACCCGGCGTTGGGCAGCAGCAGCAGCCACGCGAGGACCACGACGGCCTCCGCCGCCACGCCCACGGCGCGCGGCGCGCCGGCGGCGATCAGCACCCCCACCGCGAGCACGCCCGCCCCGAGGACGAGCACGGGCGCGACCGACAGGCCGACGTTCAGCAGCATCGGGCGGTACAGCCGGGTGCCGAACACCGGTGCCCGCGCGACCACGAGCAGGACGGCGAGCACGTTCATCCCGACGATGCCCAGCACCGTGTCCTGCAGCAGCACCAGTCCCCCTCCGCCCGTCCGACCTCGCCCATCGTGCCGGACGACCCGGCAGATCGGCCTGCGGAACGCCCCCGCGGCGCCGGCCGCCGTCGCTACGGTGTGCCGCATGACGCCCGAGCAGGTCCCCGCGCCGCCGCCTTCCGACCGCGGGCCGCGTCGGACGGCCGTCGTCGCGCTCGCACCGGTGCTCGCGTCCGCGGTCGCGCTCCTCGCCTACGAGGTGGTGGGCAGGCTCGCCGGCGCGGCCGCCGGTCCCGGGAAGGCGGACGTCATCGACCTGGGACCGGCCGTCGCGGTCCTGCTCGGCGGGGGCGCCGCGGCCGCCGTGGTGTGGGCGGTCGGGCTGCGCGTCGTCGTGGGCTCGCTGTTCCCCGCCCACGCGCGGTCGCGCATCTGGTGGCAGCTGGTCGGCGCGGGGCTGGCGGCGCTCGTGGTGGGGTCGCGGGCGCTCGCCCTGCTCCTGCCGGTGCCGGTCCCGCTCGGGGGCTGGCTCCTCCAGCAGGCCGCGCTCGCGCTCGTCGCCGTCGCGGCGGACCGTCGGCTCGCGCGGTCCGAGACCGTCTCTTCGGGGTCTTGACGCCGCACTTGCTTTTTGCAAGTGTGGTCCGGGTCACAGTCAGCCGCGTCCGAGGGAGTGCACCATGACCGCGATCTTCGTCAACCTGCCGGTGACCGACCTCGAGCGCGCCAAGGCGTTCTACGAGGCCGTCGGGTTCACCATCAACCCGCTGTTCACCGACCACAACGCCGCGTGCGTCGTCGTCGAGGAGGACCACGGGTACGTCATGCTCGTGACGCGCGACTACTTCCAGACCTTCAGCGACCGCCCGATCGGCGACCCGTCGACCACCGTGTCCGCCGCCACGGCGATCTTCCTCGACAGCCGCGACGCGGTGGACGACACCGTCGCCCGCGGGCTGCGCGCGGGCGGCGCCGAAGAGCGGCCCGCGTCCGACTACGGGTTCATGTACCAGCGCCAGCTCGCCGACCCCGACGGCAACCTGCTCGAGTTCGGCTGGATGGACCCGGTCGCGGCGGCGAACGGTCCCGCGGCCGTCGCCGACCAGCAGGCCTGAGGCCGATGGCCGCGCGCGACTACGGGCAGTACTGCGGCGTCACCCGCGGGCTCGAGCTCGTGGGCGAGCGCTGGGCGCTGCTCGTCGTGCGCGACCTGCTCGTCGGGCCGCGCCGCTACGGCGAGCTCGCGGCGGGGCTCCCCCGCATCCCGAGCAACGTCCTGGCGGCGCGGCTCAAGGAGCTGCAGGAGGCGGGCGTCATCCGGCGGGCGCCGCGGTCCCGGGTGATCGTCTACGAGCTGACGCCGTACGGGCGGGAGCTGGAGCCGGTCGTGCTCGCGCTCGGGGCCTGGGGCTTCAAGGCGATGGGCGACCCGCGCGAGGGCCAGGTGGTCACGGCCGACTCGATGACCGTCGCCCTGCGCACCGCGTTCCGGGCGGACGTGGCCGCGGACATGCCGCCGACCGCGTACGCCGCGCGGGTCGGCCCGGCGGAGCTGCTGGTCCGGGTGGACGGCCCGGCGCTCGCCGTCGCGCGCGGCACCGACCCGGCGGCCGACCTCGCGTTCGCCGCGGGCCCCGGCATCCGCCGGCTCATCTCGGGCGAGCTCGACCCTGCCGGGGCCATCGCGACTGGTGTGGTGGAGGTGCTGCACGGGCCCGACGGGCTGCTGGACAGGTTCGCGCGGACGTTCCACCTCGCGGCCTGAGCCGTTGGCGGCCCCCGGGCCGGCGGACGAGCGCCCGGGAGCGCGGCGCCGACGCGCCGGAATCCGCCGGCCGTGGTCCACTGCGGGACGTGACCGTGCGCGGTCGCCGGACCCTCCCCCGCCCGACGGAAGCAGCAGCGACATGAGCTCGACCTCCCCCTCCGACACCGCGGACGACCGGGGCGACGCCTCCCTCGCCCGGGACACCGGGCCGCTGCGGTCGGTCGTCGTGTTCAACCCCGTCCGCGTCGACGGCCTGGAGGAGCGGCGCGCGGCGGTCGAGGCGGCGCTCACCGAGGCGGGCTGGCCGCTGCCCGAGTGGGTCGAGACCACCGAGGACGACCCCGGGGCGGGCCAGGCGCGGCAGGCGGTCGAGGACGGCGCCCAGGTCGTGTTCGCCTGCGGCGGTGACGGCACGGTGCGCTCGTGCATCGAGGGCCTGGCGGGCACCGGCGTGGCGCTCGCGGTGCTGCCGGCCGGGACCGGCAACCTGCTCGCCGCGAACCTCGGCGTCCCGGACGACCCGGCCGCGGCCGTGCAGATCGCCACGGAGCACGGGCGGCGGCGGATCGACGTCGGCGAGGCCGACGGCCGCACGTTCGCGGTCATGGCCGGCATGGGCTTCGACGCGGCGCTGCTCGACGACGCCTCGACGGCGCTGAAGGCCAAGGCCGGGTCGATCGCCTACGTGCTGTCGGCGCTGACGCACCTGCGGGACCGCAGCATGCACCTCGAGATCCACCTGGACGACCGGCCGCCCGTGCGCCGCCGCGCGCGCTCGGTGATCATCGGCAACGTCGGCCGCCTCCAGGGCGGCGTGAAGCTGCTCGCCGACGCCGAGCCGGACAACGGGCAGATGGACGTCGCCGTGCTCGCCCCGCGCACGCTCGGCCACTGGGTGCAGACCGCCTGGGGCGTGCTGCGGCACCCGCACCGGGTGGCGCACCTGGACGTGCTGCGCGCCTCGCGGATCACCGTCGTCAGCGACCGCGAGGAGCGCCGCCAGGTGGACGGCGACGTCATCGACCCGGGCCGCACGCTGACCGTCACCGTCCGGCCGCAGGCGCTGGAGCTGTGCGTGCCGCGGCCCGAGCGCAGCCCCGACCTGGCCGAGGGCTCGGAGCGCCTCGGCTAGCGGTCGCACCGCTCTGGCACGATGCCGGCATGACCGAGCGCTCCGCCCTCCTCGTGATCGACCTGCAGGTCGGGGTCGTCGACGGCTGCGTCGACGCCGACGGCGTGCTCGCCCGGACCGCGGCCCTCGTGCACCGCGCCCGCGCGGAGGGCGTGCCGGTGGTGTGGGTGCAGGACCACGGCGCGTTCGCGGTCGGCTCCGACCCGTGGCAGCTCGCCCCGCCGCTGACCCGGCTCCCCGACGAGCCGGTGGTGGGCAAGGAGTACCGCGACGCGTTCGCCGGCACCGACCTCGGGGACGTGCTCGCGCGCCTGGGGGCCACGCGGCTCGTCGTCGCCGGCGCGCAGAGCGACTACTGCATCCGCACCACGACGCAGTCGGCGGCCGTGCGCGGGTTCGACGTGACGCTGGTGAGCGACGCGCACACCACGACCGACGCGGAGCACGACGGCGTGCGGATCGCCGGGCAGCAGGTCATCGCCCACACGACCATGTACTTCCGCGGCCTGCGCTACCCGGGGCGCCGGTACGCGGCCGAGCCGCACGACCGCGTGGCACTCGGCTAGGGCGGCACCCGCGCGGGCGCCGCCGGGGGCCCGTACGCTTCCCGGCGTGCTCCGCCTCTCCGCCCCCCGGCTCGCGTTCGTCACCGAGCGCCACCTCGCGACGCTCACCACCCTGCGGGGCGACGGCACGCCGCACGTCGTGCCCGTCGCGTTCACCTGGGACGAGGATGCCGGGCTGGCGCGGGTGACGACCCGGCCCACGACCCAGAAGGCGGTGAACGCCCGCCGCCGCACCGGCGGCGTCCCGGGGCGCGCGGTGCTCTGCCAGGTCGACGGGCGGCGGTGGCTCACCCTCGAGGGCACCGTCGAGGTCGCGGACGACCCGGACGAGGTGGCCGAGGCGCTGGCCCGGTACGCGCTGCGCTACCGCACGCCGGACCCGACGATCGAGCGGGTCGTCCTGCGGATCACCGCCGACCGGGCGATGTCGTCGCGCGACCTGGCCTGAGGTCGCCGGAGTCCGCCCGGCCGCATCACGCGAGGCGCCGCAGCACCAGCAGCGGGGTCACGTAGTGCTCCCGCACGGTGCCTCCGAGGTCCCTGACGGCCTGGGCCGCCTCCTCGGCCTCGCCGGGCGTCCAGTCGCTGAAGGTCGTGAACAGGTCGCGCACCTGGCCGGCGTCGAGGTCGACCGCCCAGCGGAACCGCTCCCGGTGCACCACCGGGAACAGCCCGCCGCCCCGGAGGAGCTCGGCCCAGCCCGCGTCGTCGAGCTCCCCGGGCGCAGGGCGGGGCGGGCGGGGGCCGCGCCGGGCCACGATCCGGGCCACCCGCTCGCGGAACGGCGTCACGGTCGCCTCGGGGTCGCCGTACGCGTTCCGCCACACCGCGAGGTGGCCCCCGGGCACCAGCGCGCGGTGCACGTTCGGCAGGACCACGCCGAGGTCGAACCAGTGCACCGCGGTGGCTGCCACCGCCAGGTCGAACGAGGCGGGGGGCAGGTCCGCGTCCTCCGCGGTGGCCACGAGGACCTCGGCCTGCGGCCACCGACGCCGCAGCCGCGCGACGAGCCGCTCCCCCGGCTCGACGGCCAGCACCGTCGCGCCCGCGTCGAGCATCGGGCCGGTGGCCTGGCCGGTGCCCGCGCCGAGCTCGACGACGCGCACGCCGGGCCCGAGCAGCCGCAGCGCGCGCAGCCGCTCCCACAGTGCCGACGGGTACGGCGGCCGCCCGCGCTCGTCGGCGTCGGCGTGCGCGTCGAAGTGCGCGGGACCGGGCATGCGGGCGAGCGTAGGCGCCTCGCTCGCACCTCACGCTTCGAGCATTGACAGTTAGAGGCCTAACACTTAGATTGCTCGTCATGGACGCACCCGACCCCACGACGATCCTCGACCTGGTGCGGTGGATCGGCTGGGCCCAGCGGAAGGCCGGCGAGGACTGGGTCCGCTCGCGCGGGCTCACCCACGAGCAGGCCTTCGTCCTGGGCTACCTCGCGCAGAACCCGGGGTCGATCCAGCGGGACGTCGCCGCGATCACCCGGACCAGCGCCGCGAGCGTCTCGAGCCTGCTCAAGGGCCTGGAGGCCCGCGGCCTCGTCGAGCGCCGCACCGAGCCGGGCGACGAGCGCAGCAAGCGGGTGCACGCCACGCCGGAGGGCGCCGCGCTCGTCGCGGGCTTCGCATCGGCCGTGGCGGCCGCGGACGACGCGATCCTCGCCCCCCTGACCCCCGACGAGCGCGAGACCCTGCGCGCCCTACTGACCAAGGCCGCGGCCGCGCTCCCCCGCCCCACGCGGGACTGACGCCCCCGGGACCTCACCCCACCGCGCGGACGGTCCGCGCGGCGGCACCCCGCGCCCACGCGCGCCCACCCCTCACCCCTGAGCACCCACGCGGCCCGCCGCGCGCTTCGCCCTGCCCAGAAACGGAGCAGCCATGCGCACCACCACCTCCGCACCCGAACCGGCCGACGCCCCCGGCACCGACCGCTGGTTCCTGTCCACCGCGCCCGTCGTCAGCGCCCTCGTGCACCTGTGCGTGCCGATGGCGGCGGCGATGATCGTCGGCGCGATCTACAACGTCATCAACGCGGGCTTCATCGGCTCCCTGCACGACGACGCCCTCCTCGCCGCCGTGACCCTGGGATCACCCGTCCTCGCGCTGGTCATGGCCATCGGCAACGTGTTCGGCGTCGGCGGGGGCGCGCTCGTCTCCCGGCTCCTGGGCGCGGCCGAGCGGGACGGCGCCCGCACCGGCGAGATCCGGCGGGTGTCGGCGTTCGCCCTGTGGGGCACCGTCGCGGTCGGCGTGCTCGTCGGCGGGGCCGGGCTGCTGCTGCTCGACCCGCTCGTCTCGCTGCTCGGGGCGGACCAGGCGGCCCGGCACGCCACCACGACGTTCGTCGGCGTCCTGCTGGCCGGTGTCCCCGTGCTGGCGGCGGCCGTCTGCCTCGAGCAGCTGGTGCGCGCGGAGGGCGCCGCGCGCCAGGTGATGACGGGGCTGATCGCCTCGACGATCGCGAACGTCGTGCTCGACGTGCTGCTCATCCTCGTCCTGCACCAGGGCGTCGCGGGCGCGGCGCTCGCCGTCACCCTGGCGAACGCGGTGACCGTCACGTACTTCGCCGTGTGGCTCGCGCGGAACAGCGCGCACGTCAGCCTGGCGCCGCGCTGGTTCACGCTGTCGCCGTCCGTGCTGAAGCCGGTGCTGGGCGTCGGGATCGGCACGCTCCTGCAGTCGGCGTTCCTCATCGTCACCGCGCTGGTGCTCAACAACCTCGCCGCGGGCTACGGCGACGGCCCGCTCGCCGCCATGGGCGTCGCGGTGCGGATCGCCCAGGTGCCGGAGTTCCTGGTCATGGGTGTGACGCTCGGCGTGCTGCCCCTGCTCGCCTACGCGTATGGCAAGGGCGACCGGGCCCGGCTCGCCGCGGCGCTGCGCACGTCCGCGGTCGCCGTCGGCGGCGTGGCGGTGCTCTTCTCCGCCGTGGTGCTGCTGTTCCGGGACTCGCTGCTGGCGATCTTCCTCACCGACCGCGCGGTGCTCGCGCTCGGGGTCACGGTGCTCGCGGCCCAGCTCACGGCGATGATCGCGAACGGGTTCACCGGGCTGATCACCTCGCTGTTCCAGGCCACCGGGCAGGCGCTCCCCGCGACGGTCATGTCCGTGACGCAGGGCGTGCTGTTCGTGCCGGTCGTGCTCCTGGGCAACCTCTGGTTCGGCCTGCCCGGGATCATCTGGGCGCTGACGGTCACCGAGGTGGCGGTGCTCGGCGCGGGAGCGGTGCTGCTGCTCACGACCCGGCGGGCGATCGACCGCGGCCTCGCGGACGGGAGCCCGGAGCGCGCCGAGGAGGCGCTGGCGATGGCCGAGGGCTGACCCGGCGCCGCCGCACCGACGCCCCCCGGCGCGCCCCACGCGGATCCGCGGGGGGCGCGCCGGGAGCGGTGGGCGACGTGGGCCCTCGGCCCGGCCGCGGGGAGCGTCTGCCCGGAATCGGCTGGAGGACCGCGTGCCGCCGCGCGAGCATGGTCGCGTGGACCCCACGACGCCGGCGCCCGCCGAGACCCGCCTCCCGGGCGGCGGCATGGGCGGCGCCGCCCGGGCCGGGGGCACCGTCCGCCGCGCGGCGGGGCCGTGGACCCCGACCGTGCAGCGCCTCCTCGCCCACCTGCGCGCGGCGGGCGTGGCCGGCGTCCCGGCCCCGCTCGGCGTCGACGACCGCGGCCGCGACGTGACCGAGCACGTGCCGGGCGACGTCCCCCGCTACCCGCTGCCCGCGTGGGTCTGGCGCGACGAGGTGCTCGCCGACGCCGCGGCCCTGCTCCGTCGCGTGCACGACGCCTCGACGTCGTTCGACCGGGGCGGCGCCGTGTGGCGGCTGCCGCCGCGCGAGCCCGCCGAGGTGGTCTGCCACAGCGACACGTCGCCGGACAACATGGTGTTCCGGGACGGCCGCCTGGTGGCCCTGATCGACTGGGACACCGCCGCGCCGGGGCCGCGCACCTGGGACCTGGCCTACCTCGCGTACCGGCTGGTCCCGCTCGGCCCGCGCGGCACCGACCCGGCCCCGGTCCCCGTGGCCGAGCGCCGGCGGCGCCTGGACCTGCTCTGCCGGTCCTACGGCGGCGTGCGCCCGGGCGACGTCCTCGCCGCGGTGCCGGTCCGGCTGCGCGCGCTCGCCCGGTTCACCCGGGACCGCGCCGGCGGCGACGCCCGGCTGCTCGGGCACGTCGGGATGTACCTCGACGACGCCGCGTGGGTGGAGTCCCGGGTCGCGGCGCTCGGTGCCGAGCCGGGCGCCGGCTGAGCACCCCGGCGGAAATCGGTGGCCGCCCGGACGACGGCGGGGCCACCATGAACCGCATGGACCAGCCCACCCGGTGGACCAGGGCGACGGTGTACCCCGACATGTGGGTCGACCCCGCGGACGACCCGCGGAACAGCGAGGGCGTCAGCCCGGACGGCGAGCTGCCCACGCTGCTGGACTACCTCGGCCGGTACCGCGCGACGCTGCTGATGAAGTGCGACGACCTCGACCCCGAGCAGCTCGCCCGGCGGTCGGTGCCACCCTCCACCCTGTCGCTGCTCGGGCTCGTCCGGCACCTGGCCGAGGTCGAGCGGGACTGGCGCGGGTGGATCACACCGGACGGCCCGCCGGCGCCGCTCTACGGGCCGGGGGACGCGGCCTTCGAGGGCGCCGCGGCCGACCCGGACCTGGTGTCCGCGGCGTTCGCCGACCTGGCGCGGGAGCAGGCCGCGACCGACGCCGTCGTCGCCGACCACCCCGACCTGGGCGAGCGCCTGGGTGCCGACGCGATCGCGGTCCGCGAGCTGCAGGTGCACCGGATCGAGGAGTACGCGCGGCACTGCGGGCACGCGGACCTGCTGCGGGAGTGCGTCGACGGGCGCGTCGGGCAGTGACGCCCGCGCCCGCCGAGCCCGGCCGGCGTGGCGCACGTCACGGAATCCGCCGCCGGCGGGCGGCGCTGCCCCCGGCGTGAAGATCTTCGACCCCAGCACCGTCGGCCGCGTCGCCCTGGCCAACCGCGTCGTCATGGCCCCGCTCACCCGGCTCCGCGCCGGGGAGGCCGGGGTCCCCGGCGAGCTCCTCGTCGAGCACTACCGGCAGCGCGCCGGGATGGGCCTCGTCCTCACCGAGGGCACCTACCCGGTGATCGAGGGCCGGACCTGGACCGGGCAGCCCGGCATCGAGACGGACGAGCAGGCCGCGGGCTGGGCCCGGGTCGCCGACGCGGTGCACGCCGCCGGCGGCCGGATCGCGATGCAGATCATGCACGGCGGCCGGATCGCGCACCCCGACATCACCGGCACCGGACGGGTCGTGTCCGCCAGCGGGGTCGCCGCACCGGGCGAGATCCGCACGCCGACCGGCAAGGCGGCGCACCCCGTCCCGCACGCCCTCGACGCCGCCGAGATCGCCGAGGCCGTCCGCGGCTTCGCCGCCGGTGCGCGCCGGGCCGTCGACGCGGGCCTGGACGCCGTGGAGGTGCACGGCGCGAACGGCTACCTGCTCCACCAGTTCCTCTCTCCCGCCAGCAACCTGCGGACCGACGGCTACGGGGTCACCCCCGAGGGCCGGGCGCGGCTCGCGATCGAGGTCGTCACCGCGGTCGCGGCGGAGGTCGGCGCCGACCGGACCGGCATCCGGCTGTCGCCCGAGCACGACATCCAGGGCGCGGTGGAGACCGACCCGGAGGTCACCGCGGCGACGTACGCGGCGCTCGCGGACGGGCTCGCCCCGCTGGGGCTGGCGTTCGTCGACGTGCTGCACCGCGACCTGCGCGGCGCCCTGGTCCAGGACGTGCGGCGCCGGGTCGGCGCGCCGCTGATCGGCAACTCCGGCTTCGCCGTGAACACCACGCGCGACGAGGCGGTCGGCCTGATCGAGGAGGGCGTCGTCGACCTCGTGGCGGTCGGCCGCGCGGCGATCGCGAACCCGGACCTGGTCGCGCGCTGGGCCCACGACCTCGGCGAGAACGCGCCCGACCCGGCGACGTTCTACGCCGCGGGGGCCGAGGGGTACACCGACTACCCCACCGCGGCGGCCTGACGCGGCCACGTCGCTCCCGCTCCGCGCGCGCTCGCCCCGGCCGGCGGCCCGGGCGGCCCGGTCACCCCCGGGCCGCCCGGCCGCGGCGACGCGGCGCCGCCGACCGCGGCGGGTTCGCCCGCAGGTGGTCCCGGACGGTGCCGAGCACCCGCGCGAGCGCCTCGACGTCCTCGCGGGGCAGCGGGTCGACCAGCAGGTCCCGCACCACGCCGATGTGACCCGGGAACACCCGGGCGAGAACGCCGCGGCCGGCGTCCGTGATCGTCACCGTGACCCCGCGCTCGTCGTCGGGGGCCGGGGCGCGTGTCACGAGCCCCGCCTTCTCCAGCAGACCCGCCTGGTAGGTCAGCCCGCTGCGGCTGTACACGACGCCGTCCGCCAGGTCCGTCATGCGCCGGCTGCCCTCCGGCGCGTCGCCGAGCGTCGCGAGCAGCTGGAACTGGACGTAGCTCAGCCCGCCCGCCTCCTGCAGCTGCTGCTCGACGGTGTGCCGCAGGAGGCTGCTCACCTCGATGAGCGCGAAGTACGCGCCGAGCTCGACGGGGTCCAGGCCGGGGGTCGCGGGATCGCTCATGCGGTCATCATAGGTGTTTCGAATTCGCAGCCTCGGCGTGTCGCTCACGTGCGCGTCCACCGTGACCGGCCTCGGTGCAGTCGACCGTGGCATGCGCGGGCTCGGCGTCCGGCGGGTACGACAAGACGCCGCGCAGCACGAGCTCGCCCGTCTCGCCGACCCAGGTGAGGTCGTACGTGCCGAGGGAGACGGGAGCGTGGCCCGCCGCGCGGACCAGCTCCGCGGGCCTGGCCCGGAACGACCCTGCGGGGACCAGGAAGAGCGACACCCCGCTGTACGCGTGCTCGACCGCGACCACGCGGCACCCGGCGGGGCTGACGGGCTCCAGCACCCGTGCGTCGCCCGCCGCCGCACCGAGCAGGAACGCGACGCCGGCGCCGAGCCACCCGGCACCGAGCAGCGCCGCCTTGCCCAGATTCACCGGCCACCGCACGATCCACCGCCGGCTGCCCGGCGCGGCACCGGCCTCGTGCGCCGCGAGGCCCGCGGCGGCGCCGCTGAGCGCGAGCACCGTCCCGAGCAGGGCGAGCACCGGGCCGACGAGTTCCGGGGCCACGACCGCCGACCCGACGACGACCGGCTCCGGGACGCCCGCCGCCCACCGGGCGACGAGGACCGGGAGTGCCAAGGCCGTCGCCGCGGCCCACCGCAGCAATCGTGACCAGCGGCGCAGCAGCCGGGCGCGGTCCGGGTCGGCCGGCCGCCCCGGATCCAGCTCGACCAGGATCCCCATGCGGCCGACGCTAGGACGCGCCTGTGAGGCGTCGCAGCCGTTCCGCAGGACGCACCGGGAAGGCGCACAGGACGTCCACCCGGCGGCCGAGGCGCGCGTCAGCGCAGCGTGAGGACCTCGACCCCGTCCTCCGTGATCGCCACCGTGTGCTCGCTGTGCGCGGTCCGTGCCCCCGTCGCGCTGCGCAGCGTCCAGCCGTCGGCGTCCGTCACCAGCTCGTCCGTGTCGGCCATGATCCACGGCTCGATCGCCAGCAGCAGCCCCGGTCGCAGGGTGTACCCGCGCCCGGCCCGGCCGGTGTTCGCGATGTGCGGGTCCTGGTGCATCGTCGACCCGACACCGTGCCCGCCGAACTCCGTGTTCACGGTGTACCCGGCGTCGGTGAGGACGGTGCCGATCGCGTGCGACAGGTCGCCGATGCGGGCACCCGGCCCCGCGGCGGCGATGCCCGCGGCCAGCGCACGCTCGGTGACCTCGATCAGCGCCAGGCTCTCGGCCGGCCGGGTCCTCCCGACGACGAAGCTCACGGCTGAGTCGGCGACGATCCCGTCCAGCGACACCGCGAGGTCGAGCGTCAGCAGGTCGCCGTCGGCGAGCGTGTAGTCGTGCGGCTTGCCGTGCAGGACCGCGTCGTTGACCGAGGTGCAGATGTAGTGCCCGAACGGCCCGCGGCCGAACGACGGCGCGTAGTCGACGTAGCAGGACTCCGCCCCGGCGTCCGCGATCATCGCCTGGGTCCACCGGTCGATCTCCAGCAGGTTCGTCCCGACGGTGCTGCGCTCCTGCATCGTGCGCAGGATCGACGCCACGAGGGCGCCGGTCGCGCGGGCGCGGTCCAGCTCGGCGGGGTTGAGGATCTCGATCATCGTGCGGCCTTCCAGCGCCGTGCGGATAACTATCCCGGCCATGCTATCCCGGTACTAGAATCCCGGACATGGTCAGGCTCCCGCTCACCCCCGACGACGTCGCGCGCGGCCGCCGGCTCGGCGCCCTCCTGCGGCGGGCGCGCGGCGCGCGCACCGTGCTGGCGGTCGCCCTGGACGCCGGGGTCTCCCCCGAGACGCTCCGCAAGATCGAGTCCGGACGGGTCGCGACCCCCGCGTTCCCCACCGTCGCGGCCGTCGCCGAGGTGCTGGGGCTGTCGCTGGACGACGTCTGGGCGGAGATCCGGCGGACGGAGGCCCCGGCGCTCACCGGGGCCGGCGGCGTGCGCGTCGCGTCCTGACGGGCACCGGCGTCACCAGGTCCGCCGCACGGCTGCCCTGCTGCCCGTGACGAGGCTCCGCTCCGGCACGTCCTCGACGACCACGGCCCCCGCCGCGACGACCGAGTCCCGGCCGATGGTCACCCCGGGCAGGATCGTCGCACCGGCGCCGATCCAGACGTTCTCGCCGACGTCGATCGGCCCACCGGTGAGCCAGACGCGCCGGTCCGCGGTGTCCACGGGGTGCCCGACGGTGATGAACGTGACCTTCGGCGCCACCAGCACCCGCGGACCGAGCCGGATGCCCGCGTAGTCGAGGAACGTGCAGTTCTGGTTCACGAACACCCGGTCCCCGAGGTCGAGGTTCAGGCCGTGGTCGGTGAAGAACGGTGGGTAGATCGTCACGCCGGCGGGCAGCGGCCGCCCCAGGATCTGCTCCAGCAGCGCGGCGCGGCCCGCCTCGTCGTCGAACGGCAGGACGTTCAGCCGCGAGGTCAGCTCGGTGGCCCGCAGCACCCGCTCGGACATCGCCCGGAACTCGGGGCTCTGGATGCGCAGGAGGAGGTCGCCGGCCATGCGGCGATCCTCTCGCGCGCCGCCCGGCGGCCGACGCAACCCATCCGCGCGCCGCTGCGTCTTCTACGGTGTGACCACCATGAGCAGCGCGGACGGCGTGGACTTCCTGCGCGAGCGGTTCGAGGCAGCCGGGCACGCGCCCCCCGCCCGACCGGCGGCCGACCCGCCCGGTGCCGACGAGGTCGCCCCCGTCGCGGTCGACCGCGACCGCCAGTTCACCGAGTTCGTCCGCCTCCACCAGGGCGACCTGCTCCGCACCGCCTGGCTGCTCTGCGGCGACCGGCACCAGGCCGAGGAGCTCGTCCAGCAGGCGCTCGTGCGGACCTACAGCCGGTGGGGGCACGTCCGGCAGCGCGACCCGCTCGGCTACACCCGCCGCGTGCTGGCCAACCTGCGCGTCGACCACTGGCGCCGCCGGCGGCGCGAGGTGCTGGTGCCGCCCGAGGACGTCGGGCCCGACAGCACGCCGCTGCACGGGCGGCCGCCGGGAGACCGCACCGGCGACCGGGACCAGCTCGTCCGGGCGCTCGCGACCCTGACCCCGCGGCAGCGCCGCGTCGTGGTCCTGCGGCACTTCCTCGACCTGTCCGAGGCCGAGGTGGCTGAGGACCTCGGCGTCAGCGCCGGGACCGTGAAGTCGACCGCCTCCCGGGCGATGGCCGCGCTCCGCGCCGTGCTCGCCCCCGACGACACCGACGACACCGACGACACCGACACGGGCTCCGCCCGGGACGGGAGCCACCGATGAGCGCCCCCGACGACGACCTCGCCCGCCGCCTCCGCGCCCGAGCGGACGCCGAGGCGCCCGCCATGTCCGTCGACCTCGCCGCGGTCGTGCGCGGCGGCCGGCGGCGGCGCCTGGCCCGCGGTGGCGCCGCGCTCGCCGTGGCGGCGCTGGCGGTCGCCGGCACCTGGTCC
Organism: Cellulosimicrobium cellulans; assembly: GCF_007679345.1. Lineage (GTDB taxonomy): Bacteria > Actinomycetota > Actinomycetes > Actinomycetales > Cellulomonadaceae > Cellulomonas > Cellulomonas cellulans_A. Next base: position 195,263 of record NZ_VEGH01000003.1, read on the forward strand.
GGGGTGCGCGCGCTCGACACTGCACCCCACGAGGTCCAGCCCGCGGGCACCTCCTCCCCCGCACCGACCCTGACGGAGGCGGACCTGCACGCCGAGGTCGACCCGGTGGCCGGCACGATCACCTTCCCGCTGGCCCGGTACGACCTGACCGAGGACGAGTGGTCCGTCGTCTGGCGCGCTCGCACCTGGGCGGGCTGGCGCTGCGCCGAGGAGGCGATCGGCCGCCCGATCGCGTGGCAGACGCCCGTACCGGGCGATCCGCCGAGCGACAGGACGTACGGGGTGTGGAACCTCGCCGAGGCGCAGCAGTACGGCTACGCCATGCCGGTCGAGGGCGGTCGGAGCGGAGGACCTGTCGACCCCGACGTGCCGATGTCCGTGTGGGACGCCTGCAACGCGTCGGCCGCCGTGCAGGCGATGAGCCCCGAGGTCGACGCCAGCGACGAGCTCGCCGCCGCTCTCCGGACCGCCTCCGAGGCGGCCGACGCCTCGGAGGCGAGCCGCGCCGCCGTCGCGGACTGGACCGCGTGCCTCGCCGAGCACGGGCTCGAGCCGGCCGGAGGCGATAGCGGGTACGCCGTCGCCGGGGCCTCGTCGAACCGGTGGGACCGGGACTCGGTCGCGCTCGCCGTGACGGACGTGCAGTGCAAGACGGCCGTGGACTTCGTGCAGCGGATGGCCGACGCGGACGCCGCGGCGCAGGCGCCGGTGCTCGTGGCGTTCCGCGACGAGCTGGAGGCGCGGCTGGCGCACCAGCGGGCGGCCGTCGAGGCGGCGGAGGCGTACCTCGCGGCGCATCCCGAGATCCCCTAGCCCGGGCGTGCCGCACCACGTCGTGGTCGAGCGCGGCCAGCGAGCGGGCGACGTCGCCGCGCAGGGCGGCCGCGCCGGCGGCGCCTGCATCAACATCGCGTTGACAACACTGCGTTGATGTCCTGTCATGGGTGCCATGCCCGACGACCGGACCCGCGCCGCGGACCTCGACTCCCACCGCACCGTCCTCCTGCGCGCCGGGGGCGCCGCCCTGCCCGCGCGCCCCTGGCAGCACGGCGCGCAGCCGCCGAGCGACGGCGACCTCGTCAGGCTGGGGGCCTGGCTCGCTGCCGACCCCGCTGTCGGACCCGACGTCGTGACCGCCGGGCTCGGCCTGCTCACGGCGGCCCGCGCCGAGCTCGACCAGATCGAGGCCGCGCTGCTGTTCGCCGCGCGCGGAGCGGGGATGACGTTCCAGGAGATCGCGACGGCCCTCGGTCTCGGGTCCGGCCAGGCCGCCCAGCAACGCATGGCGCGCGTGCTCTCCCGGGCGGACCGGGCGTGACCGGTGTCGTCCCGCTCCGGGCCGCCGGCGCGCGGTGCGGCACCAAGGCCCGCACCCTCGGGCGTCTGCTCCGGGCGGGTCTCGCCGTCCCCGACGGCGTGGTGATCCCCCGCGCGCTCGACACCGGGTGGCGGCACGACCTGGCTCGGCACCTGGGCGACGTCGGGGCGGACACCTTCGCGGTCCGGTCGTCCTCGTGGGCGGAGGATGGTGCGCACGCCTCGTACGCGGGGCAGCTCCGCACGGTGCTGCACGTCCCCCGGGCCGAGGTCGAGGACGCGGTGCGCGAGGTCGCGTCGGCGACGGCCGCGGACTACGAGGCCGCGCTGGACCTGCCGGTCGGTGGTGGCGTCGCGGTGCTCGTGCAGCCCATGCTCGCGCCGGTGGCGGCGGGCGTCGCCGTCACCCGGCACCCCGTCACCGGCGCGGTCACGACGGTCGTCGAGGCCGTGCCCGGGCTGGGCGGGCCGCTCGTCTCCGGCCGCGCCGACCCCGAGCGCTGGCAGGTCGACCGCGGCGGCCGCGCCCGCGTCGACCGCGCCCGCGACGTCCTCTCCCCGCCCCGGGCGGAAGCCGTCGCCGGCCTGGCCGAGAGCGTCGAGCGCCTGCTGGGCGGCCCGCAGGACGTCGAGTGGGCGCTCGACGCCGGGGGCACCGTGTGGACCCTTCAGGCCCGGCCCGTGACGACGAGAGCGGCGGCCCGGCCGGGCCCCGGGGTGCACGACGCCGGCACCGCGGGGGGTGCGCTCCTCGGCACCGGTACACCGGCAGGGCCCGGGACGGCGCGCGGGCGGGTGCGCGTCCTGCGCGGCCTCGACGACCTGCCCGCGTTCCTGCCGGGCGAGGTGCTGGTCTGCCGCGCCACCTCCCCCGCCTGGACCCCCGCGCTCGCCCGCGCCGCCGCGGTGGTGACCGAGGCCGGCGGCGTGCTCTCGCACGCCGCGATCGTGGCACGCGAGCTGGGGGTCCCGGCCGTCACCGGCCTGGCGAGGGCACGGGACCTGCCGGACGGTGCACTGGTGCGGGTCGACGGCTCGGCGGGGACCGTGCACACGGTGGTGACGTCGTGACCGCGGCACCCGCGCTGCTGCCGGTGCTGCACGCGCTGCGCGTGCGGGGCGTCGCCGACGCGGGCGCCGTCGCGGCCCGCGCGCTGCTGCCCCGCGCCGCCGTCGAGGCCCTGCTCCTGGACGCGGAGGCGGCGGGGCTGGTCGCGCGCGTGCCGTTCGCCGGCCCGCAGGACTGGTCGCTGACCGAGCACGGGACCACCCACGGCGAGGCGCTGCTCGCGGCGGAGCTCGACGCCCTCGGCGCGAGGACCGTCGTCCGGGACGTCCTCGACGCGTTCGGGCCGCTGAACGACCTGGTGACCGGGGCCTGCACGCGCTGGCAGCTCACCGAGCTGGGACTCGGTGGACCACCTGCTGCCGTGGCGGACGTCCTGCGGGATCTCACCCGGGCCGCGGGGGGACTCGCCGTGACGGAGGCACGGCTGGCCGACCGGCTGCCCCGGTTCGCGGGCTACCACGCCCGGTTCGTCACGGCCCTGGACCTGGCCCGGGACGACGCGGCGTGGATCGCCGGCATCGACCGCGACTCCGCGCACCGGGTCTGGTTCGAGCTGCACGAGGACCTGCTGGCGACGCTCGGGACGCGCCGCTGACCCCGCGGACCCGGGCCGGTGGGTGGGAGTGCCTACGCTCGGTGCAGCGAACGGATCCGACGAGGAGGCCCGGCGATGCGGGTGACGACCACGACGCACGTCTCGCTCGACGGCGTGCTGCAGGGCATGGGCGCCGCCGACGAGGACACCCGGGGCGGGTTCGTGCGCGGCGGGTGGGCGCTCGGCTCGGGAGACCCCGCGGTCGGCGACCTGGTCGCGGCGGAGTACGCCGGCGCGGCGGCGTTCCTGCTCGGGCGGCGCACGTACGAGATCTTCGCGGGGTACTGGGGCACGTTCCCGGACCCCGCGGCGCACCCGGTCGCGGCCGCGCTGCACGACAGGCCGAGGTACGTCGCGTCCCGCACGCTGACCGACCCGGCGTGGTCCGGCACGACGGTGCTCGCGGGCGACCTGGCCGCCGCGGTGGGCCGGCTCCGGGCGACGGGCGACGGCGACCTGCTGGTGCCCGGCAGCGGCGCTCTGGTCCGCTGGCTGCTGGCGCACGGCCTGGTCGACCGCATGACGCTGCTGGTCTACCCGGTCGTCGTCGGGCAGGGGACGCGGCTGTTCCCGCAGGACGGCCCGGACCTGCGCCTCACGCCGGTGTCGTCCACGACGACGCCCGGCGGCGTGACGGTGCAGACCTACGAGCCCGCGGGACGGCCGGTGTACGCCGGGACGGGACCGCACCCCGACGCGTGACGCCGGATGCCGCCGAGGCGGCGGGGGCCGAGGGTCGCGCGCGCCCCGGACCGCGGCAGAACCGGTGACGCGGTGCCGCTCAGACCCCGGACGCCCCGAGCACCAGCGCGTGCCAGGCACCGGGGCGCTCGGCGCCGTACCCGGAGACGCCGACGCCCAGCACGCCGGTCGCGTCCAGCGCCTCGTCCCGCGCCTCCGGCCCGCACGGCACGTCGCGGAACGCGAGCACCTCCGTCCGCGTGCCGCCCGCGGCTGCCTCGGTCGTGACCGACACGTCGAAGTCGAGCGTCCCCTCCCCCTGGCACGACAGCCGCACGCCGTCGAGGCGCGCCGTCGCCGCGAAGTCGAGCGAGATCTGCGCCGGGGCCCGTCGGCGCGGGCTCTCCGGCGTCCACCCGCCCGGTCGCGGAGCCGAGCAGCCCGCCGGGCGGCGGGGCGTCGTCCTGGTCGGCCATCCAGGCGCTGACCTCCTCGGGGGTCGGCCCGGTCGGCGCGGTGCACGCCGCGGCCAGCAGGGCGAGGACGGCCGCGGCGGCGGAGCGCGCGACGGGTGCCGGGGTCATGCGACCACGCTAGCCGCCGGACGCCGACCGCGACGGCGGTTCGCGGGGTCGGCTGGGCGGTTCGCGGGGTCGGCTGGGCGGTTCGCGGGGTCGGCCCGGCGGTTCGCGCTGCGCCTGCGGCGCGGGGTGGTCGCACCGCCGCCTCGCGGCCGGCGCAGGGGCGGGAGCTCTGGCGGGGTACCAGCGCCGGGCAGGCGCGCCGGCGTGCGGTGCCCGACGTAGCGTCGGCCCATGTCCACCACCGGCCCCCGACGCTCTCCGCGCGCGGAGCGGCTGCGCCTCGCCGTCGAACGGGACGGCGCCCGCTGCGTCTGGTGCGGGCGGGCGTTCGGCCCGCTCGTCCCGCCGACGCGCGAGCACTTGGTGCCGCGCGCCAAGGGCGGGCCGTCGTGGCTCGAGAACGAGGTGCCCGCGTGCCGCCGGTGCAACGCCGAGCGCGGCCACCGCGGCGTCGTCGAGTGGCTCGAGGAGTGCGCACGCCGCGGCTGGGCCCCGGACGGCGACGCCGTCGCGCGCTCCCTCGACGCCCTCGCCGCGGCCATCGGCGCGCGCGGGGGTCAGCGCCGGGCGCGGTCGTACGTCACGGCCCAGCTGCGCCGGCTGCGGCGCTGACCACGGCCACCCGGCGCTCGCCCCCGCGCCCCTCGCGACAACCCCGTCGGGCGAGCACCCGCCGGATGCTCCCTCGACGCGTCGAGCACCCGCTCGGCGCGGGTGGCTGCGCGCCGGTGCCCCGAACGGCGGCGCCCCGAACCGCCGCGCCCGGAACCGCCCCCGTGCCAGGGTGGTCCGGTGACGTCGTCGCTGATCCGCTGGCTGGACCGCGTGAACGCCGCGCACCCGTGGAGCCACAACGAGGCGTACCGCCCGTGGGTGCTCCGCCGGGTGCCGCGCGGCGCCGTGCGGGTCCTCGACGTCGGCTGCGGTACCGGCGGGCTCGTGCGGGCCCTCGCCGCGCGGGGCGCGGAGGCGCACGGGGTCGACGTGGACGCCCCGACGATCGCCACCGCCCGTGCGCTCTCGGCGGGGCACCCGCGCGCCTCGTTCGCCGTCGCGGACACGCTGGGTGCGACCACCGGGTCCCCGGCCTACGACGCGGTGACGGCGGTGGCAGTCCTGCACCACCTGCCGCTCGACGAGGCCCTGACCCGGTGGTGCGCGCTGCTCCGGCCGGGCGGGGTGCTGGTGGTCGTCGGCTGCTACCGCGAGGCGACCCGGCGGGACCGGGCCGTGTCCGCGCTCGCGATCCCCCTGAACGTCGTCATGGGGCTCGTCCTCGCGCGGAGGGCCGACGCCGCCCGGGTCGCGATGGCGGCTCCCGCCCGGCCGCCGGACACCACGTTGGCGGACGTCCGGCGGGCGGCGGCCCGGCTGCTGCCCGGGGCACGCGTGCGCAGACGGCTGTTCTGGCGGTACACGCTGGTGCACCGCGTACCCGGCTGAGCGGCCTCCGGGTGCCGGACACCCCGGTCCACCCGCCGCGCCGCCGGCGGCCCGGACGCGGCGCTCACCGCCGAGGCCAGGCCGCCCATCCGTCGACGACCGAGGCCAGCCGCTCGCGGACGGCACGCACGCGCCGACGGTCCGCCCGGTCGCTCGCCGGCCCGCCGCCTCCCCCGCCGCGACCGTCGCCGTCCAGCTGGCACCCCGCGCCGGACCCGGTCGCCCACTCCCGGTACCCGCCGCTGACGACCACCCCGACGTGCCACTCCAGGTCGTCGGCGACCGCTCGGCAGGACTCGTCGCAGGCGTCGCACCCGCACACCGGGAACGGGAAGTCGTGCAGCAGCCCGGCGTGCACCACCACGCCGGGGTACGCCGTCCAGACGACCGTCAGGGGCGCCGCGGTCTCCCGGCGCGGCACCACCCGCACGGCTCGCACGGCGTGCACGGTCGATCCCACCGGGTGCCGCAGGTCGGCGACGCACGCCAGGTCGTCCGTGACCGCCACGTCGTACCGTGCGGCGAGGTGGTGCACCAGCGCGTCGGCCACGTCGTGCAGCGGGGCGAACCGCTCCGGGTGGCTGTCGACGCCGTAGGTGTCCTCCGGAGGCCCGTCGGGCCACCGGCCGCCGTAGCGCACCGGGTGCCCGTCGGCGTCGAGCAGCACGGGCTCGCGGACCGCCGGGCGCGCGTAGCCGGTCAGCAGCACGGCCACCTCCCACCGGGGCGTCCCGGCGCGGGGTGCGCCGGCGTCGCTCGCAGGCTACCCGTGCGCGCCGTCGCCGGACTCGGCCCGGTCGGCGGCCCGCACCAGGTCGACGTGGTCCTGCCGTACCCGGAGCAGGTCACCCGGGCACAGGTCGTCCTGGAGCACGAGCTCGCGCGCGTCGGCGTAGGTGACCACGACCGGCGGGCCGTAGCACTCGGTCACGTCGAGGAGCAGCGCCCCGCCGCCGTCGCCCACCTCGGTGCGGTCCTCGGCGCCGAGCCGGACGGTGACGTCGTCGTCGGCCTGGTTCGCGATCTCGATGTCCGCACCCGCGGCGCACCCGGCGACCGCGAGCAGCACCGCCCCGACGACCGCGAGCAGCACCGCCCCGACGACCGCGAGCAGCACCGCCCCGACGACCGCACCGGCCAGCACGTCCCTGCGCATCACACCCCCCGTCCCGCGCCCCGCGCGGGGCGACCACCTCGACCGTAGGGGCGCACCCGGCCGCGCGGGCCGTCGCGCTGTGCGGATCCTGTGCGGGAACGGGAACGGCACGCGGGACGGGCGGCATCCCGGAGGCCCGAGCGCGCCGGGCCGGGCCCGCGTCCCCAGCGGCGGAACCGTCAGCCCCCGGGGTGTGAGGCACCCCACACCCCGGGGTGACGAACGACCCGCCCGCGCGCGGCCCCCGGGGAGCAGCATCGGGAACGGGCGGCAACGGCGCCGCTCCGGCCGACGGCTTCCCGGGCTCCCCGGCGCCGGCCGCAACCCTCGTCGTGAGGAGACGCGATGCGTACGGAGCACACCGACCCGCGGTACGCCGTCGAGGTCGACGACCGCCCGACCTACCGGGTGGACTTCGTCGGCGCCTACGGTGCCACCGAGGAGTTCCGGATCTTCGCCGCGCCGGACCTGCCCGCGGTCCAGCGGTGGGTCGGCGACCAGGCCGCCGGGCGCGCGTACACGGTGTGGGTCGAGTACCCCGGCCGCTCCGGGGTCGGGCTCGCGCAGGTGCTGTCCTCGCGCTGATGCCGGGCGCCGGCAGGCGTGCCGACCCGGGCGTGCCGACCCCGGCGCGTCAGCCGGACGCGAGCCGACGCAGCGCCGAGCGCTTGTGCGCGGCCCGGGCCCCGGTCTTCTCGGACTCGACCAGGTACGCCGGCTCGTCCTCGGAGGCGGTGAACGTCTGGCCGTCGTGCTGGAAGTCCGCGGTCCGCCGCTCGACGACCCGCCCCCGCGTGCGGCCCTGGGACGTGTTCCAGGACACCCGGTCCCCGACGTGGATCGGCTCGGCCATGGTGCGGTCCTCCCGTGCGGCTGACGTGCGGTCGGGGCCAGTCGACCACGCGCGGCACCGCGCGGCACGGCGGCCCGGCTACCCGGCCCAGCCCACCGCCCGCAGCACCGCCGCGGCCACCTCCGCCGGCGCGAGCCCCTCGACGTCGACCACGTGGTCCTCCACGCGCGCGGCCTCGAGGATCGCGTGCAGCTCCCCCGCGCGGTGCCGGTGCCACGCGAGCACCGACGCGTGCCCGGCGTGCCGGACGTCGAGCCGGTCGCGCACCGCGGGGACGGCGAGGCGGAGCCGGCACACGGTGAGCGGCATCCCGACCGCGTCGGCGTAGGCCGCGCGCGAGTCCCGGTCCTCGAGCACGCCGGCGAGGACCAGCCGCGCGGCGCCGCGCCGCCGGTAGACGGCCGCGACCGCCCGGAGGTTCTCCAGCTCGAGGTCCTGCTGGAACGGGTCGCCCGGCGGTGCCGGCCAGGACCGCCGGAGCTCGTCGAGGTCGACGACCGCGTGCGGGACGCCGCGCTCGGCGAGCAGCTCGCCCACGTGGTCGGCGGTGGTGCTCTTGCCCGCGCCGACCGTGCCGGTCAGCAGCAGGGCGGCGGGGGCGGGCGCCGGTGCGGAGATCACGGCCTCACGCTACGGCTCCCGCCCCGGCCGGCGTCAGCGCCAGGTGACGGGCGCCGGGAAGTACGGGTTGTCCGACGACGCGATGAACGACTGGTACGACTCGCTGTTGTACTCCGCCGAGGTGACCACGGCGCCGTCCTTGGCCAGCGCGACGAAGCAGGACACCAGCACCCGGGCGTCCTCGTCGTACTCGGGCAGGAGCAGGCCGCAGGAGTCGCCGGGCGAGTTGAGCGAGAAGCCGCTGGTCAGGTACTCCGTGTCGGCGCCGGTCGCGTCGAGCGGGAACAGGTCGACGGTGGTCGGGTCGTAGCCCTCGGGGGTGTCGTACAGCCACTGGTGCTGCGTGATCACGGCGTACGGCGTGTACCCCTCGAACTCCTCGGCGTTGCTGAACTGGTCGAAGAGCGAGGTGTCGAGCTCGCTCACCTGGAGCACCGCGACGCCGACGCCACCGCTCACCTCCTGGTCGCCGTAGGTCTCGGTCTGGTTCAGCCACGCGGGCTGGCCGAGCCCGAGCGCGGTGCCGGGCGCCGTGACCGCGCCGGGAGCGCCGAAGTCGACGGCGTCGACCTCGTAGTCCACCGCGAGCGGGCCCGTCTGCTCGGGCGCGGGCGCCGCCGAGGCGCCCGCGGACCGGTCCTTGTCCTTGCTCTTCGGCTCGTCCGAGGAGCAGCCGGCGAGGCCGAGCGCGAGGACGAGGGCGGCGGCGGGCACGGCGAGGGGCGACAGGCGCACGGGGAGGACCTTCCGGGAGGGGAGCTGCCTGGTGGATGCACAGGCCAGACCCAGGAACGGTAGGCCACGCCGCGCGCGGGCGCCTCCGGCACTCTCAACGTATAGCGCGGTGGGGGTCTTGCCGCAAGGCCCCCACCGGGGCCCAGAATCCTCGGCGCACCACCCCTGCGCCCGAGGAGCCCGATGACCGCGACCGCCGCCTCCGCCTTCGCCCTGCCCGACCGCCTGGCCGCCAAGGCCGCCCCCGCCCTGATCGCCGCCGACGAGCGCCGGTTCGCCGCGGTCGCCGAGGCGCTGGAGGCCACGACCGCCGACCTGGCGGGGCGGCTCGACGCCGTGCGCCGGCAGCCGGCCGGCCGCGGCCAGGAGACCCTCGACCGCGATGCGGAGGTGCGCCGGCTGTCGACGCGGCTGCGCGCGCTGCGCCGGTTCGGGCTGGACCTGTGCCTGGGCCGGATCACGCCCGACGACGGCGGCGAGCCGGTGTACGTCGGCCGGCTCGGGCTGACGGACGCCGACGGCCGCCGGCTGCTGGTCGACTGGCGCTCCCCCGCCGCGGAGCCGTTCTTCGGCGCGACGCGCGCGCGGCCGCTCGGCCTCGCGGCACGCCGCCGGTACCGGTGGACCGGCGGGCGCGTCACCGACTACTGGGACGAGGTGTTCACCGCCGACGGGTCGGGCGCCGTCGCGGCGCAGGCCGCGCTGGACGACGAGTCCGCCTTCATCGCCAGCCTCGGCACCAGCCGCACCGCGCGGATGCGAGACGTGCTCGGGACCATCCAGGCCGACCAGGACGCGGTCGTGCGGGCGGGGTCCCGCGGGACCCTGGTGGTCGACGGCGGCCCGGGCACCGGGAAGACCGTGGTCGCCCTGCACCGCGCCGCCTACCTGCTGTACGCCGACCCGCTGGTGGAGCCCCGCCGCGGCGGGGTGCTCGTGGTCGGACCGAGCCGCCCGTACCTCGACTACGTCGCGGACGTGCTGCCGAACCTGGGCGAGGACGGCGCCCGCACCTGCGTGCTGCGCGACCTGGTCCCCGAGGGCGCGGTGGCCGTCCCGGAGCACGACCCCGAGGTCGCCCGGCTCAAGGGCACCCTCGACATGGTCCGTGCCATCGAGCCGGCGGTGCGGTTCTCCGAGCGCCCGCCGACCGAGGGGCTGCTGGTCGAGACCCCGTGGGCCGACCTCTGGCTCGGGCCCGAGGACTGGGCGGAGGCGTTCGGCGCCCCCGACCCCGGCACCCCGCACAACGAGGCCCGCGAGGTGATCTGGGAGGCGCTGCTGGACCTGCTGGCCGAGAAGGCGCGGGAGGAGGACGAGGAGATCCCCGCCGACCTGCTCCGCCGCGCCCTGCGGCGCGACGGCGACCTGAGCACCGCCGTCGACCGGGCCTGGCCGGTGCTCGACGCCGGCGAGCTCGTCGCCGACCTGTGGTCCGTCCCGGCCTACCTGCGGCTCAGCGCCCCCTGGCTGACGCCCGAGCAGGTGCGCCTGCTGCAGCGGGCGGACCCCCGCGCGTGGACCGACGCCGACCTGCCCCTGCTCGACGCGGCCCGGCAGCGCCTCGGCGACCCGGGGGCGTCGCGGCGCCGGCACCTCCGGCAGGCCGAGGTCGCGGCGGAGCGGGAGTACCGCGCGCGGGTGGCCGACGACCTGATCGCCGCCGACCACGAGGGCGAGCAGGAGGGCATGCTCGACATGCTGCGCGGGGCGGACCTGGAGCACGCGCTGCTCGGCGGCCCGCAGGACGCGCGGACCGACACCGACCGCCTGGCCGGTCCGTTCGCGCACGTCGTCGTCGACGAGGCGCAGGAGCTGTCCGACGCGGAGTGGCAGATGCTGCTGCGCCGGTCGCCGTCCCGGAGCCTCACCGTGGTCGGCGACCGGGCGCAGGCCCGGCACGGCTTCCCCGAGTCCTGGGCGGACCGGCTCGGTCGGGTCGGGCTCGGCGCGCCCACGGTCGCGTCGCTGACGATCAACTACCGCACGCCCGCCGAGGTGATGAGCGCGGCGGAGCCGGTGATCCGCGCGGCGCTGCCCGACGCGAACGTCCCGACCTCGGTCCGCAGCACGGGCGTCCCGGTCGGCCACGGGTCCGTGGCGGAGCTCGACGGGCTGCTCGCGTCCTGGCTCGCCGACCACCCCGAGGGCGTCGCCTGCGTGATCGGCGCCGACCGGGAGGCCCCCGGGGCGCCGCGGGTCCGGTCGCTGTCACCCGCCGGGGCCAAGGGGCTCGAGTTCGACCTCGTGGTGCTGGTGGACCCGGAGCGCTGGGGCGGCGGCGTCACCGGGGCGGTCGACCGGTACGTCGCGATGACCCGGGCGACCCAGCGGCTGGTCGTGCTGACCGGCACGCGCGGCTGAGGCAGGCGTCGTGCCGGACTGGGCCTGGGCGCTGGCCGGCGTCGTCGGGGGCGTCGTGCTGCTGTGGCTCGCCCTCGTCGCCGCGCTGTGGGCGACCCACCCCGACGAGCTGCGGCTGCGGGAGCTGCTCCGCCTGCTCCCCGACGTCGTGCGGCTGGTGCGCCGACTGGCGGCGGACCCGACGCTCCCGCGGGGGGTGCGGGTCCGGCTGTGGCTGCTGCTGGGCTACCTGGCGCTGCCGTTCGACCTGGTCCCCGACATGATCCCGGTGGTCGGCTGGGCCGACGACGCGATCGTCGTCGCGCGGGTGCTGCGGTCGGTGGTGCGACGCGCGGGCCCGGACGCGCTGGCGCGGCACTGGCCCGGCTCGCCGGAGGGGCTCGCGGCCGTCCGGCGGCTGGCGCGGCTGCCGGGATGACCTCCCCGGGGAACGACGAAGCCCTGGTGGGATCTCTCCCACCAGGGCTTCCACGTCGGGCTGACAGGATTTGAACCTGCGACCCCTTGACCCCCAGTCAAGTGCGCTACCAAGCTGCGCCACAGCCCGATGGTCCCCGCAGGGACCTCGGCGGCCCCCGCAGGAGCCTCGGAAACTCTACCGTATCCGGACGGTCCCGCCGTCCCCCGCCGGCAGATGGGCGCGCCACGCGGTGGCGACCACGACCAGGCAGACCGCCGCGACCCCGAGCCCGGCGAGGAACATCTCCGGGTACGCCCACCGGGTCGACAGCCAGGCGAGCACCGCCGGCACGAAGAACCCGAGGTACGCGGCCGAGTAGTACACCGCCGTCAGCCCCGCGAGGTCGTCGGGGGTGGCGATCCGCTGCACCTCGGACAACCCGGCGACCAGCGCCAGCCCGTAGCCCGCGCCGAGCACCGCCGCGGCGAGCAGCACGACGGGGAGCGCCAGCGTCGCCGCGGCCCACGCGGCCAGCGCCATCCCGACGACCAGGATCGCCAGCGCGACCACCGACGCCCGGGCGCTGTGCCGGGTGTCGATCAGCCGCGCCACCGACTGCACGCCGAACCCGACGGCCAGCGTGACGACCGTCAGCAGCGCGGAGAACGCGATCGGCACCCCGCCCGCGTGCTCCCGCATCAGCCCGGGCAGCACCGCGTACGCCGAGCCCACCGCGCCGAACACCCAGGGCGCCAGCGGCAGCACCACCCGGAGGAACCGGCGGTGGCCGACGGCCGGGACCCGCAGGTCGTCGCGCAGCCGGACGCGGTCCTCGGCGGGGCGCGCCGCGTGCGTCTCCGGGACCGCCAGCACGGCGAGCCCGGCGACGACGGTCACGGCCGCGTGCAGGAGGTACGGCGTGCCCGTCCGCCAGGGCCCCCACTGCGCCAGGGCGCCGGCCACGCCCGCGCCCAGCAGGAAGCCCAGGGTCAGCGCGAGCGACGCCCGGCGCGCGCCGGCCTGCGGCGACCCGGTGGCCGCGCACAGCTCCGCGACCCAGGTGGTGCCGACCGCCATCACGAGGCCGAGCGCGAGCCCGGACAGCACCCGCCCGGCCGCGAGGGCCGGCACCGACGCGGGGCCGAGGGCGAGCACGAGCGACCCGACGATGCCGAGCGGCACCGCGGGCAGCAGCAGGGGGCGCCGGCCGTACCGGTCGGACAGCGGCCCGCCGACCAGCAGCGCCGGGACGATGCCGAGCACGTAGGCCCCGAGCAGGACGTTCACGGTGACCGCCGACAGGTGGCTCACCTCGCGGTACATGACCAGCAGCGGGGTGAACTCGTTGCCGCCCCAGGCGACCGCGAACATCAGGGCGCCGACGCGCAGCCAGGCGCGCGGGTCCGGCGTCGCCGCCCGGGGCGTGGCGGCCGCCCGGCTGCCGGTCTCCGCCGCGGTCCCGGCCTCCGTCGCCGTCACCGCGCGCCGCCGTCCCGGTCGAGGTGCGCCCCGTGCAGGTGCCCGCGCAGCCGCTCGCGGAACGCCGCGGGGTCGCCGTCCTCGATCGCCGCCACCAGCGCCTCGTGCCCCTCGACGAACCCGGGGGCGCGCTCCCCCGCCGCGCCCACCGACAGCGCCACCATCCGGCGCTGCCGCTCGCGCAGGGTGACCGAGAACCCGGTGAGCAGGTCGTTCCCGCCGGCCGCGACGATCGCGAGGTGGAAGGCGGCGTCGTGCTCGGCGTAGGCCTCCAGGTCGCCCGCGGCGACGGCCTCCCGCTGCCGGTCGACCAGGGCGCGCAGCGCGGTGGCCAGCGCCTGCCTGGCGGGCACCGACCCCACGACGACGTCGACGGCGTGCGACTCGAGCAGCAGCCTCGCGTCGACGACCGCCTCGGCCTCCCCCGGCGCCACCGGGACGACCAGGGCGCCGCGCTTCGGGAACAGCCGCAGCCAGCCCTCGCTCGCGAGCCGGAGGAACGCCTCGCGGACCGGGGTGCGGCTCATCGCGAGCTCGGCCGCGACATCGCCCTCGCTGAGCATCTCCCCCGCGGGCAGCCGGCCGGACAGCAGCGCGTCCTTGACGTGCCGGTAGGCGGCCTCGGCGGCGGGTGGTGCGGGCGTGGAGGACTTCATGGGTACTACATGTATCTCAGATGCATCCCAGGTCCAAATCGCACCGGGGCCGGCCGCGCCCCGGCCCGCCGTTCAGTGCGCCGGCGCCGTCTCCTCCGCCGCGTCGCGGGCCACGTCGTCGTCCCCCGAGCGGCCGCGGAGCACGTCGAGCTCCGCCGCCACCACGCCCAGCAGCAGCAGGTCGACCACCAGTCCGGTGACCGCGCCCCACTGGTCGATCCGGAACAGGAAGATCTGGCTGAGCAGCAGGTTGACCAGCACGGCGCGCCGGAACCACTCGTAGCCCCGCCGACGGTCCTCGCCGACGAGCCGCAGCCCCACCGCCGAGCACGCGAGCGACGCGGCGCCGCTGGCGAGCAGCCCCACCATCGCCCACCACGGCAGGTCCGCCCCGGTCGACACGAGGACGACGCCGCGCACCACGGTGTACAGCGTGACGAGCGCGAGCACGCCCACCGTGAGGCGCGGCAGCCAGCGCACGCGCACGAGCCGGCGGGACGCGGTCACGACGGCGCGGGACACCGCGCTGATCGGGTCCGGCAGCTCGCGGGCGTCGTCCTCGACCACGTCGAGCAGCGCCCGCACCTCGGCGGCTCCCCGGACGTCGCCGGCGCCGGCCACGAGCTCGCGGGCCTGCCGCCGGGCACGCGGCGAGAACCCGCCCGCCAGGCCGGCCACCGCGAGGTCCGCGGCCGCGGCGAGCGTCTCGTGCGGGTCGCGCCGCCGGCCGTGGATCACCTCGCCGACCAGGACCAGCACGACCACGACGACGTAGATCAGCGACGCCGTCGGCTCGTAGAAGTAGTCGTTGTCCGACGTGACGAACTTGCCGATCTCGTCGATGAACAGCCCGAACCCGATGCCGCCGACCAGGGCGGCGAGCGGCCGAACGACCGGCCCGGCCCAGGACAGCACCGCGACGACCGCGACCGCCATCAGCAGCCCGCCCCACAGGACGTGCGCGATGTGCAGGCCGTCGCCGCCGAGCTGCGGGAACCCGGTCAGCGCGAGCAGCCCGCGGGTGACCAGGACCGTCAGCACGGTGACCGCCAGGAACCCGGCGACGTGCCGGGGTCCCGCGGGGTCGCGGGGCAGGCCGAGGACGAGCACCGGCGAGCGGCGCCGCACGTGGTGCCGATCCGCCTCGACCGCCCGGTCGCCGGCCCGCTCGACCTCCGCCCCGCGGGTCACCGCTTGCGCTTCTCCCGGACGCGGACCGAGATCGAGATCGGCGAGCCCTCGAACCCGAAGGTCTCGCGCAGCCGGCGCTCGATGAACCGGCGGTACCCGGCCTCCAGGAAGCCGGTCGCGAACACGACGAAACGCGGCGGGCGGGTCGACGCCTGCGTGGCGAACAGGATGCGCGGCTGCTTGCCGCCCCGCAGCGGGTGCGGGTGCGCCGCGACGAGCTCGCCGAGGAACGCGTTGAGCCTGCCGGTCGGGATCCGGGTGTCCCACGACTCGAGCGACCGGGTCAGCGCCGGGACGAGCCGGTCGGTGTGCCAGCCGGTGCGCGCGGAGATGTTCACCCGCGGCGCCCACTGGATCTGCACGAGCTCCTTCTCGATCTCGCGCTCGAGGTACGGGCGGCGGTCCTCGTCCATGAGGTCCCACTTGTTGTACGCGATGACCAGGGCGCGGCCGGCGTCGATGACCTGCTGGATGACGCGGGTGTCCTGCTCGGTGAGCGGCTGCGAGGCGTCGAGGAGCACGACGGCGACCTCGGCCTTCTCGATCGCGGCCTGCGTGCGCAGGGAGGCGTAGAAGTCGGCGCCGGAGGTCTGGTGCACGCGACGGCGGATGCCGGCGGTGTCCACGAACCACCACGGCACGCCCTTGAGCTCGACGAGCTCGTCGACCGGGTCGCGGGTGGTGCCGGCGGTGTCGTCGACGACCACGCGGTCGGTGCCCAGCACCTTGTTCAGCAGCGACGACTTGCCCACGTTCGGGCGGCCGACCAGCGCGACGCGGCGCGGGCCGCCGGGACGGGCCGTGGCGTGCTGCGAGACGGTCGGCAGCGCGGCCATCGCCGCGTCCAGCAGGTCGCCGGTGCCGCGACCGTGCAGGGCCGAGACGGGGTGCGGCTCGCCCAGGCCGAGGCTCCACAGCTCGGCGGCGTCGGCCTCGACCCGCGGGCCGTCGACCTTGTTGGCGCACAGCACGACCGGCTTGCCGGACTTCCGGAGCAGGCGCACGACGCGCTCGTCGGTGGCCGTCGGGCCGACCGTGGCGTCCACGACGAACAGCACGGCGTCGGCCAGCGAGATCGCGACCTCGGCCTGCTCGGCCACGCGCGCCTCGATGCCGGCGACGTCGACCTCCCAGCCGCCGGTGTCGACCAGCGTGAACCGGCGGCCGGCCCACTCGGCGGGGTACGACACGCGGTCGCGGGTCACGCCCGGCTTGTCCTCGACGACCGCCTCGCGGCGGCCGAGGATGCGGTTGACCAGCGTCGACTTGCCGACGTTCGGGCGGCCGACGACGGCGAGCACGGGCAGCGCCTGGTTCGAGCCGTCCTCGTCGAGGTCGTCCACGTCGCCGGACAGCAGCGCGACGTCCTCGTCCTCGAGCTCGTAGTCGTCGAGGCCGGCCCGCAGGGCGCGCTCGCGCGCCTCGTCGTCCTCCGCCTCCGCGGTCACGTCGGTGCCGTCGAACGGCTCGGCCTCGGCGGGGCCGCCCCCGAGGTCGTCGGACTCCGCGGCGGACCCGTCGAGGTCCTCGGAGGTGGTCGGCTGGGCCGGCTCGCTGTCACGCATGGGCACCATTCTCCCTGACCGAGCGGCCGGGGACGAACCGCGCCCCGGCCGGGGTCGCCCGGCGGCCCGGCGCCGGCGCGCGCGTCAGTCGGTCGGCAGCGCCGCGCCCGTGCGCGCCGCGGCGTCCCGCACCAGCGCGGACAGCGCCGCCCGCACGCTCTCCGTGCCCGCCCCGATCGCCTCGCGGCGCGACTGCCCCGCGGCGGGTGACAGGTCCAGGGGGGCGCCCAGCTCGACGTGTAGCCGCCGCCGGGGCCCCGGGATGTGGCCGACCGACTCGCCCGTGCGCCGCGTGCCCAGGATCGCGACCGGGACGACCGGCGCGCCGCCGTGCACCGCGAGCCACGCGACCCCCGCCCGCGCGGACGCCGCGTCCCCGCGCCCGCGGTTGCCCTCCGGGAACACGCCGACCGCGTCGCCGCGCTGCAGCACCGCGAGGGCGGCGACCAGCGCGGCGCGCCCGCCGGACCGGTCGACCGGGATCTGCTGCGCGGCCCGCAGCACGGCGCCCAGCGGGCCGCGGAACATCTCGTGCTTGACCAGGATGTGCACGGGGCGCGGCGTGACGCCCTGCAGCAGCGGTCCGTCGATGACGCTGGTGTGGTTGGCGGCGAACACCACCGGCCCCGACGCCGGCACGTGCTCCGCGCCGACGACCCGCGCGTCCCAGACGCCGTGCGCGAGGAACGTGCCGATGCCGCGCGCCCACCCGGGCACCGGCCGGGAGGCGGGCACCGCGGCCGCCGCACGGGACGCCGACGCCGCCACGTCCGCGCCGCCGGTCACGCGTGCAGGTCCGCGGTGCGCGCCACCACGTCGAGCACCGCCTGGACGGTCTGATCCAGGTCGAGCTCCGAGGAGTCGACCGTGACCACGCCGTCGGCCGCGACGAGGAACTGCGACACCGTCGAGTCGTCCGCGTCCCGGCGCACCACCTGGTCCCGGGTCGCCTCGACCGCGTCGGCGTCGTCGGACCCGTGCACCTCGCGGGCGCGCCGGGCCAGCCGGGCCTCCTCGCTGGCGGTGAGCAGCAGCCGCACGTCGGCGTCGGGGGCGATCACGGTGGTGATGTCCCGGCCCTCGGCCACGATGCCGCGCCCCTGCGAGAAGGCCGACGACGCCGCCTGCGCCGCGATCTCCGCGCGCTGCCGGCGGCCGAGCTCGGCCCGCACCTCCAGGTTGGTGGCCACGGCGCTCACCGCCGCGGAGATCGCCGTCTCGCGGATCGCCTCGCCGACGTCGTGCCCGTCGACGTGCACGCCGGGCTCGCGCGGGTCGACGCCCATGACCAGCGGCATCTCGCGGACCAGCTGCGCCACGGCGTCGGCGTCCGCGAGCGGGACCCCGCGGTGCAGTGCCCACCAGGTCGCGGCGCGGTACATCGCGCCCGTGTCCAGGTAGGCCAGGCCGAGCCGCTCGGCGACCCGCCGGGACACCGTGGACTTGCCCGAGCCGGACGGCCCGTCGATCGCCACCACCACGGGTCGGCGCACCTCGTGCGTCGTCACCGGACCAACCTCCAACCGCGGGCCGTCAGCTCCGCCTCCAGGTGCGCCGAGCGCGCGGGGTCGACCGACACCGCCGCCATGCCGACGGGCCGTCCCGCCGCGTGCTCGAGCCGCAGATCCTCCAGGTTCACGCCGGCCGCGCCGACGTCGGCGAGCAGCCGTGCGAGCTCGCCCGGCCGGTCCGGCACCAGCGCCGTCACGACCGCGTACGTGCGCGGCGCGCCGCCGTGCTTGCCGGGCACCAGCGCCACGCCGGCGTTGCCGTCGGCGATCAGCCGCGCCACCCGGGCCAGGGCGCCGAGCTCGACGTCCTCCGGCCCGCTGGCCCGGGCCGCGCTGTCCAGCGCCCCGAGCACCTCGTCCAGGTCGTCGCGCAACCCGGCCAGGACCGCGCGCACGGCGCCGGCGTTGGCCGCGAGGATCGACGTCCACAGCGCCGGGTCGGACGAGGCGATCCGGGTGACGTCGCGCAGCCCCTGGCCCGCGAGCCCGAGCGCGTCCGGGTCGGCCCCGCGCAGCCGCGCCGCCACCAGGCTGGCGGCGACCTGCGGCACGTGCGACACCACGGCCACCGCGGCGTCGTGCTCGGCGGCGTCCATGGTCACCGGCAGGCTGCCGAGGTCCGTCGCCAGCGCCCGGACCGCGAGCAGCGCGTCCGGCCGGGACTCCCCCGAGCCGACGACGACCCACGGCCGCCCGACGAACAGGTCCGGCACCGCGGCGGCGGGGCCGGAGCGCTCCCGCCCGGCCATCGGGTGCGACCCGACGTACCGGGTCAGGTCCGCGCCGGCGGCCCGCAGCTCGTTCAGCACGTAACCCTTGACGCTCGCCACGTCCGTGACGACCGCCCCGGGGTGCGCGGCGAGCTCGGCCCGCACCACGTCCGCCGTCACGTCCGGCGGCGCGGCGACCACGACGAGCGCGGGCTCCGGGTCGCCCTCCGCCGCCGGCCGCCCCGCGCCCACGTCGCGGGCCAGCGCCAGCGCCGTGCGGGACGGGTCGTGCAGCGTCACCTCGACGCCGCGCGCGGTCAGCGCCAGGCCCACCGAGGCGCCCAGCAGCCCGGTGCCGACCACGCGGACGGGGCCGCGGGTCACCACCGCGGCCGTGCCGTTCGTGCTCACATGCCCACCGACGTCATCAGCGAGCCGACCTCCGCCTTCCCGAGCACGCGGGTGCGCCCCGGGCGCAGGTCGCCGAGCTTGATCGGGCCGATCTGGGTGCGCAGCAGGCGGGTCACCGGGTGGCCCACCTCCTCCAGCAGCCGGCGGACGACGCGGTTGCGGCCCTCGTGGATCACGATCTCGACCATGCTCGCCTGCGGCGTGGCGTCCACGACGCGGAACGCGTCGACCGCCACGACGCCGTCCTCGAGCTCGACGCCCTTCTTCAGCCGCGCGCCGACACCGGCCGGGACCCGGCCCTCGACGGTCGCCAGGTACGTCTTGGACACGCCGTGCGACGGGTGCGACAGCCGGTTGGCGAGCTCCCCGTCGTTGGTGAGCAGGATCAGGCCCTCCGAGTCGGCGTCCAGCCGGCCGACGTGGAACAGGCGCTCCTCGCGGTTCTGGACGAACTGCTCGAGCGACGGGCGACCCTCGGGGTCGTGCATGGTCGACACGACGCCCAGCGGCTTGTTCAGCGCCAGCGTGATGACGTCCTTGTCGAGCTGCAGCCGCAGGCCGTCGACGTGGATGACCGCGGTGCGCGGGTCGACGCGGACGCCGAGCTCCAGCACGACCTGCTCGTCGACCGTCACGCGGCCGGCCGCGATCAGCTCCTCGCACGCGCGGCGCGAGCCGAGACCGGCCTGCGCGAGCACCTTCTGCAGGCGCACGCCCTCGGGGTCGTGCACGTCGATGTCCGTCGGGCGCGGACCGCGCGGGGGCGTCCGGCGCTGCTGCGGCGGGCGGGACGGCCAGGCCGAGCCCGGACGGCCGGTGTCGGCACCGCGGGGGGCGCCGGTACGGGGGCCGCCGGTGCCGGAGCGCGCGGCGCCCGGACGGGACGCACCCGCGACGCGACCGGACGAGGCGCCGCCGGGGCGACCGGACGACGACGCGCCCGGGCGACCGGCGCCGGGGCGCCCGGAGCCGCCGCCGTAGCCGCCACCCGAGGACGGACGACCCGCGCCGCCGGCGTAGCCGCCACCCGACGAGGGTCGACCCGCGCCGCCGCCGTAGCCGCCACCCGACGACGGACGACCCGCGCCGCCGCCGTAGCCGCCACCCGAGGACGGATGGCCGGAGCCGCCGCCCTGGCCGCCCGAGCCGGACCGCCCGCCGCCGTACCCGGCGCCGCCACCAGGGCGACCACCGCCCTGGCCCGCGCCGCCGCCCGAGCGGCCCGCGCCACCCGCGCCGCCGCGTCCGGCACCCCCGGACCGACCGCCGGAGCCACCGGCCCCGCGGGCACCGCCGCCCGCGCCACCGCGGCCGCGACCGCCCTGTCCTGCTGCACTCATCACACGTCTCCTGTCGTCACTGCGGCCCCGTCCAGCCCGTCGAACGCGTCGATGTCGGGCAGGTACGGGGCGAGCGGGGGCAGCTCGTCGAGGCTCGTGAGGCCCATCCGCTCGAGGAAGTATCCCGTGGTCCGGTACAGCAGCGCACCCGAGCCCGGGTCGGTGCCCGCCTCGGCGACCAGCCCGCGGGCCGTCAGCGTCCGCACCACGCCGTCCACGTTGACCCCGCGCACCCCCGAGACCTGCCCGCGGGTGACCGGCTGCCGGTAGGCGATCACGGCCAGGGTCTCCAGCGCGGCCTGGGTCAGCCGGGCGGTCTGCCCGTCCAGCACGAACTGGCCGACCACCTGGTGGAACGCCGGCGCCGAGTAGATCCGCCAGCCCTCGCCGGCCTGGCGCAGCTCGAAGCCGCGGGGGCGGCCGCCGTGCTCGCCGCGGTACTCCTCGGCGAGGGTGCGGAGCAGGTCGACGACCTCGCCGGTCGGCAGGCCGAGCACGGTGGCGAGGCGCACAGCCGGGATCGGCTCGTCGGCGACCATGAGCACCGCCTCCAGCGCCGCGAGGGCGCCGCCGGGCAGGTCGTGCACGTCGGGCGCGGGCGCCTGGGGCTCCGGGGGCAGCTCGCCCTCGCCCAGCCCGTCCGCCGGCACCGCCGCGGTCACGTCGTCCGTCATGCGTCCTCCCCCACCCGGTCCGACCCCTCGGTCGCCGCAGCCGTCGCCGGCACGTCGCCCTCCACGTCGAGCACCCCGTCGTCCGCCTCGTCGAAGTCCGACGCCACGGCCACGTCGCCGTCCTCGGCCCCGGTCCACCGCACGGTCAGCTCGCCCAGCGGCGTCACCTGGTCGAACGCCACGGCGCCCTCCCGGAACAGCTCCAGCAGCGCGAGGAACCGCGCCACCACGAGCAGGGTCGTGTCGGCGTCGGCGGTCAGCGCCCGGAACGACGCGGCCCCGCCGTGCCGCAGCCGGTCGGCGAGCACCGCGGCCTGCTCCCGGACGCTGACCGCCGGCGCGTGCAGGTGGCTGATGTCCACGCCGGGCGGCGGGGGTGGCGGCGCGAGCGCCTTCGCGGCCAGCGCGGCGAGCTCCTCCGGCCCGATCTGCCAGATCAGCTCCGGCAGCATCGCGGCCAGGTGCGGTTCCAGCTGCACCGTCCGCGGCAGCCGCCGCCCCTGCTCCGTGAGCCGGGTGCCGATGTCCGCGGCCACCACCTTGTACGCCCGGTACTGCAGGAGCCGGGCGAACAGCAGGTCCCGCGCCTCCAGCAGCTCCAGGTCCTCCGCGTCCTCGACCTCGCCCGCGGGCAGCAGCCGCGCGGCCTTGAGATCCAGCAGCGTGGCCGCGACCAGCAGGAACTCCGACGCCTGCCCGAGGTCCCACGGGCGTCCACCCTCGGCCTCGGCCCGCTCGGCCGCCCGGATGTACGCGATGAACTCGTCCGTGACCGCGGCGAGGGCGACCTCGGTGATGTCGAGCTTGTGCTTGGAGATCAGCCCCAGCAGCAGGTCGAACGGCCCGGAGAAGTTCTCCAGGTGCACCTCGAAGGCGCCGGACCCGGGCCGCGGCGCGTCGTCGGGGGCACCGGGGACGGCGGCAGCGGCCTCGGCGGTCGGCGCCGTCTCAGGCGGCGTCGCCACGCGCGACGAGCTCCCGCGCGAGCTGCCGGTACGCGTGCGCCCCGGCGTGCGTCGGCGCGTACGTCGTGATCGGCTCCGCCGCGACCGACGCGTCCGGGAACTTCACCGTGCGGCCGATGACGGTGTGCAGCAGCGTGTCGCCGAACGCCTCGTACACCCGGGCGACGACCTCGCGGGCGTGCAGGGTGCGCGGGTCGTACATCGTGGCGAGGATGCCGTCGACCTCGAGTCGCGGGTTCAGCCGGTCGCGGACCTTCTCGATCGTCTCGACCAGCAGCGCGACGCCGCGCAGCGCGAAGAACTCGCACTCCAGCGGGATCAGCACGCCGTGCGCCGCGGTGAGCGCGTTGACGGTGAGCAGGCCGAGAGACGGCTGGCAGTCGACCAGCACCACGTCGTAGTCGTCCAGCACGGGCCGCAGCACGCGGGACAGGATCGACTCGCGGGCGACCTCGCTGACCAGCTGCACCTCGGCGGCCGACAGGTCGATGTTCGCCGGCAGCAGGTCCAGCCCGGGGATCTCCGTCGGGCGGATCAGGTCCTGGACGCGGGCGTGCCGGTCGACCAGCAGGTCGTAGACCGTGCGGTCGAGCTCGTGCGGGTTGGCGCCCAGGCCGACCGACGCCGCGCCCTGCGGGTCGAAGTCGACGATGAGCACGCGGCGGCCGTACTCGGCCAGCGCCGCGGCGAGGTTGATCGTGGTGGTCGTCTTGCCGACGCCGCCCTTCTGGTTGCACATCGCGATGACGCGGGCGGGACCGTGGGCGGCGAGCGGCGCGGGGACGGGGAAGTCGGGCAGGGGCCTGCCCACCGGGTCGGTTGCGATCTCGGTCGTCTCCTCGCGTGCCACCCGCACAACCTACCGGAGCACCCGGCCGGTCAGCCGTCTCCCGCGCCGGTGCGCGCGGCGCCCGCGGCGACCCGTGCGGCGCTGTCCCGCCTGGCGCGCGGGTGGCTGGTCGCGTACACCTCGCGCAGCGTGTCCGGCGTCACCTTCGTGTAGATCTGCGTGGTGGTCACCGAGGCGTGGCCCAGCAGCTCCTGGACCACCCGGACGTCGGCGCCGCCGGCCAGCAGGTGCGTCGCGAACGAGTGCCGCAGGGTGTGGGGGGACACGTGGTCGGCGCGCGGCAGCCCGGCGCGCTCGGCGGCCGTGCGCAGCACCGCCCAGGCGCTCTGCCGCGACAGCCGCGCCCCGCGGGTGTTGAGGAACACCGCTGCTCCCCCGCGCCCGGCGGCGGCCAGCGCGGGCCGGGCCCGCACCAGGTACGCCTCCAGCGCCTCGACGGCGTACGCGCCCACCGGGACGACCCGCTCCTTGCTGCCCTTGCCGAACAGCCGGACCGCCGCGCGGCCCTCGGTGAGGTCCAGGTCGTCGACGTCGAGCCCCACGGCCTCCGAGATGCGCGCGCCGGTCGAGTACACGAGCTCCAGCAGCGCCCGGTCCCGCAGCGGCACCGGCCCGTCGCCCAGGGACGCGGCCTCCAGCAGCCGCAGCACCTCGTCGGTGCCGATGGCCTTGGGCAGCACCTGCGCCTGCTTGGGCGGCCGCACCGCGCGCGCGGGGTCGGCGGCGGTCAGCCCCTCCAGGACCGAGAACCGGTGCCAGCCCCGCACGGCCACCACGGCGCGCTTCGCGGACGACGCCGACAGCACGGCCCGGCCGTCGGAGCCGGTCCGCACGGCGGTGAGGAAGTCCTCGACGTCGGACTCCGCCACCTCCGCGACGGACGCGCGGCCCGCGGCGGCGAGGTGGTCGACGTACCGGGTGAGGTCGCGCCGGTACGCGGCCAGCGTGTTCGCCGACAGCCCGCGCTCGACGGTGAGGTGCGCGAGGTAGCCGTCCAGGGCGGCGCGGAGCGCGGGGGCGGACGGCTGCTCGTCCGTCATGCCGGTGCCTCCCCGCGGTCCCTCCGGTGGGTCAGAGCGGGAGGAACACGTCGACCGCCACCGCGACCGACAGCAGCGACAGGTACGTGATCGACCCGTGGAACACCGACATCGCGCGGAGCTTGCCGCGACTCGGGTCCTGGGCGCGACGGTACAGCGCGATGTTCGACCAGAGGAACCACACGCCGAGGACGGTCGCGACGACCGCGTACACCCAGGTCATCCCGGCGACCGGGACCAGCAGCAGCGAGCAGGCGATCATCGCGACGGTGTACGCGATCATCTCCTTCGCGACCTTCGACTCGGCGGCGACGACCGGCAGCATCGGCACACCGGCGGCCGCGTAGTCCTTGCGGAACTTCATCGACAGCGGCCAGTAGTGCGGCGGCGTCCAGAAGAAGATCACGCCGAACAGCAGCACCGCGGCCCAGGACAGCCCGCCGGTCACCGACGACCAGCCGATCAGCACCGGCATGCAGCCGGCGGCGCCGCCCCAGACGATGTTCTGCGGCGTGCGCCGCTTGAGGATCATCGTGTAGCCGACGACGTAGATGAGGATCGCGCCGCCGGTGAGCAGCGCGGACGGCACGTTGACCAGCAGCGCGAGCCACAGCAGCGAGCCGACGCCCAGGGCCAGGCCGAACAGCAGCGCGGCGCGCGGGGTGATCTCCCCCGTGACCAGCGGACGACGCTTGGTGCGGTTCATCACCTGGTCGATGTCGCGGTCGATGTAGCAGTTGAGCACGTTCGCCGCGCCGGCCGCGGCGGCCCCGCCGACCAGCGTCGCCAGCACGAGCCCGATGGGCGGGAACCCGCCCTGCGCCAGGATCATCGTCGGCAGCGTGGTGACGAGCAGCAGCTCGATGACCCGCGGCTTCGTGAGGGCCACGTAGGCGGCCACGCGGCGCCGCAGCGCGCTCCGGCCGTCCTGGGCCTGCGCGCCGGGGGCCCGCGACGAGGCCCCGGCGGGAGCGGCTGGGCTCATCGTGCGCACGCTCCGGTCCTCCGCCCGTCGCTGGACCGCGCCGGCCGACGGCCCCGCGGATGATCCCGACCATCGTACGGCCCTCCCGGCAGCAGATGCGGCCGTGAACCGCCTGGGACCAGGGTCCCGGTCGTGTGACGTCCGTCGCCCCGGGCCCCCACGGCGGTGGACCGGACGGCGGACCCCCGCCCGGCGGGTCTAGGCTCGAAACGCACGCCCGGCCCCGGGGGAATCAGGACCGGGCGTGAGCGGCGCCCGGCCTGGTCAGGACGGGCCCGACCGTCGACGCCCCGGCCCGGAGTCCGGGGCGAGAAGTGAGGTGGCACGACGATGACAGAGGGCATCACGCCGCTCGACCGGGTGGCCGACGCGGGCGTCGCGGTCTGGCTGGACGACCTGTCCCGGGAGCGGCTGCGCACCGGGAACCTGAAGGACCTCGTGGCCGAGCGCCGCGTCGTCGGGGTCACGACCAACCCGACGATCTTCGCGAGCGCGCTGGCCAAGGGCGAGTCCTACGACGAGCAGCTGAAGCAGCTGCGGGCGCAGGGCACCGACGTGGACGGCGCCGTCTTCGCGATCACGACCGACGACGTGCGCGAGGCGGCCGACGTGCTGCGCCCCGTCTACGACGCCACCGACGGCGTGGACGGCCGCGTGTCGATCGAGGTCGACCCGCGCCTCGCGCACGACGCCCAGGCGACCGTCGACTCGGCCCGCGCGCTGTGGTCGACCGTCGACCGGCCGAACCTGTTCATCAAGATCCCCGCGACGCTCGACGGGCTGAGGGCGATCACCGAGGTGCTCGCCGACGGCATCAGCGTCAACGTGACGCTGATCTTCTCCCTGGAGCGGTACCGCGCCGTGCTCGACGCGTTCCTCGAGGGCCTGGAGCGGGCGAAGGCCAACGGGCACGACCTCGCGCCGATCGCCTCCGTCGCGTCGTTCTTCGTGTCCCGCGTGGACGCGGCGATCGACCCCCGCCTCGACGAGATCGGCTCCCCCGAGGCCGCCGACCTCCGCGGGAAGGCCGCCATCGCGAACGCCCGCCTCGCCTACGGCGTGTACGAGGAGGTCGTCGCCGGCGAGCGCTGGCAGGCCCTCGCCGCGGCCGGCGCGAAGCCGCAGCGGCCGCTGTGGGCGTCCACGGGCGTCAAGGACAAGGCGTACCCCGACACCCGGTACGTCGACGAGCTCGTCGTCGCCGGCGTCGTCAACACCATGCCCGAGGCCACGCTCCAGGCCGTGTTCGACCACGGCGACTTCCGGGGCGACACCGTCACCGGCACCCAGGCCGAGGCGCACGACGTCATCGACCGGCTCGCCGGCCTCGGCATCGCGATCGACGAGGTCACCGACCAGCTCGAGCGCGAGGGCGTCGACAAGTTCGAGAAGTCCTGGGCCGAGCTGCTCGACACCGTCCGCGGCGGCCTGGAGCAGGTGGCCGAGTGAGGCCCGCGAAGGTCACCGCGGAGCACAACCCGCTCCGCGACCCGCGCGACCGCCGGCTCCCCCGGATCGCCGGGCCCTCGGGCCTGGTGATCTTCGGGGTGACCGGCGACCTCGCCCGCAAGAAGCTCATGCCCGCGGTGTACGACCTCACCAACCGGGGCCTGCTCCCGCCCGGCTTCGCGCTCACCGGGTTCGCCCGGCGCGACTGGGAGGACCAGGACTTCGCGCAGATCGTGCACGACTCGGTCAAGGAGCACGCGCGCACCCCGTTCCGCGAGTCCACCTGGCGCCAGCTGTCCGAGGGGATCCGGTTCGTCCAGGGCACCTTCGACGACGACGACGCGTTCGACCGGCTGCGCAAGACGGTCGAGGACCTCGACGTCACCCGCGGCACGGGTGGCAACCACGCGTTCTACCTCTCGGTCCCGCCGAGCGCGTTCCCCGTGGTCTGCAAGCAGCTCGCCCGCTCCGGCCTGTCGGAGTCGGTCGAGGACGCCTGGCGCCGCGTCGTCATCGAGAAGCCGTTCGGCCACGACCTGCAGTCGGCGCGTGAGCTGAACGACGTCGTGTCCTCGGTGTTCCACCCGGACGACGTGTTCCGCATCGACCACTACCTGGGCAAGGAGACGGTGCAGAACCTGCTGGCGCTGCGCTTCGCCAACCAGCTGTTCGAGCCGATCTGGAACGCCAACTACGTCGACCACGTGCAGATCACGATGGCCGAGGACATCGGCGTCGGCGGCCGCGCCGGGTACTACGACGGCATCGGCGCCGCGCGCGACGTCATCCAGAACCACCTGCTGCAGCTCCTGGCCCTCACCGCCATGGAGGAGCCGGTCACGTTCGACGCGCACGACCTGACCGCCGAGAAGATCAAGGTCCTCTCCGCCGTCCGCGTGCCCAAGGACATCGGCAAGCACACCGCCCGCGGGCAGTACGCCGAGGGCTGGCAGGGCGGCGAGAAGGTCGTCGGCTACCTGGACGAGGGCGGCTTCGACCCGAACTCCACCACCGAGACCTTCGCCGCCATCCGCGTCGACGTGGACACCCGCCGCTGGGCCGGCGTCCCGTTCTACCTGCGCACCGGCAAGCGACTCGGCCGCCGCGTCACCGAGATCGCCGTCGTGTTCAAGAAGGCGCCGCACCTGCCCTTCGAGTCCACGGCGACCGAGGAGCTCGGCAAGAACGCGCTGGTCATCCGCGTGCAGCCCGACGAGGGCGTGACCCTGCGGTTCGGCGCCAAGGTGCCGGGCACCGCGATGGAGGTCCGCGACGTCACGATGGACTTCGGCTACGGCCACGCGTTCACCGAGTCGTCTCCCGAGGCCTACGAGCGCCTCATCCTCGACGTCCTGCTGGGCGACCCGCCGCTGTTCCCGCGGCACGAGGAGGTCGAGCTCTCCTGGAAGATCCTCGACCCCATCACCCAGTACTGGGCGAGCAAGGGCAAGCCGGAGCCGTACCGCGCCGGCACCTGGGGGCCGGAGTCGGCCGACCGCATGATGGAGCGCGACGGACGGACCTGGAGGCGACCGTGATCATCGACCTGCCCAAGACGACCACCCGCGACATCAACAAGCGGCTGGTGCAGGAGCGCGAGGAGGGCGGCGCCGTCGCCCTCGGGCGCGTGCTGACGCTCCTCATCGACGTCGGCGCGAACGACCCCGAGGCCGCCATCGCGGCCGCCAACGACGCGAGCCGCGAGCACCCCTGCCGCGTCATCGTGCTCACCGAGTCCGGCCCCGAGGGCGACGACTCCGAGCTCGACGCGCAGATCCGGCTCGGCGGCGACGCCGGCGCCTCCGAGGTCGTCCTGCTGCACCCGTCCGCCGCGCAGGCCCGGCACCTGGACACCCTCGTGCTCCCCCTGCTGCTGCCCGACGCGCCGATCGTCGCCTGGTGGCCCTACCAGGTGCCCGACGACCCGGCCCAGCACCCGCTCGGCCAGCTCGCCCGGCGCCGGATCACCGACTCCACCGAGTGCACCGACCCGTCCGACGCGCTGCACCGGCTGGCCGGCGGCTACACCGAGGGCGACACCGACCTCGCGTGGACCCGCACCACCCTGTGGCGCGGGCTCATCGCGGCGACGCTGGACCAGCCGCCGTTCGAGCCCGTCACCCGCGCGGTCGTGGCCGGCGAGAGCACCCACCCCTCCGTCGACCTCATGGCGGCGTGGCTGGGCTGGGCGCTGAACTGCCCGGTCGACATCGAGCGCCAGGCGGACGCCCCGGCCATCACCCAGGTGCGGCTCGAGCGGAGGTCCGGCCCGATCGTGCTCGACCGGCCCGACGGCAAGACCGCCGCGCTGCGCCAGCCCGACCAGCCCGAGCACCGGATCGCCCTGCCGATCCGCCAGCTCCGGGAGTGCCTCGCCGAGGAGCTCCGCCGGCTCGACGCCGACGAGGTCTACGGCGAGGTGCTGCGCAAGGGCCTGGCGAAGGTGGGCGCATGACGGCCGCCGCGGGGACGGGCGCCCCGCGCACGGTGCTCGTGCACCCGGACGCGGACACCCTGGCCGAGGCGACCGCCGCACGGCTCATCACGCGGCTCGTCGACCTGCAGTCGGCCGCCGCACCCGTGCACGTCGTGCTCACCGGCGGCACCGTCGGGATCAAGACGCTCGCCGCGGTGGCCGCCTCGCCGGCCCGCGCGGCCGTCGACTGGTCCGGCGTGCACCTGTGGTGGGGCGACGAGCGGTTCCTCGCGGACGGCGACGCCGACCGGAACGAGACCCAGGCGCGCTCCGCGCTGATCGACGGGCTCGGCGACGCCCTCCCGGCGGCGAACGTGCACCCGATGCGACCGCTCGACGCGGGAGCCGGCATCGCGACCCCGGAGGACTCGGCCGCGGCCT
This sequence comes from Cellulosimicrobium cellulans, assembly GCF_007679345.1. Classification (GTDB taxonomy): domain Bacteria; phylum Actinomycetota; class Actinomycetes; order Actinomycetales; family Cellulomonadaceae; genus Cellulomonas; species Cellulomonas cellulans_A. The sequence goes on from NZ_VEGH01000003.1 coordinate 224,764, forward strand.
ACGCCGCCGAGCTCGCGGCGTTCGCGCCCGAGGGCGCCGACGTGCCGACGTTCGACGTGCTCATGCTCGGCATGGGGCCCGACGGCCACGTGGCGTCGCTGTTCCCGGGGCACGAGGGCGTGGACGTCACCGGCGTCCCGACGGTCGGCGTCCACGGCTCCCCGAAGCCGCCGCCGGAGCGCGTCTCGCTGACGTTCGAGTCCATCCGCGCGGCTCGCGAGGTGTGGGTCGTGGCGGCGGGCGCCGAGAAGGCGGCGGCCGTGGCGTCGGCGCTGTCCGACGCCCCGGTGGCGACGACCCCGGCCGCGGGCGCCCGCGGCACGGAGGCGACGCTGTGGCTGGTCGACGCGGCCGCGGTCGCCGAGGTCGGCGCGACGCAGGGCGCCGCGTAGCCGCCCCACTCCCCCGCACGGGCGAGGGCCCCGCAGCCGGGTGGCTGCGGGGCCCTCGCACGTGCGGCGAACCCGGCGAGGTCGAGGGTTTGCCGGTTCACGGCGGCCCGAAACGCTCGACCTCGGCGGAAGCGCTCGACCTCGGCGGGGATCCCCGCTCCCCTCGGCCGGGTGCTGCGTGCGGGTGCCGGGTCAGCGCACCCCGCCGCGACGGCGGGCACGGAGCGCCGCCAGGGCCTCGTCCAGGATCGCCTCGCCGTCCTCGGCGGACCGGCGCTCCTTCACGTAGGCCAGGTGGGTCTTGTACGGCTCGTTGCGCACGGGGGACGGGGGGTTGGCCTCGTCCTGGCCGGCGGGGAACCCGCAGCGCGGGCAGTCCCACATCTCGGGGGCCTCGGCCGCCGCCTCCTCCGCGAAGGACGGGCGGGTCTCGTGGCCGTTCGCGCACCAGTAGGAGATCCAGACGCGGGGGGCGGCGTCGCCGCGCTCGGCCTCGCCCATGGGGCCCGCACCGACGCGGGACCCGCGGATCGCACTTCCGCTCGCCATTGGGTCGTCTCCCTCAGCTCACGCGCTCGATGAGACCGAGCAGCACGATCACGACCGCCCACACGAGGCTGACGCCCACGGTGATGCGGTTGAGGTTGCGCTCGGCCACGCCGGAGGACCCGGCGCTGCTGGTGATGCCGCCGCCGAACATGTCGGACAGGCCGCCGCCCTTGCCCTTGTGCAGCAGGACGAGCGGGACGAGCAGCAGGCTCGTGACCACCAGGAGGACCTGGAGGGCGATGGTGAGGGCTGTCACGGCGGGTCTGGCTCTTCTCGCTGTCGGGGACCCCGGACGGGGTCGGTCGGGTGGACCGCGGTCCAGGGTAGGCGACGCGCGGCGCAGGAATCCAGCACGACAGGCCGGATCGGGCCGCAGGTCGCCCGGTCGGCCGGGGCGCGCGGCGGCGTGCTGCCGCCGCGCGACCCCGGCCGGGGTGGCTCAGGCGCCGACGTGCTCCTGGAACCGGGCGATCTTGGCGAAGTCCTCCGCGTCGAGCGACGCGCCGCCGACGAGCGCGCCGTCGACGTCGGGCTTGCCGATGATCTGGGCGGCGTTGCCGGACTTCACCGAGCCGCCGTAGAGCACGCGGACGGCGTCGGCGACCTCGGCCGAGTACAGCTCGGCGAGCTTGCCGCGGATGGCCGCGCAGACCTCCTGCGCGTCCTCGGGGGTGGCGACCTCGCCGGTGCCGATGGCCCACACCGGCTCGTAGGCGACGACGACCGTCTTCGCCTGCTCCTCGGTGACGCCCGCGAGAGAGCCCTCGAGCTGCGTCAGCGTGTACTCGACGTGGGTGCCCGCCTTGCGGATCTCCAGGCCCTCGCCGACGCAGACGATCGGGGTGATGCCGGCACCGAGCGCGGCGACCGTCTTGGCCGCGACGACCGCGTCGGACTCGCCGTGGTACTCGCGGCGCTCCGAGTGGCCGGTGGCCACGTAGGTCACGCCGAGCTTCGCGAGCTGCGCGGCGGAGACCTCGCCGGTGTACGCGCCGGACGCGTGCTGGGACACGTCCTGCGCGCCGTAGCCGATCTCCAGCTTGTCCGCGTCGACCAGGGTCTGCACGGAGCGGATGTTGGTGAACGACGGCAGGACGACGACCTCGGCGGTGCCGAAGTCGTGCTTGGCGTCCTTCAGCGTCCAGGCGAGCTTCTGCACCAGGTGCACGGCCTCGTGGTGGTCGAGGTTGAGCTTCCAGTTGCCCGCGATCAGGGGGGTACGTGCCATGTGGATCAGTCCTCCAGGACCGCGATGCCGGGGAGGGTCTTGCCCTCGAGGAGCTCCAGCGACGCGCCGCCGCCGGTCGAGATGTGGCCGAAGCCGGCCTCGTCGAAGCCGAGGCGACGGACGGCCGCGGCCGAGTCGCCGCCGCCGACGATCGAGAAGCCGTCGGTGTCGACGAGCGCCTGCGCGACGGCCTTGGTGCCCTCGGCGAACGCCGGGAACTCGAACACGCCCATCGGGCCGTTCCAGGCGATGGTCTTCGCGCCGAGGATGGCCTCGCGGAACAGCTCGCCCGACTTCGGGCCGATGTCCAGGCCCATCTTGCCGGCGGGGATCTTGTCCGCGTCGACGGTCTCGTGCGGGGCGTCGGCCGCGAAGCCGTCGGCCGCGACGATGTCGACGGGCAGCACGATCTCGACGCCGGACTCCTGCGCCTGCGCGAGGTAGCCCTTCACCGTCTCGACCTGGTCCTCCTCGAGCAGCGAGGAGCCGACCTCGTGGCCCTGGGCCTTGAGGAACGTGAAGACCATGCCGCCGCCGATGAGCAGCTTGTCGGCCTTGGTCAGCAGGTTGGCGATGACGCCGAGCTTGTCGGAGACCTTCGAGCCGCCGAGCACGACCACGTAGGGGCGCTCGGGGTCCTCGACGGCCTTGCGCAGCGCCTCGACCTCGGCCAGCACGAGGGTGCCGGCCGCGTGCGGCAGGCGCAGCGCGACGTCGTAGACCGACGCCTGCTTGCGGTGCACGACGCCGAAGCCGTCGGACACGAACGCGTCGGCCAGCTGGGCCAGCTCGTCCGCGAGCTCGCCGCGCACGGCGTCGTCCTTGGAGGTCTCGCGCGCGTCGAACCGGATGTTCTCGAGCAGCGCGATCTGGCCGTCCTCGAGCGCCGCGACCGTGGCCTTGGCCGAGTCGCCCACGACGTCCTCCGCGAGGGCGACCGGCTGGCCGAGCAGCTCGCCCAGGCGGGCGGCGACGGGGGCCAGCGAGTACTTCGCGTCCGGCTCGCCCTTCGGGCGGCCGAGGTGCGCGGTGACGACCACGCGGGCGCCGGCGTCGAGCAGGCCCTTCAGCGTGGGCAGCGCGGCGCGGATGCGGCCGTCGTCGGTGATGGTCGTGCCGTCGAGCGGCACGTTGAAGTCGGAACGGACGAGCACGCGCTTGCCGCGCAGGTCGCCGAGGTCCTCGATGGTCTTCATGCTTGCCTACCTTGCTCCGCGGGGCCGTCGGGACCGACGACCGGGGCTGTCCATGACGGCGCCCGCGACACGCCGGGGTCGGAGGCCGACCCCGGCGTGCGCGGGCGCATGTGCGTCGCTACCGACGGCTGAGGGTCAGAGACGCTCGCCGACGTAGGAGGTGAGGGTGACGAGGGAGTTGGAGTAGCCCCACTCGTTGTCGTACCAGGACACGACCTTCACCAGGTCGCCCGACACCTTGGTCAGCTTCGAGTCGAAGATGCTCTGGTGCGGGTCGGTGACGATGTCGGAGGACACGATCTCGTCCTCGACGTACGCCAGGACGCCCTTGAGCGGGCCCTCGGCGGCGGCCTTCACCGCGGCGTTGACCTCGTCCACCGTGACCTCGCGCGAGGCGGTGAAGGTGAGGTCGGTCGCCGAGCCGGTGATGGTCGGGACGCGCAGGGCGTAGCCGTCCAGCTTGCCCTTCAGCTCCGGCAGCACGAGCGCGACGGCCTTGGCGGCGCCGGTCGAGGTCGGGACGATGTTCTGCGCGGCGGCGCGGGCACGACGGAGGTCGCGGTGCGGGCCGTCCTGCAGGTTCTGGTCACCCGTGTAGGCGTGGATCGTGGTCATGAGGCCACGCTCGATGCCGATCGAGTCGTTGAGCGCCTTCGCCAGCGGGGCGAGGCAGTTCGTGGTGCACGACGCGTTCGAGATGATGTGCTGCGTGGCCGGGTCGTACGACTCGTGGTTCACGCCGACGACGAAGGTGCCGTCCTCGTTCTTCGCCGGGGCGGAGATGATGACCTTCTTGGCACCGGCGGCGATGTGCGCCTTGGCCTTCTCGGCGTCCGTGAAGAAGCCGGTCGACTCGATGACGATGTCGGCGCCCAGCTCGGCCCAGGGGAGGTTGGCCGGGTCGCGCTCCGCGAGGGCGCGGATGTTCTTGCCGTCGACGATGATGTTGTCGTCGTCGAAGTCGACGCTCAGCGGGAAGCGGCCCAGCACGGTGTCGTACTTGAGCAGGTGAGCCAGCGTCTTGTTGTCCGTCAGGTCGTTGACGCCGACGATCTCGATGTCGGCGCCCGACGCCACGATGGCCCGGTAGAAGTTGCGCCCGATGCGGCCGAAGCCGTTGATGCCGACCTTGATGGTCACTTGCCCTCCTCGGCACGCGCCGGCACAGGCCAGCGCACACTGTTGCGGTGATGGACTGCGCACGCCGGTGTGCGCTCCGGAAACGCCGCGGTCACACGATCTTGACCCTCAGAACATCTCCGGATGGCCTAGAGCCTATACCCGCACGCGGGGTGGCGCAGGGACCTAGGTCTGGCCGGCGGGACGGCCGTCCGTGGTGCGGACGGCCTTTCACCCGCTGCCCCGTGGCCTGCTAGAGGTCCAGCAGGTCGGGGCTCAGCCCGGACTCGGTGTCCGGGATGCCGAGGTCGGCCGCGCGCTTGTCGGCCGTCGCCAGCAGGCGGCGGATCCGGCCCGCCACCGCGTCCTTGGTGAGCACGGGGTCGGCGAGCTTGCCGAGCTCCTCCAGCGAGGCCTCCTTGTGGGCGAGCCGCAGCTCCCCCGCCTCGCGCAGGTGCTCGGGCACGTCGGCGCCCAGGATCTCGAACGCGCGCTCCACGCGCGCGCCCGCCGCGACCGCGGCCCGCGCCGAGCGGCGCAGGTTCGCGTCGTCGAAGTTCGCCAGGCGGTTCGCCGTGCCGCGGACCTCGCGGCGCACCCGGCGCTCCTCCCAGACCAGCAGCGTGTCGTGCGCCCCGAGCCGGGCCAGCATGGCGGCGATCGCGTCACCGTCCCGGATGACCACCCGGTCGACGCCCCGGACCTCGCGGGCCTTCGCGGGGATCTGCAGCCGGCGAGCGGCGCCGACGAGCGCCAGCGCGGCCTCCGGGCCGGGGCAGGTGACCTCCAGCGCCGAGGACCGGCCGGGCTCGGTCAGCGAGCCGTGCGCGAGGAACGCCCCGCGCCACGCCGCCTCGGCCTCCTGCACCCCCGCGGACACGATCTGGGGCGGCAGCCCGCGCACCGGGCGCCCGCGGTTGTCCAGCAGCCCGGTCTGCCGGGCGAGGGACTCGCCGTCCTTCACCACGCGCACCACGTACCGGTTGCCGCGGCGCAACCCGCCGCCGGACACGACGATCACGTCGGACTGGTGGCCGTACACCTCGGCGATGGCGGTGCGCAGCCGGCGCGCCGCCATCCCGGTGTCGAGCTCGGCCTCGATCACGATCCGCCCCGAGATGATGTGCAGCCCGCCCGCGAACCGGAGCGTCGCCGACACCTCCGCCTTCCGGCACGACGTCTTGTCGACCTGGAGCCGCGCAAGCTCGTCCTTCACCTGTGCCGTCAGAGCCATGCGGTCATCCTGCCATTCCCTGGGGTGCGCCGACGTCGCCGAGGTAGCCCTCGACCACGTCGCTGATCGCCGCGGCCAGCCGCAGCGCGTCGTGCCGGGGCGTGCCGTCGCCGCGCCGCACCTGCCGCAGCAGGAGCCGGCCGCCCTGGGCGCGGGTGCGCTCCTCGAGCTCGTCGACGTCCTCCACCGACCCGGGGTCGGCGATGACCGCGTCGAGCCGGAGGTCCGGGGCGTGCTGCCGCAGCGCGTCGAGGTGCTCGCACGGGCCCATGCCCGCCGTCTCCGCGTCCGGGCTGAGGTTGAGCAGCACGATCTTGCGGGCCCGGGTCCGGTGCAGCGCGTCCGCCAGGTCCGGCACGAGCAGGTGCGGGATCACGGAGGTGTACCAGGACCCGGGTCCGAGGACGACCCAGTCGGCCTCCTCGACCGCCGTCACGGCCTCGGGGAGCGCCGGGGGCCGGTCCGGCAGCAGCCGCACGGCCTCGATCGGGTCCCGGGCGACGGCCACGTGGCTCTGGCCGGTGACCACCTCGAGCGACCCGTCGGCGCGCCGCACGTCCGCCTCGATCGCCAGCGGCACCGCGGCCATCGGCAGCACGCGGCCGCGCGCGCCCAGCAGCCGGCCGACCCAGTCGAGGCCGTCCACGGTGTCGCCGAGCAGCTCCCAGAGCGCCACGATCAGCAGGTTGCCGACCGCGTGCTTGTCCAGGTCGCCGGCCGAGGTGAACCGGTGCTGCAGGACGTCGCGCCAGGTGCGGCCCCAGTCGGAGTCGTCGCACAGCGCGGACAGCGCCATGCGCAGGTCGCCGGGCGGCAGCACGTCGAGCTCGTCGCGCAGCCGCCCGGAGGAGCCGCCGTCGTCCGCGACCGTCACGACCGCCGTCAGCCGGTCCGTGACGCGACGCAGCGCCGAGAGGGACGCGGACAGCCCGTGCCCGCCGCCCAGGGCGACGAACGCGGGCTGCCCGTCGCGGGACGGGCTCATTCCTTGCCGAGGTCGCGCGCGGCCACGGTGACGCGCTGGCCCCGGTGGCGCAGCCGCTCGGCGATGGCCTCGCTGATCGCGACCGAGCGGTGTTTGCCGCCCGTGCAGCCCACCGCGATCGTCACGTAGCGCTTCTCCTCCGCCAGGTACCCGGCGAGCACCGGCTCCAGTGCGTCGACGTACCGGTCCACGAAGTCGACCGCGCCCGGCAGGCCGAGCACGTAGTCGCGCACGGGGGCGTCCCGGCCGGACATGTGCCGCAGCTCGGTGATCCAGTACGGGTTGGCCAGGAACCGGACGTCGACGACGTGGTCCGCGTCCAGCGGGATGCCGTACTTGAAGCCGAAGGACAGCACGTTGACCCGCAGCGCGTCCTCCTCCTGCTCCGAGGACACCGCGCCGCGCACGATGCGGCCCAGCTCGTGCACGTTCGTCTCCGAGGAGTCGATCAGCACGTCCGCGCGCTCCCGGATGTCCTGCAGCAGGCTGCGCTCGGCGGTGATGCCGTCGAGGATCCGGCCCTCGCCCTGCAGCGGGTGCGGGCGGCGCACCTGCTCGTACCGGCGCACCAGCACCTCGTCCGAGGCGTCGAGGAACAGGATCCGGTAGTCGATGCCGGACTCGCGGAGCTGGGCGAGCACGGCGAGCAGGTCGGCGAAGAACTCCCGGCCCCGTACGTCCACCACGGCCGCGATCCGCAGGTCCGCGCTCGGCGGCCCGCCGTGGGTCAGCATGCCGACCAGGTGCGTGAGCATCTGCGCCGGCAGGTTGTCCACGACGTACCAGCCCATGTCCTCCAGGACCGCGCCGGCGCGGGTGCGGCCGGCGCCGGACATGCCGGTGATGATCAGGACGTGCGGCTGCCGGACGCGGGGCGCCTCGGTCGCCGCCTCGATCGCGGGGATGCCGTGCGGGACGGTGATCGGCGAGGTCTCGTCGCTCATGCGCCCAGCATGCCAGGCGCACCGCCGGTCGGGGTCGCCGGGTCCGTGGCCGGCGCCGGGACCCCGGCGGGCTCGGCGGCCCCGGCGAGCGCCGCCACCACCGCCGCCGCCGTGCGCGCGCCCATGCCGGGCACGGTGGCGATCTCCTCCGCCGTCGCCGCCCGGAGCCGCTTGAGCGAGCCGAAGTGCTTGAGCAGCGCCGCCGACCGCGCGGGGCCGAGGCCCGGCACGGTGTCGAGTGCCGACACGGTCATGCCCTTGCTGCGCTTCTTGCGGTGCGCGGTGATCGCGAACCGGTGCGCCTCGTCCCGGACGCGCTGCAGCAGGTACAGCCCCTCCGAGGAGCGCTGCAGGATCACGGGGTAGTCCTCCCCCGGCAGCCAGACCTCCTCCAGGCGCTTGGCCAGGCCGCAGAGCGCGACGTCGTCGACGCCGAGCTCCGCGAGGGCCGCCGCGGCGGCGGCGACCTGCGGCGGGCCGCCGTCGACCACGACCAGGTTCGGCGGGTAGGCGAACCGCTGCGGGCGCCCGGTCGTCTCGTCGATCGGCCCGGACCGCACCGGCCCGGCGTCGGCGTCGGCCAGCGCCTCGGCGACCTGGTCCTCCCCCAGGCCGAGCTCGAGGTCGCCCGCCTGCTCGCGCTCGGCGAGGTAGCGACGGAACCGGCGGGTGATCACCTCGTGCATCGCCGCGGTGTCGTCGCGCGCGCCGGTGCCCTCGGGGCCGCGGATGCCGAACGTCCGGTACTCGCTCTTGCGGGGCAGCCCGTCCTCGAACACGACCATCGACGCGACCTGGAACGTGCCCTGGTTGTGCGACACGTCGTAGCACTCGATGCGCAGCGGCGCGGAGTCCAGCCCCAGCGCCTCCTGGATCTCCTGCAGCGCCTGGCTGCGGGTGGTGAGGTCGCCGGCCCGGCGGGTCCGGTGCAGCGCGAGCGCGTGCTCGGCGTTCTTGCGCACCGTCTCGGCCAGCTCGTGCTTGTCGCCGCGCTGCGGGACGCGGACGTGCACCCGGCTCCCGCGCAGGCCGGACAGCCACGCCTGCACCTGCTCCAGGTCGTCCGGCAGCACCGGGACCAGGACCTCGCGCGGGACCGAGCCCGCCGCCGCGCCCGCGGCCGCGCCGCCTGCGTCCCCGCCCGGCGCGTCGCCGTACACCTGCTGGAGCAGGTGCTCGACGAGCTGCGCGTCGGTGACGTCCTCGACCTTCTCCACCACCCAGCCGCGCTGGCCGCGGATGCGGCCGTCCCGGACGTGGAACACCTGCACCGCGGCCTCGAGCTCGTCACCGGCCAGCGCGAAGATGTCCGCGTCGGTCCCGTCGGACAGCACCACGGCGTTCTTCTCGGTCGCGCGCTTCAGGGCGCCGATGTCGTCGCGCAGCCGGGCCGCGCGCTCGTAGTCCATCTCCGCCGCGGCCTCCTGCATCCGCGCCGTGAGCCGCTTGGTGAACCGTGCGGTGTCACCGGCCATGAAGTCGGCGAACTCCTCCGCGAGGACGTGGTGGTCCTCCTGGGAGATCTTCCCGACGCACGGGGCGGAGCACTTGTCGATGTAGCCGAGCAGGCACGGCCTGCCCTGCTGCTTCGCGCGCTTGAACACGCCCGCCGAGCACGTCCGCACCGGGAACACCCGGAGCAGCAGGTCGACGGTCTCCCGGATCGCCCAGGCGTGCGCGTACGGGCCGAAGTACCGGGTGCCGGGGCGCTTCGCGCCGCGCATGACCTGCACCCGCGGGAACTGGTCGGCCAGCGTCACGGCCAGGTACGGGTACGACTTGTCGTCGCGGTACTTCACGTTGAACCGCGGGTCGAACTCCTTGATCCAGGAGTACTCCAGCGCCAGCGCCTCGACCTCGGTGCCGACGACGGTCCACTGCACGGACGCGGCCGTGGTGACCATCTGCTGCGTGCGGGGGTGCAGGCCGGCGACGTCCTGGAAGTACGAGTTCAGCCGGGACCGCAGGCTCTTGGCCTTGCCGACGTAGATGACCCGGCCGTCCTTGTCGCGGAACCGGTAGACGCCGGGCTGGTCCGGGATCTCCCCCGGGGCGGGGCGGTAGGTGGCGGGGTCAGCCATGCAGGCCACCGTAGTTCGCCGCACCGACGGCCGGGCGCGCCGGTACCGTCGGGCGCATGGGACTCCTGCACGAGTACGCCGCCGACGTCGTCTGGACGGGCGCGGGCGCCACGGGCACCACCGGGTACGCGGCGTACAGCCGGGACCACGAGGTGCGGGTCGCGGGCAAGCCGACCGTGCTCGCCTCGGCCGACCCGGCCTTCCGGGGCGACCCGGCGCGGCACAACCCCGAGGAGCTGCTCGTCGCGGCGCTGGCCGAGTGCCACATGCTCTGGTTCCTCCACTTCGCCGCCACGTCGGGCGTGACGGTCGTCGGGTACTGCGACCGGGCCACCGGGACCATGCGGGTCGAGGCGGCCGGCCACGGCCAGTTCACCGGGGTCGTGCTCCGGCCGCAGGTCACGGTGCGTCCCGGCGGCTCGGCGGCGGACGACGGCGCCGGGCTGGACGCCCAGCTCGCCGACCTGCACCGCCGGGCGCACGAGCACTGCTTCATCGCCCGGTCGGTGACCTTCCCGGTGCTGACCGAGCCGGCGCCCGCGGTGCTGGAGTCCGCGGGGGCCGACCCGGTCGGCTGAGCCCCGGCCGGCGCCTCAGGCGCTCGCGCGGACGGCGACCGGCTCGTCGAGCACCTCCGCGAGGAACGTCCCGGTGTGGCTGGCCGCGACCCGCGCGACCTGCTCCGGCGTGCCCTGCGCGACGACCGTGCCGCCGCCGGAGCCGCCCTCCGGGCCCATGTCGATGACCCAGTCCGCGTTCTTGATCACGTCGAGGTTGTGCTCGATGACGATCACGCTGTTGCCCTTGTCGACCAGGCCCTGCAGCACGCCGAGGAGCTTGCGGATGTCCTCGAAGTGCAGGCCGGTGGTCGGTTCGTCCAGCACGTAGACCGTGCGGCCGGTGGACCGGCGCTGCAGCTCGGTCGCGAGCTTGACGCGCTGCGCCTCGCCGCCGGACAGCGTCGGGGCCGGCTGGCCGAGCCGGACGTAGCCGAGGCCGACGTCGACGAGGGTCGTGAGGTGCCGGGCGATCGCGGGCACCGCGGCGAAGAACTCCGCGGCCTCCTCGATCGGCATGTCCAGCACGTCCGCGACGGTCTTGCCCTTGAAGTGCACCTCGAGCGTCTCGCGGTTGTACCGCGCGCCGTGGCACACCTCGCAGGGCACGTACACGTCCGGCAGGAAGTTCATCTCGATCTTCAGCGTGCCGTCGCCGGAGCAGGCCTCGCAGCGGCCGCCCTTGACGTTGAACGAGAACCGTCCGGCGGTGTACCCGCGGACCTTCGCCTCGGTCGTCTCGGCGAACAGCTTGCGGATCCGGTCCCAGACGCCGGTGTAGGTCGCCGGGTTGGACCGCGGGGTGCGGCCGATCGGGCCCTGGTCGACGTGCACCACCTTGTCCAGGTGCTCCAGGCCGCTGACCCGCTTGTGCCGGCCCGCGACCCGGCGGGCGCCGTTCAGCTCGTTGGCCATGACGGTGTAGAGGATCGAGTTGACCAGCGTCGACTTGCCGGACCCGGACACGCCGGTGACGGCCGTGAACGTCCCGAGCGGGAACGACACGTCGACGTTCTGCAGGTTGTGCTCGCGGGCCCCGTGCACGGTGACCTGGCGCTTCTTGTCGACCTTGCGGCGCTGCGCCGGCATCGGGATGGAGCGGCGGCCGGACAGGTACGCGCCGGTCATCGACTCGCGCGAGGCGAGCAGGCCCGCCAGGTCGCCGGAGTGCACGACCTTGCCGCCGTGCTCCCCCGCGCCCGGGCCGACGTCGACGATCCAGTCCGCCGTGCGGATGGTGTCCTCGTCGTGCTCGACCACGATGAGCGTGTTGCCGAGGTCCCGCAGCCGGGTGAGCGTGTCGATCAGCCGGCGGTTGTCCCGCTGGTGCAGGCCGATGGACGGCTCGTCCAGGACGTAGAGCACGCCGACCAGGCCGGAGCCGATCTGCGTCGCCAGGCGGATGCGCTGGGCCTCGCCGCCGGACAGCGTGGCCGCGGCGCGCATGAGCGACAGGTAGTCGAGGCCGACGTCCAGCAGGAAGCCGAGGCGGGCCTGGATCTCCTTGAGCACCTGCTCGGCGATCTGCCGCTCGCGCACGCCGAGCTCGAGGGCGTCGAGGAACTCCTTGGCCTCGCGGATGGGCAGCGCGCAGACCTCGGCGATCGACCTGCCCCCGACCCGCACGGCCAGCACCTCGGGCTTGAGGCGGGTGCCCTCGCACACGGGGCACGGGACCTCCCGCATGTACGCCTCGTACTTCTCCTTGCTCCACTCGGACTCGGTCTCGGAGTGGCGGCGCTCCAGGAACGTCACCACGCCCTCGAAGCCGGTGGAGTACTGCCGCTCGCGGCCCCAGCGGTTCTTGTACTTGACGTGCACCTTGTGGTTCTCGCCGTACAGCACGGCCTTCTTCGCGCGCTCCGGCAGCGCCCGCCACGGGGCGTCCATCGAGAACCCGAGGTCGTCGGCGAGGGCGGTCAGCACCCGCTCGAAGTACTCGGAGGAGATCTGGGCCCACGGGGCCACCGCGCCGTCGCGCAGCGACAGGTCGTCGTCGGGGACGACCAGCTCGGGGTCCACCTCGAGGCGGGAGCCGATGCCGGTGCACTCCGGGCAGGCGCCGTACGGGGCGTTGAACGAGAACGTGCGGGGCTCGATCTCGTCCAGCGTGAGCTGGTGGTCGTTCGGGCACGCGCGGTTCTCGGAGAACCGGCGCTCGCGCTCGGGGTCGTCGGCGTCCAGGTCGACCATGTCGACCACCAGGAGCCCGCCGGCCAGGCCGAGCGCGGTCTCCACCGAGTCGGTCAGGCGGCGCTGGACGCCCTCGCGGGACACCAGGCGGTCGACCACGACCTCGATGTCGTGCTTGAGCTTCTTCTCCAGCGTCGGCGGCTCGGACAGCTGCACCACCTCGCCGTCCACGCGGGCGCGGGCGAAGCCCTTGGCCTGCAGCTCCTTGAACAGGTCGGCGTACTCGCCCTTGCGGCCGCGGACCACCGGCGCGAGCACCTGGTAGCGGGTGCCCTCCGGCAGCTCGAGCAGCCGGTCGACGATCTGCTGCGGGGTCTGCGCGGTCACGCGCTCCCCGCACACCGGGCAGTGCTGCGTGCCCGCGCGGGCGAACAGCAGGCGCAGGTAGTCGTAGACCTCGGTGATGGTGCCGACGGTCGACCGCGGGTTCCGGTTGGTCGACTTCTGGTCGATCGACACCGCGGGCGACAGGCCCTCGATGAAGTCGACGTCGGGCTTGTCCATCTGCCCGAGGAACTGCCGCGCGTACGCGGACAGCGACTCGACGTAGCGGCGCTGGCCCTCCGCGAAGATGGTGTCGAAGGCCAGCGACGACTTCCCCGACCCGGACAGGCCCGTGAAGACGATGAGCCTGTCGCGCGGGAGGTCCAGGTCGACGTTGCGCAGGTTGTGCTCGCGGGCCCCCTGGACCACCAGACGATCATTCACGCGCAGCATGCTACGGCGGACCACCGACATGCGCACATGTGTTCGAACCGTAAAGGCGGGTCGACCTGCGGTGTCGTGGCAGGCCGGGAGCATGATGGGAGGGTGCCCGATCCCGTCGCCGTGACCGACCCCACCCCCGCGCCGACCCCGATCGGCGACTACGCCGTGCTGGGCGACGGCCGCACCGCCGCCCTCGTGTCCCGCGCCGGGTCCGTCGACTGGCTCTGCCCGCCGCGGTTCGACTCCCCCGCCTGCTTCGCGGCGCTGCTCGGCGGGCCGGAGCACGGCCGCTGGCTGCTGACCGCGCCGGACGCGACCCGGGTGACGCGCCGCTACCTCGACGACTCGTTCGTGCTCGAGACGACCTTCGAGACGCCGACCGGCACCGCCGTGCTCCTCGACGCGATGCCGCTCGGGGACGGCCGCTGCGACCTCGTCCGGCGGGTGACCGTCGTGCGCGGGTCCGTGCGGCTGCGGCACGAGTGGGTCGTGCGGTTCGGCTACGGCGCGGTCGTGCCCTGGGTGCACCGCGTGCCCGACGCCGACGGCCGGGGCGAGGTGATCCGCGCCGTCGCCGGCCCGGACAGCCTGGTGCTGCGCGGCGACCGGCTCCCGCGTCCCGGCGGCGGCCCGCACCGCGGGCACGTGGACGAGTTCGTCCTCGGCGAGGGCGGCAGCGTCACGCTCTCGCTCACCTGGGTCCCGTCCTGGCAGCCGGTGCCCCGGGCGCCGCGGCTCGCGCACCGCGTCGAGGCCACCGAGCACCAGTGGGCGCACTGGGCCCGGTCCGCCCGGTACCGGGGCACCTACCGGGACGCCGTCGTCCGGTCCCTGCTCGTGCTCCGGCTGCTCACCGACTCCGAGACCGGCGGGATCGTGGCCGCCGCGACCACCTCGCTCCCCGAGGACCCCGGCGGCGAGCGGAACTGGGACTACCGGTACTGCTGGTTGCGCGACGCCGCCATGACCCTCGAGGCCCTGCTCGAGCACGGGTACCGGCACGAGGCGCAGGCCTGGCGGCAGTGGCTGCTGCGCGCCGTCGCGGGCGACCCCGCCCAGGTGCAGATCATGTACGGCGTCGACGGCTCGCGGGAGCTGACCGAGCGCACCCTCGACCACCTGCCGGGCTACGCCGGGTCGCGACCCGTGCGCGTCGGCAACGCCGCCGTCGGCCAGGTGCAGAACGACGTGCTCGGCGAGGTGATGGCGGCGCTGCACCTCGCGCGCGCCTCCGGCGTGGCCGAGGGCGACGACTCCTGGTCGCTGCAGACCCACCTCGTCGACCACCTGTGCCGCACCTGGCGCCGTCCCGACAACGGGATCTGGGAGGTCCGGGGCGTGCCGCGGCACTTCACGCACTCCAAGGTCATGGCCTGGGTCGCCCTCGACCGGGCCGTCCGCGGCGTCGAGGAGCACGGCCTGCCCGGGCCCGTCGACCGCTGGCGGCGCGAGCGGGACGCGGTGCACGCCGACGTCCTGGCCCACGCCTGGGACGCGGAGCGCGGCACCTTCGTGCAGCACTACGGCGCCACGCACACCGACGCCGCCCTGCTCCAGCTGGTGCTCGTCGGCTTCCTGCCGCCCGACGACCCGCGGCTGCTCGGGACGGTCGCCGCGATCCGCGCCGAGCTCGAGGTCGCGCCCGGTCTGCTGCTGCGGTACCGGACCGAGCGCACCGACGACGGCCTGCGCGGCTCCGAGCACCCGTTCCTCGCCTGCTCCGGCTGGCTCGCGGACGCGCTGGCGCGGCAGGGCGACGTCCCCGGGGCGACCGCCGTCCTCGACGTGCTCGACGGCCTGCGCACCGACGTCGGGCTGCTCGCCGAGGAGTACGACCCGGCGACGCGCCGGATGATCGGGAACGTGCCGCAGGCGCTGTCGCACCTCGCGCTCGTGCGGGCGGTGCACAGCCACGACGAGGCGCTCGGGCGGGGCGGGACGCCGGAGCCCCGGCGCGAGGCGGTGGGGCGGCCGTGAGCCGGGCCGACGGCTCCGGCGCGACGGCGGCGGCCGGCTACACCGGCGACGTCGAGCCGGGCGGCCCGGCCGCGGTGCGGGTGCTCGACGAGGTGGTGCTCCGCAAGGTGTCCGTCGGGCCGATGGACAACGCGGCCTACGTGCTGGCCTGCCGGCGCACCGGGGAGCGGCTGCTCGTCGACGCCGCCGCGGAGCCCGACCGGCTGCTGGCGCTGGTGGGCGCGGGCGCGCCCGGTGGCGCGCCGGGCGCCGACGCCGACGCGGTGCCGCCCGGCCCTCTGGCCCTCGTCGTCACGACCCACCGGCACCGCGACCACCTCGGCGCGCTCGCCGCCGTGCTCGCCGCCACCGGCGCCCCGCACGCCGCCGGCGCCGACGACGCCGCGGCGGTCGGCGAGGCCGCGGGGACCACGGAGCCCCGCGCGCTGGCCCACGGCGACGTCCTCACCGTCGGGGCGCTGCGGCTGGACGTCGTCGCCCTGCGCGGGCACACCCCGGGCGCGGTGGCGCTCGCCTACCGGGAGCCCGACGACGCCCGCGCCCCCGGGGCCGTCCCGGGCCGGGTGCACCTGCTGACCGGCGACTCGTTGTTCCCCGGCGGCCCCGGCCGCACCATTGACCCGGTCGCGTTCGACTCCCTGATGGCCGACCTGGAGGCGCGCGTGTTCCGGCGGTTCCGCGACGACACCTGGGTGTACCCGGGGCACGGCCGCGACACCACGCTCGGGGCGGAGCGGCCGCACCTGCCCGGGTGGCGCGCCCGCGGCTGGTGAGGCCGCCGGCCCGGGCCCCCACCGGTGGAGCTCGACCACCCGTCACCCCGCCGCCGGGTGAACGCGACATGTCGGGCGTGGACGGCGTCGTCGCAGGCCGCACCCCGTCTGCCATAGTGACGCACAGGACCGCCACAGGAAGCGAGAGGACGTCCATGTCGAACGACGGCAGCGCCACGCCGGAACCCGGGCAGCAGCCCGAGCAGCAGCCCGGCAGCAGCGCCTGGCCCACCCCGGGCTCCGGCACCGAGCGCCCGACGGCGCCGGCGCCGTCGGGCTACGAGGCCTCGTCGGCCTCCGGCCCCGCGCCCTCCGGCTACGAGGCGCCGTCCTGGCCGACCCCGCCCGCGTCGGGCTCGGACGCGCCGACCGCCGCGTACCCGACCACACCGACCGCCGCGTACCCGACGTCCTCGCCGTACGGTGCGCCCGGCTCCGACGCGCCGACCGCCGCCTACCCCACGTCGTCGCCCTACGGTGCGCCCGGCGGCGACGCGCCGACCGCCGCCTACCCGACCTCCTCCCCCTACGCCGCACCCGGCGCCGGCGCGACGGGCGAGCAGCCCGCCGCGGCGCCGTACGGCACCGCGTCCGGCCCGGACGGCTCGTCCGGCCAGCCGGGCGCCGACCCGACCGCACCGGGCGCCGGGTACCCGGCCCCCGGCGGCTACCCGCAGCCGGGCGGTGGCTACCCCGCGCCCGGGGGCGGCCAGCCGGGCTCGCCGTACCCCCAGCCCGGCGCCGGCTACCCCGGTGGCGGGTACCCGGGCGGCGGCTACCCGCAGGCCCCGTACAGCCCGAACCAGTACCAGGCCGCGCCGCGGACCGACGGCGTGTCCATCGCGGCGCTGGTCACCGGCATCCTCGGCACCGGCGTCGTCGCCCTGATCCTGGGGATCATCGGCCTGCGGCGGACCAAGAAGAACGGCACGCAGGGCCGCGGGTTCGCGATCGCCGGCGTCGTGCTCGGCGGCCTGGGCGTGCTCAGCTGGATCGTCGTCGGCGTCCTCATCGGCACCGCGGTCGTCGCGCACAACAACGAGATGGCCGACCTGCGCTCGTCCTGCGAGTCCGGCGACATGCAGGCGTGCGACGACCTCTTCTACGCGGCGCCGTCCGGCTCCGACGACGAGGAGTTCGGCGACACCTGCGGCGGGCGGACCGACGGCAGCACGCTGTGCACCTCCGTCGACCCGACCCGCTGGGCCTACGGCGACGACGCCGAGCTCGACGGCCTGTGGGACGCCTGCGCGGCCGGCGACCTCGCCGCCTGCGACACCCTCTACACGAGCGCCCCGTCCGGCTCCGAGTACGAGGAGTTCGGGAGCACCTGCGGCGGCACCACCGACGGCAGCACGTACTGCGACTCCGGCGTGACCGACGACGGCACGGACCTCGGCACCGACGAGGGCACCGACCTCGGCACCGGCACCGGTGCGCAGAGCTACGGCGACGACCCGGAGCTCGACGCCCTGTGGGACGCCTGCGAGGCCGGGAGCGGCGCCGCCTGCGACAGCCTGTACTGGGAGTCCGAGTTCGGCAGCGCCTACGAGGACTTCGGCTCGACCTGCGGCAACCGCGTCGAGTACGCGGCGAGCTGCGAGTCCGAGATCGGCGGCTGACGCCGACGCACGACGCACGACGGCCCCGGGGCGGTTGGCCCCGGGGCCGTCGTGCGTCCGCGCTCCGGCGTCCGCGCTCCCGGTGTCAGCGCTCGACCGGTCCCAGCCACGCCGTCGCGACCGTGCTGTGGGCCGACTCGTCGTCGGACGGGTGGAACAGCCCCGCCAGCACGTCGCGGTACAGCCGGCCCAGCTCGGCGCCCGAGAAGTACGACCCGCCGCCCGACACCCGGATCGCGCGGTCCACCACCTCGCGGGCGGTCTCCGTGGCGCGGACCTTCAGCCCCACGACCTTGGCGAACCACCGCGCACCGTGGTCCACCGCCTCGTCCACGTCCCGGGCCAGCGCCCACACCTGCGGCTCGATGCCGTCCTGCGCGATCGCGGCGTCCGCGACCCGCCACCGGATGTCCGGGTCCTGCGCGTACGTCCGGCCGTCGTTCTTCATCGACGTCCGCCGGTGCGCCGCGGCCACCGCCAGCTCGAGCGCACGGCGCCCGATCCCCGTGTAGACCGCCGCCAGCAGGATCTCGAACACCTGGAACAGCGCCAGCACGTACGGGTCCCCGCTCGGTCCCGGCGGCAGCGCCCGGAACACCCGCTCCGGCGCGGCGTACGCGCCGGCGAGGACCGTGGTGCAGCTCTGCGTCGCCCGCATGCCCAGCGTGTCCCAGTCGTCCTTCGTCTCGATCCCGCCGTCCGCCCGGGCCACCACGCCGTGGACCAGGCGCGGGCCGTCCGGGTGGTCCGCGTCCAGCCCGAACGTCGCCAGCCGGGTCCACACCGGGGACAGCGACGTGAAGATCTTCGTGCCGTGGAACCGGTAGCCGCCGTCCGGCTGGCGCTCCGCGCGGGTGCGGGAGGCGAACATGACCAGGTCGTTGCCCGCCTCCGAGTTCCCGAACGCGAACACCTCCCCCGCCGCCGCCTCGCGCAGCACGAACTCCAGCGAGTCGTCGCCGCGGGCCGCCAGCACCGCCGCCATCCCCGTCACCACCAGGTGCATGTTCACCGACAGCGCCGTCGCGGGCGCCGCGCCGGCCAGCCGGGCCTGCTCGCGGGCGACCTCCTCCAGCGTGAGTCCCGCGCCGCCCAGCGCCTCCGGCACGAGCGCCCGCAGGTACCCGGCGGCGCGCAGCTCGTCCAGGTCGGCGTGCGGGAACGTGTTCTCCCGGTCGTGCACCGGCGCCCGCTCCGCCACCCGGGCCAGCAGATCGTCGGTGAGCAGGGTGCGCGGGGCGGTCGAGCCAGAGGTCATGCTGCTCACTCTGCCACCGCCGCGCGGGCCGGCGGGTCCGCGGGACCAGCGGGGTCGGCACCCAGCACGGCGACGTGGTGCTCGACGACGGGGCGCGGGTCGTCGAACCGGTGCAGCAGCTCCCGCCACCGCCCGTACGCGGTCGACCCGCGGAAGCCCTCCTCGTGCGCCGCCACCGACTCCCAGCCCACCAGCAGCAGGTACGTCTCCGGGCTCTCGACGCTGCGCGACACCCGCGCCCCGCGGAACCCCGGCGCCGCGGCGATCAGCGGCAACGCCTCCCGCATCGCCGCCTCGAACGCGGCCGTGCGGCCCGGGCGGACCCGGAGCGGGGCGTGCTCGAGCACGGGAGCGGCGAGGAGCGCCGCGCCGTCCGGGGCGCTCGGCGACGGGGCGGGCGACGGTCCGGGCGGTGGGGAGGCGGTCACCGGGGCATCGCCGCGCCCGCCCGACCCCCACCGGCAGCCCGGACCCGCGGCGCTCGCCGGCGCAGGCCCGCGCGGACGCGGCACGACGTGCGGCAGGATGGCGGCATGGCCACCTTCGCCGTCCGGTACACCTACGACCAGCGCGCCGACCTGCAGGACGAGGTCCGCCCCGAGCACCGCGCCTACCTGCGGGGGCTCGCCGACCGCGGGCTGCTCCGCGGCTCCGGTCCGTTCACGGACGGCGCCCCGGGCGCCCTGCTCGTGTTCGAGACCACCGACGCGGCCGCCCTCGAGGTGCTGCTCGCGGACGACCCCTTCGCGCGGGCGGGCGTCATCGCCGACGTCGATATCCGGGCCTGGAACCTCGTCCTCGGTCCCTGGGCCGCCGGCGCCTGACCCGGCCCCCCGCCCTCGGGATCGCGCCGCGCGCGACCGCCGGGCAGCTCAGGCGTCGCGGTCGGCGTCCCCGGTCGGCGCCGCCGCCTCGACCCGCCGCTCGTCCCGGCGCGACGCCGCGACGCTCGTCACCGCCGTGAGGCCCAGCGTCACGACGATCACCGCGAGCGACACCCACGAGGGCAGCTCCGGCGCCCACCCGACCGGCTCGCCCCCGTTCACGAACGGCAGCGTGTTCTCGTGCAGCGCCTGCAGCACGAGCTTCACGCCGATGAACCCGAGCAGCACGCCCAGGCCGATGTTGAGGTAGCGCAGCCGGGTCAGCAGCCCGCCGAGCAGGAAGTACAGCTGGCGCAGGCCCATCAGCGCGAACACGTTCGCCATCAGGACGAGGTACGGCTCCTGCGTCAGGCCGAACACGGCGGGGATCGAGTCGAACGCGAACAGCAGGTCCGTCGCCCCGATCGCCACCAGCACCAGCAGCATCGGCGTCACGTGCCGGCGGCCGTCCACCTTCGCGGTCAGCCGGACGCCGTCGTAGCCGTCCGTGGTCGGCAGGAACCGCTGCACCACGCGCACCAGCGCCGGCGCCCTGTAGTCCTCCGCGGCCTCGTCCGCGTCCTCCCCCACGCCCTCGCGGGCGACCTTCACGGCCGTCCACACCAGGAACGCGCCGAACAGGTAGAACACCCAGGAGAACGACGCGATCGCCGCCGCGCCGATCCCGATGAACACCCCGCGGAACACCAGCGCCAGGATGATGCCGATCAGCAGGGCCGTCTGCTGGTACTGCCGCGGTACCGCGAACCGGCTCATGATCAGCAGGAACACGAACAGGTTGTCGACCGACAGCGAGTACTCCGTCAGCCAGCCGGCGACGAACTCGCCCGCCGGGCCGCCGCCCCACACGAGGGCGACGACCACGGCGAACACGAGCGCGAGCCCGACATACATCCCGAGGTACCGGAGGCACTCCGCCGTCGTCGGGATGTGCGGTCGCCGGCCCACCACCGCGACGTCCACGATCAGGACGGCGGCAGCGAGGCCGAGCGACACGGCCCAGACGAGCGGGGAGACGTCCATGCGCGGGTCAGTGCTCCTTGCTGGTGGCGGGCTCCTCGTCCGCGGTCAGGGCGGGAGCGGCGTCCCGGTCGCGCCGGGTCTTGGCCAGGCTCGCGACGGTCGCGACGGTGAGCGTACCGAGGATCACGAGCAGCGACAGCCACGTCGGGATCTCCGGGGCCCACTCGATGTGCTTGCCGCCGTTGATGAAGGGCAGCTCGTTCACGTGCATCGCGTGGAAGACCAGCTTCAGGCCGATGAAGGCGAGGATGAACGCCAGACCCTTGTTCAGGTACACCAGGCGCTCGAGCAGGCCACCGATGAGGAAGTACAGCTGACGCAGGCCGAGCAGCGCGAACGCGTTCGCCGTGAACACGATGTACGGCTCCTGCGTCAGGCCGTAGATCGCCGGGATCGAGTCCAGCGCGAACAGCACGTCCGTGGCACCGATCGCGACCATCACCACGAGCATCGGCGTGATGAACCGCTTGCCGTCGATCTTCGTGGTCAGGCGGTCGCCGTGGTACTCGTCCGTCGACGGCACGACCCGCTTGAGCAGCCGGACCGCGAGGCCGTCCTTCTGCTCGTCCGCGTGCGACAGCTCGTCGTCGTCGTGCTTCTCCTTCGCCAGCTTGGCGCCGGTGTACACGAGGAACGCGCCGAAGATGTAGAACACCCAGGACCACTGCTCGATCGCCGCGGCGCCGAGCAGGATGAACACCGTGCGCAGCACCAGCGCGATCACGACGCCGACCAGCAGCACCTTCTGCTGGAACTCCCGGGGCACCGCGAACTTCGTCATGATGATGAGGAACACGAAGAGGTTGTCGACCGAGAGGCTCTTCTCGGTCACGTACCCCGCGAAGTACTCCGTGCCGTGGTCCCAGCCCCAGACGAAACCGAGCCCCACGCCGAACACGATCGCCAGGCCGACGTAGACCGCCGACCAGATGGCCGCCTCACGGAACGACGGCGCGTGCGGCGTGCGCACGTGCGCGAAGAAGTCGAACAGGATCATCCCGACGATCGCGACGCCGGTCGCGATCCAGACCCACAGGTCCACGGACATAGAGCATTCCTCCGGTACAGACGGCTGAAGATACGGCTGAGTACCGGAGGTCTCTCCCACCCGTCGACCGGGCCGACGTCCCGGGTCGGCGTCGTCGACGACCGTGATGACGGGGGCGTCGTGTCGGGATACTCCCCTCCACTGCGTGCGCCAGCATAGGTCATCGGTCCCATGCGCACCGCACGACCTCGGGCGATGGACGTGTGATCCGCGCCATGTCCGGCGGGGCCGGGGGTCAGGTCACGCAGAACTCGTTGCCCTCGGGGTCCGCCATCACGATCCAGGCGCCCTCCCGCGGGTCGTCGACCTCGCGCAGCACCGCACCGCCGGCCGCCACCAGGGCCGCCGCGTGCTCCCGGGCCGCGGCGAGCTTCGCAGCCCGGTCCTCGCGGTCCACCCCCTGCCCCGCGGAGTAGCGGACGTCCAGGTGAACCCGGTTCTTCACGGTCTTGCCCTCGGGCACCCGCTGGAAGAACACCCGTGGCCCCACGCCGCCGGGGTCGACGACGGCGTAGGCCATGTCGCGGTCCTCCGGCCCGATACCCCACGCGTCGAGCGCCGCGTCCCACGTGTCGAAGCCGGCCGGCGGTGGCTCCTCCACGTAGCCGAGGGCAGTCGCCCAGAACGTGCCCAGGGCGCGGGGCGACCGCGCGTCCATCACGACCTGCACCTCGAGCGCCATCCGTGCCTCCGATCGTCGTCGTGGACCGTGTGCCGTAGGTGGTGCGCCGAGCGTCGTGCGTCGTGCGCGGGTCAGGCCGTCGCGGCGTGCATCTGCCGCAGCTCCTTCTTCAGCCCGGAGATCTCGTCGCGGAGCCGCGCGGCGAGCTCGAACTGGAGGTCCGCGGCCGCCGCGTGCATCTGGTCGGACAGGTCCTGGATCAGACCGGCGAGCTCGCCCGCCGCCGCTCCCGCGAGCTTCGTCCGCTCGGTCGCCGGCTGGGCCTTCGAGCTGAGCCCCGGCACCGGCGCCTTGCCGCGGCTGGCCTGCCGCCCGGCGCCGCCCAGCAGGTCGGCGGTGTCCGCGTCCTCGCGCGCCAGCAGGTCGGTGATGTCGCCGATCTTCTTGCGCAGCGGCTGCGGGTCGATCCCGTGCTCGGTGTTGTAGGCGATCTGCTTCTCGCGCCGGCGGTCCGTCTCGTCCAGCGCGAGCTGCATCGCGGGCGTGATCTTGTCCGCGTACATGTGCACCTCGCCCGACACGTTGCGGGCCGCGCGGCCGATCGTCTGGATGAGCGACTTGCCCGAGCGGAGGAAGCCCTCCTTGTCCGCGTCGAGGATCGCGACCAGCGACACCTCGGGCAGGTCGAGGCCCTCGCGCAGCAGGTTGATGCCGACCAGCACGTCGTACTCGCCCATGCGCAGCTCGCGCAGCAGCTCCACGCGGCGGAGCGTGTCCACCTCGGAGTGCAGGTACCGGACCCGGACGCCCTTCTCCAGGAAGTAGTCCGTGAGGTCCTCGGCCATCTTCTTGGTCAGCGTCGTGACGAGGACGCGCTCGTCCTTCTCCACGCGGAGCCGGATCTCCTCCAGCAGGTCGTCGATCTGGCCCTTGGTGGGCTTCACGACCACCTGCGGGTCGACGAGGCCGGTCGGGCGGATGATCTGCTCGACCACGCCGTCCGACATCGCCAGCTCGTAGTCGCCGGGCGTCGCCGACAGGTACACCGTCTGGCCGATGCGCTCGACGAACTCCTCCCAGCGCAGCGGGCGGTTGTCCATCGCGCTCGGGAGCCGGAACCCGAAGTCGACCAGGTTCCGCTTGCGGGACATGTCGCCCTCGAACATCGCGCCGATCTGCGGGACCGTCACGTGCGACTCGTCGATGACGAGCAGGAAGTCCTCGGGGAAGTAGTCGAGCAGCGTGTTCGGCGCCGTCCCGGGCGCGCGGCCGTCGATGTGCCGCGAGTAGTTCTCGATCCCCGAGCACGAGCCGATCTGGCGCATCATCTCGATGTCGTAGGTCGTGCGCATGCGCAGCCGCTGCGCCTCGAGCAGCTTGTTCGCCCGCTCGAGGTCCTTGAGGCGCTCCTCGAGCTCGTGCTCGATGCCGTTGATCGCACGCTCCATGCGCTCCGGGCCGGCGACGTAGTGCGTCGCCGGGAACACGTGCACCTGCTTCTCGTTGCGGACGACCTCGCCCGTCAGGGGGTGCAGCGTCTGGATCGCCTCGATCTCGTCGCCGAAGAACTCGATGCGGATCGCCAGCTCCTCGTACACCGGGATGATCTCCACGGTGTCGCCGCGCACCCGGAACGTGCCGCGGGTGAACGCCATGTCGTTGCGGGAGTACTGCATCGAGACGAACTGGCGCAGCAGCGCGTCGCGGTCCACCTGGTCGCCCACGTCGAGCGTGACCATGCGGTCGACGTACTCCTGCGGGGTGCCGAGGCCGTAGATGCAGGACACGGAGGCCACCACGACCACGTCGCGGCGCGTCAGCAGCGAGGACGTCGCCGAGTGCCGGAGGCGCTCCACCTCGTCGTTGATCGACGAGTCCTTCTCGATGTAGGTGTCCGTCTGCGCGATGTACGCCTCGGGCTGGTAGTAGTCGTAGTACGAGACGAAGTACTCGACGGCGTTGTTGGGCAGCAGCTCGCGGAACTCGTTGGCCAGCTGCGCGGCGAGCGTCTTGTTCGGCGCCATGACCAGCGTCGGGCGCTGCAGCTTCTCGATCAGCCAGGCCGTCGTGGCCGACTTGCCGGTACCCGTGGCGCCCAGGAGCGTGACGTCCTTCTCCCCCGCCTGGATGCGCTGGGCGAGCTCCGCGATCGCCTGCGGCTGGTCACCGGAGGGCTTGTACTCGGACACCACCTCGAACGGGGCGACGGTGCGCTGCAGGTCGGTCACGGGACGCATGCGTCAACCGTACGACGCGGGTCTGACACTCGCGCCGGGCGCGGGCCCGGGTTCGCCGAGGGCGTGGCGGAGCGGGGGCGTCGGCGCGCGGCGGGAGGTGCGCGGGTGGTCGCCCCGGTGGTGCGCGGGCGGTCGCCGGGTGGGGCGCGGGCGCTCTACGGGCGGGCGCCGAGTCCTCCACAGGTGTGAGGCCGTGCGTCGTCCCCAGGGCGGTGTCCGTGGCCCGGTCCCGGGTCGGTGCTCGTCCCTAGCGTGGTCGTATGCCCGACGACGTGCTCCAACGCACCGCACCCGACCCCCACGACCGCGGCCCTCGTGCTGCGCCGGTCGCGGGTGCGCCGGCCGCGCGCGACGCACTCGGCGAGCGGCTGGATGCGATGCCGGCGGGGCCGGGTCTCCTCGCTGAGCTGGAAGCCCTCGACCTGGGCGCGCTGCCCTCGTACGACCTGCCCGAGGTCGTCGTGCAGGCCCGGCGGATCGCCGCGCGCGCCCACGCCCTCGAGGCCGCCGCAGCCGCGGCCCTGGCCAGGCACCCCGACCTGCGCCACCCGGATCTGGCCGCGGTGTGCCGGTCCCTGCCCGAGGGCACCGCCTTCGTGCACGCCGACCTCGCGGCGGCCGACCTGTCCGCGCGGCTGCTCGTGCCGCCGGGCGAGGCCATGGTGCTCATCCGGGAGGGTCGCGCCTACGCCGGCTCGCTCGCCGACACCGGCGCCGCGCTCGCCGACGGGCGGATCGAACCGGCCAAGGCACGGGCGATCGTGCTCGCCACCGGCGACGAGCCGGCGGGCGTGGCGGCCGTGGTGGAGGCCGAGGTCCTGCCGCGGACGGCCGGGCGGTCGGTCAAGCAGGTCCGGGCCGACGTCGCGCGGGCGTTGAACCGGGTCGACCCGGACGGGGCCGCCGACCGGCACCGCACCGCCCGCGCCGGGCGGACGGTGTCCCGGCCGAAGATCTTGCAGGACGGCATGGCGGGGCTGTGGACCGTGCTGCCCGCCGCTGACGCCGTGCGGCTCGACAGCATGCTCGACGCCCTCGCCCGACGGTCCCGCCAGGCCGGTGACCCGCGCACCCTCGACCAGCTGCGCGCCGACGAGCTCCTCGACCGGGTGCTCGGGCGTTCCCAGCACCTGATCGCCGCCGACGGCACCGTGCTGCCGTCCCGGCGGGACGGCGCCCACGAGGTCCACGACGCCTTCGGGCTCGCCGTCGGCTGCGCCCCGGGGGACGCAGGGGCGGAGGCAGCGCCTGCCGTGACCGCGGCGCCAGCGGAGCCAGCGCAGTCGCGCCCTGGGGACGTCGAGGAGGCCACCCTCCGGACCGTCGTCCACGTGACGGTGTCCCTGTCGACGCTGCTGGGCGCCGACGACGAACCCGGCGACCTCGCCGGGTACGGTCCGGTCGACGCCCAGCAGGCACGGGCGATGGCCCTGGACCTCGGGTCGACCTGGCAGCGCCTCGTCACCGACCCGCTGTCCGGGACCGTCCTGGACGTCGGGCGCAGCACCTACCGGCCGCCGGCCGCCCTGGCCGACCACGTCCGGCACCGCGACAAGTACTGCACCGCCCCGGGCTGCCCCGTGCCCGCCGCGCGCTGCGACCTCGACCACACCATCGAGTACGACCCACCGGCCGACGGGTCACCGCCCCGACCGCTGGGGACCACCTGCGCCCACAACCTCGGCCCGCTGTGCCGCACCCACCACCGGCTCAAGACCGCCGGCGTCCTGCGCGTGCGCCAACCCACCGCCGGGGAGTTCGTCTGGCGCACCCCGACCGGCCACGCCTTCCGCGTCCGCCCCGGCACCGACCAGCCGACCCTGCACCTCACCGGGCGAACCACCCCACCCGAGCCGTTCGAGACGCCGCCACCCTTCTAGGAGACCCACTCGGCGGCGACGCGTGCCGGAGTCGTGGCGGCGAGGCGAGAGCATGAACACCAGGCGGATCGTGGTGACGCAGCGCCCGCCCGGGCGGGATCCGTCGCCCTGACGCCGGTCGCCGTCGGCACGTGCCGAGCGTCAGGCGAGTGTGCCCGCCGCCAGCCGCACGTCCTCCGTGGTGCGCAGCGCTGCGCGCAGCACGGCCCGGAGCCCTTCCGCCGCCGCCGCGACGCCGAGCGACGCCGCGCCCGCGGGCACCTGCTCGGGCAGCCGCGGCACGTGGACGAACCCGCCGCGCGCCCCCGGGGCGTGCCCGGCGGCCAGCTGGTCGGCGAGGGCGTACGCGACGGTGTTGCAGACGAAGGTGCCGGCGGTGTTGGACACCTCGCCCGGGACACCCGCATCCCGCAGCGCGGTCAGGCACGCCTTCACCGGCAGGGTGGAGAAGTATGCGGAGTCGCCACCGGGGACGACGGGCTCGTCGACGGGCTGGGCGCCGTCCTCGTCGGGGATGCGCGCGTCCTGCACGTTGACCGCGACGCGCTCGACGGAGACCGCCGAGCGTCCCCCCGCCTCACCGACGGCGACGACCAGAGCAGGCCGGACGTCGCGCAGCAGCTCGGCGAGCCGCCGCGGGGCACGGGCGAACGAGACGGGCAGGAGGGCGGTGACGAGGGCCGCGCCCTCGCCGGCCTGGTCCCAGGACTCCGCCACCGCCCGGACGGCGGCCCAGGAGGCGTTGACCTCCTGCTGCTCGAACGGCTCGAACCCGGTGAGCAGCACCGTCGGCACGGCCTTCCCGCCCTCGGTGGCCGCGTCGTCGGTCGTCACGGCGCCGCCTCCGCTCACGGGGCGTCCACCTCCTGCTCGTCGTGCCGCTCGGCGGCGAGCCGGTCCCACAGCTCGTCCACCTGCCGCTGCAGGTCCTCCGGTGCGCCGGAGCCGTCCAGCACGACGTCGGCGACGGCGATGCGCTGGTCGTCGGTCGCCTGGGCGGCGATGCGCCGTTCTGCCTCGTCGCGCTCGAGGCCCCGGGCCCGGACGAGGCGCTCGACGCGCAGGACGGCCGGGGTGTGCACGAGGACGACGAGGTGGAACGCGTCGGCGCGGCCGGTCTCGACGAGCAGCGGCACGTCGTGCACCACGACGGCTCCCGGATCGGCGGTCGCTGCGGCGGCCTCCCGCTCGGCGGCGAGCCGGCGCACGACGGGGTGCACGATGCCGTTGAGCCTCTCCCGTGCACCCGCGTCGGCGAAGACCACCGCACCGAGCGCGGGCCGGTCGAGGCTGCCGTCGGGCAGGAGGACGCCCTCGCCGAAGGCCTCGACGACGCTCGCGAGCCCGGCGGAGCCCGGCGCGACGGCGTCCCGGGACAGCAGGTCGTAGTCGATGAGGACCGCACCCCGCGCGGCGAGGCGCTCGGCCGCGACCGACTTGCCGGCCGCGATCCCCCCGGTCAGTCCGATGCGCTGCATCGCCCCATCGTGCCCTCCCCGGGCGCTGGGCCGCACCTCACCGGTCGCGGACGGCCCCGCGCCGCCGGAGCTCCCGGCTGTTGTCCACGAGGATCCACACCGCGGCGGCGACCTGGAGGCACGCGATGGCCAGCGACAGGTTCCGCCCGTCCTGGACGGCGAGGACGGCGAGGACCACCCCGCAGACGGCGAGAACCACCCCGGCCGCGACGGAGGTCCGGAGCCGGCTCGTCGAGGCGTCGGCGCTTCGCATGTCCTGACTGTGCCAGAACGGATCGAGCCGCGCAGGCGTTCGGCGGACGTCAGACGCGCGTCACCGCACGGTGTGCCCCGTGGCCCGCAGGTGCTCCTTGACCTGACCCACGGTGAGCTGCCCGAAGTGGAAGACGCTGGCGGCGAGCACGGCGTCGGCGCCCGCGTCGGCCGCGGCGGCGAAGTGCTCGACGGTGCCGGCGCCGCCGGAGGCGATGAGCGGGATGCGGACCTCGCGCCGGACGTCGCGCAGCATCTCGAGGTCGAAGCCGGCCTCGGTGCCGTCGGCGTCCATGGAGTTGAGCAGGATCTCCCCCGCGCCGAGCTCGGCGGCGCGGACGGCCCACGCGACGGCGTCGATGCCGGTGCCCTGCCGCCCGCCGTGGGTGGTGACCTCGTACCCGGAGTCGGTGCGGGTGTCCCCGGTGACGCGACGGGCGTCGACGGACAGGGTCAGCACCTGGCTGCCGAACCGCTGGGCGATCTCGGCGATGAGCTCGGGCCGCGCGATGGCGGCGGTGTTGACGCCGACCTTGTCCGCACCGGCACGCAGGAGCCGGTCGACGTCGTCGGCGGACCGGACGCCGCCGCCGACGGTGAGGGGGACGAAGACCTCCTCGGCGGTGCGCCGGACGACGTCGTAGGTGGTCTCGCGGTCGCCGGAGGAGGCGGAGACGTCGAGGAAGGTGACCTCGTCGGCGCCCTCGGCGTCGTACCTGCGCGCGAGCTCGACGGGGTCGCCGGCGTCGCGCAGGTTCGCGAAGTTGACGCCCTTGACGACGCGGCCGGCGTCGACGTCGAGGCACGGGATCACCCGGAGGGCGACGGACACGCTCACTCCCCTTCCGGCGCGGCGGTGGCGCCCGGGTCGCTGCCCTCGGCCGCGGCGGGTGCGCGGGTGGCGAGCAGGTCGATGACGAACACGATGGTCTGGCCCTGGAGCTCCTCGCTCTGGGTGGCGCCGAGGCCGTAGGACGGCGGGACGACGACCATGACCTGGCTGCCGACGGTCTGCTCGACGAGGGCCTCGGACCACGCGGGGACGTCCTCGAGCCGGAACGTGTTGGGGCTGCCGTTGGTCCAGGTGGAGTCGAAGGCCTCGCCGGTGGACCAGACGAACCCGGTGAACTGGACGGTGATGACGTCGCCCTCGGAGACCTGGGCGCCGGTGCCGCGGATCAGCGGCTGGACGACGAGGTCGGACGGCGGCTCGGTCCCGGTGGGCGCGAGGGACGGGGCACCGTCGTCGTCGAGGGTGACGGCGGGCATGCCCTCGCGCGGGGTGACGGGCTCGCCGGAGGCGCGGATGGGCAGGACGTCGAGGACGGTGACCGTCGGGTAGGACGACGCGCTGGCGTCGGAGGCCGGGCTGATCTGGAGCAGCCGCGCCCCGACCTTCTGGCCGGACAGGGTGGCGTACAGGTCCTTGCCGAGGTCCTCCTCGGTGAGGAGCCGCGGGGTGGGGCTGGAGGAGTAGGACTCCTTGACGAGGGAGGCGTCGGAGGCGTCCTCGAGCCAGAAGTCCAGCAGGACGGGCCGGCCCTCGACGAGGTCGGGCCCGGTACCGGGCCAGACGACCTCGTGCACGGCCTCGGTGACGCTCAGCGGGGTGCGGTAGGTGACGGTCGGGGCGCTGCCGGCGTCGCCGGTGACGACGACCTCCGGGGGCGCCGGGTCCGGCGAGGTGCAGGCCGCGAGCAGCAGCATCGCCGCGGCGGCGCAGGCGGCCACGAGTCGTCGCACGTCGTTCCTTCCGAGGGTCCTGCAAGGTGCGCGCCCACTGTACGGGTCCGCGCGGGCCCCTCCGGCCGACCCCTGGGTCGGGTCCGGTGAAGACCCCGGGCGCACCCGGCGCAGGCGGCCGGCCGGGTCACATGGACTCGATGAGCCGCTCCACCCGGTCGTCGACGTTGCGGAAGGGGTCCTTGCACAGGACGGTGCGCTGGGCCTGGTCGTTGAGCTTGAGGTGCACCCAGTCGACGGTGTAGTCGCGGCGGGCCTCCTGGGCGGCCTGCACGAACTCGCCCCGGAGCTTGGCGCGCGTGGTCTGCGGGGGGACGGAGGTGGCCTCGAAGACCTCGACGTCGGTGGTGACGCGCTCGACGAGCCCGCGCTGGGCGAGCAGGTTGTACAGACCCTCGGTGCGGGAGATGTCGTGGTACGCCAGGTCCATGCGGGCCACCCGGACGTCGGACAGGTCCAGGTTGTGCTTGGCGCGGTAGCGCTCGATGAGCCGGTACTTGATGACCCAGTCGAGCTCGCGCTCGACGAGCGACAGGTCGCCGGTGCGCAGGGCGCGCAGGCCGCGCTCCCAGAGGTCGAGGACCTGCTTGACCTCGGGGCCGGCGTCGGTCTCGGCGCCGACCCAGTCCTGGACGCGGCCGAGGTACTCCTCCTGCAGGTCCACGGCGGTGACGGTCCGCCCGGTGACGAGGGTGACGGGGTGCATGCCGGTGAGGTCGTGGCTGATCTCCCGGATGGCCCGGATGGGGTTCTCCAGCGTGAGGTCGCGCATGGGCAGGCCGGCCTCGACGAGCCGCAGGACGAGGTCGGTGGAGCCGACCTTGAGCATGGTCGTGGTCTCGGACATGGAGGAGTCGCCGACGATGACGTGCAGCCGGCGGTAGTGCTCGGCGTCGGCGTGCGGCTCGTCGCGGGTGTTGATGATCGGCCGGGACCGGGTGGTGGCCGAGGACACGGACTCCCAGATGTGGTCGGCGCGCTGGGACAGGCAGAACACCGCGCCGCGCGGGGTGGCGAGGACCTTGCCGGCGCCGGTGAGGATCTGCCGGGTGATGAGGAACGGCACGAGGACGTCCGACAGCCGGGCGAAGTCGCCCTGCCGGCGCACGAGGTAGTTCTCGTGGCAGCCGTAGGAGTTGCCGGCGGAGTCGGTGTTGTTCTTGAACAGGTGGATGCGCCCGGACAGGCCCTCGTGCTCGAGGCGCTGCTGGGCGTCGGCGACGAGGCCCTCGAGGATCCGCTCCCCCGCCCGGTCGTGCGTGACCAGCTGGCGCCAGTCGTCGCACTCGGCGGTGGCGTACTCGGGGTGCGAGCCGACGTCGAGGTACAGCCGGGAGCCGTTGCGCAGGAAGACGTTGGAGGACCGCCCCCACGCGACGACCTTGCGGAACAGGTAGCGCGCGACCTCGTCGGCGGACAGGCCGCGACCGTCCTCGGCGGCGCAGGTGACGCCGTACTCGGTCTCCAGGCCGAAGATGCGTCGGTCCATGGGGTGGCTCCTCAGGGCAGGTCGGGTGCTGCGGCCGAGCCCAGCAGGTCCTCCAGGACCACGCCGGACAGGCGCCGGAACGCGCGGCGCGGGCGCGTGCGGTCGAGGACCGCGACCTCGAGCTGGGCGGCGGGGATGACGCGGCGGTCGTCCTCGTCGGCCCCGTCCGCGGGGGTGCCGAGCACCCGGACGGCGAGCTGCAGGACGTCGGCCAGCGGCATGCCGGGCGTCCAGGCCCCGGCGACCTCCTCGCGCAGCCGCTCGGCCTGGCCGCCCATGACGACGAAGCCGCGCTCGTCGGCGACGGAGCCGTCGTAGGACAGCCGGTAGATCTGGTCGGTCGCGGCGTCCTCGCCGACCTCGGCGACGACGATCTCGACCTCGAGCGGCTTGGACTCGGTGGTGAAGACGGTGCCGAGGGTCTGGGCGTACGCGTTGGCGAGGCCGCGCGCGTTGACGTCCCGCCGGTCGTAGGAGTAGCCGCGCAAGTCGGCGTACCGGACGCCGGCGACGCGCAGGTTCTCGAACTCGTTGTACTTGCCGACGGCGGCGAACGCGATGCGGTCGTAGATCTCGGAGACCTTGTGCAGCGCGCGGGACGGGTTCTCGGTCGCGAAGGCGATGCCGTCCTCGTAGGCCAGGACGACGACGGAGCGGCCGCGGGCGATGCCCTTGCGCGCGTAGTCGGCCCGGTCCTTCATCAGCTGCTCGGGCGAGACGTAGAACGGCATGCTCATCGGTCGGCCTCCTCCTGCGCACGGGCGCGGGCGTGCTGCTCGGCGCGGTCGGCCAGCACCCGGGACACCACCTCGCCCAGGGCGTCCTGAGGCACCCGCAGGTAGCCGGCCGCGGTGACGGTGGCGACGACGGGCCAGATCCGCCGGGAGGTGTCGG
This sequence comes from Cellulosimicrobium cellulans, assembly GCF_007679345.1. Classification (GTDB taxonomy): domain Bacteria; phylum Actinomycetota; class Actinomycetes; order Actinomycetales; family Cellulomonadaceae; genus Cellulomonas; species Cellulomonas cellulans_A. Next base: position 257,130 of record NZ_VEGH01000003.1, read on the forward strand.
GCCCGCCGGTCGCGGAGTCGTCGTCCGCGGCGTCGACGAGGGCCTCGACGGCGACGCGGACGGCGTCGTCGGCGCCGAGCCCGGGTCGCCACAGCTTCTTCAGGGAGCCGCGCGCGAACACGGAGCCGGAGCCGACGCTGTGGTGCTGGTGCTCCTCGTACCGGCCACCGGTGACGTCGTAGGAGAAGATCCGCCCCGTGCCGCGGTCGAGGTCGAAGCCGGCGAACAGCGGGACGACGGCGAGGCCCTGCAGGGCGAGGCCGAGGTTGCCGCGGATCATCGTGGCGAGCCGGTTGGCCTTGCCGTCGAGCGAGAGCAGGGTGCCCTCGATCTTCTCGTAGTGCTCGAGCTCGAGCTGGAACAGCCGGACGAGCTCGACGGCGAGCCCCGCGGTCCCCGCGATGCCGATCGCGGAGTACTCGTCGGCCGGGAACACCTTCTCGATGTCCCGGGAGGCGATCTGGGAGCCCATGGTGGCGCGCCGGTCGCCGGCCATGACGACGCCGCCGGCGAAGGACAGCGCCACGATGGTGGTCGCGTGCGGTGCGGCGCCGCCGGGGGTCACGTCACCGACCGGGAGCGGGGTGCGCCGCCCGGGCAGCAGGTCCGGGGCGTGCTGGGCGAGGAAGTCGACGAAGGAGGACGACCCGGGGGTGGTGAACGCCCCGGGCAGCCGCCCCGCCGGGATCAGCGGGTCCGTCGGCACGCGTCACTGCCCGCCCTTCTGCACGAACCCGCGCACGAACTGCTCCGCGTTGGTCTCCAGGACGTCGTCGATCTCCTCGAGGAGGGCGTCGACCTCGGCGTCGCGCTGCTGCGCGGCCGCCGTGGCCTGCTCGACGTCGGGCCCGTCGACCGGCTCGTCGTCCTCGCGACGGTCCCGAGCGCGCTCCTGACCAGCCATGTCCACCTCCGGCGGTAGTCGGGCACGGGCCGCGCGCGCTGGGCGTGCGACCCGCAGTGCCACCACCCTAGGCCCTGGTCGGCGCGCATTCCCGTGGGGCCGGGGCGCGTCGCCGCCCGGGGTCAGGAGCCGAGCGCGTCCAGCAGGCTGCCGACGTCCGGCGAGGACTCGAGCAGGGCCTCGACGTGGGCCCGCGTGCCGCGCAGGGGGTCCCGCATGGGCACGCGCTGGAGGGTGGGCGCCCCGGGCACGTCGAAGACGACGGAGTCCCAGCTGGCCGCGGAGACGTGGGCGCCGAACCGGGCGATGGTCCGGCCGCGGAAGTAGGCGCGGGTGTCCTCCGGCGGGTCGGTGACGGCGGCGCGCACGTCCTCGTCGGCGACGAGCCGCTCGACCGCGCCGGCCTCGACCAGCCGGTGGTAGAGGCCGCGCTCGGGCCGGACGTCGGACCACTGCAGGTCGACGGCGGCGAGGCGCGGGTGGTCCCAGTCCAGGTGGTCGCGGCGGCGCAGGCCCTCGAGGAGCCGCATCTTGGCGAGCCACTCGACCTCGCGGGCGCACGAGGCCGGGTCGGTGGCGAGCCGGTCGAGCAGGGAGCCCCACCGGGCGAGGACGTCGGCGGTCTGGGCGTCGGGGCCGTCCCCGCCGACGGCGGCGCGGCCGATCGCGGTCCGCACGGCGGCGAGGTACTCCTGCTGCACCTCGATCGCCGTGAGCAGCCGCCCGTCGGCCAGGTGCAGCTTCCGGGTGAGGGCGAGGTCGTGGCTGACGGCGTGCACCGAGCCGACCGGGTCGGCGAGGGCGAGACGGTCGAGGGTGCGGCCGAGATCGGCGGCGGAGCCGTCGGCGATGCGCTCGATGAGCCACAGGACGAGCGAGGTGGTGCCGAGCTTGAGGTAGGTGGCCACCTCGAGCTGGTTGGCGTCGCCGATGATCACGTGCAGCCGGCGCCACTTGTCGGGGTCGGCGTGGGGCTCGTCGCGGGTGTTGACGATGGGGCGGCGCAGGGTGGTCTCGAGGCCGACCTCCGCCTCCATGTAGTCGGCGCGCTGGGAGAGCTGGAACCCGGCCTCCTCGCCGCGCTGGCCGATCCCGACGCGCCCGGCACCGGTGAACACCTGCCGGGTGACGAGGAACGGCGTGAGGCGCGCGGCCAGGTCGACGAAGGGCACGGACCTCTCGACGAGGAAGTTCTCGTGCGTGCCGTAGGTGGCGCCCTTGCCGTCGACGTTGTTCTTGTACAGCGCCACGTCGGGCAGGGCCGGGGTGGATGCCAGGGCCCGGACGGAGGCCAGCATGACGAGCTCCCCCGCGCGGTCCCACCGGACCGCGTCCAGGGGGTTGGTGACCTCGGGCGAGGAGTACTCCGGGTGCGCGTGGTCGACGTACAGCCGGGCGCCGTTGGTGAGGATGACGTTCGCGGCGCCCGGGTCCTCGTACTCCTCCACGAGCGACCGGGCCACCTCCTGCGGGCCGTCGGCGGGCGCGTCGCCGGACGGCGCGGGGCGCGCCGGGTCGTCCGTGAGCAGGGACGGGTGGGCCGCGGCCCGCTGGAGGTGGAAGCCCCGCGCGTCCTGCAGCGGGTCCTCGTCGTCGTAGTCCCAGCGGGCCTTGACCCGGCCGCCCTGGCGGGCCGCGGCGTGCACGGCCACCACGTGGCTGGACAGGAGCATCGGGTTGGCGGTCGGGCGGCCGGGCTGCAGCACGCCGTACTCGGTCTCGATCCCCATCACGCGGCGCACGGTCACGCGGCCCACCCTATGTCGGGGTCGGTGGTCGGCGACCGCCGCGCGCGAATGGATCCCTCCGCCCCGACACGTCTGGGCGTGGTCGCGCGGAGGGATCCACTCGCGGCCCCGATCGGGTCAGGCGTTGGCGCCCGGTCGGCCGGCGCCCTGGCCGCCGCCGCCCCCGCCCATCCCGGCGGTGTGCTCCCCCGCGGTGACGGTGATCACCTCGGTCGCGCCCGAGGCGTCGCCCGACGTCGTGTACCCGGCGACCGCGTCCCCGGACGCGGTGGCGCCCGCCACGACGGTGTACTGCTCCCCCGCCGTGAGGCCGGCGGCCGAGATCACGAGCGAGGTGATGTCCTTCGTCGGCGTGAAGGTCGCCACGACGGTGCCGTCGGCGTCGACCACGGCGAGGGTGGTGCCCGCTGCCTGCGCGGAGTCGAAGGTCGCGGACACCCAGTCCTGGCCGTCCGTGCCAGGGGCCGTGGCCATGCCGGAGGAACCCGCGGCGACGAGGGTGCCGCCGGTGACGGACGGGGTGCTGTCGGCGTCGATCGCGCCGTTGCCGTCGTCGGTCGGCCCGTTCACGACGACGGTGCCGCCGGACATGGTGAGCGTGCCGTTGGCGTCGAGGCCGTCGCCGCCCGCGTCGACCGCGAGGGTCCCGCCCGTGACGGTCAGGCCGGCGGTGCCGGCGGACCCGCCGTCGGGTCCGGCCCAGTCGCCCTGGGCGTCCTCGGTGGAGCCCGTGGCGCTGCTGGCCGCGTTGATGCCGTCGTCGGAGGCGACGACCGCGATGTCGCCGCCGGCGAGGGTGATCGCCTCGGCCTCCAGGCCCTCGTACGAGGTCAGCACGTCGACCGTGCCGCCGGTGACGTCGAGGGCCGCGTCGGCGTGCACCCCGTCGTCCCCGCTGGACAGGGTCAGGTCGCCGTCGGTGATCGACACGATGCCGTCGGAGTGCACGGCGTCGTCCGCGGACTCGACGGTGACCGTGCCGCCGCCGACGACGACGCTCGCGGAGCCCTTGACGCCCTTGGTCGAGGTCTCGTCGGTCGGATCGGTGCCGCTGCCGCCGCCCGCGGTGACGTCGAGTGTGCCGCCGGTGACCACGACGTCGGTCTCGGCGTCGACGCCGTCGCCGTCGGCCTCGACGGTCAGGTCGCCGCCGGAGACGACGACGAACCCCTCGGTCGCGTCGCCGTCGTCGTCCGCCGTCAGGCCGTCGCCCCCCGCGGTGACGTCGAGGGTGCCGCCGGAGACGACGAGGTAGTCCTTTCCGCGGATGCCGTCGTCCACGGCGTCGACGGTGATCTGCCCGGACTCGATCACCAGGCCGTCCTTCGACGTGATCCCGTCGTTCGCGTTGCCGGTGACGGTGAGGGCGCCGTCGCCGGTCATCGTGAGGTCGGTGGTGCTGAACAGGGCGGCGTTCGGCGCGTCCTCGGCGTCCGCGTCGGCGTACGCGGCGGCGTCGGTCAGCGCGTTGACCGAGCCGTCGGCGAGCTCGACCTCCGCCGACCCCGCGCTGCTGACCACGAGGGCGGCGCCGGTCGACGAGGTGATGTCGGCGCCGTCGAGCACCAGGTGCACGACCGCGTCGCCGGCATCGACCACGACCCGGCCGTCGTCCAGGGTGCCGGTGATCGTGTAGATGCCACCGGCGGTGATCGTGACGACGGAGCCGTCGACGGTGACGCCGTCGGAGTCCGACGTGGCGGTGTCGCCGTCGAGGGTGATCGTGCCGCTCGCGGCGCCCGCGTCGGCGACCGCGTGCACGTCGGCGTTCGCGGCGAGCACCTCCTCGGCGGTGGCGCCGGCGGCGACGTCGGTGACGGTGGTGCTCGTCGAGCCGTCGGCGGAGGTGCCGGACGACCCTGAGCTGGTGTCGGCGAGGGCGTCGGCGGTGCAGCCGGCGAGGAGGAGGGACAGCAGGACGGCGGGGACGGCGATGACGCGGCGGGGTCGGCGCACGGTGGGCTCCTTCGTGGGGTCGGGGTGGCGCGGCGGGGGTCGTGGGTCGCGCGGGGTGGGCCCGCGGGGTCGGCGCGGGGGGGTCAGGCGGCGAGCGAGCGGCGCAGGGTGCGCCGCCACGGCCGGCCGCCGAGGGCGGGGTCGAGGACGACCAGCCCGGTGGCGTACTTGGAGATGCGGCTCGGCCGGTGGCCGAGGGACCACAGGGCGCGGTCGGCGGCGGACGCGCCGCCGACGCTCTTGGTCTCGACGACGGCGTGCCCGGGCAGGGCCGCGGCGGAGCGCGCCCCGAGCCACTCGAGCCCGGTGTCGACGGTGAGCCTCGCGCCGTCCGGGAGGTGCAGGGTCCGGCGGCGGTACTGGGTGGTGAGCGTCGGCGCGAGCAGGGGCTCGGCCCCGGAGCGCGGGTCCGGGAGGGCGACGCCGTGGGCCGCCAGGGTGTCGACGACGAACCCGAGCGCGTCGTCCACCTCGTCCCGGGCGCGGACGTCGTGCTCCCGCCGGTCCTTGACGGTGGTGCCGCGCGGGCCGCGGGTCTTCACCTCCAGCCAGCAGCCGCCGGTGTCGGTGTAGGTGCGGGTCCGGACCTTGTACCGGCGACGCCGGCGGCCCGCGGCGAGGTGGAACGCGTCGAGGTCCGGGGTGTCGAAGTACACGGACTCGTACCCGAAGCCGTCCCGGCCGTCGATGACCAGGCGGCGGGTGCCGTCCGGGAGGGCCGCCACCAGGTCATGCAGGGCGTCGAGCGGGAGGACGTACTTGCGGTCGACCCGGGTCTGCAGCGCGGCCGTGGCCTGGAGCTCGTCGAGGCCGACCGCGGGCAGGTGCGCGAGGCCGGCGAGGTGCGGCGCGGCGGGGCCGGCGGCGGTCACCGGGCGATCCCGGACAGGGTCGGGGCGGACTCCGCCGCCGGGGCGGGCGCGGCGTGCGTGGCCGGCGCGGAGTGCGCGACATGCGTGGCCGGCGCGGTGGCGGTCGACGGCGCCGGGCGGCGCGACCCGGCCGAGCCCCGCGACCCCGCCGGCGGCGCGGCGTACCGCACGTCCACGACGGTGGTGTCGTCGACGAGGTCCAGCCGCTGCAAGGTCGCGCCGTGCACCCGGGCGCCGAGCAGCTGCTCGAGGTGCGCGACGAGCGCGGCGTGGTCGCCGAAGGCGCGGTCGACCACGACGACCTGCTGCCGGTACCCGCGCAGCAGCCGCGGGTGGTCGCCGAGGTACAGGGCCGCGAGGACCATCGCCATGAGCGCGAGGGCCAGCGCGCCGAGCGACGAGCCGAGCCCGCCGATGAGCCCCAGCGCCAGGGCCGCGAAGTAGTACGCCACCTCGCGCTGGTCGATCTCGGACGACCGCAGCCGGATGATCGACAGCACGCCGAACAGGCCCAGGCCGAGGCCCGCGCCGACCGTGCTGGTCGACAGGGCGCCCGCGACGGCCAGGACGCCGACGTTGACGCCGAGGAACGCGACGACGAGGTCGCGCCGGCGGTGCCGGGGGAAGTACAGGGCGAAGGTCAGGACGGCGATCGCGACGAGATCGGCGGCGAACAGGACGGGGGCAGGCATGGGCACCTCGCGGGTCGGGGATGGACGCCCGGCGAACCGGGGACGACCATCGAGCCGCGCGGCGCTGTGCGGTCCCTGTGCACGAGCAGGGCCCGCCGTCTGAGTCGACGGCGGGCCCTGGTCGGCGGGTGGGACCGGACCGCTACAGGTACTGCCCCGTGCTCTGCACGTTCTCGATCCGGCGCGAGGCCTCCTCGCCCTTCTTGTCCTGGACGATCGTGCGGATGAACACGATGCGCTCCCCCTTCTTGCCGGAGATGCGCGCCCAGTCGTCGGGGTTGGTCGTGTTCGGCAGGTCCTCGTTCTCCTTGAACTCGTCGACGCACGCCGTGAGGACGTGCTCGACGCGCAGGCCGCGCTGGCCCGTCGCGAGGAGGTCCTTGATCGCCGACTTCTTCGCGCGGTCGACGACGTTCTGGATCATCGCGCCGGAGTTGAAGTCCTTGAAGTACAGGACCTCCTTGTCGCCGCTGGCGTAGGTGACCTCGAGGAACCGGTTCTCCTCGTTCTCGGAGTACATCCGCTCGACGGCGCGGGCGATCATCGCGTCGACGGCCGCGGCGGTGGAGCCGTGGTGCTCGGCGAGGTCGTCGGCGTGGATCGGCAGGTCCGGGGTGAGGTACTTGGCGAAGATCTCGCGGGCGCCCTCGGCGTCGGGGCGCTCGATCTTGATCTTCACGTCGAGCCGCCCGGGACGCAGGATGGCCGGGTCGATCATGTCCTCGCGGTTGGAGGCGCCGATGACGATGACGTTCTCCAGCCGCTCGACGCCGTCGATCTCGGCGAGGAGCTGCGGGACGATCGTGGTCTCGACGTCGCTGGACACGCCGGTGCCGCGGGTGCGGAACAGCGACTCCATCTCGTCGAAGAACACGACGACGGGGTGCCCCTGGGACGCCTTCTCGCGGGCGCGGGCGAAGATCAGCCGGATGTGCCGCTCGGTCTCCCCCACGTACTTGTTGAGCAGCTCGGGGCCCTTGACGTTGAGGAAGTACGACTTGGCCTCGGCCACCTCCTCACCGCGGGCGCGGGCGGAGGTCGCCGCGAGCGAGTGCGCGACCGCCTTCGCGATGAGCGTCTTGCCGCACCCGGGCGGGCCGTAGAGCAGGACGCCCTTCGGCGGCTTCAGGCCGTGCTCCCGGAACAGGTCCGGGTGCAGGAACGGCAGCTCGACGGCGTCGCGGATCTGCTCGATCTGCGGGCCGAGGCCGCCGATGTCGGCGTAGTCGATGTCCGGGACCTCCTCGAGCACGAGGTCCTCGACCTCGGCCCGCGGGACCCGCTCGAACACGAAGCCGCTGCGGGCCTCGACGGTGAGGGCGTCGCCGACGCGGACGGAGCCGTCCAGGACCTGGCCGGCGAGCCGCACGACGCGCTCCTCGTCGCCCCGCCCGACGACGAGCGCGCGCTCGCGCCCGATGAGCTCCTTGACCGTCACCAGCTCGCCGACCTGCTCGTAGCCGCCGGCCTCCACCACCGTGAGCGCCTCGTTGAGCATGACCTCCTGGCCCGGCCGCAGCCGGTGGACGTCGATGGCGGGGCTGGCGCCCACGTGCATCTTGCGGCCCGAGGACACCACGTCGACCGTGCCGTCCTCGCGCGCGGTGAGGAACGTCGCGAACGTGCCCGGGGGCTTGGCGAGGTCGTCGATCTGGCGCTTGAGCTCGATGATCTGGTCGCGCGCGGCCACGAGCGCGTCGGACATGCGCTCGTTCTTGGCGGCCAGGAGCGCGAGCTCGCGCTGCAGGTCGCGTGCTGTCGGTTCCGTCATCGCCGGTACCTCCGATCGCGGGTCGACCTCACGGCGCTGTGGGGCTGTCGTGGGGAGACCCTAACCACACGTGTCAATCGGAGCCGCGGCGCCTCGCCGCGGCTCGTGCGGGCTCAGTCGGCCTCGGGCGCCTGGCCGACGTCGCGGCGCACCTTGCGCACCTTCTTGTCCGAGACCGCGCGCTCGCCGAGGGCCTCGGGGGTCCACTCGGCGTCGGGCACCTCCTGGAAGGACCTGCTGGTCACGACGTCGCCGACCTCGTCGACGAGCGCGGCCTCGCCCGGCTGGGAGCCCTTGGCGGGGCGGCGCTTGCGCAGCGGCGGCAGGACGCCGTCGGCGAGCCGGCGGGTGGTGAGCAGGAAGCCGGTGTGGCCGATCATCCGGTGCTGCGGGCGGACGGCGAGCCCCTCGAGGTGCCAGCCGCGGACCATGGACTCCCACGCCTGCGGCTCGGTGTACCGGCCGTCGGCGCGCACGTCCTCGGCGAGCCGGGAGAGCTGGGTCGCGGTGGCGACGTAGGCGATGAGCACACCGCCCGGGGCGAGGGCGGTGGCGACGGCGTCGAGGTTCTCCCAGGGCGCGAGCATGTCGAGGACGACGCGGTCGACCTCCCCCGGCGCCTCGGCGAGGGGCAGCACGTCGGACAGGTCGCCGACGGACAGCCGCCACGCGGGGTGCGGGCCGCCGAAGAACGTCTCGACGTTGCCGCGGGCGATGGCGGCGAAGTCCTCGCGGCGCTCGATGGAGTGCAGCCGGCCGCCGTCGCCGACCGCGCGCAGCAGCGACATCGTGAGCGCGCCGGAGCCGACGCCGGCCTCGACCACGCGGGCGCCCGGGTAGATGTCCGCCATCGCGACGATCTGGCCGGCGTCCTTCGGGTAGACCACCGCCGCGCCGCGCGGCATCGAGAGCGTGTAGTCGCTGAGCAGCGGGCGCAGGGCGAGGTACTCGACGCCGCCGGAGCTCGTCACCGTCGTGCCCTCGGGAGCGCCGATGAGCTCCTCGTGCCGGAAGTAGCCCTTGTGCGTGTGGAAGGTGGCGCCCGGCGCGAGGGTGATGGTGTGCAGCCGCCCGCGGGGGTCGGTCAGCTGGACGCGCTCCCCCACCCGCAGCAGGCCGCGGCGCTGGTCGGCGCCCGTCGGCGTGGGGGCGGCGGGCTCGGGCGCGGGGGTCTGCTCGGTCACGGGGGTCGATCCTAGGGGCGCAGCGCCGCCGCGACGTCCGCGCTGCGCACGAGCGCGACCACGTGGCCGTCCCGGACGGCGGCCGCGACGGGCGAGAACCGGGACACGGCCGCGACCGCCTGCACGAGCTCGGGGCCGCGCAGGGCGGCGTCGACGACCGCCCCGGCGGGCAGCGTGACGGCGACGGCGGTGAGCGGGACGTGCGCCCGGTCGGCGGCGGGGACGGCGTTCGCGGCCTGCGGGTCGACGTACGCGGCGGGACGGCCGTCGGGGGCGAGCAGCACGACCGCGTCGGCGCCGGTCTGCCCCCGGGCGGCGTCGGCCTGGGCCAGCACCGCGGTCGCCGGGACGCCGACCGCCCGGGTGCCGACGGAGCCCACGTGCAGCGCGTCGACGGCCCGCCCGGCGCGGGCGCCCTGGATCGCGGCCGAGGCGCCCGACCACAGGAAGGCGCCGACGAGGGCGGCCCAGGCGACGGCCCACAGGTCGGGGCTGCCGCCGCGCACCATCGGCAGCAGGATCACCCAGGCGGCGAAGCCCACCGCGAACACCCGGCCGACCCAGCCGGCGACGAGCGCGCCGCGTCGCCGGTCCCCCGTCGCGCCCCACACGATCGACTCGAGGACCATGCCGCCGTCGAGCGGCAGGCCGGGCACGAGGTTGAACAGCCCGACGAACGCGTTGCTGTAGGCGGCGGCGTACAGCACGAGCGCGGCGAGGCCGAGCGGGTCCGCGACGCCCGCGACGAGCCAGAACACCCCGGCGAGCACCAGGTTCGCGATCGGGCCGACGACCGCGACCAGCCCCTCGGTGAACGGGGTGATCCGTCCGTGGAACGCGGTGTGGCCGCCGATCAGCGTCAGGGCGTACTCGCGCACCTGGAGACCCCGGGCGCGCGCGGTGAGGCCGTGGGCGAGCTCGTGGACGAGCACGGACAGCAGCAGGAGCAGGGCGACGACGAGCGCCACGACGTACGTCGACCCCGTGCCGAGCCCCGGGGCGCGGTACCGGACCGAGGGCGCGAACACCAGGGCGATGGCCGCCACCACGAGCAGGCTGCTCGGGCTCAGGACGACCGGCGTCCCCGCCACGCGCCCGACGACCCAGCCCCGCGTTCTCTCTGCCACGGGGGAAGGCTACGTGGCCGGGCCGTGCGGGTCGGCGCGGGTGCCGGGGCGGGCGCCCACGTGGGCGTCGGCGGGGGCTCCGGCGTGGGCGTCGACGGGGGTGTCGGTGGTGGCGCCTAGGCTCGTCGTCGTGACGACCACCGACCCGCAGCTGCTCGCCCCCGTGTCCGCCGACGGCGCCGACGCCGGCGACGTCGAGGCCGCGCCCGAGCCGCGCGTCCCGGGCCTGTCGCCGTCGCGCGCCAACGACTTCCAGCAGTGCCCGCTGCTGTTCCGGTTCCGGGTGGTCGACCGGCTGCCCGAGCCGCCGAGCCTCGCCGCCGCCCGCGGCACGCTCGTGCACACGGTACTGGAGCGGCTGTACGACCTCCCGCTCGGCGAGCGCACCCCCGCCGCCGCGCACCTGCTGGTGCCGGCCGCGTGGGACGCGCTGCTGGAGCGGTCGCCCGAGGTGGTGACGATGTTCGCCACGGACGACGAGCGCGAGGCCTGGCTCGGCAGCGCGCGCCTGCTGCTGGACACCTACTTCACGCTCGAGGACCCGAACCGGCTGCAGCCCGGCGACCGGGAGCTCGCGGTGCGGACGCTGATGGAGGACGGACCGCAGCTGCGCGGCATCGTCGACCGGATCGACGTCGCGCCCGACGGGGCGCTCCGGGTGGTCGACTACAAGACCGGGAAGTCGCCGAACCCCGGCTTCGAGGGCTCGGCGCTGTTCCAGATGCGGTTCTACGCCTACGTGCTCTGGCGCGAGCGCGGCGTGCTCCCCAAGCTGCTCCAGCTCGTCTACCTCGGCGACGGCCAGATCCTCCGGCACGCGCCGTCCGAGGCGGAGATGCGCACGCTGGAGCTGCGGCTGCGGTCGCTCTGGGCGCAGGTCGAGGAGGCGGCGCGCACCGGCGAGTGGCGGCCGCGGAAGTCCCGGCTGTGCGACTGGTGCGCGCACCGCGCCGTGTGCCCCGCCTGGGGCGGGACGCCCCCGGAGGTGCCGGAGGGCGCGGTGGAGCGGGCGATCGGGGTCGTGCCGGTGGCGCAGGCGTCCTGAGCCCGGCCCGGGGGGCGCGGGCCCGAGAACGCGGGGCCCGGGCCCCGGGACGCGCGGCGCCTGACCCGGGACGCGCGACCTGGCGCCGGATGCGGGGCCGCACTCCGGACGCAGACCAGGGCACGCGCGGACGGTCCGGGCACGCGCGGACGGTCCGGGCCCGCGCGTCAGGGCTCGCGGCGCGCGGCCAGCACCGGGGCCAGCGCGGCGACGAGCCGGCGCGCGGATCCGCCGTCGGGGTCGTGGTCCGGGTTGTGCTCGACGAGCGTCATCCCCGCGAGCCGCGGGTCCGCCACCAGCGGCTCCAGCACCGCGACCAGCACGTCGAGCGTGAGCCCACGACCGTACTGCGGGACGTCGGCGCCGGGCAGCAGCAGCGCGTCGAGGACGTCCACGTCCACGTGCACCAGGAACCGGCGCCCGGCCGGGCCCGTGACCGCCGCCAGCGCGCGGGCCGCCGCGCCGTCGGGGTCGGCGGCCACGTCGGCGGCCGGGATGCGCGCGCTCGGCACGAGGTCGTGCACGTCCTCGTCGTCGTCGCCGAAGCCGAGGAAGCACAGCGCGTCCGCGTCGAGCAGCGGCCGGCGGGGGCCGAGGCCGGCGAGCGCGTCGACCGTCCCCGGCAGGTCGAGCAGGTGCGCGACGCCCATCGAGTCGAGGATCGGCTCCTCGGGGTGGTCGGCGGGCAGCTGCAGGTCCTGCCCGCCGTCGACGTACACCAGCCCGACGTCCCCGTGAGCCCCGACCGCCGCGGCGAGCAGCGCGAGGGCCAGCGTGCACTCGCCGCCGAGGACGAGCGGCGTCTCCCCCGCGGCGAGCACCACGGCGAGGGCGTCACGGGCGTCCCGCAGCACCGCGAGCACGCCGTCCGCGTCGTGCGGCACCGGGGGCCGCCCGGCGGCGGGGTTCCGGGGCGAGGTGCGGGCTGCGGCCGCGGGACCCGCGCCGTGGGCGGCGGTACCCGTGCCCGAGGACGGCCCACCGTCCGCGCGCCACCGGGCGACCGGCCGGTCGCCGTGGTCGGTCACCGACGCGCCGGCGGCCGCCAGGGCATCGACGAGCCCGGCGGCGCGGAGGGCGGCGGGCCCCTTCTCCAGCCCCGGCCAGTGCGCCGCCCGGCTCGACGGCACGCCGAGGACGCCCCAGTGCCGGTCGCGGCCCGCCGTCATGGCACGACGGTAGGGCCTGGGGTCGCCGCCGGCGCGGCCGGGGTCCAGCCGACGCGCCGCGGTGCGCCCGCGAGCGGCCGCCGCGCGCGCCCGGTCAGCCCAGCAGGTCCAGCACCGCGCCCGAGCGGATCCGCGCGAAGTCGTCGACGGAGACGTCGGCGAGCGACCCGGTCTTGTTCAGCCCGTCGATCTCCGGCAGCTCGCGGAACACCTCGACCGCGAGCACCCGGGCGCCCGAGGCGACGCCGGAGGTGATGCCGGTCGGCGAGTCCTCGACGACCACGCAGTCGGCGATGTCGACGCCGAGCCGCTCGGCCGCCAGGAGATAGGGCTGCGGGTCCGGCTTGGGCCGCTCGACCTCGTCGCCCGCGACGACGGTCGCGAACACGCCGGCCACCCGGGCGAACGGCTCGGCGAGCTCCGCGTAGGACGAGGTCACGAGCGCCTGCGGCACCCCGGCCGTCGCCAGGGCGGCGAGGAGCTCGCGGCCGCCCGGCTGCCACGGGGTGTCCTCGGCGACGGCCGCGGCGACGCGCTTGTTGAGGAAATCGACGATCTCGTCGACGCTCAGGCCGACGCCGCGGCCCCGGAGGATCTCGCCGGAGACCTTCATCGGGTTGCCGACGAGGGTCAGGCCGTCCTCGTGCGTCCAGGTGCCGCCCCAGGACTCGACCAGCTCGGTCTCGGCCGCCATCCAGAGCGGCTCGGTGTTGACCAGGGTGCCGTCCATGTCCCAGAGGACGGCGGCGGGCAGGGTGGGTCGGGCGTCGTTCACGGCGTGCGGCTCCGGGGTCGTGCGGGCGGTGTGCTGCCCTCGACGGTACCCGGGCTCGGTGAACGGGGGTGGACGGCGGGTGCGGCTACTCCCCGACCGCGCCGTCGACAGCCTCGCGCAGCAGGTCGGCGTGCCCGTTGTGCCGGGCGTACTCCTCGATCATGTGCGTGAGGACCCACCGCAGGTGCGGGGTGCGGCCGTCGGGCCAGGCGCGCGCGGCCGGCGCCTCGAGCCCGCCCGCCGCGAGGGCCGCCGCGACGTCCGCCCGGGACCGCTCGACGGCCGCGAGCCAGAGCGCGCGGAGCTCGTCCGGGTCGTCCTCCGCGGCGGAGTGCCACTCCCAGTCCCGGTCCGCCGTCCAGTCGACGGAGGCCCACGGCTCGGCCCGGTCGCGCCCGTGCAGCGCCCGGGAGAACCAGTCGTCCTCGACGTACGCGAGGTGCTTGAGCAGTCCGCCGAGCGTGATGGTCGACGCGCCGACGGTGGCGGCCAGCCCGGCGGCGTCGAGCCTGCGGGTCTTCCACTCCAGGGTCGCACGGTGGAAGTCGAGGAAGCCGAGCAGGGTCTGCACCTCGTCGCCGTCGGGAACGGGTTCGGCGCGGCCCTGCTCGTCGACGACCGGGGCGGCGTCCGCGACCGGCTCGGCGGGGATGTCGAGCTCGCGGGCCGCCGCGGAGATGCGCCGGGCGAGGTCGAGGTCGCGTTCGGTCAGCCCGGCGACGTCGTGCGAGACGAGGTGCACGCCGACGGCGGGGTACCGCAGGTCGACGTCCGGGTGGTGGTCGGCAGCGTCGGCCAGCTCGCCGATCGCGTCGACCAGCTCGACCCCCGCGGCGAACGACCCGGTGCGGAACCGCGCGTGCGCGCCGTCCGGTCCGACCCGCCAGTCGGCGACGCCGTCGGCCGCCCGGAACTCCTCCGCCGTCATCCGCCCGCTCATGCGTCCCACGCTAGCGGCGCGGGGGTCGGCGGTCGCCCCCGGGTGGGACGGTCCGGCTGCGATCCGTCGCACCGGTATCGCTGCCGGTCACCCCCAGTCGTCGACCCAGAGGTCGTGCGGCTGCGGCCGCCCTCGCCCGGTCTCGACGAACTCGCGCAGGCTGAGCAGGAACGTCGCCCACTTGGTGCTGCAGTGGTGCAGGAACTCGACCGGCTCGGCCCAGCCCTCGTGCGTGAACAGCACCACGGTCACCTCCCCGGACGCCCGCAGCCGGAAGTCGACGTGCGTGCCGACCCACTCCGCGGGGCCCTGCGCGACCCGCCAGCGCACCCGCTCGCCCGGGTCGGCGTCGACGACCTCCATGACGTAGGGCTCGTCGGCGCCGCGGAAGGCGAGCTCCAGCCGCCCGCCGGGACCCCCGTCGCCGCGGGTGTCCGTCGTCCACCACCCCGCGACGCCCTCGGCCGTCGTCAGCGCCGCGTACACGTCCGTCGCCGCGGCGCGCACGCCGAGCCGGTGCCGGATGTCGACCATGTCAGTGCTCCTCCGTCGTCGCCGCCGGCGGCCGGGCGGCCGTCGGGTCGTCCTGCTCGTGCGCGTCCCGCTCCCGCTGGATCGCCTCGGCGATCCCGGCGATCCGCCGCAGCCGCGCGTCCCACGTGCGCCCGACCGCGTCGAGCTGCGCGGCCGCCCGGGCGAGCTGGGCGTCGTCCACGCGGTACCGCCGCTCCCGGCCCTCGGTCACCCCGTGCACGAGGCCGGCGCGGTCGAGGACCGCGAGGTGCTTGGCGACGGCCTGCCGGGTGACCGGCACCGCGGCGCTGAGGCTCGTGGCGGTGCCGCCGCCGTCGGCGAGCAGCGCGTCGAGCAGCCGCCTCCGGGTCGGGTCGCCGACCGCGGACCACAGGGCGTCGTCGACGCTCACGGCGCGACCGCCAGCCGGTCGAGGTACGCCGCCAGCCGCGGGACGAAGTGGTCCCAGCCCTGGACGTGGTCCGCGTACCGCTCCTCCAGGACGGCGACCTCCCAGCCCCGCTCGCGGAACCCGGTCTCGGTCAGCGTGAGCCGCGTGCCGGTGGCGGTGGGCTCCAGGGCGAAGGTCACCAGCAGCGACGTCGCCGCCGTGGCCGCCTCGCCGGGACCGTGCGTCCAGCGGAACGAGAACGTGCGCGGCGGGTCGGCCTCGACGACGGTCAGCCGCTCGACGACCGCGCCCGCCTCGCCCCGCCGCCCGAAGACGAGCTCGCCCTCGGCGCCGGCGAGGGGCTCGCCGAGCACGGCGTCGTCCGGCCACCACTGGCGCAGGTGCTCGGGCCGGCTCACCACCTCGTAGACGACCTCGGGGGTCGCGGCGACGTGGATCTCCCGCTCGATGGTGCCCGGCTCGGTGTCTCGGCGTTCCACGGTGCCTCCTCGCATCTGATGCAACTTTCGGTTGCACGTCAGCGTAGGAGCGGTCCAGCACGATGCGCAACCCCTGGTTGCGGTCAGGCGAGCGGCGTCCGCGCCCCGAGGGGCAGCGCGGCGCGCTCCCGGGGACGATGGGGCGATGGCCTCCCCCGGACCGCGCCGCGCACCCCGCCTGCTCATCGCCCACGCCGCGGTCGTCGCCGTCGTCACCGTGCTGCTCGTCGTGCTCGCCTCGCGGCCGGTCGAGGACGCCGACATCGGCGCCGGGCTGGCGCTCCTCGCCACGCTGCCGTTCGGCCTGCCGTGGAGCCTCGGCCTGCTGCTCGGTCCGACCACGTGGGCCACGGCCACGGTGGTGGCGCTGGCGGTCGGCTGCGCGTGGCTGAACGTCGCGCTGCACGCCCTGCTCCGGCTGCACCTGCGTCGGCGCGCCGCCGCCCGCACCCGCAGCCCGCGCGCCACCGCCTCGCGCTGAGCCCGGGGGCGGGCGCCCGGCAGGTCCCCGCGGAGGCCCGCCCCGGGCGACGTCCCGGGTGCGCAGCGGCGCACCGCGGGCGACGCTGGGCACGATGACCGACCGCACCGCCCTCGAACCCGAGCCCGGACCGCCCCCCGCCGCCCGCCGCCTGCCCCGGCTCCGCGCCGTCGGCACGGCGACCTCGCGGTTCCTCGCCGTCCGGCCCTGGCTCACCCGCGCCGTCCGCACGACGGGTGCGGCGGTGATCGCGTGGGTCCTCGTGCGGTTCGTGCCCGGCCCGTGGAGCGACTACCCGTACTACGCGCCGCTGGGTGCGGTCATCGCCACCTCGGTCACGGTCCGGGGCACGACGCGGCGGTCGGTCCAGTCCGTCCTGGCCATCGCGCTGGGCGCGGTCGTCGCGCGGCTGGTCGACGCGCTCGAGCTGCCGGGGGTCGCGGGGCTGGCGGTCGTGGTGCTGGTGGGCGTGCTGCTCTCCGGATGGCGGCTGCTCGGCGACATGGGCTCGTGGGTCCCGACGGCGGCGCTGTTCGTGCTGATCATCGGGAACGCCGACCCGGTCGGCTACATCTCGGCCTACGTCGGGCTGACGTTGTTCGGCGCCCTCGTCGGCGTCGCCGTGAACCTCGTGGTGCCGCCGCTCCCCCTGACCCCCGCGGAGCGGTCGCTCGACCGGCTCCGGGCGTCCGCCGCCGAGCACCTCGACGCGCTCGCCGCCGCGGTCCGCGACGACGACGCGCCCGTGCCGCCGGACCGCCCGCTCCGGGCCGCGCGGGCGGACGCGCAGGCGGCGGTGGCCGACGCGCAGGAGGCGGCGCGGGGCAACTGGACCGCCCGGCACTACCGTTCCTGGCGCCAGCGGCAGGAACGGCACGCCGCGTCGATAGACGCCGCCGCCGTGGTGGCGCTCGACGTCCGGCGCGCGGTCGTCACGTCGCGGACCGTCGCGGCGGCCGGGGCGGCGCCCCCCGAGGAGCGGGACGTGCACGTGCCGATCGTGGCGCACGCCGACGACCAGGACCGGGCCGACGCGGTCCGCGAGGGCACCGCCCGCGCGATCGAGGCGGGCGCGGCCCTGGTGCGGGCCCTGCGCCCCGACGGGCCGGGTGCGGGCACCGAGGACGCCGACGACGCCGACCAGGCGGCCGCCGAGCTCGCGCGGGCCCTCGACGAGCTGCAGGAGGCGGTGGCGGCGGACCGCGCGACGGCCGCGGGCGCGACCCGGCCGGCCGACGGCGTCGTGGTCGCCCTGACGCCGCTGCTCACCGGCTGACGGCCCGCGCACCGCGCGCCCCCACCGACTCGGGAGCACCCGGTCGGGTTCCCGGCCGCGGGTGAACGGCCGGCGACGACTCGCCGACGGAACGGTGCCCCTGGTGCGCGCCGGCGGGACCGCGAGGACGGTGGGCCCCGTGGACGCTGCAACCGTCATCCTCGCGCTGGTGGTCGTCGTCGCGCTCGCGTTCGACTTCACGAACGGGTTCCACGACACGGCGAACGCGATGGCTACCTCCATCGCCACGCACGCGCTGCCCCCGAAGGCGGCCGTGACCCTCTCCGCGGTGCTCAACCTGGTGGGCGCCTTCCTCTCCGTCGAGGTGGCGCTGACCGTCACCAACGCCGTCGTCCGGATCCAGGAGTCCGACGGCGCTCCCAGCCCCGACCTCGTGCAGGACGGGGGCGAGGCGCTGCTGCTCATCGTGCTGACCGGGCTGGTCGGCGCGATCGTCTGGAACCTGCTCACCTGGCTGCTCGGCCTGCCGTCGAGCTCGTCGCACGCGCTGTTCGGGGGCCTGATCGGCGCGACGGTCGCCGGCCTCGGCTGGGGCGCGGTGCACTGGACCGGCGACGGCGGCGAGCCCGACGGGATCCTCGGCAAGGTCGTCGTCCCCGCGGTCGCGTCGCCCGTCATCGCGGGCGTGGTCGCGGCGACGGGCACCTGGTTCGTCTACCGGGTCACCGTCGGCGTGGCGGCGCGGTACACCGAGCGCGGGTTCCGCTGGGGCCAGATCGGCTCCGCCTCGCTGGTGTCCCTCGCGCACGGCACGAACGACGCGCAGAAGACCATGGGCGTGATCACCCTCGCCCTCATCGCCTCCGGGCACTGGACCAGCACGACGGCGATCCCGCTGTGGGTCAAGGTCTGCTGCGCCCTCGCGATCGCCCTCGGGACCTACCTCGGCGGGTGGCGGATCATCCGCACGCTCGGCAAGGGGCTGATCGACATCGCCCCGCCGCAGGGCATGGCCGCCGAGACCGCCTCCGCCGCGACGATCCTGGTGTCCAGCCACCTGGGCCTGCCGCTGTCGACGACGCAGGTCACGACCGGCTCCGTGCTCGGCGCCGGCGTGGGCCGGCCGGGCGCGACCGTGCGGTGGCGGGTCGCCGGCCGGATGGGCGTCGCGTGGCTCATCACGATGCCGGCCGCCGGCCTCGTCGGCGCGGCCACGTGGTTCCTGGCGCACGTGCTCGGCGGCGGGGTGCTCGGGGCGGTCGCCGTGGTCCTGGTGCTGGTCGCGCTGAGCGGCGCGATGTACGTGCGGTCGCGGCGGGACGCCGTGCACGCGGGCAACGTGAACGACGAGTGGCAGGAGCCGGCGCGCGAGCGCCGCCCGGCCGCGGCGGGAGGGGTGCGCTGATGCTGGCGACCGAGATGGGGATGCTCGGCCAGGTGCTGCTGGTGTCGCTGGTGCTGGGCGCCGGCCTGCCGGTCCTGTTCGGGCTCGGCCTGCGCGCCTCGGCGTGGGGCGCGGGGGGCGACGCCGAGGAGCACGCGACCGGTGACGCGCCGCGGCCGCACCCGCTCGGGCGGGTCCTGGCCGTGCTGTGCTTCGCGCTGGCCGTGGCCGGGGTGGTGCTCGGCATCACCGTCGTCGTGGCGTCCGGGCTCGGCTACGAGGTGAGCCTCGGCGGCGGCCCGCTGCTCGTCGAGAAGGCGTGAGGGGGCCGCGATGACGGAGACGGGAACGGGCACGTGGCCCACCCGGGTGCTGCGCTGGCTGCGCGCGGGGTACCCCTCCGGCGTGCCGCAGCAGGACTACGTGGTGCTGCTCGGCCTGCTCCGGCGGTCGCTCACCGACACCGAGGTGCACCAGATCGCGGGCGACCTCGCGGTGCTGGCGAGCCGGGGCGCGGAGATCACCACGGCCGACGTCGAACGCATGGTGGGGGCGGCGACGCTGGACGCCGCGTCGGAGGCGGACGTGGCGCGGGTGTCGGCGCACCTGGCGCGCGGCGGCTGGCCGCTGGCGGGCCCGGACGCACGCTGACGGAGCAAGCCCGGACCGGACGCGCGGAACGCCCCCGCGAGCGACGTCGGCGCGGCTAGCGTGGCACCATGTTCGGCTCGCTCACCCCGCTGGTGATCATGGTCACGTACTGGGTCGTCCCGGCTGTCGTCGTCGCGTTCCTGCTGTACCTGGTCGTGCGGCGCGGGGTGCGGGACGGGATGCTCGACGCCCGGCGCGTCGACGCGGAGGAGGCGGCGGAGCGGCGCGCGCGTGCGGCCCGTGCCGCCGACGGGGCGGCCGCGGCACCCGCTCCGTCCGGGACCGGGACGACGCCCGCCTGAGCCGGGTCCGCGCTCAGGCGGCTGCGACCGCGCGCACCAGCACCACGCTGTCGTAGGTCTTGCCGGGCCACCGGATCACGTCGCGCTCGGCGAAGCCCCATCCCCGGTAGAGGCCGAGGAGGTCACCCGCGGGCTCCGCGGTGTCGACGCCGACGGCGGTCACGCCGTGGGCGGCGGCGTGCGCGAACGCCGCGTCGCGCAGCCGGCGCGCGTGGCCGCGACCACGGCGCGCGGGGTCGACCGCCATCTGGTTGAGCCACGCCCGACCGGGCGCCGCGGCCTCGGGCGTCAGGCCCTGGAGGTACGTGGCCGGCGGCACCGAGAGCGTCAGCGTCGCGACGGGCGTCGCGTCCTCGACGAGCACGAACGTCGGTCCGGCCGCCGCGCGCCACCGCGTCAGCTCGACGTCCTGCGTGGCCGCCGTGAAGTTGAGGCCCCGCTCGGCGAGGCCGGCGTACGACCGGTGCAGCAGGTCGGTGAGCGCGGGGGCGTCGGACGGGTCGTAGAGACGCAGGTCGAGGGGCACGTCCGCCACGCTAGCGGCGTCGCGACGTCGCCCCGGCACCTACGGGCGCGGGTCGACGCGCCGCCACGGCTTCTCGTCGCGCCGCTGCCCCGTGCCGGCGGCGCACCGCGGGCACACGCGGCCGACCGCGTCGGCGTGCCGCCCGGTCGCGGGCTGCACGTCGGCCCAGCGCACGTGCGGGAACCGTTCCAGCGCGGACCGGTGGAGCGACAGCCCGCACACCGTCTCGTTGCGGCCGGGCTCCCAGGCGTGCACCTCCCCGGCGGGGGCGCGGACCCCGTCGGGGTCGGTCCACCGGCTCGTCGCGGCGACGGCCGCGGACCTGGGGCGAGGCACGCGCCCGACGCTAGCCGCCGGGCCGTGCCCCGGCACCCGGGCCGACCGGCGCCGGCCGTCAGACCCCCTGGGCCGCCCCGTCGAGCACGAACCGCACGGTGCGCTCCGGGACCGACACCGCGTCCAGCCGCACGCGCACGTCGGTGCCCAGCGGGAGCGCCGCGCCGGCGACCCGGCCCCGGACGGCCGGGTCGCGGAGCTGCACGACCCCGCTCTCCCCGCCGTCCCGGACGTCCACCACCACGCCGTCGAACTCGTCGCCGACCCGGGCCGAGAGCAGGGCGGCCTCGACCAGGTCCACGCAGCCGCGCTCGTAGGCGGACGCCCGCCGGTCCCCCGCGGCCATCAGGCCGGGCAGGTCCGGCAGCGCGTCGCGGGCCCAGGCCGGCACCTCCACGCCCGCGGACACGGCCAGGCACACCTCGCCGACGAACCGGTCGACCAGCCGGCGCAGCGGCGCCGTGGTGTGCGCGTAGGGCGCCGCGATCGCGGCGTGCAGCGGCTGCTCGGGAGCCGCGCCGTCGAACGCGACGTACGCGGCCCCGCGCAGCAGCGTCGTGGCCTCGGTGAGCAGGGCCGCGTGCGCGGGCACCCCGGCGTCCAGCCCTCGCACCACGGTCGCGGCGTCGGCACCGTCCGGCCACGGCACGCCGAGCGCCCGCGCCGAGGACCGCAGCCGCTCGACGTCGCGCGGGTCCGCGGGCGGCAGGGTGCGCAGGACCCCCACGCCGGCGTCGAGCATCATCGTGGCCGCACACATCCCGGTGAGCAGCGACACCTGGGCGTTCCACTCCTCGACGGGCAGGGTCGCCCGGCTGGTGAGGGCCCACCGGCCCCGGGCGTCGACCTCGACCACCTGCTCAGGCGTCGGGAGGGTCAGCCCTCCCCGCGCGACCTCGGCGGCCTGCCGCAGCCGGCCGACCGCGCGGAGCAGGACCAGGGTCTCGTCCGCGGTGCCGTCGTCCAGCGCGCGCTGCGCCCCCTCGTAGGTGAGCTGGGCCCGGCTGCGGACGCTCGCGCGGCGGACGTGGACCGCGGTCGGCGCGCCGTCCGCGTCCAGGTCGATCTCCCACAGCAGGGCGGGTGCGTCCTGGCCCGGCAGCAGGCTCGCGGCGCCCTCGGACAGCTCCGGCGGGTGCAGCGGCGTGCGGCCGTCCGGGGCGTAGAGCGTGACGACGCGGCGGCGCGCCTCGGCGTCGACGGCGCCGCCCGGGCGGACCCACGCGGCCACGTCGGCGATGGCGTACCGCACCCGGTAGCCCGCCCCGCGGCGCTCGAGGTGCACGGCCTGGTCCAGGTCCCGGGAGCCCTCGGGGTCGACGGTGACGAAGGGGACGTCGGTCGCGTCGACGCGCTCCGGCGCGCCGGCGGGTACCGGGGCGGGGCCGCTCGCGCGGACGGACCCGACCTCGGCAAGCACGTCGTCCGGGAACACGGCGGGGACGTCGAGCTCCGCGCGCAGGGCGTCGAGGCCGGCGCGGACGTCCGCGTCCACCCGGCGGGCGTCGTCGGCGGCGGTGGGCGCGGGGCGGAGGCGGACGTGGCGTCGGGGCACGCGGCGAGCCTAGGGCGGGCGGCGGGCCGGTGCCCGGTGGTCGCGCGGTGCCGGAGGGGCGCCGCCGCACCCGCCCGCGCACGCGCCCGCTGCGCCGGCGCCCTTCCCTCCCGGTCGTCGCGCCGCCACCCGATCGATCGGGTGGCGGCGCGACGAGCGGGTGGAGGTCAGACCGCCGCGACCGCCCCGAGGCCCTGCAGCTCGAGGACCGCCGACCGGATCGCGGCGGCGGGCACCGCGTCGCCCGCCGCCAGGGCCGCCGCGACGGAGGGCGGGACGTCCGGGTCGGAGCACAGCACCACGGGCGCGTCGGCCACGGACGTCGGGAGCCGGCCGTGGCTGCCCGCGACGCGCGCCGGGTCGAGCGGCGTGGTGGACATGGCGTACCGGAGCCCGAGCTTCTTCTTCACCAAGTTCAGCCCCGCTCGGGCCTTCGCGGCGCCGGAGGCGAAGAACAGCTCGGCGGGGTCGTAGCCCGGCTTGCGGTGGATGTCCACGCCGCGCGCGTAGTCGGGCGCCCGGTCGTCGTCGAGCCAGAAGGAGTACGTGAACCAGGCGCCCGGCTCGGCGACGACGACGAGCTCGCCGGACCGCTCGTGGTCCAGGCCGTACCGGGCCTGTGCCGCGCGGTCGAGCACCTCGTCGACCCCCGGGACGCCGCGGAGCAGCGCCGCGACGCGCGGGACGTCGGCGTGGTCCGCGACGTAGACGTGCGCGACCTGGTGGTCGGCGACGGCGAACGCCCGTGACGTCCACGGGTCGAGCTGCTCGCCGTTGGCCTGGGTGTAGACGTGCAGCAGGCCCTCCTCGCGGAGCAGCCGGTTGACGTGCACCGGGCGGGACGCCGGCTCGATCCCGTACTCCGACACCGCGAGCACGGTCGCGCCGCGGGCCTCGGCTTCGTCGAGCAGCGGGGCGAGGGCGCGGTCCAGGTCGGCCGCGGCGGCGTCGGCGCGCGGGTCGAGCGGCCCGAACCGCTGCAGGTCGTAGTCGAGGTGCGGGACGTACGCCATGGTCAGGTCGGCGGGCCGGGTGGCCATGAGGTGCCGGGTCGCGGCGACGATCCACTCGGTCGACCCGATCGACGCGGTCGGGCCCCAGTACTGGAACAGCGGGAAGGCGCCGAGCCGGTCCACGAGCTCGTCGTGCAGCGCGGGCGGACGCACGTAGGCGTCCGGGGACTTCCGGCCGTCGGCGTGGTAGACCGGCCGGGGCGTCACGGTGACGTCGGTGGACATGCCCATCGCGTACCACCAGCACACGTTGGCGGCGGTGTACCCGGGCTCCGCCCGGCGGGCCGTCTCCCAGACCTTCTCCCCCGCGACCAGCCGGTTGTGCTGCCGCCAGAGGTGCACCTCGCCGAGGTCGCGGAAGTACCAGCCGTTACCGACGATCCCGTGCCCCGAGGGCGCGAGGCCGGTGAGCATCGTCGACTGCACGGAGCAGGTGACGGCGGGCAGCACGGTGCGCAGGCCCGCGCGCCAGCCGCCGTCCGCGAGCCGGGACAGCCGCGGCATGTGCGCGAGGGCGCGCGGGGTGAGCCCGACGACGTCGAGCAGGAGCAGGGGCCTCATGCGGTCCTCCGGGTGGTGAGGTCGACGCCGTCCGGGGCTGCGCTCGCGTCCGCGTCCCACCACGACCCGAGGTCCAGGTGGTCGACGGCCCAGCGCAGCTCGGCGGCGATGCCTGCGACGAGGTCGTCGCCGGCGCGGGCCGCGAGCTCGTCGGGCAGGACGGCCCAGGTGTAGGTCTCGACGTCCAGGTGGGCGGCGTCGCCGTGCGGGCCGCGCAGGACGGCGGTGACGGCGTCGCGCAGGAGGTCGGTGGTGGCCTGGAGGGGCGCCGCCGGCCGGGCGTGCAGCGGGACGTGCACGTGCACCCGCCACGGCCCGTCGCCGGGCAGGCCGCCGGCGAGGGCGTCCGGCAGGTCGTCGGCGGGATGAACGGCTCCCCCGCTGCGCTCGCGCACCTGGTGCAGGTATCGCGGCTCGGCGAACCGGGCCACGGCGGCGCGGGAGGCCGGGTCGGCGGGGTCCTCGACGTGCAGGGCGGCGGAGGCCTGCACCTTGACCACCCGGAGCCCGGCCTGCCGGATGCGCCGGACGGCGGCGACGGGGTCGGCGAAGGACACGGCCAGGTGGCAGGTGTCGAGGCAGACCCCGACGTGCTCCGGGTCGATCTGCCCGGGACCGGTGCCGAGCCGGGGCTCGAGCCAGCCCACGACGTCGGCGACGGTGTCGAGGACGCACCCCGGCTCGGGCTCGACGGCGAGCCGCACGGTGCGGCCGGTGCGGGCGGCGAGGTCCCGCAGGCCCGCGGACACCGCGGCGAGGGCGGCGGTGGCCGCGGCGTCGTCGTCCGCGGACCACGGCTCGCGCCAGGCGAGCGGGAGCGTGGAGATCGAGCCGTCGACGCCGTCGGGCAGCAGGTCGGCCAGCACCTCGGCGCACGCGAGGGTGTACGCGGCCCGGGCGGGCTCCGCCCAGGTCGGCGAGTACACGGCGTGCTTGACGACCTCGGCGTGGAAGCCGCCGTACGGGAAGGCGTTCAGGGTGTGCACGGTCAGCCGGTGGGCGGCGAGCGCGCCCCGGAGGCGGTCGCGGTCGTCGGGGCTCGCGGCCAGCCGGTGCGCCAGGTCGGCGGGCAGCCACAGGCCGACGCCGAGCGTGCCGAGCCCCGCCGCCTCGCGGACCGGCCCGGCGTACCGGTCGAGCTGGGCGAGGACGCCGTCCAGGTCCTCGGCGGGGTGGACGTTGGTGCAGTACGACAGCGGCATCGTCACGCGCGCACCCCCCGCAGCACGGAGGAGCCCTCGAAGGTCGCCGGTGCCGGGACCTCCCCCGCGACGAACCCGGGGACCGGGTCGAGCACGAGGTTGCCGGACTGCCCGTAGAACTCGACCGGGTTGCGCCACAGCACGCGGTCGACGTCGTCCTCCGTGAAGCCCTGCTCGAGCATCGTCATGCCGGTGCGCCAGGTCTTGAGCGGGTCGGACCGGCCCCAGTCGGCCGCGGAGTTCACGATCATCCGCTCGGTGCCGTACTCCCGCAGGATCGCGACCATCCGGGTCTCGTCCATCTTGGTGTCGGGGTAGATCGAGAACCCGGCCCAGGCGCCCGCGTCGCGCACGGCGGCGACGGTCGTCTCGTTGAGGTGGTCGACGAGGACGCGCTCTGCGGGCAGCCCCGACTCGCGGACGACGTCGAGGGTGCGCCGGGTGCCGGCCTGCTTGTCCCGGTGCGGGGTGTGCACGAGCACGGGCAGGTCGGCGTCGCGCGCGAGGGCGAGCTGGCGGGTGAACGCCTCGTCCTCCGCGCGGGTCATGGCGTCGTAGCCGACCTCGCCGACCGCGACGACGCCGTCCTTCGCCAGGTACCGCGGGATGAGGTCGAGGACCTCGGTGCACCGCGGGTCGTTCGCCTCCTTCGGGTTGAGCGCGATGGTCGCGTGGTGCCGGATGCCGAACTGCGCGGCCCGGAACCGCTCCCAGCCGAGGAGCGCGTCGAAGTAGTCGACGAACGAGCCCACGCTGGTGCGCGGCTGGCCGAGCCAGAAGGCGGGCTCGACGAGCGCGCGGACGCCGGCGGCGTACATGGCCTCGTAGTCGTCGGTGGTGCGGCTGGTCATGTGGACGTGCGGGTCGAAGATGCGCATCACGGCTCCAGGGTCTCGGTGGTGCGGTGGGGGGCGGGGGCGCGTCCGCCCGGTTCGGGGGCTCCGGTCCGGCCCGAGCCGTCCCGCTCCCCCGGCCGCGTCAGACGGGCCAGGTCCTCGGGCACGGCGCGCCCCGCGGCCCGGCGCTCGGCGGCGAGGTCGCGGGCCATGCGGGCGAGCTCGGCGTCGGCGCGGTCGTCCAGCGCGGCGACCGCGTCGAGGCTGGTGCCCTGGAACACGAGCTTGACCACGGCGTGCCGCCACGTGTGCTGGTCGAGGTGGGCCGCGGCGAACGGGCCGACGGCCGCGGCCACGAGCGAGGTCTCGTTGGCCCGCAGCGCGTCCGCGGCCAGGTCGCGGCCGAGGGCGACGACGGGTCCCGGCAGGGTGGCCGGCGTCGAGACCTCCAGGGCGTCCAAGCCGCGCAGGACGCCGCGCCGCTCGGCGGTGTCGCCCTCGCGGTACAGGTCGGCGAGGTGCGCGGCCAGCCGCTCGGCGTCGCCGCGGTGCGCGTCGGCGAGGGCCAGGACGACGGCGGCGCGGGCGGCGTCGTCGACGGTCCCGTGCACGACGCCGGCCGGGTCGGTCGCGGGACGCAGCGGGGTCCGGCCGACGCGGCGGCCGGCGAGCGGGAACGCCCGGTCGGCGGTCCGGGGGTCGCGGCGCACCTCGGCGAGGGCGTCGGCGAGCCAGCCGGCGTGCGGGGCCCGGGCCGCGGCGACGACCGCGGTGACCGGGGGCGGCGCGGCCGAGGGGCCGTGCGCGGGCGGACCGGCGGACCCGGGCGAGGCGGCGCGGGCGGACCCGGGCGAGGTGGTGCCGGCGGACCCGGGCGAGGTGGTGCCGGCGGACCCCGAGGCAGGCGGGCTCTCGGTGCGCGGGGCGGAGCCCGCCGGCCGCGCGGTGGCGGCGGTCGGTGCGGCGGGGTCGGACGACGTCGTCGGCGTCACGGTGACACTCCCTCTCAGCGAGCGGGTCGGGGCAGGGGTGCAGGGTCGGGTGGGGGGACGCGGGCGGCGAGGTGCGTCCACGCGCGCCGGATCGCGGCGGCCGCGCCGGCGACCTGCCGCGGCGCGTCCCAGGAGTGCCGGGGCAGCTCGACGGCGACCACCCCGGCGTACCCGGCCGGACCCGCGGCGGCCTCGGCGAGCGCCGCCAGCGCGGCGGGAAGGTCGAGGTCGCCCTCGCCGAACGGCCGGTGGTCGTGGTGGGTGCGCGGCATGTCGTCGATCTGCACGTGCGCCAGGGCCGGGCCCGCGGCGGCGAGGGCCCCGGTCACGCCGCCCGGCTCGACGACGAGGCAGTGCCCGACGTCGACCGTCAGGCCCAGCGCGGCCGGGTCCCCGAGGTCGGCGCGCAGCCGCAGGGCGTCGGCGACGGTCTCGACGTGCATGCCGGGCTCGGGCTCGAGGGCCAGTCGGACGCCGTGCTCCGCGGCGTGCCGCACGAGGCCGGGCAGGCGGTCGCGCAGCCGGTCGTCCGCCGCGGCGGAGGTCGATCCGGCCGAGCGGACGCCCGAGAACAGCTGGACGGCGGGCGCACCGAGCGCGGCGGCGACCTCGACCGCCCGGCGCAGGTAGGCGAGCCGCGGCGCCGCGTCGGCGTCGACGAGGGCGGGCGCGTGCTTCCGGCGCGGGTCGAGCAGGTACCGGGTGCCGGTCTCGACGACGACCCGCATCCCCCGGCCGTCGTGCGCGCGGGCGAGCCGGTCCCGGAGCGCGGCGAGGTCGGCGGCGGGCGCCCACGGGTCCAGGTGCGGGAAGCCGAGGGTGAGCGCGACGGCGTCGTACCCGCGCTCCTCCAGCAGGTCGAGCGCCGCGGGCAGCGGGTGGTCGCCGAGGCCGTTGGTGCCGTAGCCGAGCGCGAACGGCAGGGGCGCGACGTCCGCGGAGCCCGCACCGGGGCGGCGAGGCGCGGCCGCGAGGGCTCCGGGGTGCGAGGCCGCCGTCCCCGGTCCGGGGCCGCGCGGCACGGCTGCCGGGGCGGGCCGGGTGGTCACGTCTCGCTCACCGCCCGCGGGCCGGTGACCCGGCGGAGCAGCGCGCCCGCCGCGGCGACGACGCCGAGCGCGAGGGCGGCGTCCGGGCGTCCGGCGCGGGCGGCCCACGCGGCCTGCAGCGGGACCATCGCGCGGATGCCCGCGCCGGTGGCCGCGCGGGCGGCGGACGCGGTCGGGGTCCGAGCGGCCCCGACCTGCGCGGGGAGGCCCTGCGCGAGGTAGGCGGCGACCGCCAGCCCCGTGGCGTACCCCGCACAGCGCCCGGTCGGTCGCCGGGCGGTTCGAGTGGACGGTCCGGCCGGACTCGCCGTCGGCGTGTCGGGCCAGACCGTCCACCCGGGCGGGCCGGACACGCCCGCGAGGGCCGCCGCCGCCACCCCGAGCGAGCCCGCGGCCACCACGCCCGCCACCGCGCGCGTCGTGCCGTGCACCTCGCCGCGGGACAGCACGGTGACCCCCGCGGTGTGCGCGGCCAGCGCGGCCGCGGCGGGAGCGGCGGCGCGCAGGTGCCCCACCCCCGCGCCGAGCAGCACGTCGAGCCCCCGGCAGGCGGCCATCGCGGCCGGGCCGGCGGCGGTGTCCTTGAGCCGGGCGTCGTAGAGCCACACCGCCGCGGCGAGCGGCCCGGCGACGGCCAGCGCGCGCCGACCGCCGCCCCCGACGGCGAGCGCGAGGCCCGCCGCCGCGAGGCCGCCTGCGACCCCCAGGGCGTGGCGCGGGCTCACCCGGCCGGACGGCATCGGGCGCTCGGGGCGCTCGACGGCGTCGACCTCCCGGTCGGCCCAGTCGTTGAGCGCCATGCCCCCCGCGTACAGGCACGCCGACGCCACCGGCAGCAGCACCCGCCGCCCGCCCAGCGGGAGCCCTGCCGCCGACGCGCCGGCCACGGTGTCGCCGAGCACGGTCAGCACGGCGGGCGCGCGCACGAGCTCGAGGTGGTCCCGGAGGCCGGGGCGGCGCCGGCCCGGGACCGGAGGCACAGCCGCGGGGCCCCCGGCTGCCGGACCCCGGGGAGCCCGCTCGTCGCCCGCGCCCTCGCCGGCCGCCGGCTCCCTCCCGGCCGCAGGTGCCGCGTCCGTGCGCCCGTCGAGACCGCGCACCACGGGCACGGGCGGACCCTGCACGGGCGGACCCTGCGCGTCCGTCCCCGGCGGGGCCGCCGACGGCACGACCGTCCCCGGCGCCGCCGTCACGCCACCAGCCCCTGGGCCCAGCGCACGAGGTCGTCCGCCTGGTCCGCCGCCGCGTGCCGGTCGGAGCCCCACGGGTCCTTGAAGAAGAACCCGAGCTCCGGCACCACCCCGGCGGCCCCGCCGGCGTGCGCCAGCGCGAGCAGGCGGGCGAGGTCCAGCACCATCGGGGCGGCGAGCATGGAGTCGTACGCGGACCACGTGGTCTGCAGGGTGATCCGCGAGCCGAGGAACCCCTCCGCGTGCACGTGGTCCCAGGCGACCTTGACGTCCCCGAGGTCGGGGACGTGGTCGATGTGCAGGGGCGTCACGTCGGAGCCGGTGAGATCACGCAGCCCGCGGGTCTTGGAGGCGAGCTTGGACCGCACGGCCTCGGGGTCGGCGAGGGTGGCGCCGTCGCCGCCGCCGAGCAGGTTGGTCCCGGCCCAGGACAGCACCCGCAGCCCCCGGTCGGCGAACGCCGGCGCGAGCACCGTGCGCAGCCAGGTCTGCCCGGTCTTGCCGTCCTGCCCCGCGACGGGCACGCCCGCCTCGGCGGCGAGGGCCTGCAGGGCGCGCAGCCCCATCCCGGCGGACGGCGTGAACCCGGCGTAGGACGCGCCCGCGAGCACGGCGGCGTAGGCCGCGACCGACGACGGCGGCAGCACCACCCGCCCCGGCTCCTGCACCGCCGCGACCAGGGCGGCCGGGTCGTCGTGGGCGGCGCTCGGGTGCGCGGGCGGCTCGGTGGAGGACACGTCGACGACCACGACCCGCGCCAGGTCGTGCCGCGCGGCGAACCCGGTGATGTCCGCCGCGAGCCGTTCGGCGACCTGCTGCTGCGAACCCCCGGGGACGAGCGGACCGCGGTGGCCCGGCCGCACCTCGGCGTCGGCGGCGTCCAGGGCGTGCGCCGTGGCGGCGAGCAGGGGTGCCGGGATCATCCCGGCGTCGACGAGCGCCTCGGCGCGCTTGGCCAGCGACACGTCGCTGACGTCGTGCCCGCCGACGACGAGGTCGCCCCAGGCGGGCAGCGGCAGGCCCGCGAAGGCCGGTGCGGCCGTGACGCAGCCCGCGGCCCCGGCGTGCCCGGCGGCCAGCGCCGCGAGGCCGAGCGCGGCGGTCGTGCCGACCGACCCGCGCGCGCCGACGAGCCACAGCCCGGTGCGCGCGCGGGCGTCGGCGGTCACGCGTCCCCCTTCGTCGAGAACGCGGCGTCGAACGCCGCGTCGGGCGCGTCGAACGCCAGCCGCTTGACGAAGGCGAGGGCCTCCGGCGCGCCCAGCAGCCGGTCCATGCCCGCGTCCTCCCACTCGACGGAGATCGGGCCGGTGTAGCCGATCGTGTTGAGCACCCGGAACGCGTCCTCCCACGGCACGTCGCCGTGGCCGGTGGAGATGAAGTCCCAGCCGCGCCGCGGGTCGGCCCACGGCAGGTGCGAGCCGAGCCGGCCGTTGCGGCCGTTGCCCATCCGCTTCTTCGTGTCCTTGCAGTCGACGTGGTAGATCCGGTCCCGGAAGTCCCAGAGGAACGCCACCGGGTCCAGGTCCTGCCAGACCATGTGGCTCGGGTCCCAGTTCAGGCCGAACGCCTCCCGGTGCCCGATCGCCTCCAGGGTGCGGACCGTCGTCCAGTAGTCGTAGGCGATCTCGCTGGGGTGCACCTCGTGCGCGAACCGCACCCCGACCTCGTCGAACACGTCGAGGATCGGGTTCCACCGGTCCGCGAAGTCCTGGTAGCCCGCCTCGATCACCGCGGCCGGCACGGGCGGGAACATCGCCACGTACTTCCAGATCGACGACCCGGTGAACCCGACGACGGTGTCGACGCCGAGCTTCGCCGCGATCCGGGCCGTGTGCTTGAGCTCCTCGGCGGCGCGCTGCCGGACGCCCTCGGGGTCGCCGTCGCCCCACACCCGCGCGGACAGCATGTCCTCGTGCCGCAGGTCGATGGGGTCGTCGCAGACGGCCTGGCCCTTGAGGTGGTTGGAGATGGCCCAGACCTTCAGGCCGTACCGGTCCAGGATCTCGAGCCGGGAGGCGACGTACGCGTCGTCGTCCCAGCGCCAGGGGTCGAGGTGGTCGCCCCAGCAGGCGATCTCGAGGCCGTCGTAGCCCCACTCGGACGCGAGCCGGGCCACCTCCTCGAACGGCAGGTCGGCCCACTGGCCGGTGAACAGGGTGATCGGGCGGGTCATGTCGGTCTCCTCGTCGAGAGCGGAACACAGATGCTGCGGGGCGCCGGCGCGCGGCGTCCAGGGGTGCGGGCTCCTCAGGTCATGTCGCGGCCCCCTGGCGGGCGAGGGCGTCGGCTACGGCCGCGTCCACAGCGCGCTGGTGCCGGACCTTGCGCCGGCGCCCGGCGAGGACCCGCAGGGCGACGAGCGCGACGACCAGGGCGAGCGCGCCGATCAGCGCCCACGGCACGGCCCAGGCGGCGGCGGAGGCCCTGACGCCGGGGACGGCAGGCGCGGCGTCGGGGGCCGCGGCGCCGGGCAGCGCGACCACCTCGCCGCCGAGCGCGATCGTGGCGGTGGCGCGGACCAGCGGCCACACGCCGTCGACCCGGACGCTGCGCTGCACGGACGCGCCGGGGATGAGCTCGGGGACGTCGACGGCGGCGGCGCGGGCCCGGCCGAGGCCGAACAGGCCCGCGATCTGCACCTGCTCGGTCGGGGCGACCCGGGAGTTGCCGGTGTTCGTCACGGTGAAGGTCACGGTCGCGGCGCCCGGGGCGACGGGGTTGCCCCCGGCGTCGTAGTCGACGCGCAGGCCGGAGACGGCCAGCGCCGGCGCGAGGTCGCCCTGCACCCGCAGGTGCACGCGGGAGCCGAGCCGCCGGTCGACCGAGACGCCCGCGGCGTTCTCGACCAGCAGGCTGGACACGATGCCCGCGGCGTAGTCGCCGGGCTGCGCGTCCTCGGGCACGGTCAGGGTGAACGGGACCTCGGCGGCGGCACCCGGCTCCAGCACGATCGCGGGCGTCTCGACCTGCACCCAGGCCCCGAGCGCGGTCGACTCCTCCCCCGCCTCGAGCACGTCGAGCGTGCCGTCCGGGGTGAGGAAGCCGTCGGCGGCGTACACGTCGAGGGTCAGCGGGGCGTCGCCCTTGTTCGTGACGACGAGGGCGTCGGAGAGCGTGCCGCCGGGCGGCAGGGAGTACGCGAAGTTCGGGCGCTCGGCGCCGTGCACGGTGTCGGCCGGGCGCACTCCCCAGGTGACCTGGGTGCTCGCGGCGGCGGGGTCCGCGGTGGCGGGGTCGGCCGCCGGGTCGGCGGGCGCCGGGTCCGCGGCGGCGGGCGCGAGCGCGGCGGTCCGGACCGGGGCCGGACCGCCGCCCGCGGCGGGCAGGGCGCCAGCCAGCGCGAGGGCGACGGCGGCCGCCAGCGCGGCGAGGGCGGCGGGGACGCGGGTCGGGGTCACGGCGGGGCCTCCGGGTCGACGGTGACGACGGGTGCGGGTGGTGCGGCGGTGCGGGTCGTGCGGCGGTGGGGCTGTCGCGGACCGGCGGGCGGTCCGGGCGGGTGGTGCCGCCCCCGCCCGCCCGGGACGAGGACCGGGCGGGCGGGGACGGGGACTGCGGGCCGGCGTCAGCTGAGCGCGGTGAGCGTCAGCGTGGCCGTGTAGGTGCCCTGCGGGGCGTCGAGCGGCAGCTGCAGGTCGAGGTCGGCCCCGACGAGGG
The DNA here is from genome assembly GCF_007679345.1 of Cellulosimicrobium cellulans. Taxonomy (GTDB): domain Bacteria; phylum Actinomycetota; class Actinomycetes; order Actinomycetales; family Cellulomonadaceae; genus Cellulomonas; species Cellulomonas cellulans_A. The sequence continues at coordinate 289,692 of NZ_VEGH01000003.1, forward strand.
ACGAGCCGCGGGCGTGCCCGGCCTCGGCCTCGGCGAGGGTGCGGGCCACGGACAGGCCGTCGCCCTCCTCGAACCCGGACGGCACCGCGGGCCCGGCCACGGCGTCGCCGCCGTTCTCGAGCACCTCGGGCGTCCAGCCCAGGTACTTCGACGACAGGGTCTCGCCCCCGGCGACGAAGTCGCTGACCTGCGCGGTGATGGACCACTCCGGGTCGCCCGCGCGGGTGTCGTGCACGCGGACCGGGACGATCTCCCCGGTGGCCCGGTACCGGTCCTCGAGCTCCTCGGCGACGCCGAGGTTCACGAGGCCGGACGTGCCCTCGAGCGACCAGACGAGCTCGCCCGCCCGCTGCTCGGGCACGGTGACGGCCAGCGCCTGGTCGCCGGCGGCCACGGCGCCCGGCGCCTCGCCGGTGTGGTCGCCCTCGACGCCGCCCGCGGTGTTGCCCGGGCCGAACGCCGCGGCCGGGTCGTTGTCCGCGAGCCGGATGGTGCCGAGGACCGTGGTGCCGGCGACCCGCAGGTTCGCGGTGTTGCCGGTGAGCACGAGGTCGCCGCCCACGGTGTTGCCGAAGGTGTCGGCCGCACCGTCGGCGGTGGCGCCGACCAGGACGTCCCGGCTGGAGCCGGTGACGGAGAGGGTGCCGCCGACGACGGCCCCGGCGACGTTCACGCCCCAGTCGGAGTCGGAGATCGCCACCTCGCCCTCGACGCCGGTCTGCAGCAGGTCGACGTAGGTCGCCGCCTGCGTGGTCAGACCGCCCCCGATGGACGAGCCGGTCACCTCGACGTCGAGACCGCCGGCCGCCACGCTGCCGCCGACCTCGAGGTCGTTGAGGTAGAGGAAGCCGACGCGCGAGCCCGTCGTGTACGCGCTCACGTCGCCGTCGACCCGGGTGCCGTCCAGCAGGACGCCGTACGCGTCGGTGGCGACGACGTCGCCGGTGACGGTCACCGACGTGGCGTCGAGCCAGGCGTCCGCGCCGACGGTGATGGAGCCCTCGACCGTCGCGCCGGCGAGCACGCAGTCCGCGCCGGCCGGGACGACGAGGTCCCCGGTGATGGTCTGGTCCCCCAGGTCGGTGGTGCAGTCGGTCGAGGCCGCCTGCGCCACCGTGCTGCCGAGGGCCACGAGCCCGAACGCGCCGACGAGCGCGGCGGGCACCGAGTAGATCCGCTTCATGTCCGTGTCTCCTTCTCGCTCAGCCGCGCAGGCCGGCGATGGCGTCGTAGCTGCGGTCGGCGTTGCCGAGGGAGTTCAGCGGGTTCGGCGGCTCGGCGACCGTCGCCGCGTTGTCCTGCTCGTACAGCCCGAAGTGCTGGCCGCGCGTGCGGAGCTGGGACAGGAACTGCTGGTACGGCAGGTCGCCGGCGCCGAACTCGATGATGTCGTAGCCGTTGGCGCTGGCCTCGTTGGCCTTGCCGTCCTTCAGGTGCAGCAGCGGGTAGCGCCGCGGGTTGCGCAGGACGTAGTCGACCGGCTCGAACCCCGGGTACTTGTGCTGCCCGACGTACGCCCAGTAGATGTCCATCTCGAGGTAGACCAGGTCCGGGTCGGTGTTGTCGTAGAACACGTCGTAGAGCCGGACCGACGGGTCGACCGGGTCGAACCGGAACTCGCCGTCGTGGTTGTGCTGGTAGAGCTTGAGGCCGGCGGCCTTGACCTGCTCGCCCCAGCCGTTCCACTCCTCCGCGGCCGCGAGGTAGCCCTCCTTGGTCGCGGTGTTCGTGGGTGCGTTGCCGGTGCCGAGGTGCGGCATGCCGAGGGTGTGCGCGATGTCGATCTGGTTGGCCAGGTCGGTGCGCAGCAGCTGGGTGCTGACGTGCGAGCCGACGGCCTTGAGCCCGTTGTCGTCGAGGAGCTGGCGGATCTCCGCCGGGGTGATGGCGCCGACGTTGCCCTGGGTGTAGCCGGCGAACTCCACCTCCGCGTACCCGATCCGGCCGAGCTCCTCGAACACGGCCCGGAAGCCGAGCGAGCTGACCTTGTCGCGGATCGTGTACAGCTGGATGCCGATGCGGTTGGCCGGGACCAGGCGGGTCCGCCCGGTCGTCGGCGCGGCCGCGGGCGCGAGGCCGGCGGCCGAGGCCCCCGAGGCGCCGAGGGCGGTCCCGAGCCCCACGGCCACCGTGGAGGCGCCGAGCGCCTTCATCAGGGACCGCCGGCTCAGCGGCCGGTTGGGGATCGAGGCGTGCTGGTGCGTGCTCATGTCTCTCCTTCGAGACGGCCGGCGGGCCCGGGCCGGGCTGCGGTGCAGCCCGGCCCGGGTCACCGGCGCGCGGTCAGCTGCGGACGGTGAGGGTGGTGCTGGTGGTGGAGCCGGAGATGCCGGCCGTGCCGCCGTAGGCGACGTCGACCTTGTAGGTGCCCTCGGGCAGGCGCCCGAGGGAGACGACGCTCGCGCCGGAGGCGTCGAGGGTCCCGGTGAGCGTGGCGACGGTCTGGTTGTTGCGCTTGACCGTCACCGTGACGTCCCCGGCGGCGGCGACGCCGCTGCCGGTGGTCACCTGGACGGTGGCCTTGGCGGCGACGGCGGGCTTGACCGGGTTCGGCGACACCGTCGCGGCCACCGTGGAGGTGGTGCGCGCCACCGTGAGGCGGACGGTGCCGGACGAGGGCTTGAAGACCTCGCCGCCGACGAACGACGCGGTCACCGTGTGGGTGCCGACGCCCAGGGTCGGGTCCAGGGCGACGACGGCGGTGCCGTCCGCGCCCAGCGTGCCGCGACCGACCTCGGTCTCGCCGACGGTCAGCACGACCTCGCCGGAGGCGACGCCCTCGGCCGCGGAGACCGCGACCGTGACCTCGCCGGGGGCGCCGAACGGCACCCGACCCGCGGCCACGGCGGCCGTGGTGGTGGTGTCGACGGTGGGCTCCTCCGGGGCCTCGAGGTCGATGGTGAACTGCACGGAGCCCACCTCGGAGACCAGCCCCTGGGTGTCGGTGGAGCGGTACCGCAGGTCGTACGCGCCGCTCTCGGAGAACGTCACGCCGTACTGCTGGTTCGCCGCGAGGTTCGTCCAGGTGGCCCCCCCGTCGCGCGAGTACTGCACGCTGGCCAGCGCCCCGTTGTCCGCGGCCTGCACGGCGAACCGCACCGGCTCGGTGAAGACGCCGCCGGCACCGGTGGGCGCCGCCGGGGTCAGGGTGTGCGCCACGGTGGGGGCGGCGGTGTCCGCGACACCGGGGCCGACCATCGTGATCGCGTCCACGGCCAGCTCGTCGGCCGAGGTGACGACCAGGTCGCCGGTGCCCTCGGGGGCGTCGAAGGCGATCTCGACGTCCTTCCAGCCCGCGCCCGCCGGGATGGTGGCGGTGGCGAACGGCGCCGCGTCGGCAGCGCCCCAGCGGAGCTGCACCTCGCCGCCGCCGCTGGCGCGGACGACCGCGCCGGTGATCCCGCTGAAGCTCACCGGGGTGAACGTCAGGGAGTCGCCGGTGCCGAGGCCGCGGACCGCGTTGCCGGCCGAGGCCGTCTCGTCCGCGTACACGGTGACGCCGGTGCGTGCGGCGTGCTCGGCCTGCTGCTCGCGCGGGTTGAGGCGCAGCGTGGCCTCGCCCGACGCGGCCGGCAGGCCGTTGGCGCCCGCGTCGCGGTACGTCACCACGACCGCGCCGTACAGCAGCGCGCCCGGGCCGTGCTCCGGCGAGTCGGCGTTCGTCTTGAAGGCGCCCTGGCAGCCCGTGCCCGAGACCTCGGGGTGGGCGTGCTCGTCGTGGCCCAGGCCGTACGTCCAGGACACGCGGCTGCAGTCGGTGGTCGTGCCGTCCTCGGCGTCCTGGGTGGTGACCCGGAACGGCACCGCGTCGCCCCAGGTGAAGAAGCCACCGTTCTCCGGGTAGGTGAGCGTGACCTCCGGCGCCTGGTTGCCGACCGAGATCGGGTGCGAGGTGAGCGTGAACTTGCCCTCGGGGTCGGTGACCTTCAGCCGCGCGGTGTACGCCGCGATCGCGGTGTAGGTGTGCTCGGCCTCGACGCCGGTGGCGTCGAAGGTGCCGTCACCGTCGAAGTCCCACGCGTAGGTCAGCGCACCGCCCTCGGGGTCGCTCGACGCCGAGGCGTCGAACCGGACCGTGAGCGGGGCCGACGAGGAGGACGTGGGCGTGGCCGTGAACTCGGCGCGCGGCGCCTTGTTCCCCTCGGCGTAGGCGATCCGGTACAGGCCCGCGTCGGGGTTGGCCCGGAAGAAGCCGTCGCCGTAGTCGAGCACGTACATCGACCCGTCCGGGCCGAACTCGATGTCCATCGGGTTGTCGATCGGCGGCCAGCCGTCGGCCGTGATCGCCGCGTTCGGCGTGACGTCCTCGATGTGGGTCACCTCGTAGGTGTCCCAGTCGACCGTGAACGCCGCGATGTAGTCCTGCGAGAACTCGCCGAAGAACGCCTTGCCCTCCCAGTAGGCCGGCCACGCGTCGGTGCCCGCGTCGGCGGGCCGGTGGTACACCGGGCCGCCCATCGGGCCCTGGCCGTTGCCCGTGCCGAAGTTCACCAGCTCGTCCCGCGGCTGGTCGCCCGGGGCGTCGCCGTAGTAGAGCGTCGCCGGGCGCGCGGGCGGCAGGTCCGTCAGCCCCGTGTTCCAGCGCGAGTCGTTGACCAGGTTCTCCGGGTCGAAGAACGCGCCGGGGGTGTTCGTCGCGAAGTCCCAGTCGTTGTAGGCGAAGTTGTCGCCGGTCACGTACGGCCAGCCGGAGTTGTGCGGGTCGTCGAGGCCGACGACGTTCCACTCGACGAGGCCCATCGGCCCGCGCCCCGCGGTGGCCGCGGCCGCCTTGGTCGCGTCCGGGCCGTAGTCGCCCCAGGACAGCGAGCTCGTCTCGGGGTCGACGTCGAGCTTGAACGGGTTCCGCACGCCCATCACGAAGATCTCGGGCCGGGTGCCCTCGGTTCCCTCCGGGAACAGGTTGCCCTCGGGGATCGTGTACGACCCGTCCTCCTCGACGTGGATCCGCAGGATCTTGCCGCGCAGGTCGTTGGTGTTGCCCGCGCCGCGGCGCGAGTCGAAGCCGGGGTTCATGCCCGGGGCGTCGTTGTTCGGGGCGAAGCCGTTGGCGCCCGGGGTGCCGGCCGGCGTGTTGTCGCCGGTGCCCAGGTAGAGGTTGCCGTCGGCGTCCCAGTCGAAGTCGGCGCCCACGTGGCAGCACTGCCCGCGCTGGACCTCGACGTCGAGGATCTGCTGCTCGGAGGCCAGGTCCAGGCCCTCCCCCGTCCACTGGAACCGGGACAGCCGGTTCACGCCGACCCACTGGTCCCAGTAGGACTCGTCCTGGCCGGCCGGCAGCGTGTTCGGCGCGGAGCCGGCGGGCGTGTTCCCGGGCGGGGCGTACACCAGGTACACCCAGTTGTTCTCCTCGAAGTCCGGGTCGATGCCGATCGACTGCAGACCGTCCTCGGAGTTCGCGTACACCGGGATCGTGTTCGTGATCCGGGTGACGCCGGTGGCCGGGTCGGTGAGCCGGATGTCGCCGTTGCGGGCGGTGTGCAGCACCCGGCCGTCGGGCAGCACCGCGAGGTCCAGCGGCTCCCCGACGTCCTTGGTGAGCGTCGTCTTCTCGTAATTGTCCCAGTCGAGCGCGGCCTCCGCGCCGGGCTCGGCCCCGTGGTCCACGCCGTCGTGGGCCACCACCGGTCCCGCGCCGAGCGCGAGCCCCGTCACGGTGAGCACCCCGGCGAGGGTGAAACCCACCATTCTCCTGCCGCGCTGCGAGCGCGGCTGCGTACGATCCATGAGTGATGCAGCTCCTTACGGGATCTCGTCACAGAGGTCGGGCTCCTGCGTCGTCCCCACGGTTCGGGAACCCGGCCTCGTCAGCCGGCCGACGTCGTCGTCGGCCGTGGCGCGGTCCCCACCTCCTCCCCGTCGAGCGGTGAGCTGATCGTGCGGTTGCTCCTGCGGGCGGGTCGCCCCCGGGCCGGTCAGCCCAGGGCGACCCACCGGCTGTCGTCGGCCGCGCTGCGCTCGACGGCGTCGAGCACGCGCTGCACGGCGAGTCCCTCGGCGAACGACGGCGACGGGTCCTCGCCCGCCGCGATCGCGCCGACCAGGTCGACGACCTGGTGGGTGAACGCGTGCTCGTAGCCGAGCCCGTGCCCCGCCGGCCACCAGTGGCCGACATAGGCGTGCTGCGGCTCGGTCACGACGATCCGGCGGAACCCCGCGACGGCGGCGTCCTCGGTGGCGTCGTGGAAGTGCAGGACGTTCATGTCCTCGAAGTCGAACGACAGCGACCCCCGGTCGCCGTTCACCTCGAGCCGGATCGCGTTCTTGCGGCCCGTCGCGAACCGGGTCGCCTCGAAGACCCCGAGCCCGCCGCCGGAGAGGCGGGCGAGGAACACCGCGGCGTCGTCGACCGTGACCGGGCCGCGCGCGGCGTCGGGGCCGGCGGCCGAGCCGTGCAGCCCCGCGAACGCGGCGGCCACCGGCCGCTCGTGCACGAACGTCTCCAGCAGCCCGGAGACGCCGGTCAGCCGCTCGCCGGTGATGAACTGCGCCAGGTCCACGGCGTGCGAGCCGATGTCGCCCAGCGCGCCGGACCCGGCCTGCTGCTTGTCGAGCCGCCAGGACAGCGGCGCCTCCGGGTCGGCGAGCCAGTCCTGCAGGTACTGCACGCGCACGTGCCGCACCGCGCCGATCCGGCCGTCCGCGACGAGCTGGCGCGCGAGCTGCACCGCCGGCACCCGCCGGTACGTGTAGCCCACCATCGACCGCACCCCGCGGGCGGCGGCCGCCTCGGCGGCGGCGACCATGGCCTCCGCCTCCGCGATCGTGTTGGCGAGCGGCTTCTCGCACAGCACGTGCTTGCCGGCCTCCAGCGCGGCCACCGCGATCTCCGCGTGCGTCCGGCCCGGGGTGCAGATGTCGACGAGGTCGACGTCGTCCCGGGTCACCACCTCCTGCCACGACCCGGCTGTCTCCTGCCAGCCGAGCCGGTCCGCCGCGGCCTTCACCGCGGCTGCGTCCCGGCCGCCGAGCACCCGCATGACCGGGGTGCGCGGCAGGTCGAAGAACCGGGGTGCGGTGCGCCACGCCTGCGAGTGCGCGGCACCCATGAACGCGTAGCCCACCATGCCGACGCCGAGCGGCGCGGCCGTCGTCCCGTCCATCACGAGACCTCCTTGCCTGGGCGCGGGTGGCGCCGGCGACCGGCGCCACCCGCGGACCGGATCAGGACTCGAAGGCCGAGTCGATGTACTGGTCGACGTTGTCGGCCGTGACGACCGGCGCGAACAGCTGGACCGTGCGCGGGACGCCCGAGGACGCGAGGTCGCTCAGCGACTTCTCGTGCGCCACCAGCCGGGCGAGCTTGATGCCGTCCGCCGCCTGGGTCGACGGGTAGATGACGGTGGCCTCGACGACGGAGGCCTCGTCCTGGATCTCCCGCATCATGTTCGCCGAGCCGGCGCCGCCGACCAGGAAGAACTCGTCGCGGCCGGCGTTCTCGATGGCGGCCAGGACGCCGACGCCCTGGTCGTCGTCGTGGTTCCAGATCGCGTCGATCTGCGGCGCGGCCTGCAGCAGGTTCGCCGCCGCCTGCTCGCCGCCCTGGACGGTGAAGTCCGCGGCGACCCGGTTGTCGACGTCGAGGCCGCAGTCCTCCAGCGCGTCCGCGAAGCCCTGGCTGCGGTCCTGGGTCAGCGGCAGCGAGTCGATGCCGGCGATCTCGGCCACCACGGCGTCCGGGTTGTCGCCCAGCCGCTCGCAGATGTAGGTGCCGGCCGACACGCCCATGCCGTAGTTGTCGCCGAGCACGGTGGCCCGGGACGCGAACGGGCTGGAGAACTCGCGGTCGACGTTGATGACCGGGATGCCGGCCTCCATCGCCTGCGTGGCGACGTCCGTGAGCGCGCCGCCGTCGAACGGCAGCAGCACGATCGCGTCGACGCCGTCGTTGATGAAGCCCTCGATCTGGCTGATCTGCACGTTGACGTCGTTGGTGCCCTCGGCGACGCGGAGCTCGACGTCCTCGTACTTGTCGGCCTCGGCCTGGGCGGCGGTGGTGATCGCGCCCATCCAGCCGTGGTCGGCGGCCGGTGCCGAGAACCCGATGACGACCGTGTCGCCGGCCTCGTCGTTGTCGGAGACCGCGACCGGGGCGGCCTCGGTGCCGCCGTCGTCCTCCTCTGCGGGGGCGTTGGAGGTGCAGGCGGCGAGGAACGCGACGGACAGCACGGCGACCGGCGCGAGGACGCGGCCGCGGCGGCGCGTGGTGCGGGTGGTGGACATGGGATCTCCTTCGACGATGTCCGGGGTCGTGCGGGCAGGGTGGGGCGTGCGAGCGGGTCGGACCCGGTCGCGTGGGGGTGGTGCGTGGGGTGCTGAGAGGCGCGGGGCGCCCCGGGTCAGGTGCGGGCGGTCCGCGGGGTGCGCGAGGTGAAGCGCTGCTGCAGCAGGACGGCGACGACGATGATCGCGCCCTTGATGATCTGCTGGACCGAGGAGTCGAGGTTGTTCTGGATGAAGATGTTGGTCAGCGTCTGGAAGATCAGGACGCCGATCACGGTGCCGACGATGGTGCCGCGGCCACCCGCCAGGAGGGTGCCGCCGACCACGACCGCGGCGATCGCGTCGAGCTCGTAGAGCAGGCCGTTGGTGGACGAACCCGCACCGGTGCGGGCCAGCATCATCACCGCGGCGATGCCGGCGGCCAGGCCGGCGAGGCCGTAGAGGTACATCGTGTGCCGCTTGACCGCGATGCCTGCCAGGCGGGCGGCCTCGGGGTTGCCGCCCACCGCGACCGTGCGGCGGCCGAACGTCGTCCGGTTCAGCAGGAACCAGCCCGCGACGGCGACGACCGCGAAGATCCACACGATCTTCGGCACGCCGAGCAGGTTGCCCCGGAACGTGTCCTCGAAGGACTGCACCGAGACCAGCTGGGTCCGGCGCTGGGCGATCAGCTCGGCGAGGCCGCGGGCGGCGACCAGCATGGCGAGTGTCGCGATGAACGCGACCACCCGGCCGTAGGCGATCAGCACGCCGTTGACCAGCCCGGCGCACAGGCCGACCGCGAGAGCGCAGCCGACCATCACGATCCAGCCGTACTGGTCCGCCATCTGCTGCGTCGCCACCGTGGTGGCCCACACCGACGCGAGGCCGAGCACGGACCCCACCGACAGGTCGATCCCGCCCGCCGTGATCACGAAGGTCATCCCGATGCTCAGCACGCCGACGATGGCCGCGGAGCTGAGGATGACCAGGACGTTGTCGATGCTCGCGAACCGGCTGCCCGCGGTGATGTAGCCGACCACGCAGATGAGCGCGAGCGCGATGACGAGGCCGAAGATGCGGGCGGAGCCGCCGCCCGCGGGGCCGCGGCGGGAGCGGCTGTGCTCCCGGGCGACGCGCTCGACCCGGCCGGACTCGTCGGCGGCGGGCGGCACGGGGGTCGCGCCGGCCGAGCCGGGCGCGGGGGTCGGGCCCGAGGGGGCTCCGGGCGTGCCCGGGGGCGGGGCGGAGAGCTGGTGCTCGCTCACGCGGCACTTCCTTCCATGACGAGGTCGAGCACGGCGTGCTCGTCGATGGCGGTGGCGGGGCCCTCGTGCACGACCCGGCCTTCGGACACGACCAGCACCCGGTCCGACAGACCGAGCACCTCGGGGATCTCGCTGGAGACCACGACGACGGCGGCGCCCTCGTCGGCGAGCCGGCGGACGAGCGCGTAGATCTCGGCGCGCGCCCCGACGTCGACGCCGCGGGTGGGCTCGTCCAGCAGCAGCACACGGCAGCCGTGCACCAGCCAGCGGGCGAGCATCGCCTTCTGCTGGTTGCCGCCCGACAGGGTGCGGATGGCGCGGTCGACGCCGGTGGGCCGCAGGTCGAGCGCCTCGGCCTGCTCCTGCGCCGTCCGCCGCTCGGTCCGCTCGTCGAGCAGCCCGCCCTTGGCGAACCGGCCGAACGTCGACAGCGTGATGTTGCGGTACACCGGCTCGTCGAGCAGCAGGCCCTGGGCCTTGCGCTCCTCCGGGGCCAGGCCGATCCCGGCGCGGACCGCCGCGGTGACGTCGCCGGCGCGGAGCCGCCTCCCGCCGACCTCGACCGTCCCCGCCGTGGCCCGGCGCGCGCCGTAGATGGTCTCGAGTATCTCGGAGCGCCCGGAGCCGACCAGGCCCGCGAGCCCGACGATCTCCCCGGCCCGGACCTGGAGGTCCACGCCGGTGAAGGCCCCGCGCAGCGCCAGCCCTCGCACGTCGAGCACCACCGGGGCGTCGGGAGCCAGGTCCGTGCTCGGGGGGAAGGCGTACTCGACGTTCCGGCCCGTCATCAGGCGGATGAGCTCGCGCGTCGGGGTGTCCCGGGCCGGCAGGTCGCGGGCGACGGTGCGCCCGTCCTTGAGCACCGTGATCCGGTCGCCGATCGCGCGGATCTCCTCCATGCGGTGCGAGATGTAGACGATGGCCACCCCGGCCGACGTGAGCTCGTGGACGACGCGGAACAGGTTCGCCACCTCGTCCGAGTCGAGCACGGCCGACGGCTCGTCCATGACGATGACGCGGGCGTCGTGGGACAGCGCGCGGGCCATCGAGACGATCTGCTGCGCCGCGGCCGGCAGCGAGCCGACCTCGCGGTGCGGGGAGATCTCCGGGTGGCCGAGCCGCGCCAGGATCTCCTTCGTGCGGCGATGCGCCTCACGGCGGCGGGACACCCCGCCGGTCGCGAGCTCGTGGCCGAGGAACACGTTCTCGGCGACGGTGAGGCCCCCGACCACGTCGAGCTCCTGGTACATCGTCGCGACCCCGAGCTTCAGGGCCGCCACCGGGGTGGCGATCGTGACGACCTCGCCGTCGACCAGCACCTCGCCCTCGGTGGGCTGGTGCGCGCCGGCGAGCACCTTGATGAGCGTCGACTTGCCCGCCCCGTTCTGCCCGAGCAGGCAGTGCACCTCCCCCGGCAGCACGTCGAGGTCGACGCCGTCCAGGGCGCGGGCTCCGGGGAACTGCTTGACGATGCCGCGCATCTGGAGGAGCGGCGGCGTGTTCGGTGGGTCCACGGTGACCATGTGAGGAACCTATGAGGGACTTTCGTCCCGGGTCAAGCAAAAGTTGCTCCGGGTTTGTCCGAGTTACCCGATCGTGACGAACACAAGTCGGGGGACTTTCTGGTTCACTAGGCGCCATGCAGGACGTCGTCAAGCTCCCCACGCGGCACGCGGGCGCCGGGGAGCTGTTCCAGCTCCTCCGCGACGGCCGCCCCCGCACCCGGGCCGACCTGGCCGCCGCCACCGGCCAGGGGCGCTCCACCATCAGCGCGCGCGTCGAGGCGCTCATGTCCGCCGGGCTCATCGCACCGGCCGGCGAGGCCTCGTCGACCGGCGGCCGGCCGCCCGCGACCTTCGCCTTCGAGCCCAGCGCGCGGGTCGTGCTCGCCGTCGACCTCGGCGCGACGCACGTCCGGCTCGCGATCACCGACCTCGCCTCGCGGGTGCTGGTCGAGGGCGAGGCACCGTTGGCCATCGCCGACGGGCCGGACGTCGTCCTCCCCTGGGTCGCCGAGCACGGGCGCAAGCTCGTCGCCGAGGCCGGGCGCTCGCTCGAGGACCTGGTGTCGGTCGGCGTCGGCCTGCCCGGGCCCGTCGAGCACGCCACCGGCCGGCCGATCAACCCCCCGATCATGCCGTCCTGGGACGACGCCGACGTGCGCGGGATCCTCTCGGCCGAGCTCGGCGGCGCCGACGTCCTGGTCGACAACGACGTGAACCTCATGGCGCTCGGCGAGCACCGCTCCGCGTGGCCCGACGTCGACGACATGCTGTTCGTCAAGGTCGCCACCGGCATCGGCTCCGGCATCATCTCCGACGGCGAGCTGCGGCGCGGCGCGCAGGGCGCCGCCGGCGACATCGGCCACATCGCCGTCCCGGGCGCCGAGGACGTGCCCTGCCGGTGCGGCAACCTCGGCTGCCTCGAGGCCGTCGCCTCCGGCCGTGCCCTCGCCGAGCAGCTCAGCCGCGACGGCGCCGAGGCCCGGGGCGGTGCGGACGTCGTCGCCCTCGTCCGCGCCGGCGACCTCGCCGCGGGGCGCGCGGTCCGGCAGGCCGGGCGGGAGATCGGCGGCGTGCTCGCGGCGTGCGTCAGCCTGCTCAACCCCTCGCTGGTCGTCATCGGCGGGGTCGTCGCCGAGGCCGGGGAGCACCTGATCGCGGGCATCCGCGAGATCGTGTACCAGCGGTCGCTGCCGCTCGCGACGCAGCACCTGCGGATCGTCACGTCCCAGGCACGGTCCGAGGTCGGGATCCTCGGCGCGTCGGCCATGGCCGTCGACCACGTGCTGTCGCCGGTGGCGATCGACGCGCTGCTGGAGGCGCGGATCGCCTGACGCGGGGACACGGCCCGCACGCGCAGCGGGGGTCGAGTCCTCCACAGGCCGTGCGGCGTGCGTCGTCCCCAGGGGGGACCCGCGGGCGACGCGGGGGGAGGCGCGGTTCCCTGGCGTCGGGGGCATGACCTCGACCACGTGCTCGCACCCCGACGGGCCCGTCCGCCGTGCCTGAGACGTGGGCGCAGGCGGCCGTCGTCCTCACGCTCGTGGTGCCGGGGTTCGTGTACCGGGCCTCGTGGCAAGCCGTGGCGGGGCCGGACCCGGCGCGGCCGGACTTCGGGACCCGGGTGCTGCACGCGATGGTGGCCACGGGCGTGTTCGCCGGGCTGTACGCGGGGGCGTTGGGGCCGGCGCTCGTGTCGGTCGCCCGCGAGCCGGCCCTCGCACTCGACGACATCCGCGGCGCGGCGACCACCTGCGTCCTGCTTGCTGTCGTTGTGCCCTGGGCTGCGGCGAGGGCGTGCTTCGCGCTCGCGCGCAGCCGTGCGTACCGACGCCTCGTCGCGCGGTCGCTCACCACGCTACGCCTCCGACCACCGCGTCCCGCGCCGAGCGCCTGGGACTACGCATTCGCCCGCGTCCGGCCGGGCTGGGTGCGCGTCCTGTTCGCGGACGGTCGGTGGCTCGGCGGGTGGTACGGCGACGGATCGTTCGTGAGCTCGTTCCCCGACCCGCAGGAGCTGTTCGTCGAGGAAGGCTGGGTCGTCGAGGACGACGGCCGGTTCAGCCACCCCCGTCCACGCCGGCGACCCCGGAGGGCGTCCTGCGCCTCGACCGTGAGGAGCAGGAAGCACGGGAGCGACGCCGGGGCGCGGCGCGGACGGCACGCTGGCCATCGTGAGCGTCGCCGCCGCACGGTCAGGCGGTGTGGACCGCCGCACCGCCCGGCACCGCCGCACCGAGCACCGCGTCGCACGCCACCAGCAGCCGCGCCCGCAGGTCCTGCGAGGCGGTCGCGAAGCCGCGCTGCCGCCGGACGTACTCCGCCTTGCCGTCGGACGTCTCGATCGCGATCGCGTCGAGGCCGTAGGACGACACGTCGTACGGCGACGCCTGCATGTCGACCGTCCGGATCTCGCGGGCGAGCGCGAACGCGTCCAGCAGCAGGTCGCCGGGCACCGCGGGCCCGAGCTTCACCGCCCACTTGTAGAGGTCCATGTTCGCGTGCAGGCAGCCGGGCTGCTCCATCGCGACCTGCGTCTCGCGCGTGGGCTGCAGGGTGTTCCGCGGTGCGGCGTCCGGGGTGAAGAACCGGAACGCGTCGATGTGCGTGCACCGGATGCGGTGCCGCTCCACGACCGCGTCGGTGCCGGCGCCGCCCAGGCGCAGCGGCAGCGGGTGCCGGTGCTCGCCGTCGCCCTCCCGGTAGACCATCGCCCACTCGTGCAGCCCGAAGCAGCCGGTCGCGGCGGGGCGGCCCGCGGTCGCGGAGAGCAGGGCGCGGACGTACCGCACCGTGTCGCCGCGGTCGGCGAGGAAACCGCGCAGGTCGAGGGACACGGTCCCGTCGGCGTCGGCCCGGTACCAGCGCCAGCCGGCGTGCGGGGCGTCGGCGGCGCCGGCCAGGGAGACCCCCGCACCCGGGTGCCAGCGCCGGAGCTGCGCGGGCTTGGCGGGGTAGTACTCGAACAGGAAGTCCTCGATCGCGTGCCGCTCGCCTCCCCGGGCGCGCCGGGCGCGGTGGCCGGCGGTGAGCGCATCGGCACGGGCGGCGTGCGCCTCGGCGTCGGCGCGCCACTCCGCAGGGCCGAGCAGGACCGTGCCGTCGGCCCGGATGCCGCCGGGTGCGGCGGGTGCGGCGGGGGCGGCAGCGGTCACGGCGTCCAGGGTAGGCGCCTCCGGGAGCGCGGTTCCCACCGCGCGCGGCGCACGGGTGCGGTCAGCACCGCGAGGCACGCGACGACGAGCGCCACGCCGCCCCAGCCCGCCAGGGGCAGCCGCTCCCCCACCACGAGCACCGCGAGCACCGCCGCCACCGCGGGTTCGAGCAGGGTCAGCGTCGTGGCCGTGCTCGCCCGCACGTGCCCGAGACCCCAGCCGAACAGGACGTACCCGCCGAATATCGGGACCAGCGCCATGTACACGCCGACTGCCGCGTTCCCCCACGACGCCACGAGCGGGGCGCCCGTCACGGCCAGCACCGGGAGCAGCAGGACGCCGCCGGTGCCGAACACCGCGCCCATCGCCGCACGCGACGGCACGCCGGCACGCATGAGCCGGTGCGCCACCCAGGAGTACAGCGCGTACGTCGCGCCGGCCACGAGGCCGAGCAGCACCCCCACCGGTGCGCCGGCCGCCGACGTCGACGCGGCGCCGCCCGCGTCCTGCCCGCCCGCGTCCTGCCCGCCCGGGTCGTGCGACCCCGCGAGGGCCTGCGCGGCGCAGAGCAGCACGATCCCGGCCAGCCCGATCGACGCCGCGACGAGCCAGCGGCGGGACAGCCGCCGCCGGTCGACGAACCGCTCCACGAGTGCCGAGGCCAGCGGCGCCGACCCGAGCGAGACCACCGTGCCGACCGCCACCCCGGCGAGCCGCATCGAGGAGTAGAACGCCAGCGGGTACGCCGCCACGGCGGCGGCGCCGAGCAGCACGAGGCGCCGGCGGTCGAGCAGGGTGCGCGCGTGCGCGGCGACGGCCCGCCGCGCGACCCCCGCTTGCAGCAGTCCGCCGACGCCCATCGCCGCGGCCCCGATCGCGAGCGGCCCGACAGCCGGGGCGAACGTCGCGGCGGTGCCCGTCGTGCCCCACAGCACCGCCGCCGCCAGCACGGCGAGCACCCCGACGCCGCCCCCACCCGCGACGCTCGCGCCCGTCCTCGCGCCCGTCCTCGCGCCCGCTCTCGCGCCCATCCTCGCCGTCGCGCCGGCCCCCGCCGTCGCGCCGGCCCGTGCGCCCGCCCTCGCGAGCTCCTGCACCACCGCGCCCGCCCTCGTCCCCGCGCGATCCGACCCCATCGAGACGGCACCTCGCGGCTGTGCCGCGGCGGCGGCACGCAGCCGAGAGGTGCCATCTCGGCGATCGGGCGGGGGCGCGGCGGGCGGGGTCGCGGGCGTGCGCGAGGGCGGGGTGGCGGGGTGGTCGGTGGTCATGCGGTCGCCAGGAGGTCGGCCGCCAGGGTGCGGGCGTGCCGCAGGCGGGTGTCGTCACCCTCCAGGCCGGCGCGGGCCATGGCGCCCTCCAGGAGGAAGGCCAGGTGCTCGGCGAGCGTCGTCGCCCGGACGGGGTCACCCGGCAGCAGGTCGGCGAGGTGGCCCGCGACGATGGCCTCCACCTCCTCCTTGTGCGCGCGGACGACGGCGCGGCCGGGGTCGCCCGCGGGCAGCTCGGCGGCGGCGTTGAGCAGGCCGCACCCGCGGAAGCCGCGGACGTAGCCCGCGTTGGCGTGGTCGGCGTACGCGTCGAAGACCGCGAGCACCCGCGCGCGGGGGTCGTCGCCGGCGGTCGCGAGGCGCGCGTCGTAGAGGTCGAGCCACTCGGCGTGCCGCGCCGCCAGGTAGGCGGCGACGAGGTCCGCCTTGGACGCGAAGTTGTTGTAGAGGCTCATCTTCGCGACGCCCGCGTCGGCGGTGATGGTGTCGATGCCGGTGCCGGTGATCCCGTCCGCGTAGAACCGCGCCGCAGCGGCCGCGAGCAGGCGGTCCCGCGCCGGCCGCCTGCGCCCGGCGGTCGCCGCCGCTCCCCCGGCGGCCGATGGGCGCCCGCCGGTCGTCGGCCGCCCGCCCGTCGTCGGCCGCCCGCCCGTCGTCGTGCCCCCGGCCGTCGTCGGCCGCCCGCCCGTCGTCGTGCCCCCGGCCGTCTCCGTCCGGTCCGCCGCCGCCCCGGCCCCGCTCGTCGTGCGCGCCACGCCCACCTCCGCCGAATAGGTAGACCTGTCTACCCACCGAGTTGCAGGATCACACGGCGTCGGCGTAGCTGTCCACCACCGAGACGTCCAGCGCGAACTCCACCGGCGTCGCCCCGAACAGCAGCCGTCCCGCCTCCACGGCGGACTCGCGCACGGCCTCGGCCACCTGGTCGGCGACGTCGGCGGGCGCGTGCACCACGATCTCGTCGTGCAGGAAGAACGCCAGGTGCGGCCGCCCGGGCAGCTCCAGCAGCCGCCGGCGCAGCACCGCCATCCAGCACAGCGCCCACTCGGCGGCGGTCCCCTGGACGACGAAGTTCCGGGTGAACCGCCCCCAGTCGCGGGACCGGCGCCGGGCGTCGCGCGCGTCCTCGGGGGCGGCGCCCTCGGCGGAGGCGGCCTGCCGGGCGGCGAGCCACGCGGCGCTCGGTGCGGGCGACGACCGGCCGAGCCAGGTGGTGACCTGCTTGCCGCGCTCCCCCGCCCGCGCGGCCTCCTCCACGAGCGCGACGGCGCGGGGGTAGGCCCGCCCGAGCTGGGGCATGAGGACCGCGCTCGCGCCGGTGGTCGCCCCGTAGATGGCCCCGAGCATGGCGTACTTGGCCTGCTGGCGGTCCGCGACGATCCCCGCGTCGACGACGGCGGCGTACAGGTCGGCCTGCCGGCCGGCCGCCGCCATCGCCCCGTCGCCGGACATGGCGGCGAGCACCCGCGGCTCGAGCTGCGCGGCGTCCGCGACGACGAGCCGCCGCCCCGGGTCGGCCCGGACCGCGTCGCGGATGACGGCGGGCAGCTGCAGGGCGCCGCCACCGCTGCTGGCCCACCGCCCGGTGACCACCCCGCCGGGGACGTAGTCGGGCCGGAACCGACCCTCGTGCACCCAGCGGTCCAGCCAGGCCCAACCGTTGGCGGACAGCAGCCGCGCGAGCTTCTTGTACTCGAGCAGCGGCTCGCGCACGGGGTGGTCGAGCGCGCGGATCTCGGACGTCCGGGTCGACGGGACGTCGAGGCCGGCGGCGCGCAGGGCGCGGAGCAGCTCCGGCTGGGAGTCGGGGTTGAGCCCGGGCCGGTCGAGGGCGGCGCCGACGCGCTCCGCCAGCGCCGCGAGCCGCTCTGGCCGCGCGCCGTCGCGGGGACGCGGCCCGAGCAGCCCGGTCAGCAGGGCGTCGTGCAGGTCCGGCCGGAAGGGCAGGCCGTCGTGCCGCATCTCCGCGGCGATGAGGGCGCCGGTGGACTCGGCCGCGAGCAGCAGCCGGAGCCGGCCGTCGTCGCCCGCCTCGGTGAGGGTCGCGAGCTGGCGGGCGAGCTCGGCGGCGACGTCCGGTGCGGCGTCCGGGACCGCAGCGGGCAGGTCGTCGAACAGGCTGAGCTCGTCGGCCTCGTGCGGGCCGGTCCCGCCCGCGGCAGCCGCGCGGTCCCACGGGCCCTCCGGCTCGCGGGCCAGGGCCGTCGCCGCGCACCGGGTCGACCGGCGCAGGATCGTCCGGCACAGCCGCAGGTCGTGCGCGCGCTCGACGCGGACGCCCGCTGCGAGCAGGTCGGGGTACCAGTGCTCCGTGTCGTCCCACACCCACCGCGGGTGGTCGGCGGCCTCCCGCTCCCCGACGACGCGCGCGAGGTCCTCGCCGGCGACGGGGACCGCCTCACCGACGGCACCCGCTTCCGCGGCGGCGGCGTCGCGGGCCTCGCGCAGCAGGACGCCGCCCGGCCGGTCCGGGTCGACGGCGACGAGGACGAGGGGCACGCGTCCCATTCTCCCCGCCGGGTCCGACATCGGGCGCCGCGGGGTCCTACGCTGGCCCGATGACCGAGCAGGCAGACGCACCGGCAGGGCTCCCGGAGCGGGAGACGATCCTCCTGGCGGCCTTCGAGGGCTGGAACGACGCCGGGTCGGCGGCCAGCCAGGCGCTGGAGCACCTGCACGAGGCCTGGGGCGCGGAGCAGGTGGACGAGCTCGACCCCGAGGAGTACCACGACTTCCAGGTGAACCGCCCCGTGGTCGGCGCGGGCGAGGACGGGCGCCGGGAGATCACCTGGCCGACGACGGCGGTCGCGGTCGCCACCACCCCGAACGCGCGCCGCCAGGTGGTGCTGGTGCACGGCATCGAGCCGTCGATGCGCTGGCGCCGGTACTGCGGCGAGCTGCTCGACATCGCCGCGGGCCTGCGCGTGACGACCGTCGTGACGCTGGGCGCGCTGCTGGCCGACGTCCCGCACACCCGCCCGATCCCGGTGACCGCCACGAGCGAGGACGACGCGGTGCGCGAGGCGCTGGACATGGAGCCGAACTCCTACGAGGGGCCGACCGGCATCGTCGGCGTGCTGCAGCACGAGGCGGCCGCCCGCGGGCTGCGCACGGTGTCGCTGTGGGCCGCGGTGCCGCACTACGTGGCGCACCCGCCGTCGCCCAAGGCCACCCTCGCGCTGCTGCACCGGATCGAGGCGCTGACCGGCGAGCCGATCCCGCTGGGCGACCTGCCCGAGGACGCCGCGGCGTGGCAGGACGGCGTGGACGAGCTCGCGAGCGAGGACTCCGAGATCGCGGAGTACGTGCGCCAGCTCGAGGAGGCGAAGGACACCGCGGAGCTGCCGGAGGCGTCCGGTGAGGCGATCGCGCAGGAGTTCGAGCGGTACCTGCGGCGCCGCGACAAGGGCACCGGGGGCTGATCCGCCCCCCGGCGCCCGGAGGGCCCGCGCAGCCCGGCGCTCCTGCGCGGCTGCTGTGCAGGTCCCGCGCGCATGCCCGGTCGGGGCGGTGAACCACCCCCCGACGGGGCGACGCGCGGCTAGCGTCCGCAGCATGCCCCGCCGCACGCCGTCGCCCGCGCCGCTACCGCGACCTCGCCAGGCCGCCGCGACCGGTCGGCGCCTCGCCAGGTCCACCGCCGCCCGGTCCACCGCCGCCCGGTCCGCCGCCGCCCGGTCCGCCGCCGCCCGGTCCACCGCCGCCCTGCTGCTCGCCGTGGCGGTGCTCGCCGGGTGCGACGCGCCCGGCGCACCGGCCCCGGGCGCGGAGGAGGCCGCCGCGCTGGCCGCGACGCTGGCCGACCTCGACGGGGTGGCCGAGGCGACGGCGGTCGGGTCGGCACCGACCACCGGGGACGAGGGCCGGGCGCGGTCGGCGGTGGACGTGCGGGTCGACGTCCGCACGGCGGCGGCGGACGCGGCGGAGTTCGGGGCGGTCGCGACGGCGGTCTCGTCCGAGCTGCCCGCGACGCGACGGGTCGTCGCCCGCATCTGGCAGGAGGAGCGCCCGGGGGTGCCCGCCCTCGCGGTGGAGATCACCGGGGCCGGCGACCGCGGCGCGCGCACGGTGGGCCTCGCGGCCGAGGTGGCCGTGGTCCCCGGGGTGACGGGGCTGCAGGTCCGGGCGGACGTCGTCAGCGCCTCGGTGGCCGAGGCCGCCTCTTTCCCCGCGCTCGCCGCGGCGGTCCGCCCCGCCCGTGTCCCGACCGCTCTGCTGACGGCCGCCGACGCGCGCGTCAGCACGTCCGTGGCGCCGCGCCTGCTCGACCCCCGGCTCGCCGGGCTCGTCGCCCGGGTGGACCGGTGGCCCGGGGTCACGTCCCAGTTCGTCGAGTCCCAGGGCACCGACGAGGCGTGGCTGCGGGTGCAGGTCGAGGGCGACGACACCGTCGAGGAGCTGACCGCCGCGCTCACCGGTGCCGCGTGGCCGCCGGACGGACCGGTCGTGCACGCGGTGGTGTCGTCGTCGTTCCGGTCGGCGGCCGGCGTCGTCGGCCGCCCCGACCCGCCGGCCCCGGACCCCGCCGCGGCCGACGGCTCGCCCGCCGGCGGCGCGACCTCGCCCTGGCCCGACGACCCGGCCGCCCCGGCCTGCGCCGGTGCGGACCTCGACGTCACGCTCGGCGGGTCCGACGCCGCGCTCGGCCACCGCTACCTGCTGCTCACCGCCACCAACACCTCGGCGGCGCCGTGCGCGGTGCAGGGCCGGCCGGACATCACGTTCGTCCGGGCCTCGGGCACGCCGGTGCCCGACGTGGAGACGGGCACCCCGACCGGCACGCCGGACCCCGCGCGGTACGTCGTCCCGCCCGGCGGGGCGCTGCACGCCCCGCTGAGCTGGCTCGCCATGTCCACCGCCCTCGACCCCGACGTCACGGAAGTCCTGCGGGTCACGGCGGTCCCGGGCGCCGAGCCGGACGAGGTGCCGGTCGACCGGGGCGGCCTGGACATCCTGGCGGGCGCCGCGGTGGAGATCGGCGCCTGGGAGCCGGCGCCCGCGGACTGGACGACCGAGGGGACGGGCTAGCTGGCACTGACCCGCGGCGCGTGCGCGCCCGCGAGGCCCGCGACGCCCGGCCCACGGGCCCCGGCCCAGCACCGCCGGGGCCCGGCCCCGGTCGCCGGCGCAGCACCGCCGGACCGCCTCGCGCCGGAACCGCCCCGCGGAGCGCGTCGCCCCCGCTAGCATCCGCGCATGCGAGCGAGACGGTGGGCCGTGCTGTCCACGACGGTGCTGGGTGCGGCGCTCCTGGGTGCCTGCGGCGCCGCGGGCGGGGGCGACGCCGGCGAGGCCGCGGGCCGTGCGGCCGGCCCGGCGGCCCAGCCACCCTCGCCGGCTCCCCCGGTGGACGAGGCCGCCGACGACGCCGCCGCCTGCACGGCCTTCGGCGACGTGCTCACGATCATCGAGAACGCCGACCTCGGCCTCGCGGAGGGCCGGATGGCCGCGCAGGAGCAGCGCGGCTGGTACGAGCTGGCGACGCGCGTGCTCGACCGCCTGCCGTCCGACGCCGGCACCGCGGTGCAGACCGCGGTCGGCGCGCTGCAGGCGGCCGCGCCGGCCGTCCCCGCCGGGGCGTTCGCGGAGTCGACGGGCGTGCGCTCGCCCGCGTGGTCGGCGGCCGAGGTCGACCTCGCCGCCGCGTGCGAGGAGGTCGGCTCGCCGCTGGCGATCCAGGCCTTCACCGGCGGCTGACGCGGCCGCGCGGCGTCGCACGGCGCGGACGGTCGCACGGCGCGGACGCCGACCGGGCGACCCGCCGGGCCCGGACCGCGCGGCACGGCACGGCGCGGCGCCCCGTGGACGCTAGAGCCGCACGCCCAGCAGCGCGTTGACGGCGCGGGCGACGACGCCCGGCGCGCCCTCCTCGACCTCGGCCGCGGGGCCACCGGCCAGCGACGCGTCGGCCCAGGCGTCCACGGCGCGGAGCGCGCGGGGGGCGTCGAGGTCGTCGGCCAGGGCGGCCCGCACCTCGGCCAGCACCCCGGCCGACGCCGGCCCGCCGTTGCCGGACACCGCGGAGCGCCACCGGTCGAGCCGGGCCTGCGCGGCGTGCAGGACCTCGTCGGTCCACTCCCAGTCCGCCGCGTAGTGGTGGTCGAGGATGGCGAGCCGGACGGCCATCGCGTCGACCCCGTCGGCCCGCAGCTGGGACACGAGCACGAGGTTGCCGAGCGACTTGCTCATCTTCTGCCCGTGCAGCCCGACCATGCCGGTGTGCACGTGGGTGCGGGCGCCCTCACCGGCGTCGAGCAGCCGGGCGTGCGACGTGCTCATCTCGTGGTGCGGGAACCGCAGGTCGGAGCCGCCGCCCTGGACGTCGAACGGCAGGCCGATCCCGTCGCGGGCGATGACGGCGCACTCGATGTGCCAGCCCGGGCGGCCGGGGCCGAGGCCGTTGCCGTCCCAGGACGGCTCACCGGGCCGCGCGGACCGCCAGAGCAGCGGGTCGAGGGGGTCGCGCTTGCCGGGCCGGGCCGGGTCGCCACCGCGCTCGCCGAACAGCGCGAGCATCTCCGCGCGGTCGAGCCGGGCCACCTGCCCGAACGCCGGGTCGGCGGACAGGTCGGCGTAGACGTCGCCGGCGCCCTCGCCGCTCGCGTCGGGCGCGCCGACGACGTACGCGGTGCCCGCGGCCAGCATGGCCTCGACGGCGCGCACGACGTCGGGGACGGCCTCGACGGCGCCGGTGTAGACGTCCGGCGGCACGACACCGAGCGCCGTCATGTCCTCGAGGTACAGCGCGGTCTGGTCCGCCGCGAGCTCGCGCCAGTCGACGCCCGTGGCCTCGGCGCGCTCGAGCAGCGGGTCGTCGACGTCGGTCACGTTGGACGCGTGCCGGACGCGCTTGCCCTCGTCGAGCCACCCCCGGACGAGGAGGTCGAACGCGACGTACGTCGCCGCGTGGCCCATGTGGGTGGCGTCGTAGGGCGTGATGCCGCAGACGTACACCGTGGCGTCGGGGCCGGGGGCCGCGACGACGAGCTCGCCGGTGGAGGTGTCGCGGACGCGGACCGGG
The DNA here is from genome assembly GCF_007679345.1 of Cellulosimicrobium cellulans. Taxonomy (GTDB): domain Bacteria; phylum Actinomycetota; class Actinomycetes; order Actinomycetales; family Cellulomonadaceae; genus Cellulomonas; species Cellulomonas cellulans_A. The sequence continues at coordinate 312,111 of NZ_VEGH01000003.1, forward strand.
CCTCCCTGGCCGGGGAGCTGCGGGATCTGCGGGGCGGGCCAGGTGAGCACGGCGTCGAGCGTACCGGCCGCCACGGGAGCGGGGCCCGCGCGCGGCCCGGGGGTGACGGACGCCACCGCTCCCCCGTCCGGGTCGCCGGCGGGCGGTGGCGGCGCGTCGGACGCCCGGCGGGCACCCGGCCCCGGGACAATGCCCGCGTGGAGAGAGCGTGGGTGCACCAGGGCGGCGGCTGGGCCGAGACGGACCCCGACGGGCTGCTGGCCCTGCTGGCGGCGCCCGAGCCGCCGGTCGCGTGGGTGCACGTCGACTCGCTCGACCTGCTGGCCGACGCGGCGCGGCAGGCGGGGGTCCCGGAGTCGGTGGTGCACCGCGCGGTCGCCGACCACGGGCCCGCCGCGCCGGGCGACCCCCGGCGGCCGCAGCTCCGCCGGCTCCCCGGCGGCGGCCGGTACCTGGTGAGCCCGACGCTGGCCTACGACGGCCGCACCCGGGACGTCACGACCGGCGTCTGGGCCGCGCTCGAGGTCGAGGGCGTCACGATCACCGCCGAGGAGGGCCCGGGCGGCCTGCTCGGCGAGGTCCGGGACCACCTGGCGGAGGGCGACCACCTGCCGCAGGACCGCGAGAGCCACGTGTTCGCCGCGGTGCTCATGGCCCTCGTGCGGCGCGCCGGGGACGTCGAGATGGGGATCGGCGAGGCGGTCGCCGACGTCGAGCAGCTGGTGTTCAGCCCGCAGGCCGACGACCCGGCCGAGGTGGTCTACGACCTCAAGCGCGAGATCGGCGAGGCCCGGCGGGCCCTGGTGCCGCTGCTGTCGGCCTTCCCCGACCTGGTCGCCGAGCAGGAGGACGCGCAGCGGGAGACCCGCACCATGCGCTGGCTGCGCCGGCTCGACACCGTGCTGACCAAGATCGACCGGCACCTCGACGCCCACGACGCCCTCCTGGGCGACATGCTGTCCGTCCACCTGTCCCGGGTGTCGGTCCGGCAGAACGAGGACATGCGGAAGATCTCCGCGTGGGCCGCCATCATCGCCGTGCCGACGCTGATCGCCGGGATCTACGGGATGAACTTCGACCACATGCCGGAGCTGCACTGGCTGCTCGGCTACCCGCTGTCCGTCGTGCTGATGGGGGCCGCCGCCGGCCTGCTGTTCCGGCTGTTCAAGCGGTCCGGCTGGCTGTAGCGCGCGGACCCCGGCGTCAGGCCCCGGCCAGCGGGTCCAGCACCCCGGTGAGCAGCAGCAGCGCGACGACCACCGCGAGCCCGATCCGGTAGACCACGAACGGCCGGTAGGAGTACGTCGACACGATCTTCAGGAACCCGATGATCACGACGTACCCGACGACGAACGCGATGACCGTCGCGACCAGGGTGACCCCGATGCCGGGCACACCCGCCTCGCCGAACGAGCCGGCGCTCTTGCCGAGCTGGTAGAAGCCGGAGCCGAGGACGGCGGGGATCGCGAGCAGGAACGAGTACCGCGCGGCCGCCGTGCGGCTGTAGCCCATGAGCCGGCCCGCCGTGATCGTGCCGCCGGAGCGGGACACGCCCGGGACCAGCGCCATCGCCTGCGCGAGCCCGAAGTACACCGCGTGCCGCGGCGTGAGGTCGGTCAGCTCGCGGTCGCTGCTGCTGCGCCGGTCCGCCCAGTCGAGCACCAGCGCGAACACGGTGAGCGTGAGCACGATCAGCCACAGGTTCCGGAACGGCGCCTCGATCGCGTCCTGGAACAGCAGGCCGAGCAGCACGATCGGCACCGAGCCGAGCGCGATGAACCAGGCCATCTGCGCGTCGCGGTCCGGGGTGCCGCCAGTGGGGGCGCCCATCCGGGACCGCCAGTCGCTGCCGAGGTCCCCGCGCACCGCGCGCCACCAGTGCGCGCAGATCCGCGCGATGTCCCGCCGGAAGTACAGCAGCACGGCCGTCTCGGTGCCGATCTGCGTGATCGCCGTGAAGGCGGCGCCCGGGTCGCCGGACCCGATGAGCTCGCCGACGATGCGCAGGTGCGCGCTCGACGACACCGGCAGGAACTCGGTCAAGCCCTGGACGAGGCCGAGGACGATCGCCTCCCACACGCTCATGCGTCGGGGCCGATCCGGGACGGGGTGCTCAGGTGCGCTGCCACGAGGCGCCACGATAGCCGCTGGTCACCCGCGTGCCCGTGACCACCCGCGGGCACGGATACCCTCACGGCATGGAACAGCGCCAGCTCGGACGGACCGGCCTGCGGGTCTCGCACCTCGGACTCGGGACGCTGACCTGGAGCAGGGACACCGACGAGCACGACGCCGCGGAGCAGCTGCGCGACTTCGCCGAGGCCGGCGGGACCCTCGTCGACACCTCCGCGTCCTACGCCGACGGCGGCGCCGAGGAGCTGCTGGGGTCGCTGCTCGGGCGGGTCGTCCCCCGCGACGAGGTCGTGCTCTGCACCAAGGCGGGGGTGCGGCGCACCCCGGACGGCGGCGTGGTCGACGCCTCGCGCGGCGCGCTGCTGGACGGGCTGGACGCCTCGCTGCGCCGGCTCGGCACCGACCACGTGGACCTGTTCCTCGTGCAGACCCCCGACCCGCGCACGCCGCTCGCCGAGACCGTGAGCGCGCTGCGGCGGGCGGTCGACTCGGGCCGCGCCCGGTACGTCGGGCTGTCCAACCACGCGGGCTGGCAGGTGGCGCGCGCCGCGACCCTCCTCGGCGAGGACCCCGGGCTGGCCGCGGTCGAGGCGGAGTACTCGCTGCTCCAGCGCGGGATCGAGCGGGAGGTGCTGCCCGCGGCGGCGGACCTCGGCGTCGGCGTGCTCGCCTGGTCGCCGCTGGGCCGCGGCGTGCTGACCGGCAAGTACCGGCGCACCGTGCCCGCCGACTCCCGCGCCGCGTCCCCGCACCTCGCGGGGTTCGTCGAGCCCTACCTCGGCTCGGTCGCCGCGGCGGTCGTCGAGGCGGTCGTGATCGCCGCGGACGGTCTCGGCCGTGCGCCGCTCGAGGTCGCCCTCGCCTGGCTGCGGGTGCGCGCTCAGGTCGCCTCGGCGGTGGTGGGCGCGCGGACGCCCGCCCAGCTCCGCGCGTCGCTCGCGGCGGAGGACGTGGAGCTGCCCGCGGAGATCCTGCGGGCCCTGGACGAGGTCAGCGCGCCCGCGACGGGGTACCCCGAGCGCCGCTGAGCCGCCGCCCGCACGGGCCGGGACGCGGCACGACGGGGGCGCGCGGCGTCAGCGGCTCAGCGCGCCGTCGTCCTCGTCGTCGTCCTCGTACGACTCCTCGGGCAGGTCGTCCGCGTCGTACTCGTCGTCCTGCTCGTCGTCCTCGTGCTCGTCGTCGTCCTCGTCGTCCTCGGCGAGGTAGAACGGCGTGGCCTCGCCGTGCACGGTCCCGAGCGCGTCGTCGTACACCTCGAACGCGTCCGCCAGCACGTCGTACGCGTCGTCCACGGCGGGGTCGTCCTCACCCCTCCGGGTCGACACGGCGGTGTAGTGCGCCTCGAGCGCTGCGATGAGACGGTCCAGTGCCGCGCGCGGGTCGATAGCCATGCGATGACCGTAGCGCCGCACCAGGCACAATGGCACCACGACCCGATCGACAAGGCGGTGGGCATGGCAGGCACGACGCGCTCGGGACGCCCGGGCGGCCCGGAGCAGGCGCGGCAGTACGAGTACCGCGTCCTCACGATCCCCCGGACGACCAGCCGCGGTGACGCCCGCCGGCTGCTCACGGAGCAGGCGGAGTACGGCCGGTGGGAGCTGGCCCGCACCCTCCTCTACGCGGGCGGCGAGCGGAAGGTGTGGCTGCGGCGCCGGATCATCCGGGTCCGGTCCACGCTCGGCGCGCTGGACGACTGACCCCGGGCCACGCTGGGGGCGGGCGCGCGGTGCCGCCCGGCCCGCCCGCCCCGGGCCGGCCGGGACCGGCGACCGATCAGGCCTCGCGCAGCAGCCCGTCCAGCACGCGGACGCCGAACCGCAGCGAGTCCGCGGGGACGCGCTCGTCGACGCCGTGGAACAGCGCCGTGAAGTCCAGGTCGGCGGGCAGCCGGAGCGGCGCGAAGCCGTACCCGGCGATGCCGAGCCGGGCGAGCGACTTGTTGTCCGTGCCGGCCGACAGCATGTACGGCAGCACGACGGCCTCGGGGTCCTGGGCGCGCAGCACGTCGGTCATCGTGTCGACCAGCGCGCCCGTCGCCGGGACCTCCAGGCCGATGTCCAGGTGCTCGGGCTCCACGCGGACGTGCGGTCCGGCCAGCTCACGCACCTTCGCGAGCACGTCCTCGTGGTCGCCGGGCAGCGGCCGGACGTCGACGGTCGCCGTGGCACGACCCGGGATGACGTTCGTCTTGTACCCGGCGTGCAGCTGCGTCGGGTTGGCGAGCGTCCGGATCGACGACCCGACGAACCGCCGGGCCGGACCCAGCGCGCCGATCAGCCGGTCGATCGCCAGCGGGTCGTCCACGTCGAGCGGCAGCCCCGTGAGGTCGGCGACGCCCTCCAGCAGGGCGAGCACGGTCGGGGTGAGCCGGGTGTCCCACTGGTACGCGCCGATCCGGGCGATCGCGCCGGCGAGCTCGGTCACCGCGTTGTCGGGGTTCACCGCCGAGCCGTGGCCCGCGGTGCCGTCCGCGACCAGCCGGAGCCAGGCGATGCCCTTCTCGGCGGTCTGCAGCAGGTAGGCGCGCCGGCCGTGCACGTCGACGGAGAACCCGCCGACCTCGGACACCGCCTCCGTCGCGCCCTCGAACAGGTCCGGGCGGTGGTCGACGAGGTGCCGCGCGCCGAACCTGCCGCCCGCCTCCTCGTCCGCGAACATCGCGACGACGACGTCCCGGGCCGGCCGGCGGCCGTCTCGGACCATCTGGCGGACGACCGCCAGGATCATCGCGTCCATGCCCTTCATGTCCACGGCGCCGCGGCCCCAGACCATGCCGTCGAACTCCTCGCCGGCGAACGGGTCGACCTTCCAGTCCTTCGCCTCGGCCGGGACGACGTCGGTGTGCCCGTGCAGCACCAGCGCGGGCCGGGTGCGGTCGGCACCCTCGAGGCGCACGACGACGTTCGCGCGGCCGGGGACGGACTCGATCAGCTCGGGGGCGAGGCCGACCTCGTGCAGCAGCGTCATGACGTGCTCGGCTGCGGAGCGCTCCCCCGGGCCGGAGCCGTCGCCGTAGTTCGACGTGTCGAACCGGATGAGCTCCTGCGCGATCCGCACGACCTCGCCCTCGGCCGCCGCGGTGTCGTGCTGGCCGGCGGACGGGGTCGCGGGTGCGTCGCTCATGCCCCCACGCTACCGGCCGCACGGGCACGCCGAGGCCGGGGGTCCACGGTGGACCCCCGGCTCCGGCGGGGTGCTCAGGCCGAGGTCAGGCCCCGGCGGGCGAGCAGCGGGGCGATCTCCGGGTCGCGGCCGCGCAGGTCCCGGAACGCGACCATCGGATCCACCGAGCCGCCGCGCGAGAGCAACTTCACCCGGAAGGTATTGCCGTTCTCCCGGCGCAGGCCGCCGTTCTCCTCGAACCACGTCACCGTGTCGGCGTCCAGCACCTCAGACCAGATGTACGAGTAGTAGCCCGCCGAGTACCCGCCGCCGAACACGTGGTTGAAGTACGTCGTGCGGTACCGCGGCGGCACGGGCGCGAACGCGACGCCCGCGGCCGCCAGCGCCGCCGCCTCGAACGGCTCGACCTCCGCGACGTCCGTCGGCACGTCCTCCGGCGCCAGCCGGTACCAGGCCTGGTCGAGGAGGGCGGCGGCCAGGTACTCGGTCGTGGCGAAGCCCTCGCCGTCCTGCCGCGCCGCGATCAGGGTGTCGACCCACTCCTGCGGCATCGGCTCGCCGGTCTCGTGGTGCACGGCGTACGCCCGCAGGACCGACGGCTCCCAGGCCCACATCTCGTTGACCTGCGACGGGTACTCCACGAAGTCCCGCGGCACCTCCGTGCCGGACTGCGACGGGTACCGCACGTCCGAGAACAGCCCGTGCAGCGCGTGCCCGAACTCGTGGAACAGCGTGATGACCTCGTCCCAGGTCAGCAGGGTCGGCTGCCCGGCCGGGGGCTTCGGGATGTTGAGGTTGTTCACCACGACGGGCTGCTCGCCGAGCAGCGTCGACTGGTCGACGAGGTTGTTCATCCACGCGCCACCCCGCTTGGAGTCGCGCGTCCAGAAGTCGCCGAGGAACAGGCCGAGGCCGGAGCCGTCGGCGTCGGTCACCTCGAACACCCGGACGTCCGGGTGGTAGCCGACCAGGTCCGGGCGCTCGGTGAAGGTCAGGCCGTAGAGCTCGCCGGCGGCGCGGAACACGCCGTCGCGCAGCACCCGGTCGAGCTCCAGGTACGGGCGGAGCGAGGAGTCGTCGAGCGAGCGGCGCTCCTTGCGGACCTGCTCGGCGTAGTAGGCCCAGTCCCAGGGCTGCAGCGTGGCGCCCGGGACGTCGCGCTGCAGGGCGGCCTCCAGGTCGGCCGCCTCGGCGCGGGCGTTGGCGACGGCAGCGGGGGCGAGCCGGCCGAGGATGTCGGCGACCGCCTCGGGCGTCTTCGCGGTCGCGTCCTCGGCGATGTAGGCGGCGTGGTGCGGGTAGCCGATCAGGCGCGCGCGCTCGGCCCGCAGCCGCGCGAGCGCCAGCAGGGTGGCGCGGGTGTCGTGCTCGCCCCCGCGGCCGCCCCGGCGCACCGACGCCGTGTGCAGCCGCTCGCGCAGGGCCCGGTCGGCGAGCTGGGCGAGCGCCGGCTGCTGCGTCGGCAGGACCAGGTCGATGAGCCACGCGCCCTCGTGCCCCCGACGGGTGGCGGCCTCGGCGGCGGCCGCCCGGGCGTCCGCGGGCAGGCCGGCCAGCTCGGCCTCGTCGGTCACCAGGACCGCCGAGTCGTTCGTCTCCGCGAGCAGCTGCCGGCCGAACACGGTCTCGAGCCGGGTGATCTCGGCGTTCAGCTCCCGGAGCCGGGCCTGCGCGGCGTCGTCGAGCCGCACGCCCGCGCGGATGAACCGGGTGCGCTGGCGGTGCAGCAGCCAGGCGGTGTCCGGCGCCAGGTCCAGGTCGCCGGCCTCGGCCGCGGCGTGCAGCGCCTCCAGGCGCGCGAACAGCCGTCGGTCCAGGTAGATGGCGTCGCTGTGCGCGGCGAGCAGCGGCGCGATCTCCTCCTCGAGGGCCTCCAGCCCCGGCGTCGAGTCGGAGGAGGACTGGTTGAAGAACACGATGGCGGCGCGGTGCAGCAGCCGGCCGGAGCGCTCGAGCGCGTCGAGGGTGTTCTCGACGGTGGGGGCCTCGGCCGAGGCGGCGACGGCCTCCACCTCCGCCCGCTGCTCCGCCATCCCGGCGAGCAGCGCGGGGCGGAAGTGCTCCTCGCGGATCGCCGCGAAGTCGGGCAGGGCGTAGGGCAGCGGGGACGGGGCGGTGAACGGGTTGTCCGCGGCCGGCGTGGGGGTGCTCATGCGCCTCATCATCCCCCGTTGCCCGAGGCACCCGCCGCTGAGCGGGCGCCGACACGCCGGGGCCGCGGGTCGGTGGCCAGGAGGCTGCCGACCCACTCGTCCCGCCGGACGCCGCGCTGCACGCCGCCGAGCCGCAGCTCCCCCTCGACCCGGAAGCCCGCGCGCTCCGCGACCGCCCGGGAGGGGCCGTTGCCCACGAACGCGCGCCAGGACACCCGGACCAGCTCGAGCCGCCCGAAGGCCGCGTCGAGCACCAGGTCGACCGACCGGGACATGACGCCGCGCCCGCGCGCGGCCGGGGCCAGCCAGTACCCGATCTCGGCGGAGCCCGTGCCCTCCATGCCCAGACCCACCATGCCGAGGAGCGCGTCGTCGGCCGCGTCCCGGACGGCCCAGTTGAGCGAGGACCCGCGGGCCCAGCCGTCGGCGGCGAACGACGAGACGAACGACGCGGCGTCCTCGCGGGTGTACGGGCTCGGGACGGTCGTCCACTCCTGGATCGCCGGGTCCTGGCACAGCGCGTCGATCCGGTCGACGTCGGCGGGGCCGGGCGCGCGCAGCAGGACGACGCCGTCGGTCAGCTCGAAGGTCTCCATCGGCCCACCCTGCCACGGAGGGCGCCTCCCGGTCCCCCCGTTTCCGCCCGTCCCTGCTGGTCAGGCTGCGAGCACCATCCCGGGGTCGGCGACCGGCAGGCCGTGGGCGGCGCCCACCCCCGCGTGGAACAGCCGACCGCCGCGGGTGGCCAGGCCGGCGGCCAGCGCCGGGTCGGCCGCCATCGCCTCGCGCCAGCCGCGCGAGGCGAGCGCCGTCAGGTAGGGCAGCGTCGCGTTGGTGAGCGCCTGCGTCGACGTCACCGGGACCGCCCCGGGCATGTTGGCCACGCAGTAGAACACGGCGTCGTGCACCCGGAACGTCGGGTCGTCGTGGGTCGTCGGGCGGGTGGACTCGAAGCAGCCGCCCTGGTCCACGGCCACGTCGACCAGCACCGAACCCGGCCGCATCGCAGCCACCATGTCGTCGGTGACGAGCTTCGGCGCGCGGGCGCCCGGCACGAGCACCGCGCCCACGACGAGGTCGGCGTCGGCCACCGCCTCCCGCACGGCGTACGCGGACGACGCGAGGGTCCGCACCCGGCCGCCGAACGCGGTGTCCAGCTCGCGCAGCCGCGGCACGGACACGTCGAGCACCGTGACGTCCGCCCGCATCCCGAGCGCGACCTCCGCCGCGTGCTGACCGGCGACGCCGCCCCCGATCACCACGACCCGCCCCGGCGCGACGCCCGGCACGCCGCCGAGCAGCCGCCCCGACCCGCCCGCGCTGCGCATCAGGTGGTACGCCCCGACCTGCGCGGCGAGCCGGCCCGCGACCTCGCTCATCGGGGCGAGCAGCGGCAGCGACCGGTCGGGCAGCTGGACGGTCTCGTAGGCGATCGCGGTGGTGCCGGCGGCGAGCAGGGCGTCGGTCTGCCGGCGGTCGGCGGCGAGGTGCAGGTAGGTGAACAGCACCAGGTCCTCGTGCAGGTGGCCGTACTCCGACGGCACGGGCTCCTTGACCTTGCACACCAGGTCGGCCTCGCCCCAGACGGCGGCGGCCTCGTCGACGACGGTCGCGCCGGCGGCGGCGAACTGCTCGTCGGTGATCGCGGAGCCGCGCCCGGCGCCGGCCTGCACCAGCACCTCGTGCCCGGCGGCGGCGAGCTGGTGCACCCCGGCGGGGGTGATGGCGACGCGGTACTCGTGATTCTTGACCTCGGTGGGGATCCCGACCCTCATCGTCTGCCTCCTGGGCGTCGCGCGGCGTGCGCGCCGGTCGGGCGCGGGGCCGTCCTGCACCGACGGGCCGCCCGGCGGGGTCGCCGCGGTCGCCGGCCCGTCGGGGCCAGGGTAGGCACCCCGCGCCGCCACGGCGCGGGCTGCGCGGTGCCGCGCCCGCCGCGTCCGCGCGTCCCCCACCTTCCGGCGCGACCCACCCGGATCTGCGGTGGCCGGGCCGGACGGCGTCGGCCGGGGCGGGCGTGGGACACGGGCGCCGCGCGGCGGTGCTCGACCGTGCGCCGGCCCCGGTGCCGGAGCGGACCGCGCGCGGGGCGTCAGCCCGCGAGGAGGTCCGCGACCCGCGCCCAGTCGCGCACCCGGGCGAGGTCGCGCGCCGCCCGACGCGCCGCCCGGCCGGCCGCGGTCGGGCGGCCTGCACCGTGGTGCCACGCCCACAGCGCCGACTCGGCGCCGCGGGCGACCGCCCAGCGCGCGGCGCCCGCGGCGTCGAGCCCCGCGCGCTCGGCGACGAGCAGCAGCCGGTCGCGCAGCGTGCGGACCGGGTCGCCGGTGCGCCAGGGGTCGCCGACCTGCTCGAGCAGCGGCCAGACGTCGTAGGCCGGGTCGCCGGTGAGGGCCTTGGGGTCGATCGCGGTCCACACCGCGCCCGCCGCGCCGCGGTCCAGCAGCAGGTTGCCGGGGTTCGCGTCCCCGTGCAGCGTCACCGCCGCGGGCGCTCCCGGGTCGCCCGCCCCCCGCAGCGTCGCGTCCGCCGCCCGCAGCAGCCCCGGGTCGAGCGGCACGCCCGCCCGCGCCGCGCGGCCGGCCCGCTCGGCGGCCAGGTCGGCGAGGCCGCGGGCGACGTCGGCCAACGCGGGCAGGCCCGGGGGCGCCGGTGCGGCGTGCAGCACGCGCAGCACGTCGGCGGCCTCGGTCAGCCGGCGGAGCGCCGGCGTGCGCAGGGCCCGCATCGGGGTCCCGGGCCGGACCCGCGCCAGCAGCAGCGCCCAGTCGCCGTCGTGCGCGTCGACCAGCTCCGGCGCGCCGCGCCCACCCCACGCGCGCAGCACCGCGGCCTCGTCGCGCGCCTCGCCGTGCGGGAACGACACCTTGAGCACCAGGTCCCGCCCGGCGGCGTCGCGTGCGGGCGCGCACCACGAGGCGGAGCCCGACGGGAACGGGTCGCCGAGCACCAGGTCCCAGCGCCGCACGGCGCGGTCGACCAGGCGGGGCAGGCGGGCCAGCCAGGCGGCGCCCTCCGGCGTGCGGCCCGCGCCGGACAGCAGCGCGGGGGGCGGGGCCGGCGTCCCGCGGGCGTCCCCGGCGCGGCGCGCCTCCCCGGGCGCGCGGGTCGCGCTCACCAGGATCGGTTCGGCGTCGGGGGGCACGCGCGCCAGGCTAGCCGGACCCCACACCGCCCCGAGGAGGCCGCGCATGGACACCTACCGCAAGCGCCGCGCCGGCGCGCCACCGGGGTTCTTCGCGTGCGAGGCGGCGGGCCTGCGCTGGCTGCAGGTCCGGGGCGGCGCGCCGGTGGTGGAGGTGCTCGGCGTCGGACCGGACCACCTGGACCTCGTCGCGCTGACCGAGGTGCCGCCGACCCGCCGGGCGGCGCGCGAGCTCGGCCGGGGGCTCGCCGTCACGCACGACGCGGGGGCGCGCCGGTTCGGCAGCCCGCCCGACGGCTGGTCCGGGGACGGGTTCTTCGGGCCGCTCGACCAGCCGCTGCCGATGCCCGCCGGCGACCACGAGCGGTGGGGCGCCTTCCTCGCGGACTGCCGGGTCGAGCCGCTCGCGGCGGCGGCGGAGCGGCGCCGCGCGCTCGGACCCGACGATCTCGCCCTGCTGCACCGCCTCGCGGACCGGCTGCGGGCGGGCGAGTGGGACGACGACGACGCGCCGGCCCGGCTGCACGGCGACCTGTGGTCCGGCAACGTGCTGTGGACGCCGCACGGCGCCACCCTGATCGACCCGGCGGCGCACGGCGGTCACCGGGAGACCGACCTCGCGATGCTCGCGCTGTTCGGCTGCCCGCACCTCGCCGACGTCCTGGACGCCTACCAGGAGGTGCACCCGCTGCGCCGCGGGTGGCAGCACCGGGTCGCGCTGCACCAGGTGTACCCGGTGGGGATGCACGCCGTGCTGTTCGGCGGCGGGTACGCCGCCCAGCTGCGCCGGCTCGCGGCGCCCTACGTCTGACGGGCGCCCGGCCGGCCGGGTCGGTCCGACCCGGCGGCGCGGACGCCCCGAGGGGTCAGCACCTGTACGCCACCGTCCGCCGCGCCCGCTTGTCCTTCTCCCGCGCGACCTGATCCGCCCCGGCCTCGTTGAGGGCCGTCGGTGACGAGCCACCCGTCCCGCGTCCGTCCACCCCTCACGAGGGGCGCGTGCTCCGCGTCCGGGCCGGTCCCTCCGCGGCGGGATGCTGCACCGCCGCGCGGACCGGGAGCTCTGAGTCTCACCCGGTCCAGCGCGGCGGGGCCAGCGTTTATTCCGTTCAGCCCACCGGGTCGGTGGTCATGCGCACGGTGAGGGTGACCTCGGTGCCCTGCTCGACCGAGCCGGACGTGGGGTCCTGGGTCACGACGACCCACTGCGTCGGGTCGTCGATCGCGCGGCCCTGGCCGGACGCGTCGGCGACCTGGACCTCCAGGCCGCGGGCCTCGAGGGTCTCCTGCGCGGTCGTCAGCAGCAGGTTGGTCTGGTCGATGACCTGGACCTCCTTCGCCTCGGCCGACGCGGTGGTGGTGTCGTCGGAGGCGGAGCCCGCCGACGTGCCGCCCTCGGCGGAGGCGCAGGCGGCGAGCAGGGAGACCGTCGCGACGGCGGCGGCGGCCACGCTGAGGGTGCGCGTGGTCCGGCGACCGGCTCGGGCGATGGACGTGTTCATCGGGGGCCCTCCTGGGCTGTTGCGGTGCGTCAGGGACCGCGGTCCCCGGGGTCACCGGTCGCCGCGGAGGGCGCGGGACGGGCGAACGCGCCGCGCTGCGGCTCGCAGGCGGCCGTCGTCGGCAGTCGAGCGGCCGCCCGGGACTGGCCCCGGCGGGCGACGCGCCCTCGGGCCCCACTTTACGCCTGTCGGGCGACAGGTTTCGTCCGTATGTCGGGGAACTGTGACGCAGCCACCAGCGGCGGCGCCCGGACGGCCCACGGATTCACCCGCGCGCGCACCCCGGCCGGGTGCCCCGGACGCCCGCCCGGGCGGGGCCCGGACGGCGCGCCCGGGACCGCCGGTCAGGCCGCCGCCCGCACCCCCGTGCGGAACCGGGCGCCGTAGTGGTCGAAGGTCGCCGGCAGCGGGTCGGCGGCGAGGTACCGCCCCCGGGGGAACACCAGGTCGGCCTCCGACAGCCGGGCGAGCAGCCGCCCGGCGACGAGCAGCACGACGTTGCGCCCCGGGCACGACACCGGCCCGCCGCTGAACGGCAGCAGCCCCCAGTCGGCGTCCGCGCGGCCGTCGAGCCACGCCTCCGGCGCCCAGGCGTCGGCGACGCCGAGCCGGTCGGGGTCGCGGTGGAAGTGGGCGCTCACCACGGCGAAGCCGGTGCCCGCCGGCAGCACCCGCTCGCCCCACGTCGTCGGCCCGGTGCTGTCCCGGAGCACCACGAGCGTGGTCGGCCACAGCCGCACCGACTCCAGGACCGCCCCGCGGGCGTAGGGCTGCATCGCCGCACCCGACGCCGCCTCGGCCCGCAGCAGGTCCCGGACGGCCGGCCGCGCCGCCGCCACGGCGAGGGCGCGCAGCACCGCCGCCCCGGCCGCGTCGAAGGCGAACAACCACTGCGGCACCTGACCCGCGGGGTCGACCCCGCGGTCCGCCTGCGCGGCCGCGGCGTGCGCGATCAGGCTGCCGGGCTCCGCCCGCCGCACGTACGCGTGCAGCCGGTCGGCGAGCTCCGCCCGCAGCCGCGGCCGGCGCGGGCGCAGGTACGCCCAGTTCGCGGCCCGTCGGAGCGTCTGGAGGACGTCGGTGATCCGGTCGTCGTCGCGCGCCGACTCCCCCAGGACGACCGTCCGGACCGTCCGCCAGAACGCCGGGGCGAAGGTGTCCCAGTCGAGCACGCCGCTCCGCCCGACGGTGGCGAGGAGCGCCGCGGCCTCGCGGTCGACGGCCGCGAGCAACGGGTCCGCGTCGCGGTGGACCGGCTCGGACGTGTCGAGCGCCTGCTCGTTGAGCAGCCGCCGGGCGGGCCGCCGTCCGGGCGCCGAGATCAGGACGGCGTCGGGCTCGAAGTGCCCGAGCGCGGCGCGCTTCTCCACCGTCGCGGGGCTGAACGGCTCCGGGGAGCCGTCGAGCAGGGCGCCCACGTCGGCGGCCTCGAGCGGCAGCACCACCCGGCGCGGGCCGAGCCCCAGGACCACCGGGGCGCCGCCGTGCTCCCGCCGCAGGTCCCGCAGGAGCGCGCCCGCGGACCGGTCGGTCTGGTGCCGCTCGGCCCAGGCGGTGGCGCGGGGCCGGCGGACGACGGCGCCCTGGGCGACGAGCGGACCGAGCACGCGGGCGGCGACGGCGGCGGACCGGGCCGGGCCGAGATCGACGGGGGTGCGGGGGCTGACGGCGGGGGCGAGGGACATGCGGGTCCTTCCGGGTTCCGGGTGCCGGGCGGCGCGTGCGGGGTCAGGGCGTCAGGGCGGGCTCCTCGGGCTCGGACAGCGACAGCACCGCGCCGACGACGCCCGGCACGGCGGCCACCTGGCGCTCGACGGCGGCGAGCACGTGCGAGGCCTCGTCCTCGGCGGGGTTGCCGGCCAGGTCGACCGCGCCGACCAGGAACAGCTGGCGCGCGCCGACCACCTCCAGCCGCAGCTGGGTGACCCGCGCGACCTCGGGCAGGGCGAGCAGCGCCCGCACGGCCGCGCCCTGCAGGGCGGGATCGGCCGTCTCCCCCACCAGGAACCGGCGGTTGCGGTCGATGAGCAGCACGGCGACCACCGCCAGCAGCACGCCGACCAGGATCGAGCCGACCGCGTCCGGCACCGGCGAGCCGGTGATCTGGTGCAGTGCGATGCCGGTGCCGGCGATCACGATGCCGACCAGCGCGGCCGCGTCCTCGAAGAACACCGCGCGCACCGTCGGGTCGGACGTGGCGAGCACGTGGTCCCACAGGTCCATGTCGCGCCGTGCGGCCGCCCGGCGCGCCTGGCGCCAGGCCTGCAGGAGCGACGTGCCCTCCAGCAGGAACGACACGCCCAGCACCGCGTAGGCCACGGCGTACGACGACGCGGGCTCCGGGTGCACCAGCTCCTGGATGCCGTGGGTGATCGACACCCCGGCGCCCACGGCGAACAGCCCGATCGCGGCGAACAGGGACCAGACGTAGACCTCGCGGCCGTAGCCCAGCGGGTGCGCCCGGTCGGGCGCCCGGGCCGAGCGGCGCTGGGCGAGCAGCAGGAACACCTCGTTCCCGGTGTCCGCCCAGGAGTGCGCCGCCTCGGCGAGCATCGACGCCGCCCCGGTGAGGATCGCCGCGACGGTCTTGGCGACCGCGATGAGCGCGTTCGCGGCGAACGCGACGACGACGGTGAGCGTGCTCTCGTCGTGGCCGCGCGCCGGCGGACGCGGTGCGTCCGGGGTCGTGACGGGGCTGGTCATGGTCCCGGAGTAGCACAGCGCCGGGTGTCCCGCACGGGCGGGCGGGGGTGGGCGCGGGTGGCGCGACGGGCGGCCACGGTCCCGTCTACGCTCGTCGCGATGCCTGCACCCGACGCCGACCCCCGGACCGCCCCGACCCCGGCACCGGACCGCCCCGGCCGCCGCCGGTGGCTCGTCTGCGCCCTGCTCGCGGTCGTCGCGCTGCTCGCCGCGCTCGTGTTCGGCGTCACCACCGCCACCGCCGAGTCGAGCTTCGGCCCGCACGAGGCGCGGTACGACGTCACCACCGACGCGACGGTGACCGTCGACCTCGGGCCCCTCGGCACGCTGCAGATCGACTCGCCGCTGCCGCTCGGCCTCGGCGCGCGGGTCACGGTCGAGGAGATCCCCGCCGACGTCGACGCGCTGCACGGCGTCGACACGCTCCAGGCGCTCACCGGGGACCTGAGCTCCTACCTGCAGTTCTTCACCGGGCCGCAGGCGACGATCGAGGACGCGGCGCGCGCCCTCGTCGCGAACGCCCTGTGGCGGACGCTCGCCGCTCTAGCGGTGCTGGTCGCGGCGTGGACCGCGGGGTGGTGGCTGCTCGGGGCCGCCCGGCGCGCCGAGCTGGGCGGGCGGCTCGCCCCGCACGCCGCGCAGCTCACCGCCGGGGGGCTCGCCGTCGTGCTCGTCGGCACCCTGGTGACGGCGAGCGAGCGCGGCGACGCCGCGCAGCGCACCGCGTCGCAGCGGACCTCGGCCGTGTTCGACGGCACGCCGCTGGAGGGCGCGCGGATCACCGGCCGGCTCGGCGGGATCGTGGACACCTACGGCGGGCTCGTCGTGAAGGCCTTCCAGGACAACGAGGACTTCTACGACCGGGCCGACGGCGCCCTGGTCGCCGCCTGGGACGACTGGGAGGGGCGCCGCGCCACCGTCGAGGCCGCCGCCGACGACCAGGACGGGGCGGCCTCCGCGGGCGAGGACCCCGTCCCGGGGGCGACGGGCACCGCGGGCGCGACGGCCACCGCGGGGGCGAGCGCCTCCCCCGCACCGGAGGAGTCGACCGACGAGGAGGCGGAGCCGCTCACCCTGCTGGTCATCTCCGACCTGCACTGCAACGTCGGCATGGCGCCGCTGATCACCTCGCTCACCGAGATGTCGGGTGCCGAGGTGGTGCTCGACGCGGGCGACACCACGATGAACGGCACCTCGGTCGAGCAGTACTGCGTGACGACGTTCGCCCGCGCGATCCCGAGCGGCGTCGACCTCGTCACCGCGCCGGGCAACCACGACTCCGCCGAGACCACCGCGCAGTACGCGCGCGCCGGGGCGACCGTCCTGGACGGCGGCGTCATCGACGTGCGCGGGATGCGGATCCTCGGCGACAAGGACCCGAAGGCCACCCGCCTGATCACGACGCAGACCCAGGACGAGTCCTACGCCGAGGTGGGCGAGCGGCTCTCGGAGGTCGCCTGCGAGGACGCGGACGGGGTCGACCTGGTGCTGTTCCACAACCCGCGCACGGCGCCGGCGCTGCTCGCCGACGGCTGCGTTCCCGCCCTCGTCTCCGGTCACATGCACACCCGGACGGACCCGGCGCAGATCGGCGAGGGCATCCGGTACATCTCGTCCTCCACCGCGGGCGCGCAGGAGAACGAGCCGCGGATCGGCCCGCTCAAGGGCACCGCGGAGATGACCATCCTGCGCTGGGACCCGGAGAGCCGGCAGATCCTCGACTGGCAGCTGGTCGAGATCGGCACCGACGCGAGCGCGGTCGTGCACGACCCGGAGCCCTGGCCCGCGGTCGTCCCGGAGGACGAGGCGGAGGACGAGGCGCCGTCGGCGACGCCGACGGACGCGGCGACGGAGCCCGCCGCGGGCTGACGCCCCCGGGCCCGTCCCCGCACGCCGACACCTCCGTCCGCGACCTGAGACGCGGGCTCCGGATCCGTGCACCGCCCGGTGCCGCGTGCCACACTCGCCGCCATGACCTCCGCGCTCCCGACCTGCCGCTCGCCGCGGCTCGTCCGCGCGTGTCCGCTCTGTCGGGCCTGACCGCCACCCCTGCCGTCAGATCCGCGCGGGACGTCGTCGTCCCGCCCCGCCGCCGCGAGCGGCGGACCCCCGAGGAGCACCCCCCGTGAGCGTCCTGACCCCTGCCACGTCCGCCCGGCCCGCCGTCCACGCCCGACCCGCCGCGCCCGCCGCCGACCTGCCCACGCAGGCCGACCTCCGCCGGTTCGAGGAGCTGCTGGCCGCGCTGCCGCTGACCCCGGCCGTCCTGGTCGACCTGCCCGGCCGCCGCCTCGTGGTCGACGGCCGGGACGTCGACCTGACCCGCCAGGAGTTCGACCTGGTCGCGTACCTGGCCCGCTCGGCGGGCCGCGTGGTGACCCGCGACGAGCTGTACGACGGCGCCTGGCGCAGCCACGACCTGTCCGACCGCACGCGCACCGTCGACGTGCACGTCCGCCGGGTGCGCGCCAAGTCCGGCCTCGGCGGGCTGATCGCGACGGTCCGCGGCGTCGGCTACCGGCTCAACGTCCTGGACGGCCTGCGCGTCGAGGGCTGAGCCCCGTTCCTGTGGCGGGCCGGGCCCCCGCGGGTGACGCTGGCGACCGGAACAGCACCGCACCGCCCAGGAGGTCCCCGTGACCCACGACGACCAGACGAGCACCGAGCGCGCCGGCGCCCCGGCCCCGGACGACCCGCGCAAGCCCGACTCCCCCGACGACCTGACCAAGCGGTCCTGGAAGTACGTGCTGCGGACCACCGTCCGCGAGTTCAACCACGACCAGTGCACCGACCTGGCCGCGGCGCTGACCTACTACGCGGTGCTGGCGATCGCGCCGGGCCTGCTGGCCGTGGTGTCGATCCTGGGCCTGGTCGGGGACGGGCAGCAGCTCGTCGAGGACCTGGTGACGACCGCGACGGGGATCATCGGCCAGGACTCGGCCGAGGACACCCTGAAGCCGATCCTGGAGAACCTCACCAACTCCCCCGGCGCCGGCCTGACGTTCGTGATCTCGCTGGTGGTGGCGCTGTGGTCGGCCTCCGGGTACGTGAACGCGTTCAGCCGCGGCATCAACCGGGTCTACGAGATCGACGAGGGCCGCCCGATCTGGAAGCTGCGCCCCGTGCTGCTCCTGGTCACGCTGGTGCTGGTGCTGTTCGCCGTCGTCATCGTGGTGGCCGTCGTGCTCTCGGGCGGCATCGCCGAGAGCGTGGGCGACGCGATCGGCCTGAGCTCCGCCGCGGTGACCGCCTGGAACATCGCCAAGTGGCCGGTCGTGCTGCTGCTCGTGATCGTCGCCGTCGCGATCCTGTACTACTTCACGCCGAACGTCCGGCAGCCGAAGTTCCGCTGGATGAGCGTCGGCGCGCTGGTGGCGGTCGTGGTGTGGATCCTGGCGTCGCTCGCCTTCGGGTTCTACGTCGCCAACTTCGGGTCGTACGGCAGCACCTACGGCTCGCTCGCCGGCGCCATCGTCCTGCTGCTGTGGCTGTGGATCACCAACCTCGCCCTGCTGTTCGGCGCCGAGCTGGACGCCGAGATCGAACGCGGCCGCGAGCTGCAGGGCGGCATCGAGGCGGAGCGCACCATCCAGCTCCCGCCCCGCGACACCCGCGCCAGCGACAAGAAGCGGGCGAAGGCGGAGGAGGACGTCCGCCGCGGCCGGCTGCTGCGCGAGTCGCGCCGCACCCGCCCGCCGCGCTGACGACGCGTTCGGGCGCCGTCGCGGCGCGGTCCCGGCCGATCGTCCCGTCGCCACCGGATCGATCGGGTGGTGGCGCGACGACCGGCCGGGGACCGGGCCCCTCGGTCAGGGCGCGGTGACCCCCGCGACGTCGAGCAGGTCCGCCAGACCGCCGATCGTGCGCGCGCCATCACCTCCCGGCATGACCGGCACCGGGCCGGTCCCCCAGGCCGGGACGGTCGTCAGGAACGAACCGGGCTCGTGCCGCATGAGCCCGATGATCGTCTCCGCGACCAGCCGGCTGCCGACGGGCCCGAGCGAGTTCCCCGACGTCAGGACCTCCGCCTCCTTCAGCACGTAGTACCAGAGCGGCGTGCGCCCGGTGAGCTCGGGGCTGGTCAGGGCGGACCGCACACCCGCCGGCGCCCCGCGGAGCAGCTCGGCCCGGGTCAGCGGCCGGATGCGCAGCGCCCGCGCCACGGCCTCCCCCGTCGGCACGCCCAGCAGGTAGCCGCGCAGCAGGTTCCGCTTGGCCAGGTGCTCCTGGATGCCCGCGAGGTCCCGCGGCTCGTTCCGCATCACCGACAGGTCGTCGGCGAGCTGGGTGTCGATCGCGCGGGCGAAGTGCCGCGGGTCGGGGTCGCCCTTGTCGACGAACCGGTCCCACTCGATCGCCCAGTTCTCCGGCAGCGTCTGCGCGCCCCCGACGAACCCGCCGCGACCGGTGAACTGGAACAGCTGGTCCAGCGTCGCCCGCGGCGCGACGAAGCCGGGGTCCCCGAAGTTGCGGTTGTAGTCGTAGCTGTTGCGCACCTGGGAGTGCCCGAACCGGAACGCCGCCACGGAGAACTCCAGCGGCATCACCGGCGGCCGCTTCGCCGGGAACCGCTGCAGGTAGAGGCCCTTGAGCTCGGACAGCACCCAGTCGACCGTCCCCGGCACCGTCACCGTGCGCAGGTAGTCGTGCACGATGAGCCACTGGTGGGTGTGCCGCACGAGCTGCTGCGCCTTGCCGAGCAGGTCCGCGTCGGACAGCCCCGGCTCCGCCGTGCGGATCGCGGAGACCACCGCGTTGTGGAACCGCAGGTAGGCCGTGTGCAGCTGCGCGACGACCAGGTTCTCGTCGTTCCGGGAGTCGCCGATCGTGGCCGGGAACTGCGTCCGCCCCGTCGTGGGGTCGGTGACCGGGCGCCGGCCCGGCAGGTCGCGGGACGCAGGGTCCGCGGCGGCGGGCACCGGCTGCCCCGGGGCGGGCGACGCGAGCGTCCCGACCCGGAGGAACGGCCCGTCGTAGAACGCCGCGGAGCGGTCGCCCTCGGGCCCGTCCCCGTAGACCGAGTCGAGGTTGAGGTACGGCTGCCGGGCGTTGCCGAGCGCGGACCGGACCGTGGCCGCGTCGACGGGCCGCAGCGCCGGGTCGGCGATCGCGGGCTGCTGCAGGCGCGGGTCGGCGGAGTCCTCGAGGGTCAGGTCGTGGTCGATGAACTGGCCCCAGTACGTGTAGACGGCCGGGATGGTCGACGGCGGCGCCGGGCTCGTGGCGGGCTCCGCCATCGCCCCGCCGAGGCGGCGGAGCAGCGCGATGACCTGCGGCGGGTCGGCGGCCGGCAGGTGCGCGGCCTCGTCCCCCACCAGGTCGGCGAGCAGGTAGCCGAAGTCCGAGGCGCGGGCATGGCGGCGCAGGACCTCGCCGTGGCCGACGTTCTCGACCACCCGCCCGGCGACGGCGGGCGCGGCGGTCTCGGTCTGCGTGGCGTTCATGGGATCCCCCTGGGCGGTGCCGGGCCGCGGTGGCGCCCGGCTCGGGTGGCGGACCCGCGCCGCGCGGGGCGGCGGGGTGGGCGGCCCGGTCGCCGCCGGGGGGTCGCGGACGGCGCGGGCCACGAGGCCGGCGCGGGGGCCGACGACGACGTCGGGGCGGCGCACGCCGGCGCGCGAGAGGCCCATCACACCACCGCGCCGGGGGTGGTTCAAGAGTCGGCGGGGCCTGCTCCCGCCGGGCCGCCGCCAGGAGCCACCGGGGCCGGCGCGCCCGTGTACTCCCAGTGCCACGGCTCGAGCGGCCCGTGCCCGCCGGGGCCGGCCCACGCGGGGTGCTCCCACCCGTGCGCCGGCCCGTGCTCCACCATCCACGCGTACAGCGGCGAGTCGAACTGCCCGACCCCGCCGAAGCCCGCGAAGTCGACCGCGACGCCCCAGCCGTGGTGCGACACGCCGGCAGGCGCCGCCAGTCCGCCCTTCGCGACCTTCAGCGCCGCCTGCTCGGCGTAGGTCCGGTACGTGCTGCCGACCGGCAGGTCGCTGCCGTGGTCCGCGCGGAACTCCTCGTTCAGGGCGACCAGGGCGACCACCGCGTCGCACCGCAGCCGGGCGCCCGGGGCGAACGGCACCGGGCACAGCAGGGCGGGGTCGACCGTGCCGTCCGCGAGCAGCCCGGTGGCGCGTGCCGCACCGCCGCCGGTGCGTACGGGAGCGCCCACGACGCGCCCGTCCAGCACCGGCAGGTCCGCCGCCGCCCGGGTGGCCTCGGTCACGGCCTGCTCGACGCGGTCGAGCCCCGCGCCGTCCCCGGCCCCCTGCTCCGCCGCCACCGGCACGCTGCGCTCGACGGCGAGCGCCAGCCGGAACACCGCACCGGCCGCCGCCCGCACCCGCACGGCGGAGGCCACGCGGTCGCCGGGGGTCGCCGCCGGCTGGGTCCAGGCATCGGTGAGGCGGACGACCGCGGCGTCCAGGCCGGGCAGGTCGGCGAGCGGCTGGGGCGAGACCCGCAGGGGCTCCACCCCGGCCGCGGCGTCGAGGGCCGCCCGGGCGAGCAGCGCCGTCTCGGCGGACAGGGCCGGCTCCTCGGCCGCGGTCCGCGCCGTCCACCGCGCCGCGTCCGCGGCTGCGGCGCGCTCCGGGGATGACCCCGCCGCGGACGCCGGCGCCGCGACGGCGGGCGCCGGTGCGTCCGTGCCGCCCACGGCGGCGCCCTCGTTCAGCGCGGTGCCGAGCGCCACCACCAGCCCGGCGGCGAGCAGCGACCGACCGCCGGCCCGGGCGACCGTCGCGCCCCGGCCGAGCCGCGCGCGCCCGACCAGCCGGTGGCGAGGGCGGCGCGGCGCTGACGGCATCGCGGGGGCTCCTGGACGAGGCGGGTCGCTGATCCGCGCGGGCGCGGCCACCGGGGGTCCTGGTCCCGCGACGGCCGGTCGTGCCCGCGCCAGGAGCCGCGTCGCCGCCGACGCCCCACCCGGGCGCCGGTGCCGCCGCCACCCGCGAGGTGCGCGCCGGTCGTGCCAGGCCCTGGACCCGGCTACCGCCACGGGCGCCCCGTTGCTCCGAGGCGTGCCGTCCGGCCAGCGTAGGAACGGCCGCCCGAGGGTGTCAACGGCAACGGGTGACGCCGGTCACACCGCGCGGTCGCCCCCCGCGCGCCGTCACAGCGCGTCGAGCGCCGCCCGGGCCGCGCGGAGCCGCTGGTCGGCGCGGTCGGCGTGCCGGGCCGCGGCCGTCCGGGCCGAGCGCGCGTGCCGCACCTCCAGCCCGACCTCGCGCGCCTCCTGCTCGGCCGTGGCCAGGGCGGCGCGCAGCCGGTCCATCTCCTCGCGGGCGCGCTCGATCGTGGCCGCCAGCTCGTCGGCGCGCTCCTGGGCCGCGCGCAACCGGTCCTCGGCGGCGTCCCGGGCCGCGCGGCGCTGCTCCCACTCCTCGCCCGCCAGGGCGAGGTCGCGCTCGGCGCTGCTGACCGCCGCGGCCCGGCGGCGCTCCCGTGCCTCGCGCTCGGCCTCGGCGCGACGCTCGCGCTCGGCCCGGGCGGCCTGCTCGCGCGCCTCGCGCTCGCCCTCGGCACCCTCGGGCTCCTCGGCACCGCCGGGCTGCTCGGCGCGCGGAGGTCGCGAGCGCGCCACGGGCGACGTGCCCGCGCCGTCGTGGTCCGCGACCCGGACCCGTCCCCGGCGGCGCCCCTGCCCGCCACCGCCCGACCCCTCGTCGCCCTCGGCGCCCGGCGGCACCGTGCGCAGCGGCTGCTCGGGCTCCTCCGCCGTGAGCAGCCGCCCACGCCGCCGTCGCGGCGGGCGGCCGTCGCCGGTCCCACCCGGTTCGTCGTCCGCCTGGTCGCCCTCGCGGGCCGCGGGCACCGCCCGCATCGGGGTCCGCCGGCCCGGTGCCCCGGCCAGCGGGGGCGCGTCCGGCACGGCCACGGCGCCGGCGACGTCGACGGGCTCGAACCCCGAGGAGAACAGGTCCCGCACGAGCAGCCCGGTGGCGACCGCGACCGCCGCGTCCGGGTCACCCATGGCCGCCCGGAGCGTCGCCTCGACCTGACCCCGCACGGCGGGCCCGCCCGCACCGCCGAGCAGATCCAGCGCGGCGTCCGCGGCGGCGCCCACCGCGCGCTGCTGCTCGGCGTGCAGGGCGCGCAGGTCGGCGCCCGCCAGGGCCGCCTGGGCCTCGCGGAGCCGCACCCCGAGGTCGAGCAGGCCCGCGAGGTCGTCGGCCCGCTCCCGGACGAGGAGGTTCACCGCGGCGGCCGCCGAGGACGGCTTGCGCAGCGCGCCGACCGACCGCGCCAGGTCGCGGTCGCCGTCCTGCCGGGCGGCGCGCACGGCGGCCGCGCGGGCGGCGGTGAACTCGGCTGGCGGCACGCCGTACAGGCCCGCCGCCACCTCCGCCAGGTCCACCACCGCCGCCACCTCCCGTCCCGTCCTGCCCCGTCCCGCCCCCGCCTCGCCCTGTCCGGGGGCCCCGTCGCGCCGGCCCGTCCCGCCCGACCCGCCCGTCGCGGCCGACGCAGCCGCCGCATCCGTCGCGCCCGGTGCAGCCAGTCGGGTCCGTCGCTCCCGACGCCGCCCGGCGCGCCGACCGCGCCGCGTCGACCCCAGCGAACCACGAGCACCGCCCGGACGCGCGCGTCCGCGCTGGTCCCGGCACCCGCGACGCCGAGGCGCCCGCGTGACGCGCCGCCCCGGACACCGCCCGCGCGCGCCCCACGCCCTCCCCGCACGCCCCACCCCCTCGGCGCGACGCGCGCGCCTCAGCGCGCGCCCCTCGGCGGCGCACTCCCGGCCGGTCCCGCCCGGGCCACGCCCGTGGCGGTCCCAGGGCGCGGACAAGCCCCGTCCGGCCGCCGGATGGCGCCCGCCGGCGGCGGCGCAGCCGATAGCGTCGGGCCGACGGCGACAGCGGGTGCGAGAGGGACGGTGCGGCGTGACCGGCCAGCAGTTCGAGATCGGCCACGACGGCCCCACGGCCGTCGTCGTGGGGGTGGACGGCTCCGACCCGTCGCTGCGTGCGGCCGCGTACGCGGTGGGCGTGTGCCGCCGGCAGGGCGGTCGCCTCGTGGTCGTCTACGTGCGCGAGCCCGGTGGGGGCGTGGCGTCGCTGATGGACACCACGGGCGCCGCGAGCGTCGCCGTCGCCGAGCACCAGGACGCCGTCGAGCGCGCGCTCCGGGACCCCCGGGCGCTCGCCGACGCGCGCGGCGTGCCCGTCCAGCTCGTGGTCCGCACGGGCGACCCGTACCAGGTGCTGTCCGCGGTCGCGCACGAGGTGCGGGCGGACAGCGTGGTGGTCGGGTCGTCCGCGAGCATCGGGCACCGCATCGCGGGGTCGCTGGCCGTGCGGCTGGTGCGCAACGCACGCTGGCCGGTCACCGTCGTGCCCTGAGCCCCGCAGGCCGTCGCGACCGGGTCGGCAAGCGGCCGTCGGTGCGACCGGGTCGTCAGGCGGCCGTCGGCGCGCCCGTCGCGGGCCGCAGGAGCCCCGAGTCGAGCGCCACGGCGGTGTCGAGGGTGACGTACCCGCGCTCGGCGAAGAACACCGTGACCCGGTCCTCCTCCACCACGGACACCTGCCCGGGACCCCACTCGGCGTGCTCGACGGCCTGCCCCGGGCGCAGCGGCGCGTCCTCGACCTCGACCGAGGTCCCGGCGTCGCAGGAGTCGCACGCCCCGCACGGCCGCGGGTGCTTCTCCCCCAGCAGCTCGAGCAGCAGCCGGCGCCGGCAGTCGGTGGTGTCGGCGTACGCCCGCACGACCTCGACCCGCGACCGCTCGACGGCCCGGCGCTCCTCCTGGCGCTCGGCGGCCGTCCGGGCGGCGGCCTGGGCGGACACCCCCGTCGCGACGAGCGCGCCGCCCTCCTCACGCCGCACCGCGCCCGTGTCCAGCAGCACGCCCAGCGCCCGGGAGACGGTCCGCGCCGCGAGGCCGCTCGCCTGCGCCAGCGCGCGCTGGTCCCGTGCCCCGTCGGGCGCCTCGCGCACGGCCGCCAGCACTGCCGCGAGCGTGCCCTGCCGCGGGACCCCGCCGGAACGCAGGTACTGGTTGAGGCCGATGTCGTCGGGCCGGCTCACCAGGACCGCCCGGGCGGGCTCGCCGTCACGGCCGGCGCGGCCGACCTCCTGGTAGTAGGCGTCCAGGGAGGTGGGCGGCCCGGCGTGCACGACGAACCGCACGTCCGCGCGGTCCACGCCCATGCCGAACGCGCTGGTCGCCACGACGAGGTCCTGCGCACCGGACAGGAACGCCCGCTCGACGGCCGCGCGCTCCTTCGCGGGCAGGCCGGCGTGGTACCCCCGTGCAGGGAGCCCCGCGCGCCCCAGCGCCTCGACGAGCTCCTCGACGTGCGACCGGGTGCGGGCGTACACGAGCCCGGCGCCACCGGGGTCGTCCGCCAGGTCCCGCACCACCGCCACGACCCGGTCGTCGCGCTCCCGGGGCGTGGACGCGTGGTGCGCGCCGAGCCAGATGTTCGGCCGGTCGGCGTCGTGCACCAGCACGCGGGCGTCGACCATGCCGAGCCGCTCGACGATCTCGCCGCGCACCTGGGGCGAGGCGGTGGCGGTGAGCGCGAGCACCCGCGGGCGACCGAGCCGCTCGACGGTGCCGGCCACGTGCACGTAGTCCGGCCGGAAGTCGTGGCCCCACTCGCTGACGCAGTGCGCCTCGTCCACGACGACGAGGCCGACGGGCGCCCGGTCCAGCGCCTCGGCGACGGGGCGGCGGACGAGCTGCTCGGGCCCCAGCACGAGCACGTCGAGATCGCCGGCCGCCGCGGCGTCGAGGGCCGCCGCCTGCGCCCGGGCGCCCCGGGCGGAGCTCACCGACTCCGCGCGCAGGCCCGCCTCGCGCAGCCCGGCGACCTGGTCCCGCTGCAGGGCGAGCAGCGGCGAGACGACGACGGTCAGCTGCCCGCTCAGCAGCGTCGCGATCGCGTAGACGGCGGTCTTGCCCGCGCCCGACCGAGCGACCAGCAGGGTGTCCCGGTCCCGCAGCCCGTCCAGCGCGTCCCGCTGCGCCGCGCGCAGCTCGGCGTCCTCGCCCAGGACGCGGCGCACGGCGGCGTCCAGGTCCGGCACGCCCGCGCCGGACCCGACGGTCGAGCGCGTCACAGGGTGCGGGCTCGGTTCAGACCGAGGAAGAACGCGCCTCCGCTGCACAGGATGCCGACGGTGAACACCCAGATCTCCGCGGTGTCGACCGCGAGGCCCATCAGGTAGAGGCCGCCCACGAACAGCACGAAGCAGAACAGGAACAGCAGCACCCGCGCGGGCGGGGGCGGCGGGGGCTGCTCCTCGGACGCGCGGACGCGCTCGAGGTAGTCGTCGTCGGTCGTGCTGCGGTCGGACAACGGGGCCTCCGGAGGTGGTCGGCGCCTCAGCGGCGCGGCTGGGCGGGGTTGGTCGGGACGCCGTGGGACGGCGGGTTCTGCGGCGGCCCGGCGGTCTCGGGCGAGGCGCTGCTCGTGCCCGCGGGCGCGGGAGCGGCCTCGGCGGCCGGGGCCGCGGCGTCGCCGCCCGAGGGCCGCTGGCCCTCCGCGAGGTCGAGCAGCCGGTGGTCCAGGATCTGGATCACCGCGACCCGGTTCGCGTGCGCCTCCTCGTAGCGGCGCAGCACGTCGATCTCGTCCGCCTCCAGGCTGCGGATGCGGTGGCCCAGCGAGCCGATCGGCAGGTGGTCGTAGTCCGGCACGGGCAGGTCCTCGCGACGCACGTCGTCGTCGGTCATCCGTCCTCCCGGGGTCCTGGCGGCACGGGGTGCGCCGACCTCCGTCGACGCTAGGCCGGGCCGCCGGGGCCTGCCACCGGAGCGCGCCGCCGCCCTACGATCGAGCCGCCCGCGCGCCCCGCGCGCCCCGTCCACCGAGGGAGACCGCGTGCCCGCACCCACCCCGGGGCCGACCGTCCTCGACGAGCGGTTCACCACGTCGCCGGAGACCC
Organism: Cellulosimicrobium cellulans; assembly: GCF_007679345.1. Classification (GTDB taxonomy): domain Bacteria; phylum Actinomycetota; class Actinomycetes; order Actinomycetales; family Cellulomonadaceae; genus Cellulomonas; species Cellulomonas cellulans_A. The sequence continues at coordinate 338,765 of NZ_VEGH01000003.1, forward strand.
GCGGCTGGACGCTCGCGTACCTGCCCGCCTGGAGCTCGCGGAGCGCCGCCGCGGCCGCGGCCCGCACCAGCCCGGAGGGGCTGCACCTGACGATCCCGCCCGACCACCCGGTGTGGTGCCCCGGTGACCACGAGCCGCCGCTGCGCGTCTCGGCGGCCCAGAGCGGCTCCTGGTCCGGGCCGGTGGGCAGCACCCGCGGGCAGCAGCCGTTCCGCCCCGGGCAGAGAGTCCGCGAGGAGCAGCCTCCCCGGTGGGCCTGCACGCCGCGGTCCGGCCGGGTCGAGGTGACCTGCCGGGCGACCGTCGGGCCCGGCTCCATGTTCTCCGCCTGGCTGGTCGGGGTCGAGGACGTGCCCGAGCGCAGCGGCGAGCTCTGCCTGGTGGAGGTGTTCGGGGAGACCCTCGGCACCGGCCCCGACGGCGCGCCGACCGCCGCGCTCGGCTCCGGGGTGCACCCGTTCCGCGACCCGGGCCTCCGCGAGGAGTTCTCGGCACCCCGGACGACCATCGACGTCGCCCGGTGGCACACCTACGCCGTGGACTGGCGTCCGGGGCGGGCGGCGTTCGCGGTGGACGGCGTCGTGACGCGCGAGGTCGCGCAGGGACCGGACTACCCGCTCCAGCTGATGCTCGGGGTCTTCGACTTCCCGGGGCAGCCGCACGGCCCGGGCGCGCCCGCGGTGCCCGAGCTGGTGGTCGGGCGGGTCCGGGTCACGCCCGGCTGAGCCCGGGGCTCACTCGCCCGCGTCGTCCGGGCGCCCGCCGTCGAGCGGCTGCGTGAACCCGGCGTGCATCGCCGCCTTCGCGCGGTCGGGCAGCACCGCCGCCGCGGCCGTCTGCAACCGGGCCTTGAGCGAGCGCACCTCGACCTTGTCCCGGCCCGCCATCAGCGCCTCGAACGCCTGGTCGGCGACGTCGGCCGGGTCGTCCTTCGGTCCGCGGCCGACCGGCGTCTGCTCCATCCCGGCCCGCGCGAAGAACGCGGTGTCCGTCGGACCCGGCAGCAGGGTCGTGACGGTGACCCCGGTGTCGGCGAGCTCGTGGTGGAGCGCCTCCCCGAACGACTGCACGAACGACTTGGACGCCGCGTAGGTCGCGTACCACGGGCCGGGCATGAGCGCCGCGGTGGACGCGGTCAGCAGCACCCGGCCCGCGCCGCGCTGCACCATCGCGGGCAGCAGTGCCTTCGCGAGCCGCACGGTGCCCACGACGTCCAGGCCGACGACGGCCAGGTCCGCGTCGAGCGGCGTCTCCACGAACGGCCCACCCGCTCCGCGCCCCGCGTTCAGGGCGAGGGCGTCCACCGGCCGGCCGGTCGCGCGCACGGCCCCGACGAGCTCGGCGACTCCCTCGGCGGTGGCCAGGTCCGCGTGCACCGGGCGCACGGCGTTCCCCGCCGCGGTGAGGGCGTCGGCGGCCAGGGCGATCTGCGGCTCGTCCGCGGCGACGACCAGGTCGAACCCCTCGGTCGCGAACCGCCGGGCGAGCTCCAGCCCGATCCCGCTCGACGCGCCCGTGACGACCGCCAGCGGGCGGGGCGTGGTCTGCTCGGTCATGGTCCGGCCTCTCGTCGGCTGCGCGCGGGCGACGCGGCCGCACCCGCCCGTCGGACGCTAGGTCGGGCGCGGGCGTGCCGCCACCGGGGCGGGAGGGGCCCTCGGGAGGCCGGACGGGGCGGGCGCCGTTGCCCGTGTCCCGCCCGACGGAGGTGACGCCCGGGGATGCCACGGACGGTACCAGCGTGACGCACGCCACACCAGAGCCGCCCCGTTCCTTGACGCGCCCGCCCGCCGGTGCTGCACTCGGAGGGGTCCGCACCCTGGACGACGGAGTCGAGATGGCCGCCCGCCCACACCCGTCAGCCACCCGACCGGTCGGGTGACCACCGTGGCGCGCGCGCTGGTCATGGTGGGCGTGGCCCGCACCGGCGGCCGGTTCCCGGAGCTGCCGGCCGTGCCGGGCGCCGTCGCGGCCGTGCGTGCCTGGGCGGCCGAGCAGCGCGTCCCGGACGACCTGGTGCTCACGTTCACCGACGACGACGGCACCCCGGTCACCTCCGCCGCCGTGCTCGCCGGCGTGCGCGGGCTCGTCGACCGCGGCGACGTCGACCAGCTCGTCGTCTACTTCAGCGGTCACGGCATCAACACCGGGAACGCCGAGTTCTGGCTGCTGACCGGCGCGCCCGAGGACGGCAGCCAGGCCGTGAACGTCTCCCTCACCTCCTGGTTCGCCGAGCGGCTGCCGGTGCGGCACGTCGTGCTCGTGTCGGACGCCTGCCGCACCGCCGCGAGCACCGTCCAGGAGCTCAGCGTGCAGGGGGTCGCTCTGGTGCCCAACCTGCCACCGCGCGGGCCGGCCGCGGCGGTCGACGTGTTCTACGCCTGCGCGCTCGGCGACCCGGCGTACGAGGTGAAGGACCCCGCCGCGTCCGGCGCCGCCTACCAGGCGCTGTTCACCTCGGCGCTGGTGGGGGCCCTGCGCGGGGACCACCCGGCGCTCGTGACGCCGGGGCCGGGCGCGGGCGGCGGCGCGGCCGGGGGCGAGGGAGCGGGTGGCGGCGCGGCCGGGGGCGGCGCGGGGTTCGGGCTCGTGCAGCCGTGGCCGCTGAAGCGGGCGCTCCCCGGGCTGGTCGCCGAGCGGCTGACCGCGGCCCACGCCCCGCTCGACCACGCGCAGACCCCGGACGCCCGGCTGTCGTCCGACCCGGTCGACGCCTGGCTGTCCCGGCTCGAGCCCTGGCCGCTGGCGGCGACGGCGCCCGGGGCACCCGGGACGGGCACGCCCGCGGCGCCTGCCGGGGCCGGGGACGACGCCCGGCCCGCCGACGGCGTCCCCGCCGGCGGACCGCCCGCGCCCGCGGCGGTCGACGCCGACGCCACCCCGCTCCCCCCGCCCGCCCCCACCCGAGGGGCGGGTGGCCTCCTCGCCGACGCGGAGCGCGCCGCGCCGGAGCCGGTACCCGCCGCCCGTGCCGCCGCCGCGGAGGCCGCCGACCGCCTCGTGCTGGGCCTGGCCGTCGGGCTCGCGGCGGGCGCCGGCGGCCTGCCCGCCGGGGCCGTCGGCAGCACCGTCGCGCCGTCGGGGGCCCCGGCCGCCCCGCCGTCGCCCGCGCGCCCGCCCGAGCCCGCGGCCGCCGCGCCCGCGGTCCCCGCCCCGGTGCCGGCACCCGACCTGGAGGTGGCACCGCTGCCCACCGCGCCGCGGCCGGGCGGGCCCGTCGTCGTCGTGCAGGGCGACCGCGCGCTGGACGTCGTCCCGGTGTCGCCGACCGCCGTCGTCGTCACGTTCGCCTCGGGCGGCTGCGCGGTGCTGCCCACCCTGCCGGGCCGGGTCACCCTCGCCACCGTCGAGCACGGCTGCCTGGTCGACTGCGCGCTGCCCCGGGCACCCGGCGCCGACGGCGGGCCGCCCCCGCCGGGGGTGGACGGCGCGGTCGCGCGCCGGGCCCTCGCGGCCGCGTGGTCCCGGTTCGGGCTGCGCCCCGACGACGAGGACGACGAGGACGAGGGGCCCGCCGAGGAGCGCGGGCGCGCGGACGACCCGGCGCGGGCGGCCCGGCGCACGGTCGCCGTCGACGCCGACCCCCTCGCGGCGCTCTACCGCGCCTGGGAGCTCCACGACCGCGGCCGGCGCGCGGCGATCGCCGACCTGGCCCGGGCGGGGTCGCCGGGCGCGCGGCTGTTCGACGTCGTCCTCCTGGCCTCCGGTCCCGACCCCGGCCGCGACGACCGCCCGGTCGACTGGGCCGGGCTCCTCACGCCGGCACCCCTGCTGTCCCGCGGCTGGCCGCTGCTCGCCGCCGCGCCACCCGCGGTCCAGGACCGCGCGCTGTCGTTCCCCGCGCGGCTGCCGTCGCACTGGACGCTGTTCGCCGCCGACAACGCCGACCGCGTCGCCGAGGTCGCCGCCGCGGCGGCCCCCGGCCCGCCGCACCCCGAGGAGGAGCCATGAGGACGCTCGTGCTGGTCCACGGCCGGGCCCAGGAGCACAAGGACCCGCTGGCGGTGAAGGAGGAGTGGCTCTCCGCGCTCGACGCGGGCGCGCACCACGCCGGCCGGCCCCTCGACCTCCCCGACGACCGGGTCCGGCTGCCGTACTACGGCCAGACCCTGTTCGACCTGGTGGCGGGCGACGCGGACCACGCCGCGGAGGTCGTCGTCCGCGGCGCGGACGCCGGGCCCGACGCGGAGACGCTGTTCGTCCGGGAGACGCTGCTCGAGATCGCCGACCGGGCCGGCGTGGCCGAGGACGCGGCGTCGGAGGCGGGCGCCGAGGCCGCGGTGGAGCGCGGGCCGATGAACTGGCGCTGGGTGCGGGCGACGCTCACCGCCCTCGACCGGCTGCCCAACGTCAGCGCCTGGTCCCTCGCGCTCGCGACCCGGGACGTCTACCAGTACCTGCACAACGTGCGCGTCCGGGACACCATCGAGGACGGCGTGCGGCAGGCGCTCGACGGCACGGAGGGCGCCGTCGTGGTGTCGCACTCGCTGGGCACCGTGGTCGCGTACAACCTGCTGCGCCGCGAGGCGCGCCCCCGCGGGTGGGACGTGCCGCTCCTGGTCACCCTCGGCTCGCCGCTCGGGGTGACGAACATCAGCCGCACGCTGCGCCCGGTGTCCTGGCCCGAGCCGGTCGGCGCCTGGTTCAACGCGTACGACCCGGAGGACCTGGTCGCCCTGCACCCGCTGACCGCGCCGTGGTTCCCGGTGGACCGGATCGACGACTACGGCAAGGTCGACAACCCGACGCCCAACCAGCACGGCATCTCCGGGTACCTCTCCGACTCCCGGGTGGCGGCGACGATCATCGAGGCGCTGGCGGGGTGAGCGCTAGCATCTCGCCCTTGTGAGCCGCCTCCTCCAGACCGTCCTGCCCGCCCGGCTGGGGGTCCCGTTCCGGTGGCTGATCGCCTCCTCGTGGACCAGCAACCTCGCGGACGGCATCGCCGTCGCGGCCGGGCCGCTGCTGGTCGCCTCGCTCACCCAGGACGCCCGGCTGGTCGCGCTCGCCGCCACGCTGCAGTGGCTGCCGCCGCTGCTGTTCGGGCTGCTGGCGGGCGCGCTGGCCGACCGGTGGGACCGGCGCCGGATCGTGCTGGTCGTGAACGTCGTCCGGGCCGTGGTGCTCGCGGCCCTCGCCGGCACCCTCGCGTCGGGCCACGTCACGATCGGACTGGTGCTCGGCGCGCTGTTCCTGCTCGGCACCGCGGAGGTGTTCGCGGACAACGCCGCGCAGACGTTCCTGCCGATGCTGGTCGCGCGCGACGACCTCGCCCTGGCGAACTCGCGGCTGCAGGTCGGCTTCATCACCGTCAACCAGCTGGCCGGCCCGCCGCTCGGGGCGGCCCTGTTCGCCGCGGGGTGGTTGTGGCCGTTCGCCACCCAGGCGGTCGTCGTCGCGGCCGCGGCCCTGCTGGTCGCACGGATCGCGCTGCCCGCGCACCCCCGCGAGCCGGGCACGCGCAGCCACCTCGGGCGGGACATCGCCGAGGGCTTCCGGTGGACCGTGCGCCACGCCGCGGTCCGCACCCTCGTGCTGACCATCTTCATCTTCAACATCACGTTCGGCGCCGCCTGGTCGGTGCTCGTGCTCTACGCGACGCGGCGCCTGGGGCTCGGCGAGATCGGCTACGGCCTGCTCACCACCGTCAGCGCCTGCGGCGGCCTGGCGGGCGGAGCCGCCTACGGCTGGATCACCCGGCGGGTGTCGCTCGGGAACCTCATGCGCATCGGGCTGGTCCTGGAGACGCTGACGCACCTGGGGCTCGCGCTGACCCGGCAGGCCTGGGTCGCCGTCGTGATCTTCTTCCTGTTCGGGGCGCACGCGTTCGTCTGGGGGACGACGTCGGTCAGCGTCCGGCAGCGGGCGGTGCCGCCGGCCCTGCAGGGACGGGTCGGCAGCGTGAACACCGTGGGCGTGTTCGGCGGCCTCGTCGTCGGGTCGGCGGTCGGCGGCGTGCTGGCGGAGCGGTGGGGCGTGACGGCGCCGTTCTGGTTCGCGTTCGCGGGGTCGGCCCTGTTCGTCGTGCTCATCTGGGGCCAGCTCCGCCACGTCGCGCACACCGACGAGGCGTCCGAGCCCCTCGCGGCCGACGAGGCGTCCGAGCCCCTCGCGGCGGCCGAGGCGGCCGAGGCCGCGGCGGCCGACCCCGGGGCGGCACGGGACGTCGCGGGCCCCGGCGGCGGGACGCACGCGCACTGACGGTCCGGTCCCGCGCCGCCGACCGCCCGCGCGGTCGCTCGCCGAGATAGGTCCTCCCGCTCGAGGTAGGACCGTCTGCGGCCCTACCTCGGCGCGGAGGCCCTACTTCGGCGCACCCCCTGCGGGCGCCGGCGGGGTCGGGCGCGGGGCGCCTCAGGCCTCCCAGCCAGAGGCGGCCGCGACGTCCGCCGCGACCTGCTCGACCGTCCGGCCGTCCGTGCCGACCCGGGTGACCCACGGACCCGCCGCGCGGTCGAGCAGCTCCGCGGCGGCGGCCGACCGGTCGAGGTGCTCCCGCAGCGCGGACCCGATCTCCCGCGCCCCGAGGCGGTCCCGGATCGTCCGCACCGATGCCGTCAGCAGCACCCCGGACACCCGCGCCCGCCCGCCGAGCGCCCGGGTGACGAGCTCGCGCTCCAGGACGCTCACCGTGTTGACGTACACGACCCGCCGGTAGCCCGCCGCGGCGTACCCGCCCCAGAGCGCGCGCAGGTTCGCCTCGGTCAGCGCCGTGCCGTGCGGGTCGGACGCCGGCTTGGGGTACGCGGCGGACAGGTTGTCCCCGTCGACCGGGCAGTGCGCCAGGCCGGAGCGCTGCCAGCGCGCCGACAGCTCGAACGCGACCGACGACTTGCCCGCGCCGGACCGCCCGGCCACCAGCAGCACCTCCGGCTCCACCGCCGCGCCTCCCCTGCCCGCCGCGTCAGTCCGCCGCGACGCCGGCGACGGGCTTGGTGCGCGACCGGCCGCCGGTGTCCTTGAGCACCACGTACTTGAGGTCGACGTGCGGCTCCAGCGCGCTGAACTTGTCGTTGGGCGCGCCGATCACCAGCTGGAAGCCGAGCCCGCGCCAGGCGCCGATCGCCCGGCCGGTGAACCGCGCGTCCGCCTTGATCAGCGCCTCGTCCAGGAACACCGGCGCGTACCGCGGGCGCGGGGCGCCGGCGTCGCCGAGCTGGTACCGCAGGGCCGCCCCGACGATGAACGCCACGAGCTCCTGCGACTCGCCGCCGGACTTCTCGCCGATGTGGTCGTAGAGCGCCACGTGGTTCCCGTCGAAGTCGACCTTCTCGGCGCTCAGCCGCACGTGCCGGCGGACGTCCACCAGGTCGGCGAAGTCCGGGGAGGTGCGCCGGATGCGGTCGATGACCTTGGCCATCCGGTGGTACCGGCGCTCGCGCTCGGCGTCGGACGCCTCGGCGGCCAGCAGCTCGTTGAGATCCTTCAGCTCCTTGCGGAACCGCGCCACCACCGTCGACTGCGTGTCCCGGGCGTCGATCCGCAGCCGGTGGTCGTCGTCGGCGAACGGCAGGTCCGCGAGGATGTCGTTGACCGGCTGGATGCGCTCCTTGATCTCCCGGACCGACCGGCTCAGGCCGTGGTGCAGGTCCGTGAGGTCGTTGCCGGACAGCCGGAGCAGGCTCTTACGCCACTCGGCCTCGAGCTCGTGCAGCCCCGACGTCTCCAGCGCCGCGAGGATGCGCGCGAAGTCGGCGTACGACCCGTCCGGGTCGGTGCCGAGGTTCGGGTCGGGCCAGCGCTCGACGAACGTCTCGAAGGTCCGCCGCAGCGCCTCGCGCGCGGCGCCGATCGTCTGCTGCGCGGCGAGCAGGTCGGTGCGCAGGATCTCGTTCGCCCGCGCGACGGTGCTGTCGAACGCGGCCAGCGCGGCGGCGGGGGCCGGCCGGGACCCGCCGGACCCGGTCCCCGAGGATCCGCCGAGCAGCGCGTCCAGGTACGCCCGCTGGTCGTCGCCGACGGTCACCCCGGCGTCCTGCGCCTCGTCCAGCGCGAGCTGTGCCGCGTCGACCTCGTCGGTGATCGTCGACCAGCGGCCGCCCAGGTCCTCGGCCGAGCCCTTGGTCCGGCCGACCTCCTCGGTCAGGTCGCGGATCGTCTTCTCGAGCTCGCCGACGCGCTGCTGGAGCCGGGTGACCTCGGGGTTGCCGGCGGTGACGTCCTCGATGACCTGCGCCCACCGGGCGCGCTCGGCCTCGACGGCCGCGACGTCCACCTGGTCCCAGGAGACGGCGTCGAGCTGCTCGTACGCGCGCAGCTCGACGTCGTGCGCGTCCAGCCGGTCCTCGGCGGCGCGCACCTGGCGCTCCGCGTCGTCCAGCCGGGCCTGCGCGGCGGCGATCTGCTCGTCGAGGTGCGCCAGGCGCCGGGTGTTGGTGAACCCGAGCACGTTGGCGCGGCCCTGGCCGCCGTGCGCGCCGCGGCGCCCCTCGGACACCTGCCCGGACCGGGTGAGCGCCTTCGGGTGCTGGGACAGCTCGCCGGGGGTGTCGACGCAGACGAACGCGAACCGGCTCGCGAGCTCGCTGCGCAGCCAGCCGGTGAACGGGCCGTTGCGGAAGTCCAGCCGGCCGGGGAGCGTCCGCGGGTCGAGCGCGACGTCGGAGCGCAGGTCGGTCGGCACGCCCTCGAACCGGATGCGGCGCGCCGTCGGCACCGCGTCGATCGCGCGCCGGAAGGTCGTCACGTGCGCGGCGTCGATCAGCAGCAGCGTGGCGAACCCGCCCAGCGCCAGGTTGAACGCGTCGCGCCACGGCTCGTGCTCCGTGCGGACCTCGATCAGCTCGGCGACGAACGGCAGCTCCTCCGGTGTCAGGCCGGCCGCCTCGGCCAGCGCCGCGCGCGCCCGGTGCAGGTCGCCCGGGATGTTGTCCTGCCGCCGGGCCACGGCCTCGCGGTCCGAGCGGAGGACGGCCAGGTCGACCCCGGCGGCCTTCTTCTCCGACATCGCGGTGCCGAACTCGGCGCGCGCCTCGGACTTCGCGTCGCCGTCGGCCTGCGCCCGGCGCCCGCGCGCCGCCAGCGCGTCGAACTCCTTCTCGTTCGACACCGTGGTGCCGAACGCCGTGCGCAGCACGTCGTCGAGCCGGCCGCGAGCGCGGGTGACCCGCTCCAGCCGGTCCTCGGTCGCGACGAGCTCCCGCTGCGCGGTCGCCAGCCGGTCGCCGCCGGACGACCACAGGGTCTCCCGGACGCCCTCCAGCTCGGAGCGCGCGGCGGCGATCCGGCCGGTCGTCTCGGCGGCGCGCTTCTCGGCGTGCTGGTGCTCGCGGCCCAGCTCCTCCTCGACCGCGCGCAGCAGGCCCAGCCGGCGCTCGTGCCGCCACAGGGCCGCCGTCGACCGGTCGTCGTCGAACGTGCCGACCCGGTCGATGACCCGCAGGCGCTCGGCGGCCTCGTCCAGCGCCTCGCGGTGCGCACGGATCGGCTCCAGCGCCTTCACCTGCTGGCGCGCGGTGATCATCTGCTCGCGGGTGCCCGAGAGCTTGTCGAACTGCTCGACCACGGCGTCGGCCGTCGCGAAGGTGCTCGGCTCCTCCAGCACCATCGCCTTGTACAGGGCGTCGACGGTGGTGATCTGCTGGCCCGCCTGGATCCGGCCGAGCAGCGCGACCGCCTTCGCGCCGTCGCCGGTCGCGCCGATGCCCAGCGTCGAGTGCAGCCGGGCCGTGAACTCGCGGTCGGTGTCGAACGGTGTCAGCCCGGCGGCGGTCAGCACGGGGCGCGGGAACCGGTCGGCCGCGGCGGCCTCCAGGTCGCGCAGGTCGAACGGGCCGTCCGCGGTCGCGCGCAGGGCGATGACGTCCTCGAGCGTCCGGGCCGCCGACGGCACGTACCAGGCGCGGACGGCGGTGAGCTCGCGGCCGGCCTGGTCGACCCAGGTCATCGCGATCGCGGACCAGGTGTCGCGGGCGTCGCCGCGCAGCACCCGCTGGCGGGTGCCGTCCGCGGTGCGCGACTCGTCGAGCTTGCCGCGGGCGTAGGACAGGATGTTCCGCTGGTCCTTGCCGCGGGGGCGGCCGACGACCCCGCCGTTGGACGCGCCGTTGAACGGCGTGGTGTGCGGCATCAGGAGCGCGATGTACGCGTCCATCAGCGTCGACTTGCCGGAGCCCGAGCCGCCGGACAGCAGCGTCGCCGTCGGGGCGAACCGCACCCGGTGGTGGCCGTCGTAGCCGCCCCAGTTGACGAGCTGCAGGTCGCGGGCGACCCACTGCTGGCCCGTCGACGCGGCCGGGATCAGGCCGAACAGGGTGTCGACCATCGTCATCGTGCGACCTCCTCGGAGGCGTCGTCGGTGGCGGGGGCGCCGGCGGCCGGCGCGTCGTCCGCGGCGGCCTCCTCGAGCGTCGGCCCGAGGTCGGCGGTCTCGTCGGCGACGGGCGCGTCGGCGTCGCCGGGTGCGTCGGCGTCGCCGGGTGCGTCGGCGTCGCCGGGTGCGTCGGCGTCGCCGGGTGCGTCGTCCGCGACGGCCTCCTCGGCCGGGACCTCGTCCAGCGCGACCTCGCCGCCCGTGCGCACCTGCTCCCGCAGCCACGCGCTCAGCTCGGACAGCCGCTCGTTGCTGAGCACCACCTCGACCAGCGGGGTGACCCGGTACCGCCCCTCGGACTCCTCCTCGACCACGCCCTCCTTGGCGAGCCGCAGCACCGCGGCGCGGATCTCCCGCTGCCGGGCGGCGACGTTGGTGTCGTCGGGGTCGAAGTAGGTCAGCGCGGTCTGCTCGATCTCCTCGACGTCCACGCGCGCCGAGGTCTCCCCCGCGCCGCGCTCGCGCTGGAACACGGTGCGCAGGTGCACGAGCACCAGCGTCTCGGCGCGGGTGTACGCCTCGTCGCGGAGCAGCACCGGCACGTCGAGCTCGTCGGAGCGGACCTGGCGCTTGTAGGCGATGCCGCGCTGGTGGTCGACGACGAGGTGCACGAACAGGTCGTGCAGCCGGGACTCGATGACCTGCTGGTTGTCCAGCAGCGTGCGCCACTGCTGCCGGTTCTTCTCGGCCAGCAGGAACCGGCGCTGCAGCAGCCGGACCAGGACGCGCCGGACGTCGGCGTCGAGCGTCCCGGAGTCGCCGGGGAACAGCTCGGCCGGGTCCTCCTCCATCGACACGGTGTCGATGAAGACGTCCACGTCGTCGGCGCCGGGGACCTCCGCGCGGTCGTCCGTCGTCGGGTCAGCCATGGTCCTCGTCCTTCGTCAGTGTCGTCACGCCCCCGAACGCGAACCGCCGCCGGGTGCCGTCCGGCCGGACCGCGTCCACGTACGCGACCTCGTCCGTCTCCGTCATGCCGCGCTGGTGGGCGATCTCCAGCAGGCCGAGCAGGTCGACCGGCCGGCGCAGCGGCTCGGGCGCGGCGTTGAACGCCTCCCCCACGTCGACCGTCGGTGCGGCGCCGGCGAACGCGGCGAGGTGCGACCCGAGGTCGGCGTAGTGCGGACCGCCCCAGGCCAGCGCCTCGGCCGCCGCCGCGTCCGCGTCGTCACCGTCGTCCCAGGCGGCGAGCGGGCTCGGCGGCTCGGCCGGGCGCAGCTCGCCGGCGGTCTGCCGCAGGTGCTCGACCTCCGCGACCGGGAGCCGGCGCAGCGGGTCGACCGCCTGGCCGCGGCGGGCACCCGGCACCCAGGCCTGCAGGCCGGTCATCACGTCGCGCAGCAGCTCGTCGACCTGGCGGTCGCGCAGCGGGTCGTGGTTGCGCACCTGCGCGGTGATGACGAACGACGCCTCGCGCTGCGCGGTGAACACCTGGTCCAGCCCCTGCTCGATGCGGCGGCCGATGTCCCGGAGCTCCGCGCGCTGCTGCGCGGGCAGCCGGCGGGTGAACCGGTGCCGCAGCACGGTCGACAGCTGGGTGGCGAGCGCGTCGAGGCGCTGCGGGTCGCCGATCAGCCGCAGGGCGCCGGCGAAGGCGCGGCCCTCGGGCGTGGCGTCCATGACGTGCTCGCCGCGCTCCAGGTACTCGCGCAGCACGTCGCCCGTCGGGCGCTCGTCCTGGCGCAGCGCCTGCACGACGTCGCGCTGCATCACCTTGATCGACTCGGCGACCCGGGCGAAGTCGGCCGGCAGCTCCCGCACGAGGTGCAGGACGTTCTCCGCCTCCTCGAGCAGCGTCTCCTCGTCGGTCTGCTCGACCTCGCCGGTCTTCTGGATGCGGTCGAGCTCCGCCCGCAGGCGGGTGATCTCGGCGTCCAGCCGGGCCATCCGCATCAGCGCGTCGGGGTCGGCGTCCTCGGCCAGCCGCTCCACCGCGTCGAGCAGGGTGCGCACCCGCGACTGCGACACCCGGGCGCGGGTCCCGCCGGCACGGCCCGCGACCTCCAGGGCGCCGACCGCGTGCGCGGACAGCGTGTAGACCTCGACGTCGTCGTCCAGCACCTGCCGCGCCAGCCAACCGGCGTCGGCCCACTGCCGGCACAGGTCGCGGGCGGAACCGGTCGGCAGGTCGTCGCCGTGGCCCGCCGCGCGCAGCTGGTCGAGCGCGTCGCCGACCTCCGTGTGCGCGTCCGCGACCGGGACCTGGGGGCGCTCGGCCGTGAACACCAGCGAGAGCAGGGAGACGACGAGGGGGGCGTGCCGCTTGTGGAGCAGGTCCAGCATCGGGTTCTGGAAGGCCCGGACGGCGCCCAGGTACGCCCCTTCGGCACGAGTGATCATCGCCGGACAGCGTAGGTGACCGGCGGGGGTGGTCAGGACCCGGTCCCGGGACGGAAGTCGCCCCCACGTCGGCCCCCGCCCCCGCAGACTGGCTCGATGGGCAGCCAACCCGACCTCGACGCGCACATCCGCCGCTACGACGGGCGGCGGTTCGACGAGTCGTCCCGGCTCACGACGCGGTCGGCGGCCGGGCTCGTCGAGCTCGCCCGGACGCGGCGCCTGCTCGCCGACCACCTGCCGCCGCAGGCCGAGGTGCTCGACGTCGGCGGCGGGACGGGGGTGCACGCGTCCTGGCTCGCCGGGCGCGGCCACCCCGTCACGCTGGTCGACCCGGTTCCGGAGCACGTCGCCGCGGCCCGGGCCGCGGGCGGGTTCGCGGCCGAGCCCGGCGACGCCCGCACCCTGCGCTTCCCGGACGGCTCGTTCGACGCGGTGCTGCTGCTCGGGCCGCTGTACCACCTGCGGGATCGCGCCGACCGGCTCGCGGCGCTGGGCGAGGCCCGGCGGGTGCTGCGGCCCGGCGGGGTCGTCCTGGCGGGCGCGATCTCCCGGGTGGTCGCCGCCACGGACCTCGTGACGGCGGCGGGGTTCGCGGACCTGCCCGGCCCCGCTCTGCTGCGGCTGCTCGCGTCCGGGGACAGCCCGGCCGACCCCGCCGAGGGGTTCCCGGCGGGCCACTTCCACACCGCGGCCGAGCTGGCCGAGGAGGTCGCGGCCGCCGGGTTCGACGACGTGCGGGTGACCGGCGTCGAGGGGCCCGGGTCGCTCGCCCTGGAGCTCGTGCCGCCCGACGACCAGGTGGTCGCCGCGGCGGTGGTCCTCGCCGAGCGCGCGCAGGGTCATCCGGCGTCTCCGGACCTGTCGGGGCACCTGCTGGCGGTGGCGCGGCGCTGAGCGCGGCGCTCAGGCCACCAGCGCCAGCCACTCCGCGAGCTGCTCGCCCCCCACCGGGACCAGCGGCAGCCCCGCCGCCCGGGCGCCGATGCCGAACCGGGCCGCCACGGGAGCGGCGCGCACCGCGGTCCGCGCGACGAGCCCGCGGGTCGACACCAGGAGGTCGACGTGCTCGCGGCGCCCCGGGTAGAGCTGGGTGCCCGCGACGTACCGGGCGTCGAAGGCCGGGTCGAACGCCGCGGCGTCCGTGGCGCCGAGCACGTAGGTCAGCTCGGCCAGCCGCCCGACGGCGCCGGGGCTGTGCCGGGCGTGCCGCTCGCCGTACGCGTCGAGGAACCCGAAGTACGTGCCGCCGGAGCGCAGCGCGTAGCTGAGGAACACGGTCTCCTCGCCCGCGGTCAGCCGGAGCACCATCGCGTCCCCGTCCCGCCGGAACCCGGCCACGACGTCGCGGAACCACCGGCACGCCACCGGGTCGAGGCCGAGCGCCGCCCCGCCGCGCTCGGCGTCTCCCTTCCACCCCGCGGCCTGGAACGCCACGAACTCCGCATCGACCGTCGGGTCGTCGCTCACGTCGTGCAGCTCGAGCGGCCCGCCGGCGTCGCGCGCGAGGCCGCGGAGCCGCCGCCGCAGGTCCTTCCGGCGGCCCGCCCCCATGTGGTCCACCACCAGGGGCGGGTCGACCAGCGGCACCGCGTCCGCCCGCGGGCACCGCTCGGCCGCCGCCGGGCGCCGGACGTACGCGCTCGACGTGCGACGGCGCTCGTGCAGCAGCATCCCGCCCCGGGCCACCACCCGCCGGAGCGCGTCCGCGAGCGGCCCGTCGACCGGGAAGTGCTGCAGCTGCACCAGCCCCGGCAGCCCGACCTCCCGCAGACCGCCGAGCAGGCCGCCGAGCGCGTCCACCTCGCGGCCCGCACGGACCAGCGGGTGGTGCCGGTCGGAGTGCGTGGTCATGAACGTCCCGCCGGTGGTCACCGCCCGGAGCGGCACCCCCGGGGCCACCGTCGTCGTCGTGAGGGCGAGCGCGGCCAGCCACTCGTCCCCGTCCTCGACCACCAGCAGCAGCACGTCGGCGACCTCCCGGCCGCGGTGCCGGGCCGGGACCAGGAACCGGGGGTCGAGGTAGAGGTTGGGCTCGACGGCGGCATCCGCGAGGCGGCGCCAGGCGCGCGCGTCGGCGGCGGTCACGCGGGGCAGCGGGACGAGGCGGGCGTGCACGGCGTCCTCCGGGGCGTCGTTGCCGGTGAGGCATCGGTCGCGGCGAGGCTATGGTCCGATTTGTCCCGTTCGGGGCTTGTCAGGGGGTGAACCCGAACCCGACCACCCGGTCGCCGCCGGCTGTCACAGGCCGGGCGGTCGGGGGTGCCGGGCGCGTCCGCGCAGGTCAGGCCCGTGGCCACGGGATCGCCCGGGTAGGCCGCGGGCACGCCGACGGGCGCCGGCTCACGCAGGTTCGCCCGTTCCGACGACACCCGGACGGCCCATCCGCCGCGCCGTCAGTCCGCCGCGCCCGCCCAGTGCGGGTTCGTCATCACGCCGAGCACGTTGCCGAACGGGTCCACCACCGCCGCCGTCCGGAACCCCTCGCCCCGGGCGGTCGGCGGCTCGTGCACCGTCGCCCCGCGCTCCACCAGCGTGGCGACCGCGGCGTCGACGTCCTCGACCGCCCAGTAGGTGTACTGGCCACCGGGGGTGCGGCCGAGCGCGCCGGGCACGTACCGGGCGTCGACGATCCCGAACTCGTCCCCGTCGCGGCCCAGCCGCCACTCGAGGTAGCCGTCGCGCACGAAGGAAGGCTCCGCGCCGAACAGCCCGGTGTACCAGTCGCGGGCGGCCGCGAGGTCCGCCGCCTGGAAGTTCGACGTCGCCAGTCCCTGGAGCATGGTCGTCCCCGTCCCGTCGTGGGCCGGCCCACCCGGCCTCGGGACCATCGTGGCGCCGGAAGCGGTCAGATCCTGGCCGCTTCCGCGCGGCGGTGCGCGCGCGACGACGTGTCGCCGGAACGACGAAGGCCCCGATCCTGGCGGGGATCGGGGCCTTCGTCGTCGCTGTCTCAACGAGTGTCCGGAGGGGGACTTGAACCCCCACGCCCTATACGGGCACTAGCACCTCAAGCTAGCGCGTCTGCCATTCCGCCACCCGGACAGGGTGTACGCCTGACGAGCACGAGGAGCGCTTTTCCGCGCTTCCCGACCCCTCAGGTGCGGCAGAAAACATAGCACGGAGTGGCGGCCGAGCACGCATCCGCAGGTGGGGGCACACTGGCGGGGGCGTCCGGCGGTGCACCACGGCGGACGCGACGCACCGGCACGGTTCGGAGGTGGGCGGAGGATGGCCGAGCAGAGCGGCACCGACCGCTACGGCACCGGCAGGCCCGGGGCACCCGCAGGATCAGGGGCCCGACGGGTCGCGGGCCAGCGCCGCGCCCCCACCGGCACGGCTCTCGACGACGGGGTCCCGCGGTGGCTGCGGACGTCCGCCGGCATCACCTGGCGGCTCCTCGTCCTGCTCGCCGGCATCTCGCTCGTGTTCTTCGCCACAGCGCAGGTGCAGCTGCTGTTCGTGGCGGTCTTCATCGCCTTCGTGTTCACCGCGGTGCTGCGGCCGGTCGTCGAGCTCTACACGCGGGTGATGCCCCGCGGGCTCGCGACGGCCCTCGGGCTGCTCACCGGGTTCCTGGTGCTCGCCGGCATGGTCTTCTACGTCGGCTACTCGGTCGCGAACCAGTGGCAGGCCCTGTCCCGGCAGTTCGGCGACGGCATCGACCAGATCGTCGACTTCCTGGAGAACGGGCCGCTGCCGTTCTCCATCAGCAACGACCAGATCGCCCAGTGGATCGACAACGGGCGGCAGTGGGTCCAGGAGCACGCCGGGGACCTCGCCGGCCAGGTGGCGGCGTCGGCGGGCTCGGTCGTCGAGGTCTTCACCGCGCTCGCCCTCGCGGTGTTCTGCGCGATCTTCTTCCTCGCGCGCGGCCAGGAGATGTGGACCTGGTTCGTCAACCAGCTCCCGTCGTCCGTGCGCGACTCCTGGAAGACCGCCGGCGGGGCCGGCTGGTACACGTTCTCGGGCTACACCCGCGGCACGGTGATCATCGCGGTGACCGACGGCCTGCTCGCGTTCATCCTGCTGTCGATCATCGGCGTCCCGCTCGCCGCCCCCCTGGCCGTCCTCGTCCTCATCGGCGCCTTCATCCCGCTGATCGGCGCACCCGCCGCGATGGTCGTCGCGATGATCGTGGCCCTGGCCGCCAACGGGCCGATCCAGGCGGCGGTCGTCGGCATCGGCATCGCGCTGATCGGGCAGTTCGAGGGGCACGTGCTGCAGCCGCTCGTCATGGGCAAGCAGGTGTCGCTGCACCCCGTCGTCGTGGCGCTGGCGGTCACCGGCGGCACCCTGACCGCGGGGATCCTCGGCGCGGTCATCGCCGTGCCGCTCGTGTCCGTCGTCTGGGCGATCTGGTCGCGGTTCCACCAGCCCGACCCCCCGATGGAGGTCGAGGAGGCGGCCGAGGAGGTCCGACCGGTCGACGAGGACGGCGAGGGCGCGGAGGCCTAGCCCCGCGCGGCGCCGTCGGTCGGCGCGCCGGCTTCGGTCGGCAGGGCGCCGGTCGGCACGGCCGGCGGGTCGCCCAGCCGCTCCACCGCGGCGGCGAGCGCCCTGGTGCCCGCGTCGTCCACCGGTCGCAGCGGCGCCGGGAGCCGGCCGAGGTCGGTGCCGAGCACGGCGGCGAGGGCGTGCACCGCCCGCGGCCCGCCGAGCGACGCGACCAGCTCCGCCACCGGCGCCAGCCGGGCCATGTGCGCCCGCGCCTCGTCCGCCCGGCCCGCGGCGGCGGCGTGCGCCACGGCGGAGTACCAGGCCGGCAGCACGCTCGCGAGCCCCGAGTGCCAGGTCCGTGCGCCGGCGAGCAGCCCCTCGACGCCGAGCACGTCCCCGCTGCAGCCGACCTCCACCGTGCCCGGCACGGCGGCCCGCAGCGCCGCGACCCGGTCGCGCAGCTCCCCGGCGTCGCTCCCCCGGTCCTTGACCCCGCCGACCCCCGGCACCTGCGCCGCCCGGACCAGCGTCTCGACCGAGTAGCGGAACGTCGTGCTGACGGGGTTGTGGTACAGCCACACCGGCACGCGTGCGGCGTCCGCCACGTCCGCCACCAGGTCGAGCACCTCGTCGTCGGTCAGCGGCAGGTAGGCCAGCGTCGGCAGCAGCACCGCGGACGCGCCGGCCCGCTCGGCGACGATCGTGTGCACGATCACCTCGTCCGTCGTGAACGCCCCGACGCCGGCGACCACGGGTACGCGGCCGGCGGCCGCCTCGACCGCCGCCTCGACGACCAGCCGGCGCTCGCCCGCGGTCAGGTACGGCCAGCCGCCCGTGCTCCCCAGGACCGCCACGCCCGTGGCGCCGGCGGCGACGGCGTCGTCCACCAGCCGCTCGAGCGGGTCGATCACCACCTCCCCCTCGTGGCCGCGCGGGGTGGGCAGGTAGGCGACGAGGGGTCCGAGGAGGGTCACGCGGGCAGTCTGGCACGCACGCGGCCGGCTCCGGTGCCGACGTCGGGGAAGCTCGTCGGCTCACCGGCCCGTACGGGTCCCGACGGGGCGGCCGCGTGGCGCCGTCCGGGTCACGGCGTCCCGGTCACGGCGTCCGGGTCAGGGCGTCACTGGAAGTCGCGGGACGTCGTCGCGACCTTGAGCGACAGCGGCGTGAGGTGCTCGGCGATGAGGTTGGTCGCCCCGTCGGCCCGCTCCAGCCGACCGCGGACGACCAGCGCCCGTGAGGTGCGGGCGACCTTCCGGAACCGCTGCCAGAGCCCGGTGCTGCACACGATGTTGAGCAGGCCCGTCTCGTCCTCCAGGGACAGGAAGGTGACGCCGCCGGCGGTGCCCGGGCGCTGGCGGTGCGTGACGACGCCCGCGACCGCCACGCGCCGTCCCGCCTCGTGCCGGAAGGCCTGCTCGACCCGGAGCACGCCCGACGCGTCCAGGCCCGCCCGCACGTGCTGGGTCGGGTAGGAGTCGACGGTCACCCCGGTGGCCCACACGTCGGCGACGGCGACCTCGACCTCGCTCATGCCCGGGAGGGTGGGGGCCTGCACACCGACGGAGACGCCCGGCAGCGTGTCGGGCCCCTCCTGCGCGAGCGCGCCGGCCGCCCACAGCGCCTCCCGCCGGGTGACGCCGAGCGACTCCAGCGCACCGCCGGTGGCCAGGGCCTCGAGCTGGGCGGTGCTGAGCTCGACCCGGCGCACGAGGTCGCGCAGGTCGGTGAACGGTCCGTGCGCGTCGCGCTCGGCGACGACGCGCTCGGCCACCTTCTCCCCCACGTTCCGCACCGATGCGAGCCCGACCCGGACGGCGAGCGAGCGCCCCGCGGCCGACCGGCCGGCGGCGGACGCAGGCACCCCGCCCGCGGTCGGCGACGCGGACGCCGCACTCGCCACCCCGGACGCAGGCCCCGCACCCGCCTCGGACGCAGGCCGTGTGCTCGCCACCCCGGACGCGGCGGTCGCACCGCCGGTGGCCCCGGACTCCGCCGTGGCGTCGGGGAACCCCGGCGCGCCCCCCGGCCGCAGCGGCGTGACGGGCGCCGTGCCGGACGGCAGCGGGACCAGCCGCGGCTCGCCGCCCTCGGGCTCCGGGCCGACGCGCTCGACCACGGCCTGGACGCCGGAGCGCTGCACGTCCGGGCGCAGCACGCCGATGCCGTGCCGGCGGGCGTCCGCGACGAGCGACTGCGGTGAGTAGAACCCCATCGGCTGCGCAGCGAGCAGCCCGGCGTAGAACGCGGCCGGGTGGTGCACCTTGAGCCACGAGCTGGCGTAGACGAGGAACGCGAACGAGTACGCGTGCGACTCCGGGAAGCCGAAGTCGGCGAACGCCTTGAGCTTGTCGTAGACCTCCTCCCGCACCGGCTCCGGGATGCCGTTGCGGGTCATGCCGTCCATCAGCCGGGCGCGCAGGGCCTCCATCTTCTCGATGCTGCGCTTGGAGCCCATCGCGCGCCGGAGCTGGTCGGCCTCGGCGGGGGTGAAGTCCGCGACGTCGATGGCCATCTGCATGAGCTGCTCCTGGAACAGCGGGACGCCGAGGGTCCGCGCGAGCGACTTCTCCAACCGGGGGTGCGGGTAGGTGATGGGCTGCCGGCCCTGGTAGCGCTCGATGTAGGGGTGCACCGACCCGCCCTGGATCGGACCGGGGCGGATGAGCGCGACCTCGACGACGATCCCGTAGAAGCTGCGCGGCTGCAGGCGCGGCAGGGTGCCCATCTGGGCACGGGACTCGACCTGGAACACGCCCACGGTGTCGGCGGCGCACAGCAGGTCGTAGACCAGCGGGTCCTCGTTGGGGAGCTTGTGCAGCTCCAGCCGGGGACCGCCGTGCCGCTCCACCTGGTCGAAGGCGAGCCGCAGCGCGGTGAGCATCCCGAGGCCCAGGAGGTCGAACTTCACGAGCCCCGCGTCCGCGCAGTCGTCCTTGTCCCACTGCAGGACGGTGCGGCCCTCCATCCGCGCCCACTCGACCGGGCAGACCTCGATGACGGGTCTGTCGCACATGACCATGCCGCCGGAGTGGATGCCGAGGTGCCGGGGCAGGCGCAGGAACCGGTCGGCCAGGTCGATGACCTGCTCCGGGATCTCCTCGAGGTCGCTCGCGGGCGGCGGACGGTGCGCGGGGACGACGTCGTGGCGGTCGGCGGTCGGCTGGCCGGCGAGGCGGTCGGTGTCGTCCTGCCCGGCGGGCCGGCGCGGGGCCGGTGCGGGGGTGGCCCCGGGCTCGTGGTTCCAGCCCCAGACGACGCCGTCGGGGTCCCGCTGCGCGGCGGCGTACTGCGCGGCGCGGCGGTCCTCGCGAGCCACCGGGGACCCCGGGGGCGGCGCGGCCGGTGGTCCGACGGGTGGCGACGACGCCGGGCGCGACCCGCCCGCGGACGAGCCCCGCGTCGTCGACGGCGGGCCGGGCCGGGTCGACGGCGGGCTGGGCCGGGTCGAGGTCGGGCGGTCGGCGACGTGCTGCGTCGGCGGGGCCGCCGGGGCGGGCGCGGCAGCCGGCGCGCGGCTCTCCCCCGACCACCAGGGGTGCCGCGGCGCGGGCCCGCGCAGGGTGCCCCAGCGCTCGATGGACTTGCTCCACGCGTCCTGCTGCCCGACGTCGTACCCGAGCGCGCGGGCGGCGTCCCGCACGGCTGATCGCGCGCGGTAGGAGATGACGTTGGCGACCTGCGCGGCGTGGGTGCGGCCGTGCTTGGCGTAGACGTACTGGATGACCTCCTCGCGGCGGCCGGACTCGATGTCGACGTCGATGTCGGGCGGCCCGTCGCGCTCGGGCGCGAGGAACCGCTCGAACAGCAGGCCGTGCGCCACGGCGTCGACGGCGGTGACCTTGAGGGCGTAGCAGACCGCGGAGTTGGCGGCCGACCCGCGGCCCTGGGCCAGGATGCCGTTGCGGTGGCAGAAGTCGACGAGGTCGTAGACCACCAGGAAGTAGCCGGGGAAGCCGAGGTCCTCGATGACGCGCAGCTCGTGCTCGAGCTGCGCGTAGGCGCCGGGCACCCGCTCTGCCTCGGGCGGGCCGTAGCACTCCAGCGCGCCGCGGCGGACGAGCTCGCGCAGCCAGGTCGCCTCGGTGTGGCCGGGCGGCACCGGGTACGGGGGCAGCTGCGGCGCCACGAGGTGCAGGTCGAAGGCGCACTCGGCACCGATCGCGGCGGCGGTGGCGACGGCCCGGGGATGGCGGCGGTGCCGGCGCAGCATCTCCGCGGCGGACGCCAGGTGCGCGGTCGGGGCACCGGGCAGCCACCCGTCCAGGTCCTCCATCGAGGACCGGGCGCGCACGGCGGCCAGCGCCATCGCCAGGTCCGCGTCCCGGGGGGTGGCGTAGTGCACGTTGCCCGTGGCGACCAGGGGCAGCCCGGCACCGTCGGCGAGCGCCGCGAGGGCGTCGGCGAGCTCGGAGTCGTACGGGCCGCCGCCCTGGGTGACCTCGACCGCGACGTTGTCCCGCCCGAACAGCGCGGCCAGGCGGTCGAGCTCGGCGCGCGCACGCTCGAGGCCCGCGGCGGTGACGCCGGGTTCACGGCCGCCGTCGGTCAGCGCGTGCCGCACCGGGCCCTTGCGGCAGCCGGTGAGCACGAGCCAGCGGCCGTCGGCCTGCTCGGCGAGCTGCTCCAGCCGGTACGCGGCGGCGCCCTTGGTGCCGGTGGCGAGGTGCGCCTCGGCGATCGTGCGGGACAGCGCCCGGTAGCCCTCGGGCCCGCGGGCGAGCACGGGCAGGTGCAGCGCGCGCGGGTCGGGCACGCCGGTCGGCAGGTCGAGCACGTCCGGGCCGGCGACCCCCGGGACGGGCAGGTGCAGCTCGGCGCCGAAGACGGTGGGCAGCCCGACCTCGCGCGCGGCCTCGGAGAACCGGACGACGCCGTACAGGCCGTCGTGGTCGGTGAGCGCGAGCGCGCTGAGGCCGAGCCGGTGCGCCTCGGCGGCGAGCTCCTCCGGTTGGCTGGCGCCGTCGAGGAAGCTGAACGCCGAGTGCGCGTGCAGCTCCGCGTAGCGCGGGGCGTCAGTCATAGACGGCCTCGCAGGTCCAGCCGTCGGGGCGCCAGGCGAGCAGCAGGGCGCGGCCGTCGCCGAGCGTGACCTGCAGGTGCACGCGCAGCCCGGCCTCGGTGGGCGACCACCAGCGCTCGGCGAGCGGCCACGGCCCCGCCCAGCCGGCGACGTCGTGGTCGACCGCGGGCCGGCGGTCGGAGGCGGGCGTACGGACGCGGACCGGGTCGCCGCTCATGGCGAACCGGCCGTCGAACCGGACCGGCCGGCCCGCGCCGTCCAGCACGTCGACCGGCGCGGGCCGCACCGGCACGGTGGCGGGCGCGGGCGGCGGCAGCTGACCGGGCCACGGCCGGTCGACCGGGCGCGGTGTGGCGGCCTGGGCGCCCCAGGGCTGGAGGTGCACCTGGTCGCGCACGTCCCGGCCGCCCTGCAGGGCGGCGGTCAGCACGCCGTCGCCGCCGAGCAGCCCCTGCACGCGGTCGAGCGCCCGGTGCGCCCGGAGGTCGCCGCCGGAGGCGCCGCCCCACAGCCGGCCCTGCTCGGCGCCGGCGGGCGCGACGTCCTCCGCGGTGATGCCGAGCGCGACCAGGCCGATCGGCTCGGCGTGCTCGTCGGGTTCGCCGCCGTCGGGCCGCGCTCCGGCGCCGTGCTCGGCGGCCGCGGCGGTCAGCCAGCCCTCGAGCTGCCACCGGATGCGGTCGGTGATCCGCGCGGCGGACAGCCCGCCGAGGCCGCCCATGTCGGTGCGCCAGGCCCGGGTCAGCTCGGTGCCCTCGTCGGTGCGGGCGGTGATCCGCAGCCGGGCGCAGGTCACGGAGTGCTCGGTGAGCAGGGCGTGCAGCTCCTCCGCGAGCCGGCGCCCCGCGAACGTCGCGACGTCGACGCGGTGCGCCGGCGGGTCGAGCTCGGTCACCACCTCCAGGTCGGTCTCCGGCCGGCGGCGGGCGGGGGGTCGCAGGTCCTCGCCGCGCACCAGCGTCCACGCCCAGGTCCCCCAGGTCCCGAACCGCGCGTGCACGTCGCCGCCGTCCAGCGCGGCCAGGTCGCCGAGCCGGCGCAGGCCGAGCCGGCGCAGCAGGTCGACGAGCTCCGCGACCGCACGGCCGGCGTCGTCGGTCACCGCAGCGGGGGCGAGGTCGTCGACGGGGCGCGGCGCCAGGAACTCTCGCGAGGCGCCGGGTGGCACGACGGCGTCGGTGCGGGCGGCGAGGATCGCGGCGAGCAGGCCGTCGGCGGTGCCGACCTGGCACTCGTGCCCGGTCCGCTCGGCCACCACGGACACCAGGCGCTCGGCCAGCGTCTCCTCGGTGCCGTGGAACCGCGCCGCACCGCCCGCGGGGAGCAGCAGCAGGCCCGGCCGGGCGACCTCGATCCCGGCGACGACCGCCTCGGTCGCCACGGCCACCGGCTCGAACAGCCGGGCGTCCCGGTCGTCGTCGGCGGGCAGCAGCACGACCTCGGGGCAGACGCCCTGCGCCTGGCGGCGGCGCATGCCGCGGCGCACCCCCTGGGCGCGGGCGATCGCGGAGACGGCGACGAGCCGGGGGCCGTGCTGCACGGCGGCGGGCAGGTGGCCGGGCACGTCGGCGGCGCGCACGGCGGCGACCACCGGCCAGTCCGGCACCCAGACGACGGTGGTGCGGGTGGCGCTCATCCGACCAGCCTCAGGTCGGGCGCGAGCAGGGCGCCGTCGTCCGCCACCGGCTCCGGCCCGGCCGAGGGCGCGGGCGGCACGCCCTCGGGACGCGGGAGCAGGTCGGCGCCGGGACGCGCGGGCGTGTCGGGGCGGTCGGCGCCGGGACGCGCGGTGACGGGGTGCTCGGCGCGGGAACCGCGGTCGGCGGGGAGCCCGTACGGGTCGGTGCCCACCTCGAGCGGCAGCACCACGCGCAGGTCCTGGGCACGACCCGCGCTGCCCCGCCCGGTGCGGGTGACGTGGACCTCGTGCGCGCGCAGCCGGCCGTCCCCCTCGCCGACCCCGGTCCACCGGCCGCCCTCGACGGTCAGCACGGTGCCGGCACCCGGCCACGGCGTGGTGGCCAGCAGCACGGACCCGCGGTCCCGGGCGCGCGCCATCAGCCGGCGGCGGTCGGCGTCCGCCAGGTGCGCGCCGGGGCCGACCACCACGACGTCGATGCCGTCGAGCAGGGCCGCGACCACGGTCGGCGCGTCCACGCCGGGCTGCGGGACCACGGCGAGCCGCTCCAGCGCCACGCCGGTCTGGGCGGCGGCGAGCAGGCCGAGGCTCGGCTGCCCCACGACGGCCGCCCACGCCTCCCGGGCGGTGCACGCGGCGGCGATCATCGCGAGCACCAGCGAGGTGGAGCCGAGCACCGCGGTCGTGCTCCCCCGCCGCAGGCCGTCGGGGAGCAGCGGGGTGAGGGCGGGCGGCACCGCGAGCGGGGGCCGGTCGGTGAGCAGCACCGGACCGCGTGCGGCGGTCGGCCGCGGGACCGCGCGCTGCCGGTCGGGCAGGTCGGGGACGGCGACGGGACCCGAGGGCGCGCTCGCGGGGTCGGGGTCCGCCACGGGCACCACCGCGAGCGCCGTGGCGCCCTGCACGGGTGCGTCGGCCCGGGCGCCCGGGCGCGCACCCTGCCCCGGCGCCCCGCCGGGCCGGGCGCCGGGCACGCCGGTGGGCCCGACGCCGGGCACGTCGGCACGGGGTGCGACACTGCTCCCCGCCGCCGGGCGGGCCTTCGCGACGCCGGCCCCCTGCGGCGCCATGCTGCGGGCGCCGGTCCGGAGCTCGGCGCTGACCAGGGCGGCACGTGCCCGGGCGATCCGCTCCTCCTGGTTCACCGCCGCACCCCCTCGTCGTCTGCCGGCCGACCGCCGGACCCTCGTTCGAACACGTGTTCGATTGTGCCAGTAGACGCTGACACTCCGGCACGCGTCAATCCGGCGTCACCCGCCCTGGGGACCGTCGCCCGGCGCGTCGCCGGAGGCGCGCCGACGCCCCTGCGCGGGCCCGCGGCCGGGGGCATGATGACGGGAAAGGCACACCCGTCCGGGCGCCCCCGCGACGCCCACCAGGAGGAGGACCATGGCCGTCTCGCTGACCCGTCCCGTCGCCCCCGAGCCCTACGCGCTGCTGCCGTCCGTCCCGGACTTCGACGTCGCGAGCGCCGACGTCACGCACGGCGAGCCGCTGCCCGCGACGTTCGCCGCGGACGGCGAGAACCTCTCGCCCGCGCTCGAGTGGTCCGGCTTCCCGGAGGGCACGCGCTCGTTCGTCGTGAGCTGCTTCGACCCGGACGCGCCGACCCCCGCCGGCTTCTGGCACTGGACCGTCGTGGACGTGCCCGTGAGCGCGACGTCGCTCCCCCGCGGCGCCGGCTCGCCGGAGGGCGATCTCCTGCCCCCGGGTGCGTTCCAGGTCCGCAACGACGGCGGGTCGACCGGCTACACCGGCTCCGCGCCGCCGCCCGGGGACCGGCCGCACCGGTACGTGTTCGCCGTGCACGCGCTCGACGTCGACCACCTCGACGTGACCCCGGACGCGACGCCGACGGCCGTGGCGTTCACGGCGCTGTTCCACACGATCGGCCGCGCGCTGATCGCCCCGACCTACCAGCGCTGACCGAGTGCCACCGCCCCACCGCACGCCTTGCAGCCCAGCCCTCGACGACCCATGGGGCGGCGCTGGGCTGCAAGGACGGCGTCCGGCCCTCCCGGACGAGTTCCCGGAGCATGCTCAGCGATCTCATGGAGGCGGCCTGGCGCACGATCGAACCCGGGGCAGCGACGGCGCTCATGACGACTCGGAGCAGAACGGTCCGCCCCGTCGGGCTCGTCCTGGTCCACGAGCCAGAGTGGACGTCGTCCCGGCCGAGAGGACCCTGCACCACGAGTGAGCCACGGAACTCCCGAACGCTGATGCTCACGACGCGATCGCTGAGGGCTCGTCCTCGTGTGCCTGCCAGGCCCGGATCGCCGGGGTCAGCTGGACGGCGAGCATGGCACAGACGACGAAGAGCGCCCCCGACAGCACGAACGGGACCCGGAGCCCCACCTCGCTCGCCAGCCAGCCACCCACACCCGCGCCGAGCGCGATCCCGAGATACCCCGCCAGCCTCCCGACGGCGCCGGTCCGACCGAGCAGATCGGGGGGCACGATCTTCTGTCGGACAGTCCCGGCGAGCACGTTCCACACCACGGCGTGGCAGATGTAAGCGGCGAGCGCGAGGCCTGCCACGCCCACGTTGCTGGTCAGGCCGCACAGCGTGATCGACACGGCGCCGAGGGCCAGCGCCGCCACGATCCCCGGTGCGTAGCCGACCTTCTTCCTCAGGCGAGGTGCGAGGAACGTCCCGAGCAACCCGCCGAGCGCGGAGAAGGACATCAGCAGCCCGTACCCGGTGCTGTCCAGCCCGAGAGCGCGGTCGGCGAACAGGACCAGGTAGGAGAACGGGAGGCTGTACGCGATGCTGGCGATCCCACTCACCACGACCAGCCCGGCGACGATCCGGTTGCCCCGCAGCCACGTGAATCCCGTTCGCAGGTCCGACCGGATCGAGGTCGGCTCGGCGCCGACAGGGCGCCCCTGGTACGTACCCTCGAGCAGGAAGAAGCACAGGGCTGCGATGGCGCAGGCGAACGCGCTCGCCCCGACCGGCAAGAACGCCGCCGCAGCGAACAGGAACCCCCCGAGCGGAGGGCCGACGAACTCGTCGATCACCAGCTGCGCGCCGGCGATCTGGGAGTTGGCCCGGTCCAACCGCTCCTTGGACAGCGCCGTCGGGAGCACTGCGAACACCGCGCTGTCCGAGGTCGTCTCGATCAGACCCACCACCGCGTAGACCAGATACAGCACCGGGATCGAGACGATGCCCGCTCCCAGCGACACCGCGAGCGCCAGGAAGGCCGCGGACCGCAGGATGTTGGCGACATACAGCAGGCGGCGCCGATCAATGCGATCGATCAGCACTCCGATGCCGAGCACCGCCGCGATGCGCGGCACCGTGTACGCGACTGTCAGTCCCGAGACCGCGAGTGGGTCTTCGGTGAGCGCGGCCGCGATCAGCGGCATCGCGACGAACGTGAGCCCGTCGCTGAGGTTGGACGCCGCGTTGCCGGTCCAGATCTTGAGGTAGTCGGACTTCACCGCTCTGCTCTCGTCTCGTTCCTGTTCGCTCGCGCCACCATGGACGCGAACGGCGCCCGCACCACGTCGGAGTGCCCGGCCGGGAGCCGCTCCACCACGAGCCCGCCTCCGGTGCGTTCCGCCCACGCCTGCGCCCGGCTCGGCCCGTCGACACCGAGCGCCTCCCACGTAGCAGCCTTGGACGCAGAACGGCTCCGGCCGGTAGGCGATCAACGCCTCCAGTCCGCGCTGTGCGGCGTCGGCCATGACGGCCGGGCCGTGCCCCGGTCGCCCGGACGACCGGTAGTCCGACTCCATCGCCGCGAGCGCATCGACGCGGCTCAGCGCACACCACTCGGGGTGCGCGTGCGGGAGGGAGCAGGCGTCGAGAAGCAACGAGCCGCGCGCAGGTGCCGCGTCGGTGCAGCACCCGCGCGAGCCCGAACACCACCGGCTCCTCCCACGGACCACTCACGCTCGCCCTGAAGCCCGCTCGACGGCCCGACCGCTTCGTGGACGATGTCGAGCACCTCGCCCAACGTCGGGCGCGCGAACAGCACGCTCGGCTTGAGGTCACTCCCAGGTCGTGACGCACGGGTGGTCAGCTAAGCGCTGCGCGTGAACTCCCTCCTCTGCGAAGAAGTCGTCGTCCATCCGCGGGTCGCGGTCCGAGCCCTGCGAGCGCGACCTGCGACCAGCCAGGGTCGACTATGACGGGTCTCGTGCCGCCGTGGCGGGTCATACGTCCCGCACTGGCCCACTCTCCTGCTCGACCGACGTGTCACGTCGGTCGCCTCCCGGAGGGACCGCACGCTGCCGAGCCGCGCCTCGCCTTCAGCGCATGAGCGCGCCCTACTCCTCTCGCTGGCTCCGTCCCGTCTCCGCGGATCGAGCTCACCAGCGGCCGAGCACCACCATGGGCACCGGCAGCGCACCGCGAGGCCTCCACGCCTCCCGATGCGCCGAGGACTGCGACCGCCCCGCCTGGCTGCCCCAGCCCGACCCCGCCGGGCCGGCGACGCCCGCCGAACGGCGCCGAGCGGGCCACGCGCCCGCCTCAGCCCGCCTCGGCGCCCATCTCCAGCACCATGCCCGTCGCCCCGGGCGCCACGTCCCGGAAGCCGAGCGACTCGTACAGCGCCCGCCCCGGCGGGTCGGCCACGAGCGTGATGTACGCCCCGCGCGGGGCCCGCGCCCGCACGTCGTCCAGCAGCCGGGTCAGCACCCGCCGCCCGAGCCCGCGCCGCTGGTGCCCGGGGTCGGTCGCCATGTCCGCGACCAGGAAGTACCAGCCACCGTCGCCGACAACCCGCCCCATCGCGACGACCCGCCCCTCGGCGGTCCGCACGTGGCACCACGACCAGCTGCCCGCGAGAGCCCCGGCGCCCTGCTCGGCGCTCTTCGGCGTGAGCCCCGACTCCCGGCGCAGCCGCAGGTACTCCTCGAGCGGCGGGGCAGCCGGAACGAGAACGTACGGGTCGGCGGCGAAGGGATCGGCGGGGGCGGCGGCGTCGGTCACGTCCGCCATCCTGCCCGCACGCCGCAGGGGTGCGCACCGGCCGCACCGCGGCCTCGCTGGACCCGAGCCGGCCCGAGCCGGCCCGGCCCGGCCGGGCCGGTGGGCCCGCCGCCCGGGCACGCGGTGCCGGCGCACGCGCCGAGCGACACGACCGCATGGTCCCGGCCGACGATCGGCCCCGTGAGTGGGCCGTCGGTCCCACTCACCCGCCCGGGCCCCGCGCCACGATGCACGGATTCGCTGGGTCGGAGCAGGACCGGGAGGACGTCGTGGGCAGCTCGGGATACGTGGCCGGGGGCCTGGCCCTGCTGACGGTGGCCGTCATCGTGGCGATGCTCCTCACCCGTGGGGGTGCCGTGGTCAAGAGCGGGGCCATGTCGGGGTGCGTGTCCCTCGTGCGGGGGACGACCTGGCGCACCACCGCGCACCGGCTCGACGGGCACTGCCGCGTCGACACGTCCCTCGACGCCGGGCAGCTGGCGGCGCTCCGGGTCACCAGCACGAACAGCACCGGGCGGGTCGTGCTCCTCCTGAGCCAGGGGGCGGCGACGCGGTCCGTGGACCTGAGCGGCGGGTTCGAGGGTCCGGTCGACGTGCACGGGTTCGAGCCCGACCGGCGCACCCGGCTGCGCGCGGACTTCCGCGACGCCCGGGACGTCCGGCTCGACGTCCGCTGGGACTGAGAGCCGACCGTCGTCGAGCGCCGCCCCGGGACGCCCGACGGACCGCTCGGCGACCCGCTCGGCCCGTGGGTAGCCTGCCGCCATGACCCTCACGCTCGGATCCCTGACCTGGTCGCGCGCCGTGGACCGCCTGGACCTGCTCGCCGAGCCGACCGCCGCCGCGCTGTCCGGCTGGGCCGCCGTGGCCCCCGAGGTGGCCGACGCGGTGCAGGTGACCGAGATCGACCCGGAGCTCGCCGACACGGCCGCGATGACGGAGGCCTACGGCCTGCCCCTCGTGGTCTCGGCGAACTGCGTGCTGGTGTCCGGGAGGCGCGCCGGCGACGAGCGCGTCGCCGCGGCGGTGGTGCGGGCGACGACGCGGGCGGACGTGAACAACGCGGTGAAGCGGCTGCTCGACGTGCGCAAGGCGTCGTTCCTGCCGATGGACCGCGCGGTCGAGGAGTCGGGCATGGAGTACGGCGGCATCACGCCGATCGGGTTGCCCACGGGCTACCGGGTGCTGCTGGACGCGGGCGTCGCGGCCGCGGACCCGGAGGCGGGCGGCACGGTGATCATCGGCTCGGGCCTGCGGCGGTCCAAGATCGCGCTGCCCGGGTCGCTGCTGGCGACCATGCCGGGCGTCGAGGTGGTCGGAGGGCTGGCCCTGGCCTGAGGCCGGGTCCGCACCTCACGGTCGCGCGTCGCCGCCGACCCGCTCGCGCGACAGGTCCCTGGACCACGACCAGGAGCCGTCGCCGGTGCCGTACCGGTCGTGGACGTGCACGACGTGCCCCACCAGGGCCAGCGAGAACGCGAGCACGGCGGCGGTGATCATCAGGCCGATCGTCGAGACCGCGCCGAGCACGATCCCGGTGACGGCCATCCAGGAGGCGCGGGCGCCCCGCCGACGCGCCCGCTCGTACCCCACGAGGCCGAGCACGAGCGGCACCGGCCCGAGCGAGAGCAGACCGGTGATGAACGCCGCGAGCGAGACGCCGTCGGACTCGGCATCCACGGCCGGCGCGGGCGGGGGCGGGGGCGGCGCGGCCGCCGACGCGGGGGGCGGCACCCCCGGACCTGGCTGCTGGCCGTGACCGTCGGACATGCGCCTCACCCTCCCGGGAGCCCGGGCCACGCGGTGCGCACGACCCGGATCCGACGCTAGGAGCCTCCGGCCGGCACCCAACCGGCGCCCGTCACCTACGCAACCCGGGGCCGACACCCCGCGCGGCCGCCTGACCTGCACGGGCGCAGGCCCGCGCGCGCCCGCCGCTCGCCGCGCGGGTCCCCCTCCGCACGGCTAGCGTGACCAGCACGGGATGCAGCGGCGCACGCCGCCCGCCTCCCGCGCCCGCCCTCGAGCAGCCGGGGGCGCCCGCAGCGCGCCGTCGCGCGCCGCCCCCGGACGAGGGACACCCACACCATGCGCGCACCGTCGCCCCGAGGCCCGCTCAGCGAGCGGGTCCGGCACGCCCTGACGACCGGGGAGGTCGACGACGCCCTCCCGGAGGAGGCCGCCCGGGCCGCCGCCGGGTCCGCGGACCTGCTCACCGACGAGGACGTGCAGGTCACGCTGACCGCGCTGTACGAGCTGCACCACCAGGGTCTGGACGGGGTCGACGACCGCCTGGAGTGGGACCCGACCCTGCTGCGCGCCCGCGCCGCGCTCGAGGACCCGTTCGAGGCGCAGCTGCGCGCCGAGGTGACCCTGCCCGAGGACCTGCTGGCCGAGCTGGACGCGAACGCCGGGCGCGAGGGCCTCGGCCCGGCGGTGGCACGCGCCCTGTTCGACCTGACGAGCCGCGACGACGGCCCCAGCCTGTCCGCGTACATCGCGCGGAAGGCCACGGACGACCAGCTCCGGGAGATGCTCGTCCAGCGGTCGGTGTACCAGCTCAAGGAGGCGGACCCGCACACCTGGGCGATCCCGCGGCTGCTGGGTGTCCCCAAGGCCGCGCTCGTCGAGATCCAGGCCGACGAGTACGGCGGCGGCCGCCCGGAGCGCATGCACGCGGCGCTGTTCGCCCGCACGATGCGCGGCCTGGGGCTGGACGACACCTACGGCCGGTACGTCGACGACGTGCCGGCGATCACCCTCGCCTCGGTGAACATGATGAGCCTGTTCGGCCTGCACCGTCGGCTGCGCGGCTGCATCGTCGGCCACCTCGCGGCGTTCGAGATGACGTCGTCGCAGCCGAACCGGCTGTACGGCAACGGCTTCCGCCGGCACGGGTACGACGCCGACGTCACCTGGTACTTCGACGAGCACGTCGAGGCGGACGCCGTGCACGAGCAGATCGCCGGCCGGGACCTCGCGGGCGGGCTCGTCGAGCAGCAGCCCGCGCTGCGGGACGACGTGCTGTTCGGCGCGGCGGCGTGCCTCGCGGTCGACGGGCGGGTGGGGCGGCACCAGATCGACTCCTGGACCGCGGGCCGGTCCTCGCTGCGCCGACCGCTGGCGGTGGGGAGCGCGGCGTGACGCCGGGCGACCCGGCGCTGCCGGACGCGGAGTACGTCCTGCCGCTGCGGTGGGCCGAGGACCACGACCTGCCCGACCTGGCCGGCTACCTGGGCCGGCTGGTCGCCTGGCTGCCCGTCACCGTCGTGGACGGCTCCGGGGACGCGCGGTTCGCCGCCCACGCCCGCGCCTTCCCCGCCGCGGTCCGGCACGTGCGCCCGGACCCGCACCCGGGCCGGAACGGCAAGGTCGCCGGCGTCGTGACCGGCCTGCGGCTCGCCCGGACGGACCGGGTGGTGCTCGCGGACGACGACGTGCGGTACGACGAGCCCGCGCTCCGCGCGGTCCTGGACCGGCTCGCCGAGGCCGACGTGGTCCGCCCGCAGAACGTCTTCGTCCCGATGCCCTGGCACGCGCGCTGGGACACGGCCCGGTCCCTGGTCAACCGGGCGACGGGCGGGGACTACCCGGGCACTCTCGCGGTCCGCCGGACGGCGCTCGGCCCCGAGGGCTACGACGACGACGTGCTGTTCGAGAACCTGGAGCTGCTGCGCACCGTCCGGGCGCGCGGCGGGCGGGTGCTGCGCGCTGATGACGTGTACGTGCCGCGCCGCCCGCCGACGACCCGGCACTTCCTCGCCCAGCGCCCGCGGCAGGCCTACGACAGCCTGGCCCAGCCCGGCCGGTTCGCCGCCGAGCTCGCCGTGCTGCCCGCCGTCGTGCTGGCCGCCCGCCGCGCGCCGCGCCTGCTCCTGCTGCTCGCCGCCGCGGCGTGCGCGCTCGCCGAGAGCGGCCGACGGCGCGCGGGCGGGGCGGATCGGTTCCCGGTCACCGCCAGCCTGCTCGCCCCGGCCTGGCTGCTCGAGCGCGCGGTGTGCGCTTGGCTCGCCCTGGCCCTGCGTGCCACCGGCGGCGCCCGCTACGGCGGGGCCCGGCTGCCGCGGGCCGCGACGTCGCCCCGCGAGCTCCGCGCCCGCACCACCGCCTCCCCGGCGACCCGCGGCGGACACCCCGACCACGCCGCGCACGTCGACGACGCCGCCCGCCCCGACCCCGCCGACGGCCCGCCCCCCGGCCGCCCCTCCCCCGCACCGCGCCACCTGGAGACCGCATGAGCGCCGAGCACGCCCCCGTCGTCCTCACCCCCTGCCCGGACGGGCCGATCCTCGTGCGCGGCGACGTCGAGATCCGCGACGCCGCCGGACGGGCCGTCCCCCGGCGGCGCGCCACCGTCGCGCTGTGCCGGTGCGGCGCGTCCGGCATCAAGCCGTTCTGCGACGGCTCGCACAAGGCCATCGGCTTCCGCACGGACGACGAGGTGCCGCGGCCGGTCGAGCCGGTCCCCGCGCCCGGGACCGGCGCCGCCGCGGGCGACCGGAGCGCGTCGTGAAGATCTCCGTGCCCGCCCCCGGGGTCGCCCGCCTCGAGCACGCCTACGTCAACTGCTACGTCGTCGCCGACGAGCGCGGCGCCACGGTCGTCGACGCGGGCCTGCCCCGGATGTGGCCGATGCTGCCGCGGCTGCTCGCCGCCGTCGACCGCACGCCGGCCGACGTCCGCGCGGTGGTGCTCACCCACGCGCACTTCGACCACGTCGGGTTCGCCCGGCAGGCGATGCGGAACCTGCACGTGGACGTCTGGGTGCACCCGGCGGACGCGCGGCTCGCGGCGCACCCGTACCGGTACGCCCACGAGAACCCCCGCGCCACCTACCCGATCCGGCACCCCCGGGCACTGCCGATCCTCGGCGCGATGCTCGCCGCGGGTGCCGCGCGGGTCCGCGGCGTCACGGTGGTCCGGTCCCTGGACCCCGGCACCCGGCTCAAGGTCCCCGGCAGGCCCGAGGTCGTCGCCTGCCCCGGCCACACGGACGGGCACGTCGCGCTGCACCTGCCCGACCGGGGCGTGCTGCTGTCCGGTGACGCGCTTGTCACGCTCGACCCGTACACCGGGCGCACCGGGCCGCGCATCGTCGCCGGGGCCGCCACCGCGGACAGCGCGCTGAACCTCGCGTCGCTGGACGCGCTCGCGGCGACGCGCGCGCAGCTGGTGCTGCCGGGGCACGGCGAGCCGTGGACCGGCGGCGCCGCCGAGGCCGTGCGGCTCGCCCGGGCGGCCGGCCCGGCCTGATCCGGGGGCGCGCGGTCGGGCGCGGCCCGCACGGGCGGCCTCGCCCGTGCCGCCTCTCGCGCGAGCCGGTGCGGACGCGAGCCATCCCGCCTACGGTCGAGGGCGTGACCTCGTCCTCCGCCGACCGACCGGACCGACCCGACCGACCGGACCGCCCCGGCCGCGACGAGCGCGCCGGCGGGGCCGGTCCGGCCCGGCACGGCGCCCGCCGCGGCCGCGGCCCGACCGCGTCACCGCGCGGCCGGGCCGCCCACGCGGCGGGGCCGGGGACGCCGGGGCAGCGCGGCGGCCGCGAGGTGGACGCCGTGGTCGTCGGCGCCGGCCCGAACGGCCTGGCCGCCGCCGTCACCCTGGCGCGCGCGGGGCTCGAGG
Source organism: Cellulosimicrobium cellulans (assembly GCF_007679345.1). Taxonomy (GTDB): domain Bacteria; phylum Actinomycetota; class Actinomycetes; order Actinomycetales; family Cellulomonadaceae; genus Cellulomonas; species Cellulomonas cellulans_A. Next base: position 373,089 of record NZ_VEGH01000003.1, read on the forward strand.
TCGTCGTGCTGGAGGCGCAGGACACCGTGGGCGGCGGCTCGCGCACGCTGGACCTCGGCCTGGCCCCCGGGGTCGTGCACGACATCTGCTCCGCGGTGCACCCGATGGCGTGGGCGTCCCCCTTCTTCCGGTCGCTGGGGCTGCACGAGCGCCTCGACCTGCTGACGCCCGCCGCGTCGTTCGCGCAGCCGCTGGACGGGGGCCGGGCGGCGATCGCCTACCGGGACCTGGACCGCACCGCCGACGGGCTGGGGGCGGACGGTGCCGCCTGGCGGGAGACGTTCGGCCCGCTCGCCGCGCAGTGGGAGGACGTCGTCGCGCTGGCGCTCGGCGACCACCGGAGCGTCCCGGCGGGGGCGACGCCCCGGTCGGCGGTGACGGCGGCCCGGTTCGCGCTCGCGGTGCTGCGCAACGGGCAGTCCGTCGTGCCGTCGGCGCTGCGCACCGAGGAGGGCGCCGCGCTGCTCACCGGCGTCGCCGGGCACGCCATCACCCCGCTGCCGTCGCTGGCCGCGGCGGGCACGGCGGTGCTGCTCACCACGCTCGCCCACGCCGGGCACGGCTGGCCGGTGGTGCGCGGCGGGTCGCAGGCGATCGTGGAGGCGCTGCTCGCGGACCTGGTGCGGCTCGGCGGCCGCGTCGTGACCGGGCACCCGGTCGCGCGGCGCGCCGACCTGCCGCCCGCCCGGGCCTACCTGTTCGACACCGGCCCGCGGCTCGTCGCGCAGGTGTTCGGCGACGCGATGCCGCCGCACCTGGTGCGCGCGTACGCCGGCTTCCGGTACGGGAACGCGGCCGCCAAGGTCGACCTCGTCGTCGACGGGCCGATCCCGTGGGCGCACCCCGACGTCCACCGGGCGGGCACGGTGCACCTCGGCGGGAGCCGCGACCAGGTCGTCGCGGCCGAGCGCGCCGTGGGCCGCGGCCGGCACGCCGAGCAGCCGCTGACGCTGCTGTCGGACCCGGCGTCCCTCGACCACGGGCGGGTGACGGGCGGCCTGCGCCCGGTCTGGGCGTACGCGCACGTGCCCGCGGGGTCCGACGTCGACCCGACCGAGACGGTGATCCGGCAGGTCGAGCGGTTCGCGCCGGGGTTCCGGGACACCGTCGTCGCCGCGCACGGCATCCCCGCGGCCCGGCTGGCCGAGCACGACGCCAACCTGGTCGGCGGCGACATCTCGGGCGGGGCCATCTCGCTGGTCGGGATGTTCACCCGGCCCACCCCGCGGCTCGACCCGTTCGCCACCGGCGCGCCCGGCGTGTACCTGTGCTCGGCGTCGGCGCCCCCCGGGCCGGGCGTGCACGGCCTGTCCGGCTGGTACGCCGCCCGGCGCGCGCTGCGCCAGGTGTTCGGGCGGTCGGACCCGGGGGCCTGAGGGCGCCAGGGGTCGCCACCGGCCGCCGCGGGCGGTCAGCCGATGACGCCCGCCTCCGCGAGCTGGTCCGCCAGCGCCCGCCCGTCCGGCGCGTGCACGGTCACGACCGACGACCGGTCCAGCTCGTCCACCGCGCGCCGGGTGGCCGGGGTCGGTCCGGGCAGACCGTTCTGCGCGACCTGCTCGCCGACCGACAGCTCCCGCACGGCGATGGCCGCGACCCGGCCGGGGTTCTCCGCCGCGAACGTCTCGTAGACCTGCGGGTCGTGCTGGCCGTCGTCGCCGACGAGGATCCACTGCAGCCCGGGCAGCTCGTCGGCGAGCCGGCGCAGGGTCGCGGCCTTGTGCTCCCGCCCGGAGCGCATCAGCGCGGCACCCGTCGGCCCCAGGTCCGTGAGCAGCAGCGACCCCTGCGGCAGCCCCACCCGGTGCAGGAACCGCGACAGGGCGCTGGCGGTGTTCCACGCGCCGGTGGACAGGTAGAACACCGGGGCGTCGGGGTGCGTCGCCGTCAACCGTCCGTACAGCTCCGGCATGCCGGGGACCGGCTTGCGGCGCGCCTCCGAGCGGACCAGGAAGTTCCACGCCGCGAGGTGCGGCCGCGGCACCATCGTCACGAGCACGGTGTCGTCGATGTCGCTCACGATGCCGTGCGTCGCCGCGGGGTCGACCACCTGCACCGGGGCCGGGACGTCGGCGTCCTCGCCCACCGACAGGTAGAGCGTCTGCCAGCCCGGCTCCAGCGGGACGTCCAGCCACGCGTCCAGGTAGCCCCCGCGGTCGGTGCGCGCCACCAGCAGGTCCGGCCCCTCGCCGGGCTGCGCGCGGACCCGCACCTCGGCGTCCGGCAGCTCGGCCGACAGCAGGTTCCGCCAGCCCCGGCGGGCGATGCTGCCCGGCGTCGGCGCGTCGGGCGCGGTGAGCAGTACCCGGGCGCGCACGCGCGACCGGTCGACGGTCCCGTACGACGGGTACGCGACCACGCGCGGGGTGTACCCGCGGCGGGACAGCAGGCGGACGACGGCGGAGGTGACCCGGTCCTCCGCACGGGCGGCGAGCGCGGCGAACGTCGGCATGCCGGTCAGTATCGCGGCGACGCGGCCCGGCCGCGCGCCGGGCGGACCACCGGTCACGTCGTCTCACCGCGCGCCACCGGGCATCGGCTCCGCCGGGGCGCGGTTAGCGTCTCCCGGACCGCGCCGACCCCCGGAGGAGCACCCCGTGACCAGCACCGACGACCTCACCGCACCGGCCGGCTGGCGGGCCTGGGCCGCGGCCCGGGACGCCGAGCTCGCCGACCCGTACGGCTGGCTCAGCCTGACCGCCCTGCACTGGCTGACCGGGACGCCGGCGGCGTACGACGACCTGCCCGGCCTGTGGTGGGCCGACGACGCCGGCATCCACGTCGACCCCGCGGGCGCGGCGGCGGGGGCGCCGGGCGGGGCGCTCAGCCTCGACGGCGCCCCGCTCGGCGCGGCCACCGTCGTGTGGACCCCTGCCGGCGGCGCCGTCGGCGACCTGCGCGCCGGGGACCGGCTCCTGGAGACGGTCGGCCGCGGCCCGCTGAACCACGGGGTCCGGGTGCGCGACCCGCACGCCCCCGCGGTGGCCGCCTTCGACGGCGTCCCCCGCTTCGCCCACGACGCCGCCTGGGTGCTGACGGCCGGCTACGAGCCCGCCGCCGCGGGGACGGTGGAGGAGACGGGCTCGGTGGCGGGCCGGGTGCGGCACCGCCGCGACGTCGCGGGGCACGTCCGCCTCTTCCACGACGGCGCGGAGCACGTGCTCCAGGTGGCGGGTGGCGGGCAGCCGGCGATCTGGTTCCGGGACGCGACCAACGGCCGCGAGACGGCGGCGTTCCGGGTCCTCGCCGTCGACCCGCGACCGGACGGCTCCGTGGTCCTCGACCTGAACCGCGCCGAGAACGCCCCGTGCGCCTTCAGCGACCACGGCACGTGCCCGCTGCCGCCCGCGGGCAACACCCTCCCGTTCGCGGTCCTGGCGGGCGAGCGCCGCCCCGCGGGCCGCTGACCGGCCCGCCGGGCCACCGCCACCGCCGAGGTCGAGCGTTCGCGGCGAGGTCGAGGGTCTCCGCCCGCCCGGCGCGGGCAAGCCCTCGACCTCGGCGAGGGATGCCGGCCGCGGGCACGGCGGAGGGCGGGTCAGGGCGTCAGGCGACCAGGTGCCGGTCGAGGCGCCGGCCGCCGCGGACGGCGGTGCCGGGCACGACCGCACCCGGCTCCACCCGCGACTCGGCCTCCACGACCGCGCGGGGCTCCAGGCGGGCGTCGGCGCCGATCTCGGCGCGCACCCCCACGGAGGCGCCGGCGCCGACGGTCGCGCCGCGCGCCAGGTGCACGTGCGAGCCGACGGTCGCCGCCACCTCCACGCGCGCGCCGGGCTCCACCCAGCAGTGCTGCCCGATCCGGGCGCGCGCCTCCACGCGGGCGCCCGGGTCCACCCAGGCGGAGTCCGCGACGTACGCCGTGTCGTCGACGACGGCCCCCTTGGCGACGAGCCCGCCGCCGTTGCCGTGACGCTGGTAGCGCACGACCGTGCCGTCCTGCATCTCGAGGTCTTCGTATCGCTTCTTCATCCTGCCCTTCCCAACGCGGCACGAGGAGCCGTTGTTCCCGGCGTCACGAAGTCGCGGGTGACCTCCCCCGACGCGGCGCGAACCTGCGTTTGCCCCCGCATCGGTGTTTGCTTCGCTCTGGGTTCCCCCGTTTTTGTTGACTTCCGGTGTGTCCTCCGCCACAGTGGGCACTGCCGGGCACCGAGGCCCGACGCGGCGCCACCCCGGGCCGCACGCTGGAGGACAGGACATCGCCGTCGTGTACCCGCCCGAGCGCCACACGCTGATCCTCACGACCGCCCGCGCCGCCGGCCGGGTCGAGGTGCAGCAGCTCGCCGCCGAGATGGACGTGACGCCCGAGACCGTGCGCCGCGACCTCACGGCGCTCGAGCGCATGGGTCTGGTGCGCCGCGTGCACGGCGGCGCGGTGCCGGTCGAACGCCTCGGTTGCGAGCCCGCCCTCGCCCAGCGGGAGCACGAGCTCGGCGCCGAGAAGGACCGGATCGCCAAGGCCGCGCTGGACGAGCTGCCCGAGGGCGGGTCGGTGATCCTCGACGCCGGGTCGACCACCGCGCGGCTCGCCGAGATGCTGCCCGCCGACCGCGAGCTGACCGTCGTCACGCACGCCCTGCCGGTCGCCACCGCGCTGACCGCGCTCCCCCTCGTCACGCTGCACCTGGTCGGCGGCACGGTCCGGCCCCGGACGCTGGCCGCCGTCGGGTCCTGGGCCGAGCGCGCGCTCGCCGACGTCCGGGTCGACGTGGCGTTCCTCGGCACCAACGGGCTGAGCGTCGAGGCCGGGCTGTCCACGCCCGACCTCGCCGAGGCCACCGTGAAGCGCGCGCTCGTGGCCGCCGCGGCCCGCACCGTCGTGCTCGCGGACCACACCAAGGTCGGCCGCACCGAGCTCGCCGTGGTGGCGCCGCTCGGCCGGGTCGACGCCGTCGTCACCGACAGCGGCGTCGCCCCGGAGCTCGCCGACGAGATCGAGTCCGCCGGCCCGCGCGTCGTGCGGGCCTGAGTGAAGGAGAGAGATGAAGGTCTTCCGCTTCTACGCCCCCGGTGACGTGCGCCTGGAGGAGGCACCCGAGCCGACGCCGCAGGACGGCGAGGTCAAGATCCGCGTCCGCGCCACGTCGATGTGCGGCACCGACGTCAAGATCTCGACCTCCGGCCACCTGCGCATCCGCCCGCCGCGCGTCATGGGGCACGAGATCGCCGGCGAGGTCGTGGAGGTCGGTGCCGGGGTCGAGGGCTGGGCGCCGGGCGACCGGGTCCAGGTCATCGCGGCGATCCCCTGCGGCGAGTGCGAGTTCTGCCGCGCGGGCGCCATGACCATCTGCCCGAACCAGGTGTCGATGGGCTACGACTTCGACGGCGGGTTCGCGCCGTACATGATCGTGCCGCGCGAGGTGCTGAAGGTCGACGGCCTCAACCGGATCCCGGAGAACGTCTCGTTCGCCGAGGCCAGCGTCGCCGAGCCGTTCGCCTGCGCGATCAACGCCCAGGAGATCATCGACGTGCACAAGGGCGACACCGTCGTCGTGGTCGGGTCGGGCCCGATCGGCTGCCTGCACGTCCGGCTCGCCCGCGCCCGCGGCGCCGAGAAGGTGGTCCTGGTCGAGCTCAGCCGCGAGCGCCTCGACCTCGCCGCCGCCGTCGTGCACCCCGACGTCGCGATCTGCGCGGCGGAGGTCGACCCGGTCGAGGCCGTCAAGGAGGCCACGGACGGGCGCGGGCCCTCGGTCGTCATCACCGCCGCCGCCTCGGGGGTCGCGCAGGAGCAGGCGCTGCAGATGCTCGCGCCGCAGGGCCGGCTCAGCCTGTTCGGCGGTCTGCCCAAGGACTGGCCGACCATCACCTTCGACTCCAACCTCGTGCACTACCGCGAGCTGGCGGTCTTCGGGGCGAACGGGTCCAGCCCCGAGCACAACCGCCAGGCGCTGGCGCACATCGCCGACGGGAGCGTTCCCGTCGCCGACCTCATCACCCACCGGCTGCCGCTGGACCAGGTCGCCGAGGGCATCGACGTCGTCCGTACGGGCGCGGGCATCAAGGTCACCATCGAGCCGTGACGACCCGCCGCGAGGCAGTCGCCACCCACCACGAAGGAGCAGGTCAATGAGGATCCTCTCCGCGCCGGGCCGCAGCGCCCGGCCGACCCCCCGCGACGGGGAGGTGTGAACCCCGTGTCCACCGCAGCCGCCACCACCACGCCGGCCCCGTCGCGGGGCAAGCAGGCCCAGGTCCGCGTCCAGCGGTTCGGGGCGTTCCTGAGCGCCATGATCATGCCGAACCTCCCGGCGTTCCTCGCCTGGGGGCTGATCACGTCGCTGTTCATCGCCGTCGGCTGGCTGCCGAACGGCATCCTCGGCGGGTTCGGCAACGCCGACGACCCCGGCAGCTGGCAGGGCGCCGCCACCCAGCTCGCCCTCGCCGACGACGGCACCACGTTCCAGCAGTACGTCGGCATGGTCGGCCCGATGGTGACCTACCTGCTGCCGATCCTGATCGCGAACGCGGGCGGCCGGATCGTCTACAAGGAGCGCGGCGGCGTCGTCGCCTCCATCGTGGCGGTCGGCATGATCACCGGCTCCACCGTGCCGATGTTCCTCGGCGCGATGATCGTCGGCCCGCTGTCGGCGTGGGTGCTGAAGAAGGTGGACTCGATCTGGGCCGGGAAGATCAAGCCCGGCTTCGAGATGCTCGTCGACATGTTCACCGCGGGCATCCTCGGCGCCGCGATGGCCGTCGGGGCGTTCTTCGGGTTCGCCCCGATCATCACCGGCGTGTCCGACGCGCTCGGGAACGTCGTGTCCTGGATGGCCGACAACCACCTCCTGCCGCTGATGGCCGTGGTGGTCGAGCCCGCGAAGGTGCTGTTCCTGAACAACGCCATCGGCAACGGCGTCCTGGTGCCGCTGGGCGCCCAGGAGGTCGTCGAGCAGGGCAAGTCGCTGCTGTTCCTCGTGGAGTCCAACCCCGGGCCCGGCCTCGGGATCCTGATGGCCTACACGTTCTTCGGCATCGGTGCGGCGCGGTCGTCCGCCCCGGGCGCGGCGGTCGTGCAGTTCATCGGCGGCATCCACGAGGTGTACTTCCCGTTCGTGCTGATGAAGCCGACGCTGATCATCGCGGCGATCCTCGGCGGCGCGACCGGCATCGCGACCAACGTGGTGTTCGGCAGCGGCCTGCGCGGCCCGGCGGCACCGGGGTCGATCATCGCGGTGTACGCCGCGACACCACGCGACTCGTTCGTCGGGGTGACGCTCTCGGTGGTGCTGGCCTTCGTGGTCACGTTCCTGGTGGCGGCGGTCATCCTCCGGGCCTCGCGGAAGCGGGACCTGGCGGCGGGCGGCGGCGACCTCGCGGCCGCGATCGCCCAGACCGAGGCGAACAAGGGCAAGTCGTCCGCCGCGCTCGGCGCGATGGCCGCCACGGTCGGCGCCGGCACGGCGACCACCGGCGGTACCGGCCCGACCGACGGCGTGGCGGGGGCCGCGGCGCCCGTCCGCTCGATCGTGTTCGCGTGCGACGCCGGCATGGGGTCGTCCGCGATGGGCGCGAGCATCCTGCGGGACAAGCTCAAGAAGGCCGGCCGCGGCGACATCACCGTGGTCAACAAGGCGGTCGCCAACCTGGAGGACGACGTCGACCTGGTCATCACCCAGCGCGAGCTGACCGACCGGGCCCGTCGGCACGCGCCCGGCGCGCGCCACGTGTCCGTCGACAACTTCCTGTCCAGCCCCGTGTACGACGACGTCGTGCGGGCGGCCCAGGCGGAGTCGCAGGCCGAGACGGCGGAGAGGAGCACGTCATGACCGAGCTGCTGAGCGCCGACCTGGTCGTCCCCGCGGGCAGCGCCCGCACCAAGGACGAGGCCATCCGGGAGGCGGGCGCGCTGCTGGTCGGCTCGGGCGCCGTCGAGCCCGGGTACGTGGACGCCATGTTCGAGCGCGAGCTGACCATCTCCACGTACATGGGCAGCTACCTCGCGATCCCGCACGGCACCAACGCCGCGAAGGGGGCCATCCACCGGTCCGCCGTGTGCCTGGTCCGGTACGAGGAGCCGCTCGACTGGGACGGCAACCCCGTACGGGTGGTCGTCGGCATCGCCGGGGTCGGCGACGAGCACCTGTCGCTGCTGTCCCGGATCGCCCTGGTGTTCAGCGACGGCGAGCGCGTGCAGCGCGTGCTCGACGCCACCACCCGGGAGCAGCTGACCGCGGTCCTGGCGGAGGTGGAGCCGGCCTGACCCCGCCGCCGCGCGACCGCCGCCGCGCGGCCGGCGCCGCGCACCGAGCGAGTAGTCGACACGTCGAGCGAGTACCCAGTGGGTACTCGCTCGACATGTCGGTTGCCCTCTCGGCGCGGAGCGACGGCGGGGACGGGAGGAGGCGGCGGCAGAGCGGCCCGCGGGCGGGGCTGTCGGGGCCGTGTGGCAGCATCGGGGCCGTGCCCGCCGTCCCGTCCCCCGCCGACCCGGCGGGCGGCACGGACCCCGTGGCGGGCGGCGCGGACCCCGCGGTGGGCGGCGACTGGCGCGCCGTGCTCGACGGGCTGCTCGCCTGGGGCGCCGACGCCCCCGCCCCGCGCAGCCGGCGCGCCGGGCTGCAGGTCGAGCTCCGCGAGCTCACGCCCCGCACCCGCGAGCGCTGGAACGGCCCCGTCTCCCGCACCGCGGTCGCCCGCCGCCCCGGCGAGCCCCCGGACCCCGCGACGGCCGGCTACCGGCTCGGCGTCCGGCCGGTGACACGCACCGACCGCGGGTGGGCGCGCGGCAGCGTCACCTGGGCGAACATCCCGCACCTGCGGGCCCGGCTGGACCTGGACCCCGAGCAGCACCGCTGGTTCTGCCAGGTCGGCGCCCTGCACCGCGCCGCGGAGCCGCCCGCCCCCGGCCAGGACGCGGCGTGGGTGTACCTGGACGACTTCGCGAACCCCGTGCTGTGGGACCTGCTGGACCAGGCGCAGGCGCTCGGGATCGTCCTGGTCGGGTCGGGCGCGGGTGCCGAGGTCCGGCGCGCGGGCACGGCCCGGCTGGGGCTCGACGTCACCCGCACCGCCGACGGCCCCGACGGTCCCGGCGGTCTGCGCGTCGCGGCGCACCTGACCGTCGACGGCGAGCCGCACCCCGTCGCGCACGCGCACGCCATCGGCGACCACGGCGTCTACGTCGTCGACCCCGCCCACCCGCGCCGCGTGCTGCTCGCGCCGACGGCCGAGCCGCTCGGCCCGCAGCAGCTCGCCCTGCTCGGGGACGCGGCCGGCGGCCGGACGGTCGCGGACGCGCTCCGGGCGGGCGTCGTCGTCCCGGCGGACCAGTCCGGCGCGTTCCTGCGCGAGCGGCTGCCCGCCCTGCGCGCGGGCCTCGACGTCGGCAGCGGCGACGGCTCGGTGGTGGTGCCGCCACCCGCGCCGCCGACGCTCGTCCTGACGGTCCGGCCCCTGCCCGGCCGGGTGGTCGACCTGACCTGGCGGTGGGACGGGCACGCCCGCTCGGGTCCGGCGCCGGACCCGCGGACGCTCGTGCCGGAGGACCTGGTGCCGGGCGGCTGGCCGGACCCCGCGGACGACGACGCCGAGACCCTCGGCGCCCACCCGCCGCTGGCGCTGCCCACCACGCTGCGCGACGCGGACGCCGCCGACTTCGTCACCGGTGCCCTGCCGCGCCTCACCGGGCTGCGGGGCGTCCGGGTGGACACGGTCGGCACCGTCCCGGACTACCGGGTCCTGCACGACGCCCCGGTGCTGACCGTGACGGCGCAGCCCAGCGAGCGGACCGACTGGTTCGACCTCGGCGTGACCGTGACGATCGACGGCCGCACCGTGCCGTTCGGGCCGCTGTTCACGGCGCTCGCGCAAGGGCGCCGGCGGCTGCGCCTGGTCGACCACACCTACCTGTCGCTCGACCACCCGGCGCTCGAGCCGCTGGCCGCCCTGGTGGCCGAGGCGCGCGAGCTCGCCGAGTGGGAGACCGGCCTGCGCGTGAGCCGGCACCAGACCAGCCTGTGGGCGGACCTCGCCGCGCTCGCCGACGAGGCCGAGCCGCCCGACGCGTGGCGCGGGCTGCTCGCCGAGGCCGCCGGCGACGCCCCGGCGCCCGTGCCGGTCCCGGCCGGGCTCCGGGCGGAGCTGCGGCCGTACCAGGCCGAGGGGCTGGCCTGGCTCGCGTTCCTCTGGCGGCACCGGCTCGGCGGGATCCTGGCCGACGACATGGGGCTCGGCAAGACGCTGCAGACCCTCGCCCTGCTGCAGCACGCCGTCGAGACCCGCGGCGCCGGTGACGAGGGCCGCCCGTTCCTCGTCGTCGCCCCCACCTCGGTCACCCCGAACTGGGTCGCCGAGGCCGCCCGGTTCGCCCCGGGGCTCGCCGTCCGGCGGATCGAGGCGACCCAGGCGGCCGGGCGTGCCCCGCTCGCCGAGGTGGCGGCCGGCGCCGACGTCGTCGTCACGTCCTACGCCCTGCTCCGCCTGGACGCGGCGGCGTACGCCGCGGTCGGCTGGGCGGGCGTCGTGCTGGACGAGGCGCAGCAGGTGAAGAACCCGGCGTCGCGGGTGCACCGGGCGGCGAAGGACCTGGGCGCCCCGTTCGTGCTCGCCCTCAGCGGCACCCCGGTGGAGAACTCGCTCACCGAGCTGCACGCGCTGCTGGACCTGGTGGCGCCCGGGCTGCTGCCGCCCGCCGCGACGTTCGCGCTGCAGTACGTCCGGCCGATCGAGGACGCGCACGCCGGCATCGCGACCGGCCCCGGCGCGGGCGACCTCCCCGCGTCCGCGGCTCGGCTCCGCGCCGGGCGGCTCGACCGGCTGCGGCGCCGGATCCGCCCGTTCCTGCTGCGCCGCACCAAGGACCTGGTGGCCGCCGACCTGCCGGAGAAGCAGGAGCAGACCCTCACCGTCGCCCTCGACCCCGCCCACCGCGAGGTCTACGACCGGTACCTGCAGCGCGAGCGGCAGAAGGTGCTCGGCCTGATCGACGACCTGGACCGGCAGCGGTTCATCGTCTACCGGTCGCTGACGCTGCTGCGGATGCTCGCGCTCGACGCCTCGCTGATCGACCCGGCGCTGGCCGGCATCCCGTCCGCCAAGCTGGACGCCCTGCTGGAGCAGCTGGACGACGTCGTCGCCGAGGGGCACCGCGCGCTGGTGTTCAGCCAGTTCACGTCCTACCTGGCGCGTGCCGCGGACCGCCTGGACGCCGCCGGCGTGCCCTACGTCTACCTGGACGGCTCGACCACCCGCCGCGGCGAGGTCGTCGACGAGTTCCGCACCGGCGACGCGCCGGTGTTCCTGCTCAGCCTCAAGGCGGGCGGCACCGGGCTGAACCTGACGGAGGCCGACTACGTGTTCCTGCTCGACCCGTGGTGGAACCCCGCCGCGGAGCAGCAGGCGGTCGACCGCGCGCACCGGATCGGCCAGGACCGGCCGGTGCTGGTCTACCGGCTGATCGCCGAGGGCACCATCGAGGAGAAGGTGGTGGCCCTCCAGGCCCGCAAGGCCGCGCTGGTGGACGCGGTGCTGGACGACGGGGACCTGTTCTCGACCACCCTCACCCGGGACGACCTCCGCGACCTGCTGGGCTGACCGGCCCGTCGGCCGACCTTCCCCGCGCCGCCCCGGCGGCGCTGTGGTGGAGTGACCCCGTGCTCCACCGATCCGACGACCCCTGGCACGTCCGGCAGTCCCGCCTGGACCTGCACCACCCCGCGGCCGCCGCCTCCGTGCTGACGCTGTCGAACGGTTACCTCGGCGTGCGCGCCGTGCCGGAACGGCCCGGGCACGGGCTGGGACCCGGCACCCTGCTCGCGACGGTGTACGAGGAGGTGCCGCACGCCTACGCCGAGCGGGCGTACGCCGACCCCGCGGTGGACGAGGTGCTGGTGCCCGTCGTCGACGCGTGGGCCCTCGGCTGGGCGGTCGACGGCGACCCGCTGGACGCGCCCCCGGGCGACGAGGGTCCGCACCACCGGCAGGACGCGGCACCGGCCGCCCCGGGCGACGGGCGGTCTCGCGACCGGCACCACGACGACCGCGTCCTCGACCTGCGCCGCGGCGTCCTCGACCGCGAGCAGCGCTGGACCGCCCCCTCGACGGGCGGCACCGTCGTCCTCAGCACCCGCCGCCTGGTGCCGCTGACCCGCCGCGGCGTGGTCGCGACCCGCTGGCGGGTCCGGGCGGAGGCCGACGTGACGCTGACCGCCCGGCCGGTGCCGGGCTGCGGGCACGCCGGTGCCCCGCCCGCGCACGAGCCGGGCGTGCGCACGCTGACCTGCCGGCACGACCCCGAGGGCTCCGCGGTGCACCAGCGGGCCGACCGCTCCGGCCGGGAGGTGGTGGTCCGCACCGCGCACGAGGTGACCGCCGACGACGGCGCGACGACCCGCTGGTCCACCGACGACCCGGCCGGTGCCGTGCTCACCGTCGACCTGCGTGCCGGGCAGACGGTCGAGGTCGTGGTGCTCGCCGCGTACGCGGGGGGCACGGACGCCGCGGCGCTGCACACCCGCGCCGACGCCGAGCTGCGCGGGGCCCGCGCGGCGGGCTGGTCCGGGCTGCGCCACGAGCAGGAGGCCGAGCTCGCGGGGATCTGGGCGCGCGGCGACGTGCAGGTCGAGGGCGACGACGAGCTGCAGCAGGCGGCCCGGTACGCGCTGCTCCAGGTCGTGCAGGCCGCGGCGCAGGCGGACGGCGCCGGCATCCGGGCGAAGGGCCTGGCGGGCTCGGGCTACCACGGGCACACCTTCTGGGACTCGGAGTGCTTCGTGCTCCCGGTGCTCGACCACGTCCTGCCGCGCGCCGCGGCGGACCACCTGCGCTGGCGGCACGCCACGCTGCCGGCGGCCCGGGCCCGGGCGGTCGAGCTCGGCCTGCCGGGGGTGACGTTCCCCTGGCGGACGATCAGCGGCCGGGAGTGCTCCGGCTACTGGCCCGCCAGCACGGCCGCGTACCACGTGAACGCGGGCGTCGGCTGCGCCGCGGCCCGGCACGTCGCCGCGACGGGCGACGCGGTGTTCGACCGGGACGTCGCCGTCGACCTGCTGGTGCCGACCGCGCGGCTGTGGGCCGGCCGGGGCCACCACACCCCCGAGGGTTTCCGGATCGACGGGGTCACCGGCCCCGACGAGTACACCGCGGTCGTCGACAACAACGCGTACACGAACCTCGTCGCGCGGGAGAACCTCCGGGCCGCCGCGGACGCCTGCGAGCGGCACCCCGACGTCGCGACCCGGCTCGGCGTGACGGCCACCGAGCGCGCCGAGTGGCGCCGCGCGGCGGACCGGATGCTCGTGCCGTACTCGGCCGACCTCGGCGTCACCGAGCAGCACGAGGGCTTCACCCGGCACGCCCCGTGGGACTTCGGCGCCCCGGAGAACACGCAGTACCCGCTCCAGGAGCACCACCCGTTCGTCGAGCTCTACCGGCGGCAGGTCACCAAGCAGGCCGACCTGGTGCTGGCGCTGCACGTGGCGGGCGACGACATCCCCGTCGAGCAGAAGCGGCGCGACTTCGCGTACTACGAGGCGATCACCGTCCGGGACTCGTCGCTGTCGGCGCCCGCGCAGGCGGTGGTCGCCGCCGAGGTCGGCCACCCGGACCTCGCCTACGCGTACGCCCGGGAGTGCGCGCTCATCGACCTGTCCGACCTGCGCGCGTCCACCGCCGAGGGGCTGCACGTCGCGGCGCTCGCGGGCGCGTGGACGGCGCTGGTCGTGGGGCTGGGCGGGCTGCGGCAGTCCGGCGACGCGGTGCGCCTGGCACCGCGGCTCCCCCGCCGGCTGACCCGCGTCGCGTTCACCGTCCTGCAGGCGGGCGCCCGGGTCGAGGTCGACGTGCGGCACGACCTGGTGGCGTACCGCCTGCTCTCGGGCGAGGAGGCGCGGCTCCACCACCACGGCGAGCCCGTGCACCTCACGACGGCCGCGCCCGAGCAGGAGCGCCCGCAGCCGCCGGTGGAGCAGCACCCGAGCCCGCCGCAGCCGCCGCACCGGCACCCGGTGTTCGACGAGACCTGACCCGCGGCGGCGGGCGCCCGCGGGTCAGCGCAGGTACGCCGCCGCGGCCGCCCGGATCGCGTCCCCGGTGCGCTCCAGCGCCGCGGTCCGCACGGTCCACTGCTGCCAGTGCAGCGTGACGTCGACGTGCCGCCCGGGGTCCAGGTCGACGAGCGTGCCGTCCGCCTCCCCCGCGGCGGCGTCCGCGTCGGGCAGCATGCCCCACCCGAGGCCCAGCCGGACCGCCAGCGTGAAGTCCGCCGACGCGGGCACGTGGTGCCGCGGGGGCAGCGCCGGGTCGGCGCCCCGCCCGCGCAGGTACCGGTCCTGCAGGTCGTCCTTGCGGTCGAACACGACGAGCGGGGCGGCCGCGAGCGCTGCCGGGGTCGGGCCGTCCGGGAGCAGCGCCGCCGCCCGGTGCGCGGCGACCATCGGTCGGTACCGCAGCACGCCGAGCCGGTGGGACGTGCAGCCCTGCACCGGGCGGGCGGCCGTGGTGATGGCGGCGACCACCGTGCCCTCGCGCAGCAGGTCGGCGGAGTGGTCCTGGTCCTCGCGGTGCAGGTCGAACACGATCTCGTCGGCCAGCGGCGCCAGCGCCGGCAGCACCCAGGTGCCGAGCGAGTCGGAGTTCACCGCGATCGGCAGCACCGGCCGCCCGGAGGTCGCCCCGGCCGTGACCGCCGCGTGCGCCTCGTCGGCCAGCGCCACCACCTGGCGCGCGAGCCGCAGGTAGACCTCCCCCGCGGCGGTGACCCCCGCGGGCCGGGCGCGCCGCACCAGCACCTGCCCGACGGCGGTCTCGAGCGCGCGGATCCGCTGGCTCACCGCCGACTGGGTGAGGTGCAGCGCCACCGCAGCGCCCTCGAACGAGCCCTCGTCGACGACGGCGAGCAGGGCGCGGAGCTGCGGGAGGTCGACCTCGGCCATGCGGGGACCCTACCGACCCGCGGGCGGCACCCGGGGGCCGGAGGTCCCATCAGCGTTGCTGATGCAGCATCGCTCGCAGTCGTTGGACTGATGGCCCGTGCGGGCCCTACCGTCGGCCGCGTGCCCGCCTCCCTCGCCGCCGCGCTCACCGGCCTCGCCTTCGGCCTGTCGCTCATCGTCGCCATCGGCGCGCAGAACGCGTTCGTGCTGCGCACCGGCCTGCGCCGCGAGCACGTGCTGCCGGTCGTCGCGGTGTGCGCCCTGTCCGACGCGGCGCTGATCGCCGCCGGGGTCGCCGGGCTCGGCACCCTCGTCGACCAGCACCCGGCCGTCCTGACGGTGGCCCGGCTGGCGGGGGCGGCGTTCCTGCTCGGCTACGCCGTCGTGGCGGCCCGGCGGGCGCTGCGCCCCGGCGCGGCGCTCACCGCCGGGGACGGCCAGGAGGCCCCCCGCCGGGTCTGGCAGGTCGTCGCGACCTGCCTCGCGCTGACCTGGCTCAACCCGCACGTGTACCTGGACACCGTGGTGCTGCTCGGCTCGGTGGCCGGCGCCCACGGCGACGACCGCTGGTGGTTCGGTGCCGGCGCGGTGCTGGGGAGCCTGCTGTGGTTCACCGGCCTCGGGTACGGCGCGCGGCTGCTGCGCCCGGTGTTCGCCCGGCCGGGGGCGTGGCGGGTGCTCGACGCGGTGATCGCGCTCGTGATGGCGGCCATCGCGGCGAGCCTGCTGCTCGGTCTGTGAGCGCGGGTCCCGCGGGCGCGGGGGCGGCGAGCGGTGCGGGGGCCCGTCCCCGGTCAGGCCCGCGCCGCCGCCGCGGCCCGCCGCCGCCGGACCAGCGCCGTCACCCCGTAGATCCCCACCACGGCGGCGACCAGCCCCGCGGTCGACAGCAGCTGGCCCCGCGCGGACCCGTCCGCGAGCATCAGCGCCACGAGCCCGGCCAGCGCCGCGAGCGTCGCCCAGGTCAGCCACGGGTAGCCCCACATCCGCAGCGGCAGCTCCTCCCCGCGCGCCCGCGCCTCCGCCTCGAGCCGCGGCCGCAGCCGCAGCTGGGCGACCGCCACCAGCACCCACACCACCAGCAGCGCCGCGCCGACCGCGTTGAGCAGGATGCCCAGCAGCGTGTCCGGCAGCGCCCAGTTCAGCCCGACGGCGACGACGCCGAACGCCACCGACACGAGCACGGCGACCCACGGGACGTCGCGGCCGGACACCCGGCGCAGCACCGCGGGCCCGTCGCCGCGGGCGGCCAGCGAGTACGCCATCCGGGACGTCGCGTACACGTTCGCGTTGAAGGCCGACAGCAGCGCCACGACCACCACGGCCTCCATCAGCCGCGCCGCACCGGGCAGGCCGGCCACGTCGAGCACCGCCACGAACGGGCCCTCCTGCAGGACCGGGGCGTCCCACGGCAGCACCAGCACCATGATCGCCACCGAGCCGACGTAGAACAGCAGGATGCGCCACAGGATCGTCCGGGTGGCCCGGCCGACCGCACGCTGCGGGTCCCTCGCCTCGGCGGCGGCGATCGTCACGATCTCGATGCCGCCGAACGCGAACACCACGACCAGCAGCCCCGCCGCGACGCCGCCCACGCCCGCGGGCGCGAACCCGCCGTGGCCGAGCAGGTTCGTCGTCCCGACGGGATCGGTCCCGGGCAGCAGGCCCAGCACGAGCAGGACGCCGAGCACGAGGAACACGACGATCGCCGCGACCTTCACCAGCGCGAACCAGAACTCGAGCTCGCCGAACTTGCGCACCCCCGCGAGGTTCGCCACGGCGAACACGGCGACGACGACCAGCGCGACCAGCCACTGCGGGACGCCGGGCGCCCAGCCGGTGACGATCCGGGCCACGCCGGTGACCTCGGCGCCGAGCACCATGATCAGCGTGAACCAGTAGACCCAGCCGAGGGTGAACCCGGCCCACCGACCGAGCGCCGCCTCGGCGTACACGGAGAACGACCCGCTCGCGGGCAGGGCGGACGCCATCTCGGCGAGCATGCGCATGACCAGCACGACGAGCACGCCGGCCAGCGCGTAGGACACCAGCACCGCCGGGCCCGCGGTCGCGATGCCGACCCCGCTGCCGAGGAACAGCCCGGCACCGATCGCGGAGCCGAGCCCCATCATCGTCAGGTGCCGGGTACGCAGCCCGTGGCCGAGGTGCTCGGCCGGGGCGGGCGTGGCGGACGGGGCGGTGGACGGTGCGGTGGACCGTGCGGGGGTGGCGCGGGGCATGCGGCTTCCTCGTGCGGGGTGCGGGTCCGGCGGCACGGGCCGGTACGGCCGTCGCCGGGTGCCGGCCGCGGTCGCCGGGCCGGCGCCCTACCGTAGCGGGACCGCGCGTCCGCTACCGACCGCCGCGCTCCCGCGAGCGCCGCCACCGGCTCAGGCGCTCGTCGAACCGCCGGTCCACCCGGTGGTCGACCTGGCGGGACAGCTGCCGGGACACCTGCTCGTCGATCTGGGCGCGCAGCTGGCGCCGCTCGGCGCGCAGGAACGCGGTGTGCTCGGCGTGCAGCGCGCGGGAGGTGGACACCACCATGCCGATCATCACCACGCTGAACGGCAGGGCGATCAGGATGGCCGCCGTCTGCAGGGCGGTCAGCCCGCCGGCCAGCAGCAGGGCGATCGCGAGGACGCCGCCGAGCGCCGCCCACACGACGCGCAGCGGGGTGGGCGGGTGCGGGTCGCCGCCCGCCGAGAGCATCGACACCACGAGCGCGCCGGAGTCCGCGGACGTGATGAAGAACAGGGCGACCAGGACGATCGCGCCGATCGACAGCACCGTCCCGCCCGGCAGCCCCGCGAGCAGGTCGAACAGCGCGTTCTCCGGGACGACCTCGCCGCCCGGGCCGACCAGCCCGCCGCCGCCGAACAGCTCGCGGTGCAGCGCCGAGCCGCCGAGCACGGAGAACCACAGGAAGCACACGATCGTCGGGACCAGGAGCACGCCGCCGACGAACTCCCGGACGGTCCGCCCGCGCGAGATCCGCGCGATGAACACGCCCACGAACGGGGACCAGGAGATCCACCAGCCCCAGTAGAACGTCGTCCACGCGGCCTGCCAGGCCTCGCCCTCCGCACCCGAGTACGCCGACACGTTGAACATGAGCGGGATCGCCTGCGACAGGTAGGTGCCGATCGACTGCACGAACTCCCGCAGCAGGAACAGCGTCGGCCCCAGCAGCAGCACCGCCACGAGCAGCACGCCCGCCATCGACACGTTGATGTTCGACAGCCACTTCAGGCCCTTGTCCAGGCCGGACACCACCGAGAGCGTCGCCACCGCCGTGATCGCGACGATGAGGACGACCTGCAGGGCCGTCGAGCTCGTCGCGATCCCGGTGTGGTCGAGGCCCGCGGTGATCTGCAGGACGCCGAGGCCGAGCGACGTCGCCACGCCGAAGACCGTGCCCACGACCGCCGTGATGTCCACCGCGTCCCCGAGCCGGCCGCGCACCCGGTCGCCGAGCAGCGGCTCGAGCGACCAGCGGATCGACACCGGCCGCCCCTTGCGGTGCACGGTGTACGCGATGGACAGGCCGACGACCACGTAGATAGCCCAGGCGCTCAGGCCCCAGTGCAGGTACGTCTGCGACATCGCCGCCTGGGCGAGCTGCTCCGGGGTCCCGGTCACGCCGGGCTTGGGGTTCGCGTAGTGGCTCAGCGGCTCGGCCACGCCCCAGAACACGAGGCCGATGCCCATGCCGGTGGCGAACAGCATCGCGAACCACGAGCCGAGGGGGTACTCGGGCTCGTCGTCGTCCTTCCCGAGCCGGATGTCCCCCCACCGGCCGGCGCCGAGCCAGATGGCGAAGGCCACGAAGCCCGCGACGAGGGCGACGTAGTACCAGCCGAACCCGCTGACCACGTCGGACTGCACCCGCCCGATGACGTCGCCCGCGGCGTCGGGGAACAGGATCGTGAACCCGGAGACGACGGCCACGACGGCGGTGGAGCCCCAGAACACGGCCCGGGACGTGCCCCACGGGCCGCGGCCGCCACCGGGTCGGGGCGCCGCCTCGTCAGCGGGGATGTCGGTCGTCGGTGTCGCCACGGGGGTCCTCTCGGCGGTCGGCGCGGGGCGGCGACCACCCTAACCACGCAGGTCACCACCCACCACAGGATCGTCCCGCCCCTCGCACCGCGCAGGGCGGGCGCTCGCCGTGCGGCTGCGGGCGGCCGGACCTACCGTGACCGGCATGAGCGAGCAGACCCCCGACCCCACCACCGACGCCACCAAGGACCCGTCCGACTGGGTCACCGGCGACGAGCCGATGACCGGCCCGCAGGACTCCTACCTGCACACCCTCGCCCGCGAGGCCGGCGAGGAGGTCCCCGAGGGCCTGACGAAGGCGCAGGCGTCTGAGATGATCGACCGGCTCCAGGGCGAGACCGGGCGGGGCGCGAGCTGACCCGCCGGCCCTCCCCCGTCAGTCCCCCTCGGGCTCCCGCAGCACCGGCCACGCGCCGTCGGACGTGTTCGCGATCACGGTGACCGTGACGCCGGTCCCCGGGTCGTGCCGCGTCCGCGCCGACACCCCCGCGTCGTAGCCCTCCAGGACCAGGTCGGCCGAGTCCGGCCCCAGCCAGAACCCGCGCCCGTAGCGCATCCCCTCGTCCTCGACGACGTGCAGCGGCTCGGTCAACCGCGCCACGGTGGCCGGGGACACGATCCGCCCGCCGGTCAGGGCGGCCCAGAACGCGGCGAGGTCGGCCGCGGTGGTCGCGAGACCCCCGTCGCCGCTCCCCCGCACCGGCAGGTGCAGCACGTTGGTCCGGGGCCCGTCGGCGTCCAGGTAGCCGACCGCCAGGTCCGCCGCCGGCTCGTCCGACCGCGGGAAGCCGGTACGCGTCATCCCGGCCGGCCCGAGGACCCGCTGCGCCACGAGGTCGGGGAACGGCACTCCCGCGACCCGCTGCGCGACGAGCGCCAGCAGCACGAAGCCGGAGTTGTTGTACGCGAACACCGCGCCCGGCTCGGACACCTGCGGGTGCGGAGCGAGCATCGGCAGGTAGGCCTCGGTGTCGTCCAGCGCGTGCGGCGGCACGGTCAGCACGTAGTCGGTGATCTGCCCGTCGCCGTTCTCGTCCAGGTAGTCGCCGATCCCGGACGTGTGCGCGAGCAGGTGGTCGACGGTGACCCGGTCGTCGACCAGCGGCAGGTCCTGACCCAGCACCGGCCGCACGCAGTCGTCCCAGCCCAGCCGCCCCTCCTCGACGAGCGAGGCGATCGTGAGCGCGGTGAAGCCCTTCGCGACGCTCGCGACGCCGAACCGGTGCTCGACGGAGGCCGCGACGCCGCGCGCCCGGTCGGCCCAGCCGTACGCCCGCGCGAACAGCACCTCCTCGCCCCGCGCGACGTGCACGACGCCGCTCAGGCCGGTGGCCTCGGCACGGGCGTGCAGGGCGGGACCGAGGTCCTCGGGGGCGGTCGTCGGGCGACGGTGCTCGGCGGTCGTCATGCGGCGACCGTACGGCGGCGGCCCACGGCGGGACCACCGGATATCGCGGTCGGGCCGCGGCCGTCACCAGCCCCAGGACGAGTCCGGGTGCTGCTCGGGGCACGCGTCCGCCCCGTCCGGCAGCTTCTCGAAGTGCCACACCTCGTTCGCGTACGTCTGGCACAGGCCGAACTCCAGCCCGTGCTCCGCCAGCCAGTACGCGCCCTGGGTGGCGCCCACGTCGATCGCGAGGCCCTGGACGTGCGCGGACGTCTCCGGCGGCAGCACCCACCGGTACGCCTCCGGCACGCCGTGCTTCGCCACCGCCTCGTCGACGAGCTGCTGCTGCTCCTCCGCGGTGCGCCTGCCCGAGGTGATCCGCAGCTCGACGTCCTCCGCCGCAGCGGCGTCGCGGGCCGCCTCGAACCGGGCGAGCAGGTCGGCGTCGACGCCGTCCGCCGGGCCGCCGACCGGGGCGCCGGGCTCACCGGTCGGCGACCCGGGCAGCTCGCCGTCGGACGCGGCCGCGACGCGCGGGGGGCGCTCGGTCGCGCCCGCCGCCGAGCACCCGGAGGCGACGAGGGCCACGAGGGTCAGCCCGGCCGCGGCCAGCGTCGGACGGCGACGGGTCCGTGCGGAGAGGGTGGGTCGGCGGGACGGTGCGTCGGTCGTCATGCCTCGACGGTCCCGCGTGCGGCGGCCCGCGGCGTCGGCCCCCGGGCCGACCGGCGGACGCCCGGGTCCGTCCCCGGTCGCACGCGGCGGTGGTCCCGTCGTCCGACGGGGAGGGTCCTCCGGACCTCCGGCTGCGGAGGCGTGCGGCGCCGCGTCAGCCCCGCACGCGCGTCGCCCAGAACGCCACGGCCCCCGCGGCCGCCACGTTCAGCGAGTCCACCCCGCCCGCCATCGGGATGCGCACCGTGAGGTCCGCCGCGGCGACGGTCGCGGGCTTCAGGCCGTCACCCTCCGCGCCCAGCACGAGCGCCAGCCGCTCCGGCGGGCCCGCCTCCAGCGCGTCGAGGCTCACCGAGTCGTCCGACAGCGCGAGCGCGGCCGTGACGAAGCCCGCCTCCCGCAGCAGCTCGATCCCACCCGGCCACGGGTCCACCCGGGTCCACGGGACCTGGAACACGGTGCCCATCGACACCCGCACGGACCGCCGGTACAGCGGGTCCGCGCAGCGCGGGGTGACGAGCACCGCGTCCACCCCGATCGCCGCTGCCGACCGGAACGCCGCGCCGACGTTCGTGTGGTCGACGACGTCCTCCAGCACCGCGACCCGGCGGGCCCCGGCGATGACGTCCGCCACGGCCGGCAGCGGCGGCCGGTGCATGGCCGCGAGCGCCCCGCGGTGCACGTGGAAGCCGGTGATGGCCTCGAGGACCGGCGGCTCGGCGACGTACACCCGCACCGGCTCGCCGTCCGGGTCCCGGGCCTCCAGCATCGCGGTGAGGTCGGGCAGCCAGCGCGGCGAGACGAGCACCGACCGCGGCCGGTGCCCCGCGGCGAGCGCCCGGCCCAGCACCGTGGAGCTCTCCGCGATGTAGAGCCCCTTCTCGGGCTCGTGCCGCGAGCGCAGCGCCACGTCGGTCAGGGAGACGTAGTCGGCGAGCCGCTCGTCGTCGGGGTCGGTCAGGTGGACGATGTCGAGCGCGGGCACGCCCGCCATCATCCCCCGGCGGCGATCAGGCCAGGAACTCCAGCGCCGCGGCCACCAGCAGCCGGCGTCCCGCCGCGATCGTCGGCTCGTCGAGCGGCGCGAACTGGGCGGTGTGGTTGCCGGGGACGGCCGCCGAGAACCCGGACACGTAGCCGTCCGGGAACAGCGCGGGGTCCATGCCGCCCCAGAACCAGAACGCGTAGGGCACGGGGTCGCCGTCGTAGCGCCCCTTCGGCAGCCCGTACTCGGAGAAGTCCTCGGAGCCCATCAGCGGCTCGGCGGTCCGGACGGCGCCCGCGGGCATGACGGCCTGCTGCGCCGCCATCACGCGGTCGACGACCTCGGCGGTGTTCACGGTCGCGGGCGGGTTCTCCCGCATCGTGATGGTCGGCGGCTCGGGGCAGCCCGCGGCCGCGGCCTCCGCGCCGACGATGCGCTCGACGGCGGCCACGGCACGCGCCATCGACGCGTCCGACCGGGCGCGCAGGTTCACGGTGAAGGTGGCGGTGTCCGGGATGATGTTCGACTTCGTGCCGGCGTGGAACGTGCCGACGGTGACGACCAGCGGGTCCTCCGGGGAGGTCTCCCGCGCGGCGATCGTCTGCAGCCGGGTGATCGCGTACGCGGCGGTCAGGATCGGGTCGACGGTGACGAACGGGCGGGAGCCGTGCCCGCCGCGTCCGTGGATCGTCACGTCCAGGGTCGCCGCCGCGGCCATGAGCAGGCCGCGGGAGTGGTTCGCCACCCCGGCGGGCAGCGGGCCGACGTGCTGGCCGAGCGCGACGTCCGGCTTCGGGAACCGGGTGAACAGGCCGTCGGCGAGCATGGCGCTCGCGCCGGTCGCCGTCTCCTCCGCCGGCTGACCGACCACCAGGAGCGTCCCGGCCCAGACGTCCCGCGCGCCGGCGAGGGTGTCCACCGCCGCGGCGAGCGCCGTCACGTGCATGTCGTGGCCGCAGGCGTGCATGGTGGCGACCGTCTCCCCCGCGGGGTTCACGTCCGTGTGCCGGCTCTGGTACGGCAGGCCCGTCTCCTCCAGGACGGGCAGGCCGTCCATGTCGGCGCGGAGCATGACCACGGGGCCCTCGCCGTTGCGCAGCACCCCGACGACGCCGGTCCCGCCGACGCCCTCGCTGACCTCGAGCCCGGAGGCGCGCAGCTCGGCCGCGAGCGCCGCGGCGGTGCGGTGCTCCCGCCCCGACAGCTCGGGGTGCGCGTGCAGGTCCCGGTACAGGTCCCGCCAGTGCCCGTCGCGGGTGTCCGCGGCGTCCAGGACGCGGCCAGCGCGCGTGCGGTCGGCGGGTGGGGCGGTGTCCAGGGCCATGCGGCGGGGTCCCTTCGGGTGCGGTCGGCGGTCCTGCCGCACGCTACCCCGGGACCGGCGGCGCCCGCCGTGCCGTTCCGGCGCCCACCTGCACCGCCGCGCGGCACCCCTTGCCCTGCGCACCCGCCGGGGGCCACCATCGGCCCATGCGGTACGGGGTCCTGGGGCCCGTGGAGCTCGTGACCGCGGAGGGGGCCGAACCTGTCCGCGGCTCGCGCCAGCGCGCTCTGCTCGCGGTGCTGCTCGCGCACAGGGGGTCGCTGGTCCCGCGCGAGCGGCTCATCGCCGCGCTGTGGCCCGCCGGGCCCCCGCCCAGCTCCGAGCACACCCTGCACAGCCACGCGTCGCGGATCCGCGCGCTGGTGGGCGCCGACCTGCGCGCGGTGCCGGGCGGCTACCGCCTCGACCCGCAGGACCTGGACGCGGACCGCTTCGACCGTGCGGTGCGCGCCGTGACCCGCGGCGCCACCGGACGCGGGCGGCCGGACGCCCGGGACTCGCCTGCGCACGCCGCGGAGGTGCTGGCCGAGGCGCTCGCCCTGTGGCGCGGGCCGGCGTTCGGGTCGGAGGCGGACCTGCCGGAGGTGCAGGCCGAGGCGGAACGGCTGGAGACCGCCCGCCGCAGCGCGCACGAGGCGCTCGCCCGCGCGCTCGTCGACACGGATCCCGAGCGCGCCGCGGACGCGGCGGAGCGGGCGCTGGACGGCGACCCGTACCGCGAGGGCGCGTGGGCCCTGCTCGTGCGGGCCCGCACCGCGGAGGGCCGCCCGGGCGAGGCGGTGCTCGCGTACCTGCGGGCGGCGGCGGCGCTCGACGAGATCGGGCTGCTGCCCTCGCAGGAGCTGCGGTCCGCCCACGCCGGGGCGCTGGCCGCGGGCCGGCCGCCGACGCCCGTCGGCACCCGCCCGGGCGCGTCCCGGGCCGAGGGGCGGGGCGTCCTGCCCACCGGACCCGGCGCCGGTCCCGGCCGCGCCGGCACCCCGTCCGTCGGGCCCGCGACCCGCGGCGCCGGTCCGGGCACGCCCGGGGGCCATGACGCGGCCGCCGCCCCGGCGCGGTCCCGCGGCGGGCGGGACGCACCGGCGGTCCCCTCGGCGAGGTCCGACCCCGGCGCGGCGGTCGACGGCCCCGCGGACCCGGCCCCGTCGGGCACCCGCGCGCCGGCCCCGGGGACGGCGAGCACGGCCGTGGCAGCCGGCGGCCGCCCGACGGGCAGCACGGCGGCGGGCGCGCGCACGTCGCGACGCACCTCGCCCGACGACCCGCCGACGACCACCGCCCCGGCCGCGAGCGACCGCGACCGCCCCCGCGCCCCGACCGGGCAGCAGCCTCCCCGCCCCGACCGCCCCGCTCCCTCGCCGCTCCCCCGTCCCCGCACGTCCTTCGTCGGCCGGGAGGCCGAGCTGCGCGCGGCCCGGGACCTGCTCGAGCGGAGCGCGCTGGTCACCTTCGTCGGCCCCGGCGGGGTCGGCAAGACGCGCCTCGCGCTGGAGTCCGCGGCGCGGGTGACCGCCCCGCTGGTCCCCCGGTTCGTCGAGCTCGCGGCGGTGCGCGACCCAGCAGCCGTCGCCACCGCGATCGCCCACGGCCTCGACGCCGACCCCACCGACGCCCCCGCCCAGGTCCTGGCCCGCGCGGGGACCCGCGCGACGGTCCTGGTCCTGGACAACTGCGAGCACGTGGCGGGGGCGGTGGCGGAGTGCGTGGACCTGCTGCTGTCCGAGCCCGGCCCGCTCCGGGTGCTGGCGACCAGCCGGACCCCGCTCGGCGTCGCGGGCGAGCACGTGCTCCTGGTCGAGCCGCTGGGCACCGCCGGCCCGGGGTCGGCCGCGGCGCGGCTGTTCCGGGACCGGGCCCGCGCCGCGTCCGGGCGCGCCACCGCACCCGCGGCGCACGCCGACGGCGCGACGGGCGCCCCCGCCCCCGACCCCGTCACCCGCATCGTCGCGCGCCTCGACGGCCTGCCGCTCGCCGTCGAGATGGCCGCCGCCCGCACCGCCACGCTCACCGTCGCCGACCTGGCGGACCTGCTCGACGCCCGGCTGGACGCCCTGGTCCAGCCCCGCCGGGACGCCCCCGCGCGGCACCGGTCGCTCGCCGCGCTCGTCGGCTGGTCGCGCGAGCTGCTGACCCGGGACGGGCGCACGGCGCTGGACGGCTGGCCGGTGTTCGCCACCGCGTGCCCGCCCGACCTCGCGGCCCGCGTGCTCGACGTCCCGGCCCGGACCGCCGAGCTGCTCGCCGCGGCCTCGCTGCTGGTGCGCGACGACGCCCGCGGCCGGACCCGGTACCGGATGCTGCAGACCGTGCGGGCGGTCGTGGGCCCGCCCCCGGAACCGGTGCGGGCGCGGCACGCCGCCGTCCTCCTCGACGTGGCCCGGGACGCCGACCGGGCCCTGCGCGGTCCCGGCGAGCCCGAGGCCCGCGCGCAGCTCACGGCGCTGCTGCCCGACCTGCGCGTCGCCCACGCCTGGGCCGCGACCCACGACCCGGACCTCGCCGTGCGGCTCACCCGCGCGCTGCACCGGCACGCGGTCGACGCCCTGCGCACCGACGTGCTCGCCTGGCCGGTCCCCGGGCGGGAGGACGCCCCCGCCGTGCTCGCGGCGCTCGCGGCCCGCGCGCTGGTGCAGGGGCACCGCGGCGGTGCCGGCCGCCGCGCCCAGCAGGCGCTCGCGGGCGCCACCGACGCCGCGGACCGGCTGCACGCGCTCGAGGTGCTGGCGGACCTGGCGCTGTTCGAGGGGCGCACCGAGGACGCGGTCGCCCTGGGCGGCCGGATCGCCGCCGAGGCCCAGCACGCCGCCGACCCGCACTACCGGGTGATCGGCCTGACCTACCCCGCGCTCGTGGCGGCCTACCGGGACCGGCCGCTCGCCGCCGACGCCGCGCTCGCCCAGCTGCGGCGCGCCGTGCACCCCGTGCACGCCGCCCCGTCCGACCGCGCCTGGCTCGCGTTCGCCACCGGGGAGGTGCTGGCGCGCACCGACCCCGCCGCGGCGGTCGCGGCGCTCGCGGACGCCCGCGACCTCGCCGACGCGGTGGGCGACCGGTACCTGTCGGGCGTCGCCCGGGCCGCCACCGTGGCCGCCGTCGCGCGCCGCCCCGACCCGGCGGGGGCGCTCGACGACCTGCTGGCGCTGGCCCGGGACTGGGCGCCGGCGGGCAACCGCACGCACCTGCTCACCGCCCTGCGCAACGCCGTCCCGCTGCTGCTCCGCCTGGGCCGGCCGGAGGAGGCGGCCCTGCTGCTCGGCGCGGTGACCGCCCCGGACCTGCCGGTGACCTACGGGGTCGAGGCCGACGCGCTCGCGGCCGCGCGGACCGGGCTCGACGCCGTGCTGGGCGGCCGGCGGCTCGCGGAGCTGGTCGACGCGGGCTCCGACGACGACCTCGGCGCCGCGGTCGACCGGTTGGCCGCGCCGGTCGCGCCGGTCGCGCCGTCCCCGACGACGCCGTCGGCGCCCGCGCCGGCCCCCGACGACCCGACCGCCACCGCGGCACCGCGCGGCCCGCGGAGGCCCGCGCCGCCCGGCGGCCCCGGGGACGTCGCACCGACGCGCCGCGCGCACGCCGCCGCCGCGGCCCCGCGTCAGCCGCGCAGCCGGTAGAACCGGAAGAGGTCGTGCTCGACCGGCAGCACCTCCGTGGCCGAGAACCCCGCCCCGCGCGCGTACCCGGCCAGCGTCGCCGGCCGCATCACGGTCCCGGTCCCGACCCCGCCGGGGTGCGACAGCCCGTCGGGCAGGCACACCCCGAGCGAGAACCCGTAGTACCACCGGTCGAGCGGCCCGGCCGGCGCGGTGAACTCCTCCGCCACCCGCTCGTCCGCGACCAGCACCCAGCCGTCGTCCGCGACCAGGGACCGCAGCGACGCCAGCACCGCGACCGGGTCGGCGAGGTCGTGCACGCACTCGAACGCGGTGCCGACGTCGTATCCCCCGGCCGCGCCGGACGGCCCGAGCGAGGCCGCGTCTGCCGCGACGAACCGCACCCGGTCCTCGACCCCCCGGGCCGCGGCGTGCCGCCGGGCCGCCGCCACCGACGCCGGGTCGAGGTCCACGCCCGTGATCTCCGCGTCCTCGTACGCGAGCGCCAGGCCGATCGAGGACCAGCCCTCGCCGCAGCCGACGTCGACCACCCGGGCCCCGGCGCGCAGCCGCGCGTCGAGGTCCGGCAGCGCGTCCGCGACGAGACGGGCCAGCCCGTGCAGGAAGAAGGGCCGGTTGAGCGCGGCCTGCGCCTCCCGGGCGTCCGCACCGAGGCGCTCCCACGGGACCCCGCCGCCGGACCGGTACGCCGCGTGCAGATCGTCCGACACGCGCACGCTCGCGGCGTGCATCCTGCCCAGCGGCGCGAGGTAGTCGGGCGAGTCCGGGTCGGCCAGCACCTCGGCGGCACCCGGCGTGAGCACGAACGCGCCGCCCACCGGCACCACGTACCCCGCGGCGGCCTGGTGCTCCAGCCACTCGCGCGCGTACCGCGGGTGCGTGGCGGTCCGGCCGGCGAGCTCGTCCGCGGTGCACGGGCCGTGCTGCGCGAGCGCGCGGTACCAGCCGAGCCGGTCGCCGGCGTGCACGGCCGCGAGCTCCTGCGCGCCGAGGCTCGCGGCGAACACCCGGCCCGCCACCTCGGCCGTGCCCGGGCCGGCGGGCTCGAGCAGGTCGCCGGGCCGGGCGTGCGCTCCCGGCACGGGCGCAGCGGCCCCCGCCGTGGTCGCGGGCGTCGTCGGCGTGGTCGTGGACATGCGGTCCCCCTCGCGGGTCGGGCCGCCGGCCGGGCGCCGGCGGGACCGCACCAGGACGCACCCGTCCCCTCGCACGACGCTCGCAACCCCCTCGCAGCGGGGGCGGCTCAGCCCTGGTCCGCGCGCAGCGCCCCCGTCGCCCGGAACGTGTCCGCGATCTGCTGCGCCTGGGCGGACACCAGCCGCCGGTAGAGGTCGTACGCCTCGTCGACCCGGGCGGGCAGGTCCCCGCGGGTGCGGGCGAGCTGCCAGTCCCGCTTCGCCGCCGCGATGTCCGCGTTGGTGATCACCACCCGCGCGTCGTCCTGTTCCGCCATGACCCCGAGCATGGGTCCGATTTGCCCGTTATGCGATAGTCCGACGGGGTGAACAGGGCATCTGCGCCGGGTGAACTCCCCGCGGACGCCGCCCGTTCGGCCCAGCGCGGGGTCCGCGGGGCCGCCGGCAGGGCCCCGGCCCCCGCCCGCCGCCCACCCCGCGGCGCTCCCGCCGCGCCCCCGGCTCCCGTTCGTCCTGCGCACCTGGGGGGTCCCCTGGCACGCTGTGCCCAGGAGCGGCGACCCGCCGCCCGCCCCACCTGCCCCCGGAGGACTGACGCGCATGAGGATCTGGCCCGGACGCCCCTACCCGCTCGGCGCGACCTACGACGGCAGCGGCACGAACTTCGCGCTGTACTCGGGGGTCGCCGAGCGGGTGGAGCTCTGCCTGTTCGACGAGGCGGGGAACGAGACGCGGGTGGACCTGCCGGAGGTCGACGCGTTCGTGTGGCACGGCTACGTCCCCGCGCTCCAGCCCGGCCAGCGGTACGGCTTCCGCGTGCACGGGCCGTACGACCCGGACCAGGGCCACCGCTGCGACCCGTCGAAGCTGCTGCTCGACCCGTACGCCAAGGCGATCGACGGGCAGATCGACAACGACCCGTCGTTGTACTCGTACACGTTCGGCGCCGAGGACGAGCGGAACACCGACGACTCGGCCGGCCACACCATGACCTCGGTCGTGGTGAACCCGTACTTCGACTGGGGCCACGACCGCCCGCCGCAGCACGAGTACCACGACTCGGTCATCTACGAGGCGCACGTCAAGGGCCTGACGCAGCTGCACCCGGCGGTGCCCGAGGAGATGCGCGGCACCTACTCGGCGCTCGCCCACCCGGCGGTCATCGAGCACCTCACGAGCCTCGGGGTGACCGCCGTCGAGCTCATGCCCGTGCACCAGTTCGTCAACGACCCGTCGCTGCAGGACCGCGGGCTGTCGAACTACTGGGGCTACAACACGATCGGCTTCTTCGCGCCGCACAACGCCTACGCCGCCTTCGGCAGCAACGGGCAGCAGGTGCAGGAGTTCAAGGCGATGGTCAAGGCCCTGCACGCGGCCGACATCGAGGTCATCCTCGACGTGGTCTACAACCACACCGCCGAGGGCAACCACCTGGGCCCGACGCTGTCGTTCCGCGGCATCGACAACGCGTCGTACTACCGGCTGGTGGACGGCGACCAGGCGCACTACTTCGACACCACCGGCACCGGGAACTCGCTGCTCATGCGGTCGCCGCACGTCCTGCAGCTGATCATGGACTCGCTGCGCTACTGGGTGCAGGACATGCACGTCGACGGGTTCCGGTTCGACCTCGCGGCGACGCTGGCCCGCCAGTTCCACGAGGTCGACCGCCTGAGCGCGTTCTTCGACATCATCCAGCAGGACCCGATCATCTCCCAGGTCAAGCTGATCGCGGAGCCGTGGGACCTCGGCGACGGCGGCTACCAGGTCGGCGGGTTCCCGCCCCTGTGGTCGGAGTGGAACGGGCAGTACCGGGACACCGTGCGCGACTTCTGGCGCGGCGAGCCGTCGACCCTGGCGGAGTTCGCCAGCCGGCTGTCCGGGTCGTCCGACCTGTACGAGCACACCGGCCGCCGCCCGATCGCGAGCGTGAACTTCGTCACGGCGCACGACGGCTTCACGCTGGCCGACCTCACCGCGTACAACGAGAAGCACAACGAGGCCAACGGCGAGGACAACCGGGACGGCGAGAGCCACAACCGGTCCTGGAACTGCGGCGTCGAGGGCCCGACGGACGACCCCGAGGTCCTCGACCTGCGTGGCCGGCAGCGCCGGAACTTCCTCACCACGCTGCTGCTGTCCCAGGGCGTGCCGATGATCCTGCACGGCGACGAGATGGGCCGCAGCCAGCAGGGCAACAACAACGTCTACTGCCAGGACGACGAGCTGTCGTGGCAGAACTGGGAGCTCGACGAGCACGACACCGAGCTGCTCGAGTACGCCCGCGCCGTCGTGCACCTGCGCAAGGACCACCCGGTGTTCCGCCGGCGCCGGTTCTTCGCCGGCGCGCCGGAGCGGGGCGGCGAGTCCGACCTGCGCGACATCGCGTGGCTGTCCCCCGCGGGCACGCACATGTCGGACGCGCAGTGGCAGGAGGAGTTCGCGCGCGCCGTCATGGTGTTCCTCAACGGCGACGCGATCGCCGAGCCGGACCTGCGCGGCGAGGAGATCGTCGACGACTCGTTCCTCGTGCTGTTCAACGCGCAGCCGGAGCCGGTGCAGTTCACGCTGCCCGACGCCGAGTACGGCGAGACCTGGACCGTCGCGCTCGACAGCGACCACCAGCTCGCGCCGGGCGACGAGCTCGCGCACTCGACGACGATCGAGATCGCGCACCGCTCCACCGTCGTGCTGTCCCGGCCGCCGATCCAGCAGGTCGACCCGATCACGCAGGCGCCGGCGGTGACGTCGCTGCCCGCGGGCGCCGAGCCGCCCGCAGCGTCGGGCGCGCCCGGCACCCCCGGCGGCCCGACGGCCGGCAGCGCGAAGGGTGGCGCGTGACCGTCGACCGCGGGGCCGAGCCCCGGACCCCCAGCCGCCGCCTGCCCGCACCGGGGCGACCGGTCCCGACGTCGACGTACCGGCTCCAGCTCGGGGCCGACCTGACCCTGGACGACGCCGCGGACCTGGTGCCGTACCTCGCCGACATCGGCGTGACCCACGTGTACCTGTCGCCCGTCCTCACGGCGGCGCCGGGCTCGACGCACGGCTACGACGTCGTCGACCACGACGAGGTGTCGCCGGTGCTCGGCGGCGAGCCGGCCCTGCGCCGGCTCGCCGACCGGGCGCACGAGGCGGGCCTCGGCCTCGTGCTGGACATCGTGCCGAACCACATGGCCGTGCCCACCCCCGCGTGGCACAACAAGGCCCTGTGGTCCGTGCTGGCCGAGGGCCCCGCGTCGCCGTACGCGTCGTGGTTCGACGTCGACTGGTCCGCCGGCGAGGGCGACGTCCTGATGCCGGTGCTCGGCGACCGGATCGGTGCCGTGCTCGCGTCCGGCGAGATCCGGCTGGAGCACCAGGTCGTGCCGGGTCAGGGCGACGAGCCCCAGCCCGTGCTGCGCTACTACGACCACACCTTCCCGGTCCGCCCGGGCACCGAGGCGCTGCCGCTGGCCGAGCTGCTGGAGCGGCAGCACTACCGGCTGGCGTACTGGCGGGTCGCCGACGAGGAGCTCAACTACCGGCGGTTCTTCGACGTCGGCACGCTCGCCGCGATCCGCGTCGAGGACCCGGCCGTGTTCGACGCGACGCACGCCCTGGTGCTGCGCCTGCTCGACGAGGGCGTGCTCGACGGCCTGCGGATCGACCACCCGGACGGCCTGGCCGACCCGGGCGGCTACCTGGAGCGGCTGCGCGACCGCTCGGGCGGCGCGTGGGTCGTGGTCGAGAAGATCCTGCAGGGCGACGAGGAGCTGCCCGCCGACTGGGACACCGCCGGCACCACCGGTTACGAGGCGCTGTGGCGGATCCAGCAGGCCTTCGTCGACCCCGGCGGCGGTGCCCGGCTCGGCGCGCTCATGCACCGGCTGACCGGCGAGGCGTCCGACGCGCTGCCCGAGGTGGTCGACACCGCCAAGCGTCAGATCGTCGACCGCGCCCTCTACGCCGAGGTGTACCGGCTGACCGAGCTCGCCGCCGAGGTGTGCCGCGGCGACCTCCGGCTGCGGGACCACACGTGGCGGTCGCTGCACGACTGCCTGGTGGAGCTGCTGGTCGCGATGGACCGGTACCGCGCGTACGTCGTGCCGGGCCGCGCGCCGCACCCGGCCGACGTCGAGGTGCTGGAGCAGGCGGCCCGGGCCGCCCGGGCGCGGCTGGCGCCCGAGCGGGCCGCCACCATGGACGTCCTGGTGGACCTGCTGCTCGGCCGCGAGGTCGGCAGCGCCGGCCGCACCCGGGAGCCGCAGCGCGACGAGCTGGTCGTGCGGTTCCAGCAGACCTGCGGCGCCGTCATGGCCAAGGGCGTCGAGGACACCGCCTTCTACCGGTGGACGCACCTGGTGTCGCTCACCGAGGTCGGCGGCGAGCCCGAGCGGTTCGCCCTGTCCCCCACCGAGCTGCTCGCCTGGGCGGTCCGCGCCCAGCAGCAGACGCCGCTCGGCATGACCACGCTCTCGACGCACGACACCAAGCGCAGCGAGGACGTCCGGGCCCGGCTCGGCGTGCTGTCCGAGCTGCCGGTCGAGTGGGCCGAGCTGGTCGGGCGGCTGCGCGAGGCCACGGCGTCCTACCGCAGCACCCTGCTCGACGGCCGCGCCGAGAACCTGCTGTGGCAGACGCTCGCCGGGACCTGGACCGCCGACGGCCCGATCGCCGCCGAGCGGCTCACCGAGTACCTCACCAAGGCCGTCCGGGAGGCCAAGGACCGCACGTCGTGGACCAGCCCGGACGAGGCGTACGAGCGCGCGGTGCTCGACGTCGCCGTCCAGGCGCTGGGCGACGAGCGGGTCGCGGCCCTGCTCGCCGAGTGGGAGCACCGGACCAGGGACGCCGTGCGGGCCGCCGTGCTCGGGCAGAAGCTCGTGCAGCTCACCCTGCCGGGCGTCGCCGACGTCTACCAGGGCACCGAGGTGCCCGCCGTCGCGCTGGTCGACCCGGACAACCGGCGCCCGGTGGACCACGCGGCGATCGCCGCCCGGCTCGCCCGGCTCGACGAGGGTGCGGGCGCCCGCGACCTCGCGGACGAGAAGCTGCTGGTCACCTCGCGCGCGCTCCGGCTGCGCCGGGACCTGCCCGAGGCGTTCACCGGCCCCGGCGCCGGGATCACGCCGCTGCCGCACTCGACCGGCCACGTGCTCACCTATGCCCGCACCGCCGACGGCGAGCCGCGGGTCGCCGTGGTCGCCACCCGGCTCGCCGCGATGGTCGACCGGCTCGGCGGCTGGGGCGAGCACACGGTCGCCCTGCCCGAGGGCGACTGGCACGACGTGCTCGCCGACCGGCCCGTCGAGGGCGGCGTGCGCCCGCTGTCCGACCTGCTCGACCGGCTGCCGGTCGCCCTGCTCGTGAGGAGGACCGACGCGTGAGCGACACCCGCGCCGCCCGTGAGATCCGACCCGGCGAGGTGTGGGCGCCCCGGGCGACCACCGTCGCCCTGCACCTGCCGGCGGCCGACGACGCCGGGGCCGAGACCGTCCCGCTCACCGCCGCCGGCGACGGCTGGTGGACGGGCGACCGCGACCTGCCGCACGGCACCGACTACGCGTTCGTGCTCGACGGCGGCGACCCGCGCCCGGACCCGCGCGGCCCCTGGGCGCCCGCGGGCGTGCACGGGCCGAGCCGGGTGTTCGACGCGTCCCGGCACGACTGGTCCGACCACGGCTGGGCCGGGCGGGACGTGCGCGGCGCGGTCGTCTACGAGCTGCACGTCGGCACGTTCACGCCCGAGGGCACGCTGGACGCCGCGGTCGCGCACCTCGACCACCTCGTCTCGACCGGCGTCGAGGTCGTCGAGCTGCTGCCGCTGGCGCCGTTCAACGGCGAGCGCGGCTGGGGCTACGACGGCGTCAGCCTCTACGGCGTGCACGAGCCCTACGGCGGCCCGGCCGCCCTGCAGCGGTTCGTGGACGCCGCGCACGCCGCCGGGCTCGCGGTCTGCCTGGACGTCGTGCACAACCACCTGGGCCCGTCCGGCAACTACCTGGGCGAGTTCGGCCCGTACTTCACCGACGCGCACCACACCCCGTGCGGCGCGGCGATCAACCTGGACGGCGACGGCGCGGGCGAGGTGCGCCGGTGGATCGTGGACAGCGCGCTGCGCTGGCTCCGGGACTTCCACGTCGACGCGCTGCGGCTGGACGCCGTGCACGCGCTGGTCGACGACTCCCCGCGGCACGTCCTCGCGCAGCTGTCGGACGAGGTCGCCGCCCTGGCGGCCGAGCTCGGCCGGCCGCTGTCGCTGATCGCCGAGGTCGACCTCAACGACCCCGTCTCCGTGACTCCCACCGCCGAGGGCGGCTGGGGCATGACCGCGCAGTGGGCGGACGACGTGCACCACGCGCTGCACGCCCTGCTCACGGGCGAGCGGCACGGGTACTACGTCGACTTCGGCGCACCCGAGACGCTGCGCAAGGCGTACCGCGACGTGTTCGTGCACGACGGCGGGTACTCGACGTTCCGCGAGCGGGACTGGGGCGCCCCGGTGCCGCCCGAGGTCGACGGCCACCGGTTCGTCGTGTTCGGGCAGGACCACGACCAGGTCGGCAACCGGGCCCTGGGCGACCGGCCGTCCGACGCGCTGGACGACGGGGCACTGGCCGCGTCCGCCGCGCTCGTGCTGCTGTCCCCGTTCACGCCGATGCTGTTCATGGGCGAGGAGTGGGGCGCCCGGACGCCGTGGATGTACGTCACCGACCACCCCGAGCCCGAGCTCGCCCAGGCGGTGCGCGAGGGCCGGTCGCGGGAGTTCGGCGGCCACGGCTGGGCGGAGATGTACGGGGCGGACGAGGACACCTTCGAGGTGCCGGATCCGCAGGCGCCGGCCACGTTCGAGGCCGGCCGGCTCGACTGGGACGAGCCGACCCTGCCCGGCGGCGAGCGGATGCTCGACTGGTACCGGACGCTCGCGCGGCTGCGCCGCGAGGTGCCGGACCTGGCGTCGGGCGACCGCACGCGCACGGACGTGACGTGGGCCGAGGGCGCCGAGCCGGTCGACGGCGCGTGGGCCGACTGGCTCGTGCTGCACCGCGGCGACGCCCGCGTGGTGGTGAACCTCGCGGACGCCGAGCGCACCGTGCCGCTGGCGTCGGCCGGCGAGCTGCGGGTGCTGGCGTCCTGGGCCACGGCCCGGATCGTCCCGGCGAGCGACGGCGAGAGCACCCAGCTGCTCTTGGGCCCTCGCTCGGTGGCCGTCCTGGCCCCCTGACGCCGCGCGGCGCGCGCCGCGCGCACCGTCGACCCCCGCCCCGTGGCTCCCCGCGCGCCATCCGCCGAATGGATCCCTTCGCACCGACACGCCCGCCCGTGTCGGTGCGAAGGGATCCATTCGGCACGTGGGAGGGGCGGGCGCGCGGCCCGGCCGGTCAGGCGCGGGCCGCGGCCTCCTGGCGGCCGCGCTCGGCCAGCGCGCCCAGGCGGGACAGCGCGCGGTAGTACTTCTTCCGGTACCCGCCCGCGAGCATCTGCTCGGTGAACAGCACCGACTCCCCCGCGCCGCCGAGCAGCACCGGCACGTCCCGGTCGTACAGCCGGTCCACCAGCGACACCAGCCGCAGCGCGACGTCCTGGTCCGGCACCGGCCCGACCCCGGTCAGCCCGACGAGCCCGACCCCGTCCAGCAGCGCCCCGTAGCGCGAGGCGTGCACGGTCGACAGGTGCGCCAGGAGGTCGCCGAAGTCGTCCAGCGTCGCGCCCGGCGCACCCGCGACCGCGGCCCGCACCGCGTCGTCGTCCAGGCCGGGCGCGTCGGTGACCGCCTCGCGCCGCCGGTAGTCCTGGCCGTCGATCCGCAGCACCTCGAACCGGTCGGACAGGTCCTGGATCTCCCGCAGGAAGTCGTCGGCCGCGAACCGGCCCTCGCCGAGCGACTCGGGCAGGGTGTTCGACGTGGCCGCGAGCGCGACCCCCCGGTCGGTGAGCTCGCGCAGCAGCCGGGACATCAGCACGGTGTCGCCCGGGTCGTCGAGCTCGAACTCGTCGATGCAGACGAGCTTCCGGGTGGCCAGCGCGTCGACGGTCGGCCGGAACCCGAGGGCGCCGACCAGGTTGGTCCACTCGACGAACGTGCCGTACGCCGCCGCCTCCGGGCCCACGGCCGCGGCCAGCGACGCCAGCAGGTGGGTCTTGCCGACGCCGAACCCGCCGTCGAGGTACACCGCGGGTACCGCGGCGGGCCTGCGCCGCAGCCGGCTCAGCAGGCCCCCGGAGCCGCTCGCTCCCGTCAGCGTGGCCGCGACCTCGCGCAGCCGGGCCACCGCGGCGGCCTGGCTCGGGTACTCCGGGTCGGGCCGGTAGGTGTCGAAGGACTCGCCGGCGAAGTGCGGCGGCGGGACGCGCTCCGCCAGCAGGCGGTCGCGGCCGACGTCGGGGCGCCGGGAGGTCAGGCTGGCCGTCGTCGGCGTGGCGGGGCTGGGGCTCACGGCCGCACAGCCTACGACTAGCCTGACCGCCATGCCCCGCGAGCTCCCGCCCCTGGACGTGCTGCTGCCCCTCGACCGCGCCGGCGCGACCCTGGCCCCCGAGGCCGGCGAGCCCGCGCTGCACGACCTGTACGCGCACCCGGCCCCCGCGCCCGGCCGGCCCGCGGCCGTGCGGGCGAACATGATCGCCACCGTCGACGGCTCGGCCCAGGGCCCCGACGGCCGGTCCCGCAGCATCAACGGCCCGGCGGACTGGCGGGTGTTCCGGGTGATGCGCGCGGTGGCCGACGTAGTGCTGGTCGGCGCAGGGACCGCCCGGGCCGAGCACTACACGCCGCTCGCGGTCCCCGCCGACCTGCGGGCCGCCCGCGCCGCCCGCGGCCAGGCGCCCGACCTGGAGCTCGCCCTCGTCACGGCGTCCGGTGAGCTGCCCGAGGGCCTGCGCGGGACCGACCGGCCGCCGTACGTCGTCACCGTCGCCGCGAACCCGCGGCTCGCCGACCTGCGCGCGGAGCTGGGCGACGACCGGGTCCTGGTGGCCGGCGACCACGACGTGGACCTCGCCGCGGCGCTCGCCACGCTGGCCGACCGCGGCCTGACCCGCGTGCTCGCCGAGGGCGGCCCGCGGCTGCTCACCGACCTCGTGCAGGCCGGGCTGGTGGACGAGCTCTGCCTCACGACGAGCCCGCTGGTCGTCGGCGGGCCGGGCCTGCGCGCCGTGCAGGGCCCCGAGTGGCTCGACCCGCTGCCGGCCCGCCCGGCCCACCTGCTGCACAGCGACGGGATGCTGCTCGGCCGCTGGGTGCTCGGCGCGACCGGCTGACCCCGCGGCGCGCGGCCGCCCGACCGGGTGAGCAGCGCCGACGCCCGCTAGGGTCGAGCCGTGACCGACACGATCCTGGTCCTCACGGAGGACACCCTCGCCGCCGCCGACGTCGCGCAGATCGTCTCGCTGCACGACGGCGAGCAGCTGCAGTACCGCGTGCTCGTCCCCGCCGACACCGAGCGCAACGTGCTCGTGTCGCTCGTCGACCAGCTCAGCATGGGCGAGCTCCGCGAGGCGCTCGACACCGTCCTGGGCCGGGAGCCGGAGCCGACCGAGGCCACCGCCGACGCCGCCGAGCAGCTCGCCGACAGCCTCGCCGCGTTCGCCGAGGCCGGCGTCAGCGCGTCCGGCACGGTCGTCGACGACGACCCGCTGCCCGCGCTGCGCGCCGCCGTGGCGTCCGAGGGCGCCCGCGAGGTGGTCGTCGTGACCTACCCGCACGCGCTGGAGGACACGTTCCACCGCGACTGGGCGTCCCGCGCCCGTGAGGAGCTGCACGTGCCGGTGCTGCACCTGTACTCGGGGACGTCCGAGCTGGGCTGACACCTCCCGCCCCCGGACGCACGACGGCCGGTGCCCCGCTCGGGGGCACCGGCCGTCGTGCGTCGTGGCGCGGGCCGTGCGGGGTCAGAACCCCGTGCTCGTCGGCTCCGGGTAGTACCGGCGGAACTTGCGCACCTGGTTCAGCCCCGCGGCCAGCACGTACCAGCGCCGCTTGAGCCCGGCGTCGCGGCGGTACCGCAGCGGGTGCGCCACCCGCCCGGCCCGGATCAGCCCGCGCACCTTCCCGGCCAGCGCCGGGTCCAGGACGTACCGCAGCAGCAGCCGGTGCGGCAGGATCGAGTACAGCACCTCGGTGTCGACCACGACCGGCTCGACCGCGCGGTCCAGCACCCGGTCCTCGACCAGGAACCGTGCCACGTTCGCCCCGGCGGCCGTCACGTAGTAGTTGTTCCGGCCGATGCGGGGGTTGACCTCGAAGAACCGGAACGACCCGTCGCGCGGGTCGACCTTCACGTCGAAGTTCGCGAACCCGACGTAACCCACGCCGCGCAGGAACGCCGCCGCCTGGTCGAGCATCCCCTGCTCCCGGGTCACGACCATCGCGGCCGGGTTGCCCAGGCCGGACGGCGTGTGCTCCTCGAGCAGCACGTGCGCGGAGGCCAGCAGCGTGATCGAGCCGCGGGAGTCCACGTACGCCGTGATCGACCGCATCTGGGTGTCGTCGCCCGGCACCAGCTCCTGGACGACGAACCGGCCCCGGAACCCGGCGGCCTTGAGCGAGACCCACAGCGCGTCGAGCTCGTCGGCCGAGGCGATCTCGAAGACCTTCTTCTTCCCCGGGAACTCGACCTCCTGGTAGTCGGCGCTGCTGGCCGCCTTGGCGATCAGCGGGTAGCCGACGTCCACGGGGACCGGCGCCCAGGCCGGGTCGTCCGCGAGCGCGAAGTCCTGGACGATCGTCCGCGGGACGGCGAGGCCGAGGTCCGTCGCGATCTCGGCGAACGTCGCCTTGTCCGACAGCCGGTCCATCAGGTCCTCGTCGAGGAACGGCACCACGTAGTGCGGCTCGAGCTCCGCGCGGTGCTGGACGACGACCCGGACCAGCCAGTCCGAGTTCGCCAGCAGCACCAGCCGCTTCCCGGCCTGCTCGCGGGCCACCTTCAGCACGGCGTCGACCAGCTGGCGCGGGTCGTGCCCGTCCGCGACGAGCCGGTTGTCCACGATCCGCGAGTCGGCGACCGGCCCGAGGGCCGCCCCGCTGACCACGATCGACCGGACCCCGTACGCCTCGTGGAACGCGCGCGCCAGCGCGTACACGCCGATGTCGGCGCCGAGCATGACGGGCTGCAGGTCGCGCAGCCCCTGAGCGCCCGGCGCCGGCGTCGCCGCGCTCACGCCTCGTGCTCGGCGCGGTCGCCGGACCACTCGGTGTGGAACGTGCCGTCCTTGTCGACGCGCTTGTAGGTGTGCGCCCCGAAGAAGTCGCGCTGCGCCTGGATCAGCGCCGCCGGCAGCCGCTCGGCCCGCACGCCGTCGTAGTACGACAGCGAGGAGGAGAACGCCGGGGTCGGCACGCCGGCCAGCGCGGCCTGGGCCACGACCCGGCGCCACGCGGCCACGCCGTTGCCGACCGCGCCGGTGAAGTACTCGTCGGCGAGCAGCAGCGGCAGGTCCCCGTCGCGCTCGTACGCCTCGGTGATCCGGTTGAGGAACCGGGCGCGGATGATGCAGCCGCCGCGCCAGATGCGCGCCATCGCGCCGCGGTCGATGTCCCAGCCGTTCTCGGCCGAGGCCGCGGCGATCTGGTCGAAGCCCTGCGAGTACGCGACGACCTTGGACGCGTACAGCGCCAGGCGGACGTCCTCGATGAACGCGTCGCGGTCGGTGACCTCGAAGGCGCCGGCGTGCGCGGGGAGCGTGCCGCGGGCGGCGGTGCGCTGCGGGACCGAGCCGGACAGCGCGCGGGCGAACGTGGCCTCCGCGATGCCGGTGATCGGCACGCCCAGGTCCAGGCCGTTCTGCACCGTCCAGCGGCCGGTGCCCTTCTGCTCGGCCTGGTCGAGGACCACGTCCACGAACGCGGACCCGGTCTCGGCGTCGACCTGGGACAGCACCTCGGCGGTGATCTCGATGAGGAAGGACTCGAGGTCGCCCTCGTTCCAGGTGCGGAAGATGTCGGCGATCTCCGCGGCGGAGGCGCCCAGGCCCTGCTTCAGCAGGTCGTACGCCTCGGCGATCAGCTGCATGTCGGCGTACTCGATGCCGTTGTGCACCATCTTGACGAAGTGGCCGGCGCCGTCGGGGCCGACGTAGGTGCAGCACGGGGTGCCGTCGACCTTGGCGGAGATGTCCTCGAGGATCGGGCCCAGCACCGCGTACGACTCGCGCGAGCCGCCCGGCATGATCGACGGGCCGTTGAGCGCGCCCTCCTCGCCGCCCGAGACGCCGGTGCCCACGAAGTGCAGGCCCTTCTCGCGCAGCGCCGCCTCGCGGCGGCGGGTGTCCGGGAAGTGCGCGTTGCCCGCGTCGATGACGATGTCGCCCTCGTCGAGCAGCGGCACCAGCTCCTCGATGACCGCGTCGGTCGCGGCACCGGCCTTGACCATGATGATCACCTTGCGCGGCCGCTCCAGCGACGCCACGAACTCCTCGGTCGTCACCGACGGCACGAAGGTGCCCTCGTCGCCGTGGTCGGCGATCAGCGAGTCGGTCTTCGCCTGCGAGCGGTTGTGCACCGCGACGGTGTAGCCGTGCCGGGCCAGGTTGCGGGCGAGGTTGCGGCCCATCACGGCCAGGCCGGTGACGCCGATCTGTGCGGCGGGTGCAGACATGCGCGGGTGCTCCTTCGAAGCGGTGCCAGGGCAGGTTCACCCTAGTCCGGGGCGTGGTCGCCCGGCGTGCCGCGCCCACCGGTCGAGAGGGTCGCCCCTACGCTCGGCGCTGTGAGCACCGGCCCCCGCGACGCGCCACCGGAGTTCCTGCGCGCCCTGCGGTCGCTGCGGGGCGTGACGCTGCGACCCGAGGTGTCCCTCGAGGAGGCCCCCGGCCCCGCGCGGATCGCGCCGTACACCGCCGCCCTCGTCGCCGACGTGCGCAGCACCCGACGGGACCCCGACGCCGACGAGCTCGCCTCCGGCCGGTTCGTCGTCCTGCACGACCCCGCCGGGCAGGAGGCCTGGGACGGCGCGTTCCGGCTGGTGACGCTCGTGCGCGCGACGCTCGAGCCCGAGGTCGGCCAGGACCCGCTGCTCGC
This sequence comes from Cellulosimicrobium cellulans, assembly GCF_007679345.1. Lineage (GTDB taxonomy): Bacteria > Actinomycetota > Actinomycetes > Actinomycetales > Cellulomonadaceae > Cellulomonas > Cellulomonas cellulans_A. The sequence goes on from NZ_VEGH01000003.1 coordinate 414,148, forward strand.
CGAGGTCGCGTGGAGCTGGTTCTCCGACGCCCTCGCGTCCGCGGGGGTCGACGCCCGCGCCGCCGGCGGCACGGTCACGCGCGTGCTGTCGCAGTCGTTCGGCGCCCTGGACGAGCGCCCGGAGCTCTGCGAGCTGGAGCTGCGCGCGTCCTGGACGGCCCGCGACGAGGACCTGGCCCCGCACCTGCGCGCGTGGGGCACCCTGCTGTGCACCGTCGCCGGGCTGCCGCCGCTGCCCGACGGCGTGGTCGCCCTGGGACCGCGGCACTGACCGCGGGGGCCGGGCGCGTCGCCCGGGCGCCGGTGCGGTGCCACCACCCGTGACAACCGGGTCACGAGCGGGTCACGATGTCACCCGATCTGCTCAAGACACCGGGGCGACGGGTCGATAGAGGGGGCAAGTGTTGGACCGTCAAGGGGGCACCGCAGTGAGCATCGAGCCGATTCGACGAGGCACCGGCCTGGCGCCGGGCGTCCCGGGCGCCCGGGCGGGAGCGGTCGCCACGCAGGCGCGCCGCCCCGGTTCGGCCGGCACCGGCACCGGCACCGACCCGCGCCGTCGTCCCCTCGGCCAGATGTGCGTCGTGGTCACCGAGCTCGGCGAGGGCGAGGGCCAGACCCTCGTGCGGAACCTGCGGCGCCGCGGCTCCGGGCGGGTCATCCTGCTCGCCCGCCGCGCCGGGCGCCGTGACCTGGTCGGTCTGCTGACCGGCGGCCTGCGGGGCGCCGTCGCCACCGAGCCGAACGCGACCGTCGGCCCGCCCGGATCAGCCGCCGGCGCCGTGCCGTCGCCGTTCGCGCGCACCCGACCCGATCTGACCTCCCGCGAGCTCAGCGTGCTGCGCCTGGTCGCCGACGGTTTCAGCAACCGCGCGATCGGCGACGAGCTCGGGCTCTCCGCGCTGACCGTCAAGAGCCACCTGGCACGCATCTCGCGCAAGCTCGGCACCGGCGACCGCGCCGCCCTGGTCGCCATCTCCATCCGCACCGGTCTGCTCGCCTGAGGACCCGGGCCGTGCCGGACCTCGCGCCTGCGCGCCGGGACGGGAGCGGCGCCCCGACGGCCTACGGTTGTCCCATGCAGTCAGTCCCGCACCCGGCCGGTACCCCGGCCGAGGAGACGAGCGCCCCGGCCGGCGCCGACCACGAGCAGCCCGCCGACGCGACGGAGACCGCGGCGCCCGCCGCGCCCGCCGCCGTCGTGCCCCTGACCGAGCCCGCCGAGGGCGTGCCCGCCGTCGTCGACACCCCCGAGGCCTTCGCCCGGGTGGTCGAGGCGTTCGGCGCGGGCACCGGCCCCGTGGCCGTCGACGCCGAGCGCGCGTCCGGCTACCGCTACGGCCAGCACAACTACCTGGTGCAGGTGCGCCGCGAGGGCGCGGGGACCGCGCTCATCGACCCGGTCGCCGTGCCCGACCTGTCCCCGCTGTCCGACGCCCTGGTCGGCGTCGAGTGGGTGCTGCACGCCGCGTCCCAGGACCTCGGCGCCCTCGCCGAGCAGGGCATGCGCCCCTCGCGCGTCTTCGACACCGAGCTCGGCGCCCGGCTGCTGGGCCTGGAGCGCGTCGGCCTCGCCGCCGTCGTCGCCGAGCTGCTCGGCCTCGGCCTGGCCAAGGAGCACTCCGCGGTCGACTGGTCCACCCGCCCGCTGCCCGAGCAGTGGCTCCGGTACGCCGCGCTCGACGTCGAGGTGCTGGTCGAGCTCCGCGAGGTCCTCGCCGAGCGGCTGGCTCTCGCCGGCAAGGCCCAGTGGGCCGCCGAGGAGTTCGAGGCCGTGCGCCTCGCCCCGCCGCCCGCGCCCCGGGTCGAGCCGTGGCGCCGGGTGTCGGGCGTGCACGCGATCCGCGACCCGCGCCGGCTCGCCGTCGTGCGCTCGCTGTGGGAGACCCGCGACGAGAACGCCCGGCAGCGGGACATCTCCCCCGGCCGCGTCCTGCCGGACGCCGCGATCGTCGCCGCCGCCCAGGCGCTCCCGCGCTCCGTGCCGCAGCTGGTCGCGCTGCCGCAGTTCTCCGGCAAGGGCACCCGGCGCCGCGCCGCGCTCTGGCAGCGCGCGATCGACACCGGCCTGCAGCTGCCCGAGGACCAGCTGCCCAGCAGCCGCGGGCCCCGCACCGACGCCCCGCCGCCGCCCCGGGCCTGGGCCGACCGCGACCCGGCGGCCGCCGCCCGGCTCACCGCGGCGCGCGCCGTCGTCGCCGAGCTGTCCGAGACGCACACGGTCCCCGCCGAGAACCTGCTGCAGCCCGACCTGCTGCGCCGGGTGTGCTGGGCCCCGCCGACCCCGGCCGACGAGCAGCACCTCGCCGAGCGGCTGGCCGCCGGCGGCGCGCGCCCGTGGCAGATCGGGCTGCTGGCGCCGCGCCTGGCGGACGCGTTCGCCGCGGTGGCGACCCCGGCCTGACCGCCCCCCGCTCCGGCGGGCCCCGGCGGGCGCGCCGCCCGGCCGCACCCGCGTGGCCCACGTGCGCCCGCGTGCCGCGCGCGCCCGCGTGCCGCGTGCCGCGTGCCGCGCCGAGCGGGCAACCGACACGTCGAGCGAGCACCCGCCGACTACTCGCTCGACGTGTCGCGTGCTCGCTCGGCGATCGGGTCCGCACCCGACGCCGCGCGGCGCGGCCGGTCGGCCGACGCCCCGCCCCCGGCGGAGCAGCCCGCGCGGCTGACCTGCGGGGCCGCGGCGCGCCGTCGCCCCGGCGCCGCGACAGCGGGCACCGGCGCGACTAGGGTCACGGTGTTCCGACCGGACACCGTCGTCCCCAGGGAGTGCCGCATGCGCCACGCCGCCACCGAGCCGTCCCCGTCGTCCGCCCCGCGCGACCCCGCCGCGCCCGGAGCAGCCGCGTCCGGCGAGCCCGCCGCACCCGGCGCCGCGTCGACGCCCGGCGCCACCCCCGCGCCCGACACGGCCGGAGCGCTCCGCGACCTCCCCGCCGAGGCCGACGACCACGTCCTGCGCGTCGCCACCCGGGATGTCGAGCTGCCGGACGGCGCCGGTGTGCTGGCCCTCCTCACGCTCACCGCGACCGACGAGCGCCGCCCCACGACCCTCGGCCCGCGGGGCCTCACCGTCCTCCGCGAGGCCCTCGACGTCGTGCGCGCCCGCGCCGAGGCCGGCGAGATCGCGGCCGTGGCCGTCACCGGGCGCCCGGGCTGCTTCGTCGCCGGCGCCGACCTGTCCGTCGCGCGCCGCCTCGACGGCCTGGACCAGACCCGGGCGCTCGCCGAGGCCGGGCACGCCGCGCTCCGCCCGCTGGGCGAGCTGCCGGTGCCGACGTTCGCGTGGATCACCGGGCACGCGCTCGGCGGCGGCCTGGAGCTGGCCCTGCACTGCGACCACCGGGTCGCCGCCGCCGGGATCCGGTCGATCGGGCTCCCCGAGGCGTCGCTCGGGATCGTGCCGGGCTGGGGCGGGTCGTGGCTGCTCCCCCGCCTGGTCGGCCTGCCCGCCGCCGTCGACCTCGCCGTGCTGCGCCCGCTCGCGAACAACCGCCTCACCAGCGCCGAGCAGGCCCTGGAGCTCGGTCTGGTCGACTCGGTGCTCCCCGTCGAGGGCTTCGAGCAGTCGGCGCTCGCCTGGACGGCCGGCGTGCTGCGCGCCGGCTCCCCCGACCGCCGCGCTGCCGACGTCCCCCCGGTGCCGGCGGGCGAGCCGGACCCGGTCACGCGCGCCGCCGCCACCCTCGACGCCCGGCTGCACGGCGCCGCTCCGGCGTACGCGCACGTCCTGGACCTGCTGGCCCGCGCGGGCTCCCGCGACCGGGAGGCCGGCTTCCGCGCGGAGGACGACGCCCTGTCCCGGCTGCTCGCGTCCGACGAGGCCCGCGCCGCCCTGTACGCCGCGGAGCTCACCGGCCGGGGCGCGCGCCGCGCGGCCCGCACCGAGGCGGGCGACGCCGCGCCCCGCGAGGTCCGCCGGGTCGGCATCGTCGGCGCCGGGCTCATGGCCGCCCAGCTCGCCGTCCTGCTCGGGTCGCGGCTCGGCGTCCCCGTGGCGATGCGCGAGGTCGACGAGGACCGGGCCGCCGCCGGGCGCGAGCGCGTGCGGGACCTCGTCGAGTCCGCCGTGTCCCGCGGGCGGCTGCCCGAGGACGCGGGCCGCGCCCTGCTCGACGGCGTCCGGGTCGGCACCGACCTGGCCGACCTCGCCGACGCGGACCTCGTGATCGAGGCCGTCACCGAGGTGCTCGACGTCAAGCGCGCGGTGTTCGCCGAGCTCGAGACGCTGGTCCGCCCGGACTGCGTGCTCGCCACCAACACGTCCGCCCTGTCGGTGACCGCGATGGCCGAGGGCCTCGCGCACCCGGAGCGGGTCGTCGGGCTGCACTTCTTCAACCCCGTGGCGCAGATGCCGCTGGTCGAGGTCGTCGCCACGGCGTCGTCGGACCCCGCGTCGCTCGCCACGGCGGTCGACGTCGCGCGTCGCGCGGGCAAGACCGTCGTGCGCACCACCGACCGGCCCGGCTTCGTCGTCAACCGGGTGCTGCTGCGGATGCTCGCCGACGTGCTGGGCGCCGTCGAGGACGGCACGCCGGTCGAGGCCGCGGACGCCGCGCTGCGTCCGCTCGGCCTGCCGATGAGCCCGTTCGCGCTGCTGCAGCTCGTCGGCCTGCCCGTGGCCCGGCACGTCCTCGTCACGCTGCACGACGAGCTCGGCGACCGCTACCCGCTGTCCCCGGGGCTGGACGCGTTGGTCGAGCAGGGCCGCGGGGTCGCCGTGCCCGGCCCCGCGGGTCTGGCCGTCGTGGACCCGGCGATCCAGGACGCGTTCGGCGCGCCCGAGGCCGGCGGGACGCGCGCCGAGCAGGAGGCCGCCGTGCTCGACCGCGTCGCCCGGGGGCTGGCCGAGGAGATCGGCTCGTTGCTGGACGAGGGCGTCGTGCCCTCGGCGGACCAGGTCGACCTGGCGATGCTGCTCGGCGCCGGCTGGCCCGCGCACCTCGGCGGGATCTGCCCGTGGCTGGACCGCACGGGCTGGTCGGAGCGCCTGCTCGGGCGCCGGCTGCTCCCGCCCGGGGTCGCCGACGCGAGCGCGGCGGTCGCCTGACGGCTCAGAACACCGTCAGCCCGCGGTCCCGGAACTGCTGCCGCACCCGCGCCACGAGCTCCGGGCTCGGCGGCTCGGTGTCCTCGAGCTCGTAGGCCATGCCGAGGCTCTGCCACTTGTCCCGCCCCATCTGGTGGAACGGCAGCACCTCGACCCGGCTGACCGTGGACAGCGAGGCGACGTAGTCGGCGACCGCGTCGACGTTCTCCGGCGCGTCGGTGAGCCCGGGCACGAGCACGAACCGGATCCAGATCTCGGTGCCGCTCGCCGCGACGCGGCGGCCGAAGTCGAGCGTCGGCTGCAGGTCCCGCCCGGTGGTCTTCCTGTACGTCTCGGGGATGCCCGACTTCACGTCGAGCAGCACCAGGTCGATGTCGGCGAGCATCGCGTCCGAGCAGTGCGCACCGAGGTAGCCGGAGGTGTCGATCGCGGTGTGCACGCCGAGCTCCTTGGCCCCGCGCAGCAGCCGTGCGACGAACGCCGGCTGCATGAGCGGCTCCCCGCCGGAGATCGTGAGCCCGCCGCCGGAGACCGCGAACACGGGGACGTACCGCGCCAGCCGGCGCAGCAGCTCCTCGGCCAGCACCGGCTCGCCCCGGCGCATCTCCATCGTGTCCGGGTTGTGGCAGTACAGGCACCGCAGCGGGCAGCCGGCCAGGAAGGTGGTGAGCCGGGTGCCGGGCCCGTCGACCGCGGTGACGAGCTCCCAGGAGTGCAGCGACCCGAGCTCGCCGGCACGCATCTGCGCGAACTTCTCGCTGCGCTCCGCGTCGCTCACCGCGAGGCCCGCCGTGCCGGCCGTCGAGCGCTCGTGCGAGCCGCCCGTGACGGGCAGGCCGAGCTCGATCACCGGGGCGCCGACCTCGCCGACGACGGTCTGGCTGCTGCTCATGGTCGCGACCTCCTCGCGGGGTCCTGCTGGGTGGTGCGGGTGGTACGGGTCCTGCTGGTGGCGGGCCGCCCGGCCCGGGTCCTCCCCCGGGCCGGGCGGTCGCCGGTCGGCGTCAGACGCCGCCGTGGAACGTCCGGGACAGCACGTCGAGCTGCTGCTCACGGGTCAGCCGCACGAAGTTCACGGCGTAGCCCGACACCCGGATGGTGAGCTGCGGGTACTTCTCGGGGTGCTCCATGGCGTCCTCGAGGGTGTCCCGGTTCAGGACGTTGACGTTCAGGTGGTAGCCGGAGGACACGTTGTACGCGTCCATGAGGCCCACCAGGTTCGCCACCTGCTCCTCCTTGGTGCGGCCGAGGCCCGAGGGCACGACCGTCGAGGTGAGCGAGATGCCGTCCATCGCCTCGGAGTACGGCAGCTTCGCGACCGACATCGCGGAGGCGAGCATGCCGTGCGAGTCGCGCCCGTTCATCGGGTTGGCGCCCGGGGCGAACGGCTCGCCGGCGCGGCGGCCGTCGGGGGTGTTGCCCGTGGCCTTGCCGTAGACGACGTTCGAGGTGATCGTCAGCACCGACTGGGTGTGCAGGGAGTTCCGGTAGGTCTTGTGCTGCCGGATCTTCTCCATGAACGCCTTGGTGATGCCCACGGCGATGTCGTCGGCGCGGTCGTCGTCGTTGCCGTACTTCGGGAAGTCGCCCTCGATCACGTAGTCCGTGACGAGGCCGTCCTCGTCGCGCACCGGCGTGACCTTGGCGTACTTGATGGCCGACAGCGAGTCCGCGACGACCGACAGGCCGGCGATACCGCAGGCCATGGTGCGGAGGATCTGGCGGTCGTGCAGCGCCATCTCGAGCCGCTCGTACGCGTACTTGTCGTGCATGTAGTGCACGCAGTTCAGCGCGTCGACGTAGGTCTCGGCCAGCCAGTCGAGCAGCTTGTCGTACTTCGCCGCCACGTCCTCGTAGTCGAGGACGTCGCCCTCGACCGGCGCGGACACCGGCGCGACCTGCTTGCCGGACACCTCGTCGCGGCCGCCGTTGATCGCGTACAGCAGCGCCTTGGCGATGTTGACGCGGGCGCCGAAGAACTGCATCTGCTTGCCGACCCGCATCGGGGACACGCAGCAGGCGATGGCCGCGTCGTCGCCCCAGGAGGTGCGGATGAGGTCGTCGGACTCGTACTGGATCGCGGAGGTGTCGATGGAGACCTGCGCGCAGAACTTCTTGAAGCCCTCGGGCAGCCGGTTGCTCCACAGCACGGTCAGGTTCGGCTCCGGGGCCGGGCCGACGTTGTACAGCGTCTGCAGGAACCGGAACGACGACTTGGTGACGAGCGGGCGCCCGTCCTCGCCGATGCCGCCGATCGACTCGGTGACCCAGGTCGGGTCGCCGGAGAACAGCTGGTCGTACTCGGGGGTCCGCAGGAACCGGACGATGCGCAGCTTGATGACGAAGTCGTCGATCAGCTCCTGCGCGAACTCCTCGGTGATCGCGCCCGACGCGAGGTCGCGCTGCAGGTACACGTCGAGGAAGGTCGAGGTGCGGCCCAGCGACATCGCCGCGCCGTTCTGCTCCTTCACGGCGCCCAGGTAGGCGAAGTACAGCCACTGGACGGCCTCGCGGGCGGTGGTCGCCGGCTTGGAGATGTCGTAGCCGTAGGACGCGGCCATCTGCTTGAGCTCGACGAGCGCGCGGATCTGCTCCGCGTTCTCCTCGCGGTCGCGGATGACGTCCTCGACCGACGGCTCCATGTCCATCTCGTGCCGCTCGAGGCGCTTGGCCTCGATCAGCGCGTCCACGCCGTACAGCGCGACGCGGCGGTAGTCGCCGATGATGCGGCCGCGGCCGTAGGCGTCGGGCAGGCCGGTGATGATGTGCGACGAGCGCGCGGCCCGGACGTTCGGGGGGTACACGTCGAAGACGCCGTCGTTGTGCGTCTTGCGGTACGTGGTGAAGATCTTGGCGACCTCGGGGTCGACGTCGTAGCCGTAGGTCTCGAGGCTCTTCTCGACCATGCGCCACCCGCCGTTGGGGATCATGGCGCGCTTGAGCGGGGCGTCGGTCTGCAGGCCGACGATCAGCTCGTTCTCCTGGTCGATGTAGCCGGCCGGGTGCGACACGATCGTCGACGGGGTGTGGTTGTCGATGTCGTAGACGCCCTTGGCCCGCTCGGCCGGGAACATCTCGCTGAGCCTGGCCCAGATCCCGGTGGTGCGCTCCGTGGGGCCGGCGAGGAAGTCGGCCTCGCCGGTGTACGGCGTGTAGTTGCGCTGGATGAAGTCGCGGACGTCGATCCCGTCACACCAGGGTCCGGTGACGAAACCGTCCCAGGCCGGCGCGGTGGCGTCGGACCCGGTCGTGGGTACTGCGGTGGTGGACATCTGAAGCTCCCTCGCTGAGTGCGTCGTACTCGTGACGCTATTCACGAGGTCATGGGATGTCTTGGGACCGAGGTCCCGCCCCCTCGCCGAGGGTCCGGAGGGGTTGCGTGACGGTGCTCACGTCGGGGACCGAGGGCCCGGGAACGGGCCCCGCGACCCCGGTCAGGACGCGGCGCCGAGCGCCGCCAGCACGTCCCGCGCGAGGTCCGGCGCGGTCAGCCGCAGCCCGGTCAGGAGCTCGTCCCGGCTCGCGTGCTCCAGGTACCGCCGGGGCACGCCGAACGCCTGCACGGGCGTCGCGATCCCGGCGTCCCGCGCCCGCAGCCCGACCGCCGAGCCGATGCCGCCCTCGCGGACGCCGTCCTCGATCGTGACCGCGTGGTCGTGCTCGCCCACCAGCTTCACCAGCGCCGCCGGCACCGGCAGCACCCACCGCGGGTCGACGACCGTCACCCGCAGCCCGTGCTGCGCCAGCAGCTCCCCCAGCGCGAGCGCCGTGCGCGCCATCGCGCCGACGCCGCACACCAGCACCGACCGCGCGCCGTCCGGGCCGCCCGCCTCACCGCCGTGCCGCGCCAGCACGTCGACGCCGTCCACGTCGTCGACCGCGGGCAGCGCCTCGGTCAGCGCCCCCTTCGGGTACCGCACCACCGTGGGCGCGTCGTCCACGTCCACCGCCGCGCGCAGCGCCGACCGCATCGTCTCCTCGTCCCGCGGCGCCGCGAGCCGCAGCCCCGGGACGACGCCGAGCAGCGAGAGGTCCCACACGCCGTTGTGCGACGCGCCGTCGTCCCCGGTGAGCCCGGCCCGGTCGAGCACGAACGTCACGCCGGCGCGGTGCAGGCCGACGTCCATCAGCACCTGGTCGAACGCGCGGTTGAGGAACGTCGCGTACACCGCCACCACCGGGTGCAGCCCCGCGAACGCCATGCCGGCGGCGGTCGTCACGGCGTGCTGCTCCGCGATCCCGACGTCGAAGGTGCGCCGCGGGAACGCCTCGGCGAACGGGGCGAGCCCCACCGGCTGCAGCATCGCGGCGGTGATCGCGACGACGTCGGGGCGGCGGCGGCCGATCCGGACGATCTCGTCCGCGAACACCCCCGTCCAGCCGAACCGCGACGGCGCCACCGGCAGCCCGGTCTCGGGGTGGATCTGCCCGACGGCGTGGAACCGGTCGGCGACGTCCTGCTCCGCCGGCGTGTAACCCCGGCCCTTCTCCGTGATCACGTGCACGATGACCGGCCCGCCGAACGACCGCGCGCGGCGCAGCGCGAACTCGACCGCCGCCTCGTCGTGGCCGTCGACGGGACCGACGTACTTGAGCCCCAGGTCCTCGAACATCCCCTGCGGCGCGACGACGTCCTTGATGCCCTTCTTCAGGCCGTGCAGCGCGTCGTACGCGATCCGCCCGGGCGGGCCGGACCGCTTCAGCGCCTGCTTGCCCCACGACAGCACCGTCTCGTAGCCGCGGGTCGTCCGCAGGGCGTCCAGGTGCAGCGCGAGCCCGCCGATCGTGGGGGCGTAGGACCGGCCGTTGTCGTTCACCACGACCACCAGCCGCCGGTCCGAGCCGTCGGCGACGTTGTTCAGCGCCTCCCAGGCCATGCCGCCGGTGAGCGCGCCGTCGCCGACCACCGCCACGACGTGCCGGTCGTCCCGCCCGGCCAGCGCGTTCGCCCGCGCGATGCCGTCCGCCCACGACAGCGCCGTCGACGCGTGCGAGTTCTCCACCACGTCGTGCTCGGACTCCGCGCGGCTCGGGTAGCCGGACAGCCCGCCGCTCTTGCGCAGCCGGCCGAAGTCCTGCCGGCCCGTCAGCAGCTTGTGCACGTACGCCTGGTGGCCGGTGTCGAAGACCAGGGTGTCCCGCGGCGACTCGAACACCCGGTGCAGCGCGATCGTCAGCTCGACCACGCCCAGGTTCGGGCCCAGGTGCCCGCCCGTGCGGGACACCTGGTCGACCAGGTAGCGGCGGATCTCCCCCGCCAGCGCCCGGACCTGCCCCGCGGACAGCGCGCGCAGGTCGGCCGGGGACCCGATGCGGTCCAGCAGCCCCATGTCCCACCGCCCGTCGCCGTCGTCCGCGCGGCTCGCGTCCGAGAAGACCCCACCCTAAAGGGCGGGGTCGCCCCGGGCGCGGGCGACGTGCCCACGACCGGGTGCGACCCCGAGGAGACCCTGCGGCGGCGCCGTGCGCGCCGTCAGGACCGCAGGTGCACCGCCACGTCGGCCTCGGCCTCGACCTGCACCGAGCCGTCCGCGCCGACCCGCACCGCGAGCGGCGCGCCGCCCAGGCGGAGCCCGCGCACGGCGACCGCCCCGAGGGGCGACGGCACCGGCGGCGCCACGGTCAGCCGGCCGCCGGGCACGTCGGGGGCCAGCCCGAGCGCCGCCCCGAGCACCGACACCGCCGCCGCGGCCGACCAGGCCTGCGGGCGGCACGCCGCCGGGTACGGCACGGCGCGCGGCACGGTGCCGCGGGTGTCGCCGCCGTAGAGCTCCGGCAGCCGCTGGTCGAAGTCCTGCGCCGCCGCGAGCAGCCCCTCCGCGAGCGCCGCCGCCTCCCGGGCGTGCCCGGCGCGGGCCAGGCCCTGCACGACGATCGCGGTGTCGTGCGGCCACACGGCGCCGCCGTGGTAGCGCAGCTCCCAGTAGCCGGCCGACTCCGTCGACATCGTGCGCAGGCCGTAGCCCGAGTCCATGTCGGGGCCCACCAGCCGCGCGGCGACCGTCGCCTCCTCCTCGGCCGACAGGATCCCGGTGCCGAGCAGGTGGCCGATGTTCGACGTCACCGTGTCGACGACGCGCTTGTCCGCGTCGAGCGCGATGCCGGGGTAGGCGCCGCGCTCGTCCGACGTCCAGAACGAGGCACGGAACCGCTCGGCCAGCGCGGCGGCCCAGGCGCGCCACCGGTCCCCGCCCTCGCGGCCGAACGCGTCGAGCAGGGCCGCGCCGGCGACGGCGGCCTCGTGCGCGTAGCCCTGCACCTCGGCGAGGGCGATCGGGCCGGTCGCGAGCCCGCCCGCCTTCCACTGCACCGAGTCGCCCGAGTCCTTCCAGCCCTGGTTCGCCAGGCCGGAGCCGGTCTCGTCGGCGTACTCGAGGAAGCCGTCGCCGTCCGAGTCGCCGTGGTCGGACATCCAGGCCAGCGCGCGCTCCATCGCGGGCAGCAGCGCCTCGACCTCGTCCGCCGGCATGCCCCAGCGCCAGGCGTCGTGCAGCAGGCAGACCCACAGCGGCGTCGCGTCGACCGTGCCGTAGTACACCGGCGGCAGCACGGTGCCCTCGCCCGGCATCGACAGCTCGGCGCGGCGCACCTCGTGCAGGATCTTGCCGGGCTGCTCGGCGGTGGCGGGGTCGACCTTCGTGCCCTGCAGCGTCGCGAGCGTGCGCAGCGTGCCCGCCGCGAGCTCCGTGCCGAGCGGCAGCAGCATGCGCGCGGCCCAGAGCGAGTCCCGGCCGAACAGGGTGAAGAACCACGGGGCGCCCGCGGCCAGGAACACGTCGTCCGGCGCGAACCGGGCGCTCAGGCGCAGCGTGCCGAGATCGGCGAGGGCCTGGTCGAGCAGGGCGGGCAGCCGGCGGTCCGCGGCCTCGACGTCGAGCGGCTGCCACTCGGGCTCCGCGCGGCGGGGCGCCGTGACCGGGCCGGCGGCGTCCGTGACGTCGAGGATCCAGGCGACCGCGACCGGCTCCCCGGTCGTCGCCTCCAGGTCCCAGGCCAGCCGCACCGTGCCGTCGGCCTCGACCGCGAGGGCCGCACCCGGCGCGGACAGCACCGCCGCCACGTCCGCGTCGGCCTGCCAGCGCGCGCCGTCCGCGGTGCGCTCCGGGGTCGGCGCCGCCTGCACCGCCGCGCCCGACTTGATCCAGTCCATCGGCGTCCCGTCGGGGCGCAGGGCGATCTCGAGGCGCGCCGCCACGGGCTCCGCGGTCGAGCAGGACAGCGTCAGGGTCTCCGTCACCCGGCCGGGCACGACCTCGCGCAGCCGCTCCAGCCGCGCCGTCGGGTCCGCGCCGGGGCCGTCGACGGAGCGGGCGAGCAGCACCGTGCGGGCCCGCCCCGGCCCGTCCGCGCCCGACGCGACCGCCTCGGGCACCGCGCCGCCGACGGTCAGCCGCGCGCCGGACAGCACGCGGACATCGCCGTGGTAGACGCCCTGGGCGCCGCGGCCGTCCACCAGGCCGATCTGGCCGTCGGCGTCCGACCACGCCTGCGTGGGGGCGTGGACCGCGACCAGCAGGTCGTGCAGCAGGGGCTGGAGCTCCATGGGTACCTCGTCGTTCGGGAGGGGCGTGCGGTGGTCAGGTGACGGGGCCGCCGAGACCGGATCGTGACCCGGCCGCGGCCCCGCCCGGCTTGACAGGCCCGGGGGCGCTGGCAACTCTAGGGGCAACCGTTTGAGCGTTCCAATCGCGACTTGGAACGATCATATGCCCACCGAGCGACGCGAGGGAGCGCCCATGGACGCCACGACGCGGCCGACGCTGGAGAGCGTCGCCCAGCGCGCCGGCGTGTCCCGCCAGACGGTGTCCAACGTGCTCAACGCGCCGCACCTCGTGCGCGCCGACACCACCGAGCGCGTCCGCGCCGCCATCGACGCCCTCGGCTACCGGCCGTCCTCGGCCGCGCGCCAGCTGCGCACCGGGCGGTCCCGCGTCCTGGGGCTGCGGCTCGAGCCGGTGCACGACGGCATCAACGGCGCGGTGCTCGACCGGTTCCTGCACGCCCTCACCGAGAGCGCCCAGGCCCGCGGGTACCGCGTGATGCTGTTCACCGCACCGGACGACGACCGCGAGATCGCCCAGTACAGCGAGCTGCTCGACACCGCCGACCTCGACGCCTTCGTCCTCACCAGCACCCACCGCGACGACCGGCGCGCCGCCTGGCTCGCCGAGCGCGACGTGCCGTTCGTGACGTTCGGCCGGCCGTGGGGCGAGCGGCCCGAGGGCGCCGGCGCCCACCCGTGGGTCGACGTCGACGGCTCGGCCGGCACCCGCGCCGCCGTCGACCACCTGCGCCGCCTCGGCCACGAGCGCATCGCCTACCTCGGCTGGCCCGACGGGTCCGACGTCGGCGAGGACCGCGCCGCCGGCTGGGCGTCCGCGATGGTCGACGCCGGCCACGACGGCTCCCTGCTGCGCCGGCTGCACGCCCGCGTCCCCGACGGCGTCGCGGCCGGGGCCCAGGCCACCGAGCGCGTCCTCGCCGACGCGGCGCCGACCGCCGTGGTCTGCGCGTCCGACTCCCTCGCCCTCGGCGCGCTCACCGTGGCCCGCAGCCAGGGCACCACCCTCGCCGTGGTCGGCTTCGACGACACTCCGGTCGCCGCCGCCGTCGGCCTCACCTCCGTGGCCCAGCCGCTCACCGAGGCCGCGCACCGCGCCCTCGACCTCCTGCTCGACCAGCTCGACGGCACCGGCGGCACCCGCAGCCGCGAGGTCCTGCTGGCCCCGCACCTGGTCGAGCGCGCGTCCAGCCGCACCCCCTGACCCTCCGTGCACCACCCCCTGAAGGAGAGAACCCCCATGCAGCACCGCATCCCCGCCCGAGGGCGGCGCCTCCTCGCCACCACCGCCGTCGGCGCGGCCGGCGTCCTCGCCCTGTCCGCCTGCGGCGGTGGCTCCGGCTTCGAGGACGACGGCGCCGACGCCGCGTCCACCGAGGGCGGCGGCTCGCTCAGCATCCTCATCGGCTCCTCCGGCGACGCCGAGACCGACGCGGTCAAGGCCGCGGTCGCCGCCTGGTCCGAGGAGTCCGGCGTCGACGCCACCGTGCAGGTCGCGTCCGACCTCACGCAGGAGCTCAGCCAGGGCTTCGCCTCGGGCGACCCGGCCGACGTGTTCTACGTGAGCGCCGACCAGTTCCAGACCTACGCCGCGAACGGCTCGCTGTACCCGTACGGCTCGGAGCTGGACGACGCCGACGACTTCTACCCGTCGCTGGTCGAGCAGTTCAGCTACGACGACGAGCTCGTCTGCGCGCCGAAGGACTTCTCCACGCTCGGCCTCATCATCAACACCGCCGCGTGGGAGGCCGCCGGCCTCACCGACGCCGACGTCCCGACCACCTGGGACCAGCTGACCGACGTGGCCGGGAAGCTCACCACCGGCGACCAGGTCGGCCTCGGCTTCTCCGGCGAGTACCCCCGCGTCGGCGCGTTCCTCGCCCAGGCCGGCGGCACGCTGGTCAGCGAGGACGGGACCGAGGCCACCGCCGACTCCGCCGAGAACGTCGAGGGCCTCACCTACGTCCAGCAGCTGCTCGCCTCGGGCTCCGCGGCCTACGCCGCCGACCTCGGCACCGGCTGGGGCGGCGAGGCGTTCGGCACCGGCGCGGCCGCGATGACCATCGAGGGCAACTGGATCACCGGCGCCATGGAGAACGACTACCCGGACGTCGACTACCGCGTCGTCGAGCTGCCGGCCGGCCCGGCCGGCCAGGGCACCCTGCAGTTCACCAACTGCTGGGGCGTCGCCGCCGACTCGACCAGCCAGTCCGACGCCGTCGACCTGGTGCAGTACCTGACCGCCACCGACCAGCAGCTCGCGTTCTCCGAGGCGTTCGGCGTCATGCCGTCCGTGCAGTCCGCGGCGGACGGCTGGAAGGAGCTGTTCCCGGAGATGACCGCGTTCATCGACTCGGCCGACTTCGCGCAGAACGTCGTCAACGCCCGCGGGGCCGCGGACGTCATCACCGACTTCAACGCCCAGCTCGAGGGCCTGAAGACCGGCGACCCGGCCGCGATCCTCGGCTCGGTGCAGACGAACCTGCAGGCCGTGCTCGACGAGAACGCGTCCTGATCCGATGACCACACAGGCGGCGGTGCCGCTCCGCCGCCGGCGTCGCGGCCCCGGGTCCACCCGGGGCCGCGAGGCCGCGTCGGGGTGGCTGTTCCTCACCCCGATGCTCGTCATCCTGGGGCTGTTCCTGGTCGTGCCCGTGCTCATGGCGCTCTGGGTCAGCCTGTCCGACTGGACCGGCCGCGGCAGCCCGTTGTCGTCGGACGTCGGGTTCGTCGGGCTCGACAACTACGAGCGCCTGCTGCTCGGCGGCGGCCTGGCCACCCAGGACTTCGGCACGGCGATGCGCAACAACGCGTACTACGTCCTGCTGGTCGTCCCGCTGCAGACCGCGCTCGCCCTGTTCCTCGCGACGATGGTCAACCGCGCCGCGCTGCGCGGGAAGGGCTTCTTCCGGACGGCGTTCTACTTCCCGTCGGTGACCTCGTCGGTCGCCATCACCGTGCTCTGGCTGTTCCTGTTCTCCGCCTCCGGCACCATCAACGCGATCCTCGCGAAGCTGTCGATCACCGGGCCGAACTGGTTCAACGACCCGCAGGGCGTGATCCACGTGCTGCTCGGCACCCTCGGCGTCGACGCCGCGCCTGCCGCGCTGGCGCAGCACGGGTTCCTCGGCATCTCGCTGTGGGAGTGGGCCGCCGGCCCGTCCGTGGCGATGACCGCGTTCATCCTGCTGGCGATCTTCACCACCTCCGGCACGTTCATGCTGCTGTTCCTCGCGGCGCTGCAGGCCGTCTCCGCCGAGGTCGAGGAGGCCGCGGTCATGGACGGGGCGAACGCCCGGCAGCGGTTCTTCCGCGTCACGCTGCCCATGCTGAAGCCGACCGTGTTCACCGTGGTGACCCTCGGCCTCATCGGCACCTGGCAGGTCTTCGACCAGATCTACACCGGCACCCAGGGCGGCCCGGCGAAGACCACGCTCACCCCGGCGTACCTGTCGTACACGGCGGCGTTCCAGAACAACGAGTGGGGCCGCGGCGCCGCGATCGCGTTCGTGCTGTTCGGGATCATCGTCCTGCTCACCGTCCTGCAGCGGGTCGTGCTGCGCGAGCGGGGGGTGCCCCGGCGCAAGCGCTTCTACCGGACCCCGCCCGCTCCCCCGGCCGCCGTCGCCGCGACGGCCGGGACCACCGGCGGACCCGGTGCCGGCGCCACGACCTCCACCTCGACGACCGGGAGCGACCGATGACCAGCGCCACCGTCACCAGCGGCACCCGGGGCGCGACCCGGGGCGCGCCCGGCGGCGCCGTCCCGCGGGCGCGCCGCAGCCGGCGCCGGATGCTCGCGACGTCGTTCACCTACGCGGTGCTCGTCGTCCTGGCGCTGCTGTACGTCTACCCGTTCCTCATCCAGGTGGCGACGTCGTTCAAGACCGACGCCGAGGCCGCGCAGAACGCGATCTCCCTGATCCCGCAGACCTGGTCCACCGCGGCGTACGAGCGGCTGTTCCTGCGCTCGGACTTCCCGCTGTGGTTCCGGAACTCGGCGATCGTCACCGTCGTCGTGACGATCGGGCGGGTGTTCATCAACTCGCTCGCCGGCTACGCCCTGGCGCGGCTGCGGTTCCGGGGGCGCGGGCTCGTGTTCGCCGGGCTCGTCGCGGTCATGGCCGTGCCGAACGTCGTGCTGCTGATCCCGAAGTTCCTCGTGATCAAGCAGGTCGGCATCTACAACTCGTTCGCGGGGCTCATCATCCCGCTGCTCGCGGACGCCGCCGGCATCTTCATCATGAAGAACTTCTTCGAGTCGATCCCGCCGTCGGTCGAGGAGGCCGCCCGCATGGACGGCGCGGGGACCTTCCGGGTGTTCTGGTCCGTCGTGCTGCCGATGGCCCGGCCCGCGCTGGTGACCATCGTGATCCTGTCGTTCCAGGGCTCCTGGAACGAGCTGTCGCACTTCATCGTCGCGTCCCAGGACCCGCAGCTGGTCACGCTCACCAAGGGCGTCGCCCAGCTGGCGTCCGGGCAGCTCTCGCAAGGCACGCAGTACCCGCTGAAGCTGGCCGCGGCGGCGATCATGACCATCCCCGTCGCCGTGCTGTTCTTCGTGTTCCAGAAGCGGATCATGAACCAGAGCGCCGGTGCTGTGAAGGAGTAGTGCCCGTCCCGCGGGGCCCCGGTGCGGGGTCCCGCGGTCCCGGGTGGGGGCCGCAGGGCGCCCGGTAGCATCGGGCGGAAAGGGGAACACACCTATGCGCTTCCTGCCCGGGCACCAGCCCTCCTCCGACCTCACCTACGGCGACGTCTTCCTCGTCCCGTCGCGGTCCGAGGTCGCCTCCCGCTTCGACGTCGACCTGTCGTCGACCGACGGCACCGGCACGACCATCCCGGTCGTCGTCGCCAACATGACCGCCGTCGCCGGCCGCCGGATGGCCGAGACCGTGGCCCGCCGCGGCGGCCTCGCGGTCCTGCCGCAGGACGTCCCGACGGACGTCGTCGCCGACGTGGTCGCGTCCGTCAAGGCCAAGCACACCGTCGTCGAGAGCGCCGTGGTCGTGTCCCCGCAGGACACCGTGCACACCGCGCTCACCCTCATCGGCAAGCGCGCGCACGGCGCCGCGGTCGTCGTCGAGGGCGACCGGCCCGTCGGCGTCGTCACCCCCGCCGACTGCGAGGGCGTCGACCGGTTCACCCAGATCGCGGACGTCATGTCCGGCGACCCGACGACCGTCGAGCTGTCCGTCGTCGAGTCGGGCGGCACCGCGGGCCTGGAGGCGGCGTTCGAGCGGCTGCACGGCTCGCGCCGCAAGTTCTCCCCCGTCGTCCGCGACGGCCGGCTGGTCGGCGTGCTGACCCAGGTCGGCGCCCTGCGGTCCTCGATCTACACGCCGGCCCTCGACGCGCAGGGCCGGCTGCGGGTGGCCGCCGCCGTCGGCGTGAACGGCGACGTCAAGGGCAAGGCCGCCGCGCTGCTGGACGCCGAGGTCGACGTCCTCGTCGTCGACACCGCGCACGGCCACCAGCGCAAGATGCTCGACGCCCTCGAGGCCGTCCGCTCGCTCGACCCCCGGGTGCCCGTCGTCGCCGGCAACGTCGTCACCGCGGAGGGCACGCGCGACCTCATCGCCGCGGGCGCCGACATCGTCAAGGTCGGGGTCGGCCCGGGCGCGATGTGCACCACCCGGATGATGACCGCCGTGGGGCGGCCGCAGTTCTCCGCGGTGCTGGAGTGCGCCGCGGCCGCGCGCGAGCTCGGCAAGCACGTCTGGGCCGACGGCGGCGTGCGGCACCCCCGCGACGTCGCGCTCGCCCTGGCCGCGGGCGCCTCGCAGGTCATGGTCGGGTCCTGGTTCGCCGGCACCCACGAGTCCCCCGGCGACCTGCACGCCGACGGCGACGGCCGGCTGTACAAGGAGAGCTTCGGCATGGCCTCGGCCCGCGCCGTCGCCGCCCGCACCCGCGGCGGGTCCGCGTTCGACCGCGCGCGCAAGGCGCTCTACGAGGAGGGCATCTCCTCCTCGCGGATGTACCTCGACCCCGAGCGCCCCGGCGTCGAGGACCTCGTCGACCGGATCACCTCCGGCGTGCGGTCCTCCTGCACCTACGTGGGCGCGACCTCGCTCGACGAGTTCGCCGAGCGCGCCGTCGTCGGGATCCAGTCGGCCGCCGGCTACGACGAGGGCCGGCCGCTGCCCGACGGGTGGTGACCGGCGCACGGTGCGACCGCGCCGCCTGACGAGGTGACGGACGGGCCCGGGCCCGGGGTGCGACACCCCCGGACCGGGCCCGCCGTCGTCCCGCCGGGCCCCGCGCCGCGCACCGGTTAGGGTCGCCCCGTGAGCCAGCCGCGTCCCGTCCTCGTCCTCACGCACGTCGCGCACGAGGGGCCGGGCCTCGTCGCCCGCGCGCTCGACGGCCTGCCGATCACGACCCGCACCGTGCTGGACGACCCGTCGCCGCGCCTGCCATCCGTCGCCGACCTGGCCGGGCTCGTCGTCATGGGCGGCCCGCAGGACGCCGACGACGACGCCGGGCACCCCGGCCTGGCCGCCGAGCGCAGGCTCCTGGCCGAGGCCGTGGACGCGGGCCTGCCGACGCTCGGCGTCTGCCTCGGCATGCAGCTGCTCGCGCTCGCGCTCGGGGCGCCGCTGCACCGGCGGCACGGCACCGAGATCGGCTTCGCGCCCGTCGACGTCGTCGCGCACGACCCGCTGCTCGCCCCCGCCGGCCCGCGGCCGACCGTGCTGCACTGGCACGCCGACGCCGTCGACCTGCCCGACGGGGCCACCCTGCTCGCGTCCACGGGGACCACCCCGGTGCAGGCGTTCCGCGCCGGGTCCGCGGTCGGCACCCAGTTCCACCTCGAGGTCGACCCGACGGTGCTCGACCTCTGGCTGACGACCCCGCAGATGGTCGCCGACCTGGAGCCCGACGAGGTCGCCGCGATCCGGCTGGGCTCGCGGCAGCACCTCGCCGCGCTGCGACCCGGTGCGGACCTCGGTCTGGCGTCGTTCGCCGCGGCCGTGCGGGAGCGGGCGTGACGACGGGGCCGGCCGCCGGGCCGGAGTCGGGCGGGGCCACCGGGGCGCTGGCCGACCTGGTCGCGCTCTGCGCCGAGCGGCCGGTCTGGGCCCCGGACCCCGAGCGTGCCTTCGACACACCACCGCCCGGCCGGGAGGCGGCGCACGCGCGACCGGTCCGGCAGTCGGCGGTGCTGGTGCTGTTCGGCGTCCTCGACGCAGCGGGCGCGCGCGCGGACCACCCGGCGGTGGCGGCCGACCTGGACGTGCTGCTGACCCGGCGCTCCCCCACGCTGAGCCACCACCCCGGCCAGGTGTCGTTCCCCGGCGGCGGCATCGACCCGACCGACGCCGGACCCGAGGCGGCGGCGCTCCGGGAGGCCCGGGAGGAGACCGGCCTCGACCCGGCCGGCGTGCGGGTGCTGGGCACGCTGCCGCTGCTGCCGGTCACCGTCAGCCGCAACCTGGTCACGCCCGTGCTCGCGTGGTGGGACCGCCCCTCCGCCGTGGCGGCCGCCGACCCGGCGGAGACCGTCGACGTGTTCCGGGTGCCGGTGGCCGACCTGGTGGACCCCGCGCGGCGGGTGACGACCGTCCTGCGCCGCGGCGGCCACGAGTGGCGCGGGCCGGCGTTCGACGCCGACGGCGTGCTCGTGTGGGGCTTCACCGCGTTCATCCTCGACCGGCTGCTCGACGCCGTCGGCTGGGCCGTCCCGTGGGACGAGAGCCGGACGGTGCCCGCCCCGGTGTGACGTCGCCCGCTGCGGTCCGTCGAACGGGTGGAGTCCGCCGCAGAAACCTCTGGTCACCGCGCGTCGAAACGATACGATCGGTGCAGCGGCACGACGGCACCACCGGCGACCGCCCTCCCCCCGCTCGACCGATCCCCACCCACCCCCGCCCTGCCCCGGAGCACTCTCGTCATGGCCAAGGTCCTGACCGCCGGCAGTCCCTGGCGCGTCATCCTCGTGTTCGCCGTCCCCCTGCTGGTGGGCAACGTCGTCCAGCAGCTCTACCAGTTCGCCGACGCCGTCGTCGTCGGCCGCCACCTCGGCGTCGACTCGCTGGCCGCCGTCGGCGCCACGGGCAGCCTGCTGTTCCTGCTCCTCGGGTTCGCCTGGGGCATGACCTCGGGCTTCGCGATCCCCACCGCCCAGGCGTTCGGCGCCCGGGACGCGGCCGCCGTGCGCCGCTCGGTCGCGGCCGGCACGATCCTCACCGGCGCGACGAGCGTGCTGCTCACCGTCGGCGCACCGCTGCTGGCCGGGCCGGCGCTCGGGCTGCTGCAGACCCCGGCCTCGCTCATGGCGGAGGCGACGACCTTCGCCCAGGTGAGCTTCCTCGGCGCGGGCGCGATGATGTTCTTCAACTTCCTCGCCGCGGTCATCCGGGCGATCGGCGACTCCCGGACGCCCCTGTGGTTCCTCACGCTGGCGTGCGTGCTCAACGTCGTCCTGGTCGTGGTCATGGTCGGGCCCATGGGCCTCGGCGTCGGCGGTGCCGCGCTCGCGACGGTCGTGTCGCAGGCGCTGTCGGTCGCGCTGTGCCTGGAGTACGTCCGGCGGCGCGTGCCCGTGCTGCACGTGCACCGCGCGGACTGGCGGGTGCCGCGGGCCGTGCTCGCCGAGCACCTGCGCCTCGGGCTGCCGATGGGCTTCCAGGCGTCGATCATCGCGATCGGCACGCTCGCCGTCCAGGTCCGGCTGAACACGCTCGGTGCCGACGCCGTCGCCGCGTACACGACGGCCGCCCGCGTCGACGGCCTCGCGGTCGCGCTGCTGCAGTCGCTCGGCCTCGCGGTGTCGATGTTCGTCGCGCAGAACCTCGGCGGCGGCCGCCCCGACCGCATCCGGCAGGGCGTCGTGCAGGCGACGTGGCTCGCGGTCGCGGGCTCGGCCGTGCTGGGCGTCGTGCTGTTCGCGTCCGGAGGCTCGCTCGTGCGGCTGTTCGTCGGCGACGGTGCCGCGGGAGTCGTGGCGATGGCGACCCAGTTCCTGCACGTCAACGCCGCGCTGTACGCGGTCCTCGGCGTGCTCTTCGTGCTCCGCGGTGCGCTGCAGGGCCTCGGCCGCACCGGGGTGCCCACGCTCACCGGGGTGATCGAGCTCGCGATGCGGGTCGGCGCCGCGATCGTGCTCGGCGCGGCCTTCGGGTTCGTCGGCGTCGTCTGGGGCAACCCGCTCGCCTGGGCCGGCGCCGTGGTGCTGCTCGTGCCGGCGTACCTGCGGGCGCACCGCGCGCTCGGGCGCGAGCCGATCGCGCCGCTCGACCGCGTCGGGGCGACGCCGGTGCCGGTGCCGGTCGAGGGCCCGACGGACGGGTCGATGGTCGTCGACGCGGTCGTGCCGCTGCCTGCCGAGTCCGGCGCCGGGCACGAGACGGGCGCCGGCGTCCCCACCCCCGCCCACGGGCAGGACGACGCCCTCCGGCGGCGGGACGACGTGCCCGCCACCTAGGCTGCCCGCATGCAGGAGTTCCTCGCAGGCGCCCGCCTCCTCGGCGGCGGCTGGTCGTGGTGGCGGCGACGTCCGGGCGCGATGGCGCGCGGCCTGATCCCCGCGGCGATCGTCGGCGCCGTCGTCCTGGCGGCGCTGATCGCCCTCGTGGTCAACCTCGACGCGGTCGGCGAGACGCTCACCCCGTTCGCCGACGGCTGGCCGCCCGGCTGGGAGCGCACCGCCGAGCTCGCCGCCCAGGGCGTGGTCCTGGTCGCCGCGGTCGTCCTGGTCGTCGTGACGTTCACCGCGCTCACGCTCACGGTCGGCGAACCGTTCTACGACCGGATCTGGCGCGCGGTCGAGCAGGACACCACCGGCACCGTCCCCGAGGGCTCGACCGGCCTGTGGCGCGGCGCGGCCGACGGCGTGGCGCTCGTCGCGCGTGGCCTCGTCGCCGCGGCGGTCGCAGGGCTGCTCGGCCTCGTCCCCGTCGTCGGCGCACCCCTCGGCTGGGTCGCGGGCGTCGGCCTCACGGGCTGGGTGCTCGCGCACGAGCTGTCGTCCCGCGCGCTCGTGGCCCGCGGGCTCTCGCGCCGGCAGCGCAACGCGCTGCTCCGCGCGCACCGTGCGCGGGCCCTCGGCTTCGGCGTCGCGACGCAGCTGTGCTTCCTCGTGCCGGGCGGGGCGGTGGCGACGATGCCGGCCGCCGTCGCCGGGTCGACGCTGCTCGCGCACTCGGTGCTGCCGCAGGCGGCAGTGCCGGTCCCGGTGCGGTCGGCCGCGCCGGGCGCGGCCGGCCCGACTCCGCCGCCGACCCGGGGCGACGCCGGGCGTCGCTGACGTCGGGCGGCGGCGCGGCGGCGACCACCACGGCCTCGGCCCAGCCGAGCGGGTCGTCCCACGCGACCCCGGCGAACTCGGAGGCAGCCCCGAGCACGCGCCATCGCGGGCGGCCGCGCCGTCGTGCCGGAGCCGCACGGGAGGGGTCGCGAGCGGTGCACCGGCCCGGCCGGTACCTCCGTGCGCAGGCGCGCGAACGGGCACCCCCGAGGCGAGTAGCCTGACCGGTCCGCCCGGGCACCCGCTCGGCGTCAGCCGTGCCGCACCCGAGGAGCCCCCGTGCCCGTCAAGCCGCCCGCCGAGGTCGACCTCACCACCGACCTGGTGCGCGCGCTGCTCCAGGACCAGCACCCCGACCTCGCGGCCCTGCCCCTCCGGCTGGCCGCCCACGGCTGGGACAACGCGACGTTCCGGCTGGGCGACGACCTGGCCGTGCGGCTGCCGCGGCGCGAGGCCGCCGCGCACCTGCTCGAGCACGAGCAGCGCTGGCTCCCGACGCTCGCGCCGCTCTGCCCGGTCCCCGTGCCCGCACCCGTGCGGACCGGCCGACCGAGCCCGCTGTTCCGGTGGTCGTGGAGCGTGGTGCCCTGGGTCAGCGGGGTGCACGTCGCCGACCAACCCGTCGCGGACCGCACCGTCTGGGCGCCCGAGCTCGCCGAGGCGCTCGTCGCGGTGCACGTGCCGGCGCCCGCGGGCGCGCCGGTGAACCCGTTCCGCGGCGGCGCGCTCGCCGGCCGGGCGGCCGCGCTCAAGGCCCGGCTCGACGCGGGCCACCTCGACGTCGCGATCGCCGCCGCCGCGGGCACCGGGGCGGACGCCGCGGGCGGCGACGCGGGCACCGGCGGCGTAGACACGACCGCGCCCGGCGGCGACGCGGGCACCCGTGCCGCGAGCACCACCGCGCCGAGCGGCGACGCGGGCACCCGTGCCGCGGACACGACCGCGCCGAGCGGTGACACCGACACCCGTGCCGCCAAGACGAGCACGACGAGCGGCGGCGCAGGCACCGGCCGGACGAGCGCAGGGACGAGACCGACGCCAGCAGACACGAACGCAGCGCGCGCTGCCGCGGGGACATCGAGCGCCCGCGCGCGTCTCGATGCCCTGTGGCGGGACGCGCTGCTCGCACCGGCGTGGCCGGGGCCGCTCGTGTGGCTGCACGGCGACCCGCACCCGGGCAACCTGGTCGCGGCGGGCGGCCACCTCGCGGGCCTGCTGGACTTCGGGGACATGACGGCCGGCGACCCCGCGTGCGACCTCGCGACCGCGTGGCTGACCTTCGACGCCCGCGGCCGCGCCGCATTCCGGGCGCGTGCCGATGCCGTGGCCGACGCCCGCGGGCCCCTCGACCCCGGACGCTGGCGCCGAGCAGCCGGGTGGGCGCTGGTCATGGCGTCGGCGCTCGTGACGCACGGCGACGACGACCCCGTCATCGCCGCCGCCGGCTTCCACGCGATCGGCGAGCTCATCCGGGACGCCTGACCCCTGCGGGCGACGCCGATGGTCGAGCCCCGAACCGCCACCGATCGCCCACCGGCCGGCCCCTGGAACCGACACCGAACGTCGACCGGCCGGCCCCTGGCGCCGACACCGAACGTCGACCGGCTCCGGCACCATGGACTTATGCCCGACGCCCCGAAGACCGTGCCGACCGACGCCGACGTCGACGAGTTCCTCGCCGCTGTACGCCCCGAGCGGCGGCGCCGGGACTCCGTGCGGGCGCGCGAGCTGCTCGAGCGAATCACCGGCGAGCGCGCGGTGCTGTGGGGGCCGTCGATCATCGGGTTCGGCAGCACGCGCTACCGGTACGCGTCGGGACGCGAGGGCGACTGGCCGCCGGTGGCCTTCGCGCCCAGGAAGACCGCGCTGACGCTGTACCTGATGGACGGCTTCGAGGCGCACGCCGACGACCTCGCAGAGCTCGGGCCGCACACCGTCAGCACGGGCTGCCTCTACGTGAAGGACCTCGACGCAGTCGATCAGCCCGCACTGGAGCGGATCCTCACCCGCAGCTGGAACGCACGCGGCACCGACCCCCACGCCTGACCCCGAGCGACCCGGACCACGCGCACCCCTGGCCGACCCGTCGGCCGAGCACCCCTGCGACCGCGGCCGCAGTGCACGCAGACTGCACCTGGCGTCTGTGCGTCTGCCGTCAGGGACAGCCACGACCTGAAGACCGGGCGTGAGGAGGGCTCGGCGTCGTAGCCACCGAGACTGCACTTCGCGTCTTTGAGTTCGTCGTCCGGGACAGTCACGAGGTGGAGACTCGGCGTGCTGGGCGGGGCGCCCGCGCGGGTGCACAGGGGGCTCCGGGAAACAGAAAGAGCCACCCCCGGAGGGGTGGCTCTTTCTGAAAAGATGTCCGGCGGCGTCCTACTCTCCCACACCCTGGCGAGTGCAGTACCATCGGCGCTGAAGGGCTTAGCTTCCGGGT
>NZ_VEGH01000040.1 GCF_007679345.1 Cellulosimicrobium cellulans
ATCGCCGCGTGCCCGCCCGGACCCGTGCTCGACGCCTGGTTGCGCGGGCTGGACCTGACCGTGCTGGCACCCGCCATCCTGGTCGAGGTGGTCGCCGCCCGGGCGCGGATGGAGGCCCACCAGCACGCCGCGATGCTCGACGCCGTCGCCGAACTGGCCAACCGCCCGGAGATGAGCCCGCAGTGGTCCCCGCTGGCCGGGGCCCCACCCACCCAGGGATGCGTCGCCGGAGACGAACTTGCCATGCGCCTCGGGTGGTCGCTGATGACCGCGAACAAGGCCGTGCACCGGGCACTGACCCT
>NZ_VEGH01000041.1 GCF_007679345.1 Cellulosimicrobium cellulans
ATGGCGGGTGCCAGCACGGTCAGGTCCAGCCCGCGCAACCAGGCGTCGAGCACGGGTCCGGGCGGGCACGCGGCGATCGACTCGATCTGCCGCTGCTCACCGGTCCGGGGCGCCCCGCCGAACGCCACCACGGGGTCCGGGCCGTAGTCGGTCAGGCAGACCCCGTCGGCGGCGTAGACCGGCAGCACCGGGTCGGCGACCACGTCGCCCCGGGGGTGTTCCTGCAGGTCAGCCATGCAAGAACGCTACCGGCGACCACCGACACCACCCCCGGCCCGAC
>NZ_VEGH01000042.1 GCF_007679345.1 Cellulosimicrobium cellulans
CGGTGGCACAGGGGTCCGAGGTTGTCGGCGTCGGTGCGGCCCAGGGGCGCGTCGGGGTCGGCGCCCGGCTGAGGGTGGAACTCCTGGGTGTGGTCGAGGTCGCAGCCGCACGCGGGGACGGTGCACCCGGGTGCGGCGCAGGTCCCGTCCCGGGTGCGGACGAACTCGTCGAGCGCGGCGGGTGGTCGGTAGCGCTGGCGTCCGACGTCCAGGACCTGGCCGGTGGTGGGGTCGGTGATGATGCGCCGCCAGGTGCCGCCGTCGGC
>NZ_VEGH01000043.1 GCF_007679345.1 Cellulosimicrobium cellulans
CACATGCACAATCGGTGTGTAGTCCAATTTCATTGCACGCTTCCAAAGGCTTGTCCACTCTGCTTGTTTGATATAGCTTTTCCCAAAATAATTGCGCTTTACAGGAATCAGCACATGAAAATGAGGATGATATGTTTTTTGTTCATGGTTTTTTGTAATCTCTAAAGCTCTGAAATAACCAAGCACCGCCGTTTTGACAGCTTTATATCCAAACAAGCGATTCCATGCTTTCATCATAT
>NZ_VEGH01000044.1 GCF_007679345.1 Cellulosimicrobium cellulans
ATGGCTGACCTGCAGGAACACCCCCGGGGCGACACGGTCGCCGACCCGGTGCTGCCGGTCTACGCGGCCGACGGGGTCTGCCTGACCGACTACGGCCCGGACCCCGTGGTGGCGTTCGGCGGGGCACCCCGGACCGGTGAGCAGCGGCAGATCGAGGCCATCGCCGCGTGCCCGCCCGGACCCGTGCTCGACGCCTGGTTGCGCGGGCTGGACCTGACCGTGCTGGCACCCGCCAT
>NZ_VEGH01000045.1 GCF_007679345.1 Cellulosimicrobium cellulans
GTGATGCGGACCTCGGCGCCCGGGCGGCCGGAGCAGCGGGTGCAGGCACGCCGGGCGGGCAGGGGCGTGGGTGCGGGTGTGGGTTGGTCCTGGGCGCGCGCGGGCTCTGCGGCGGCCTCGCCGAGCGGGGTGAGGGTGGCGATCGGGATCGGCTCGATCGGGCGGGTGAGGACCAGACCGTCGCGGTCGGTGGACGTGGCCCCGTTCCACGACCGCTTCGGCTGCGGCGGTTGCG
>NZ_VEGH01000046.1 GCF_007679345.1 Cellulosimicrobium cellulans
GCCGGCCCGTCGGACGCCGGCACGTCCCCGACGACCAGGTCCCGCAGGCCGTCGGCGCGCAGCTGGTCCAGGGTGCGTCCGTCACCCAGGGCCTTGGCGGTCTTGGCGGCGTGGGTCAGCACCCCGTCGACCCGGATCGCGTCGGCGGCGTCCAGCACCAGCCACATCGAGGCCATCCCGTTCGGTTGGGGCCTCGGGTGGCTGACCTTCCTGGTCCGCCGGGC
>NZ_VEGH01000047.1 GCF_007679345.1 Cellulosimicrobium cellulans
TGCCCGACCTCGAGGGCCTCGCGGGTGGCGGCGAGCATCCCGTCCAGGGTCAGTGCCCGGTGCACGGCCTTGTTCGCCGTCATCAGCGACCAGCCCAGCCGCATCGCCAGCTCATCACCCGCCACGCACCCCTGCGTCGGCGGGGCGCCCGCGAGGGGTGACCACTGCGGGTGCATCTCGGGGCGACGGGCGAGCTCGGCGACGGCGTCGAGCATCGC
>NZ_VEGH01000048.1 GCF_007679345.1 Cellulosimicrobium cellulans
GGTTGGGGCCTCGGGTGGCTGACCTTCCTGGTCCGCCGGGCGCGGTCGTGGCGACCGGCGGCGCCCTCGGGGTCGACCAGGCGGATCTCCCGCGCCACCCCCTGCCGGAGCTGGGCGACCGAGCACTGGTGGGCGTCCGGGAGCACCGCGTCCTCCACGGCGTGCGCGACCTGGAACGGCAGGTCGGCCAGCTCCGCGGTCAGCACCT
>NZ_VEGH01000049.1 GCF_007679345.1 Cellulosimicrobium cellulans
GTCGGCGCCGTGCTGGCCTCGGGGTCGCTCACCGGGGTGAGCGTGGCGGTCGGGATCGGCTCGGCCGGCCGGGTGGGAGCACCACGGGTGGTGGTCTCCGGCCACCGGCGCGATGCCCGGCGCTGGGTCGGGACCGGTGCGGGTGGGTCGAGGTGGACCTCGAACGCCGGCCCGTCCGATTCGGGCACGTCACCCACGACCAGATC
>NZ_VEGH01000004.1 GCF_007679345.1 Cellulosimicrobium cellulans
CGCCGTCGCCCTCTCGGTGTCCGAATGGATCCCTTCGCACCGACACGCCCCGGCGAGTCCGTGCGGAGGGATCCATTCGGCGCGGGTGGCGCGGGTGGCGCGGCGAGGCAGGGTGCCCGGTGGTGCCTCGGGGCGGGGGCGGGGGAGCCGGGGGTCAGAGGGCCGGGGCGTCCAGGCGGGCCGGGACGTGCGCGGCGTGGCCGGCCGACCGGAGGGCGTCGCGCAGCCGCTCGGCCGCCGCGTCGAGCTGCTCGGCCGGGACGTCGTGCCGGGCGTTCGCGAAGCTGAGCTCGCCCTCGCCCCACGCGGGCAGCACGTGCAGGTGCAGGTGCGGCACCTCGAACCCGGCGACCAGCAGCGCGGCGCGCGGCGCGTCCCACGCGGTCTGCTGCGCCCGGCCGATGCGCTTCGCGACGACCGCGAGGTGCGCAAGCAGGTCGTCCTCGGCCTCGGTGAACGACGCCACCTCCGCGCGCGGGACGACCAGCACGTGGCCGTCCGTGATCGGGGCGATGGTGCCGAACGCCACCGCGCGGTCGTCGGCCCAGACGAACCGGCCGGGGATCTCGCCGTCGACGATGCGCGTGAACAGGGTCGTCATGTGCCCACGGTAGCGAGACCGGGGGACCGGCGCGGCGGACCGCACCCCGGCCCGCGGCTCAGCCCGCGAGCTTCTCCTGCAGCGCCAGCACCGTGCGCCAGTTGCGCGCCGTGCCCGTCCGCCCGGCCATCCGGTCCAGCACCCCGGCCGTGACCTTCGACCGGCCGATGCCGTCCGGGTAGTGCACGTACCCCTCGCTGCCGCGCCAGGTGCCGCGCTCGCGGCCGTAGCCGGACAGGTCCATCCGCCCGTCGGCCCGCGCCGGACCGTCCAGGAACACCACGACGAGGTGCGCCGGGTCGCTCGCCGCCGGGCCGGGGTAGGGGTTCGCCGCGACCAGGTCGTCGACCTGGGCCCGCGTGCGGACGGTGAGCGCGATCGGGCGCCCCAGCCGGTCGCGCAGGTCGCCCGTCAGCGCCGCGGCGAGCCCCGCCGCGTCGGCGGGGGAGCCGGACGCGGGCGCCAGCAGCAGGTTGCCGGTCGTCAGGTGGGTCGCGACGTCGCCGTGCCCGAGGTCGGTCGCCGCGGCCCGCAGGTCGGCCATCGGCAGCGCGGACGTGCCGCCGACGTTCACCGCGCGCAGCAGCACCAGCACCCGCTCGCCGGGCGGGACGGAGGCGGGATCGGTGGTCGCCATGCGCCCACTCTGCCCGCCCTGCGGCGTCAGAGGTAGCGCAGCGGGTCGAACTCGTCGAGCGGGATGATCCGCAGCCGCGGCAGGGTGACGTTGAAGGCCTTGACGTCGGTCTCCAGGTCGAACGCCTGCAGGCCGCGGTCGGCGAGGTGGCTGAGCGCGGTGCTGGTGAACTCGCGGAACGCCAGCAGCCCGACCCGGCGGTCGCCGCCCAGCAGGGCCTCGATCTCGGGGGCGAAGTCGCCGTCGTGCGAGGCGAGCAGCACGTCGCCCGGCCGGTCCGCCAGCGCCTCGAGCGTGCGCTTGATGCCGATGTCGACGACCTTGCCCTCGCCGGCCAGCGGGATCGGCTGGTACCCGATCGCCAGCAGCGCCTGCACGAACGACATGGGCAGCGTGCCGCTGGTGGCGTTCAGGAAGAACAACCCCTTGGGCTGCTGGCCCCAGGTGCGGTGCGCGAACTCCAGCACGCGCTCCCAGCGGGGACGCTGCTCGGGGGTCGGGCGCCCGTTGAAGATCGAGGAGCCGAGGGTCGCGTCGATGTTCTCGCCGTCGACCAGCACGTACGTCGAGCGGACGCCGTCGTTCTGCATCGGGCCAGCGTAACCGCGAGCCCGGGCGGCGCGTGCGCGCGTCGCCCGCCCGCCGGGGTGCGGAACAGCGGGGGCACCGCGACGGTTGGGTGGGTAGATGCGAACGCATGGACCGGCGGACGGAGCGGCGATGACGGTGCGGGACGACGCGGCGGGTGCGGCGGGTGCGGCCCCGGGCGGTGCGGCGGTGGACGTGCGGGCCGCCGCGGTCGCCTGGGAGGAGCTGTTCCGCGCGCAGGTCGCGATCATGCGCCGGCTGCAGCGCGACCCGATCTGGGACCGCATCTCCCTGCGCGAGTACGACGTCCTGTTCACCCTGTCCCGCGCGCCGCAGGGCCTGCGGCTGCGCGACCTCGGCGAGTCGAGCCTGCTCAGCCAGCCGAGCCTGAGCCGCATGGTGGAGCGCCTGGAGGAGGCGGGCTGGGTGCGGCGCGCGCCGGCCGCGGGCGACGGGCGGGGCGTGGTCGTCGGGCTCACCGCAGAGGGCGCAGCCCTGCAGCGGGAGGTCGGCCGGCGGCACGTCCAGGCGATCGCGCACTACGTCGGCGGCGCCCTCGACCCGGCGCAGCTCGCCGCGCTCACCGACGCGGCCGGCGCGCTGCGCGCCGCGCAGCCGGGCATCCCCGACCTCGACCGCGCCGACGACGCCGCAGGTCACGCCCCCGGTGCTCCCTGAGGCCGGCGCGCCCGGACGCGCGTCGGGGCGTGCCGTCGCGCGCGCACCGGGGGACCTCCGGCCCACGACCGCGGCCGGTCGGCGACGGACCATGGATGTCGGCGGTCCCGGGCCGGGAGGGGGCCGGGAACGACCGCCACGACACAGCCGCTGGAGGGCAGAGCGATGAACGTCCTGGTGACGGTGGCCTCGCGCCACGGTGCCACCGCGGAGATCGGCTCGGCCGTCGCGGACGTGCTGCGGGCCGACGGGCACGTGGTGCACGAGGCCGCGCCGGAGGACGTCGCCGACCTCGACGGGTACGACGCGGTCGTGCTCGGGTCGGCGGTGTACACCGCGCACTGGATGCCGGCGGCCCGCGACTTCGCGGCGCGCCTGGCGGCGGACCTGCGGCGGCGGCACGTCTGGGTGTTCTCCTCGGGCCTCGCGACCCAGCCCGCGGCGCGCGCGAACAGCCCGCACGAGCTGCTCGCGCTCATGCAGGACGTCGGGGCGATCGGGCACCGGGCGTTCGCCGGGCGGCTGCTGCGCAGCGAGCTCGCGTTCGCCGAGCGGGCGATCATCGCCGGCGCCCGCGCCAAGGAGGGCGACCACCGGGACTTCGACGCCGTGCGGGGCTGGGCGCAGGACATCGCGCAGCACCTGCAGGCGGTGGCCCCCCGGGCGGCGGCGAGCGCCTGACCGCGGCGCCGCGCGGCCTGCAAGCCGCTTGCGTGATCGCGTCGTAGACTTGCGCGCATGGCTGGACGGCTGGCGGAGGTCGCGCACAAGGTCGGGGTGTCCGAGGCGACGGTGAGCCGTGTGCTCAACGGCCGGTCCGGCGTCTCCGAGCAGACGCGGCAGGCGGTGCTGACGGCCCTGGACGTGCTCGGCTACGAGCGTCCCACCAAGCTGCGCGGCGAGCGTGCCCGGCTGGTCGGCCTGGTGCTCCCGGAGCTGCAGAACCCGATCTTCCCGGCGTTCGCCGAGGTGGTGGGCGGCGCGCTCGCCCAGCAGGGTTACACGCCGGTGCTCTGCACGCAGACGGCGGGCGGCGTGTCCGAGGCCGACTACGTCGACCTGCTGCTCACCCAGCAGGTGTCGGGGATCGTGTTCGCCGGCGGCAACTTCGCGCAGCGCGGCGCCGACCACGACCACTACGGCCTGCTCGCCGACCGCGGCCTGCCGGTCGTGCTGATCAACGCCTCGATCGAGGAGCTGCCGTTCCCGCGGGTGTCCTGCGACGACGAGGTGGCGGTCGAGCAGGCCGTCGGGCACCTGGCGTCGCTCGGGCACACCCGCATCGGGCTCGTGCTGGGCCCGGTCGACCACGTGCCGTCCGAGCGCAAGCTGCACGCCGCCCGCGCCGCCGCCGCGCGCCTCGGGGTCGAGCTGGCGGACGACGCGATCGCCCGCAGCGCCTACTCGCTCGAGAGCGGGCAGGCCGCCGCCACCCGGCTGCTCCGGCAGGGGCTGACCGGACTGGTGTGCGCGAGCGACCCGCTCGCCCTCGGCGCCATCCGGGCCGCGCGCCGCGCCGGCCTGCGGGTGCCGGAGGACGTCTCGGTCGTCGGCTACGACGACTCGCTGTTCATGAACTGCACCGAGCCGCCGCTGACGACCGTGCGGCAGCCGATCGAGCCCATGGGGCGGGCGGCGATCGACCTGCTGGTCGGGCTGATCGGCGGGCACCCGGTGTCGACGGACGAGCTGCTGTTCGAGCCGGAGCTGGTCGTGCGCGGCAGCACCGCGCCGGCCCCGGGCGCCTGACCCGCCGGGGCCGTCGGCCCCGCCGCGCCCGTGCGCCCCGCCCCGTCGCCCGCGCGGCGCCCGCGGTCCCCGCGGCCGTGAGGTCGTCACAACGAGGTGAGGTCGGCGGCGACGAGTGACGACCTCACGCGCTTGTGACGACCTCGCTCCGCCCTTGTCCTCGTGCCCGAGCCCCGGCGCCCCGTGCCCCCGCACGCGGCGCGTGCCCCGCGCTCCCGCCTGTGCCTCTCGATGTGTCGCGTTTCGGTAACGGTGCTGTCGAGTTCTTGCGCGGACGTCGTCGCCGGATTTAGTGTCCCTGCTACGCGGTCACCGACGACCGCGGATCGGCCGAGAGCAGAGGCACGCCGTGGTGCATCCCCCGAACGACGACCCCACCTGGTGGCGGGACGCCGTGATCTACGAGGTCTACGTCCGCTCGTTCGCGGACGGCGACGGCGACGGCACCGGCGACCTGGCGGGCGTCCGCAGCCGGCTGCCGTACCTGCGGGACCTCGGCGTCGACGCCTTGTGGTTCACGCCCTGGTACGCGTCGCCGATGGCCGACGGCGGCTACGACGTCGCCGACTACCGCGCGATCGACCCGGCGTTCGGCACCCTCGCCGAGGCGGAGGCCCTGATCGCCGAGGCCCTGGCGCTCGGCATCCGGACGATCGTCGACGTCGTCCCGAACCACGTCTCGGACCAGCACCCGTGGTTCCGCGCCGCCCTCGCCGCCGGCCCGGGCTCTCCGGAGCGCGAGCGGTTCTGGTTCCACCCGGGCACCGGCCCGGACGGCGCGGGCATCCCGACGCACTGGGAGTCGAGCTTCGGCGGCGGGACCTGGACCCGCACGACGAACCCGGACGGGACGCCGGGGGAGTGGTACCTGCACCTGTTCACCGCGCAGCAGCCCGACCTGAACTGGAACCACCCCGACGTCTGGGCCGAGCACGAGGACGTGCTGCGGTTCTGGTTCGACCGCGGCGTCGCGGGCGTGCGGGTCGACTCGGCCGCCCTGCTGGTCAAGGACCCGGCGCTGCCGGAGCTCCCGGCCGCGGGCAGCAGCCCGGCCCCCGGCGGCCACCCGCACCTCGACCGCGACGAGCTGCACGACGTCTACCGCGCCTGGCGCAAGGTCGCCGACTCCTACCCGGGCACCCGGGTGCTGGTGGGGGAGGTCTGGCTGGACGACGCCGAGCGGTTCGCGGCCTACCTGCGCCCGGACGAGATGCACACCGCGTTCAACTTCGACGTCATGGCCCAGCCCTGGGACGCCGCCGCGCTCCGGGCCTCGGTCGACCGCACCCTGGCCGCGCACCGGGGCGTGGGCGCCCCCGCCACCTGGGTGCTGTCGAACCACGACGTCACCCGCCCCGTGACGCGCTACGGCCGGGCGGACTCCTCGTTCGCGTTCGCCGCGAAGCGCGCGGGCACCCCGACCGACCTGGACCTCGGGACCCGCCGGGCCCGGGCGGCCGCGCTGCTCACCGCCGCGCTGCCGGGGTCGCTGTACCTCTACCAGGGCGACGAGCTCGGGCTGCCCGAGGTCGAGGACCTGCCGCCCGAGGCGGTGCAGGACCCGATGCACGAGCGGTCCGGCGGCGTGGACCCCGGGCGGGACGGCTGCCGGGTGCCGCTGCCCTGGTCGGGGGACCGGCCGCCGTACGGGTTCTCGCCGGCCGCGGCCGACGGCGCGCCCGCCGCTCCCTGGCTCCCGCAGCCCGCCGGCTGGGCGCCCCGCACCGTCGCCGCCCAGGAGGCGGACCCCGGCTCCATGCTCCGGCTGTACCGCGCCGCGCTCGCGCTGCGCCGCGCGGAGCCGGGCCTCGGCGACGGCGACCTGCGCTGGCTCGACGCCGGACCCGGCGTGCTCGCGTTCGCCCGCGGCGACGTGCTGTGCGTCGTCAACCTGTCCGCCGGCGCCGTCCCGCTGCCCCGGCACGCGGGGGTGCTGCTCGCCAGCCGCCCCACCGACGGCACGGCGCTCGACCCCGACACCGCGGCCTGGCTCCGCGCCGCCTGACCACCCCACCACCCACCGCACCACCCGACCCGAGGAGTGACGATGAGGTCCTCACGCACGACGGCGCTCGCCCTGACCGGCGCGCTGTCCTTCACCCTGCTCGCCGCGTGCAGCAGCGGCTCCGACGACGCCGGCGAGGGCGACGGCACGTCGGGCGGCAAGACCGTCCTGCGGGTCGTGTCCCTGCTGCCCGGCTCGGAGCAGGAGGCGTTCGACGCCTTCGACGAGCAGGTCGCCCAGTTCGAGGAGGCGAACCCGGACATCGACGTGCAGCCCGAGGAGTACGAGTGGAAGGCGACGACCTTCGCCGCCCAGCTCGCCGGCGGCACGCTGCCCGACGTCTTCGAGATCCCGTTCACCGACGGCAAGACGCTGATCGAGAACGGCCAGCTCGCCGACATCGACGCGCAGGTCCAGGCGCTGCCCTACGCCGACGACTTCAACCCGAACGTCCTCGAGGCCGGCACCGGCGCCGACGGCAAGGTGTACGCGATCCCGGCCAAGTCGGTCTACGGCATCGGCCTGCACTACAACCGGGCGCTGTTCGAGCAGGCCGGCCTCGACCCCGACGACCCACCGACCAACTGGGACGAGGTGCGCGCGGACGCGAAGGCGATCGCCGACGCCACCGGCCAGGCGGGCTACGCCACGATGACGCAGAACAACACGGGAGGCTGGCAGCTCACCGTCGCCACCTACGCCCGCGGCGGCCGGGTCCAGGAGACGAACGACGACGGCACCTACACCGCGACGCTCGACAACGAGGGCACGAAGGAGGCCCTCGAGTACCTGCACGACCTGCGCTGGGAGGACAGCTCCATGGGCGCGAACTTCCTGCTCGACTGGTCGTCGATCAACCAGGCGTTCGCGGCGGGCCAGGTCGGCATGTTCACCTCGGGCTCGGACGTCTACACCTCGCTGGTGCAGACCAACGCGATCAACCCCGACGACTACGGCCTGACCGCGGTGCCGCTCGAGGGCGACGACGCGGGCGTGCTCGGCGGCGGGACGCTCGCCGCGGTCAGCACCTCGGCCTCCGAGGCGCAGAAGGAGGCCGCCGTGAAGTGGATCGACTTCTACTACCTGCGCAAGCTCACCGACCAGGACGCCGCGGTCAAGGACG
This sequence comes from Cellulosimicrobium cellulans, assembly GCF_007679345.1. Classification (GTDB taxonomy): domain Bacteria; phylum Actinomycetota; class Actinomycetes; order Actinomycetales; family Cellulomonadaceae; genus Cellulomonas; species Cellulomonas cellulans_A. The sequence continues at coordinate 7,382 of NZ_VEGH01000004.1, forward strand.
CCGAGACGCTCGTGGCCTCGGACCAGCCGGTCGGCACGCCGGTGCTGCCGATCTTCAGCCAGGAGCAGTACGACGAGTCGCAGACCTGGATCGCCGACCTGGTGAACGTGCCTCTCGACCAGATGACCGGGTTCACCGACGTCATCTTCGACCAGCCGCTGGTCCCGGAGCCGGCCGGCTCGACCCAGGAGCTGTACGGCGCCCTGGACACGGTGGTCCAGGCGGTGCTGACCGACGAGGACGCCGACATCGACGCGCTGCTGGAGCAGGCGGACGCGGACGTGCAGGCGATCCTCGACAAGAACGCGGGCTGACGTGGCCCTGACCCACGAGGCTCGTGCCACCTCGCCGCGGCGGACCCCCCTCACCTGGGTCCGTCGCGGCGGGCTGAGCACGCTCGTCTTCGCGCTGCCGCTGCTGGTGGTGTTCGGGCTGTTCTCCTGGCTGCCGATCGGCAGGGCCGTCGTGATGAGCCTGCAGGAGACCAACCTGGTCACCACAGCCTGGGTCGGCCTGGACAACTTCCGCACGGTGCTGGCCGACCCGCTGCTGGCGACCGCCGTCGGCAACACGCTGTGGTTCGCGGCGCTCGCCCTGCTGCTCGGCTACCCCGTGCCGCTTCTCGCGGCGGTGCTGATGAGCGAGGTGCGCCGGGCGAAGGGCCTGTACAGCGCCCTCGCCTACCTGCCCGTGGTGGTCCCGCCGGTCGTCGCCGTGCTGCTGTGGAAGTTCTTCTTCGACGCGCGGCCCGAGGGCGTGTTCAACACGATGCTCGGCTGGGTCGGCGTCGGGCCGGTGCCCTGGTTGCAGGACGCCGGCTGGGCGATGCCGTCGCTGGTGCTGGAGGCCACCTGGGCCGCGGCCGGCGGGACGATCATCATCTACCTGGCCGCGCTGACCTCCGTCCCTGGCGAGCTGTACGACGCCGCCGAGGTCGACGGCGCGTCGGTCTGGCGCAAGGTCTGGCACGTGACGATGCCGCAGCTGCGCGGCGTCCTGCTCATCACCTTCATCCTGCAGATCATCGGGACCGCACAGGTGTTCCTCGAGCCGTACCTGTTCACCGACGGCGGGCCGGCGAACGCGACGATCACGGTGCTGCTGCTCGTCTACCGGTACGCGTTCGGGCAGAGCCTCGGCGGCGACTACGGGGCGGCGACCGCGCTGAGCCTCATGCTCGCCGTCCTCCTCGCGGTGCTCTCGGTCGTGTACTTCCGCCTCACCCGGTCCTGGAGCCAGACATGACGACTTCGACGAGTCCCGCCGGTCCCGCGACGGCGGCCGACGCCGCCGCTGCGGAGGTCGCGGCCGCGACCTCCGCCGCGGTCCCGGAGGGTGGCCGGCCCCGTCGCGGCCCGCGCCCCGGCCACCGCCGCCCGCGCCCCGACGAGGCCGACCGGGGCGCCCTGTCGCCCGCCGACTGGCGCCGCCCGCTGGTCCGCCGGTCGGTGCGGCTGTCGCACGGGGTGCTGCTCGCGCTGCTGGTGCTGTGCGGACTCGGTCCCCTGGTGCTGCTCGCGAAGTTCGCGGTCACGCCGACGCAGGACATCCTGCGCACCCCGCTCGCGGTGTTCCCGAACGGGATCGCGTGGGACAACCTGTCGGCGGCCTGGAACGACGTGCAGGTCAGCCGGTACTTCCTCAACACCGTCGTGCTGGCCGCGGGGGCGTGGGCCAGCCAGATCCTGGTCGCGACGACCGGCGGCTACCTGCTGTCGGTGCTGCGGCCGCGGTACGCGAAGGTCGTGCAGGCGGCGGTGCTGGCGACGCTCTTCGTGCCGGCCGTCGTGCTGCTGGTGCCGCTGTACCTGGTGATCCTCGACCCGCCGGTGCTCGGCCGGTCGCTGATGAACTCCTACTGGGCCGTGTGGCTGCCCGCGGGGGCCAGCGCGTTCAACGTGCTGCTGGTGCAGCGGTTCTTCGACAGCCTGCCGCGGGAGGTGTTCGAGGCCGCGCGGGTCGACGGGGCCGGGCCGTTCCGGCTGTTCTGGTCGATCGTGCTGCCGATGAGCCGGCCGATCCTGGGCGTGGTGTCGGTGTTCGCGATCATCGCGTCGTGGAAGGACTTCCTGTGGCCGCTGCTCGTGCTGCGGGACCCGGACATCCAGCCGCTGTCCGTGCGGCTGCCGTCGCTGCAGGCCACCACCGACCTCGGGGTGCTGATGGCGGCGCTGGCGATCTCGACGCTGATCCCGGTCCTGCTGTTCCTCGTGTTCCAGCGGCTGTTCCTCCGGGGTGCGGGGCTGGGCGGGGCGGTCAAGGGGTGACGCGCGAGCTCCCGGCGATCTGACGAGCCGTCGTATCAAGATCACGCCTGAGTGGTCGGCCTCCCGGCGGGCGGGTGCGGAGGCCGGTGGGATGATGAGGCGGTGTCTTCCCCCACCGTGACGGCGTCGTCGCTCGCACCGTACGACGCCCTCCTCCTCCTCTCGTTCGGCGGCCCGGAGAAGCCCGAGGACGTCCTGCCGTTCATGCGCAACGTGACCCGCGGCAAGGGCATCCCCGAGGAGCGCCTGGTCGAGGTCAGCCAGCACTACGCGCTGTTCGGCGGCCGCAGCCCGATCAACGACCAGAACCGCGAGCTGCTCGCCGCCCTGCGCGCCGAGCTCGACGCGCGCGGCATCGACACCCCGCTCGCGTGGGGCAACCGCAACTGGGAGCCCTACACCGACGGCGCCCTGGCGGACCTGCGCGAGCGCGGCGCGTCCCGCGTGCTCGCGGTCGTCACCAGCGCCTACGGGTCCTACTCCGGCTGCCGGCAGTACCGCGAGCACGTCGCCGCGGCGCTCGCGGGCGTCGCGGGGGAGCCGGAGGGCTGCGCCGACGCCGAGGCCGCCGCGGGCGTCCAGGTCGACAAGCTCCGGCACTACTTCAACCACCCGGGCTTCGTGCGCGCCAACGCCGACGCCGTGGTCGAGGCGTTCACCGAGCTCGCCGCGCAGGTCGGCCGGCCGGTCGCCGAGGTCGCCGCCGAGGCGCCGCTGCTGTTCGTCACGCACTCGATCCCGCTCGCGATGGAGGCCGGCTCGGCCGCCGCCCGCCCCGGCTACCAGGCCCAGCACCAGGACGCCTGCCGCGAGGTGGTGCAGCTCGTCGCCGCCGAGCTCGGGGTGTCGCCGGACTGGAGCCTGGCGTTCTGCTCGCGCTCCGGCCCGCCCTCGCAGCCGTGGCTGGAGCCCGACATCAACGACGTGCTCGCCGAGCGGGCGGAGGCCGGCACGACCGCCGTCGTCATGTCGCCGATCGGCTTCGTCTCCGACCACATGGAGGTCGCCTACGACCTCGACACCGAGGCGATGGCCACCGCGCGGGACCTGGGCGTCACCGCGGTGCGCGCGGGCTCCGCGTCCACCCGGGCGCCGTTCGTCGCGGGCCTGGTCGACCTGATGCTCGAGCGCGCGGCCGCCGAGCGCGGCGAGGACCCCGACCGGGCGACCGTCGGCGTGCTCGGCGCCTGGCCGGACCGGTGCGCCGTGGGCTGCTGCTTCCAGCGCGCCGGCGTCGACACGGGCCTGCCCACCATCAACCAGCAGCGAGCGGACGACACCAGCGAGGGAGCACCAGCACGATGAGCACCACGACGCCGCCGGCCGGCGGGCACAGCACCGAGGTCGCCGACCAGATCAACGCCTCGATCCGGTACGCGATGTACGCGGTGTTCGAGACCACCGAGCCGCTGCCCGCCGACGGCGTCGAGCGGAAGCGCTACGTCGAGGACGCGCTCGCCGCGCTGACCGGCCCCGACGCCCCCGCGGGCCTGGTCGTCCGCGGCTGGTACGACGTCGCCGGCCTGCGCGCCGACGCGGACCTCATGGTCTGGTGGTGGGCCCCGACGATCGAGGCCGTGCAGGAGGCGTTCCACCGGCTGCGTGCCAGCGAGCTCGGCGCGCACCTGCTCCCGGTGTGGTCCGTCGCGGCGATGCACCGGCCGGCCGAGTTCAACCGCGGCCACGTCCCGGCGTTCCTGGCCGGCGAGGCGCCGCGCGACTACCTGTGCGTGTACCCGTTCGTGCGGTCCTACGAGTGGTACCTGCTGTCCGACGAGGAGCGCCGCGAGCTGCTCCGCGAGCACGGCCACGCCGCCCGCGACTACGCCGACGTCCGCGCCAACACGCTGTCGTCGTTCGCCCTCGGCGACTACGAGTGGATCCTCGGCTTCGAGGCCGACGAGCTGCACCGCATCGTCGACCTCATGCGCGACCTCCGCGCGACCGGCGCCCGCCGGCACGTGCGCGAGGAGGTGCCGTTCTACACCGGCCCGCGCGTCGAGCTCGCGGACTGGGCGGAGCGGCAGCCGCGCGCGTGAGACGCGGCTAGACGGATTCCTCGGCGGGGGCGGGCAGCAGGCGGCTGACCCGCCCCTCGCCGTCGACGAGCACGAGCGCGCCGTCGGCGACGGCGGCGCGCACGGGGTGGGCCAGCAGGTCGAGGACCGCCCGCTCCCGGGCCATGTGCTCGGGCGTGCCGGCCATGAGCGTGGTGACCATCGGTCCGAACGTGAGCGTGCCGGTGCCGGTGCCGGTGCGGGTGCCGGGCGCGGGGTCGTCGGGCTCGGGCTCGCCCGGGTCGGCGCCGTCGCCGTCGCCGTCCGGGGCGAAGGACCAGGTGCCCCGCAGCCGGTTGACGCCGCCGGTGCCGTACACCTGGCCGTCCCCGGAGAACGTCAGCGACGGGTGCGCCCGCTCCGGCCCGTCGTCGAGCGGCACGCCCGCGACCTCGGTGAACCGCCACGTGCCCCCGACGACCTCGTTCATGGCGCCGATCCTGCCACCGCGCGGCGCGCGCCGCCGAGCGCGGCACCGCTCGCCGAGCGCGGTACCTCCCGCCGAGCGCGGCAGATCCAGCCACCGCACTCGGCGCGGACCACCGCACTCGGCGCTCGGCCGCCCTGGCCGCCCCGGCCGCCCTGGCCGCCGGCGCAGGTCACCAGGCGGCGGCCAGGGCCTCCAGGGTGGCGATGCGGTCCTCGACCGCGTGGGTCGTGGCCGTGACGATCAGCTCGTCCGCGCCGGTGCGCTCGACCAGCTCCCGCAGCGCCGTCGCGGCGGGCTCCGCCGTGGTGGCGATCTGGGTGCCCGCCACCTTCGCGAAGAACTCCGCGGCCTGCACCGGGTCGAGGTCCGCGAGCAGCTTCTCCGCGTCCTCCGGGGTCTCGATCGGCGCCAGCGCGCCCCGGCTCCGCAGCCGCAGCGCCATCACCTTCGACGGCCCGGCCAGCCACTGCGCCCGCTCCTGCGACTCGGCGACGATCACCGACGCCGACACCATGAGGTGCGGGGCGTCGAGCACCTCGGACGGCCGGAACGCCGAGCGGTACACCTCGGCCGCGGTCGTGGTGATGCCGGTGCCGAAGTGGTGCGCGTAGGAGAACGGGAGGCCGAGCTCGCCGGCGAGCTGCGCGCTGAACGTCGACGAGCCCAGCAGCCAGACCTCCGGCGTGCCGGCGGGCACCGGGGTGGCGCGCAGCCGCTGCGCGACCGCCGACGCGGCGCGCCCCGCGGGCGGCTGCCCGAGCAGGTGCAGCACGTCGAGGAGCTCGGCGGGGAAGTCCTCGGCGCCCAGGCCCTCGACCGTGCGGCGCAGCGCGGCGGCGGTCATCGGGTCGGCGCCGGGCGCGCGGCCGATGCCGAGGTCGACCCGGCCCGGGTGCAGCGCCTCGAGCATGGCGAACTGCTCGGCGATCACCAGCGGCGGGTGGTTCGGCAGCATGACGCCGCCGGAGCCGACCCGGATGCGCTCGGTCGACGCGGCGAGGTGCGCGAGCAGCACGCCGGGGGAGGTCGACGCGACGGCGGGCATGCTGTGGTGCTCGGCGACCCAGAACCGGCGGTAGCCCAGGGCGTCGGCGCGGCGGGCCAGCGCCGTGGAGTCGGCCAGGGCGTCGGCGCTGGTCGCCCCGGTCCCGACGGGGGACAGGTCCAGCACGGACAGCGGGACCTCGGGGCGGACGACGGGCTGGTGCGCGCGGGCGGCGTCGGGTGTGCTCACGTCAGGGGCAACGCGGCCGGCCCGCGGGTCCTTCCCGAGCCGGCCGCGTCCCGCGTCACAGCCGCGGAGCGGTGCCGGGCGTCCCGCCGGGCGTCCCGCCGCGCGCCCCGCCGCGCGCCCCGCCGCGCGTCCCGCCGATCAGGGGTAGAGCCCCCGCAGCTGGTGCGCCTCGGCCACCCGCCGCACGCCGATGACGAGCGCCGCGTCCCGCAGGGTGATGCGGTCCGCCCGGGCTCGCTGCGCCACCGCCGCGTACGCCGAGCGCATCCGCTGCTCCAGCCGGTCCTCGATCTCGCGCTCGGTCCACCAGTACGCCTGCTGGGCCTGGACCCACTCGAAGTACGAGACCACCACGCCGCCGGCGTTCGCGAGGATGTCGGGGACGACGGTGATCCCGCGGTCCGCGAGCACCCGGTCGCCCGCGCTGGTGGTGGGGCCGTTCGCGCCCTCCACCACCCAGCGCGCCTTGACCGCGGCGGCGGTGTCCTCGTCGAGCACGTCCTCGGTCGCGGCGGGGATCAGCACGTCGACGTCGAGGGCCAGCAGCTCCGCGTTCGTCACCGGGTCCGCGCCGGTGAAGCCGACCACCGACCCGGTCTCCGCGACGTGGGTGTGCAGCGCGGCGACGTCCAGGCCGCCCGGGTGGTGCACGCCGCCGTACTGGTCGCTGACGGCGACGACGCGCGCACCGCCCTCCGCGAGGAACCGCGCCGCGTGCGAGCCGACCTTGCCGAAGCCCTGCACCGCGGCCGTCACCTCGGACAGCTCCGTCCCGGCGTCGGCCAGCGCGGCGGCGGTCGCGTGCACGACGCCGCGGGAGGTGGCGGTCGCCCGGCCGAGCGACCCGCCGACGGCGAGCGGCTTGCCGGTGACGACGGCCGGGATCGTGTACCCGGAGTTGACCGAGTACGTGTCCATCACCCAGCTCATCGTCTGCTCGGTGGTGCCCACGTCGGGTGCCATGATGTCGCGCTCCGGGCCGATGATCGGCATGACCTCGGAGGTGTACCGCCGGGTCACGCGCTCGAGCTCGGCGGGGGAGTAGCCGCGCGGGTCGATGGCCACGCCGCCCTTGGCGCCGCCGTACGGCAGCTCGACGACCGCGCACTTCCAGGTCATCCACATCGCCAGCGCCCGGACCTCGTCGATGTCGACGCCGGGGGCGTACCGCAGGCCGCCCTTGCCGGGGCCGCGGGAGATGTTGTGCTGCACCCGGTAGCCGGACAGCAGCTCGATCCGGCCGTCGTCCCGGCGCAGCGGCACGGCGACGTGCAGCTCGCGGCGCGGCGTGGCGAGCATCTGGTGCAGGCCGTCGTCGTAGCCGAGCAGCTCCACGGCCGACGACAGCTGCGCGAGCGCGGTCGTCAGGGGGGAGGAGGTGCGCGGGGCGGGCGTCGCGGGGGTGGGCGACGCGGGCGTCCCGGCGGGTGCTGTCGCGGTCATGCAGAGGCCTCCTGGGCATCGCGTCCGGCAGCCCGGGCGCGGCCTCGTCGCCGCCCCCGCCGGCGGCGGCCGGGGTACCTCGTCACTGTGCCACACCGGGCCGGGCGCCGAGCGTCCGGGGTGGCGGGCGCACCGGCCCGGACCGCCGGGCGCCCGGGCGCCCGGTGCGGGCGCGGCCCGGTCAGGACGTGCGGCCCGGCCCGTACTCGAAGTGCCAGTACTCCTCGTACGGCTGGCCCTGGCGGACCCGGGCCGGGGCGTACCAGCCGTAGGCAGGGCCGTTCGCGACCAGCCAGTCGTACCGCGCGGTGCCGAACCCGTAGGTCCCGGCCCACTCCTGGACGTCGAGCGCGGTGCCCAGGCCGTGCGACGACGTCCCCGGCGCCGCCGCGAGCCCGCCGAACGCCGCCTTCATCGCCACCTGGTCCTCGTACGACCGGTAGGTCAGGTCCAGGTCGATCGACGCGCCGAACTGCCCGCGGAAGGCCTCGTTCAGGGCAGTGAGCGCGTCGGCGGCGTCGCAGCGCAGGTACTGGGCGAACCCGAGCTGGTCCGTGCCCCAGGGCACTTGGCACATGGCGGAGGCGGGCATGTGGCCGTTCGACCCGTCGCCGTCGGCGGTCGGCACCGAGGTGACCCACAGGACGTTCCCCTGCGCGTCGACCGGGCGGCCGTCGACCCACCCCGCGATGCCAGGGTTGCCCGGCGCGCCGGCGGGGGCTCCGGTCCCCGTGCCGGCGACCTCGCGCGCGGCCGCGGCGTCGGCGGCGGCCCGCTCCTCCGCGGCGCGGGCGGCCTCGGCGGCGGCCTGCTCCGCGGCGGCCTGCTCCGCGGCGACCCGGGCGGCCTCCTCGGCCGCGGCCTGCTCCCGGGCGGCGCGTCCCGCCTGGGCGGCCCGGCGCGAGGCCTCGGCGACGGCGGCCTCGCGCCGCTCGGCCAGGAAGTCGTCCTCGGCCGCGGCGAGCTCGGCCGACAGCCCGATCGCCTCGGCCCGCTGCTCGGCCTGCGCGGCGCGCTCGCGTCCCTGGTGCAGCTGCACGCCGGCGATCGCGACGGCGGCCACGAGCACGGCGCTGGTCGCCCCCGCGACGACGGCGCGCCCGCGACCTGCCGGCCGGCCACGCCCGGCCGGGCGCCCGCGACCCGTCGCGCGACCGGGCCGGCGTGCCCGGGCCGCGCGACGGGTCGGCGGCGGCGCGTCCGGCTCGGTCACCTGCCGCCCAGGCCGTCGATCTGCGCGAGCTCGTCCGCGGACAGCGTGAACCGCAGCGCCTCGAGGTTGTGGGCGATCCGGTCCTTCTGGGTCGACTTCGGGATGACGACGATCCCGTGGTCGACGTGCCAGCGCAGCACGACCTGGCGGGTGCTGACGCCGTGCGCCTCGGCGATCGCGGTGAGCACCGGGTCGTCGAGGTCGGTCCGCTTGAACGGGCTGTAGCCCTCGACGACGACGCCCCGCTCGGCGTGCGCCGCGAGGAGGTCGGCGTCGTAGTCGCCCGGGCTCCACGGGATCTGGTTCACCGCGGGGGCCTCGCCGGTGGCGGCGATCAGCTCGTCGATCTGGGCGATCGAGTAGTTGGAGACGCCGATCGAGCGGACCAGGCCCTCGTCGCGCGCGACGATGAACTGCTCCCAGGTGGCGGGCGTCGCCTGCTTGTGCGGCGGCCAGTGCACCAGCCACAGGTCGAGGTGGTCGGTGCCGAGCGCGGCCAGCGACTCGTGCAGCGTCTGGCGCTCGCGGCCCGCGTGGTCCGGCGGCAGCTTGGTGGTGACGAACACGGCGTCGCGGTCGACGTCGACCAGGGACAGCGCCCGGCCGACCTCGGCCTCGTTGCCGTAGCCCGTGGCGGTGTCGACGTGGGTGTAGCCGAGCTCGAGCGCCGCGACCACGGCGCGCTCGGCGTCGCCGCCCTCGGACTGCCAGGTGCCGAGGCCGAGCAGCGGCATCTCGCCGCCCGTGATCGTGACGGTGGGGATCTGCGGAGCGGGTGTCATGCGTCCATCGTGGCTCAGCCCGCGGCGCGGGGCCACGGCAGCGGCGGGACCGGGGGCGGCGCGGGCGCGGTCGCGGGACCCCCGGACGCCGCGACCGCCCGCGCCGCGCGGCGGAACTGCGCCGGCGTCTCCCCGGTCAGCCGCCCGAACGTCCGGGTGAACGAGGCCTGGTCGTAGAACCCCGCCGCCGCGGCGACCTCGGCGAGCGGCAGGTCGGTCCCGGCGAGCAGCCCGGCCGCGTGGTCGACCCGCGCCCGCAGGACGTACTGCTGCGGCGACAGCGCGTACACCCGGCGCACCCGGCGGTCCAGCGTCGACGGCGAGCAGCCCGCCGCCCCGGCGAGCTCGGCGACCGTCGGCGGGTCCGCGAGCCGCGCCTGCACGAACGCCGCGACCCGGGACAGCGCCTCGACGGTGGCCACGTCGGCGTCGCCCGCGCGCAGCGCCTGGGAGATGCTCACCAGCCCGACGACCGCGCCGGCGTCGTCGCGCACCGGCTCCTTGGAGGTGAGGTACCAGCCGGGCGGGCCGCCGGGGCGGCGGATCAGCTCGAGCTCGCGGTGCAGCGGCCGGCCCGTGGCGAGCACGTCGCGGTCCTGCGCGTCGTACCGCTCGGCGAGGTGGGGGAGGAACAGCTCGGCGGCCGTCCTGCCGACGACCGCGCGGCGGGACCGCTCGGGGGTGCGGCGGACGAACGCGTCGTTGACCACCACGTACCGGCCGGTGACGTCCTTGGCGCAGAACATCGTGCCGGTGAGGTCGTCGCAGAGCCGGAGCAGCGCGGGGGTGAGGGCCCGCAGCAGGGCACGGGCGGCGGCGCCCGGGGCGTCGGGCGCGGCGGGCGCCGCGGGCGCCGCGGGCGCGCCGGGTGCGCCGGGGGCGTCGGCGGCGAGGTGGGCTGGACGGCGTTCCATGTCGGGGGCAGCGTAGGTGCTGCGCGTGACGCGCACGTGTCACGGATCGGGCCCGGTGGCCCGGCCGATCCGTGCAAGACGGGCCGCGGGCGGCTCGGGAAGGATCCCGCCATGACGACGACCCACGACCCGGCCGCCGCGGCCGGCGCCGCCGACCCCGCCGCCGCCCCCGCGCCCGACCACCTGCCCGCGGACGCCGTGGCCCTCGCGCACCGCTGGATGGCCGCGACCGCCGCCGACGAGACCCCGGCCGAGCGGCGGGCCACCGGCCGGCTCGCCGCGCTGGTCGCCGACCCCGCGGGCCTGGAGCTGGCGGTGCGGTTCGTGGACCGGGTCGCCCGCCCGGAGGACGCCCGGGTCGCGGCGGCCGAGCTCGCCGCCCTCGGGGACCGGGCCGCCGACGCCGCGGCGTTCCTCGGCGGCGTGGACCGGGCGCTGCTCGGCGTCGGCGCGAAGGTCGCCGCGCTGCTGCCGTCGGCCGTCGTGCCAGCGGCCAGGATCCGGCTGCGGCAGCTGGTGGGTCACCTCGTCGCGGACGCCGGCCCGGGCCTGGGCCCGCACCTGGCGCGCGCGCGGCGGGAGGGCTTCCGGCTCAACCTCAACCTGCTCGGCGAGGCGGTGCTCGGCGAGGACGAGGCGAACCGCCGGCTGCACCGGGTCGCCGAGCTGGCCGCCCGCCCGGACGTCGACTACGTGTCGATCAAGGTCTCGGCCGTCGCCAGCCAGCTGTCGACCTGGGACACCGAGGGCAGCGTGCGGCGGGTGGTCGACCGGCTGCGCCCGCTCTACCGCGCCGCGGCCGCGAGCGGCACGTTCCTCAACCTCGACATGGAGGAGTACCGCGACCTCGCCCTGACGGTGCGGGTGTTCGACGAGCTGGTGGACGACCCCGAGGTGCGCGGCGCCGAGATGGGCATCGTGCTGCAGGCGTACCTGCCCGACACCTCCGACGCCCTCGACGAGGTCACCGCGATCGCCCGGCGCCGGGTCGAGGCGGGCGGCGCGCGCCTGAAGGTGCGGCTGGTCAAGGGCGCGAACCTCGCGATGGAGCAGGTCGAGGCGGAGCTGCACGGCTGGGCGCAGGCGCCGTACGCGGGCAAGCCCGACGTCGACGCGCACTACGTCCGGCTCGTCCGGCGCGCCCTCGACCCCGAGCGGACGCCCGCGCTGCGCGTCGGCGTCGCGAGCCACAACCTGTTCCACGTCGCGTACGCCCACCTGCTCGCCGCGCACCGCGGGGTGACCGAGGCGCTCGACATCGAGATGCTGCAGGGCATGGCCCCGGCGCAGGCCCGCGCGGTGCAGCGCGAGGTCGGCCAGGTGCTGCTCTACACGCCGGTGGTCGCGAAGCAGGACTTCGACGTCGCGATCTCCTACCTGGTGCGCCGGCTGGAGGAGAACGCCGCGCACCAGAACTTCCTGCACGCGCTGTTCGCCGGCGGGGACGGCCCGGACGAGGGGATCGCGTCCCAGGAGGACGCGTTCCTCGCGTCGGTGGCGGGCGCGGACCGGGTGCCGGTCGAGCGCCGCCGGCTGCCGCGCGACCCGGCGGCCCCGTCGCCGGAGCCGGGCGCGTTCCGGAACGCCGCCGACAGCGACCCGGCCGTCGCCGAGTCCCGGGACTGGGCGGCCCGCCTGGTCGCCGCGGACGTCGAGCCGCCGGCCGGCGCCGTCGAGGTCGGGACCGAGGCCGAGGTGGACGCGGTCGTGGCCCGGGCGGTCGCCGCGGCGCCCGCCTGGTCCGCGCGCACCCCCGCCGAGCGCGCCGCGGTGCTGCGTCGCGCCGCCGACGAGCTCGAGGCCGCGCGGGGCGACCTGGTCGCCACGATGGTGCACGAGGGCGGCAAGACCGTCGCCGAGGCCGACCCCGAGGTCAGCGAGGCCGTCGACTTCGCCCGCTACTACGCCGACCGCGCCGAGGACCTGGCCGACGGGCGTGTCCCGGGCGCGGTGTTCCGGCCGCACGGGGTCACCGTCGTCACCCCGCCGTGGAACTTCCCGGTCGCCATCCCGGTCGGCTCGATGCTGGCGGCGCTCGCGGCGGGGTCGCCGGTGCTGATCAAGCCCGCGCCCCAGACGCCGCGGTGCGTCCGGGTCGCCGGGGCGGCCGTCCAGCGGGCGCTCGACGCGTCCGGGGTCGAGGAGGCCGCGCTGCAGGTGGTGCTGTCGCCCGAGGGGGAGGTCGGCCGTCGCCTGGTCACGCACCCGGACGTCGCGCGGGTCGTGCTGACCGGCTCGCTGGAGACGGCGCAGCTGTTCGCGGGCTGGCGGCCCGACCTCGACGTGCTCGCGGAGACCTCCGGGAAGAACGCCCTGATCATCACGCCGTCGGCCGACGTGGACCTCGCGGTGGCGGACCTGGTGCGGTCGGCGTTCGGGCACGCCGGGCAGAAGTGCTCGGCCGCGTCGCTGGCGATCCTCGTCGGGTCGGCCGGCACCTCCGACCGGCTGCGCCGGCAGCTCGCCGACGCGGTGTCGTCGCTGCAGGTCGGCTGGTCCGACGACCTCGGCACCACGATGGGCCCGCTGGTCGAACCGGCGTCGGGCAAGCTGCTCCGGGCGCTGACCACGCTGGACGAGGGCGAGGCGTGGCTCGTGCGGCCGCGGCGCCTCGACGAGGAGGGCCGGCTGTGGACCCCCGGCGTCAAGCACGGCGTGCGGCCCGGGTCCTGGTTCCACCTCACCGAGTGCTTCGGCCCGGTGCTCGGCGTCATCCGGGTCGACACCCTGGACGAGGCCATCGCCGTGCAGAACGCCGTCGCGCTCGGCCTCACCGGCGGGCTGCACTCCCTGGACGAGGCGGAGATCGCGCACTGGCTCGACCGGGTCGAGGTCGGCAACGCCTACGTCAACCGGCACATCACCGGGGCGATCGTGCAGCGGCAGCCGTTCGGCGGCTGGAAGGCCTCGGTCGTCGGCCCCGGCGCCAAGGCCGGCGGCCCGTCGTACGTCGCGCAGCTCGGCGCGTGGTCCGACGCCCCGGAGGTGGCCGCTCTGGACGACGAGGCCTGGCTGGCCTGGGCGCACGCCGACGACGCGCGGGTGTGGCGCGACGAGCTCGGCGTGGCGCACGACCCGTCCGGGCTGGCGTCCGAGGAGAACGCGCTCCGGCACCGCCCCGTGCCGCACCTGACCGTCCGGGTCGGGGCCGACGGGCGGGAGCGCGACGTGCTGCGCGTGCTCTCGGCGGCGCGGACCGCCGGCGTGCCGGTGACGGTGAGCCGGGCGCCGCAGGAGACGGACGAGGCGTTCGCGGCGCGGGTCGCCGCGGGCGAGGTGACCGGCCGGGTGCGGGTCGTCGGGTCGGCGCCGGGCCTGCGCGCCGCGGCGGTCACCCGCACCGGCGAGGTGACGGTGCTGGACGCACCGGTCGTGGCGAGCGGACGCCGCGAGCTCATGACGGTCGTCCGGGAGCAGGCGGTGTCCCGCACCCGCCACCGCTTCGGGCACGTCGACCCGACGCGCTGACGGCGGCGCCGCGCGGCGCCTTCGGGGGTGCCGCGCGGGCCCCGGCTCGCGGCTCGGGCGCCCGGCGGGCTCGGGCGCCCGGCGGGCGCGGCCGCCCGGCGGGCTCGGGCGCCGCGTGCGCGTCGAGGTGGTACCCGACACGTCGAGCGAGTAGTCGCCGACTACTCGCTCGACGTGTCGACTGCTCGCTCGGCGGTTCGGCGGCTCGGCGGCGCGGCCGAGCGGCGGCGCGGCCGCTCGGCGGTGCGGTGGCGCGGCGCCGCGTGGGCGTGCCCGGCCGGTCAGGCCGAGCCGCGGACGACCAGCTCCGGGGCGAACACCTGGGCCTCGGTGCGCGCGTGGCGCCCCTGCAGCTGGGCGACCAGCTCCTCGCCGGCGGCCCGCGCCATCGCGATCACCGGCTGCGTCACCGTCGTGAGGTTCGGCTTGGTGGTCGTGGCCAGGCCCGAGTTGTCGTACCCCACGACCGCCACGTCGCCGGGGACGTCCCGGCCGGCCTCGGCCAGCTCGGGCAGCGCGCCCGCCGCCATGAGGTCGGAGGCGATGAAGATCCCGTCGAGGTCGGGGAACCGGGCGAGCAGCTCGCGCGCCGCCGCGGCCCCGCCGTCGACGGTGAAGTCGCCGTGCACCACCGCGTCGTCCGGCAGGCCCGCCTCGGCGAGCGCGGCGCGCCAGCCGGCGAGGCGGTCGATGCCCGCGGACATGTCGGCGGGGCCGGCGATGGTCGCGATCCGCCGCCGGCCGAGCCGGACCAGGTGCTCGGTGGCGATCCGCCCGCCGCGCACGTTGTCGGTGTCGACGACCGCCGCGGACTCGCCGCCGACGAGCGGCCGGCCGATGAACACGGTCGGCAGCCGGGACGACTGGAGCGCGTGGTCGATGGCGTCGTCCCGGTGGTGCGACACCACGATGGCGCCGTCGACGTGCCCGGCGCGCAGGTACCGGGCGGTCCGCTCGGACTCCCCGGGCCGCGCGATGACGAGCAGCAGCTGCAGGTCGGCCAGCGCGAGCGGGGTGGACACCCCGTTGAGGACGCCGGCGAAGAACGGGTCGGACAGCACGCGCTCGTCCGGCTCGGGCACGACGAGCGCGACCGAGTCGGTGCGCCGGGTCACCAGCGACCGCGCGGCGCGGTTCGGCGTGTAGCCCAGGTCGGCGACCGCCGCGGCGACGGACTCCATGGCCTCGGGCGACACCCGGTCGCCGCCGTTGATGGCGCGCGAGGCGGTGGACCGGGAGACGCCCGCACGCAGCGCGACCTGCTCGAGGGTCGGTGCCGGGTGGGTCGCCGACGGGATGGCGGACTGGTCGATCACGGTGGATCGCCCCCTCGTGACGGTCGGGTGGTGCCCGTGCGCGGGGCACCGGCGGACGCGCGCCCCTGCACGGGGCCCGCGGACGGGCCCCGCGCGAAGCGTAGCGGTCAGCCCTTGACGGCCCCGGCCATGATCCCCGCGACCAGCTGGCGGCCGGCGACGACGAACAGCAGGAGCAGCGGGATGATCGACAGGACGACGCCGGCCATGATCAGCGGCAGGTCCTGGAAGAAGCCGGCCTGCAGGAGCTTGAGCGCCACCGGCAGTGTCGGGTTCTGGTTGCCGAGCACGATGGACGGCCAGAAGAAGTTCGTCCACGAGGTGATGAAGGTGAACAGCGCCAGCATCGCCGCCGCGGGCCGGGCCGCGGGCAGCGCCACCGACCAGAACGTGCGGAACATGGACGCGCCGTCGACCCGGGCGGCCTCGATGAGCTCGTAGGGGAGCGCGGAGTCGAGGTACTGGGTCATCCAGAACACGCCGAACGCGGTCACCATCGCGGGCAGGATCACCGCGAGCAGGTTGCCGGTCAGGCCGAGCTCGCGCATGACGATGTACAGCGGGACGACGCCGAGCTGGGTCGGCACGGCCATCGTCGCGATGACGAACACCAGCAGCGGGCCGCGGCCGCGGAACCGGAGCTTGGAGAACGAGTAGCCCGCGAGCGTCGAGAAGAACACCACGGACAGGCTGGTGATCACGGCGACGACCAGGGAGTTGCCGGTCGCCTTCACCAGGTCGATGTCGGCGTCGAAGACGCGCTGCAGGTTCGTGAAGAACTCGCCGCCGGGGATCAGGGACGGCACCGGGTTCTGCGCCACCTCGGCCGACGTCGAGGACGACAGCAGGAAGGTGTAGTAGAGCGGGTAGGCCGAGATCAGCAGGAACGCGCCGAGGACGACGTAGGTCACCCAGCCCGGCCGGCGGTCGGCGCCGCCGTTGGTCTTGTTGCGCTTGCGCTGCGCCGCGCGGGCCGCGCCCTTGCCGGCGGTCTGCGCGATGACGGGGACGGACGGGGCGCTCATCGGGGGTCCACCTCGGTCGGTGCGGCCGCGGGGACCGCGGCGTCGGACGTCTGCTTGACCCGGCGGGCGAGGTCGCGGGAGGCGCGGCGGCTCTGCTTGCGGGCGGCCTTCGCGGTGCGGCTCATGTCGTCCGCGGAGGCGATGCGCCGGGTCAGGAAGTTGTTGATCAGCGCGAAGATGATGATGATCAGGAACAGCAGCCAGGCGACCGCCGCGGCCCGGCCGAGCTGCTGCTTGTTCCAGCCCAGCTCGTACAGGTAGAGCGTCACGGTCTTCCACTGGCCGTTCGAGCCGCCGAGGCCGGTCGCGTCGTACATGCGGGGCTCGTCGAAGATCTGCAGGCCGCCGATGGTCGACGTGAGGATCACGAAGATCATGGTCGGGCGGACCATCGGCACGGTGATGGAGAAGAACTGCCGGACGCGGTTCGCGCCGTCGAGCGTCGCGGCCTCGTACATGTCGCGGGGGATGGCCTGCATGGCGGCCAGCAGGATCAGCGCGTTGTAGCCGGTCCAGCGGAAGTTCACCATCGACGCGATGGCGATGTGCGAGGCGAACGCGTCCTTGTGCCAGCCGATCGGGTCGATGCCGATCTGGCCGAGCAGGGAGTTGATCATGCCCGAGCCGTCGGCGAACATCTGCGAGAACACCAGGCCGACGGCGACCGGGGCGACGACGTAGGGGAGCAGCACGCCCATCCGCCAGAACGTCTTCGCGCGGAGGTTCGCGTCCAGCATCGCGGCGATGACGAGGGCGGCGATCACCTGGGGCACCGTGGACAGCAGGAAGATGCTGAAGGTGTTGCGCAGCGAGTTCCAGAAGAACGTCTGGCCGAGCACGAAGGTGAAGTTGTCGAGGCCGACGAAGTCGCCCTGGCCGCCGATGAGGCTCCACTCGTGCAGGGAGACCCAGCCGGTGTAGAGCAGCGGGAACAGGCCGACCACCGCGAACAGCAGGAAGAACGGCGAGATGTAGAGGTAGGGCGAGACCTTCACGTCCCAGCGGCCCAGCGTCTGCTTGAAGCCGATCTTCCGGGGCGCGCGGTCGTCGTCGCTGCGCGGTGCCGCGCCCCTGGGGGGCGCCGTCTGGGTGGCCATGGGGATCCTTCGTGCGGGCGGGCCGGGGTCGTGCGGTGCGGGCGCGGGTGGTGCCCGCGCGACGGACCGGGCCGCCGGGAGTCCCGGCGGCCCGGCCCGGTGGGGTCAGCCGATCGCGGCGACCGCGTCCTCGAAGCCCTTCCAGGACTCCTCGGGGGTCATCGACTTGTCGACGTCGACGCGGTTGAAGGCGTCCGACAGGCCGGTGCGGATGGTGAAGTAGTTCTCACCCTTGAACGGGGCGACGGAGATGGCCGCGGCCCGGTCGGTGTAGATCTGGCCGGTCGGCGCGTCGTTGAAGAACTCGCGGGTCATGCCCTGGAGCTCGTCCGACTGCTGCGCCTCGATCTGGCTCGGGAAGTTGCCGTTGACGGCGAACGCCGCCAGCTGCTGCTCCGGGGCGGTCAGCCAGTCGGCGAGCGCCTTGGCCTCCTCCTGGTGCTTCGACATCGTCGGGACGGCGAGGAACGAGCCGCCCCAGTTGCCGCCGCCGCCGGGGAAGACGTTGGCGATGTCCCAGCCCTCGACGCCCGCCGAGTTGCCCTCGATGTTGCCCAGGAACCAGGCCGGGGCGAGCGCGACCGCGAAGCCGTTGCTCTGGAACGCGTTGGTCCAGTCGGTCTCCCACTGCTTGAGGCCCGCGGACTGGTCCTCGTGCGACAGGATCGTGTCGTAGATGTCGCGGATCTCGGGGTTGTCGAGCGCGATGATCTCGCCGGAGTCGGGGTCCTCGAACGGCACCTCGACCTGGTTGATCATGCCCTGGGCCAGCGCGTCGGCGGAGTCGAAGAACGCCGGGCCGGTGCCCGCGGCCATGAACTGGTCGCCGACCGCGAAGAAGTCGTCCCAGGTGGCGTCGTCGCCGCCGAACAGCTCGGCCACGGCCTCGCGGTCCGTCGGGAGGCCTGCGGCCGCGAACAGGTCGGCGCGGTAGGCGATGGCCTCCGGGCCGATGTCCGTCGGGTAGCCGAGCAGCGCGCCGTCGGGGGTGGTGGCCTGGTCGGTGGTCCACTTGTTCCAGCGGCCCTCGACCGAGTCGCTGGTCAGGTCGGTGAACTGGTCCGAGTACTGGATCATCTGCGGCAGCCAGTCGACCTCGACGCCGACGACGTCCGCGAGGCCCGAGCCGGCGCCGAGCGCCGTCTGGAACTGCTCCTTGGCGTCGTCGGACTTGCCGAACTTGTTGTGCTCGATCGTGATGTTCGGGTGCTCCTCCTCGTACTGCTTGAGGAGGTCCTCGTAGCCGAACTGGTTGAAGGTCGAGATGGTCAGGGTGATCTGACCGTCCGAGCCCTCGTCGCCAGCGGCGTCGTCCGACCCGCCGCCGCACGCCGTCGCCAGCAGGGCGACGCTCGCCGCTCCGGCCACGGCCACCCAGGTCTTGCGCGTGCTCCTGCGCACTGTGACTCCCTCGTCATCCGCGGCGACGTCGCCGCTCCCGTCGGGTCGCCGGCACCGGCGCCCGTCGTGGGACCGCTCCCACCACGTTCTGCGGGAGCGCTCTCACGCCATGTCAGGCACCTTGTCGCCCGGGGGTGGGGGAAGTCAAGCGAGGGGGTGGGCAAACGGGTGTGGAAGCGGTCCCACCGACGCGTTACCGCTGGTCAGAGACGTTCAGCCGCCGACCGCGTTACGCAATCGTTACGCCTCGTGCGTGCTCGCGACCCACTCGCGCGCCACGCCGGCCTCGGCCTCGAGCGCGCCGCGCACGGCCTTCGCGGCCGCCTGCTCGACGGCGGACCCGAACAGCGGGACGTTCGCCTTGAGGTCGCCGTCGTAGGTGATCTCGGAGCCGCTCGCGGCCGCCGTCAGGGCGACCGTCCCCGTCAGCCGCACCGGGGCGCCGGCGATCTCCACGGCGACCGTGCCCGTCCGGGACCCGTCCGCCGCCGCGGGCTCCCAGGCCTCCACCTGGCGCACCTCGAGCGTCGAGCCGACGAACGCGCGGACGTTCGGCGGGATCAGGTCCGTCGGCAGCGCGCGCCGGGTCGTCACCGTCAGCGCGCCGTCCTCGGCGGGGGCGACGTCGACGTGCAGCACCTCGGCGCCGCTCGCCAGCACCTTCGCCCGGACGTACACCGGGTCGGCCAGCATCGTCCCGGCGGTGCGGGGATCGGTCGGGACGGGGACGGTGACCTGCAGGTGCACGGGCGTTCGGGTCCTTCCGAGGTGCGCGGGCGGTCGCGGGGGAGGTGCGGTTCCGACGACAGTATCCGCCCGGGCGCCGGCGCGCGTCCCGGTCGGGCGGCGGGCGTGGGACGCGTCACGTGCCGCGGGGTGGGACGGGCCCGGGGACGCGCCCCCCTGCGCCGTACCCTGGGGCCGTGTCCACCCTGAGCGAGCTCGCGCAGCGCCACGCCCACCTCGACGCCGCGGACCTCGAGTGGCTGCACCTGCTGGTCGGCGACTGGCAGGTCATCTCGGACCTCGCGTTCGCCGACCTCGTGCTGTGGCTGCCCACCGACGACGGCGACTTCGTCGCGATCGCGCAGGCGCGGCCGAGCACCGGCGCGACCGTGCACTACGACGACGTGGTGGGCTCGCGCGCGCCCGAGGGGCAGCGACCCCAGCTCGAGCGCTCGCTGAGCGAGGTCCGGGCGCAGCGGTCGCGCGAGCCGCGCTGGTTCGGGTCGTACGCGGTGCGCGAGGAGGCGGTGCCGGTCGTGCACGAGGGCCGCGCCATCGCCGTCATCGCCCGGCAGACCAACCTCGGCGGGGCCCGCACGCCCAGCCGCCTGGAGCTGAACTACGTCGAGGCCGCCGACGACATCATGGGGATGATCGCCCGCGGGGAGTTCCCGATGACGAACGCCGCGACCGGCCCGCGCCGGGGAGCCCCGCGCGTCGCCGACGGCCTGGTGCGGCTGAACTCCGAGGGCGAGGTGCTGTACGCCAGCCCGAACGCGCTGTCCTGCTTCCACCGGTTCGGCGCGATGGACGACCTCGTCGGCCGCTCGCTGGTCGAGGTGGTCGCCGACCTGATCGAGCAGAACTCGCCGGTCGACGAGTCGATGCCGCTGGTGCTGATGGGCCGGGCGCCGTGGCGGACCGACATCGAGGCGCACGGCGTGGCGCTGTCCCTGCGCGCCGTCCCGCTGTCCGAGGAGGGGGAGCGGATCGGCGCGGTGCTGCTGTGCCGCGACGTGTCCGAGCTGCGCCGCCGCGAGCGCGAGCTCATCACCAAGGACGCGACGATCCGCGAGATCCACCACCGCGTGAAGAACAACCTGCAGACGGTGGCGGCGCTGCTGCGGCTCCAGGCCCGCCGGATGAACGTCCCCGAGGCCCGTGCGGCCCTCGAGGAGGCCATGCGCCGGGTCGCGACCATCGCGCTGGTGCACGAGACGCTGTCGCAGACCCTCGACGAGACCGTGGTGTTCGACGAGCTGGTCGGCCGGTCGCTGCGGCTCGCCGCCGACGTGGCGTCCGCCGGCGCGTCGGTGCGGACGCTGGTCCGCGGCACCTTCGGGCCGGTGTCCGCCGAGGACGCCACCGCGCTGGCGCTCGTGCTCACCGAGCTGGTGACGAACGCCGTCGAGCACGGGCTGGCCGGGCGGGACTCGGGGTCGGTCGAGGTCACCGCCGAGCGCGTCGAGGACGACCTCACCGTGACCGTCGCGGACGACGGCGCGGGCATCCCCGCGGAGTCGGGCGGCAGCGGCGCCGGTCCGGGCACCGGCCTCGGGACGCAGATCGTGTCCACCCTCGTGACGAACGAGCTGCGCGGGTCCATCGCCTGGTCCCCGCGGGAGGGCGGCGGCACCGAGGTCACGCTGCGCGCGACGCTGCGCACCCCGGGCCGCGACGCGGCCGCGACCGTCGCCTGACGCCCCGCGGCGCCCCCGCGTCCGCCCCCGCGTCCGCGCCCGGGCGACCCCGAGGGAGCGGACCCGCCGAGTCTGCGGAAGCGGACTGTGAGCGGTGGCGCGGGCAGAGGCACGATCCGGAGACTCGACGACGCGCGGCGACGCGACGCGACGCGACGCGCGGCGGCGTGGCGTGGGCGGCGGGCGTCGCGGCGAGCGGGCCGCGGGCAGGAACGGCGACGCCCGCCGTGCCCCGGGGGGAGGGGCTCGGCGGGCGTCGGGGGTCGTGCTGCGCGGCGGGGGTCAGCCCGCGCGGCGCTGGCGGGCGGTGCGGCGCTTGAGGGCGCGCCGCTCGTCCTCGGAGAGACCGCCCCACACGCCGGCGTCCTGGCCGGACTCCAGCGCCCACTTGAGGCAGGTGTCGACGACGTCGCACCGGCGGCACACGGCCTTGGCCTCCTCGATCTGCAGCAGGGCCGGGCCCGTGTTGCCGATCGGGAAGAACAGCTCGGGGTCCTCGGTCAGACACGCTGCCTGGTGGCGCCAATCCATCGAAACTCTCCTCAGCACAGGGGCATGCCACGACCAGGGGGCTGGGTGGCATGGGCGCTCGAGCACACGTCCGACGCACAGAAGGAGGCGGGGGGCGTGAGCGTCGGCGCTCGGGGGGATCGAACTGCTGAGTACAAGATTCACATGGCTGCCGGAGGGCGCACAAGGGGTTACGCGCAGGTTTCTTGCGCGTGACGACTGAGGCGTCGGTCACATCTGTGTGCACCCTGAACGCCTGGGGCGCACGCTACTCCTGCACGGGCGTCGCGCGCCAACCGGTCCGGCCGTCGGGACCATCGTCCCTGGCCCGTGGGCGAGTCCCGTCGGGACCTGCGGGGACGCCCCGCCGATTCACCCGCGGCGCGCGTAGGGTCGGCGCGTGACCGCATCCCGCACCCCTCAGCCGTCCCCGTCGCCCCGGCCGGCCGCCGCGCCGGGCGCCGTGCGGCTGCTCGCCGGCCTCGTGCTGCTGCAGTCGCTCGCCGTCGCGGTGATCGCCGTCGCGCTGGTCGTCGCGCTCGTGCGCGGCACGTCGATGCCCGGTCCCGTGGTGTTCCTGATCCTGCTCGCCGCCGGCATCGCCGCCGTGCTGGGCGGTGCGGGGCGCGCGCTGCTCCGGGGGCACCGCTGGGGACGGTCGCCGGTGATGACGGTGCAGATCCTGCTGGTCGTGCTGGCGGTGGGCTGGCTGGGTGTCGAGGTCGCCGCCTGGTCGGTCGCCGTGCTGGCGCTGGCGGTGGTCGTCGGCGCCCTGCTGGTCACCCCGACGGTCGTCGCCTGGACCACGGGCACCGCCGGCCGCGAGGACTGACCCGCCCGCCGCGCCATCCGCGAGACCGGTGCTTCCCGCCGAGATCGGCGCCCGCGACGACCGATCTCGGCGCGGAGCACCGACGTCGGCAGAGGCGGGCAGCGGGCGGGAACGCGCCGCGCGCCCGGCGGGGGAGTCCCCCGCCGGGCGCGCGCCGGTCTGCCGGTCGCCGGGTCAGTCGACCGCGAGGGCCGCGACCGGGGGCGTCCGGGCGGCCGTGCGGCCGGGCAGCGCCGAGGCGAGCACGCCCGCCACGAGCGCCACGCCGAGCACCAGCCCGAGGTCGGCCCACGGCACCCGCAGCTGCAGGTCCGCGATGCCGGCGAGCACCGCGGCCGACCCGAGCCAGCCGTACGCCAGCCCGAGCGCGATCCCGACGACCGCCCCGACGCCCGCGATCAGCGCGCCCTCGACGGCCATCGACGCCCGCAGCTGGCGCCGCGTGAGGCCCAGGGCCCGGAGCGTGGCCGACTCGCGGCGCCGCTCGATGACCGACAGGGACAGCGTGTTGGTCACGCCGATCAGCGCGATCACGACCGCCACCGCCAGCAGCCCCACGACCACCGCGAGCAGGGTGTCGATCGCCCGCTGGTACAGCGCCCGCTCGAGCGCCGCGCCGGTGATCTCCAGCACGGAGTCCGACGTGAGGTCCTGCACCTGCTGCACGACCTGACCGGAGTCGAGGACGTCCGCCACCCGCAGCCAGGCGGTGCTGAGCGTCCCCGGGGAGCCGAGGTCGTCGAGCGTGCTCGGCGTGACCAGGACGAACCAGCTGTCCAGCGGGACGACGACCGCCGTGAGGTCGACGGGCGTGCCGACGCCGGAGCCCTCGGTGCGGGCGACGGGGACCCGGTCGCCGTCGGTGATGCCGGCGCTCTTCGCGACGGCCTCGGGGACCACGACGGTGCCGTCGCCGACGGCCGCGGCCAGGTCGGTGTCGCGGAGGACGGCCGCGGCCTGGTCCGGGGTGATGCCGAGCGCGTCGACGGTCTGGGTGCCGTCGATCTCCACGCTGTCCCGGACGAGCGTGGCCGACGACTCGACCCCGGGGATGTCGGCCAGCGCCTCGACGGTGCCGGCGGGCAGCGCCTCGGTGACCGGGTTGCCGTTCTCGTCGGTGGTGAACGGCGCCGCGACCGCGAGGTCGACCGGGTACCGGGTGTCGAGCTCGTCGTCCAGGGTGGCCCGCGCGGTCACGGCGCCGGTGCTCATCATCGCGACGAGCGTGACGCCGATCAGCAGCGCGGTGCTGGTGGCGGCGGTGCGCGCCGGGTTCCGGCCGGTGTTCGCCGCGGCGAGCCGTGCCGGCATCCCGAACCGGCCGACCAGGCGGCCGATCGCGGCGACGACCTTGGGCATCCAGAACACCGCGCCGACCAGCAGGCCGACGAACGACGCCGCCCCGCCGAGGATCGCGATGCCGACGGCCGCGACGAGGATCTGCTGCGACAGGGCGACCCCGGCGGCGAGCATCAGCGTGCCGCCGATGACCAGGACCAGGCTGACGACGAGCCGGAACCGGCCCGCGCGGCTGCCGGCCGCGGGCGCGTCGGCCGGGCGCAGCGCGGCGATCGGGGCGACCCGGGTGGCGACCCGGGCCGGCGTCAGGGCGGCGAGCACGGTGACGACCACACCGACGGCCAGCGGCGCCACGACGCTCGCGACGGTCGGGCGGACGACGGACGGCACCGGGAACGGCAGGTCAGCGTTCTGCATGACCAGCAGCGCGACCTGCACCAGCGCGGTGCCGAGCAGCGCGCCCGCGACGGAGGCCGCGAAGCCGAGCAGGGAGGCCTCCAGCAGCACGGACCGGCGCACCTGGGACCGCACGGCGCCGACGCACCGGAGCAGCGCGAGCGTCCGGGTGCGCTGGGCGACGAGCACCTGGAAGGTGTTCGCGATGACGAGGCCGGCGACGATCATCGCCACCGCGGCGAACGCGAGCACGACCACCAGGATCGGGCCGGTGCCGTCGCCGCCGGACAGGCTGCGCTCGGCGGCCGCGTCGCGGGTGAGGACGATCGGGTCCGTGCTGCCCGAGGCGGTGAGGACGCCCTGGACCGCGTCGACGACGGTCGCGGTGTCGGCGCCGTCGTCGACGGCGAGCAGCAGCTGCGAGGTCGCGGCGTCCGCGAGGGTCGGTGCCCCGTCGCCCTCGCCGAAACCGGCCCACAGCAGGGTGTCGTCGAGGGTGGCCAGAGCGGCGCCGCCGTACTGGGCCCAGGCCGACGTCGGGTCGGTGGTCAGGCCGACGACCTCGGCGTCGGCCCGGACCTCGCGGTAGCTGCCCTCGGGGTCGCCGGGGGCGCCCGTCGCCTCGTCCGAGGGGGCGGCGGTCGCGCCGTCCGCAGCGCCGGCGGTCGCGCCGGCGGGGTCCTCCGCGGGCGCCGTGGCGACGGCGTCCGGCGACCCGGTCGCGTCCCCCGTGGCCGCGGCGTCCGCGTCCCCCGTGGCGGCCGAGGCCCCGGCGGCGTCCTGCCACCGGTAGTACGACACCGCCACGGTGTCCCCGACGCCCACGTGCAGCCGCTCGGCCGCCCGCTCGGGCAGCGCGATCTGGCCGTCCGCGGTCGGCAGCGCGCCCTCGGTGACGTGCTGGGTGTCGAAGGCCGGGTCGCTCGCCACGGGGACGAGCGTCTGGGTGATCTCGCGGTCGCCGGCGGACATCGCGATGTAGGGGGCCACGACCCGGGGGTCGGCGGCGGCGACGCCCGGTGTGTCCCGGACCGCCTCGACGATCTTCTCGTCGAGAGAGACGCCGTTACCGGCGTCCGCGATCAGGTCGGCGGTCCCGTAGGACGCGGTGATCGAGTCGTACGAGATGCGCTGCATGATCGTGCCGGCGAGCAGCGTCGCGGCGATGAACGCCGTGCCGATGGCGACCGCGATGCCCGCGGCGGTGAGCCGGCCGAGGCTGCGGCGCATCTGCGCCAGGGTGAGCCGCCACATCAGGCACCCACCGGCGTCTCGGTGACCTCGAGCTGGCGCAGCGCGTCGAGCCCGGCGAGCACGGCCTCGGGGGTCGGGTCGACGATGTCGCCCGCGATCCGGCCGTCGGCGAGCAGCACCACGCGGTCGGCGTAGGCGGCGGCGGTCGGGTCGTGCGTGACCATGATGATCGTGCGGCCCAGCTCGCGGACGGAGCGGCGCAGGAAGCTCAGCACCTCGGCGCCGGAGCGCGAGTCGAGGTTGCCGGTGGGCTCGTCCGCGAACACGACCTCGGGCTTGGCGATCAGCGCGCGGGCGATCGCGACGCGCTGCTGCTGGCCGCCGGACAGCTCGGACGGGCGGTGGGTGAGCCGCTGCCCGAGGCCGAGCGTGGCGACCAGGGTGTCGAACCACGCGCGGTCGGCCTTGGCCCCGGCGAGCTCGAGCGGCAGCAGGATGTTCTGCTCGGCCGTGAACATCGGCAGCAGGTTGAACGACTGGAACACGAAGCCGACCCGGTCGCGGCGCAGGCGGGTGAGCGCGTCGTCGTCGAGCGTGGTCACGTCGGTCCGCCCGAGGAACGCGGAGCCGGAGGTGGCGGCGTCGAGGCCGGCGAGCACGTGCATCAGCGTCGACTTGCCGGAGCCGGACGGGCCCATGATCGCGGTGAACTCGCCGGCGGCGAAGTCGACGTCGACCCCGGCGAGGGCACGCACCTCGGCCTCGCCGCGGCCGTAGACCTTGGTCAGGCCGCGGGCGCGGACGGCGGCCTCCCGCGCGGCTCGGCCCGGCTGGGCGGCGCCGGGCGCGTCGGACGCGCCGTGCGGCGGGATCGGGCCGGTGCTGGCGGCGGGGGCGGGGACGAACGGGTCCACGGCTGTGCTCCTGGGACGGTCGGATCGGGTCGTCCCCGACGCTACGGAGTCCGCCCGCGCAGCCGCGTCCACCCCCGGTCCGGACCTCACGTCATCCCGGGGTACGACCCGGGGCCGTCGCGGCCCGACCGGGGCCGCACCCGGCCCGCGCCCGGGTCACGCCCCGGGGACCACCAGGCCCGTCTCGTACGCGACGACCACGGCCTGCACGCGGTCCCGCGCGCCGAGCTTCGCGAGGATCCGCCCGACGTGCGTCTTGACGGTGGCCTCGGCGACGTACAGGTCCTCGCCGATCTCGGTGTTGGACCGCCCGCGGGCCATGAGCACCAGCACCTCGCGCTCGCGGTCGGTGAGGGTGGCGAGCGCCTCGGTGCCGGCCGAGACCCGCTCCTGCTCGGCGGGCAGGGCCGTCACCAGGTGCTCCAGCAGCCGCTTGGTGGACGAGGGCGCGATCACGGCGTCGCCCCGGTGCACGGTCCGGATCGCGGCCAGCATGTCCTCGGGCGGCGCGTCCTTGAGCAGGAAGCCGCTGGCGCCCGCGCGGATGGCGGCGAGGACGTACTCGTCGAGGTCGAAGGTGGTGAGCACGATGATGCGGGGCGCCGGGTGGTCCGGGGTGCCGGCCGCGACGATCCGCTCGGTGGCGGCCAGGCCGTCGAGGTTCGGCATCCGCACGTCCATCAGCACGACGTCGACCGGCCCCAGGACCTGCGCCTGCGCGGTGCCCGCGGTGAGCGCCTGCACGGCCTGGGCGCCGTCGCCGGCCTCCAGGACCACCTCGAGGTCGGGCTGGGAGTCGATCACCAGGCGGAAACCGGCGCGCACGAGCTGCTGGTCGTCGACGAGGCCGACGCGGATCGGGGACATGGGCGTCAGCCTAGGGTGCCGGGCGCGGCGGCCCGGTCGTCGACCGGCGCGCCCGGCGGCAGCGGCAGCTCGGCGTGCACCCGGAACCCGCCGCCCGGGCGCGGGCCGGCGCTCAGCGTGCCGCCGACCATCGTCGCCCGCTCCCGCATGCCGAGCAGGCCCTGCCCGGCGCCGTCCGAGTCGGCGGCGGCGCCCCGGCCGTCGTCGGTGATCTCGAGGACGAGCGCGGCCGGCTGCCACTGCGCCAGCACCGTCACCGTCACGTCGGGGCCGCCGTGCTTCAGCACGTTCGTCAGGGCCTCCTGGCAGATCCGGTACACCGTGAGGCCGATGCCGGGGGGCAGCCGGCGGGGCGTGCCCATCCGGACCAGGGACGCGCGGACCCCGGAGGAGCGGACCTGCTCCACGAGGGACTCCAGGTCGTGCTCGGCGGGCTGCGGCGTGTACGGGGCCGCACCGGCCGGCGCGGTGCCCGGGGCGAGCGCGCCGGCGGGGGCCGGGGCGCCCGGCACCCGCTCGGGCTCGCGCAGCACCCCGAGCAGCCGGCGCATGTCGGCCAGCGCCGCCCGGCCGGTCTCCGCGATCGTGCCGAGCGCCCGGGTCGCCGCCTCGGGGTCCGCGGCGGCGGCGTACCGCCCGCCGTCCGCCTGCGCCACGACGACCGACAGCGAGTGGGCGACGATGTCGTGCATCTCGCGCGCGATCCGGGTGCGCTCGGCGGCGGTCGCGATGCGCGCCTGCTGGTCGCGCTCGACCTCGAGCCGCTCCGCGCGGTCGCGCAGCGCGGCGATCGTCACCCGGCGCGAGCGCCGGACCAGCCCGAACGCCCACACCGCGGCGGCCGTCACCGAGGCGAACAGCCACAGGGCGATCCCGGACGCGGCCACCTCGGCGGCGCTGCCGCTCCAGGACTGCAGCAGCAGCCCGCTCACCATCGCGAGGTTGCCGACGAGCGCCGACCCCATCGCCGTCAGGTGCGCCCACCGCGGGCCGTGCACCGTCACGGAGTACAGCGCCACGAGCACCGCGAGGTCGGAGGGCATGACCAGCGGCACGCCGATCAGCAGGTGCAGCAGGCACGCGGCGTAGACGGCGACGACGGACGCCACGGGGTTGCGGCGCCGCCAGCCCAGGGGGAGCCAGGCGGCCAGCGCGAGCACCGCGCCCGCGTACATGCTCAGTCCCGAGTTCGGCGCCATGCTCGCCGCGAGGGGGACGACGACGAGTCCCGTCAGCACGGTCGCGCTGAGGTCGATCGGCAGCTGGTGGCGTTCCTCCCACCGCGTGAGGCGTTCCCACCACGTCATCGCGCCAGCGTAGGTCGGCGCCGCCGGCCGGTCGTGCCCCCGGGGGCGGACGGAGGTCCCGCCCGGGGTCCGCCCACGGGCGGACGGGGCGACTTCACCGAACCGATACCCCGGTGCGCCGTGTCCTAGAAGGTCTCATGACCTAACATGGCGCCATGACCCAGGTGCTGCTGGCCGAGGACGATCCCGCCATTGCCGAGCCCTTGGCGCGCGCGCTCGGCCGCGAGGGCTACGACGTCCGCGTGCAGGGCACCGGGCAGGGTGCGATCGACCGCGCGAGCGAGGCCGACCTCGTCGTCCTGGACCTCGGCCTGCCCGACATGGACGGGCTCGACGTCGCGCGCGCGATCCGGAACCAGGGGCTGACCACCCCGGTGCTGGTGCTGACCGCCCGCGCCGACGAGGTCGACCTCGTCGTGGGGCTGGACGCCGGCGCCGACGACTACGTGACCAAGCCGTTCCGGCTGGCCGAGCTGCTCGCCCGGGTGCGGGCCCTGCTGCGCCGCACCGGCGGGGACACCCCCGACGAGGACGAGCTCCGCAGCCAGGACGTCCGCGTCGACGTCGCCGCGCACCGCGCGTTCCAGGCCGAGCGCGAGCTGCACCTCACCGCCAAGGAGTTCGACCTGCTGCGCGTGCTCGTCGGCGCGGCCGGCACCGTCGTGGCCCGCGAGACGCTCATGCGCGAGGTCTGGGGCTCGGACCCGACCGGCTCGACCAAGACGCTCGACATGCACGTGTCCTGGCTGCGCCGCAAGCTCGGCGACGACGCGAGCGCGCCCCGCTACATCAGCACCGTGCGGGGAATGGGCTTCCGGTTCGAGTCCGGCGAGGGCACCCGGGGCTGACCCGTGCGCCGCCGCGTCCTCCAGGCCACCATCGCGGCCGTCACGGTGGCGGTCGTCCTGCTCGGGTTCCCGCTCGCCTTCCTCGGCGCGCAGTATGTCCGGGACAACGAGATCGGGTCGCTCGAGACCCGCGCGTCCGACCTGGCGCGGCAGGTCGACAGCCGCGTCCAGGAGGGCACGCCGCTGTCCGACACCATGCTCGAGCCGTACGTCGACCGCGGCGGCGGCGTCGCGGTCAGCATCTTCGTCGTCACGACCGACGGCGCCCGCTACCAGGCGGGCCCGGACGTGCCCGAGCGCGCGATCACGATCACCGAGACGGCGACCACCGGCGCCCGGATCACGATGTACGCGCCGTGGTGGGACGTGTTCCTCATGAGCGCCCAGATCATGGGGCTCGTCGTGGCGGCGGCGATCGTCGCGTTCGCGGCGGGCATCGGCATGGCCATCTGGCAGGCGAACCGGCTGGCCGCCCCGCTGGTGTACCTCGCGGCGTCCGCCGAGCAGCTGGGCTCCGGGCAGGTGCGGCCGCAGCTGGAGCCGTCCGGGGTCGAGGAGATCGACCTGGTGGCCGCCGAGCTCGCGCGCAGCGCCGACCGGATGGCGGGCCGGCTCGCCGCCGAGCGGCAGTTCGCCTCGGACGCCTCGCACCAGCTCCGCACCCCGCTGACCGCGCTCACCATGCGGCTCGAGGAGATCATGCTGGCCTCCGACGACCCGGCCGTGCGGGAGGAGGCGCGGATCTCCCTGGAGCAGGTCGAGCGGCTGGTCACGGTCGTCGACGACCTGCTGACCCGGTCGCGGCGCGCGCAGGGCGGGACGACGGAGGCGATCCGGCTGGGCGACGTCGTGCACCAGCAGGAGGAGGAGTGGCGGCCGACCTTCGAGGCCGAGGGCCGCCGCCTGGTCATCGAGGTCGACCCGACGGCGCAGGTGCTCGCCACCCCCGGGGCGCTGGCCCAGGTGCTGGCGACGCTGATCGAGAACTCGCTGCGGCACGGCGGCGGCACCACGACGGTGCGGTCCCGCGCGGGCGCCGCGCGCTCGGTCGTGGTCGAGGTGGCGGACGAGGGCGACGGCGTCCCGGACGACCTGGCGCCGCGGATCTTCGAGCGCGAGGTCACGTCCGGCAAGGGCACCGGCCTGGGGCTGGCGCTCGCCCGGGACCTGGCGTCCGCGGACGGCGCGCGGCTGGAGCTCGCGCAGCGGCGGCCGGCGGTGTTCGCGCTGTTCCTCGCGGGCGTCCCGGCGGCGATGGCGCCCGACGTGGTGCTGCCGCGGGGGTCGGTCATCTCGCCGCGCTCGGAGCGGGCGCGCCGGCGGCGCTGAGCCGGGTCCCTCACCCCCCGCGGGTGGGCCGGCGGCGCGACCACCGGCGCTAGCCTCGCCGCGAGGGGCGCCTCCGCCGCGGGCGCCCGAGGGGGTGGGCTCGATGGCCGAGCAACGACCCGCGCCGGGCGCGGCGGCCGACCTGACCGCACGGATCGCCGCGCTGGAGGCCGAGAACGCCCAGCTGCGGGCGGCCGCCACGGCCCGCGCCGCCGCCGACGCGGCCGCCGCTTCGCCCGCCGGGGGTCCCGCCGGCCCGCCCGCGGACCGGAGGCAGCGGCACGCCGGCCGCGCGACCGCCGCGGTCGTCCTCGTGGTGCTCGGCGCCCTGCTCGCCCCCGTCGCCGTGGTGGCGGTGTGGGCCCGGGACCTCGTCACCGACACGGACCGGTACCTGGCGACGGTCGGTCCCCTGGTCGACGACCCGCAGATCCAGAGCGCCGTGACCAACCGGGTGACCGGGGCGATCGTGGACGCGGCGGACCTGGACGGGCTGGCAGGGGAGGCGGTGACCGCGGTGGACGGCCTCGGGCTGCCGCCCCGGGTGTCCGCGCTCGTCGGTTCGTTGCAGGAGCCCCTGGTCGACGCGGCGACGGGCTTCATCCGCCGGGCCGTGGACGCCGTGGTGACGTCGGACGTGCTCGAGGCGGTGTGGGACGAGGCCAACCGCACGGTGCACCAGCAGCTGAACGCGGTGCTGCGCGGCGACCCGGACGCGATCGCGAGCATCGACGCGCAGGGCACGCTGGTGGTCGACCTGACCGGGGTGGTGGACACGGTGCGCGCCTCGCTGTCGGACGCGGGCTTCACGATCGTGGACCGGTTGCCCACGATCAGCGCGAGCTTCCCGCTGATGCAGAGCGCGGACCTGGTCCGGGCGCAGAACGCCTACCGGGTGCTGGACGTGCTGGGCACCTGGCTGGTCTGGCTGTCGCTGGGCCTGCTGGCCGCCGGGGTGCTGGTGGCGGTGCACCGCTCACGGGCCCTGGTGGTCGCAGGGCTGTCGCTCGCCGGGGCGATGCTGCTGCTCGGTGCCGCGCTGACCATCGGCCGCTCGGTGTACGTCGACGCGCTGCCGCCGGCGGTCCAGCGTCCCGACGCGGCCGTGGTGGTCTACGACCAGGTGGTGACGTTCCTGCGGGTCGCCCTCCGGTCGGCGTTCGTGCTCGGGCTCGTCGTGGCCCTGGTGGCGTTCGTGGCGGGCGGGACCTCGGCGGCGCGCGCGCTGCGGGCGTCCTGGACCCGCGCCGCGACCGGGCTGCGGACGGCGGGCGAGCACCGGGGGATCAGCACGGGGCCCGTCGGGGTGTGGTTGGACGAGCAGCGGGTGCTGGTGCGGGTGCTGATCGCGGGCGGGGCGGCGCTGGCGCTGGTGCTGGCCGGGCACCTCACGCCGGCGTACGTGGCGACGGTCGCGGTCGTGGCGGTGGTGCTGCTGGCGGTGACGACGCTCGTGGCGCGGCCGGCAGGGCCGCAGAGCCGGTAGCGTCTGCGCTCGGGGCTGCACGCCACCGCCTCCTCCCGACCGCAGAGCACTCCAGGAAGCACCATGCCCTCCCAGAACACCGCCGACCGGCAGGTGACCACGCCCGCCCGCGTGCCCGCTCGCGACGCGTCCGCCCGCAGCAGCGCGAGGGACCGGGCTCGAGGAATGCTGCTCGGTTGGCCGGGCGAGGCTCTCGCCGTCGCGCTGCTCGGCTCGGCGATGGTCGCGCACGCGTTCCGGTGGGACATCGACCGGCTGCGAGCGCCCCTCGGCATGGGTGATCTGCTCTACGCGTACGCCACGGCGCACATGTGGGGCCGTGGCGCACCGTTCGGGGACGACAGCCTGGGCTTCCCCGCAGGGATGCACCTGCCGTACTACCCCACCGGCGACGCGGTGCACAACGCACTGGCCGGCTTCTTCGCCCAGTTCACGCAGGACCCGTTCCTGCCGCTGAACCTGGTGCTCGCCACGTCGTTCCCGCTCACCGCGCTCGCGGGTCTGTGGCTGCTGCGCCTAGTGGGCCTCCGTGGGCCGCTCGCGGTGGTCGCGGCCCTGGGCCTGACCGCGATCCCGTTCCACTGGCTCCGGCCTGACCACGTCTACCTGGCGACGATGTACCCGGCGGTGCTCGCGGTCGTTCTCGCGCTGCTGGTGGGATCCGGACAGCTGGCGCGGGCGTGGCGTGAGCGTCGGGTGGTCGTGCTCGGCGCGTCGGCGGTGGCGATGCTGCTCGTCGGTGCCGGCGGGATCTACTACGCGTGCTTCGCCATCCTGCTCATCGCGTGCGCCGCGCTCTACCGGGTGTTCCGCGGCGCCCGGTGGCGGGTGGTTCTCGGCTCTCTGATCCCGGCGGCGATCGTCACGCTGGTGCTCGGAGCGACCCTGCTGCCGAGCGCTCTGTGGGCGGGTGCGCACCCGGCCACGGGGGACGTCGCGCAGCGCTACCCGGTCGAGAGCGTCATGTACTCCGGTTCGCTCAGCATGGCGCTCCTCCCCACGCCGTTCAGCGACCTGCCGGGTGCGGGCGCGCTCGGTGACCTCGCGCAGTCGATGTACGAGCAGGCGACCCTCACCCCGACCTCCGGCGTGCTCGTGTGGTCGAACAGCGGGTCGGTGTTCACGATGATCGCGATCGCCTTCGTCGCGGTGGGAGCCTTCGTGGTGTCCCGCCGCCGGATGCGCGCGTCGCGCGCGCCGGTGGAGGACGAGACGGGGCGGGTGCCGTTGTCGCTCGTGCTCGGCCTGCTCGTCGCGGCCGTGCTCTTCTTCGTGCCGTGGGGGCTGAACTTCCTGTTCTCCTTCCTGGTGACGCCCCAGCTGCGCGGCTGGGACCGGTTGGTACCCGTGCTGTTCGCGCTCGTCGTCGCCGCGGCGGGCGTGGTGTGGCGCGACCTGGGGTGGTCGACGGGAGGCAGGCTGGCCTGGGGCGTCTCGGCCGTCCTCGCGGTGGTGGTCGTCCTCGACTCCGTCACCCCGTACCGCGCGTCGTACGACGCGCTGGTGGACCCGGGACTCTCCGAGCTCGCCGCCGGTCGGACGTACGCGGAGGCGCTCGACGCGGAGGTGCCCGAGGAGTGCGGGGTGCTGCAGCTCCCGTACGTCGCGACGCCGGAGGTCGCTGACGTCGAGGGCCTCGGCAACTACGAGCACCTGGTGCCGGCCCTCACCAACCCCGGCAAGGACTGGTCCTTCGGCGCCATCAAGGCGACGCCCGACAGCGCGCTGCCGGAGGAGATCGGCAGCCGTGTCGAGCCCGAGGAGCTGGACGAGCTGCGGGACACCGGGTTCTGCGCGGTGCACGTCGACTGGCGCGGTTACACCGCCGAGGAGGCGGTCGCGGTCCGGACGGAGCTGGACGCGCTGCTGGGCGACCCGGTGGCGACAGGGCACGGAGACGACTGGAGCGCGTACGCCCTGGACCGCTGAGGGCCCGGCCAGGTGGAAATGGCCTGGGGTAGCCTCTGACGTCACCCGGACGGAGCCGCAGCGAGAAGGGACCCCGTGCTCGGACAGGAAGTGGTCGTCGCGCTCTACCGAGCCCTGCTGGGGCACCCCCCGGACGCCCAGGGCCTCGCGTACTGGCAGGAGACGGACTCGGTCGAGGCGCTCGTCGACGCCCTGCGGGCCACGCCCCGGTACACGCAGCGGGCGCTCGCCCTGGCCGGCGCGAGCGCGACCCCGGACCTGGACCCCGCGGACCAGGCAGCCGCCCGGATCCTCGCGTCCCGCGGTCTCACGGAGCTCGCCGCCCCGGTGCCCGGACCCGGCACCCACCGCGCGCTGGAGGCCTTCCCCTGGGAGCTGCTGGGCCTCCGGCCGGGGTCGCGGGTGCGGGTCGTGGGCCGCTACGCGCCCGAGCTCGCGCACGAGCTGCGAGGGCGGGACCCGGGTGCGCAGGTCGTGGCCGGGGTCGGCGACCAGGTGCCCGCGCCGCGGGTCGAGGTGCTCGTGCTCACCGCGGGCGGCGACCTGGCCGCGCTGCGGTCGGGCCGCCCGGACGTGCTCCGCGCGGTCCGCGACGGGGTGGTCGTGCCGTCGGTGGTGGACCCGACGCGCCCGGCGGACGAGACGGCGCCCGACCGCGCGCGGCTGCGCGACGCCCTGCACGAGCTCGGCTTCGCCGAGGTCCGGGTCGCGCACCGTCCCCGCCACGGGGCCGCCGCGACCGTGCTCGCCACGACGCTGGCCACCCCGACACCGGGCAGGCTCCTGCGGCGCGGCGACGCGGACGAGCTCCCCGCCGTGACCTGGCTGCTCGCCCGTCGCGTCGCGACGGAGACCGACCGATGAGCCCGCGCTTCGTCCTGGTCGGCCTGGGCGCGGAGCTCTCGCTGCGCCCGCTGGGCCGACGGCTCGCGGACCTGGGCCACCGGACCGTCGTCGTGGACCTCGCGGACCGTGCGGCGGACGCGTCCGTCGTACCTCCCGGGGACGGGCCGCTCGTGCTCGTCTCGTCGCAGCACCTCGCCATGTCCGGCGGTGTCTACGACGAGTTCACCGGTCTGACCAGCCACTACGTGGCTCCTCAGGTCCTGCGCGACCGGCTCGGCGCCGACCTGCTCGTCTACGTCCCGCACGACCTGTCCGAACCGGTCCTGGACAGCGAGGTCGACCTCCTCCAGACCGTCGACCTCTACGCGGCGGCCGACCGCGACGCCTGGTGGGCGTCGGCCCACGTGCCGACCGTCGTCGTGGGGTGGGCGGGGACCGCCGGGCCGGACAGCACGGACTGGTCGTCCGCTCCCGTCGACCAGGGCGTCCTGTTCCTCACCCAGGTCCGTTGGCTGATGGAGCAGGGCGGGCCCGACTTCGTGCGCCGGACGCTGGCCCGCACGCTCGCCTCGGGCCTGGCCGTGAAGCTGCCCGTGTGGCCGGGGATCGAGAGCCTCGCCGACGCGCTCCGCGAGGACGGCGTCCCGCTGCTCGACCCGCTCCTCCCCGCGGCGCTGGTCGCGCGGCACACCCCGCTCGTCGTGACCAACGGGCCGAGCTCCGTGCTGGCGGAGGCGTCGGACGCCGGGCACCGGCCCCTGGTGGTGCTGCCCCCGGAGGGCGACCGCACCTTCGCCGGGCAGCTCGACTCGGTCGACGTGGTGGTCTGCCGCGACGAGGACTTCCCCGTCGCAGCGGCACAGGCCGGTCGGGTGCGGCCGGCTGCTGCGCCGTTCGACGTCGAGGCGTTCCTGTCGGCCGTGTCGGACGCGCTCGCGCGAGGGCGCGCGTGACCGCGCCGACGGTGTTCGTCGACCTCGACGGCACGCTGACCCGCACCGAGCTCCTTCCGGCGATCGCCCGTCGCGCCGGCATCGAGCAGGAGATGGAGCGGCTGACGGACGACACGCTGTCCGGGCGGCTGCCCTTCGACGTCAGCTTCCGCCGCCGGGTGGAGATGCTCCGTGACGTCCCGATCGCGGCGGTGCACGAGGCGATCCTGGCGGCGCCCGTGTTCGAGGAGCTCCTGGGGCTCCTGCTGGAGCACCCGGAACGGGTGGTCGTCGTGACGGGCAACCTGGACGTGTGGATCGCCCCGTTCCTCGAGCGGCACGGCCTGCGCGGGCTCGCCTCCGAGGCCGACGTGGCCGACGGGCGCGTGCGCGGCGTGCGCACGGTCCTGAACAAGCAGACCGCGTTCGAGCGGTACCCCGCCGAGTTCTCGATCGCCATCGGTGACGGCGCGAACGACGCGGTCATGGTGCGGCACGCGGACGTGGGCGTCGCCTGGTGCGGCGTGCACGCGGCGGCGCGGCCGCTCATGGAGGTGGCCGACTACGCCTTCGCACGAGAGGAGACCCTGTGCCGGTTCCTGCGTCAGTGGTGGTGAATGCCGCGGGCCTGGGGTCGCGCCTCGGGCTCGACCGTCCGAAGGCGCTGCTCGAGGTCGAGGGGCGGCCGCTCATCGCCTGGCAGCTCGCGATGCTGGCGGACGTGCCCGACGTGCGGGTGGTGCTCGGCTACCAGGCGTCGGAGGTCGCCGACGTCGTGTTCGCGGTGCGGCCCGACGCCACCGTCGTGCTCAACCACCAGTACCTGTCCACCGGGACCGCGTCCAGCCTGGTGCGGGGCGCCCGGGGCGTCGACGGGCGCGTGGTCTCGCTGGACTGCGACCTGATCGTGCACCCGGAGGACCTCACCGCCTTCGTGCACGCCGAGGAGCCGACGCTCGGTGTGCTGCCCGTGCAGAGCAACGAGCCGGTGCTCGTGCGGGTCGCGCGCGACGACGGAGGGCTGGTGGCGCACGGCTTCGACCGCGAGCTGCGTCCGGGCGACCGCGAGTGGTCCGGGCTGATCACCTTCGACCCCCGGGACGTCCGGCTGGGCCCCGACGACGGACACGTCTTCGAGCTGGTCCGTGGTCTGCTCCCGGTGCGCGCGCGGCCCATCCGTGCGCGCGAGGTCGACTTCCCGGACGAGGTGCCGGCGATGGCCGGCTGGATCCGCTACCTGACCGACGAGACGGGGCTGTCATGATCGACGATTTCGCGCACGAGTTCTGGAAGGACCGGGCGCGTGCCACCACGTCGTCCATCCGCTGGACGGACGAGCAGATGCTCGCGGTCGACGTGGCGCTGCTCGACTCGCTGACCGAGCCCGGGAGCACGCTGCTCGACCTCGGCTGCGGGACCGGTGACCTGTTCCTCGCGCTGCTCGACAAGTTCAGCCACGTGACCGCCGTCGACATGATCCCCGAGTTCCTCGAGCGCATCCCCGAGGACCCGCGGATCACCACGGTGGTCTCCGAGCTGACGTCCTACCACCCGGAGGGCCCGTCCGACGCGGCCACGCTGTTCGGCGTGGTGACGCACCTGACGCCCGAGCAGGAGGCGGCGACCTACCGCCTGCTGCGCGACGCCACCCCGGGTGGACTGGTCGTCGTGAAGAACCAGTGCGGCCGGGACGACGACGTCGAGGTCGACGCGTGGTCGGAGGCGTTCGGCCGACGCTACGTCGGCCGGTACCCGCAGGTCGACCGCCAGGCGGAGCGGCTCCGCGAGGTCTTCGGCTCCGTCGAGGTGGTCCGGTACCCCGAGGAGCTCAACCGCTGGGAGAACTCGCTGCACGCGGCGTTCGTCTGCCGCTGACGCGGCTCGACCGCGTCAGGAGCGGCTGTCGCCGTCCGCCGCGGGTCGCGGGACGACCCCGCGGACCTCGGGCGTCGAGCCCTGCTCCCGCGCGCGGTGGCCGACCTCGGCGAGCGCCGTCGGCACGGTCGCCGTGCCGGTGAAGACGAAGGTCTTGTAGCCGACGTAGCGGACGACGGTGCCGAGGACGATCCCGACGACGTTGGCCACGTTGTCCGCGAACGGCCCCGCGTAGCCCAGGACGTAGTGCGAGAAGGCCAGGGTTCCGACCGTGATGCCGATGCCGAGCACGTTGATCACGCCGAACAGCAGGAGCTCGCGGCCCTGGCGATGGGTGCGCTGGCCCGCGAAGGTCCAGTGCCGGCTGCCGAGCCACGAGACGAGGGTCGCAAGCACGACGGCGATGACGCGCGCGGTGAGCGGCTTCTCCTGCAGCAGGCCCACCGGCCCGAACCGGAGCAGGTTGTACACGCCCATGTCCACGACGAACGCGGCGGTGCCGACGGAACCGAACCGGAACAGCTCGGCCGCGCGGTCCCGGAGCGGGACGCCGCGGAGGGTTCCGCGCGGCCGGGACGCAGCAGCGGCCGGCCCGGGGGCGAGGTCGGGCACGCGGGAGGAGGGCACCGGCCAACGGTAGCCCCGGCGGCCGGGGGTCCGCTGTGCGGAGGCCCCGTCCTGCGGTGTGCGCAGGACCTTCACAAATGTCGGTAGGCTTCCGGGGACGTGCGCCGCGGTCGTCGGGGCAGGCGACGCGTACGTGACGGAAGGGATACGTGCTGTGCCGCTGAACGCCGAGGCCGTCAGGACCCATCTGCGGGCGCGGGCGTGGAACCGGGGCGACGGGCCGTCAGCGCCGGGAACCGCCCAGCCGGACGTCCTCGCGGACGTCTCCGCCGTGCTCGACCCGGGGATGCTCTTCGTGCTGGGCCTGTACGAGGTCGCGCTGGGTCGTCGCCCCGACCCCCAGGGGTTCCGCGACAACGTCGCGGTCCTCCGTGCGGGCGCTTCGGAGGAGATGGTGCGTGACGCCGTGCTGGGGTCCGACGAGGCGCAGGCACGCCGCGGTGCCGAGCACGAGCCCTCCGTCGCGGAGCTCCGCATGATCGGGCTCGAGCTCGCCGTGCGGGGCGCGGAGGTCGAGGAGGGCCGGCAGGACCGCATCGAGCGCGAGCGGCGGGGCGTGCCGCTGGAGGTCGTGGCGCTCGACCTGGACCCCGCTCGGCCCGCCCCGTGGCAGCTGGTGCTCGCGGCCGAGCTCCTGCGGTGGGTGCCCGGCGCCGGCCCCTCCGACGTCGAGCAGGCGGTGATCCGGGTGTCGCGACGCGAGGCCCCGCACGCGGTGCTGGACGCGCACCTGCCGGGCCGGCACCCGCTCGCGCGCTGGCGCCGGAACCGCGCCGCACGGCGCGCGCTGGACTACACCGTGCTGCAGCTCGCGTCGCGCGGCGGGAGCGCGGTGACCCGCGTCGTCGCCCCGGCGCGCCCGGCACGGGTCACGCCGGCGTCCGCTCGCCCGGCGGGCGCCGGTGCCCCCGCTCGCGAGCCCGCTGCCGAGGTGGGCGACCTCGAGCGACGGCTCCGCCGGTTGGAGTCGCGGCCCGACGTCCGCGTCATCGCCGTCGGCGAGCTGCTGCTCGGCGTGCCCGCCGGTGAGTGGCGGCTCGCGGCTCAGCTGGCCCACCGCGGGCACCCCGAGCCGGAGGTCGCCGAGCTCGTGCGCGCGCACGTCGGGCCGGGGTGCGCCTTCGTCGACGTCGGGGCGAGCATCGGTCTGTACACCGTGGAGATGGCGCGGCGCGTCGGTCCGTCGGGGTCGGTCGTGGCGTTCGAGCCCGCTCCTGCGTCCGCCGGCGTGCTGCGGCAGAACGTGGAGCTGAACGGGCTGGGCGGAGGCGCCGTGCGCGTCGTCGAGGCGGCCGTCCTCGACCGGGT
Source organism: Cellulosimicrobium cellulans (assembly GCF_007679345.1). GTDB lineage: Bacteria > Actinomycetota > Actinomycetes > Actinomycetales > Cellulomonadaceae > Cellulomonas > Cellulomonas cellulans_A. The sequence goes on from NZ_VEGH01000004.1 coordinate 46,954, forward strand.
CGGGACGGCCCCGCTCGCGGTGCACGACGACGACTCGGGCCGCAACACGCTCTACCCCGGCGACGACCACGACGGGCTGGTCGAGGTCGAGGTCACCACGCTCGACCGTGCGATCCCCGAGGGCGCGCGCGTGGACGTCGTCAAGCTCGACGCCGTCGGCGCCGAGACGGCCGCGCTGCGCGGGATGGACCGCGTCGTGGACGAGAACCCGCAGGTGGTCGTGCTGGCCGAGCTCGACGACGAGCAGCTCCGGCGGGCGGGCTCGTCGACGGCCGACTTCCTCGCCGAGGCGTTCCGTCTCGGGTGGCGCCACGAGGTGCTCGGTGCCGGTGCCGACGCGCGTGGGCGGGCGACGGTGCGCCTCGTGCGCGCGGCGGAGAACGCCGGCGCATGAAGGTCGTCGTCGCCACCTCCTCCGTGCCGTTCGTCCAGGGGGGTGCCAGCCTGATCGTGGACTGGCTCGCCGCCGCCGTCGCCGAACGGGGCCACGAGGTCGAGGTGTTCCGCTTTCCCTTCACCACGGACCCCGCGACGATGCCGGCGCAGCTTTTCGGTCTCCGGTCGCTGGACTTCACCGACCGGTGCGACCGCCTGGTCGCGGTGCGCACGCCGAGCCACCTGCTGCGGCACCCGCACAAGAGCGTCTGGTTCGTGCACCACCACCGGCCGTCCTACGACCTGTGGGACTCGGCGCGCGACGTCCCCGACGACGCGGACGGGCGCGAGTTCCGCCGCATGATGTTCGCGTCGGACGACGCGGCCCTCGCCGAGGCGAACGTGTTCTGCAACTCCGAGGTCATGCGCCGGCGGCTGCAGCAGTACAACCGGGTCGACGCCGAGGTCCTCTACCCCCCGCTCGATCCGGCGGGGGGCTACGCCCCGGCGGTCGCCGGCGACGAGATCGTCTACGTCTCGCGCGTGATCGACCACAAGCGCCAGCTGCTCGCCGTGGAGGCGCTCGCCCTCACCACGACGCCGGTGCGACTCGCGATCGTCGGCGCCTTCGACGACGAGCGCTCGGCGTACGCGCGGCGGATCCGCGAGGTCGTCGAGGCCAACGGGCTCCAGGACCGGGTGACGGTCAGCGGCGGCTGGGTGTCCGAGCAGGACAAGCGCGCAGCCGTCGCCTCGTCCCTCGCGACCGCGTACTTCCCCGTCGACGAGGACTCCTACGGCTATCCGTCGCTCGAGGCGGCCGTCATGGGCCGTCCGGTCGTGACGACGACCGACAGCGGGGGAGTGGTCGAGCTGGTCGAGCACGAGCGGAACGGGCTCGTCGTGGACCCGGAGCCGGCGGCGCTCGCGCAGGCGTTCGACCGTCTGTGGTCCGACCGCGCGCTCGCCGGGCGGCTCGGGGCCGCGCAGGCCGGCCGGGTCGACGAGCTGCAGATCTCGTGGGACCACGTCGTCGAGAGGCTGCTGGCATGAGGGTCCTCGTCGCCACGAACGGCGTGCCGTTCATCCGCGGAGGGGCCGAGCTCCTCGCCGATGCCCTGGTCCGGGAGCTGAACGCCCGGGGTCACCAGGCCGAGCAGCTGCGCATCCCGCTGCGGTGGGAGGACCCCGCCGAGGTCGCGGACGTGATGCTCTACGCGCGGACCGTCGACCTCCGGGACGTCGACCGGGTGATCGCGCTCAAGTTCCCCGCGTACCTCATCCCGCACCCGGCGGTCACCGTCTGGTTGCTGCACCAGTTCCGGCAGGTGTACGACCTGTGGGGCACGCCGTGGGGCCCGGACGTGGCCGACCCGCGGTGGCAGGGGCTGCGACGCGCCATCGAGCACGCGGACACGACGGCGCTGCGCCGCGCGCGGCGGGTGTTCACCAACGACACCGTGACCCGCGACCGGCTGTCCCGGTTCAACGGCGTCGCCGCGACCGTGCTGCACCCGCCGCTGCCCGACGAGGGACAGATCGTCGGCGGCCCGGCCGGGGACTACGTGCTGTGCCTGGGTCGCGTCGCGACGGGCAAGCGCCCGCTCCTCGCGGTGGAGGCGATGGCACGCACCCGGTCGGACGTGCGGCTCGTCGTCGCGGGGCAGCCCGAGAGCGAGGAGACCGCCGACGCCCTGCGTGCCGCGGTCTCGCGGCACGGGCTCGAGGACCGGGTCGAGCTCCGCCTGCGGTTCCTGGAGACCGCCGAGAAGCGCGAGCTGCTGGCGGGCGCTCTCGCGGTGGCGTACTTCCCGATCGACGAGGACTCGTTCGGCTACGTGACCGCCGAGGCCATGACGGCGAGCAAGCCGGTCGTGACGGTGACCGACTCCGGCGGCATCCTCAACCTCGTGCGGGACGGCGAGACCGGCCTGGTGGTCGAGCCGACGCCGGAGCAGGTCGCCGGCGCGTTCGACGGCTTGGCGGAGGACCGGCCACGGGCCGAGGCGATGGGGCGGGCTGCCCTCGGCGCGGTCGCCGAGCTCAACCTCTCGTGGGAGCACGTGATCAAGGAGCTGCTGCGATGAGGATCGCGTGGTGCACACCGTTCAGCCCGCAGAGCGCGATCGGCCGCGTGAGCCAGATCGTGGTCGAGGAGCTCTCCCTCCTCGCGGGTGTCACCGTGGACGTCTGGCACCCGCGCGGCGTCGGCGGCCGGGTGTGGTCCGGCACGGCCCGGCCGCTCGAGGCGGTCGACCTCGAGGCGCTGCGCGGCTACGACCACGTCGTCTACCACCTCGGCAACCACGCGCCGAACCATCTCGCGCTGTGGCAGGCCTCGCTGGAGGTCCCCGGTCTCGTGGTCATGCACGACGTCGTCATGACCAGCCTGTTCCACGAGCAGCTGCTGGAGCTGTCCGCGTACCCGCACGAGCTCGGCCGCTGGTACGGCGAGGACGCGGCGCGGCTCGCGGAACGCGTGCTGGCGGGCTCGCCGGAGCTCCCGCCGTGGTCGGTCGAGCTGGGCCCGGTCTTCCCGATGATCTCGACCGCCGCCCTGGGCGCGAGCGTGGTGGTCGTGCACTCCCAGTTCGCGCGCCGCGCCACCGAGGGCGTCGTGCTCCCGGACGTCGTCGAGCTCGGGCTGCCGGTGCTCGAGACGGCCGCCCCCGAGACGACGCGCGAGCAGCTCGGGCTGCCGACGGACGTGCCGCTCGTCCTCCAGGCCGGGCTCTTCCACGGCAACAAGCGCATCGACGTGGTGGTCGAGGCGTTCGCGGACGTGGCGCGCCGCCGGGCGGCGCACCTCGTGGTCGCCGGCCGTCCCGCCGGCCTGACGGTCGCGGACGTCCGCGCTCTGCTGCGCCGCCACGGCGTGGAGGGCGCCGCAACCGTGTTCAACGACCCGTCGGACGAGACGCTCGCGGCGCTCCGCCAGCACGCCGACGTGGCGATCGCGCTGCGCGAGCCGTGCTTGGAGGGCGCGTCGTACTCGCTGCTCGAGAGCCTCGCCTCCGGGCTCCCGGTGGTGACCGTGAGCGACGGCAGCTACGCCGAGGTCCAGGGGACCTTCGTCCGGCACGTCCCGAAGCCGCTGGCGGCCCGCGACGTCGCCGACGCGACGGTCGCGCTGCTGGACTCCGACCTGCCCGCTGTGGGTGCGGCGGCGCGCGCGTACGTCGAGCACCGGCACCACCCCCGGGTGTATGCGGCGCGGCTCCTCGAGGTGCTCGCGGCGACGTCCGGCGCCGGCCCGCGGACCGGACTGCTCGACGCGCTGGGCGAGGCGCTCGCGGACACCGGGCTGGACCTGTCCGACGAGTTCGTCGGTCGCGCCGCCGACCGGGTGGTGGAGCTGTTCGGGGCGGTCCCCGCCGTGTGGCCGCCACCGCGGGGGGCCACGGCGGGTCCGCCCGCCTGACCCGGGTGCGCGCTGTCAGCAGGGGCTGCCGCTCGGGCGCAGCACGGTGAGCCAGTGGCGCCGCTCGGCCACGAAGCGCGGGTCTGCGGCGAGCTGGTCCGCGATCCAGCGGTAGTTCGCGGTGCGCGCCTCGACCGGCGGCCATGCCATGACGTCGTACATCGGGTCGACGACGGGGAGCAGCACGGCGTCGGCGTCGCGCTCGAGCACGCGGCACACGGCGTCGGCGCGGAGCTCGTTGGAGTACCACGCCTCGCGCGCCTCGAGCACCGGATCCGGCCAGGAGGGCATCGCGTAGAGGTAGTTCTTGTCGGGCGCCGCGTTGAACGCCGACGCGCCGGTGAACGGAATGAGCCCCGGGGCGAGGAAGTCGTTGACGGTGGGCAGCATGAGGACCCGCTCCCCGGGCCGGACCAGCTCGATCCCGTCCGCGATCACCCCCTCGCGGAGCGCGCGGACGTGCGCGTCGTACCGGTCGGTCGTCTCGAGCGCGTCGGGGATGTTGGGTGCCGTCTCGACCACGAGCAGGGCGGCGGCGCCCAGCGCCACCGACCGCAGGACCGCGGGCCGGCTGCTCTCGCGGGCACGAGCCCAGATGGCCGACAGCCCGAGCCCCGCCAGCACGACGAGGACGAACCGCGTCAGCAGGAACCAGCGGTACGTCGCGCGCATCGCCTCGAACCCGGGCACGTGCTCGTACACCCAGGTGGTCGGCAGGCCGACCGTCGTCATCGACGTCGGGACGTCCCACCCGGGCTCCACCGGTTGGGCGAGCGAGTACACCTTCAGGGCGGGCCCGAGCGCGAGGACGAGGGCGACGGCGGCGGCGATCCCGAGGGCCAGCACCACCCGGCGCTCGCCGCCCGGGCGGCGGCGCCGCAGCGTCAGGTACGTGACGGCGAGGGCCGGGGTGAGCACGCCGACGTAGTTCGCGATGACGTTCGACCCGTCGCCCCAGAGCCGACCGGCGAGCGATTCGGCACCGGCGAGGGCTGCCCACCACGTCATCGGCTGGGGCAGGACCAAGGTGGCCACGTCGAGCCCCAGGTAGCGGAACCCGCCCATGCCGACCGGGATCTCGGTGACGGTCGAGGGCGTGTACGCGACGTACGCTCCGACCGCGATGGCCAGAGATGCCCCGAGCACCCCGACGGCACCGAGTCGCCGGAACGGGGGGACGGCCCGGTCCGTGCTCCGCGCGATCGTCACCGCGCCGATCATCAGCGTCGCGGCGAACAGGGAGTAGCCGTCGGTGAACGCCGCCACGAGGGCCAGGGGCAGCGCCAGGCAGACGCCCCGAACCCACCGGCCGCGGTGCACCAGGTCGATGACCACGAGCGCCCCCAGCAGGTAGGTCGGCAGGAGCACGAACCCGTCGTACGTGTAGGCGAACCCGTTCATCGCGAGCACGCTCGGCGAGGCGAGGTACGAGGCTCCGGTGAGCAGGGCCACCCACCGGGGCGCGGCCCACCGACGCATCAGCCCGTACGTCGACGCGAGCGAACCCGCGAGCACGAGCGCGTGCGAGACCTGGTGCGCGGCCCACGCGTCCACCACCCCGGGGACGTAGCTCACGAGCCAGCCGAGGCCGATCTGGGGCAGCCCGGTGAGGAGCGGGAGGCCGACGGGGACGCCGAGCGAGCTGCACGTCGACCACAGGCTGGACAGCCCCATGTCGTGCATGCACTGGATCACCCCGGCACCCTGCAACGTCATGAGGGCCGGCTGGCTCCGCCCGAACCAGAACCCGTGCAGCTGCAGGAGCCCGACCCAGAGGGCAGCTCCGGCCAGGGTCACGACCCACGTCCCGGTGCCGACCCCGCGCAGGTGCGCCGGCGCACGCGACGGCGCCCACCACCGGGGCGCCGGGCCCGTCACGCCGGTCGCACCTCGGCGAGCCGCTCCCCGAGGCACGCGGCCACCCGCACCAGGTCGGCGTCGCTGAGCCCGACGTGCGTCGGCAGCGAGATGCCCGTCGCCCCGAGCCGCTCCGCGACCGGGTACCGACCGTGCTCCTGCTCGTAGGGCGGCAGGTGGTGCAGCGGGTGGAACACCGGACGCGTCTCGATGCCGTCCTCGGCGAGCCCGCGGATCACGGCGTCGCGCTGCTCGAGCGAGAGGTCGTCGCAGGTGATCGTGTACATCCAGTTGACCCGGCGCGTCCCGGGGCGCTGCGTCGGGAGCGTCACGTCGGCGAGGCCGCCGAGGAGCTCGTCGTAGCGTGCCGCCAGCCGGTCGCGGGTCGCGATCATGTCGTCGAACCGCTCGAGCTGGGCGACGCCGATCGCGGCGGCCACGTTCGTCATCCGGTAGTTGAACCCGACCTCGGGGAACCAGTAGCGACGCTGCGGGTCCATGCCCTGGCCGCGGAGCAGCCGCAGGCGGGCGGCGAGCGCGTCGTCGTCGGTGGTGACCGCGCCGCCCTCGCCGGTGGTGACGATCTTGTTGCCGAAGAAGCTGAACGACGTGGCGTCGGCCATCGAGCCGACCCGGCGGCCGCCGACCTCGGCGCCGTGCGCCTCCGCGGCGTCCTGCACGACCAGGAGGCCGTGCCGCTCGGCGACGGCGCGCACCGCCGGGAGGTCCGCGGGGTTGCCGTACAGATCCACGGGCATGATCGCGCGGGTGCGCGGGGTGATCGCGGCCTCGAGGAGAGCGGGATCGAGGTTCATCGTGTCGTCGACGTCCACGAACACGGGCTCGGCGCCGCAGTACCGCACGGCGTTGGCCGAGGCGATGTAGGTCAGGACGGGCACGATCACCTCGTCGCCGGGCCCGATGCCCAGTGCCGCGAGCGCGAGGTGCAGCGCGGTCGTGCCGTTGTTGGTGGCGATGGCGTGCTTGGCCCCGCACAGCTCGGCGAACCGCAGCTCGAACTCGTCGATGAACTTCCCGGCGGACGAGATCCACGTCGAGTCGAGGCACTCGGCGACGTAGGTCTTCTCGTTGCCCGACAGGTCGGGGGCGGCGGCGTGGATCATGCGATGGCCTTCTGGGGGAGGGGTCGGGCGGGGTTGCCGACGACGGTGGCGCCGGCGGGGACGTCGCGGACGACGACGGCACCGGCGCCGACGACGGCTCCGTCACCGACGGTGATGCCGGGGCGGATGCTGGCGCCGACGCCCACGAGCGCGTGCGCGCCGATGGTGACGGTGCCGGCGAGGTGGGCGCCGGGGGCCACGTGGGCGTAGTCCCCGATCGTGCAGTCGTGATCGACGGTGGCGCCGGTGTTGACGATGGCGCCCTCGCCCAACCGGGCGTAGGCGCCGAGGACGGCGCCGCGGAGCAGGGCGGCGCCGGCACCCACCTGGGCCGTGCGCGCGACCTGGGCGGAGTCGGCGACGAGCGGGACGAGGTCGAGGCCCAGGTCGACGGCGCCGCGGGCGAGACGGGCGCGCAGGCCGGGCGAGCCGATCGCGACGAAGGCGTGGCGGAGGCCGGCGTCGACGAGGTCGCGGAGGACGTCGTCGCCCCCGAGGTAGGGGATCTCGCCGTGCTCGCCGGGGTCGTGCCCGGTGCAGCCCACCGGCTGCAACGGCGAGGCCGTCGGCCAGGCGTCGACGCAGGAGCGCGCGTGGCCGCCGTTCCCGATGATCACGACTCCCTGCGCGGTCTGCCCCCGTACCGCCTGCGTCATGCCGTTCCTCACGTGTGCCCAGTTGTCCGGGGTGACTATATCGAAGGCCCGCCGGTCGCCGGTGCGACCTCGGTCCCGCCGTGGTACGGCGGGCCGCCGGCGGGGGGGTGGTCGGTTAGGCTCACGGCTCGTGGCAGCACCCGTGGTGGCAGTGGTCGGTGGTGGGCAGCTCGCCCGCATGATGGCGCCCGCGGCGACGGCGCTCGGCGTGCACCTGCGGGTGCTGGTCGAGGACGCGGTGTCGTCGGCGGCGCAGGTGGTGGTCGACGCGCCGGTGGGCGCGGCGGCGGACCCGGTGGCCGTCGAGGCGCTGGTGCTCGGCGCGGACGCGCTCACCTTCGAGCACGAGCACGTGCCGAACGGCCTGCTCACCGAGCTGGTGGACCGCGGCGTCGCGGTGCGGCCCGGACCGGACGCCCTGGTGCACGCGCAGGACAAGATCGTGATGCGCACCCGGCTGACCGCGCTCGGCGTGCCGTGCCCGCGGTGGGCGCCGCTCGACTCGGCCGACGACCTCGCGGCGTTCCTCGCCGCCGGGGACGGCACCGCGGTGGTCAAGACCGCGCGCGGCGGCTACGACGGCAAGGGTGTGCGGGTCGTGCGGTCCGCCGCCGAGGCCGCCGACTGGCTCGCCGCGGCCGCCGAGGGCACCGGTGCCCCGCTGCTGGCCGAGGAGCGGGTGCCGTTCACCCGCGAGCTGGCCGCCCTGGTGGCCCGCACGCCGTCCGGCGAGGTCCGCACCTGGCCGGTCGTGGAGTCGGTGCAGCGCGACGGCGTGTGCGCCGAGGTCGTGGCGCCGGCCCCGGACCTGGACCCGCGCACCGCCGCGACCGCCGAGCGGATCGCCCGCGAGGTCGCCGAGGGGCTCGGCGTCACCGGGGTCCTGGCGGTCGAGCTGTTCGAGGTCGCCGACCCCGAGGGCGGGGCGCCGCGGGTGCTGGTGAACGAGCTCGCGATGCGCCCGCACAACTCCGGGCACTGGACGATCGACGGCTCCGTGACCAGCCAGTTCGAGCAGCACCTGCGCGCCGTGCTCGACCTGCCCCTCGGCGCGACCGGGGCCCGCGCGCCGTGGACCGTGATGGCGAACGTGCTGGGCTCGACCCGCGCCGCGCTGACCGACGGGCTGGCCGAGGTCGCCGCGCTCGACCCCGGCGCCAAGGTGCACCTGTACGGCAAGGGTGTCCGCCCCGGCCGCAAGCTCGGGCACGTGACCGTGTCCGGGGACGACCTGGCGGACGTCCGCCGGCGCGCCGTCGCCGCCGCCGCCGTCCTGCGCGGCGACGCGCCGGCCTGACCCCGCCGGCCCGACGCCGCCCGCCTGACCTCGGCCCCTCCCGCCCCCCGACCACGACCGCACCCCACCCCCGGAGGCACCGCATGGCCACCCCGCTCGTCGGCATCGTCATGGGCTCGGACTCGGACTGGCCCGTCATGGAGGCCGCCGCCGAGGCGCTGGCCGAGTTCGACGTCCCCGTGGAGGTCGACGTCGTCTCCGCCCACCGCCAGCCGGACAAGATGGTCGCCTACGGCCGGGACGCCGCCGGGCGCGGGCTGCGGGCGATCGTCGCGGGTGCGGGGGGCGCGGCCCACCTGCCCGGCATGCTCGCGGCCGTGACGCCGCTGCCGGTGATCGGCGTGCCGGTGCCGCTGTCCCGGCTCGACGGGATGGACTCGCTGCTGTCGATCGTGCAGATGCCGGCCGGCGTGCCGGTCGCGACGGTGTCGATCGGCGGCGCCCGCAACGCCGGGCTGCTCGCGGCGCGCATCCTCGGGGCGGGCACGGACGACACGGCCCGCCGGGTCGCGGCGGCGATGCTGGCGTTCCAGGACGACCTGCGCGCCCAGGCGGACGCCAAGGGCGAGCGGCTGCGCTCCCTGCACGGCGACGGCCGCCGCCCCGCCGTCGGCTTCGGCGGCTGACGCCCCGCCCCGCCCCGCCCCGCCCCGCGCCCCGCCCCGTCCCGCCGAGTCTCCACCTCTCGCCTGACGTGTCGAGGCCGCGGACAGGCGCGCGACGGAGACTCGGCGGGCCCACCTCCTCCGGAGGATCGCGAGGGCGCCCCGAGCGCGGCGTGAAGGTCTCGTCGAGAGGCTCTGGGGGAGGGGCCGCTCGACGGGCGGAGCGCCGGTCCGACACCTACCGTCGAGACGGTGACGACCACCGCGCCGCCCCGCACCGCCCGACCCGACGCCGCCCCGGCGCCGGGCCGCACCCCCGCCACGGCCGCCCGCGCGCCGCGCCTCGCCGCGCTCGACGCCCTGCGCTTCCTGGCCGCCCTCGGCGTGCTCGCGTACCACTTCACCGCCCGGCAGACCGACGCCTGGGGGCGCGACCTGGCCGACGTCGCGCCCGCGGTCGCGAGCTGGGCGACATACACCTCGCTGGGGCCGGAGCTGTTCTTCGTGATCAGCGGGTTCGTCATCCTGATGACGGCGTGGGGCCGCTCGCTGCCCGACATCGTGGGGTCGCGGGTGGCCCGGCTGTACCCGGCCTACTGGACCGGCGTGCTGCTGACCGGCGCGCTGCTGCTGTTCGTGTGGCAGGGCAAGGAGATCACCGGCGGGCAGGTGCTGGTGAACCTCACGCTGCTCCAGGCGCTGGTCGACGTCGGGCACGTGGACGGCGTCTACTGGACGCTCTGGGTGGAGCTGCGGTTCTACGTGCTGATCGCGCTGTTCGCCGCGGTCGGGATCACCCGGCGGCGGGTGCTGTGGTTCGCGGCGCTGTGGCCGGCCGCGGCGATGCTCGCCCGGACCCTGGGCTGGTCGGACGCGGTGACGTGGCTGGTGGCGCCGTACGCCCCGCTGTTCGCGGCGGGCATGGCGCTGTACGTGATCCACCGCACCGGGCACGCCGTCGTGCCGTGGCTGCTGGTCGTGGCGAACACCGCCGTGGCCACGGCCGCGCTCGTCCCGGCCCGGATGGCGTCGCTGGGCGCGAACTCGGTGGTCGAGCCGCGCGCCGTGCTGCTCGCGGTCGCGCTGCCGGCGTGCGTCGCCCTGGTCGCGCTGGTGTCGCTCACCCCGCTCGCGCGGTGGCGGTGGGCCGGCCTCACGGCCGCGGGGGCGCTGACCTACCCGCTCTACCTCACGCACGAGTACTGGGGCCTGTGGGTGATCCACCTGCTGCACGACCGGCTGCCGGTGTGGGCCGTGCTCGCCGCCGCGACCGCGTTCTCGCTGCTCCTGGCGTGGCTGGTGCACCGCTTCGTGGAGAAGCCGTTCGGACCGCGGCTGCGCCGCGCCACCACCGCCGGGTGCGAGCGGGTGCGCGCCGTGCTCGTCGGGCTCGGCGGCCTGGCACGCGCCGGGTTCCGGTCCGGTCAGGAGCCGGGGACGCCGCCCACCACGCCCGGCTCCAGGGAGCCGTCCCGGATCGCCGCGAAGAAGCCCGGCGTCTGGTCGGGGTCGAGCAGCACGGTCGAGCCGGCGCCGCCGGGGCGGTAGTCCAGGCTCTTGATCGGCGGCGTGCCGGTGATGCCACCGGGACCGGTGGCGGCGCGGAACGCCAGCGCGAGCCGGCCCAGGTCGACGATGCCGGTCCCGTCGCTCGCCGTGAGGGCACCGGTACCGGAGTCGATCAGCGACACCTGCTTGCCCGGCTGGAACAGCAGCGCGGGGTTCTCGGCCTTCGCCGCGACCGCGCTGATCAGCGCGCGCTGGCGCAGCCCGCGGCCGATGTCGCCGGACGGGTCGGAGTAGCGCATGCGCGAGTACGCCAGCGCCTGGACGCCGTCGACGGTCTTGCAGCCGGGGGCGTCCCAGATCAGGCCGGAGTTCTTGTCGTTGAGGGGGAAGGCGATGCCGGTGCTGCCGTCGAGGCAGAGCTCGACCCCGCCGAGCGCGTCCACGATCTCCTCGACGCCGCCGAACCCGACCTCCACGTAGTGGTCGACGGTGAGCCCCGTCAGGCCCTCGACGGTCTGCACCAGGAGCGGGGCGCCGCCCCAGGAGAACGCCGCGTTGAGCTTGTTCGCGTCGTGGCCCGGGATGTCGACGTAGGTGTCGCGGGGGAGCGAGATGAGCGCGGCCGGCCCGGACTCGGGCACCTGGAGCAGCAGGATGGTGTCGGTGCGCGCCCCGACGGTCTCGGTGTCCTCGATCGCCCCGTCGTCGCGCGAGTCCGACCCCGCGAGGAGGTAGGTCGTGCCGGGGGTGTCCGCGGCGCCCGAGAGGGCCGCGACGTGCTGCACCTTGCCGTTCGCCCACAGGACCAGGCCGATCGGCCAGGCCAGCAGCAGCACGAGGGCGACGACCACGACGGCGGCGACCACCCGGCCGCGGCGGCGCCGGCGGCGGGGCGCGGCGGCGGGTGCGGTGGCGCCGTCCGGGCCCGCGGGGCCGAGGGGACCACCGGGGCGGGCCGGGCCGCCGGGGGAGGCGGGGCGGGACCGCCCGGGACCCACCGGTGCGGTCTGGCGCGGCCGGCGGACGTCGGGCGTCGCCGCGGCGGGCGTGGCGGCATCCGCACCGACGGGCACCGCGCTCGAGCCCCGGCGCGCCGAGGAGCGCACCGGACCCTCGGCCGCGGTCGCGTCGGCGCCGCGGCCCGAGACCCGGACCGGACGGGCCGCGTCGTCGCCGGGGGCCGGGGTGAAGCTGGCGGGCGCCGCCCCGGGCTGCCCGGTGCCGGGGCGCGGCGCGGTGGGGCGCTGCTGGCCGGCGCGCGGCGCGGAGGTGCGCCCAGGAACCACTGGCGGGCGGGTCGGCCGCACCGGGTGCGCGTCGCGCTCGGGTACCGGCCCGACGGGCTGGGCGCCGTCGGCCGAGGGGCGGCGGGCGCCGTTGCCAGGCGCGAAGCTGGGCGGCGTCCTGCGGGCGTCGCGGTCGCGGTCGTCGGGGCGGGCCACGGTCAGCCGCAGACCGCGGTGACGTCGCCGGCGGAGAACGCCTCCTTGCCCGCCTCGCGGGTCTGGGCCGGCTCGGGGGCGGTGGGCGCGGCCGGCGTCCCGGCACCCGCGCCGGGGTCCGTCCCGGTGCCCGCGCCCGTGCCGGCGTCGGTCCCGCCGGTCGCCGCGCCGCCGTCGCCCGCCGCCGGGTCCTGGCCCGTGCCGGACAGCATCGGCTGGTCGGCCGCGACGTTCGCCCAGATGGCGTCGGCCTCGGAGGTCCACACCACCCGGTTCGGGTCGCTCGGCGCCGCCGCGAACGGGATCGTCATGAAGGAGATGTTGTCAGCCGAGGCGCCCCGCAGGCTGTAGGCGAGCCCGGCCATGTCGGAGATCGAGCTGAAGCCCGAGTCGATCGACAGCGACTCCGTCGCCGAGTCGAGGAACCGGATGAGCTGGGTGATGTCGGTGAGCATGTTCTTGCTCAGCAGCTCGCGCACCACCGCGGCGAGCAGCTCCTGCTGGCGGCCCAGGCGGTTGGTGTCCGAGCCGTCACCGACGCCCTGGCCGGTGCGCGCGCGGGCGAACGCCAGGGCCTGGGTGCCGGTGAGCGTCTGCTGGCCCGCGTTGAGGAAGAGCCCCGCCTTGGGCGCGTTCATGTCGTTGGGGATGCAGATCGGCACGCCGCCGATGGCGTCCACCATCTTCGTGAACCCCGCGAAGTCCACGACGACGAAGTGGTCGATGCGCACGCCGGTGTTCTGCTGCACCGTGTTGACGGTGCACGCCGCCGCGGAGGCGATGTCGCCGCCGTTGTCGGCGCCGATCGCGAACGCGGAGTTGAACATCGCGTTGCGCTGCGGGGACGTGGTCCCGCCGTTCGACATGGTGCAGGCCGGGATGTCGACCAGGGAGTCGCGGGGGATCGAGATGAGCTCCACCCGGGTCCGGTCGGCCGAGATGTGCGCGACGATCGTGGTGTCGGACCGCATGCCGTCCACGTGGCCGCCGATGGCCTCGTTCTCGCCGTCGCGCTCGTCGGAGCCCATCAGCAGGATGTTGACGTCGCGGCCGGCGTTCGGGTCGTCCGGGTCGGCCGGGCCCGTGGCCGTCGGCTCCGGCAGCGCCTGGATGAGGTCGCTCGCGTCGATGGTGTTGATGTTGCCGTTGAGCTGGACGTACAGCGCGGCCGCGCCCGAGGCGCCGAAGCACAGCACGGCGACGACGGCGAGGGCGGCGCCCCGCAGCACGCCGTGGCTGCGCCGGGTCCGGCCGTGGCGGACGGCGCGGGGGCGTGCAGGAGCGGCGTGGCGGGAGGTCACGACAGAGGAGCATAGGAGCCGCGGTGCGGAGCGCGGCGGACCACCAGGGCGAACCGCGTGGAGGATTCGTGCAGATGGGGGACCTGCGGGCCGTTCAGGAGGCGCCCCGAGCCGGGACGAGGGTGCCGTCCTCGCGCACCTCAGCCACCCAGACGGTGGAGGTCTCGGTGACCACCGCGTGCGGCAGCCGGTTGAGCTCGAGCTGCCACCAGGTGATCCGGGAGCGGGCGAGAGGCCGCGGTGCGTCGTCGTCCGGCCAGGGGAGCGCCCCGCTCGCGAACGCGACCACGGCGAGGTCCTCACCGCCCCAGCGCTGCCGGATCTGCGCCAACCGCTCGGCGCTCGGCGGGTTGGCCAGCTCGACCGCGTGCACGCCGCACACCGAGAGGAGCGTGGCGAGGTAGGGCGGCCCGCCTGCACGGACGTACACCACGTGCCGGGCGGGCAGCGCCTCGCAGACCGCCCGGACCTCGGCGAGACGACCACCCTGCTCCACCGCGGTGGACATCGGTCCCCAGGTGCGTGCGGGTGCCACGACCACCGCGACAGCGAGCACGACCGCCACGGCCCGGGTCCACCAGCGGCGTGCGCCCCACGCCGCGGCCAGGGCCACCGATACCGCGACGGCGAAACCCGGGAGGGTCACCGGCAGGAGGCGGCGCATGGCCCACACCTGGTCCGGCGTGATGCTGATGCGCCACAGGTACAGCACCGAGGGGGCGGCGACGGTGCCGACGAACAGCCACCACCCGGCGGACCGCCGTCGGACCGCGCACCACACGGCGACTGCCAGGCCGAGCACCGCGAGGACGACGAACGGCCAGCCCTGGTACCAGGCCACCCAGTGCAGCGACCACTCGTCGTAGGTCCGCGTCCCGTCGACGGGCAGCCCGTCGCGTTCCTGCAGCGCCGCGACCGTGACCGCGTAGCCGCTGTCCTCGGCGAAGTTGTGCTCGGTCTGCCACCAGGGTCGGGATGCCAGGAGGACGCCCACCGCCACGGTCAGCGAGGCCAGGACCCAGGCGCCGCCGCGGCGGTGGCGGAGCAGGGCGCGCCGCGGAGCGGCCCACGGCTGGACGACGAGGACGGCCGCCGCGACCACGGCCGCGCCCAGCGCGAGCAGCAGCAGCCGGAGCTCGCCCGTGAGCGCCCGCAGGTAGCCGGGACTGTGCACCCGCAGGTCCAGGTAGCCGAGCGCGACCATCGTGCCGGCGCCCACGACGGCGAGCACCAGGCCGCGGGACAGCTCCCGCCGTCGGCGCGGCAGGACGGCCGCGGCCGCGGGGAGCCCGATGCCCAGCACCAGGCCGACGACCACCGCCGCACCGTCGATGCGAGCGAGCGACGACCCGCCGACCATGGCTCCCGCGAGGAGGTAGGGGAGCGCGCGACGCCCGGCCACCGCCCCGAGCGCGACCGCGATACCCCCGAAGACCAGGGCGAGCGCCAGCGGCTCGGTGTACGCCGCGCGGGAGAACACCACCATCGGCATCGCGAGGCCGAGCGCGGCGGGGGCGACGAGCCCCCACCACGGACCGGCGAGGCGCCGGGCGACCGCGTAGACCGCGACCAGGCCGACCGCGCCGATCAGCAGGTTGCCCGCGAGGACCCCGTCGAGCCCGCCCGTCCACCCCGCGACGCCGAGCAGCGCCGGCAGCAGCTTGGCGCCCTGCGCGACGAGCGAGCCCTCGAGGCCCGTGTACGCGAGCGGCGTCGCGATCACGTCGTCGTAGGCCTCCGCGAGCGCGCGTGCCTCGTCGGGGACGCCGATCCGCGGCCCGGTGTGCTCGCTCAGCCACGCACCGCCCAGCGTGAGGAAGCCGGGGTCGCGCGTCACCGTGAGGAACTCGGACGCGTACGGGGCGTTGAGCAGCACCCAGGCCGTGACCGAGCCGAGCACGACGAGCGTGGCCGCAGCCGCCCGCGCGGTCCCGGCCGGTGCCGCCGGGGCCAGCCGCCAGGTGCCGAGCACGAGGAGCGCAGCCGCCGGGAGCACGACGGCCGGGCGCAGCTCCTCGACGAGGACCGCGACGGACGCCGCGAGCGCGAGGCAGAACAGCGCGATCGGCAGCCGGTCCGGCATCGAGGCGACGAGGCGGAGCGCTCCGCGGCCGACAGCCCCTGCCCGCTCCGGGGACCGGGCGGGGGGCGGGGAGCGGTCGGCCGTGTCGCGCTGGCTCATCGTCCGGGCACGGTCTCAGCGCCCGAGCTGCGCGTACTTCGCCTCGGTGGCGTCCTTCTGCGGTCGCCACCACGCCTCGTTCGCCCGGTACCAGTCGATCGTCGCGGCCAGGCCGTCCCGGAACGTCGTGTACCGCGGCTCCCAGCCCAGCTCGGTGCGGAGCTTGGTGGCGTCGATCGCGTACCGCAGGTCGTGCCCCGGGCGGTCGCTCACCAGGTCGTAGGCGTCGGGCGCCTGCCCGGTGAGCTCGAGGATCAGCTCGACGACGGTCTTGTTGTCGACCTCGCCGTCCGCGCCGATCAGGTAGGTCTCGCCGAGGCGCCCCTTCGTGATGATGTCCCACACCGCGGAGTTGTGGTCCTCGACGTGGATCCAGTCGCGGACGTTCTCGCCGGTGCCGTAGAGCTTCGGCCGCACGCCGTCGATCACGTTGGTGATCTGGCGCGGGATGAACTTCTCCACGTGCTGGTACGGGCCGTAGTTGTTCGAGCAGTTCGAGATCGTGGCGCGCACGCCGAACGACCGCGCCCACGCGCGCACCAGCAGGTCCGAGGAGGCCTTGGTGGACGAGTACGGGCTCGACGGGTTGTACGGGGTGTCCGGCGTGAACTTGGCCGGGTCGTCCAGCTCCAGGTCGCCGTAGACCTCGTCCGTGGAGATGTGGTGGTACCGCACGTCGTACCGGCGCACCGCCTCCAGCAGCGTGTACGTGCCGATGACGTTGGTGTGCACGAACGGCCACGGGTCGTGCAGCGAGTTGTCGTTGTGCGACTCGGCCGCGAAGTGCACGACGACGTCGCAGTTCTTCACCAGGTCGTCGACGATGTCGTGGTCCGTGATGCTGCCCTTGGCGAAGGTCACCCGGTCCCACACGGGGGCGAGGCTCTTCTCGTCGCCCGCGTAGGTCAGCGCGTCGAGGACGGTGACCTGGACGTCGGGGTGCTCGCGCACGACCTGGTGCACGAAGTTGGAGCCGATGAAACCGGCTCCGCCGGTGACGAGCATGCGCATGCGGGTGGTCTTCCCTCCAGAGTCGGTCCGGCGAGCCTATCGCGGGACCGGCAGCGCCGGTGCGCCCGGGCCCTTCGTCTCGCGCCCCCGCGGACTGCTGCTTGGTAAGGTGCCGACGCGCCTCGCGTGGCAGTCGCCGCGGTCCGCGCGCCGGGATCCGGCGAGCGGGAGGCCACCTGCCGTGGAGAGGGAACCGTGGAGCGCCCGAACGAGCCGATCGCCGATGTCTCGCCCGACGCCCGGGTCGGTGCGCGCACCCGGATCTGGCACCTCGCGCAGGTCCGCGAGGGCGCCGTGATCGGGGACGACTGCATCGTGGGCCGCGGCGCCTACATCGGGTCCGGGGTGCGGATCGGCGCGCGGACCAAGATCCAGAACCACGCGCTGGTGTACGAGCCGGCCGAGATCGAGGACGGCGTCTTCATCGGGCCGGCCGTGGTGCTGACCAACGACGAGTACCCGCGGGCCGTCACGCCCGAGGGAGACCTGAAGTCCGCCAGCGACTGGCACGCCGTCGGCGTCACGGTGCGGCACGGCGCGTCGATCGGCGCCCGGTCCGTCTGCGTCGCCCCGGTCGAGATCGGGCGCTGGGCGCTGGTCGCGGCCGGTGCGGTCGTGGTGCACGACGTACCCGACCACGCGCTGGTCGCGGGGGTCCCCGCCCGACGCATCGGCTGGGTGGGCCGGGCCGGCCGGCCGCTCGTGGCGGACGGCGAGCTGTGGCGTTGCCCGGAGACGGGTGACCTCTACCGAGAGAACGAGGACGGGACGTTGCACGAGGTGACGAAGTGACGGGGCAGGAGTTCATCCCGGCGGCCAAGCCGATCATCGGGGACGAGGAGCGCGCCGCGGTCGACGCCGTCCTGCGGTCGGGGCAGCTCGCCCAGGGCGCGGAGGTCGCGGCGTTCGAGGAGGAGTTCGGCGCCGAGCTGCTCGAGGGCAGGGCGGCGGTGGCGGTCAACTCCGGCACGTCCGGCCTGCACCTGGGCCTGCTCGCGTGCGGCATCGGCCCGGGTGACGAGGTGATCGTGCCCTCGTTCACGTTCGCCGCCACCGCCAACGCCGTCGCCCTCACCGGCGCCACGCCGGTGTTCGCCGACATCGAGGCGGACTCCTACTGCCTCGACCCGCGCGACGTGCGGGCGCGGGTCACGGACCGCACCCGCGGGATCATGCCCGTGCACCTGTACGGCCACGCCGCAGACGTCGCCGGGTTGCGCGCGGTCGCCGACGAGCACGGGCTCTCCCTGTTCGAGGACGCCGCCCAGGCGCACGGAGCGAGCCGGGACGGGCACCTCGTCGGGACGTTCGGCGACTTCGCCATGTTCTCGCTGTACCCGACCAAGAACATGACCTCGGGGGAGGGCGGCATGGTGGCCGCGGCGACCCCGGAGATCGCGCGCACGCTCCGCCTGCTCCGCAACCAGGGCATGGAGCGCCAGTACGAGAACGAGATCGTCGGGTTCAACGCCCGGATGACCAACCTGCACGCCGCGATCGGCCGGGTGCAGCTGCGCAGGCTCGCCGGCTGGACCGCGCAGCGCCAGGCCAACGCGGCGTTCCTGGACGCGCACCTCGAGGGCGTGGTCACGCCGACGGTGGCCGAGGGCAGCACGCACGTCTACCACCAGTACACCGTGCGCGTCCCGGGTGACCGGGACGCGTTCGCGGCCGCGCTCCGCGAGGAGCACGCCGTCGGCTGCGGGGTCTACTACCCCATCCCCAACCACCGGCTGCCGTCCTTCGGGCTCGAGCTGGACCTGCCCGAGACGGAGCGCGCCGCGCGCGAGGTGCTGTCGCTGCCCGTGCACCCCTCGTTGTCCGAGGGCGACCTCGAGCGCGTGGTCACCGCGGTCAACACGCTCGCGAAGGCCGGCGCCTGATGGCCGCCGAGCTGCGGGCGGGGCTGGTCGGGCTCGGCTCGATGGGCCGGCACCACGCCCGGGTCCTCCGCGAGATGCCCGGGGTGGAGCTGGTCGGCGCCGTCGACCCGACCGGTGACCCCTACGGCGTCGCCGCTGACGTCCCGGTCTACCGCGAGGTCGCCGAGCTGATCGCTGCGGGCGTCGACATGGCTGTCGTCGCCGCCCCCACGGTCACGCACGAGCCGGTGGGCCTCGAGCTCGCGGCCGCCGGTGTGCACACCATGGTGGAGAAGCCGATCGCCGCGGACGTCGCGGGGGCGCAGCGGCTGGTGGACGCCTTCGACGCCGCCGGACTGGTCGGCGCGGTGGGCCACATCGAGCGGTTCAACCCGGCGCTGCAGGCGCTGCGCTCGCGGGTGCTGTCGGGCGAGCTGGGCGACGTCTACCAGATCGTGACGCGGCGGCAGGGCCCGTTCCCGCAGCGGATCGCCGACGTCGGCGTCGTCAAGGACCTCGCCACCCACGACATCGACCTGACGGCCTGGATCGCGGGCAGCCCGTACACGACTGTCGCGGCGCAGGTGGCGGCCCGCAGCGGACGCGAGCACGAGGACCTGGTCGCGGCGACGGGCCGGCTGGCGAACGGCACGGTCGTGAACCACCTGGTGAACTGGCTGTCGCCGATGAAGGAGCGCCTCACGATGGTGACCGGCGAGCGCGGGGCGTTCGTCGCGGACACCATCGGCGTCGACCTGACCTACTACGCGAACGGCACGTTCGCCACGGAGTGGGACTCCGTGGCGAACTTCCGCGGGGTCACCGAGGGCGACGTCACGCGGTTCGCGCTGGCCAAGCGCGAGCCGCTCCGGCTCGAGCACGAGGCCTTCCGGGACGCGGTGCTGGGCGTGCGGGACGAGGTCGTGTCGCTGCGCGAGGGCCTGGCGACGCTGCGCGTCGCCGAGAGCCTCCTGGAGGCGTCGGACACCGGCCGGACCGTGACGCTGCCGGCGTGACGGCCGCGGCCGAGACCGACGCGGCACGGGGGCGGCGGCCGCGCGCCGTGCTGGCACGCGTGGCCGGGGCCCGCGGCACGCGCCGCGTCGCGCGGATCGCCGCGGTCGCGCTCGTCATCGTCCTCGCGACCCAGGCCGTGGCGGCCGGGTACGAGTACGGGTTCGGCGAGCAGGTGCTGCTGTCGATCAAGGGCATCTCGTGGGCCGACCCCACGGCGTACGTCAACGACTGGTTCAACACGGACGCGCCCCAGCCGCACATCCTGTTCGACGCGATCACCGCGGTGGCTGAGCGCGCCGGGCTCCGCGCGCCCGTGTACTTCCTGTACTGGCTCGCGTCCGTGGTCGTGACGGCCACGGGGGTGGTCCTGCTCGCGGACGCGTGGCTGCCCCGGCGCGCCCGGGGCCTGGAGCTCCTGGCCGGCGCGATGCTGGTCACCGGCCCGTACTTCGCGCTCGGCACGTTCCTGGTGATCCACCGGGAGGCGGTGCCCAACGGCCTGGGCGGGGCGCTGGGGTTCCTGACGGTGGTCCTCCTGGTGACGCGCCGGGACCGCGCGGCCCTCGTGCTGGCCGGGCTCACGACGGTGGTGCACGTCCAGCACGGCACCGTGGTCGCCGGCGCCCTCCTGGTCGCCTGGCTGGTGCAGCGGGACCGGTTCCGGGACCGGGTCGTGCGGTGGTTCCCGGTCGCGGTCGTGCTCATCCTCGGCGCGGTGTACGGCGTCGGCGTGCTCCGCGGCCTCGTGGCGGGCTCGCAGGACGTGGTGGACATCTGCGCGACCGCGTCCCCCGGGCACTGCGCGCCGGACACCTGGCCCACGCAGGTGGTGCGTGACGGCGTGCTCGTCGTGCTGCTCGGGGTCGCCGCGACGCTCGTGACCCGTCGGCGGTCGCTGCGCGCGGTCGCGCTGCTGGTCGCCCCGGCGGTCGTGGTGCTGGTGGCGCTCGTCACCGACCTCGCGGACATCGAGCCGTTCCAGACGCTCGGCGAGCAGTTCTTCCTGTACCGGTTCGTCATGGGGATCGCGCCGTTCGCTCCCTTCGCCTGCGTGCTCCTGCTCGCCCGGGCGACCGACGTGCGCCGTCGCTGGCTCGGCCTGCTGTGCGCCGGTGCGGGGGTGGGCGTCTTCGTGCTGTGGCACGCGCTGTTCTACGCCAACCTCACCCGCTTCCGGGTGCACCCCGAGAACGTGCCCAGGGCGACGTTCCTCGTCGCGGCCGCGCTGGTGGCGGGGATGGCGGTCGCGACGCTCCTGCTCGGCCCGAGGCGGCCCCGGCTGCTGCCGCTCGCCGTCCGGTCGGGTGCGGCGCTGGCCGTCGTCGTCCTGCTGGTCTTCGGTTCCAAGGCGACCGGATTCGTGCCGCTCCGCATCGACTACCGCCCGGACGACGGGGCCGTGGCCCTCGGGCAGCGCATCGAGGACCTGACCCCGCCGGGTTCTGTCATCGCGGCGCGGCCGGACTACACCTGGCTCCGGCTGATGAGCCGGCGCGCCGTGGTCGTCGACTGCAAGAGCGTGCCGTACGGCGGCGAGCCGTGGGCGGAGTACAACGAGCGGCTGCAGGCCCTCGGTGCGCCCACGCCGCTGGAGTGCGGGACGGGCGGGTACCACCGGCTGGAGCCGGACGGGCTGCTGGCTCTGCGCGACGAGTACGGCGCCACCCACGTGCTGCTCGAGCCCGGTGACGCCTCGCTCGAGTACGCCCAGCAGCACTGGCAGCCCGCGGGTGACCTCGGTGGCGCGATGCAGCTCTTCGAGCTGCCGGCGGACTGACCGGCCGGCAGCGCCGGAGTCAGTCCGCGGCGGTCGGAGCGGAGGACGACCGGTCGCGGCGGTGCCGCAGCACGGCGGGGAGCTCCGGCGCGAGGCTCACCCCCATCGTGAGCAGCTCCGCCACGGTGAACATCGCCCGGGACACGACCGCGAACGCCAGCGCGACGCCGGACGGCATCACGGTGGCCAGCGCGGCGACGAGCACGGCTTCGCGGGCGCCCAGGCCGGACGGCAGCAGGAACGCGAGCACACCCACGGTCATGCCGAGCGCGAGCGCCCCGGTGAGGAACGCGGCGTTCTCCACGCCGATGCCACCCCGGGACCGCACCAGCAGCCACAGGTGGACGCCGTAGACGCAGTACATGGCGACGGCGTAGAGGAACGAGACGACGATCGAGCGAGCAGTGATCGGGCGCTCGAGACGCGGGCGGCGGACGAGGCGGAGGACGAGGTCGACGGCCCAGGTCACGATCCGCGGGTGCATGCTCAGGAGGAGGAGCGGCAGGGCGAGGTAGAGCCAGCGCATCCAGGGGTGGGTCGGCGCCAGCTGGGGGATCGCGAGCAGGCCCACGACGAGGGACGCCGCGACGCTGACCCCGGTGCTCACGAGGGCCGCGACCAGGACCTGCGGCCGCGGGAGGTTGTTCTTGCGACCGATCTCCATCTGGAGGACGACGGCCCACACCGACCCCGGCAGGTACTTGCCGAGCTGCCCCACGAGGTACACCTGGCCCAGGCGGCGGCCGGGCCCCGGGTGCGCGATGCCGATGACGACGGCGCGCCAGGAGAGCATCCCGAGGTAGATGCCGATCACGGTGACCACCAGGGTGGCGGCGAGCTGCCACGGCGCGATGTCGTCGACGGTGGCCGCGATCGTGCTGCGCTGGCGCACGAGGGCGTAGACCGCCGCGGCGACCACGAGGGCGACGAGCCCGCGGCGCGCCCAGTCGACGAGCCGCTGGCGGCGGGTCGGCACCGGCGCCACGGCGGTCCCGGAGATCACCGGGCCGTCACCCGCGGGCGGGGGGACCGGCACCGGCGCGGTCACGGGCGGGCCACCGTGCTGAGGGGCGCGGACAGCGTGCGCCGGCGCCGGCGGAGGCGCAGCAGGCCCGCACCCATCAGCCACACGTCGCGCAGGCGGACCGTCGACGCCTTCGGGGCGTGGTCGGCCGACAGCCGGACGGGCACCTCGACGACCTCGGCACCCTGGAGCTCGGCGGCGTAGGTCAGCTCGGTGGAGAACAGGAACCCGGGCGCCTCGATGCGGGGGAGGACCTCTCGCAGCCACCGGCCGTCGGCGAGGATCGTCCCCTGCGAGTCCCCCACACGCGAGGCGAGCAGGACGCGGCGCAGCGTGCGGAACCCCCAGGTCGACAGCGAGCGGACCGAGCCCCGGTCGACCACCGAGTCCCGGTGCGCCTTGGAACCGATCACGACGGTCGGCTCGCGCCCGAGCTCCGCGGCCCGGTCGAGGTCGTCGAAGCCGAAGGGGAGGTCGTCGGCGGTCAGCAGGACCCGCCGACCGGCGGAGGCGCGGATGCCGGCGCGCAGCGCCTCACCCATGCCCTGCGGGCTGGTCAGGGCGCGTACCAGGGGGAGGTCGTCGGACTCGAGCTCGCGTGCCAGGTCGGCGGTGCCGTCCGTGGACCCGTTCTCGACGACCAGCACCTCGGCGGGCACCCCCGCGAGCCGTTCGACGAGTCGCTCCACCGTCTGCCGGAGCACGAGGGCGCTGTTGTGCGCCGGGACGACCACGGAGAGCTCCAGGTCGGGTCGCGGTCGTGCTTCGGTCACGCTCATCCCCAGGGTCGGTCGCCGTGGCCACGGGCCCCGTCGCACGCTCCGCAGCGGTCCGGCCCGTCAGGTGTCGGCGCGCTGCCGCGGGGGGCAGGCCGGACGGAGACTCTACCAGCCGGGTCCCGACCTGCCTTCGTCACGGCGCGGCGTCGGGGTCGGCGCCGACCGACGCCAGGCACGCCGCAGCACTCGCGTCCAGCACGTCGGCGGTGAACCCGTAGGCGCGGACGCCGGCGGGGTCGTCGCCGGCGACCTCGACGCCGATGCGCGTCTCCGCCCCCTCGAGCGCCCCGCTCCAGCGCACCTGGTGCGCTCCGGGGGCCACCTCGGTCGTGGTGCCGTCCGGCCAGGCGAGGCGCACCCCGCCGGCGGGCGCCTCGATCGTGAACGCGAGGTCCGCCCGCGGCCAGCCGCCCTCCTGCAGGGTGAGGACACGGAGCTCGCCGCCGGCCGTGCCCTGGATCGTGTTGCCGATCGGGCCGAACCCGTCCCCCGGGTAGAGCAGCGGCGGGTGCAGGACGGCGTCGGCGAGCTCGGCGTCGTCCGCCGCGCACCGTGCCGAGCCCGGGTCCAGCAGGTAGGCCTCCCACCGGCCGCTCGCGCTCACCACGGCGGGGGAGCCGAGCGCGGCGCGCGCGGCCGCCAGGTCCTCCGGGGTGCTGGACGCCGCCGCGGTGTCCACGAGCACGGCGGCGAAGCCGGCGGCGGTGAGCAGCTCGCGCTGCTCCGCCGCGGGGCGCTGCCCGAGCGCCTGCTGCCAGTCGGCGGTCGGGTCGCCCTGGAGGCCGCCGTAGGACCAGTGCAGGTCGGAGGAGGAGTAGAGGTACGGCAGGAAGCCGTCGTACGCGGAGGCCGGGCTGGTGGTGCGCAGCGCGACGGGGAACGAGACGTCGGGGTACTGGTACACCATGGCCCCCTCGGGCAGCAGCTCCTCGAGCCGTCCCGTCAGGTCGGTCACCTCTGACTGCACCGCCCGTGCGGTGCCCGGATCCGGGCGGTACATGCCGCTGGTCTGGTCGAGCAGCGCCACCGCGACCAGGACCGCCACGACGCCGGACTGGAGCAGGGGACGGCGGCGGAGCCGGCCGAGCAACGTCCCGACGGCGAGGAGCCCGAGCAGGGCGATCACGACGTGCATCCGGCTCCACGCCCGCAGGCCGCCGCCGTCGAGCGCGAACGACCAGAGCTGGCCCAGGCCGCCCACGGTGTACGCCAGCACCGAGACCCAGGTCAGTGCCGCGAGCGTCTGCAGCACCGGCCGCCGGCGCGCACCGGGACGGCTCCACAGGGTCACGACGGCCCACACGATCAGGAAGAGGAAGCCCGCGGCGGCGACGACGCCCACCGCGGGACCCTCCGCCGGGTTCGGGAACGTCGCGTCGTACTGCTGGCGCAGCTCCCTCAAGGCGGGGACGCGGTGGCCCGACCCCGGCAGCAGCATGGCGAGGATCTTGCCGCCGTAGACGTCGGCGTCGGCCGGTGAACGCGTGACGGCGATCGAGGCGAAGCCCAGCGGGGACGGTGTCCAGCGCGCGTCGAGCCACATCGTCACGGCCACCGGGAGCGCGAGGGCGACGACCCGCAGGACCGTGGGGACCAGGACCGCGCGGAACCCGCGCAGCCGCCACGCACCGAGGGCCGCCGCAGCGACGAGGATCCCGACGAACACCGCGTAGTACGCGTTGACCAGCCCGATGCTCAGCAGACCGACGAGTATCGCGACCTCCCGCAGCCGCCGGCGACGCGCGCGCCAGGGCGACCGGTGGACGAGGCTGACCGCCGCCACCGCCCCGATCGGCAGCACCCAGGTCTGGGCGAGCGCGATGTGGCCGCCGGACGCACGCAGGAAGTGGTCGGGCAGCACGGCGAACGCGACGCCCACGAGGACCGCGGGCACCCGGCCGACCCGCAGCGACCTCGCCAGCCCGACGGCGGTGATCGCCGCCAGCGGGAACGACGCCACGACGGCGGCGGTCACGGCGGCGCCCACGCTGCCGGTGAGGGGAACGAGCACCTTGCCGACGACGGCGAACAGCAGGTCGTCGGTCACCGAGTACGAGTGGCTGTTCTGGGCGAACGGTGCCGCGAGGCGCTGCCCGGTCTCGTACCAGCCGGACTCGACGATGTTCTGGATCCAGGCGTGGAACGCGAGGTTGTCCCCGCTGGGGTTGGCGATCGCCGCCCCGAACTTCCACGGCTGGTACGTCCAGAGCGCGGCCAGGAGCGCGAGCCCGGCTGCGACGAGGTACGGCAGGACGACCACCGCCGCCCGCACGGCACGCGCCGCGGGGCCGGTCGTCGGCAGGACGACCGCGCCGCGCCGGCCGGCGCGACGCGGGGCCCCGCCCTCGGCGGGGTCCTCGGCGCGACCGTCCGCGGGGGAGGTCGCGGGCTCCCGTCCGGCGGCGGTGTCGGCGGGGCCGGAGGGGGTGGATGTCACGACGCGGGAGCCTTCGGTCGACAGCGGGAGGCGCAGCCCAGGGTAGCGGCCGGGCCGCACCCCCCGTGCGCGCGGGCTCGCGGGTGAGGGGTGACGGCGCGCCGCGGCGAGGCTTGACCACCGGTCAACGGCACCTGAAACTGCCAGCATCCCCCCGTCGTCGACGTCAGGACCTCACCATGTTCCCCCGGATCCTCCTGGCGGCCGCGCTGGTCGCCGGCCCCGGCCTCGCCGTGCCGGTCGCGGCGGGCGCCGACCGGGCGCCCACCACCGTGACGGCTGCGACGGCGGCGGGTGATCCCGACGTGACGGTCTCCGACGTCCCGGTCGTGGTGCCGGCGACCGACGCCGCGGGCGTCGTCGTGACGCCGGACGACGTGCCGGCCGGGGCGGTCGTGGCGGAGCCGGCGGACGGGGGGACGGGAGACGCGCTGCGCGTGCCCGATCCCGTGGCGCCCGGCGACGCGGCCGAGCCCGGCCCCACCGCCAGCCCGGAGCCGTCCGCCAGCCCTGAGCCGTCCGCGAGCCCGGAGCCGTCCGCGGCGTCCGTCCCGCAGCCCGACGACGTCGCGGCCGACCGGCTCGTGACCGGGGAGATCCCGACGGACGAGGCGCAGACGCTCGGCCTGACGTGGCCCGCGGACGCGGTCGACGTCGCGGCGCTCGACGCGCAGGTGCGCACCCGAGACGGCGAGGTCTGGTCCGACTGGGAGGCGCTGCAGGTCGACGACGTCGCCCCCGACGCCGGCACCCCCGACGCCGAGTCCGCGGTCCGCGGCGGGACCGCGTCGCTGTGGTTCGGCGACGCCGAGGCCGTCCAGCTGTCGTTCGCGGCCACCGAGGAGGGCGGTCCGGACGATCTGCGGGTCGTGCTGGTGGGGTCGCAGGAGGACCCCGACGCGGCCGGGACGCCGGCACCGGCCGGACCGGTTGTGGCGGGCGCCTCGGCGACCGGTGAGCCCGTGCTCCGCACCGCGGCGTTCAGCACGGGCGCCGCCTCCGTCCAGTCCGCCGCGGCGGCGCCCGCGATCTACCTGCGCGGCCAGTGGGGTGCGGCCGCGGCGAGCTGCACGCCGGACAAGGCGAGCTCGCTGGTCGGCGCGGTCGTGCACCACACCGCTGGCTCGAACAGCTATGGCAGCGTGGCCGAGGCCATGCAGATGATCCGCAACGACCAGCGGTACCACATGACCGGCCGGGGCTGGTGCGACCTGGGGTACAACTTCGTGGTCGACAAGTGGGGCAACGTCTACGAGGGGCGCGGCGGCAGCATGACGAGCCCCGTGATCGGCGTGCACGCCGGCGGCTTCAACACCGGTACGGTCGGCGTGGCCATGCTGGGCACGTACGACGCCGCGCCGTCCGCGGGGACCGTCTCCGGGGTCGCGGCCGTGATCGGCTGGCGGCTCGGTGCCTACAACGTCGACCCCGGCGGCTGGATGTCCTACCGGACGGGGGTCGGGGAGAACTCCCGGTACCAGAACACCACCGTGACGCTGCCGCGCGTCTTCGGGCACCGGGACGTGTCCTACACGGCGTGCCCCGGCAACGGCGGGTACTCGGTGCTCCAGGCGATCCGCGACCAGGCGCGCGCCGCCTACTTCGACCCGGCGGAGTACGCCGCCTCGCGCTCGGTGGTGACCGCGCTCTACACCGACCTCCTGGGCCGCGGCCCGGACCCGACCGGGCTGCAGGGCTGGTCCGCGGCGCTGCTGTCGGGGACCAGCCAGTCGGCGCTGGTCGACACCCTGACCCGCAGCGACGAGTACATCTCGAAGCGCGTGGCGAAGGCCTACCGCGAGGTGCTCGGCCGCGAACCGGAGGGGGTCGGGGCCAACAACTGGCTCGTGGCCATCCGCAACGGCCAGGCGACGGTCGACGACGTCCAGCGCCGGTTCTACGACTCCGACGAGTACTTCGCCGCCTCGGGCGGCACGATGCAGGGGTACGTCCAGCGCCTCTACACCACCATGCTGCGGCGCGGCGCGGGCCCGGCGGAGGTGAACCAGTGGGTCACCCTGGCGAAGCAGCACGGGCGCGCGTGGGTCGTCGACTCGATCTGGTGGTCGGTGGAGGCCGCGTCGATCCGGTCGGGCGACTACTACCAGACGTTCCTGGGCCGTGGCCCCGACCCGACCGGCCAGGCCGCCTGGGCGCAGGTCCTGCTCCAGCGCGGGGAGGGGGCCGTGCGGACGGGCATCGCCGGCAGCCTCGAGTACCGCGGGCGGGCGATCGCGCGGTTCCCGTGAACCGGCGGTAGCGGCACGGCGGAGGGCCGGCACCCGAGCGGGTGCCGGCCCTCCGCCGTGCCGGGGACCCGCCCGGGCGCCAGGCGGGGCGTCAGCCCTGCACGCGGTCCAGCACCAGCTCCGGGGAGGCCCAGACGGGGCCGACCGTGGTCCCGTCGGACGTCACCGTGAAGCTCGCGGACTCCCGCAGCCGGGCGAGCTCGGCGCCGCTGGGGCCGGCGACGGCCCCGTGGCACGTGTAGCTGCCCTCGCCCAGGCGCAGGTCGCGGAGTCGGATCTCGAAGCGCTGACGCCCGATCAGCGGCGGCAGCGTGAGGCCCAGCAGCGTGGTGTTGGTGCCGAGCACGTTGACCCCGAGCCCGGTCTCGATGCCGACGCCGATCGTGGGGTCGGCCACGGCCTCGGTCGCCTGGACCGTCACCGCGATCACGACGTCGGCGCCCGGCGTGATCGTCGAGGCGGGGGAGCCGTCCGCACCGAGCAGCTCGACGGACTCCACCGTGACGCGCGGCGCTGCGGGCTCCTCGATGCGCTCGGCGGTCTCGCGCCGGTGCTCGAGGTCCTCCTGGCGCTGCTGGTCGAACTCGTGCCGCAGGGTGCGCAGCGCGTCGCGGGTCTCGCCGTCCGCGATCACGCGACCGCTCTCGAGGACGACGGCCCGGTCGCAGACGTCGGCGACCTGGTCCAGCGAGTGGGTCACCAGCACGATGGTGCGACCGTCGTGCTGGAACTCCCGGATGCGGTCCATGCACTTGCGCTGGAACGGCTCGTCACCGACGGCCAGCACCTCGTCCACCAGCAGGATGTCCGGATCCACGTGCACCGCGACGGCGAACGCGAGGCGGACGTACATCCCCGAGGAGTAGAACTTGACCTGCGTGTCGATGAACCGCTCGATGCCGGAGAAGTCGACGATGGCGTCGAAGTACTTGTCGGTCTGCGCGGTCGACAGGCCGAGGATCGAGGCGTTCAGGTAGACGTTCTCGCGCCCGGTGAGGTCCGGGTGGAACCCCGCGCCGAGCTCCAGGAGGGCCGCCATGCGGCCGCGCGTGCGGACGGTGCCGGACGTCGGCTGCAGGATGCCGCCGATCGCCTTCAGCAGGGTGCTCTTGCCGGACCCGTTGGGCCCGACCAGGCCGACGGTCGTCCCGGACTCGATCTCGAGGTCCACGTCGCGCAGCGCCCAGAAGTCCTCCTTGTGGAGGTTCGAGCGCCCGAAGTTGACGATGCGCTCCTTGAGCGACTTCTCCTTGCGGATCACGAACCGCTTGGACAGGCCGTGGACCTCGACAACGGTGGTGGTGGTCATCAGAGCTCCTGGGCGAAGTTGCCCTGCAGGCGCGCGAAGACGCGCTGGGCGACGAACGTGAACACGACACCGATCCCGAGCCAGGCCCAGAGCATCCCCGCGAGGCCGTCGGGGACGGGCTGGCCGTCGCCGGCCACCCAGAACGTCTGCTGGAAGCCCATGATCGCGGCGGTCATCGGGTTGGTGAGGTACAGCTTCTCGAGCGTGCCGCTGCCGAGGCCGTCCTGGACGAGCTGCCACGAGTAGACGATCGGCGACGCCCAGAACGCGATCATGATCGCGATCTCCACGAGGTACTGGATGTCGCGGAGGTAGACGTTGATCGCGGACAGCAGCAGCGACCACCCGAGGGCGGTCACCACGATGACCGCGAGCGACAGCGGGAGGTAGCCCCAGCGGGACCCGGTCGGGAAGTTCCCCACGGCGATGGTCGCGGCGACGAGGATCCCGAGCTGGATCACGAAGTTGAACAGCGCAGACCCCATGGACGCGAGCGGGAAGATCTCGCGGGGCAGGTACACCTTCTTCACCAGGCCGGCGTTCTGCACGATCGAGGCGGTCCCGGTGGACACCGCCTCGGAGAACAGCCCCCAGGCGGTCAGGCCGGTGTAGATGAAGATCGCGAAGTCCGGGATGTTCCGGGCCGCGCCCAGGAACTTGCCCAGGGCGATGTAGTAGATGAGCAGCAGCGCCAGCGGGCGCATCAGGCTCCACACGAAGCCGAGCGCGCTGTCCTTGTACCGGGCCTTGACCTCCCGCTTGACCAGCAGGTTCAGCAGCTCGCGGTGTGCCCAGATGTCCTGCACCGAGTGCCCGAAGCCGCGGAAGACGCCGGGTCGGGTGCCGGCGGTCCGCAGCGGCTGGGTGGCGAGCTCCAGAGCGCGGGCGTCGCGGAGGTCCATCGTTCTCCTGGGGGTCGGCCGACGGTCGGGACTGCCCGACCGGCGCCGACACTCTACCCGTCACCCGGACGCACCCCTCCGGATCCGCCCGCCGGCGGGACCGCGGCGGGGATACTGGACCCGCCGGTCCGCGCCCGCGGGCCGCGGACGATCGGAGCACCATGCCCGTCAGACTCGCCCGCGCGGTCGCGCGCCTCGCGGCGCTCGCCCTCGTGGCCGCGGTGGCCCTGGTGGCCGGCGCACCCGCCGAACGCGCCGAGGCAGCACCAGGCGACACGCTCACGGTCTCGGGCCACGGCTGGGGCCACGGCCGCGGCATGGGCCAGTACGGGGCCCTCGGCTACGCGGTCGACCACGGCTGGTCCGCCGCGCAGATCCTCGACCACTACTACGGCGGCACCGTCGCCGGGAACGTGGGCAACCGGGAGCTGACGGTGGAGCTGACCGCGCTGACCGGCAGGGAGCTCGTCGCCATCGGACGCGACCTGCGGGTCAACGGCGCGGCCGTGGGCAGCGGGAACGTGGCGATCCTGGCCCGCGCGCAGTCCGACGGGTCGGTGCAGCTGTTCACGTCGACGACGTGCGCCGGGCCGACGTGGACGCCGCTGGCCGGGTCCTACCGGGCCGGCTCGCTGGAGATCGGGACCGCGAGCCAGGCGGGGTTCGACCGCCTGATCCGCGTCTGCGAGTCCGCCGGCGAGCGCGCCTACCGCGGGACGCTGTCCGTCCAGCGCGTCAACGGCAGCCAGATGACGTTCAACCGTCTCGGTTCGGAGGACTACCTGCGCGGCGTGGTGCCGCGGGAGTCGCCCGCCTCCTGGGGGTCGGCGGGCGCAGGGCGCGGGATGCAGGCCCTGATGGCGCAGTCCGTCGCGGCCCGGAGCTACGCGCTCTCCGGCACGCGCCCGTCGGGCGCGACCACGTGCGACACGACGGCGTGCCAGGTCTACTCCGGCGCCGCGTTCCAGGCCTGGAGCCAGGCGCAGACGGTGCTCGACGCCGCCGCGACGAACCAGGCGATCGACGCCACCGCGGGGGTCGTGCGGCTCAAGCCCGGCACCGGGACGGTCGTGCGGACCGAGTTCAGCTCCTCGACCGGCGGCTACACCGCCGGCGGAGCCTTCCCCGCGGTCGTGGACGAGGGTGACGACACCGCCTCGAACCCGAACCACAGCTGGGTCACGAGCATCCCCGTCGCGACCGCGTCCGCCCAGCTCGGGGTCGGGAC
This sequence comes from Cellulosimicrobium cellulans, assembly GCF_007679345.1. Taxonomy (GTDB): domain Bacteria; phylum Actinomycetota; class Actinomycetes; order Actinomycetales; family Cellulomonadaceae; genus Cellulomonas; species Cellulomonas cellulans_A. The sequence continues at coordinate 78,318 of NZ_VEGH01000004.1, forward strand.
GATCCGGTCGATGGCCGTGACGCAGCGCAACGGCCTCGGTGCCGACGGCGGCCGGGTGCTCCAGGTGTCGGTGTCCGGCTCGTCCGGCTCGCGCACGATGACCGGCAACGAGGTACGCGTCGCGCTCGGCCTCAAGAGCGACTGGTTCAGCATCAGCTGGACGTCGCCCGCCGAGGCGGCGTCGGTCGTCACCGCGCTGTACGTCGACCTCCTCGGTCGCGGCCCCGACCCGACCGGCCTGCAGGGCTGGTCGGCCGCGCTGCTGTCCGGGACCAGCCAGTCCGTCCTGGTGGACACGCTCACCCGGAGCGACGAGTACATCGCGAAGCGGGTCGCCAAGGCCTACCGGGAGGTGCTGGGCCGCGAGCCGGACCCGGTCGGGGCGGAGGCGTGGCTGGTGGCGATCCGGGCCAGGCAGTCGACGGTCGACGACGTCCAGCGCCGGTTCTACGACTCGGACGAGTACTTCGCCGCGTCGGGCGGGACGTGGGAGGGGTACGTGCAGCGGCTCTACACCACGATGCTCCGCCGCGGCGCGGGTCAGGCGGAGGTGGCGCAGTGGGTCTCCCTGGTCGGTTCGCAGGGCCGCGCCTGGGTGGTCGACTCCATCTGGTGGTCGCAGGAGGCGGCGGCGATCCGCGCCGGCGACTACTACCAGACCTTCCTCGGCCGCGGGCCGGACCCGGCGGGCCAGGCCGCGTGGGCGCAGGTGCTGCTGCAGCACGGCGAGGGGGCGGTGCGCACCGGTATCGCGGGCAGCCTCGAGTACCGGGCGCGCGCCATCGCGCGGTACCCGTGACGCGCTGACGGCCTGCGCGCCGCGACGGAGGGCAGGCACCCACGGTGCCGGCCCTCCGTCCTGGCGAGGCCCCGACGGGCGGTCGCGTGGTGCGCCGCTCGGCCGTCAGGACGTCAGCGAGGCCCAGGTCTCAGCGGCGTAGTCGTCCCAGGTCCGGACCGGGCGCGCGGCCGCCTCGGCGCGCAGGCGGCGCACCGTGCCCGGCTCCGTCAGCAGCCTGCGCATGGCGTCGGCGACGGAGGCGTCGTCGTGCGGGTCCACCAGCAGCGCACCGCCGCCGGCGGCGATCTCCTCCATGCTGCCGAAGCCCGACGTGATGGCCGGGGTGCCGACGGCCAGCGACTCCGCGACCGGTAGCCCGTAGCCCTCGTTGAAGGACGGGAACACCGTGAACCGGGCGAGCCGGTAGGCGGCCCACAGGTGGGCGTCGGCGATCTTGCTGCCGGTCTCGACGGGCCGGCCGGCGGCCTGGGCGGCCGCGAGCCGGGCCTGGAAGGCCTCGCTGTCCCAGGCGTTGCCCCCCACGAAGCTCAGGCTGAACTCGTGACCCTCGCGCCAGAGCAGCTCGGCCGCCTGCAGCACCGCGGCGTGGTTCTTCCGCGGCTCGTGGCTGCCCACCACCAGCACGAGCGGCAGCCCGGGCACGACGAATCGCCGGCGCGCGGCGGCCAGGTCCTCGGCGGTCGACTCCGGGGCCTCGACCGGGAGCAGCACGGCCTCGACCTGCGGGCCGGTCAGGCCGATGGCGCCCAGCATGCGGGTCCACCCGGTGTACTCGGTCCGCGCCGCCTCGGAGATGGTCGCGACCCGGTCGAACCAGCGCACCGCGGCCAGGTTGCCGGCGAACACCCCGGCGAACCCGAGCTGCGTGGTCTCGGCGGAGGTGATCGGCACGCAGTCGAAGCCGATCACGCCGGTGCGGTTGCCGCTGAACCGGGCGAAGGCGCGGAGCCGGGCGGCGCGCCCGGGCTCGGCCGCGAGCTCGGGCAGCAGGTACCGCGAGCGCCAGGGGACCACCACGGTGCTCTGCTCGGACTCGCGGTCCTCCTCCGCGGCCCGGGCGCTCACGATCCGGTCGTGCTCGACCGCGGTGAGCTCGCGCGGGGCCTCGAACCCCTGGGTCCAGGACACCGGCTCGCACGCGTGGTCGCGCAGCCAGCGTCGGGCCGTCTCCCGGGCCACGCGCTGGATGCCCGTGGTCAGGGTGGTCGAGGCGGTGTGGGCGACGTCCACCAGCGTGGCGCCCGTGGCGACGCGCACCGCCCAGCCGGCGCTCTGCGGGGTGGTGTGCGCCGCGACGGCGTCCGCGAGAGCGCCGGCGTCGAACTCCGCCGCGCGCGCGGTCTCGAGGACCGCGTCCTCCTCGGGCAGCCGGCCGGTGAGCACCGCGAGCGCGAGCCACACCTGCGCACGGTCGGTCGGCTCGACCAGCGCGGCGAGCGCCTCGCCGAGCCGGCCGTCCGCGGCAGGGGTCCCCGTCAGCACCGGCCGGTCCAGGGCGGCCGCCAGCAGCGGCAGCCGCCGGTCCCACGCCGCGACGGCACGCGCGGTGCCTGCCTCGTCCGTCTCGGCGGGAGCCGCCTGTCCGCGCAGCAGCCTCACAGCCCCGTCCCTCCGTCCACGAGCACCTGCCACAGCTCGTCCGCGTACTCGTCCCAGGTGCGCCGGGGCCGGGCAAGTGCCTGGGCGCGCAGCTCCGCCAGCGTCGCCGGCTCGGTGAGCAGCCGTCGCATCGCGTCGGTGATCGCGTCGTCGTCCCGCGGGTCCACCGTGAGGCAGCCGCCGGCCTCCGCGATCTCGAGCTGGCTGCCGAAGTCGGACGTCACGACCGGGGTGCCGCAGGCGAGGGAGTCGGCCACGGGAAGGCCGTAGCCCTCGTGCAGCGACACGAACACCGTGAAGCTGGCACCGCGCAGGGCCGACCACAGGTAGTCGTCCGCGACACGCCCGCTGTCGATCAGCGGCCGGCCGGCCTCGCGCGCCCGGGCGATCGCCGGGGCGAGCAGCGCGTCGCTCCACCCGGGGCCGCCGATGAGCTCGAGCTCGAAGTCGAGCCCCTCACGCCACAGGCGCTCGGCAGCGTGCAGCACCGCGCGCTGGTTCTTGTGCGGCTCCCTGCTGGCGACGCACAGCACCCGGGGCCGGGGACCGGCGGGGCGCGCGGTCCCGACGGGTGGTGCGTCCTCCACCAGCCGGACCTCCCGCACGACGGGACCCGGCAGGTCCTGTGCGGCGAGCGCGTCGGCGAACCCCGCGAACTCGGTCGTCGCGGAGCGGCTGATGCCGGCCACGCGGTGGGCGTGCTTGACGACGGTCAGGTACTGCCCGAACACGACCGCGTCGTGCTGCGGGCGGGTCTCGGCGCTGGTGATGGGGATCATGTCGTAGCCGATGAGCGACAGGCGGTTGCCGGAGAACCGGGCCAGGGTCGCCAGGTGGTCGGACGCGTCGCCGTTCGGGACGTCCGGCAGCACCACGGTGCTGCGCCAGGGCACCACCAGGCGAGGGGCGTACCCGGACGCGTCGGACGGGGGCACGTCCTGCCCGAAGCGCAGGACGCGGTCGGCCTCGCGGGGGGCGAGCCGGCGGAACACGGAGTACTGGTCGACCCAGGCCACCGGCGTCACGTCGCGGCCCTGCCACCGCGGCACCGTCTCGCGCACGACGCGGTGGATGCCGGTGTGGGTGTCGTTCCGGGCGCTGAAGTCGACGTCGACGACGACGCCGCCGTCGACCAGGTCCATCGGCAGGTCGGCGCGCCCGAGGCCGGGCGCGCCGAGCACGTCGCGCAGCAGGGACGTGGCGATCTCGCGCGTGGGCGTCGTGGCGAGCGCTCGCCGCAGGTCGACCAGGTCGCGGGCGGTCGGGAAGGCGGCGCGCACGGCGGTCAGCAGCAGCCACCGGTCCGCGTCCCCGGCCGCGGCGGCGTGCTCCACGAGCGGGGGGAGCAGCTGCGCGCTCACGCTCCCCGGCTCGATGTCCGTGGCGGCGCTGGCGCGCTCGTGCCCCAGCAGCGCCACCGCAGCCGCGTGCACCCGCTGGTCGAGGGCCCGCAGCAGGACCTCCGGGTCGTCGGTCTCGCTGCCCCGCTCCCGGGCCGGCACCACGCTCATCGGGCGGCCCGCACCGCCGCGAGCACCCGGCGGGCGCCGCGCAGCGGACGCGTCACGCGCCAGGACAGCGTCTGCCGGGTGGCGATGAGCTCCGCGCGCAGGCGCCCGACCTCCTCGTCGTCGGCGGGGGCCGGCGCGGCCGTCGACGCCAGCGACTCCGCCCATCCCACCAGGGCGCGGGTCCGCCAATGGACGGCGTCCCGGATCGCCTCGGCCCGCTCCTCCTCCAGCCGGACCGCGTGCCGGGTGACGTACTGGTCCAGCACGCACGCGGGGTAGGACAGCCGGGGGCGCAGCTCGTCGGCGTGCTCCTGCGCGACGTAGAACCGCGAGATCCCGTCGAAGAGGCAGAACACGTAGCCGGCCGCCAGCACGCCGGGCTCCCAGGCGCCGTGGGTCTGCTCGGTCGAGTTGGGTGCGGTGGACTCGACGACGAGCACCCAGGGGCGCCACCGGGTCAGGTCCACGGTCGCCAGGACGTCGCCCTCCGCCCCCTCCACGTCGACCAGGAGGAAGTGCACCGGGACGTCGGACAGGCCGGCCCGCTCGACGACCGCGTCCAGCCGCACCGCGGGGACCGTGACGTCCTGGGGCTCGAAGCCGTGCCGCGCGTGCTCCGCGCTGACGTCGTCGACGAGCGTGGACAGACCGCTGTCCGGGATGACGTGCAGCACGACGTCGCCCGCGCGGTCCGTCACCGCGGCCTGCACCAGGGTGTCGCGCGGGCGCTCCTGCCGGTGCAGCTCGGCGTAGACGGGGACGGGCTCGACCGTCACCCCGGACCAGCCGCGGTCGTAGAACGCCCGGCTCGCCGAGTCCTCGAGCGGGTGGTTCGCGCCGACCTCGACGTACGTCCCGGTTTGCAGGTGCCCCAGGGCCCGCCAGAGGACGACGTCCTCGCCGTTCTGCGCGTTCGACACGAAGGGAGGCTGCTGGTGCACGGCAGCCATCATAGGGGCGCGCCCCACCGCCGCCCGCGGGGGCGGCGGCGCCGCCGTGTACCCGCGGGAGCAGCGGAGTCGGTAGTCTCGGCACCCACTGTTCCCATACCCCACGAGGAATCATGCCCCGCGCACTCATCACCGGTATCACGGGCCAGGACGGTCTCTACCTCTCCGAGCTCCTGCTGTCCAAGGGCTACGAGGTCTACGGCCTGATCCGCGGCCAGAACAACCCGAAGCTCGACCTGGTCCGTGCGACGGTGCCGGACGTCAAGCTGGTGACCGGTGACCTCACGGACATGTCCAGCCTCATCCGGGCGCTCGAGGTGGCGCAGCCGGACGAGGTCTACAACCTGGGCGCGATCTCGTTCGTCGCGTACTCCTGGGAGAACGCGCTGCTCACCTCCGAGGTGACGGGCAAGGGTGTGCTGAACGTGCTCGAGGCGGTGCGCCTCTACTCGCACGACGACCCGACCCGGGTCCGCTTCTACCAGGCGTCCAGCTCCGAGATGTTCGGCAAGGTGCAGGAGGTGCCGCAGCGTGAGTCCACCCTGCTGTGGCCCCGCTCGCCGTACGGCGTCGCCAAGGTGTTCGGCCACTACATGACCATCAACTACCGCGAGTCGTACGGGATGCACGCGTCCTCCGGCATCCTGTTCAACCACGAGTCGCCCCGCCGCGGCCCGGAGTTCGTGACCCGGAAGGTGTCGCAGGCCGTCGCGCGCATCAAGCTCGGCCTGCAGGACGAGATCGTCATGGGCAACCTGGACGCCAAGCGCGACTGGGGCTTCGCCGGCGACTTCGTCGAGGCGATGTGGCGGATGCTGCAGCAGGACACGGCCGACGACTACGTGGTGGCGACGGGCGAGACCCACGCCATCGGCGAGCTGCTCGACATCGCGTTCTCCGCGGTCGGCATCGACGACTGGTCGGGCTACGTCCGCCAGGACCCGGCGTTCATGCGCCCGGCCGAGGTCGACCTGCTCATCGGCGACCCGACCAAGGCCCGTGAGGTCCTGGGCTGGGAGCCGAAGGTCGACTTCACGCAGCTGGTCACCATGATGGTCGAGAACGACCTGCGGGAGCAGCGCGCCCAGGCTGGGCTCTGACGCGTGGCACGTGTCCTCATCACGGGCGTCACCGGGCAGGACGGGAGCTACCTCGCAGAGCGCCTCGTCGCCGAGGGTGCGGAGGTCCACGGCCTGGTGCGCGCGTCGGACGCCTCGGCGTCCGACGCGCGGGCCCGTGGCGTCGTGCTGCACGAGGGCGACCTCGGTGACGAGGACGGGCTCCGCCGGCTGGTCGACGAGGTCGAGCCCGACGAGGTGTACAACCTCGCGGGCATCAGCTCGGTGGCCCAGTCGTGGCGCGAGCCCGTCCTGACCGGGCGGCTCAGCGGGCTCGCCGTCACGGTGCTGCTCGACGCCGCCGCCCGGCTGCAGGACCGGACCGGGCGGCGGGTGGCGTTCGTCCAGGCCAGCAGCTCCGAGATCTTCGGCGACGCGGCGGTCTCGCCCCAGGACGAGTCGACCCCGGTGCGCCCGGTGTCGCCCTACGGGGCGGCGAAGGCGTTCGCGCACCACGCCGCCGCCGTCTACCGGGGCCGCGGGCTGCACGCCGCCACGTGCATCCTGTTCAACCACGAGTCGCCGCGGCGGCCCACGACGTTCGTGACCCGGAAGATCACCTCGGCCGCCGCGCGGATCGCCCGGGAGGGCTCGGGCACGATCCGCCTGGGCAACCTCGAGGCGCGCCGGGACTGGGGGTGGGCGCCCGACTACGTGGACGCGATGGTCCGCGCGGCGCGGCACGACGTGCCGGACGACTTCGTGGTGGCCACCGGGACGACGCACACGGTGGCGCAGTTCGCCGAGGCGGCGCTGCGGCGGGCCGGGGTCGGGGACGACTGGGCGGCCCACGTCGAGAGCGACCCCGAGTTCTTCCGGCCGGCCGACGCCTCGGTGATGGTGGGCGACGCGGGCAAGGCCCGCCGCGAGCTCGGGTGGACCCCGAGCGTGACGTTCGAGGAGGTCGTGGGACGCATGGTCGACCACGACCTGGAGCTGGGTGAGAGGGAGGCCGGGGCGTGAGCGGCGGCGAGGAGAAGCGGCCGCGGGTGCGGCCGGGCGTGGTGTCGGTGGTCCTGGTGAACTACCGGGGTGCCGAGGACACGATCACGTGCCTGCGGGCGTTCGACGAGGTCGACTGGCCGGCGCAGGACCTCGAGCTGATCGTCGTCGACAACGACTCCGGCGACGGCAGCGTGGAGCGGATCCGCGCGGCGGTCCCCGGGGCCCTCGTGGTGGACGCCGGCTCGAACACCGGGTTCGCGGGCGGGTGCAACCTCGGCGTCGCGCACGCGACCGGTGAGTTCGTCGCGTTCATCAACAACGACGCCCGGCCGGACCGCGGCTGGATCCGCGCCGCGGTCGACGCCATGCGCGCCGACCCGGAGGTGGGCTCGGTCGCGTCGAAGGTGCTCGACTGGGAGGGCGGCCTGATCGACTACGTCGACGGCTCGCTCACCTGGTTCGGCATGGGGTACAAGCGCGAGGTCGAGAAGCCCGACACGGGGCAGTGGGACGTCGCGCACGACGTGCTGTTCGGCACCGGCGCCGCCATGTTCGTGCGCGCGGAGCTGTACCGCGAGGTCGGCGGCTTCGACGAGCGGTTCTTCATGTTCTACGAGGACGTCGACCTGGGCTGGCGCCTGAACCTGCTGGGGCACCGCGTGCGGTACGTGCCCGGCTCCGTCGCGTTCCACAAGCACCACGTCACGATGAAGAAGTTCGGCAACTTCCGCGAGAGCTACCTGCTCGAGCGGAACGCCCTGCTCTCGATGTACAAGAACTACGACGACGAGTCCCTGGCGCGCGCCCTGCCGGCCGCGCTCGCGCTCGCCGTGCGCCGCTCGCTCGCGCGCGCCGACGTGGACGCGACCTCGCTCGACCTCCAGCGGTCGCCCGGCGGGGACGACGTCGGCACGCTCGAGCTGCCCAAGATGGCGCTGACGGGGACGTACGCGATCGACTACCTGGTCGAGCAGATGCCGACCCTGCTGGAGTCCCGCCGCGAGCTCCAGGCGGCGCGCCGGCGCAGCGACCGCGAGCTGTTCCCGCTGTTCCGCAAGGCGCTCGAGCCGGCCTACGGGATGCCGTCCTACCTGGCGGCGCACGACGTCCTGGTCGAGGCTTTCGGCATCGCCGAGCACGTGAACAGCCGGCACCGGGTGCTCGTCGTCACGGGAGAGCCGCTCCTCGAGCGGATGGCCGGGCCCGCCATCCGGGCGTGGGAGATCGCGAGCGCGCTGGCGGGCGAGCACGACGTGCGGCTGCTGTCCACGGGCGGCGCCAAGCGCACGTCCCCCGACTTCTCGGTGGAGTACGCGCACGGCGCCGGCCTGCGCGAGCCCACCCGGTGGGCGGACGTCATCATCTTCCAGGGCTTCCTGCTCGAGCAGGCGCCCTGGCTGAAGGACAGCCCCAAGGTCGTCGTCGCCGACATCTACGACCCGATGCACCTGGAGCAGCTCGAGCAGGCCAGGGACCTCGGCCCGGACGGCCGGGTCCGTGCCGTGCGCGCCACCACCGAGGTGCTGAACGAGCAGATCCGGCGTGCCGACCTGCTGCTGTGCGCGTCGGAGAAGCAGCGGGACTTCTGGCTCGGCCACCTGGCGAGCCAGGGCCGGGTGAACCCCGCCGTCTACGACGAGCAGGCGAACCTGGACAACCTGCTCGCCGTCGTGCCCTTCGGGATCGCCGACGAGCCGCCCGTGCAGCACCGGCACGGCATCAAGGGCGCCGTCGAGGGGATCGGCCCCGACGACAAGGTGATCCTCTGGGGCGGTGGGATCTACAACTGGTTCGACCCGCTGACCCTGATCCGGGCCGTGGCGCGGCTGGCGGAGCGGCACCCGGACGTGCGGCTGTACTTCCTCGGCCTCAAGCACCCCAACCCCGGCGTGCCGGAGATGGAGGTCGCGTGGCGGACCCAGGAGCTCGCGCGCGAGCTCGGTCTGACCGGCCGGCACGTGTTCTTCAACGAGGGCTGGGTGCCGTACGAGGAGCGGGCGGACTACCTGCTCGACGCCGACCTCGGCGTCTCCACCCACTTCCAGCACGTGGAGACGGCGTTCAGCTTCCGGACCCGCATCCTCGACTACCTGTGGGCCTCGCTGCCGATCGTGGCGACCGACGGGGACACGTTCGGAGCGCTCATCCGCGAGCGAGGGCTCGGCCGGGTCGTGCCGGCCGAGGACGTCGCGGCGCTCGAGGCCGCGCTCGAGGAGATGCTGTACGACGCGGACGCCGCCGAGCGTGCCCGCGGCGCGGTGCGGGAGTTCGCCGGCGACTACGCGTGGTCGCGCGTGCTCCGGCCGCTGATCGAGTTCTGCCGGGACCCCCGCCGGGCGGCGGACGTCGCGCTGCGCGGCACGGCCGAGCAGGACAGGCGCGCGCCCGACGCGCGGCCGCGGCCGACCGTGCGCGGCGACCTGGCGCTCGCGCGGGACTACCTGCGTGCCGGCGGCGTCGGTGAGGTGGCCCGCCGGGCCGCCGGCCGGGTGCGCCGGATGACCGGCGGCGCCTGACCGGCGCGACCCCGGATCACCCCCGGGCGGCGCCGCGCAGGCGGCCGAGCAGCCGCCGCCCGGGGGAGGCCGGCTCCTCCGAGGAGCCGGCGGACGCCGCGATCGCGGTGAGCCTGGCCGCGATCCGGCGCCCCGCGGCGGCGGGGGAGTGCAGCGTGGCGATGTCGGCCGCGGCCCGCTGCCCCCGGGCGCGGGCCTCCTCGGGCCGCTCGAGCACCTCGCGCATGAGGCGCGCGGCGTGGTCCGGATCGGGCTCCGCCCAGGTCGCGCCGGCGGGGTACGGCGCCGCGTCCTCGGGGATCGGCACCGGTGACCAGTCGACGAGGAAGCTGTTCTCGTCGGTCATGAACTGCAGGTTCCCGCTGTACCGGGTGGCGATGACCGGCTTGCCCCACGCCATCGCCTCGGCCATGGTCAGGCCGAGACCCTCGCTGCGGTGCAGCGAGACGTAGCAGTCGCACGCCGCCATGAGCGCGTCGCGCGCGTCCGCGTCCAGGTAGTCCTCCAGGAGCACGACGTGCGGCAGCCCTGCCACGCGCAGCCGCAGCCGCTCGGCGTCGGCGGGCCGCTGGTCGGCGTTGATCGACTTCACCACGAGCACGGGCCCGTCCTCGGGCGAGAAGGCCGCGCAGAACGCGTCGACGAGCCCGAGCGGGTTCTTCCGCTCCGCCGTGCTGAGGAAGTCGAACGCGAACAGGAACAGCGGGCCGTCGGGCAGCCCGAGCTCCGCCCGGCCGAGCGTGACGTGGGCCGGCCGCTGGGGCAGGGGCGGCGTCACCGTCGTCACGGGCAGCGTCGTGTGCGGGGCGATCGCCGCCCGGATGAAGTCCGTGGCGACCCACACCTCCTCGACCGCCGCGAACCCGTCGTGCTGGCTGGCGGGGAAGTCCTCGACCTCCCAGTACCACATGCCGATGCGGTAGGTCCGGTCGAAGGCCACGGGCAGCCCGGCTGCGACCGTCGGCGTCAGGTCCGCGTTCACGCAGAGGAGGGTCGTCGCGAGCGGCGCGCTCCGCGCACCGGCTCCCGGACCCGCGGGGCGCTGCCTGCTGGTCAGGTGCGTCTCCACGGCGACGGCCGCCTGCGGCACGCCGGCGGCGTCGAGCGCGGCAACGAGCTGGCGGGCGGACTCGCCGATGCCGAGCTCGCCGCGCAGGAAGCCGACCACGTTGACGCCCGGCTCGTACGCGGCGGGCGGCGGGGGCGGGGCCGTCCACCGGCGCACCGCCTCGTCGACGAGGCCGGCGTCGTACCCCTCGGCCGCGGCGTGGTCCGCCGCCCAGGCCAGGAAGGCCTCCTCGTCGCGCCCGGGGACCCACCGGAACGCCGCGCGCAGGTCCGGCCGCGACGCGCGCACCGCGAGCAGGTACCGCCCGGGCGTCCCGGACGCGGACGGCTCGGTGAGCCAGTCCAGGAGCTCCTCGCGGCGGCCCGGGTCGAACGGGTCCGGAGCCGACGGGTCGCCGCCGCCCGGACGGAAGAGGGTCCGCAATGCCGCGTCCAGGTCGGCGCCGACGCTGGTGCGGGTCAGGTCCGCGCCGGCGGGCCGGGCGGCCGCGGCGTCCGCGTCCAGGCCCGTCATGGCGACGGCCACGCGTGACGCGAGCGCGGGGTGGTCGCTCAGCCGCGCGCGCGGGTCGCCGTCGACCCGGGGGTCCAGCAGCCACGGGCACGCCGGATCCGTGACGGTCAGGTCGACGGCGACGACCGGACGGCCGTCGAGCACGAGCCGGCCGCCGGGGTCCTCGGCGAGGAGGTGCTCGGGCCGCAGGGACCACGGCGAGACCAGGGTGGCGGGGTCGTGGACCGCGGCGTGCGGGAGCGCGGCCAGGATGCCCGGCCAGGCGTGCCCCGGAACGCCGCCCTCCGCGTCCGCGAGCACCTCGCCCCACGCCGCCAGCACGTCGGCGCGGTCCGGGCGCAGCGCGACGAGCGCCGGGTCCACCGCGCCGGCCCGCACCAGGTCCCCGGCGTCGGGGCGGCGCCCGTCGTCGGCCGGGACCGCCCGGACGACCAGGGCGAGGCCGCGGTCGGCCGCGGCGTCCGCGAGCGCGTCCGGCGCAGCGACCAGGAGGACGCCCGGGGCTGCGAGCACCACGACGTCGCGCGCGTCCTGCGCGGCGCGTCCGGCGACCGCTCGGCGGGCGGCGAGCGACCGGACGACCGCCAGCGGGTGGTACGCCGCCCACGCGTGCAGCTCGGCCAGGTCGATGCCCGCGTCGGCGGGGGACAGCACCCGCTCGGCACCGACGGGCCGGTAGCTCCCGTCGAGGTCGAGGACCTGGGACTCGGTGCCGACGGCCGCGGCGGACCGTGCGGTCAGCCGGGCGTGCGCGGCCGTCGCGGACGTCGTGACGATCAGGAGGTGCACGCGGGCTCGCTTTCGGTGACGGGGGTGGTCCGAGGGTAGCGACCGGGGCGCCGGTGAGCCCCCGGGCGTCAGCCGCGCCCCGCGAGACCGCGGTACACGGCCGCGTGCGCCGCGGCGGCGTCGGACCAGCGGAACGCCGCGCTGCGCTCCCGGGCGGCGGCACCCAGGAGCGGGCCCTCGTCCGACAGCGCGCGCTCCAGCCCGGCGGAGAGGGCCTCCGGGTCGAGCGGGTCGACGAGGACTCCCGCGTCGCCGACCACCTCTGCCATCGAGGTGCCGCGGGAGGTGACGACCGGGGTGCCGACCGACATGGCCTCCAGGACCGGCAGGCCGAAACCCTCCCAGGTGGACGGGAAGCAGAACGCCGTCGCAGCGGCGTAGGTCGCGCGCAGGTCCGCGGCGGACAGCCGCCCGAGCTCGACGACGCGGCGCTCCCACGGTCCGGGGGCCGGTCGGGCCGGCAGCTCGCCCCACCCCGGCGGGCCGACGAGGACCAGCCGGATCTCGGGGTCGCGCTCCGCGAGCCGGGCGAACGCGGCGAGCAGCCCGCTCACGTTCTTGCGCGGCTCGAACGTCCCGCACCACAGCACGAAGCGGTCCGGGAGGCCGAGCCGGGTGCGCGCCTCGGCGACGTCCGCGGCGGTCACCGACCAGCCCGGCGCACCGTGCGGGACGACGTGCAGCCGCTCGGGCCCGATCCCCGCCGCGACGCAGTCCTCCGCCGTCGCCTGCGACGGCACGACGACCGCCGCGGCCTCGTCGCGGGTGCGCTCCAGCGCGCGGGTGAAGAACCGCACGCCGCGCGGGGTGAAGTGCGACGCGTCGCGCAGGAACGCGACGTCGTGCACGGTCACCACGAGCGGGCGCGACGTCGGCGGGATCGCCCAGGTGGAGGCGTGCACCACCTCGAGGGACCGGTCGGCCCACTCGGGCCGCGGCACCGACAGCCTGTTCCACGCGCGGTACAGCGCGTAGCGCGGCAGGTGCAGCGACCGGACCGGCACGGGGACGCGGAGCTCCTCGGGCGCGTCGTGCCGGTGCGCGGCGGCGAGCCCCGTGGCGCGGACGTCGTCGCGCACGCGCAGCGCGTCCAGCAGCGCGAGCAGGTAGGCCGCGGAGCCACCCGGCACCCGCTGCCACGCCTGCTCGACCGTGACGCCGACGTGGACGGGACCGGTCATCGCGGCGCCCCCTCGGGGACCAGCAGCGCGGCCACCGTCGAGCGGGGCACCCGGGCCGCGCGGTCGACCTCCCGGCGCCGGCGCAGCGCCCCGGGGGTGCGGCGGAGCGCCGCGAGCAGCGTCCTGGCACGTCGGCCGCGCTCCGGGCCGAGCAGCGTGCGCGCCCCCGTCCGCAGGAACGCCCGGGCGACGACCGGCACCGGCGCGTGCACGAGCGCCACCACCAGGCGGTTGCGCTCGTTGTGGTCCCGGAAGAACGCAGACGACGCGTCCGACGAGCCCGCGTGGTCGTGCACCGTGCGGGCCGCGTGCACGTGCTCCACCGCCCAGCCGCGCCGGCGCAGCCGCCAGGAGAGCTCGGTGTCCTCGTAATACATGAACAGCGACTCGTCGAGCGGTCCGACGTCCGCCAGCGCGGCGCGGGACAGTGCGGCGCACCCCCCGTTGAACCCGAAGACGTCGACCGGGGCGGGCGGCCCGGCGGCGTCGGCGAGCCAGTCGCGGTCCCGGCCGTTCGCGGCGCGCGTGACCTCGTTGCCCGTGCTGTTCAGCCGGACGCCGCCGTCCTCGTCCGCACCGGCGCGGACCCAGGTCCGGCCGGCGTGGTCGACCAGACCGGTCTCGCCCGGGCGCGCCGCGCGGAAACGGCCTCGGAGCGCCACCCGGCCGGTGGTCGCGCCGAGACGGTCGGCCCCCGGCGCGTCGAACGGCGCGACGAGCTCCGCCACGAGGTCGGGCTCGGCGACGGCGTCGTTGTTGAGCAGCACGACGACGTCCCCGGACGAGGCGGCCACGCCCGCGTTCACCCCGCCGGCGAAGCCGGTGTTGCGGCCCAGCGGCACGAGGCGGACCCCCGGCCGTGCGCGCAGCGCCTCGACGGTCCCGTCGGTCGACCCGTTGTCCACGACGAGCACCTCCACCTCGCGGCCGGGCGTCTCCTGGCGGTCCAGGGAGTCGAGGCAGCGGAGCGTCAGGTCGAGGCCGTTCCAGGTGACGACGACCACGCTGACGGAGCGCGCCGTCACACCGCCGACCCGACGGCGGGCCGCTCCGTGGCGTCGAGCGCCTCGCCGCCCGTGTCGGCCGCGTCGTCCGCCCCGGCGCGGGCGGTGAGCGCCACCGCCGCGCCGAACGCCGCGGCGGCGACGACGGCGAGGAGCCCCAGCAGCGGCAGCGGGACCGGAGGGAGCCAGGCGTCCGGTGCCAGCGAGAACCACCCGCCGTCGTCGCCGTTGACGTACCGGTGCAGGTTCTGCGCGAACGCCACCAGCTGGACGACGGCGAGCAGCGAGCCCAGCACCACCGCGAGCGAGACCCCGATCCGCCGGACCCCGGGCAGCCAGGCCGCCGGGACCTCCTGCGACCGCCGGTGGACGACGAACGCCGCGAGCAGGGGGACGCCGATCGCGACCGGCAGGATGTACCGGCCCTGCCAGATGAACCCGAGGTAGTGGGCCTGCGACGCGTGGATCACCACCGGCACCACGTACGTCGCCGCGGCGACGAGGCCGATCACTGCGCGCTCGCGCCAGCTCCCCACGGCGAGCGCGACCAGCACGACGAAGGCGGCGCCGGCGGCGTACGCCATCAGCACCCAGCCCTCGAGCGGCGTGTCCATCCAGCCGAACTGCCCGACCATGTTGAGCACGAAGCCGTCCCAGGCGTACACGGTCAGACGGGCCGCGTTCGGGAACGTCATGTCGGGGTGGTTCACCGCCGCGCCCGAGCCCAGGGAGTTGGTGCCGACCACCCAGGCGGCCGCGGCGAGGCAGGACAGGACGACGGCGGCGAGGGGCGGCCAGGAGGCGCGCCGGCGGACCACGTCGACGAACGACCGCCACGGCGAGATGAGCAGCACGGCCGCGACGAGGATCGCGCAGTAGAGCAGCGACAGCCCCCGGGCGTTGACGAAGAACGCGGTCGACAGGGCGATCCACCACATGCGGCTGCGCACCAGGGCCGGGTCGGGGTGCCGGAGGAGGGCGAGCAGCTGGCACCAGAGCGCGAACGCTGCCGTGATCTCGATGGCCGCCGGGTTCACCGTCGACGTCAGGAACACGATCATCGGCGTCAGGGCGCCCGCCACCCCGGGCACCGCCCACGTCGGCGGACCGGTCTGGGCGAGCGCGCGCAGGCCGAGGGACACGAAGAAGGTGGTGAATGCGGCGGACAGGATCCGCATGCCGTAGAGCACGGGATCACCAGCCGGGAGCAGGCTCGGCAGACCCACGACCGCGTAGTAGAGCGGGTTGTACCGCCCGGCCGGGGTCACGGCGTCGGACGGTTCGTCCAGGTCCTCGGTGGGCGTCAGGTCGCACCCTGCGGGCTCGTCCGGGACGAACATGTAGCACGTGGGGTAGGCGGTGACGAACCGGTAGAAGTACGGCACGTCGACGGACGTGCCGCCGGTGGTGTCCGGACCGGTGAGCTGGCCGCGGACCACCGCAGCCGCCTTGACGGTGTGGGCGGGCTCGTCGGGCGACGCCATGAGGGGGTTGGCCACCGCCCACAGGGACGACAGCACGAAGAGCACCGCCCACCAGCCCCAGAACACCTTGTCGTGGGACCTCACCGGGCGTCCTCCTCGCTCGGGCGCGGCGCGCTGCTGGGCTGCTCGGGGTGCGGCGGGCCGGACGGGCCCTGGGCGTGGGTCAGGTGCTGGCGCATCTCGAGCCGCAGCAGCGCGACCTCCTCGGCGAGCGTACGGCTCTCCTCCTCCAGGGTGGAGATCTCGGTGCTCAGCTGGATGCAGACGGCCAGCAGCACGAGGGAGGCCAGGGCGAACAGCAGGTTGGCGGGTGTCTGGACGCCGACCAGGTCCGAGAGCCAGAACGCCAGCCCGGGGAACACGCCGATCACGACGACCGCCAGCGTCAGCACGATCCAGACGGCGGCGTACTTCTCCCGGATCCGCCGGGTGCGCAGCAGGTGCAGCAGCGAGAGCACCAGTGCCAGGCACACGACGATGGAGATGATCGTGAGCCTCATGCGGTCCCCTCGATCTCGAGCGCCGGCTGGGCGGCGACGGTCGGCCGGGACAGCGCGATGACGAGCGCGAGCGCGGCGCGCCCGAGGAAGACGGCGGCGCGCACGGGCGAGTGCGACGGCCGGCCGCCGGCGCGCGGCCGCATGGCGACCCCGACCTGGCGCACGACCAGCCCGGCGCGCGCGGCGATCACCAGCGACTCGACGGTGTCCCCCAGGTACTCGGCGGGGTAGTTGCCGGAGAACAGCGTGATCGCCCGCCGGCCGCTCAGCTTGAACCCCGAGGTCGCGTCCGTGAGGGAGGTCCGGCACACCCGGGACAGCACGCCCGCCAGCATCCGCATCGACCAGCGGCGCGGACCGCGCGCCTCGTAGTCGCCGACGCCCGCGAACCGGGCGCCGATCACGATGTCGGCGTGCTCGCGGTGCATGGTCTGGAGCAGCTGCGGGATCTCGGCGGGGTCGTGCTGCCCGTCGGCGTCGACCTGCACGGCGAGGTCGTAGCCCTTGCGCATCGCGTACGTGTAGCCGGCGCGCATGGCGCCGCCGACGCCCAGGTTGATCGGGAGCTCGAGGACGAGCGCGCCCGCCCGGGCGGCCTCCTCCGCGGTGCGGTCGGTGGAGCCGTCGTCGACGACGAGGACGTCCGCGTCGGGGACGGCGGAGAAGAGCTCGGACACCACGCCGGCGACGGTGTCCTGCTCGTTCCAGGCCGGTACGACGACGAGCATCCGCGCTCTGCTGGCGGAAGGCATGGCGGCCATCCTACCGGCGCCCCGCGGTCGCCCGGCGCACCGCCGCGGCGTGGACGAGCACGCCGACGAGCGGACCGCACGAGAGGCTGAGCACCGCGCGGAGCTCGAGCGAGCCGGGCATGAGCAGCACGACGGCGGAGACCGCGGTCGCGACGACCCACCCCGCGGCGTACGCCCGGTGCCGGCCGAGGGCGAGCACGGCGGCACCCGTCAGCGTGAGCAGGCCGAGCGCGACGGCGGACGCCGTGAGGCCGGCCAGGACGCCTCCGGGGACGCGGTAGGCGGGGCCCAGCACCGCCGCCATGAGCCACGGGCCGACGAGCGCCGCGGCCGCGGCCCCGACCGCGCCGACGGCGACGACCGCGCCGGCGATCTGCAGCAGGGGGCGGGCGCCCCGGTCCCGGTGCGCGAGGAAGTGCGTGATCGCGACGCCCTGGTACGCGTTCAGCGGGATGAGCAGCGGCGCGCGCGTCAGCTGCACCGCCATGAGCAGGGGCGCGGCCTGCGCGTAGGCGTCGGCCGGCGTGGTGACGCGCAGGAGCACGGGGAACCCGACGACGAGCGCGGCACTCGCAGCCGTGCCGGCCATGGCCTGCGCGGTCGCCGTGGCGAACGCGCGGCCCGGCACCCCGGCCCGGCGCGTGCGCGCCGTCCGGACCGCGGGCGCAGCCGCGAAGCCCAGCCACGTCGCGGCCGCGAGGCCGGCGCCGGCGGCCATGCCGGCGCCGGCGAGCCCCGCGGCCGCCGCGGTGCCCGTCAGCACCAGGCGCACCACGGACTCCGCGCCCACCAGCCGAGCGTAGGTCGGCCAGGCGCCGCCGCCGGCGAGGGCGCCCGCGACCGAGGCGTGCCCCGAGAAGGCGACGACCGACACCGCGACCACCGCGAGGAGCAGCCAGGGGTCCGGCCCGAGGACCGCGCGGGCCCAGAGCGGGCCGGTCGCGAGCAGGAGGGCTGCCGCGCCCGCGCCGACGAGCAGCCCGGCCCGGAGCACCCGGGGGCCGGCGGTGCCGGGCATGCCGTCCCCCTCCAGGGCGACGTGCACCACCCGGGTCGTCTCGTTCTGGAGCCCGCCGAGCACGCCGAAGCAGAAGAACAGCAGCCCCCAGAACGCGAGGAAGTCCGCGTTGTCCGCCGGGTCGAGCACCCGGGCCGCGACGAGCAGCACGAGGTACCCGGCAGCCGCGGCGACCAGGGAGGCGACGCCCACCCCGCCGAACCGCGCGCCGTTCCCGGCCGGCGCCGCGGCGCGGTCCGCGCCGGCGGTCACGCCCGCTCCCCGGCGGAGTGAGCCGCGAGGTACGCCTCCTCGTGCGCGGCGGCGCACGCGGACCAGGTGAAGAGCCGCGCGCGCTCCAGCCCGCGCCTCTGCAGCCCCTCGGCGTCGGCCAGGGCCGCCCGGACGCCGTCGGCGATCGACCGGGCGTCGGTGGGGTCGAAGAGGGCGGCCGCGTCCCCGCACACCTCCGCGAGCGACCCCGCGGAGGACGACGCGACGGGGCAGCCGGAGGCCATCGCCTCGAGCGGCGGCATGCCGAAACCCTCGTACAGGCTCGGGAACACGAGGCAGGACGCGGTGCGGTAGAGCTCGAGCAGCTCGGCGCGCGGCACGTTCCCGCGGACGTCCACCCAGTCGGGCAGCTCCCCGAGGCCCTCGAGCCCGCCCCCGGTCAGGACCAGGCGCAGGGTCGGGTCGTCCTCCCGGAGCAGGCGGACCGCCTCCAGCAGCCGCTCGTGGTTCTTGTGCGCCCAGCCGCGAGCCGGGTACAGCAGGAAGTTCTCGCGCGGACCGAGCTGCGGCGTGAACGCCGCGGTGTCGACGGCCAGGTGGGCGACGGTGATCCGCTCCGGCGGGACGCCCAGGTGGTGCACGATCCGCTGCTTGGAGAACTCGCTGATCGTGATCACCCGGTCCGCGCGCCGCGCCGCGCGGTCGTAGTACAGGCGCCGGTACGCGAGCTCCGCCCGCGAGAACAGGTGCGGCATGTCGAGGTGCTGCACGTCGTGCAGCGTCTGCACGACGCGGTCGCCGTGGCGCGGGAGCGGCACGGTCGCCGTGAACGGGTAGTGCACGACGGCGCCGCGCGGCGCGCGCCCGAGCAGCCGGCCGCGGCGCAGCACCGAGGTCGCCACCGTCCGCAGGCGCGCCCCCGTGGAGGGTGCCGGCACGATCTCCGGGGCGAGCACCTCGGGCAGGTCGGGCACGAACCCCGCCGCCTGCGCCGGCAGCAGGACCGACGCGGACACCCGGCCGGACCTGGCCAGCTCGCGGCCGAGCTCGCGGGCGTACGTCTCGGTCCCGCCCATCCCCCCGGGGACCAGCGTCAGCATGGACAGCGCGACGCGGGGGAGGGCGCGGGACGGGACGTTCACAGGGGTTCTGCCTCCGGGTCGGGTGAGCCGCGGCGCGCGGCGCCCCTAGTCTGGCCCATGTCACCCGCTCGATCCGGAAGGTCCTCCTGCATGCCGCTCGACATCTTCGTCCCGTTCTGGGGCGACCCGGCCCTGCTCCGCGAGACGGTGGCGAGCGTGCTGGCCCAGCGCAACGGGGACTGGCTGCTCACGGTGGTGGACGACGCGTACCCGGACGAGAGCGTCCCGGCGTGGTTCGCCTCGATGGACGACCCACGCATCACGTACGTGCGCAAGGAGCAGAACGAGGGCATCACCGCGAACTACCGCACCTGCGTGTCGATGGCGACGCAGGAGTCGGTGGTCATCCTGGGCTGCGACGACGTGCTGCTGCCCGACTTCGTGGACGTGGTGCTCGCGGCTCGGGCGAGGTTCCCGCGCGCCGCGATCGTCCAGCCGGGCGTGGAGGTGATCGACGAGCAGGGGCGGGTCGTGCGTCCGCTCGCCGACCGCGTGAAGCAGGACGTGGTCCGGCCGCGGGCGAGCGCGCCCCGGGTGCTGTCCGGCGAGCCGCTGGCCGCCAACCTCATGCACGGCGACTGGCTGTACTGGCCGTCGCTCGTGTTCCGGCGCGACGTGCTCGCGCGGACCCCGTTCCTCGACGACCTGCCGCTGATCCAGGACCTGGCCCTCGTGATGGACATGGTGCTCGACGGCGAGCAGCTGGTGCTCGAGCCCCGCGTCTGCTTCCGGTACCGCCGGCACAGCCACAGCGCCTCCTCGGCGTCGCTGCTGGACGGCCGCCGGTTCAGCGGCGAGCGCGCCTACTTCGCGCACGTGGCCGAGCGCTGCGACGCCCAGGGGTGGCACCGCGCCGCGCGGGCCGCCAGGCTGGCGGTCACGTCGCGCCTGCACGCGCTGACCCTGCTCCCGCGGGCGGCCCGCTCGGGTGCCGCGGGCACGATGCTCCGGCACGCGTTCGGGCCGATGCGCCCGTGACCGGCGCCCCGACCCCGACCCACGGCGGACGCCCCGCCGGCACCGACGAGAGGACTCCCGCAGTGAACGCCCCCACGCCCACCCGCACGCCCCAGGAGGAGACCGTCCTCGTCACCGGCGGGGCGGGCTTCATCGGCACGACGATGTCCGCGGAGCTCGTGCGGACCTTCGCGCGGGTCGTCGCGCTCGACAACCTGCACCCGCAGGTGCACGCCCGCCCGGAGCGGCCCGCCGAGCTCGCCGAGGGCGTCGAGCTGGTCGTCGGCGACGTCACCGACCCGGCCGCGTGGGACGCGCTGCTCGCCGACGTCCGTCCCGACGTCGTCATCCACCTCGCGGCCGAGACCGGCACCGGCCAGTCGCTCACCGAGTCCACCCGGCACGCCGAGGCGAACGTGGTCGGCACCACGCAGATGCTGGACGGCCTGCGGCGCGCCGGCGTCCGGCCGCGTCGCATCGTCCTGTCGAGCAGCCGCGCGGTCTACGGCGAGGGCGCGTGGCGCCGCGCCGACGGCACGCTGTTCCTGCCGGGCCAGCGGACGGCGGAGATCCTCGAGCGGCACGAGTGGGACTTCCCGGGCGCCGAGCCGGTCGCGATGTCCGCGGCGACGACCCGGCCGGCCCCGGTCAGCGTCTACGGCGCCACCAAGCTCGCCCAGGAGCACATCATCACGTCGTGGGCGAACTCCGAGGGGGTCGAGGCGGTCGTGCTGCGGCTGCAGAACGTCTACGGGCCTGGCCAGTCGCTGACCAACTCCTACACCGGGATCATGGCGCTCTTCTGCCGCCTGGCCCGCGAGGGCGCGTCCATCCCGCTGTACGAGGACGGGGCCGTGCGCCGGGACTTCGTGCTGGTCGACGACGTGGCGCGGGCGCTCCTCGCGGCCACGACCGCCGCCGATCCGGGCAGCGTCCCGATCGACATCGGCTCCGGTGAGCACCAGACGATCGCCGACGCCGCCCGGCTGATCGCCCGGTTCTACGGCGCGCCGGACCCGCACGTCACCGGTCAGTACCGCCAGGGCGACGTCCGGCACGCGTGGGCCGACGTGACCCGGGCGCGGGAGGTGCTGGGCTGGTCCCCGCAGGTCTCGCTCGCCGAGGGCGTCGACCGCCTCGCGCGGTGGGTGGACGAGCAGCAGGGCGCCTGACCGGGGTGGCGACGAGGGGGCGGACCGAAGCGTCCGCCCCCTCGTCGTCTCAGGCGGGCCGGGCGGCGGTGGACCGCCGGGCCCACCGCATCGCCGGCCGCTCGACGACCAGCCAGCTCGCGACGGCCAGCGGCACGGTGACCGCGAGGGCGACGACGTCGTACGCCAGGATCGGCAGCTCGTGCGCGCCGGTCAGCACCAGCAGCTGCTGGACGGGGAACGCGTAGATGTAGATGCCGTACGACACGTCGTGGCGCCGCAGCAGGTCGGGGATCGGCAGCGCGGAGCCGACCCAGATCAGCGCGTAGGCGAGGAACGGCGCGGTCAGCTGCGCCCCCCACCCGTCGAGCAGCCACACCGCTCCGGCCACGACCGCCACGCTGCCGGCTGCGGCGGCCCAGTGCATCGGCAGGCGGTGCCGCAGCCGCTCGACGAGCGCGCCGCCGAGGAACAGGGGCAGCAGCTTCGCGAGCAGCTGGGCGTCGACGTTGCCGCCGAGCAGCGTCGCGACGCCGTGCGGCCAGCCCGCGTGGGCGGCCACCGACAGCAGGAAGGCCCCCACCAGGCCCCAGACGGAACGGCGCATGAAGCCGACCAGGGCGAGCAGCCCCACGACGAGGTAGCAGAGGAACTCGTAGTACAGGCTCCACAGCGAGCCGTTCCAGGCGCCGGGGTACGGCACGTCGGCCGGCGTGCCCGCGATGTCGTAGGCGTTCACCCGCAGGAACAGGTTGCTCCACACGAAGTTCGCAGGGGTCGTGCTCGTCGTCAGGTAGCCCGAGAGGGTGCCGTGCAACCAGACGTACCCGATCGGGCCCACGACGGCCACCATGACCAGCAGGCAGACCACGAACGCGGGGAAGATCCGGGCGACCCGGTGCACCAGGTACGTCGACAGCGGGTTGCGCCAGCGCGAGCCGGTGATCAGGTAGCCGCTGACCGCGAAGAACCCGAACACGGCCCAGCCGCCGAGGTTCTCGCCGTCCAGGTGCGGCCCGACGCCGCGGCCCGAGATGTAGTACGCGTGGGCGTGCAGCACCAGCACCGCGAGAGCGAGGCGGACCACGTTGAGCCCGTTGCGCCGCGGGTCCATCTGGTGGCCGTGCCACCGGCCCAGCCGGGCCTCGGGGGCGGTGCGCACGTCGGGGCGCGCGGGCGCGAGCTCCTGCGGAGTGGCCGCCGTCACGGGGCGAGGCCCGGAAGGGAGGTGTCCATGCGCACAGTGTCGCGCACCGGCCCCTCCGGCCCCGCACCTACGATGGCGCGGTGCGAGTTCTGTTCGACGCGACGGCCATCCCTGCGGACCGCGGAGGTGTGGGCCGGTACGTCGACGCGCTGCTGCCCGCCCTCGAGGCGGAGGGGGTGGACCTGCGCGTCGTGTGCCAGGCGCGCGACGCGGACCAGACGGCTGCGCTCGTCCCGGGGGCCGACGTGCTCCCCGTGCACGGGCTCGTCGAGCGCCGTCCCGCCCGGCTCGCCTGGGAGCAGACGGCCCTGCCCCTGCTGGCCCGGCGCGGGGTCGACCTGCTGCACAGCCCGCACTACACCTTCCCGGTCGCGACGCCGGTGCCCCTGGTCGTCACGCTGCACGACGCCACGTTCTTCAGCCACCCGCAGCTGCACTCGCCGGTGAAGGCGCGGTTCTTCCGCACCGCCACCCGGCTCGCCGTGCGCCGCGCGGCAGGGCTGGTGGTGCCGTCCCGGGCCACCCGGGACGAGGTCGTGCGCTACGCGGGCGGGTCCCCGAGCCGGTTCACCGTCGCCTACCACGGAGTCGACACCGGGGTCTTCCACCCCGTGGACGCCGCGGAGCGCGCGCGTGTGCGCGCGGCGATCGGGCTCGGTGCCGACGAGCCCTACGTCGCGTTCCTCGGCACGCTGGAGCCGCGCAAGAACGTGCCCGCCCTGATCGAGGGCTGGGTCCGGGCGTGCGAGGGCGGTGGGCCGGCGCCGGCGCTCGTGCTCGCCGGCGGGTCCGGCTGGGACACCGCGGTCGACGCGGCGGTGTCGGCGGTGCCGGCCGGGCTCCGCCTGATCCGCACCGGCTACCTGCCGCTGGGCGACCTCGCCGGGCTGCTCTCGGGGGCGACCGTGGTCGCGTACCCGAGCCTGGGCGAGGGCTTCGGCCTGCCGGTGCTGGAGGCGATGGCCTGCCGCGCGGCCGTGCTGACCACCCGGGAGCTGTCGCTTCCCGAGGTCGGCGGGGACGCCGTCGCGTACACCGGCACCGCGGCGGCGGACATCGCGGGCGCGCTGCGCTCGCTGCTGGACGACGCCCCGGAGCGGGCGCGGCTGGCGGCGGCCGCCGAGGAGCGGGCGGCGGGCTTCACCTGGCGCGAGGCCGCCCGTGCGCACGTCGCGGCGTACGAGGACGCCCTGGCCGCCCGGCGCTGAGCCGGGCGGCCCGGGCGTCCTCGCGGCGTGTCAGGCCAGGCCGGCCACGTACCGCTGCACGGTGTCGTGGTCGGGCAGCAGCCCGGACGCGCGAGCCTCCGCGAGCGAGGGCGCCGCCAAGTCCTTCGCGGACAGCTGCGGCGTGATCGGCGAGCCGTCCCGGGCCTGGGTCGGCCAGTCGATGCCGACCTCCGGGTCCAGCGGGTGGATGCCGTGCTCGCGACCGGGCGAGTACCCCGTGGAGCAGAGGTACGTGACCGTGGAGCCGTCCTCCAGCGACAGGAACGCGTGCCCGAGGCCCTCGCCCAGGTAGATCGCCCGCCGGTCCACGTCGTCGAGCAGCACGGCGTCCCAGGTCCCGAAGGTCGGGGACCCCACGCGGATGTCGACCACGACGTCCAGCACCGCGCCCTTCGGGCAGGTCACGTACTTGGCCTGCCCCGGAGGGACGTCCGCGAAGTGGATGCCCCGGAGCACCCCGGCGGCGGACACGGAGATGTTCGCCTGCTGCAGGTCGAACCGGTGGCCGGTCGCCTCGGCGAACGGGCCGCCCTGGAACGCCTCCAGGAAGACGCCACGGGGGTCGCCGTGCTGCGTCGGCGTGATCTCCCAGGCGCCGGGGACGGCGAGCTCGCGGTAGGTCATTGGGGGGTCCTCTCGGGTCGAACGGCCGGGAAGAGCCTATCCGGGCCGGTACGCTGCGGGGGTTTGCCGACTGAAGGAGAAGACGTGCGCTGGCTGGTGACGGGTGCCCACGGCATGCTCGGTCAGGATCTCGTCGCGCTGCTGCGCGAGCGGGGCCACGACGTGACGGGGCTGGACCGCGCGGACCTCGACATCACGGACCCGGCGGCGACCGCGGACGCCGCTGCCGGGTACGACGTGCTCGCCAACGTCGCCGCCTACACGGCCGTCGACGCGGCGGAGGCCGACGAGCGGGCGGCGTTCGCGGTGAACGCCGCGGGACCGGCGCTGCTCGCCCGGGCCGCGCGCGGGGCCGGCGCCCGCCTCGTGCAGATCTCCACGGACTACGTGTTCGACGGCCACGCCGACCGCCCGTACGGCGAGGACGCCCCGATCCTGCCGCGCTCGGCCTACGGGCGGACCAAGGCAGCGGGGGAGTGGGCCGTGCGCGCCGAGGCGCCGGACCACCTGATCGTGCGGACCGCCTGGCTCTACGGCGCGCACGGAGCGTGCTTCCCGAAGACGATCGCGCGCGTCGCCGCAGAGAAGGGCGGGCTCGACGTGGTCGCCGACCAGGTCGGGCAGCCCACCTGGACGGTCGACCTCGCGGACCTCGTCGAGCGGCTCGTCGCGGCCGGCGCGCCCGCCGGGACCTACCACGGCACCTCGGGCGGACAGACCTCCTGGCACGGCTTCGCCCGGGCCGCCGTGGCCGCGGCGGGACTCGACCCGGCGATCGTCCGGGAGACGACCTCGGAGAAGTTCGAGCGGCCGGCGCCCCGGCCCGCGTACTCGGTCCTCGGGCACGACGCGCTGCGGGCGGCGGGCGTCGAGCCCATCGGGGAGTGGCAGGAGCGCTGGGACGCCGCCGCGGGAGCCGTGCTCGCGTGACCCCGGCCGGGCGCGCGACCGGCTCATCCCGGTCGCGCGTCCGGCTCACGTGCGATCGGCCTCGCTGAGGAACTCCTCGTACGTCCGGATGTAGTCGTCCGCGTCGTACGGCAGCGAGGCGAAGACACCGAGCACCGCGTCCTCGGTGTACCGGTACTGCGTCCCCCAGGTCATGGCGGGCATGTACAGGCCGACGCCGGGCTGGTCGAGGACCACCTCGGTCCGCTGGGTCCCGTCGTCCACGATGCACGCGACCGAGCCGCGGAGGCAGACGAGGACCTGCTCGCACGCGCGGTGGGCGTGCTCGCCG
Source organism: Cellulosimicrobium cellulans (assembly GCF_007679345.1). Classification (GTDB taxonomy): domain Bacteria; phylum Actinomycetota; class Actinomycetes; order Actinomycetales; family Cellulomonadaceae; genus Cellulomonas; species Cellulomonas cellulans_A. The sequence continues at coordinate 103,832 of NZ_VEGH01000004.1, forward strand.
CGCACGTCCTTGGACGGGACGTCGAAGACGGCGAAGAACCGCGCGGGCTCGAACGGGAGGTCCTTGCCGAGCTCGATCGCGGCGAGTGACCCGCGCAGGTCGCTCGCGACCCGCAGCGGGATCAGCCGCGCGCCGCCCGTGAGCTCTCGCTCGCCGACCGCGTCGGCGGCCGTGACGGCGGGGGCCTTCTCCGCGCCGGCGTAGCCGGTGATCCTGGCCGGGTTGCCGACGACGACCGCGTTGGCGGGCACGTCCTTGGTCACGACGGCCCCGGCGCCGACCATGGCGTTCCGGCCGACCCGCACGCCCGGCAGGATCACGGCGCCGGCGCCGAGCGAGGCGCCGTCGGCGACGACCGTTTGCAGGAACTCCTCGGGGTACTGCTTCGAGCGGGGGAACCGGTCGTTGGCGAACGTGACGTTCGGGCCCACGAACACGTCGTCGCCCAGTCGCACGCCGTCCCACAGCTGGACGCCCGACTTCACCGTGACCCGGTCCCCGACGACGACGTCGTTCTCCACGAGGACGTGGTCGCAGATGTTGCAGTCGACGCCGATGCGGGCGCCCGGCAGCACGTGCGCGAACGCCCAGATCCGGGTGAGGTCGCCGACGGTCTCGGACTCGCAGATGCCCTGCGGGTGCACGAACGGGCTCACGGGGTCTCCAGGTGAGGGGTGTCGGGGGCACCGGCGGTGCGGGCCCGGTGCAGGCGGCCGGTGATGAGCCGGCCGCCGAGGAAGGTGAGGGGGGCGGTGACGACGACGACGAGGCTCGTCGCCGCCTCGGGGTACCCGGCGGTGGTCCACAGGTGGACCACCGCCAGGCCGATCAGGTAGACGACCAGGTAGAGGACCACGTAGGCGATCACCGCGGCGCGGTTCATCCGGACGCCGTAGACGAACCGGTCCGCCAGGAACGTCGACAGCACCAGCCCGCCGGCGAAGACCAGGGTGTACGCCAGCCGCGGGTCGATGACGAGCGACAGCAGCGCGAGCAGACCGGCCGTGATCAGGGTGTTGGCGCCCCCGGCCAGCAGGAACCGCCATGCCGACCCGCTGAGGCTGTGGCGCTCAGGCATCGAGGTCGTACACCTGCCGCGACATCGCGACGGACACGGGCCTGGACTTGCTGTTCTCGTAGGTGCGCCAGACGTACGAGCCGACGACCCCGAGCCCGGACAGCAGCACGAAGGTGGAGAACAGCATGACGAGCATGAGCGGCGTGTAGCCGATCTCATCGATGTTCCCGGTGAGCCAGCTGAAGAACACCACGACGCCCACGAGCGCCGTGGTGACTGCTCCCAGGAAGCCGACGGTGCTGAGCAGGCTGATCGGGATGTCAGTGAACGAGAAGACGCTGTCGAGCATGTAGCGGACCCGCTTGCGCAGGGTCCACCCCGAGCGTCCCTCGGTGCGCGGCACCCGGCTGTAGGGCACCTCGGTGCGGCGGAAGCCCACCCAGTACAGCAGCCCGACGAGGCTCGAGTGCGCCTCACCGAGGGAGAGGAGGTGCCCGGCGACCTCGCGGGTGCAGCCGAACACGTCGACGCCGCCGCGGGGGATGGCCGGGTTGATCAGGCGCCGGTAGAGGCCCCAGAACGTCCGGGACAGGAACGACGACACCGCGGGGTCGGCACGGGACTCGCGGCGACCGATCGCGATGTCGGTCTCCCCGGTGCGCAGGACGTCGAAGAACTCCTCCATGAGCTCGGGCGGCTCCTGGAGGTCGGCGGCCATCACGCCGATGTACTCGCCGCGCGCCGCCGCCAGCCCGGTGCGGATGGCGGGGAACGAGCCGAAGTTCCGCGAGTGCACGACGATCTGGCCGGCGATCTTCGCCTCGGGCAGCAGCCGCTCGAGGACGAGCAGCGAGCCGTCGGGGGAGCCGTCCACCACGAACACCGCCTCGAGCGGGCCGGGCAGCCGCGCGGCGACGCCCTCCAGCCGCTCGATGACGGCTCCGAGCGTGCTCTCGTTGCCGTAGACCGGGATCACCACGGAGAACTCGGGGACGACGGGGTGCACCGGAGCCGCCGCCGGGACCTCCGGTGCCGGGATCGCGGGGGGCTCGGTCACGCGAAGCTCCCGAGGGCGGCGGCGACGCGCGCCACCTCGTCGTCCGTGAGCTCGGGGAACAGCGGGAGCGACAGGACGCTCGCCGCGAGCCGCTCGGTGACCGGGAGCCGCACGTCCGCGTGCTCGGCGGCGATCGCGGGCTGGCGGTGGTCAGGAACGGGGTAGTGGACGTCGGTGCGGACGCCGTGCGCGGTGAGGTGGGCGACGAGCTCGTCACGGCGCTCGGTCTCGACCACGGCGAGGTGCGCGGCGTGGCCCTCGTCCTCGGCCGGGAGGACACGCACGTCCGCCGGGGCGGCGTCCCCGTACACGGCGAGGATCGCCCGACGGCGGGCGTTGCCCGCGTCGAGCCGGGGCAGCCTGGTGCGCAGCACCGCGGCCTGGACCTCGTCGAGCCGGGAGTTCACGCCGCCGCTCCGGCCGATCGTGTACTTGCCCTGCCAGCCGTACTGCCGCAGCTCCCGGACGGCCTGCGCGACCTCGGCCGACGGCGTCGCCACCGCGCCGCCGTCGCCGAGCGCGCCGAGGTTCTTGGTCGGGTAGAACGAGAACGCCGCGACGTCGCCGAGCGACCCGACGCGCCCCTCGGGGCGGGTGGCGCCGAGGGCCTGGGCGCAGTCCTCGATCACCCTGATCCCCAGCGGCTCGCACGCCGCGCGGATCGCGCCGACGTCGGCGGACCGGCCGTACAGGTGCGTGACCACGACAGCGCCGACGTCCGCGCCCAGGACGGGTGCGAGGGTCTCCGGGGAGAGCAGGTGCGTACCCGGGTCGACGTCGGCGTACCGGACGTGGAACCCCGCCCGGCGGGCGGCGGTGGTGCTGTACCCGCCGCAGTTGGCCGCGGTCACGACGACCCGTCGGTCGGCGGGCACGACGGCACGCATGGCGAGCTCGAGCGCGTCGGTGCCGCTCGCGACGCCGAGGGCGTGCTCGACCCCGAGGAAGGTGGCGAGGTCCTGCTCGAACCCGGCGTGCTGCGGACCGTGCACGAGCCAGCCGGAGTCGACGGCACGCGCCATCGCGTCGAGGAGCTCGGCACGTTCCGCGCGCAGGGCGCGGGAGAGGTCGTTGAGCGGGACGGTGACCGGCGGGTCCTGGACGGCGCTCACGCGGCGGCCCCGCGAGTCGGGACGAGACGGGCGGGCAGCAGCCCGGAAGTCAGTGCACCCTGCATGGGACCGGATTGTTCCTCATGTTGTGGCGATCGTGTGAATCCCGCAGGTGCGCATCGCGAGGTCCCCGCGCCGCCGCACCGCGAGCGGGTGGTGCCGCAGCTGGTCAGTCCCGTCGGTCGGCCAGCAGCGACAGCAGGTAGGTCCCGTAGCCCGACTTCACCAGCTTCTCCGCCCGCACCCGCAGCTCGTCGTCCGACAGGAACCCGCGGCGCCAGGCGACCTCCTCGGGCGCGCCGATCTTCAGCCCCTGCCGGGACTCGATGGTGCGGACGTAGTCCGAGGCCTCGAGCAGCGAGTCGAAGGTGCCGGTGTCCAGCCAGGCGGTCCCGCGGGGCAGCACCTCGACCTGCAGGCGGCCCTGCTCGAGGTAGTGCCGGTTGACGTCGGTGATCTCGTACTCGCCGCGCGCGGACGGCTGCAGGTCCTTCGCGATCGCCACGACGTCGTTGTCGTAGAAGTACAGGCCCGGCACGGCGTAGGAGGACTTCGGCTCGGCGGGCTTCTCCTCGAGCGAGAGGGCGCGGCCCTGCGCGTCGAACTCCACGACGCCGTAGGCGGTGGGGTCGGCGACCCGGTAGGCGAACACGGCGGCGCCGTCGATGTCCTCGAACCGGGTGAGCTGCGAGCCCAGGCCCGGGCCGTAGAAGATGTTGTCGCCGAGCACCAGGGCGGCGGAGTCGCCGCCGACGAAGTCGGCCCCCAGCACGAACGCCTGCGCGAGGCCGTTCGGCTCCGCCTGGACGGTGTAGCTGATCGAGATGCCGAACTGCGAGCCGTCGCCCAGCAGGCGCCGGAACTGCTCGGCGTCGTGCGGCGTCGTGATCACGAGCACGTCCCTGATGCCCGCGAGCATCAGCGTGGAGAGCGGGTAGTAGATCATCGGCTTGTCGTAGACCGGGACGAGCTGCTTGCTGACGCCGAGGGTGATCGGGTGCAGCCGCGTGCCGGACCCGCCGGCCAGGATGATGCCTCGCATCGGGCCATTCTGACGCATCCGGGCCGGTCCTCGGTGTCGAACGGGCGTGCAGTAGGGTCGAGGGCCATCCGTGCCCTCCCGTGTCAGGAACCGCATGAAGGTGTTCGTCCAGATCCCGTGCCTCGACGAGGAGGACACGCTCCCGGCCGTGCTGGAGTCGATCCCGCGTGCGATCGAGGGGGTCGACGAGCTCGAGATCCTGGTGATCGACGACGGGTCGACCGACCGGACGGTGGAGGTCGCGCGGGCGCTGGGCGTGCGGCACGTGGTCCGGCACTCCCGGAACCAGGGGCTGGCGCGCTCCTTCCGGGACGGCGTCGACTACGCGCTAGCGCACGGCGCGGACGTGGTGGTGAACACGGACGGCGACAACCAGTACCCGCAGGACCGCATCCCCGACCTGGTGCGACCGGTGATCGACGGCACCGCCGACATCGTCATCGCGGACCGGCAGACGGCGACGATCGCGCACTTCTCCCCGTTCAAGAAGCTCATGCAGCGGGTGGGCAGCCGGGTCGTCAACTACGCCGCCGACACGCAGCTGCCGGACGCGGCGAGCGGCTTCCGCGCGTACTCGCGCGATGCGCTGCTGCGGCTGAACGTCGTGACCGAGTTCTCGTACACGATGGAGACGATCATCCAGGCGGGGCACAAGCGCCTGCGGATCGCGTCGTTGCCGGTGACGACCAACGCCAAGACCCGGGAGTCCCGGCTGTTCCGGAACATCTTCCACCACATGGCGAAGTCGGCCTCCGCCATCGTCCGCAGCTACCTGATGTTCAAGCCCTACGTCCTGTTCGCCTGGTTCGCGGCCGTCTTCGGCGTCCTCGCCCTGGTGCCGGCAGTGCGGTTCCTCGTGCTGTTCCTCGGGCCGTGGGACCACGACGGCAACGTCCAGTCGCTGATCTTCGCCGCGATCATGGCGGTGGCCGCGCTGCTGTCGGTCGCGCTCGGCATCCTGTCGGACCTGCTGCGCACGAACCGCACGCTGCTCGAGGAGCAGCTGGAGCGCATCAGGCGGATCCAGTACCCGCCGGCTCCTCCGCGGTGACGGCGCGGCGGCCGACGGCCGCCGCGACCCCGGCCGCCGCCGCGTCCGCCACGACCATCACCACGCGGCTCACCAGCGCCACCAGCAGCGCGTCCGCGCTCCCGAGGACCGGCGCGAGAGCCAGCACGAGCGCCGCCTCGCGCGGGCCGGTGCCGGCCGGCGCGATCACCACCAGGAACCCGACGACCCAGGCCAGGGCGAACGCCCCGGTGCCGAGCAGCGCCGTCCGTCCCGGGGAAGCGGGCGCCAGGTCGTGCACGAGCACCGCGGCGTGCAGCCCGAACAGCAGCCACATCATCAGCGCCCAGCCGGCCGAGCGGGCCAGACCCGGTCCGCCGACGCGCACCTCCTGGTCGCCGCGGCGGGTGAGCCGCAGCCCGAGGGCCACCACGCGGTCGAACACGGGTGGCAGCAGGCCCACGACGCCCAGCGGCACGACCGCGACCGCCCACCAGTACGTCGTCAGCGAGCCGGGTGAGCCGGCCGCGAGCCCGATCACCGCCACCGTGCCTCCCACCACCAGGAGCACGGCGAGCGCGCCGAGCGCGACGACCGCGCTGCGGGCGCGGCTGACGCGGTGCGCACGGCCGAGCTCCGCCTGCGCGACGACCGCCCACACGCCGCCCGGGACGTACTTGCCGAGCTGGCCGTGGAAGTAGATCCGCGCCGCCGCAGCCGGCGGTGGAGGGGCTCCGGTGGCGGCGAGCATGCTCCGCCACGACAGCATCTGCGCGACCAGACCCGCGCAGGCGAAGGCGAGCGACAGCACGACGCTCCCGGCGGTGAGCCGGGTCAGCGCGTCCGCGAGCTCCTCCCGGCGGTCCACGACCGACCACACCAGGAGCCCCGCCGCGAGGGCGAAGAACGCAGCACCGACCACTGCCCGTCTCGATCGCACCCGCCCCAGGATAGGGGCGGCGCATCGTCACCTAGGCTGTTCGGACCCCAGCAGCGACCGCGAGGAGGACCCGGCGTGCCCGGAGTCGGACAGATCGCCCGATCGGCCTACGTGGCGACGTCGCGCGCCGCGCGCGACGTCGCGCACCGCACGGGGGTGTACGAGCGGCTCGACCGCCGGCACCGCGAGGACCCGCGCAGCGTCGCCGGCCACCTGCGGACGCTGTTCGCGATCCACGACGTCGAGGACCTCGTCGCGCTGGACCAGCCGTGGTGGACCTACGGCGCCATCGAGGCGGTCGAGGAGCACCTCGGCAGCCTGGGCGGGGCCGGCCGGGTGTTCGAGTACGGCTCGGGCGCCAGCTCCGTGTGGCTGGGCCGCCGCGCGGCCGAGGTGCACAGCGTCGAGCACCACGCGGGCTTCGCCGACGTCATGCGCCGGGTGCTCGGCGAGGCCGGCCTGACGGGGACCGTCACGCTGCACGAGGTCGGCCCCGACGACGACCCCGACCCGCGGGTGCCGTCGGGCCGCCGGGGCGAGCAGGGTCGCGACTACGCGCGCTACGTCGCCGCGATCGACGCGGTCCCCGGTGACTTCGACCTGGTCGTCGTCGACGGGCGCGCGCGGGTGGCGTGCCTTCAGGCGGCCGCCCGCCGGCTGGCGCCGGGCGGCATCGTGCTGTTCGACGACACGCAGCGTCCCCGGTACGCGGCCGGGCTGGCCGGCAGCGGCATGCAGGTGCAGCGGTACCGGGGGTGGGTGCCGTCCCTGCCCTATCCCCGGGAGACGTCCGTCCTGCGGATCGCGCACGCCTGATCGCGCACACGGCCGGGCCCCCGCCGGTAGCATCGGGGCGCCCACCGCCGCACGACGAGGAACGACGTGTACCGCCTGACGAACTCGATCCAGCACTACGCCTGGGGCTCTCCGACCGCGATCCCCGACCTCCTGGGGACGGAGGCCACCGGCGAGCCGGTGGCCGAGGCGTGGTTCGGCGCGCACGCGAGCGCGCCCTCCCGCTGCGTCCGCGAGGACGGCAGCGCGGGGAGCCCGCTGCCGGAGGTCATCGCGGCGGACGCGGCGGCGGTGCTCGGGGCCGACGTCGAGGCGCGGTTCGGGGCCCAGCTCCCGTACCTGCTCAAGGTGATCGCCGCGGAGTCGCCGCTGTCGCTGCAGGTCCACCCGCACGTCCGGCGCGCCCGCGAGGGCTTCGACGAGGAGGAGGCCGCGGGCGTGCCGCTCGACGCGCCGCACCGCAGCTTCCGCGACCGGAACCACAAGCCCGAGCTCGTCTACGCACTCACCCGGTTCGAGGCGCTGTGCGGCTTCCGGGCGCCGCGTCGAGCGGCCGAGCTGCTCGACGGGCTCGACGCCCCGCTCGCCAAGGAGCTGCGGGCGATGCTCGACGCGCAGCCGTCCGCCGCCGGGATCAAGGCCGTGTTCGAGCGGCTGCTGCGCCCGGCGACGCGACCGAGCCCGCAGGAGGTGGCGGAGGTCGCGGCGGCGTGCGAGGCGCGGCTCGCGGCCGGCTCGCCGTCGCCGCGCGCCGACCGCACGGTGGTGCGGCTGCGCGAGGCGTACCCGGGTGATCCCGGGGTGGTCACGTCGCTGCTGCTCAACCCGGTGACGCTGCAGCCGGGCGACGCCCTGTTCGTCCCGGCGGGCGGCGTGCACGCGTACCTCAGCGGACTCGGCATCGAGGTCATGGCGAGCTCCGACAACGTGCTGCGAGCCGGCCTGACCCCGAAGCACGTGGACGTCGACGAGCTGCTGCGCAACGTGGACTACGTGGCTGCGCCGCCCATCCGCATCGCGCCGGAGACGTTCCACGGCGCCACCCGCGTGTACTACGCACCCGTCGACGACTTCGAGCTGTCGGTCACCCGGGTCGCCGACGGCGCGGCGCACCCGCTCCCCGGGCGGGGGCCGCGCGTGCTGCTGTGCCTCGAGGGCCGGCTCGTGGTCTCGTCGGTCCGCGACGGGGACCTCGAGCTCGTGCAGGGCGACGCCGCCTTCGTCCCCGCGTCCGACGGACCGCTGCGGGTCCACGGCGACGGCGTCCTGGTGCAGGCCGACGTCCCCTGACCGCCCGCCTGCGGCCTCGACGGCCCGGGCGCGGCACGCACGGCTGACCGACCTCGCGCTGGCGGTGCCGGACGTCGCGCCGGTGGTGCTGCTCGCGCTCGGGGTGGCGGCGGTCGCCGCGGTCCTCGCCGGGCAGCTCCGGCCCGCGGTCGTGCTGCCGGTCGCCCTGGCGCTGTCGCTCGTCGGGCTGCGCGTGCTGCCGGCGCCGCCGGGCCGCACCCGCGCCCAGGTCGCCGCGCTGCTGGCCGTGCTGGTGCTCGTCGCCGGCTGGGTCGTCGCGGGGCTGCGGACCGCGGGCGAGTACGTGGTGGTCAACCGGGATCCCGGGTTCCTCACCCTCCAGGCGGTCTGGCTCGTGGACCATCCCGCGGCGCCGGTGGAGGTCGGGTCGGCGGCCGGGGTCGACGCCGCGGTCGGGTCGGCGGCCGCAGGGACCGAGGCGTTCTGGTTGCACGACGGGGCGCTGTACGCCCAGGGCAACAAGATGCTCCCCGCCCTGCTCGCGGTCCAGGGCTGGGTCGGCGGCGAGCGTGCCGTGCTGGCGGGCAACGTCGTGATCGGTGCCGTCGCGCTGCTCGCCGTGTTCGCGGCGGCACGTCGGTTCGCGGGGCCGCTCTGGGCGCTCGTGCCGACGACGGCGCTGGCGCTCAGCCTCCCGATGCTGACGTTCACCCGTGCCGCGTACACCGAGCCGCTCACCGTCGCCTTCCTGTGCGGTGCCCTCGCCGTCGCGCACGGGGCGTGGCACCCTGCCCGCCCTCCTGCGAGGACGGGTCGGGTCGCGACGCACGCCCTGGTGGGGGCGCTGGCCGGCGCGGTGGGCGCAGCCCGGATCGACGGTGCCGTGGCGATGGCGGGGCTCGCGCTCGGCTACCTGCTGGTCGGGGCGTCGCCTCTCGGGCGCCGAGACCGGCGGCAGTCCGTGCGGGGGGCGCTCGCGGCGATCGGCGGGAGCGCGGTGATGGTGGCGCTGGGGATGGTGGACGTGCTGCGTCTGAGCCCCGAGTACGTGCGCGAGCACGCGTCGCAGCTCGGCGCGCTGCTCGTGGCGACCGCGGTGCTGCTGGCGGCGGCGGTGGTGGTGCTCGTCCTGCCGGGCCGCTGGCTCGGGTGGCTGCGCCGGTGGCTGCACCGCCGCCGGGCCGTCCTCGGCTGGTGCGCGGCCGGTGCCGCGCTGCTGATGGGGGTGGCGCTGGCCTCCCGGCCCCTGTGGTGGCAGGGTCGGTTCACCGACCCCGCGTCCGGTTACGGCTACGCGGTCCAGGTGCTCCAGGCCGCGGCGGGGGAGCCGCTCGACGCCGCCCGCTCCTACGACGAGCGCACGCTCGCGTGGGTCGGCTGGTACCTCGGCGTCCCCGCGGTGGTGCTCGGGTTCACCGGGCTGGCGGTGCTCGCGCGCCGCTCGGTGACCGGGCGGGACCCGGCGTCGACGGTGCTCGTCGCGCTCCTGGGCGTGGCGGCCGTCTTCCCGCTGGTGCGGATCAGCATCACGCCCGACCAGATCTGGGCGGTGCGGCGGCTGCTGCCCGCGACCCTGCCGGGGCTGCTGCTGACGGCGGCCGTGGGACTCGCGGCTCTGGCAGGGCGGTGGCGAGGTCCCGGGTGGGCTGCTCGCCTCTCCACGGTCCGGTGGACCGCTGCCCGTCGCGCCGCCGCGGGCGTGCTCGCAGCCGCCGTGGTCGCGTTCCCGCTCACCACGTGGCGCCCCGGGGCGTCGGTGGTCGAGCTGTCCGGCCGAGCCACGCAGGCGCACGCCGTCTGCGACGCCCTGGACGACCTCGGCGTCGACCGCGTGGTCTGGACGCACTCCAGCCCGTTCCGCTATCTCGCGACGCTCCGGGTGCTGTGCGACGTCGAGGTGGTCGAGTTCGTCGACCCGCCGACCTCGGCCGACCTCGCGGCGGTGCGCGCGGCGTGGGGCGGGGGACCGGTAGCCGCGCTCAGCTTCGACGCCGACGACTACGCGTGGACCTCGCCACCGCTCGCGCCGGTCGGCGGCGTCGCGTCGACCACCCTGGGTCGGACGCTCACGGGCGTGCCGCGCACGGTCGACACCACCTGGAGCGAGGTGTGGGTCGGGCTGGTGCAGGACGACGGGACGGTCGCCCCTGCGGGCTGACCCGCCCGCTCAGAGCCTCGCGGTGACCCGCTCCGTCGCCGCGATCCGCTCGGCCCGGTCGGCCGCGTCGCCCGCCTCGGGCCGCAGCAGCACGACCGACCCGCCGCCGGCCAGCACCCCGAGCGTCGTGAGCAGCACGGACGCCGTGGCGCCGCGCTCGTCGGTGACCGGCAGCAGCGCGCGGGAGCCGGCCGGGACGGGGGCGGCCCCGGTCGCCGCGGCGACGAGACCGGCGTGCGGGACGGGTGTGCCGCCGACCTCGAGGGCGGGCTCGGCCGGCTCGACCGCCGGGGCCCAGCCGACGACGTCGCCGTAGGTCATCACGGACTGCGCCGCGTCGAGGGCGCCGGCGGGCAGGTCGCCGTCGAACCGCCGGGCGAGCGCGGGCAGCGCCACGGCGACGACGCCGGCGCCGCGGGGGAGGGCGATCGTCCCGGGGCGGTCCGAGACCACGACGTCGGCCGTGCCCGCGGCGGCGTGCGCGTCGGTGGCGACCGTCGCCCCGACCCGCCAGGCCGCCAGGGCCCAGACCACGGTGCGCCAGTGCGGCGGCAGGTCGAGCAGCACGCGCGTCCCGGGACCGGCGTCCAGCTCCTCGACGAGGAGGTTGGTGGTCTTGCTCACCCAGTTGTCGAGGACCGCCCCGGAGAGCTCGATCCGCTCGCCGGCGGGGCCGTACCAGGTCAGCCGGGGGCGGCCCGGCTCGCTGAGCAGGGCGGACAGGACGTCGGCGACGGAGGCGGCGGGGCGGGGAGTCGAGAGCGGCACGGGAGCAGCCTAGGGGCCCGTGTTCACGCGGATCCGGACATATCGGCCAGGATGGGCTCCGATACCAGTCTTCCGCTTGACTACGCGGAACGACACGCGTGTAATTCCCTGGAACGGGTGGCACGCGGAGGACCGCTGGCGCCGACGGACCATCGACACGAGCACGACGGGGGAGGCACACATGTGGAGTCTGCTCGACGACGAGGGACCCTTCCCGTCCGAGGCGCGCACCACCCAGCCCGAGGCGGTCGCGCCCGTGCTGCCGCTCTTCGGCGCGCCCGAGGACGACGGCATCATGGGCTGGCAGGAGCGCGCCCTGTGCGCCCAGACGGACCCGGAGGCGTTCTTCCCCGAGAAGGGCGGCTCGACCCGCGAGGCGAAGAAGGTCTGCACCGGCTGCGAAGTCCGGGCGGAGTGCCTCGAGTACGCGCTCGCCAACGACGAGCGCTTCGGCATCTGGGGCGGGCTGTCCGAGCGTGAGCGCCGCAAGCTCAAGCGGCGTGTGGTCTGATCGCGCCCGCCGGGGCGCCTGACGTCGTGACCGCCAGCACGCTGCACCCCGGCGCGCCTGCCACGGGCTCCCAGCCCGCCGCCGCCCCGGTGACGGCGGTGGTGGTCGCCCGCGGCGTCACGCCGTTCCTCGCGACGACGCTCCGTGCGCTCGCCGCCCAGACCCGGGCGCCCTCCCGCGTCCTGCTGGTCGACGCGGGCGACCGCCCCGACCCGGGGCTCGCCGCGGTGCTGCGCGGGGCGGGCCTGCCCGCGGGCACCACGACGCTGCTGACGGCGCCCGGCGCACGCAGCTTCGGCGACGCCGTGCGCACCGCCGTGGCGGCCGAGGCGGACCTGCCCGGCGGTGGCGCCCCCTGGCTCTGGCTGCTGCACGACGACGCCGCCCCGGACCCGGCCGCGCTGGCCGAGCTGGTCCGCGCCGTGCAGGCCGCGCCCTCCGTCGGCCTGGCCGGCGTGAAGCAGCGCACCTGGACCGCCCCCGCCCGGCTGCTCGAGGTCGGCGTCCGCACCTCGCGGTCGGGTCGGCGGATGACCGACATGGAGCCCGGCGAGGTCGACCAGGGCCAGCACGACGGGCGCGAGGACGTGCTCGGCGTCGGCGTGGTCGGTGCGCTGGTGCGCCGCGACGTCTGGCAGGAGCTGGGCGGGACCGACCCGGCCCTCGGCCCGTTCGGCGACGGGCTCGACCTGTCCCGGCGCGCGCGCCTGGCCGGGCACCGGGTGCTCGTGGTGCCCTCCGCCGTCGTCCGGCACGCCCAGGCGGGGTACCACGGCCTGCGCGACCCGGGGACCGACCCGGCCTCGATCGTCGACCTGGACGCCGACGGCGAGCCCGACGGCGCCGACCCGCGGCGCTCGTTCGCCGCGCGCCGGGCCGCCCTGCTGCACCAGCGCCTGGTCTGGGCGCCGCTGCCGCTGGTGCCGTTCGTCGCGGTCATGGCCGTGCTCGCGGGGCTGGTCCGCGTGCTCGTCAGGATCGCGACGAAGGAACCCGGGCTGGCCGCCGCCGAGGTGACCGCGCCCCTGCGTGCGCTCGGCCGACCCGCCGCCGTGGCCCGGGCGCGGGCGCAGGCCCGCCGCACCCGGACGGTCCCGCGCCGGACCCTGCGGCCGCTGCAGGCCGACGGCCGCACCGTGTGGCGCCAGTGGCGCGACCGGCGCCTGACGCGGGCCGAGGCCCGGCGGGTCGTCCGCGCGCCGAGCGAGCTGGAGCTGCGCGAGCTCGCCGCACTGGCCCTGCGCCGCCGCGCGGGGCTCGTCGCCGTCGCCGTCGTCCTGGTCGCCGTCACCGGGGCCGCGTTCGGCCCGCTCGTGCTCGGCACCCTGTCCGGGGAGCCGCTGGTCGGGGGCGCGCTGCTCGCGGCGTCCTCCGGCCTGGGCGACGTCTGGGCCGCCGCCACGAGCGGCTGGGTGTCAGGCGGCCTCGGCGCGCCCGGGCCCGCGGACGCGTTCGTCACGGCGCTGCTGCCCGGCACCGCGGTCGCCGGGGGCAGCCTGGGCGTCGCGCTCGCCGTCCTCGTGCTCGGGTCGGTGCTGCTGTCCGGGCTGGGCGCCTGGTTCGCCGCCGGCGCGGCGACGCGCTCCGTCGGGGTGCGGATGTGGGCAGCCGTCGTGTGGGCCGCGCTGCCGAGCCTGCTGCTCGCCGCGGGCCAGGGCCGCGCGGGGGCGGTGCTGGTGCACGCCGCGCTGCCCTGGCTCGTGCTCGCGCTGGCGCGGGCCGTCGGGGCGCAGCAGGTGGACGTCGTGCTCTCCGGTGTCGCCACCGCGGCGCGCGCCGAGGACGGCGCGGGGCTGCCCGCGCCGGACCCCGGGGCGGAGGAGTGGCCCGACCCCGAGGCCTGGGCGCGGGCGGGCGAGCCCGCGCGCCGGCGGGGACGCCGGGCCGCGGGACGCGGGGACGCGGGCGCCACGGCGACCACCGAGGTCCCGGCCGAGCACGACGCCCCGGCGACCCACGACGCCCCGGCGACCGGGGAGGACCACGCCGAGCGGGCCCCCGACCGCGACGAGGTCGCCGACGTGACGCCCGTCCGCGGGACCCGCGCGGTGCCCGCCACGGGGCCGACCGCTGCCGTGTCGGCACGGGTGGCCGACGGCGACGCGCCGGACGCTGCCGTGCCCGATGGCGACGAGCCCGATGGTGACGAGCCCGGCGCGCCCGCCGACCGGGCGGAGCCGCAGCACGGGCCGCCCGACGACGACGCCGCGGTCCCCGCCGCCCCCGTGCGCCGTCCCGGCTCGGTCGCCGCGGCCGCCGCCGCGTCCCTCGCGTTCGCCGCCGTGGCCGCCGGGGCGCCCGCCCTGCTGCTGCCCGGCGTCCTGGTGCTGCTCGTCGTCGCCGCCTGCGCCCCGCGCGGCCGCCGGCTGCGCGTCGCGCTCGCCGCGGTGCCGGCCCTGGTGCTGCTCGGCCCGCTGCTGGCGGAGGCGGTCTCCCGCGGCGGCGCCGGCGTGCGCCTGCTGCTCGCCGACCCGGGGGCGCCGCTGGCCTCGGACCCGGCCTCCCCGGTGGCGGTGCTGCTCGGCGTGCCCGTCGACGCCGCCGCGCTCGTCCCCTCGTGGCTGCCCGGCTGGGTGCCCGACGGCGTCGCCACGTGGTGGCCGGTGGCGACGGGCGGCGCCGTGCTGCTGCTCGCGCTGATCGCCCTGCTCCGTGGTGCGCCCGTCGCGCGCGCCGTCCGGCTCGGCTGGTTCGTCGCCGCCGTCGGCGTGGCCGTCGCCCTGATCGCCGGCCGGGTGGCCGTCGGCGCCGACGACGACGGCGCGGCCGTCGTCGGCTGGACCGGCTCCGGCGTCTCGCTCGCGATGGCCGGGCTGCTCACCGCCGCGGTGCTCAGCACCCGCGGGGCCCGGGCGTGGCTGGACCGCGCGTCCTTCGGCTGGCGCCAGCTGTCCGCCGCGGTCGTCACCGTCCTGGTGGTGGCGCTGCCGCTGGTCGCCTGGGGCGGCTGGGCCTGGCAGGCGCGGGACGGCGCCGCCGCGGAGCTCACGACCCTGGCCCGCGCGGTCGTCCCGGCGATCGGCCGGCAGACCCAGCAGTCGGTGGACGCCCCCCGCGTGCTCGCTCTCACTCCGTCGGCCGGGCCGGACGGGGCCCTCGCCGGCGCGGCCGGTGCGGTCGACTGGCAGCTGCTCCGCGGCGACGGCCCGCAGGTGCTGGAGTCCGCCGCGGCACCGCGCGCGGCCGGGCTGGTCGGCGACCTGGCCGACGCCGAGCCGGCCGAGCCGGACGCCGCGGACGCCGAGATCGCCGGGGTGGTGGGCACCCTCGCCGTCGGGTCGAGCACGGACGTCGCGGCCGACCTCGCCGCGCTCGCGGTCGCGGACGTGCTGGTGCCTCCGCTGCCCGCGGACGAGGACGACCTCACGCGGCAGCAGGCGCGCACCGCCCTGGTCGGCCGGCTGGACGCCACCCCCGGGCTGGAGCGGATCACCGAGGTCGAGTCGGGCGTGATCTGGCGCGTGCAGCCCACGGGCGGCGCGGTCGGCGAGGCGTCGACCGGGTCCGCCGGCTCCGCGGCGGTGACCGCCTGGGCCCGCCTGGTGCCGGATGCGCGCGCCACCCAGGACGCCGCCGGCCTCGCGTCCGCCGACGCGGTCGCGGTGGCCGCGGAGCCCGGGGCGGTGCCGCGGGTGGACACCCGGATCGAGCCGGGGGACACCGGCCGGCTGCTGGTGCTCGCCGAGCGCGCGGACGCGGGATGGCGCGCGACGCTCGACGGCCGGCCGCTGCGCGCGGTGACCGACGGCTGGCGGCAGACGTTCGAGGTCGGGGCGGAGGGTGGCCGGCTGGTCGTCACCCACCGGGCGCCCGACCGGACGGCGTGGACGGTCGCGCAGGGCACGGTGGGGCTGCTCGCCCTGCTCCTCGCGCTGCCCGTCCGGCGTCGTCGGGCTGGGAGGCGATGACGTGACAGACCCGACCGCCGGGCGCCGGCGCCGGACCGGGCGTGCCGCGCGCGTCCTGTCCGGGGCGCTGGTGCTGGCCCTGACGGGCGGCGTGGTGGCGCTCGCGGTGGCGGCGCCGGCCGACGAGCCGGACCCGCTGCCGGCCGCGACCGTCGACGTCGCCCCGACCGCGTCGACCCTGGTCTGCCCGGGCCCGCTGCAGCTGCCGGACGACACCCTGTCCGGGGACTCGGCGTTCGACCGGGTGCCGGTCGCCCCGGTGGAGAAGGTCACCGGGTTCGACACCGTGGCCTCCGGCGCCGCGTCGCTCACCGTGCTCGGCTCCGAGCCCGTGGCGCTCGCCGACGGCACCGGATCCGTGTCCGCGCCGACCGCGGCGACGGTGCTGCGCGCGGAGCCGGCGGGTGACGAGCCCGCCCGGGTCGCCGGCGCCACGTCCTCGGTCGTCGTCGACGGCGACCTGCGCGGTCTCGCCGCCGCGTCGTGCGCGCGCCCGGCTGCGGACGTCTGGCTGGTGGGCGGCAGCACCGAGCTCGAGAGCACGGCGGACCTGGTGGTCGTGAACCCGGGTGCGACGCCCGCGGACGTGACCGTCGAGGCCTGGGGCCCCTCGGGCCAGGTGGACCTGGCGAACGGCGGCACGTTCCTCGTCGCGCCCGGAGCCCAGCGCGTGCTGTCCCTGCCCGGTGTCGCCGCCGAGCAGCGCCGGATCGCGGTCCGGGTCACCGCCGCCGGGGGGCAGGTGTCCGCCTACCTGCAGGACGCGCTGCTCGACGGGTTCACCCCGCGCGGCACCGACCTCGTCACCGCGGGCACCGGCCCGGCGACGACGCAGGTGGTGCCGGGGATCTCCGTGGTCGCCACCGAGGTGGACGCCGCGGACGCGGGCGCCCTGCGGCTGTTCGCCCCCGGCGACGAGGGCGCGACCGCCTCGGTGCGGCTCCTCGGGCCGGACGGCGACGTCGCGCTGCCCGGCGCCCAGGACCTCGACCTGCCGGCCGGCGTGGTGACCGACGTGTCCCTGGGCGGGCTCGCCGCGGGGAGCTACACCGCCGTCGTCGAGGCCACCGCCCCCGTCGTGGCCGGCGCGATGATCGCCCGCCAGGGGAAGGCCGGTGAGCTCGACGAGGGCCCGCGCCTCGAGCGCGCCTGGGCCGCGGCCACCGTTCCCGGCAGCGGGCTCGCCGCCGTCCCGGCGGGCGCCACGGCGAACATCACGCTGACGGCGGTCCCGGCGGGCGACGCCGACGCCGAGCCGGCACCCGCCGCCTCCGCCGCGCCCAGCCCCGAGCCCACCGAGGGCCAGCGGCCCGACCCCGAGGCGACCGCCGCCGCGCAGGGCCCGACGGTGACCGTGACGCTGCGTGCGTACGGCGCGGCCGGCGTCGTGGGCGAGGAGGAGGTCGAGGTGCCGGTCGGCTCGACCGTGGCCTACCCGACGAGCAACCTCGGCACCGGCGTCGCCGGCGTCGAGGTCGTGGCCCCGGACGACGCGTCGGTCGACCTGGCGTGGGCGCTCTACGCCGCGGTCGCCCGGCCGGACGGCCCGCTGGTGTCGGTGCTGTCGCCGGTCACGGACGCCGCCGCGGTGAGCACCGCGCAGGTGCGCGAGGCGTCCCGGGTCGGCCTGGGCTGACCCGCCGGCGCGAGGGCCTCAGCGGGCCGCGCGCAGCTCCACGACCTCGCGCGCCCGCAGGCCCAGCGACACCGCCGCGCGCACCGGCCACTGGTACCACCGGTGGTACCGGCGGTGCAGGTAGCGCTCGGCCGACCGGTGGTGCGCCGTGATCATCGCGGCCGGCTTCGCCTTCCAGGACACCCCGCCGACGTGCGTCACCCGCGCCGCGGGCACGTACACGTTCGGTCGCCCGGCCAGCGCCAGGCGCTCGCCCAGGTCGACGTCCTCGAAGAACATGAAGTAGTCGTCGTCGAACCCGCCGACCGCCTCGAACGCGTCCCGCCGCAGCAGCAGGCAGGCGCCGGAGAGCCACCCGGCGTACCGCTCGGTGCCCGCGGTCTCCTGGCGGCGCTGGTACGCGCGGGTCCACGGGTTGCCCGGCCAGACCTTGCCGAGCACGGCGTGCCCGGCGCCCTGGGTCAGCGAGGGCAGCTCGCGCGCCGACGGGTAGACCGTGCCGTCCTCGTTCAGCAGCGCGGGCCCGAGCGCGCCGGCGTCCGGGTGCCGCGCGGCGGCGTCGAGCAGCGTGTCGAGCGAGCCGGGCTCCCAGACGACGTCCGGGTTCGCCACGACGAGGAACGGCTGCGTCGCCCCGCGCGCGCCGGCGTTCGCCCCGCCGCCGTAGCCGAGGTTCTCGCCCGTGCGGACCACCCGGCCGCCCGCCGCGGCGGCCACCTCGTCGGCGGTCCCGGGCTCCGTACCGTTGTCGACCAGCACCAGCTCGACCGGCGCGGTCGTCGCCTCCGCCAGGGAACGGGCGAAGTCGGCCAGCTCCGGCCCGGGGTGGTAGACGATCGTGACGACGCGGACGGCGGGGCGGTCCGCGGCCGGCTCCGGGGGCGGGGTGGTGGCGGCGCGGCGCGGCTCGGGGGTGGTCGTCATGGCCGGGTCAGGCTACCGCCCGTCCCCGAGCTCCGGGTCGACCTCCTCGGGCGACCGTCCCAGCAGGTGCGCGACCTGCTCGACGACGACCTCGTGCACGACGTCCGCCAGCTCGTCCGCGTCGACCGAGCGGGACTCCACCGGCCGCCGGTACACCACGATCCGCGGCGGCAGGCCCGGCTGGGACGGGAACGACCGGCCGAGCGGCACGCCGCCGGACTCCCACGGCGCCGGGTCGGACGGCGGCACGTCCTCCACGGCGAACTCCACCCCGTCGAGGTACTTGCCCCACCGGGCCTCCAGGCGCTCGACCGAGTCCAGCACCAGGTCGTCGAACCGCTCCGCCCGCGTGCGGTGCGCGGGCAGCGTCGGCGGGAGCAGCGGGCCGCGGATGCCGCGGCCCCGGCGGTCGCGGCGCCGGACCGCGCCGACGCGGGGGGCCGGTCCGCCGGGGGTGCCGGGGACGGCGGGGACGTGCCGTCGGGGTGCCACCCCGGCACTGTATCCGGGTGACAACGCGGGTCGCGCGCACGCTCCCGGGGCGCACGGCGGTAGGTTCTACCCCGTGAGACCCGTCCGCCAGTGCTCCCGCACCGCGTGCGGTCGTCCGGCGGTCGCGACCCTGACGTACGTGTACGCCGACTCGACGGCCGTCCTCGGTCCGCTCGCCACCCTCGCCGAGCCGCACTCCTACGACCTGTGCGCCGAGCACGCCTCGCGCCTCACCGCGCCGCGCGGGTGGGACGTCGTGCGGCTGACGCCCGAGTTCGTGGAGACCGGCCCGAGCCACGACGACCTGCTGGCGCTCGCCGACGCCGTGCGCGAGGCCGGCCGGCCTGCGCCCCGGCACGCGGCCGCGGTCCCGGACGGCCTGCCCCCGGTCGCCGAGCTCGACACCGAGCGCCGCCGCGGGCACCTCCGCGTCCTGCGCGGCGAGCAGGACTAGCCCGCGATGGCCGGGGCGGGGGGCGGTGCGGCGGGACGCCGCAAGGGGCGGCGCGGGGAGCCCGAGCCGACGCCGCTGGGTTCGCTCAGCCAGGCCGGCTCGGAGCACGCGCCCGGCACCGAGGAGTGCGAGGCGTGCGGGTCGGCCCGCCTCACCCGGCTGCACCTCGCGCTGGCCGACGGGACGGACGTGACGTTCGTGTCCTGCCACGAGTGCGAGCACCGGGCGTGGTTCCCGCTGGACGGCGACGGGACGTCGCTGAGCCGGGACGAGGTCGTGCGGCGGTCGAGCAGGGGCTGAGCGCGGGGCGCGCCGTCACCGCACGAGCGCCGCCCCCGACCCAGCCTCGAACGCGTGCACCGACCCGGCCGCCACGTGCGCGGTCGTCCGGTCGCCCGGGCGCAGCGCCGACTCGGCGGCCACCTTCGCCACGATCCGGTGCGCGCCGGACCGGAGGGTCGCGTACGCCTCGTCGCCCCGCAGCTCGAGCAGCTCCACCTCGGCGGCGAGCTCGGCGTCGCCGTCGCGGGCCGCGGCAGCACCGACGCGGACGTGCTCCGGTCGGACGCCCAGGCTCAGGTCCTCGCCGTCCGGCACGCGCTCGCACCCTGCGGGTCGCCACCCCGGCGGGACGACGACGCCGGGCGCCCGCACCACGCCGCCGACGACGCGTGCGGGCAGCAGGTTGATCTCCGGCTCGCCGAGGAAGGTGGCGACGAACCGGTCGGCCGGCCGCACGTACAGCTCGCGCGGGCTGCCCTGCTGCCGGATGACCCCGTCGCGGAGCAGCACCACCCGGTCCGCCATCGTCATGGCCTCCACCTGGTCGTGCGTGACGTAGACGGTGGTCACGCCGAGCGCGCGGTGCAGCGCGAGGATCTCGGCCCGCATGGTGCCGCGCAGCTTGGCGTCGAGGTTCGACAGCGGCTCGTCCATCAGGAAGATCCGGGACTCCTGGACCATCGCGCGCGCCAGCGCGACGCGCTGCCGCTGGCCGCCGGACAGCTCGGCCGGCGGACGGTCGAGGTAGGGCACGAGGCCGAGGGTCTCCGCGACCGCCCCCACCTTCTCCCGCACCACGGCGCGAGGGACGCGGCGCAGCCGCAGGCCGAACGAGATGTTCTGCGCCACGGACATGTGCGGGTAGAGGGCGTAGTTCTGGAACACCATCGACACGTCCCGGTCCTTGGGGTGCACGTCGTTCACCCGCCGGCCGTCGACCAGGACGTCCCCGGCCGTGACGTCCTCGAGCCCCGCGAGCATCCGGAGCAGCGTGGACTTGCCGCACCCGGACGGGCCGATGAGCACGACGAACTCGCGGTCCTCGATCGTGAGGGAGACGTCGTCCACGGCGAGCGTGCTGGTGCCGTAGACCTTCGAGACGTGGGACAGCTCGATCGTGGGCATGGTGCTCCGTTCAGGAGGGGCCGCTCGCGGCGCCGGCGCGTCGGGTCGGGGCGGCGAGGGCGGTGGGTCTGGTGGGGGCGGCGACGGGGACCACGGCGGGGCTGGTGAGGGCGGCCGGGGCGGACGGTGGGTCGGGGGCCGTGCGGGCGGTCGCGGCGAGGAGGCAGACGCCGGTGGTGGCCGCCACCAGGGTCGCGGCGAGCGTCGGCGTCCGGCCGGTCGCCCCGCCGGTGGCGAGGACGACGGCCGCGGCGGCGGTCGACGCGGCGGCGAGCGACGCCGCCCACCAGGCGAGGGCGTCCCGCGGGGGGAGGGAGGGGCCCGCTCGCCGTGGGTCGGCGGTCTGCCGGCCGCGCGCGAGCCTGCCCGCATACCGCGCGCCGAGCGCGAGCACGGCGGTGGCGAGCGCCACGGTGAGCGCGCCGGTGAGCACCGCGGCCAGCAGGGCGGTGCCGCGCTGCGCCTCCTCCCACCCGGCGAGCAGCGCGTGCAGGTCGGCGGCGGTGAGCGAGCCCGCGTAGGCGACCGTCCACCGCTCGCCGCCGACGAGCAGGGCAAGACCGTCGCCGGCGAGCACCAGCGCGTCGCGGTCGCCGGGCGCGGGGACGGACGCGGCCTCGGCCGCGCGGTCGACCACGAGGGCGTGGGCGTCGGTGGCCAGCACGACGTCGTCCGCGACGAGCGCGCCGTCGGCGACGAGCGCCCGGTCGGCCAGCACCGCGCCGCGCGTCGCCGCCGCGCCGTCGGCGCCCGCCGTGCCGTCGGCCAGCGCCGTGCCGTCGGCCGGCGCCGTGCCGTCCGCGACCACCCGGGCGTCCGCGATGCCCGCCACGAGCGGCGCGATCCCGGTGGCCGCCTCGGCGGTGCGGGTGCCCGTGCCGGCGACGACGACGGCGAGGTCGAGCGCCGCCACCACGAGCAGGACGGCCACCCATGCGCGCGGCATCCCGGTGAGCAGGGTGGCGAGGCGGCGGCGCGGTGCGGCGGGCACGGGCCTACACCCCGCCCAGCGTGGCGTGCACCGGGCCGAGGTCGACCTCGTACGCCTCGGCGTCGCCGACCCCGCAGTAGACGGTCACCCCGCCGTCGCGGGCGACCAGTGCCCCCGGGAACACCACGTCGACCAGGTCCGGGCGCTTCGCGGGGCCCGCGGGCAGGTCGCGCCGCTCGAACAGCATCCGGGGAACCGTGTGCCGGGCGGTGAGCGGGTCGAGCGTCCAGGCGATCGGGTAGTAGTGCCGGTGCCCGGCGTCGTCGAACCGCGCGAGGTGGCCGAGCAGACCCAGGGTGCCGTCCGGCAGCGGCGTGGCCTGGTTGACCCCGCCCCACTCGGCGGGCAGGAACAGGTGCTCGAGCCGCGGCGCCGCGTCGACGTCGGCGACCGTGAGGTCGGCGAGCGACGGGACCACGGTGACGCCGATCCGCCCGCGCCCGTCCGCGCCGCCCTGCGGGCGGGTGAGCACGGCGAGCCGCCCGTCGGGAAGGTCCGCGAACCGGAGGTCCTTCATCCCCCAGGGCCCGGTGAACGCGGGCTCCGGGCGGGCCGGGTCCGCGAGCCGCAGCACGACGGTCCGGTACCGGAGCGCCGGCGAGCCGTCCGGGAGCGCGGCCTCGACGACCTCGACCCCGCCGAGGTGGGTGACGCCGCGGTGGTCGAAGGTGAACGGGTCCTGCAGCGCGGGCCGCGCCGCGCCCGGCACCGGTGTCCAGACCCCGGCGTCGTCCCGCGCGAACAGGACGGTCTCGGAACGCTCGTCGGCGCGGTCCTCCACGCGTCCGGCCAGCAGCAGGGTGCCGTCCGGCGCGGCGAACGGGGCGGACACGTTGTACACGTCGCGGTCGCCGACGCCGGCGAACCGCAGGCGGCGGATGGCGGTGGGCGTCGCGCCGGACGCGCGGTGCGTGGCGAGCAGGTCGTCGACCCGGGCGGTCGTGGTCATCGTCGGTCCTCGCTGTCGTCGGGTGGGGCAGGTGCGGCCGCCAGGGCGGCCGGGTGGGCGGTCACCGGACCGCCTCGGAGGCGCGGGAGGGCACGAAGTACCGCTGCATCGTGAAGAACAGGACGAGCATCGGGATCACGGACAACGTGGTGGCCGCCATGAGCAGCGGCCAGTCGGTCTCGAACTGGCCCCGGAACATCGTCAGCCCGACCTGGACGGTGAACTTCTCGACGTCGTTGAGGTAGATCAGCGGCCCGAGGAACGCGTTCCAGGTGCCCATGAACGACGTGACGGCGATGGTGACCACGGCCGGCTTGGACATCGGCACGAAGACCCGCCACAGGATCGCCCACCAGCCCGCGCCGTTGAGGTAGGCGGCCTCGGCGAAGTCGCGCGGGATGGAGCGGAAGAACTGGAACAGGAAGAACACGTGCACCGCCTGCCCGCCGAGCGCGGGCAGGATCAGCGGCCAGTACGTGTTGATCAGCTGCACGCCGAGGGTCTCGCCGACCTCGGCCCAGAAGATGTACCCGGGCACGATCGTGATCTCGCCCGGCAGCATGATCGTGATGAGCAGGAACAGGAACAGCGGCTTCTTCCCGCGGAAGTCGAACCGGGCGAAGCCGTAGGCGACGACGATCGACACCAGCACCTCGCCGGCCATCACGGCGGTCGTGTACAGCGCGGTGTTGAGGAAGAACCGCGCGAACGGCAGCGCCTCGAACACCTCGCGGTAGTGCTGCCACTGCGGGTCGGTCGGGATCCACTGCGGCGGGATCGCGAACACGTCCCCGTCGGCCTTGAGCGACGTGGTGATCATCCAGGCGAAGGGCAGCAGCATGGACAGCGCGACCAGGGACAGGGCCAGGTGCTTGGCGACCGAGCGGTGCCACGTCCGCCGGCGCTGCTCGCGGCGGCGGGCTGCGGCGGTCGCGAGCACGCGGTCGCGGTCGGGGGCGGGGGCCGTGGCGGTCATCGCTCCTCGTTCCCGCGGGAGAAGGTCCAGAAGTCGCTGAAGCGGAAGACGAGCCCGGTCACCGCGAGCACGATGACGAGGAACACCCAGGACATCGCCGAGGCGTAGCCCATCCGGAAGTGCTCGAACGCCGTGCGGTAGATGTGCAGCATCAGGAAGTTCCCCTCGCCGCCCGCCCCGCCGAGGACGTAGGCGTCGTTGAACTTCTTGAACGCGCCGATGATCCCCATGACGAGGTTGTAGAACAGGATCGGGCGCATGAGCGGCAGGGTCACGAACCACAGCCGCGCCCACCACCCGGCGCCCTGGAGGGTGGCCGCCTCGCCCAGGTCCCGCGGCACCTCGTTGAGGGCGACGAGGTACGTGAGCATCCCGCCGCCCGCGCCCCACAGCGCGACCATCGTGTACGACGGCAGCACCCAGGCCGGGTCGGTGAGCCACCCCGGGCCCTGGACGCCGACCGCCGCCAGCGCGCCGTTGACCAGGCCCGCGGCGGGGTCGAGGACCCAGCGCCAGATGAGCCCGACGGCCACGCCGGAGACGACGGCGGGCAGGTAGTAGATGGTCCGGTAGAGGCTCAGGCCGCGGATATTCGAGTTCAGGACCATGGCGACGGAGAGGGCGGCCGCCATGCCGAGCGGGACCGAGACCACGCCGAACCGCACCGTG
Organism: Cellulosimicrobium cellulans; assembly: GCF_007679345.1. Lineage (GTDB taxonomy): Bacteria > Actinomycetota > Actinomycetes > Actinomycetales > Cellulomonadaceae > Cellulomonas > Cellulomonas cellulans_A. Next base: position 127,899 of record NZ_VEGH01000004.1, read on the forward strand.
ACCCACAGCGACCTCCAGAACTGGGCGTCGCGGGCGAGCTCGGTGAAGTTGCCGAGGCCGCGCCAGGTCGGGCTGCCGATGACCGGCCAGTCGGTCAGGCTCATGACGAGGGACATCACCATCGGCACGAGCGCGAACAGCGCGAACGACACGAACCACGGCGCGATGTAGAGGTAGGCGGGGCTGCGTCTCCGGCGCCGTGGCGCGGCGGCTGCGAGCTCGGCCGCGCGGGTCGCGCGCTCCTCCGGGGTGCGCGCCGCGCACGGCGGGCCGGTCGGTGCGTCCGTGAGCGCGTGGGGACGGGGATCGGGCACGGGGTCCTCCGGGTCGTCCGGGGTCGTCCGGTGGGCGGTGCGGCCGGGGCAGCACGCGGCCGCCCCGGGCGCCGGCTCAGCGGTCGACCACCTCGCGCATCTTGGCGGCGGTGGCGGCGGCCAGGTCGGCCAGGTCCCCGACGCCCCGGCCGTCGCCGTCCGAGAGGATCGGGCCCTCGAGCTGCTCCCAGATGACGGAGCCGAGCTCGTTCTGCTGCGGCTGGTTGTGGAACCCGCGGGCGATCTCGGCGGAGCGGGTGACCACGTCGACGGCGTAGGCCTTCTGCGGGTTCACGTCCGCGATGTCACCGACCCGCGAGGACACCGGCGCGGGGATCTTCCAGTCGAACATCGCGTGCGTGAGGTCGGTGAGGGCCACCAGGCCCGCCTCGGTGTCGGTGACCGTGGCGGACAGCACGGTGGAGGCGGTCCAGTTGAAGGTCACGTGGTCGACGCTGCCCGCGGGCATGACCGCCATGCCGACCTCGAACGGGTGCCCGGACTCGGCGACCTTGCGCTCGATGTCGTCCGCGGCGCCGCCGACCATCATCGCGACGGTCCCGTCGACGAACGCGGACTCCACGCCGCGGGACTGCGCCAGCGACTGCGGCATCGTCGTGGTCGCGTCGTTGGCGATCGCGTGCGCCAGCTCGAGCCCCGCGACGGTCTCGGCCGAGTCGACCACCACCTCGCCGTCGGCGGTCACGTAGTCGCCGCCCTCGCCCCAGGCGAACAGCGCGACGGGCGGCGTGCCGGTCGTCGCGTAGCCGTACCGCGTGCCGTCGGTCAGTGCGCGGGCGACCTCCCGGAACTCGGTCCACGTCCAGGTGCCGTCGGGCTCGGCCACGTCGGCCTCGGCGAACCGGTCGGCGTTGTAGTAGACGACGTACGGCTGACCGATCCACGGCAGCCCGTACAGGGCCCCGCCGACCGTGGCGGGGTCGAGCGAGCCGGGCAGGTAGTCGTCGAGGTCGATCGCGTCCTCGACCCGGCCCGTGAGGTCGGTCAGGGTGCCGTTGTCGGCATAGGCGGGGACGTACTCCTGCGACAGCCAGAACAGGTCGGGCGCCTGGCGGCCGGCGATCATCGTCTGCAGCTTGGTGTAGTACTCGCCTCCCGGGATCACCATCTGCTCCAGGCGGTAGACGTCCTGGGCGTCGTTGAGCCCGTCCAGGATCGCGTCGAGCTCGTCGGCCTCGGTCTCGTTCGCCCAGGTCGCGACGGTGAACGTCGGCGGGCCGTCCTCGGCCTCGGCGTCCCCGCCGCAGGCGGCGAGCGGCAGCACGAGGGCGAGGGCGGCGACGGCGGTCGGCAGTCGGTGGCGCATGCGGTCTCCTCATCGATCCGCGCGGCGGTGCGCGGAGGGCACGGTGGGCGGGCGGGACGCTCGCGACCGCTCGGCGACGAGGGGTGCGGGCGTCCCGGGATGCGTGCGGCTGAGGGACGTGCTCCGGTTCAAACCGGTTCGAAGATGCTACTCACGGCGCGCTCCGGGCTGTCAAGGCCGACCACCGACCATGTGCAAAATCAGGGCTTGACGCCGCATCGACGTCCTTGCTTCGATCGTCTGAACCGGTTTGGAGAAGGGGGTGCAGATGCCCGAGCACGGGCCGTCACGGCGACCGACGATCGCCGACGTCGCCGCGCTGTCCGGGACGTCCAAGGGCACCGTCTCGTTCGTCCTCAACGACCGCCCGGGCGTCGCCTCCGCCACCCGGCGGCGCGTCCTGGACGCCATCGACGAGCTGGGCTTCCGGCCGAGCGGGGTGGCCCGCGCCCTCTCCGGGGCGCGGGCGGACGCGGTCGGGCTGGTCCTGGCGCGCAGCCCGGAGACCCTGCGGTCCGACTCGTTCTTCGCGTCGTTCATCGCCGGGCTCGAGCAGGGGCTCTCCGCCGAGGGCAGCGCGGTCCTCCTGCGGTTCGTCGGGGACGAGCGTGCCGAGGAGGCGGCTCACCGCGCGCTCGCGGAGCGGGGCCGCGTCGACGGGGTCGTCGTCGCCGACCTCCGCGTCGCCGACCACCGGATCGCGCTGCTGACCGAGCTCGGGCTGCCCGCCGTCACGCTCAACCGACCGGACGTGCCGTCGCCGTTCCCGGCGGTGCGACACGACGACGCCGCGGCCGTCCAGCAGGTCGTCGCCCACCTGGTCGCCCTCGGGCACCGGCGCGTCGGGCACGTCGGCGGGCCGCTGCGGTACCTGCACGCCCGGCACCGGCGGGACGCCTGGCGCGCCGCGCTGCGCGGCCACGGCCTCGAGCCCGGGCCGGACCTGGAGGCGGACTTCAGCGCGCGGGGCGGGGCCGAGGCGACGCACGCCCTGCTCGACCGGGGACCGGAGGAGCGGCCCACCGCGATCGTCTACGGCAACGACACCATGGCGGTCGCCGGGACCGTGGTCGCCCAGGCGCGCGGGCTGGCGCTGCCCCGGGACCTGTCGGTGGTCGGGTTCGACGACGCCGAGCTGTCCGCGCACGTCCGCCCCGCGCTCACCACGGTCCGCACGGACCCGTACGCCTGGGGCGCGGTCGCGGCCCGCACGCTGCTCGACGTGGTGCGCGGGCGGCCGGTGCCCGCCGACGTCGTGCTCGACCCGCCGCGGCTGGTGGTGCGGGACTCCACCGCCCCGGTGGCCGGCTGAGCCGCCGCGTCCCGCACACGTCCCCGCCCACCTCCGCACCGCCGACCCGACCTGCTCGCCCGACCCGCCCCGTCCGCCCGACCTGCCTCCCGGCCCTCCGCCGGGCCGACTCTCCTCAGCCGCACCCCGCCGACGCTTCCCGTCACCGAGGAGAACCGTGACCGACCCCGTCCCGTACGCGCTGACCCGACTGCGCACCCTCATGGCCCCCGACCCCGACGACCCGCACGAGGCCGAGGGCGTGCTGAACCCCGCCTCCGGGCGCGGTCCCGACGGCGAGCTGTACCTGCTGCCGAGGCTCGTCGCCGCGGGCAACGTCTCCCGGGTCGGCCTCGCCCGCGTGCTGGTCGCGGGCGGCGAGCCGGTGGGCGTCGAGCGGCAGGGGGTGGTGCTCGAGCCCAGGGAGCGCTGGGAGCGCGGCGCGCGGAACGCAGGCACGGAGGACCCCCGGTCCACCTGGCTGCCGGAGCTCGGGCTGCACGTCATGACCTACGTGGCCTACGGCCCGCTCGGCCCACGCACGGCGCTCGCGGTGTCCGACGACCTGCGGCGCTGGCGGCGGCTCGGGCCGCTGCTGTTCCGGTACGACCCCGGCCTCGACGTCGACCTCAACCTGTACCCGACGAAGGACGCCGTGCTGCTCCCCGAGGTCGTCCCGGGTCCCGGCGGGGAACCCTGCTACGCCCTGCTGCACCGCCCCACGTGGGACCTCGGGCTGGTCCGGCCCGGGGAGCGGGTGTGGCCGCCCGCCGCCGTCACCGATCCGCGGCCGTCGATCTGGATCTCGTACGCCCCGGCCGCCGCGGTGCACGCCGACGTGGCGGCGCTGGCGGTGCAGCACGGCGCGCGCGAGGTGGCGCGGCCGGAGCGGACCTGGGAGGAGCTGAAGATCGGTGCCGGACCTGCGCCGTTCCGGGTCCCCGAGGGCTGGCTGCTGCTGCACCACGGCGTGACGGGCGAGATCACCGACCCGTGGTCGACGGACAACGCGGTCCGGTACTGCGCCGGGGCCATGCTGCTCGACCCCGCGGACCCGTCGCGGGTCCTCGCGCGGTCGGACGAGCCGCTCCTGGAGCCCGAGACCGCCGACGAGCGGCACGGCACGGTGGCGGACGTGGTGTTCCCGACGGCCGTCGAGCAGATCGAGGGCCGGACCTTCGTGTTCTACGGCATGGCCGACGCCCGGATCGGCGTCGCCCGGCTCGACCGGAGGGCGTGACCGTGCTGCGCCTGGCCAACCCGGTCCGCCACTACGCGTGGGGGTCGACGCACGCCCTGCCCGACCTGCTGGGCACGGTGCCCGACGGCCGCCCGCAGGCGGAGCTGTGGGTGGGCGCCCACCCCGCCGCGCCGTCGACGGTCCCGGGCGCGGGCCGCGCCCTGGACGCCGAGGTCGCCGACCGGCCGGGCGCGGTGCTGGGTGACGCCGCCCGCCTGCGGTTCGGCGACCGCCTGCCGTACCTGACCAAGCTGCTCGCGGCGGCGCGCCCGCTCTCGCTCCAGGTCCATCCCGACGCGGCACGTGCCGCACGCCGGTACCGGGAGGAGGAGGCCGCCGGGCTGCCGGCCGGCACTCGCCGGTACCCGGACCCGTGGCACAAGCCCGAGCTGCTCGTCGCGCTCGCCCCGACCGTGGCGCTCGCGGGCCTGCGCGAGCCCCACGACGCGGCGGGTCTGCTCGAGGCGCTGGGGCCGCGGGCCGGGGCCGGGCTGCGGGACGTGCTCGACGCCCTGCGCGCGTCCGGGCCGGCGGAGGACCGGGTGCGGGCCGCGCTCGCGCACGTGCTCGCGCTCCCGGCGGCGACGGTGCGGGCGGTGACGGCGGCGGCCGCAGGGGCGGCGCACGGCGGCCCTGCGGCCCGTGCGGCGGCACCCGGCCCACCGGATCCGGCCGACCCCGCCCCCTCCATCCTCGGCGCCGACGACCCCGCCCCCGGAGACCCCGACACCGATCCGCACCGCCTCGCGCTCCGGCTCGCCACGCAGTACCCCGGCGACCCGGGCGTCGTCGCGTCCTACCTGCTGCACGCGGTCGCGCTCGCGCCCGGTGACGGCCTCGCGGTCGGGGCCGGCGTGCTGCACTGCTACGTCGCGGGCACGGCGCTCGAGGTGATGGCGGCGTCGGACAACGTCCTGCGCGCCGGCCTGACGGACAAGCTCGTCGACCCGGCCGAGCTGCTCGCCGTCGTCGACACCCGCCCCGTTGCACCGCGCGTGCTGCGGCCGCCGCCCGTCCTGCTCGCCGAGGGGCTGCAGCGGCGCGCGTACGCCGCCGACGCGGACGAGTTCGCGCTCGCGGTGCTCGACGTGGACGCGGACGAGCCCGCCGTGGTGCACGCCGGCGGGGGGCCGCGGACCGTCGTGGCGCTGTCGGGGGCGGTCGCGGTGGCGACCGCGCGCGGCCGGTGCGGCCTCGCCGCCGGGGAGGCGGTGCTCGTCCCGGACGCGGACGGCGCGGTCCTGCTGTCCGGCCGCGGCCGGGCGGCGCTCGTCTCGGTGCCGGGGGTGGACCGGTGACCTGGTGGCACGAGGCCGTCGTCTACCAGGTCTACCCGCGCTCGTTCGCGGACGGCGACGGGGACGGCGTGGGCGACCTGCGCGGGCTCACCGCCCGGCTCGACCACCTGGCGTGGCTCGGCGTCGGGGCGCTGTGGCTGTGCCCGGTCTACCCCTCGCCCCAGCGGGACCAGGGCTACGACGTCTCCGCGTACTGCGACGTCGACCCGGTGTTCGGCACGCTCGCCGACCTGGACGCCCTGGTCGAGGCCGCGCACGCGCGGGGGATCCGGGTCCTGCTCGACCTGGTCCTGCACCACACCTCCGACGCGCACCCGTGGCTGCGGGACGACCCCGAGCGCTACGTGTGGCGCCCGCCGCGGCCGGGACGGACCGGAGGCGAGCCCGGGGCGGAGCCGACGAACTGGGGCGCGGCGTTCGGCGGCTCGGCGTGGACCTGGGACCCCGGCCGGGGCGCCTACCGGCTCGGCTCGTTCTCGCCCTGGCAACCCGACCTCGACTGGTCACGGCCGGACGTGCGGTCCGCGCTCGCGGACGTCGTCCGGTTCTGGCGGGCGCGCGGCGTGGACGGGTTCCGCCTCGACGTCATCAACCTGGTCGACAAGCCGGCCGTGCTGCGTGACGGGCCGGTCGCCCCGGGCCGTCGGTACGCCGACGGGATCTCGCTCTGCGCCAACGGCCCCCGGCTCGTCGCCCACCTCCGGGAGCTGCGCGCCGCGGCGGGCGACGCGCTGCTGATCGGCGAGACCCCCGGCGTCGACCCCGCGCAGGCCACCCGGCTGACCCGGGACGGCGGGCTCGACCTCGTCCTGCAGTTCGAGCACGCCGAGCTCGACCGCGAGCCCGAGCGGTGGCGCCGGCGTCCCCTCGACCTGCGCGACCTCAAGGCCTGGGCGCGCCGCTGGCAGGGCGCCGAGGGAGGGTGGCCCGCGCTGTTCCTCGGCAGCCACGACCAGGCGCGCGTCGCGTCGCGCTACGGGGCGCCGGCCCCGTGGGTGGCCCGGTCGGCCGCGCTCTGGGCGGTGCTCCTGCACGCCCACCGGGGCACGCCCTTCCTCTACCAGGGGGACGAGATCGGGATGACGAACCGCCCGGTGGCCGGGCCGCAGGACCTGGTGGACGTCGAGGGGCGCGCCGTGCTCGCGGCCGCGGTCGCCGCGGGGGAGGACGAGGACGCGGTGCTCGACGGGCTGCGCGCGCTGGGGCGGGACAACGCCCGGGCGCCCGTGTCCTGGGACGCCACCGCGCACGGCGGCTTCACCGAGGGCACCCCCTGGATGGCGGCGCACCCCCACGCCGCCCACCGCAACGTCGCGGCGCAGCGCGACGACCCGGCGTCGGTGCTCGCCCTGCACCGCGACCTGGTGCGGCTGCGCCGGACGGAGCCCGCGCTCGCGGTGGGCGACAGCACCGTGCTGCTGCCGGACGACCCCCAGGTGTACGCGCTGCTGCGGCGGGCGGGCGACGCAGAGGTGCTCCTGGTCGCCAACGTGTCGTCGTCGCCGGCAGCCTGGCCGGCCGGTCTGGACGACAGCCGCTGGTCGAGGTCGACGCTGCTGCTCAGCAGTGCCCGCGTGCGGCCCGACGGACGCGAGGGTGGATCCGCGTCGGCGGAGGTCCCCGGCGTGCCCGCCGCCACCGGCCCGCTGGCGCCGTGGGAGGCCCGGCTGCTGCGCCGCGGCACCGCCTCAGGAAGGAGTCCGATGGGATACCGTGACGCCGTGCCTGAGACCTCCGCGCTCCCCGACCTGACCGGCCTGATCAAGGCGTACGACGTCCGGGGCACGGTCCCGGACCAGCTGAACGCCGACGTCGCCCGCGCGATCGGCGCGGCCTTCGCCGACGTCGTCGTGCTCCCCGAGGCCGCGGACGGTGCACGCCCGCGCGTCGTGATCGGCAACGACATGCGGCCGTCGGGTCCGGAGCTGGTCGGCGCGTTCGCGGAGGGCCTCGCGGCGCGGGGCGTGGACGTCATCACGATCGGGCTGTGCTCGACGGACGGGCTGTACTTCGCCTCGGGCAAGCTCGGCATCCCCGGCGCCATGTTCACCGCCAGCCACAACCCCGCGGAGTACAACGGCATCAAGCTCTGCCGCGCGGGCGCCCGCCCCGTCGGCCAGGACTCGGGCCTGTCCCGGGTGCGCGACCTCGCGTCGCAGTACCTGCGCGACGGCGTGCCGGCCCCGGCCGCTGGCGCCGCGACCGGCGAGGTCACCGAGCAGGACCTGCTGGGCGACTACGCCTCCTTCCTGCGCGGCCTGGTCGACCTGTCCGGCATCCGCCCGCTCAAGGTGGTCGTGGACGCCGGCAACGGCATGGGTGGCTTCACCGCGCCCGCCGTCCTCGGCACCGGCGCCGGCCTCCCGGAGCTGCCGCTCGAGGTCGTCCCGCTGTACTTCGAGCTCGACGGCACGTTCCCGAACCACGAGGCCAACCCGCTGGAGCCGGAGAACCTGCGCGACCTGCAGAAGGCGGTCGTGGAGCACGGCGCCGACATCGGCCTGGCGTTCGACGGCGACGCCGACCGCTGCTTCGTCGTCGACGAGAACGGCGACCCGGTGAGCCCGTCGGCCATCACGGCGCTGGTGGGCCTGCGTGAGATCGAGCGGGAGAAGGCCGAGGGTCGCACGCCGACGGTCATCCACAACCTCATCACCTCGATGGTCGTGCCGGACCTGGTGAACGCGGCCGGCGCCAAGGCGGTCCGCACCCGCGTGGGCCACTCGTTCATCAAGGCGCAGATGGCGGAGTCGGACGCGGTGTTCGGCGGTGAGCACTCGGCGCACTACTACTTCCGCGACTTCTTCTTCGCGGACACCGGCATGCTCGCGGCGCTGCACGTGCTCGCCGCGCTCGGCGGCCAGCCGCACCCGCTGTCGGCGCTCGCCGAGCAGTACCAGCCGTACGTCGCCTCCGGGGAGATCAACTCCCGCGTCGCCGACGTCGCCGCCGCCCGCGCGCGCGTCGTCGAGGCGTACGTCGAGCAGCAGGGTGCCGGCCCGGTGACGGTCGACGAGCTGGACGGGCTGACGGTCTCGCACTGGGACTCCCAGCCGCAGTGGTGGTTCAACCTGCGCGCGTCGAACACCGAGCCGCTGCTCCGCCTGAACGTCGAGGCCGCGGACGAGGACATCATGGAGAAGGTGCGCGACGACGTGCTCGCGCTGGTCCGCCAGGACGGCGCCGCGTGAGCGAGCACCCCGTCGGGACCACCGGCCTCGCCCCCTGGGTGCGGGACCTGCTGCGCTGCCCGGTGACCGGCGCGACCCTCGTGGACGGCGTCGGCCCGGGCGGGCAGCCCGAGCTGGTGTCGACGGACCCGGACCGCCCGCTCGCCTACCCGGTGCGCGACGGCATCCCCGTCCTCCTCGCCGACGAGGCCCGCCCGGTCTAGCATCACCGCTCGGGCCACCGCGCGGCGGCCTCGGGCGACCCCGGCCGCCCGCGCGCTGACCAGCGGAGGAACCGGCATGGCACACGGAGGCGGGAACAAGGCGATCATCGCCGCGCTGTCCGCGAACCTGGGCATCGCGGTGACGAAGTTCATCGCCTTCCTGCTCACGTCGTCCAGCTCGATGCTCGCCGAGTCGGTGCACTCGGTGGCCGACTCCGGCAACCAGCTGCTGCTGCTCGTCGGCGGCCGGCGGGCCCGGCGCGCGGCGGACGAGGAGCACCCGTTCGGCTACGGGCGCGAGCGGTACATGTACGCGTTCATCGTGGCCATCGTGCTGTTCAGCCTCGGTGGCCTGTTCGCGCTGTACGAGGCGTGGCACAAGTTCGCCGACCCGCACCCGATCGAGTCGTGGCAGTGGGTGCCGCTCGTCGTGCTGGTCGCGGCGATCGTCATGGAGGGCCTGTCCTTCCGCACCGCGATCGGCGAGGCGAACCACACCCGCGGCAAGCAGGGCTGGGTGTCCTACATCCGCACCGCCAAGGCGCCCGAGCTGCCGGTCGTGCTGCTGGAGGACTTCGGCGCGCTCATCGGCCTGGTGCTCGCGCTGTTCGGCGTATCCATGACGCTGGTGACGCACGACGGCCGCTGGGACGCGGTGGGGTCGGCCGCGATCGGCGTGCTGCTCGTGATCATCGCGATCGTGCTGGCCGTCGAGACCAAGAGCCTGCTGCTCGGGGAGTCCGCGAGCCGCAAGGACGTCGACGCCATCCGCGCCGCGCTGATCGGCCCCGGCGTCCCGTCCGTCATCCACCTGCGCACGCTGCACCTCGGGCCGGAGGAGCTGCTGGTCGCGGCGAAGATCGAGGTGCCGGCGGCGTCCACCGCAGGAGACGTCGCGGAGGCGATCGACGCGGCGGAGCAGCGGGTGCGGGCGGCGGTGCCGATCGCCCGGGTGATCTACCTGGAGCCGGACCTGCGCCACGCGATCTCCCCGGTCTGACCCGGGGGTCCGCCGGTCCGCCAGCCTGCGCGCTCTGCGGATGGATCCACTCGCACCCACACGCCCGGGCGTGTCCGTGCGAGTGGATCCATCCGGTGCGGGAGCGGACGGGCGCGCCGTGCGTCAGACGGCCGCGACCGCCGGGCGGCGGGACAGGACCGCGACCAGGACGACCGCCACGAGCATGACCGCCGCCGCCGCGGCGCCGAGCGCCGCGTAGCCCGGGCCGGCCACGACCCAGCCGCCCACCAGGGCCCCGAGTCCGGTGCCGAGCGAGATGATCGACGAGTTCAGCGCCACCACCAGCTGGCCGTGCCGGCCCGCGAGCGTGAGCAGCACGTTCTGCAGTGGCGAGTTCATCGCCCATGCGGCGAACCCCCAGAGCGCGAACACGGCCAGCGCGGTCCACGCGGTCGCCGTCGCGGGGGTGAGCAGGAGCAGCGCCACCACCGACGTCCCCAGCGCGAGCACGATGCTGCGCGCGGCGCCGAACCGGTCCGCGAGCCTGCCCCCCACGACGTTGCCCGCGACCCCGGCGACGCCGTACGCCAGCAGCACGGCGCTGAGCAGCGCGCCGGTCAGCCCGCCGAGGTCGGTGAGCAGCGGCGAGGAGTAGGTCTGCACCATGAGCGCCGACGCGGTCTCGAGCATCGACACCAGCAGGACGACGGCGACGAGCCCGGGCAGCGCGCCGGGCCGCGCGGCCTCCGTCGCGGCACCCGGCGCGCCGAGATCGGTGGTTCCCTCCGAGATCGGTGCCTCCACGGACCGATCTCGGCGCGAGACACCGATCTCGGCGGGTGCGGGTGCGGGGGTGGCCGGGGTCGGGGCCGGGGCACGCGGGACGCGGACCAGCGCCAGGACGCTCACCAGCGCCACCAGCGCGAGGGCGCCCACCAGTGCGTACACGCCGCGGTAGCCGAGCGCCGGGCCGAGCAGGTTGCCCGCCGGCGCCCCGAGGACGGTCGCCGTGGTCAGCCCGCCGAACACCGTCGCCACCGCCCGCCCGCGCCGCCCCGGCGGGGCCAGCCGCGCCGCCAGCACCGTGGCCGTCGGCGTGAACCCGCCGGCCGCGACCGCCGACAGCCCGCGCAGGACGGCGACCTGGTCGTAGGTGGTGGCGAACGCCGTGGCGCCGGTGGCCAGCGCGAACAGGCCCAGCGCCACGGCCATGAGCAGCCGGCGCGGCACGCGCCCGACGACCAGCGTGAGCAGCGGCGTGGACACGGCGTACGTGAAGCCGTAGACGCTGACCAGCGTGCCGACCTGGCTGACCGACACGTCGAGCTCCGCGGACACGCTCGGCACCAGCCCGGCCATCACGTACGAGCCGAAACCGATGGCGAACGTCCCGGTCGCCATCGGCCACAGCCGGGGTGGGCGCGCGGGACCCGGCGCGGGCGGGGCGACGGGTGGCGTGGCGGGCGGGGTGGCGGCGTCGAGCGTCACGCCGGCACCGGGTCCGCGACCCGGCCCGCGCCGGCCCGCACGGTGGCGGTCGTCGCCGACGCGGCCGACGCCCCCGCGGCCGGCGCCGCAGACGCCTCTGCCGACGCGGCCGGCGTCTCCGCGGAGACCGTCCCGGACGCCAGCGCCGACGCGGAGGCCGCGCCGTCGTCCGCCGCGGTGCCCGGCGCCCCGTCCAGCACCTCCCACGCCCGCGGCCCGGCGACCGCCAGCAGCCGTCCCGCGAGGTCGAGCGCGGCGCCGTCCGCGAACCCGCGGGTCAGCACCGAGACGCCGACCCGCTCGCCGGGCACCCCGGCGTCGACCGGCACGGCGACCGCCGCGTACCCGAACAGGTTGCAGAAGTTGGTGTACGTCCCGAGCCGGGAGTTGACCGCCACCGGCGCCGCGGCCACCTCGGCCAGCGTCGGGTGGTGCGTGGTCGTCGGCAGCAGCAGCGCGTCGGCGTCACCCAGCGCGGCCTCCGCGACGACGCGCAGCTCCGCGAGCGTGACGAGGTCCGCGGCGTACCGGTGCGCGGGGAGCGCGCCCGCGGCGCGGATGATGCCGGCCACCACCGGGTCCAGGCCCTCGGGCTCGGAGTCCACCAGCGCGCCGACGGCGGCGTACCGCTCGGCGACGAACGCCCCGTCGTACAGCAGCCGCGCGGCCTCGAGGAACGGCGTGAGGTCCACCTCGCGGAGCGTCCACCCGGCGCCGCGCAGCGCCGCGACGGTCGCGTCGAACGCCGACCGCCAGAGCGGGGCGAGCGCGTCGAGGTCCTCCGCCCCGGGCACGGCGAGCACCGGGGCGTCCGGTGCGGGCGCCGTGACGCCGACGGGCACGGGCCGCGCCGCCAGCGCGTCGACCCCGTCCGGCCCCGCCATCAGGCCGACCGCGAGGGCCGCCAGCGGCAGCGACCGCGCGAACACCCCCACGCAGTCGAGCGACCGGCACGCCGGCAGCACACCCGTGGTCGGCACCAGCCCGGGCGTCGGCTTGACCCCGACGACGCCCTGGAGCGCGGCGGGCACCCGGTTCGACCCGGCGGTGTCCGTGCCGAGCGCGAGGTCGACGATCCCGAGCGCGACCGCGACGGCGGACCCGGACGACGACCCGCCGGAGATCCGGTCGGGGTGCTCGGCGGACCGCACGGCGCCGTACGGGCTGCGGGTGCCGACGAGGCCGGTGGCGAACTGGTCGAGGTTCGTCTTGCCGAGCACCACGGCGCCGGCGGCCCGCAGCCGGGCGACCGCGGTGGCGTCGGCGGTCGCGGTCCACGCGACGCCGGGGCAGCCGGCGGTGGTCGGCAGCCCCGCGACGTCGATGTTGTCCTTGACCGCCACCAGGCGGCCGAGCAGCGGCAGGTCCGCGCCCGCCGCCGCCCGCGCGGCCTGCCCGCGCACGTCCGCCTCGACGTCGGACCGGGCCCGCAGGTGGATCCAGACCTCGGGCCGGTCGACCTCGGCGATCCGGGTGTAGGCGCGGTCGACCGCGGCGAGCCCGTCCGCCGCGGCGAGCCCGTCGACCCCGGCGCGCACGCTCACGCCGCCCCCTCCGTCACGATCATCCGCACCGGGGTCGGGTCGAACCCGTTGCACGGGTTGTTGATCTGCGGGCAGTTCGACACCAGCACCAGCACGTCGCGCTCGGCGCGCAGCGTCAGCGACAGCCCGGGGGAGGAGATGCCGTCGACGATGCCCAGCGCGCCGTCCGCCTCGACCGGCACGTTCATGTACCAGTTGATGTTCGACACCAGGTCGCGCTTGCCGAGCCCCCGGCGGGCGCCCTCGGCGAGGAAGTTCTCGACGCAGGCGTGCTGGTGCACGGTGTGGTGGCCGTACCGCAGGGAGTTCGACTCCTTGGAGCAGGCGCCGCCGATGGTGTCGTGCCGGCCGACCTCGTCGTGCACGAGGGTCATCAGCGCGTCGCCGGTGCCGGCCCGCAGCACCGAGCCCTGCACCAGGTAGACGTTGCGCTGGGCGGCGATGGTGTCGGACGCGGAGTACCGGACGGACGTGTCGTGCGCGTCGTAGAGCAGGCAGTCGACGGCCTGGTTGCCCTCCAGGTCGACGATGGTGAGCTCCTGGCCGGCGCGGACGACGGTCGACCACGCGGACCGCCGCGGGACCACCTCGTCGAGCACGACGGTGGCACCGGCGAGTCGCGCGGGCAGCGCGTCCGTCGACGGGGCGGGGGCGGTGGGTGCAGCGGTCATGGTCACAGTCCCCTCGCGCGGGCGTAGTCGATGGTGTTGGCGTAGGCGCGCTCCGCCTCCGGGCCGGCTGTGGCCTCCGGGGCGTCGAGACCGGCGGGCGCCCCGCGCCAGGCGCGGACCCGCAGCGGCGTCGACACGTACTCGGCTCGCGGGTCGACGGGGTGCGGCACGTTCGCGAGCAGCACGACGCACGGCAGCTCCAGCCGCAGCCGGACCCGCGCCCCCGCGCCCGCCGAGCCGGTGAACTCCGTCATGCCGTCGGGGGCGACCTGCACGCCCTGGAAGAACGACAGGCTCGGCGGCACGTCGCGCGCGTCCAGCCCGTTCTTCAGAGCGGCGAGCAGCAGCAGCTCGCGGCCGGCGGGGGTGCCGCCCTGCGGGGACCCGTCGCCGTACCGGGCCTCGTTCGCGGCCTTCGACGACGTGCCGGCGAACGTGTCGTGCCGGCCCGAGGTGTCCTCGACGACGGTCGCGAGCACCCGGCCGCGGTCGGACAGCAGCATCGAGCCGGCGCCGAGGTAGGCCTGCCACTGGATCTTGACGGTGTCGGCGACGTTCAGCCGCTCGTCGACCTGCGCCGCGTTGATGAGCACCAGGTGGGCGCACGCGTCGCCCTCCAGGTCGGTCAGCTCCAGGACGGAGCCCCGGGCGAGCACGACGGTGGTGTAGTTCCCGCCGGCGACGGTCTCGGCGTGCAGCCGGTCCTCGGGCGCGACCTCGGCGGGCCAGTCGGCGGCGGTGGCCGCCGGGACGGTCGGCATCGTGCCGACGACCGTGCCGCCCTGGGCGCGCGCGTGGTCGCGGGCCCCCAGCGGCGAGGCGGTGGAGATGCTGGTCATCGGGCCTCCTCAGACGGCCTGGGCGGTGGTGGCGAGCGCGCGCTGCACCTCGGGGTTCGGCTCCGCGGTGGCGAGCCACTGCTGCACGTCCTCGGCGGTGACCAGCGCGTCGCGCTGCAGGTAGCCGATGGCGCGCAGGGCGGCGTCGTGCGCCTCCTGCGTCGAGCCGCCGACCGCGTCGGTGACGACCCGCACCCGGTAGTCGTGCTGGTGCGCGTCGACCGCGGTGTAGTGGATGCACACGTCGGTCAGGCCGCCGATGAGGATCACGGTGTCGGCCCGGTACGCCTTGAGCACGATCTCCAGCTCGGTGCCGAAGAACGCGGAGTAGCGGCGCTTGCGGATCAGGAACTCGTCCGGCCGCGGGTCCAGGCCCTGCGCGAGCTCCGTCTCCGGCCAGCCCTCGACGCAGTGCGGGCCCTCGGCGCCGTCCAGCTCGCGGCCGATGTCGATCAGCGAGGGCTTGTGCACCTCCTGGATCCACACGACCGGGATGCCCTGCTCGCGGCAGGTGGCGATCATCGTCCGGACCCGCGGCGCCCGCTCGGTGCGGCCGGGCATGTACGGGATCTCGGTGCGGGACTCGGCGCGCTCGACGTCGCCGCCCTGGATGTCGACGACGATGAGCACGGCGTTGCCGGTGACGTTCATGAGGTGGTTCCTTCCGGGGGGTGGTGCGACCGCGCTCAGGCGAGGGCGATGCGGCGGTCGGCGGCGGCCTGGAGCACGTCGACGACGGTGTTGAGCAGGACGTAGACGACGCCGAGCAGCAGGGCGACGCCCGCGATGGCGGGGAAGTCGGAGGCCGCGACGGACTTGTCGAGGTAGGAGCCGACGCCGGGCCAGTCGAAGATCTTCTCGACGACCACCAGGCCGGCCAGGAGCATGCCCGCCTGGATGCCGACCATCGACAGCGTCGGGCCGAGCGAGTTCCGGACGGCGTGCCGCACGAGGATCTGCCGCTCGCCCATGCCGGCGGCGCGGGCGGTGCGGGCGTGGTCGGCGGCCATGTTGGCCTTGAGCCCGTCGACCAGCACCCGGCCGATCGCGACGGCGGGGGAGATGGCGGCGCACAGCGCGGGCAGCGCGAGGTGCGTGACGGCGTCGCCGGCGACGTCGAACCGGCCGGCGAGCAGCCCGTCGAGCACCAGGAACCCGGTCGGCCCGGCGGGGGCGTCCCGCAGCCCCGTGCGGCCGCCCGACGGCAGCCAGCCGAGGTTCCCGTAGAACACCAGCAGCGCGACCATGCCGAGCAGGAAGGTCGGGGCGGCGGCGCCGCTCAGCAGCACGACCCGGACCACCCCGGCGCCGCGCCACCGCAGCGTCGTGAGGGCCGCGAAGGCCACGCCCAGGACCAGCGCGATGCCGAGCACCCACGCCGCGAGCTCGAGGCTGGCCGGCAGCACCTGGGCCAGGTTGTCGGCGACCGGGGTGCGGCTGCGCAGCGAGTTCTGCAGGTCGCCGTGCAGCAGGCCGTCGAGGTACGTGAGGTAGCGCTGCACCAGGGGCTCGTCGAGGCCGAGGCGCTCGCGGGCGGCGGCCACCGCGTCGGCGGACGCATTCGCGCCCACGTACGCCTTGGCCGGGTCGACGCCGCTGACCTCCTGGAGGCCGAACAGCGCCATGGTGAGCGCGAGCAGCACGCCGATCGTGGCGGCGACGCGCTTGACCAGGAACATCACCATGCGAGGGCCTCCTGACGGGTGCGGCGGGGACGGGACGGGCGGGCGTCGGGGCGGCGCACCTCAGCGCCCCCGCATCAGGTCGCGGACGCCGTCGCCGGCGAGGTTGGCCGCCAGCGCGATCACCAGGACCGCGAGGCCCGGGAAGATCGGCACCCACCACGCCTGCAGCAGGTACGCCATGCCCTGGGCGGCCATCGCGCCGAGCTCCGGGGCGGGCGCCGGCGAGGACAGCCCGATGAACGACAGGCCCGACAGCGCGACCACCAGCCCGCCGACGTCGAGGCTCGCGGCGACGACGATCGTCGAGCGCACCCCCGGCAGCAGGTGCCGGGTGACCCGGGTGCCCCACGGGGTGCCGGCGAGCCGCGCGGCCTCCAGGTGCGGCCGGGCGGCCCACGCGCGGACCTCGCCGCGGACCAGCCGCGCGTACAGCGGCCACCAGACGACGGCGACGCCGACCAGCGCCGAGGTGAACGACGCGCCGAGCGCCGCGGCGACCGCCATCGCGATGACCAGGCCGGGCAGCGCCAGGAACAGGTCGGTGGTGCGCATCAGCAGCGCGTCGACCCAGCCGGGCAGCGCTCCGGCCAGCAGGCCGACCAGCCCGCCGACGAGCACGCCGGACGCGATCACGATCACCGCGGCGACCAGGCTGGACCGCATGCCGAACAGCAGGCGGGACAGGATGTCGTAGCCCAGCGCGTCGGTGCCGAGCAGGTGCTCGGGGCTCAGCGGCGGCAGGAACGCCTCGCCGCTGCGCAGGACCGGCGAGTGCGGCGCGAGCACCGGGGCGGCGAGCGCGACGGCCACGATCAGCGCGAGCGCGCCGATGGCGACCAGGTCGACGCCGAGGGCGCGGTGCCGGACGGCGGTGACGCGGGCCCAGCGGCGGGCCGCGCGGGTGGTGGCGCCGCCGGGGGAGACGGCGAGGTCGGCGGTGGTCATCGAGCGGCTCCCGTGGTGGTGGCGAGGCGGTCGCGACGGTGCTGCGGGCCGGGGATCGCGCCGAGCAGCGTGCGGGTGTACTCGTGCTGCGGGCGCTCGCAGACGTCGTCGGTGGCGCCGATCTCGACGATCCGGCCCTCGCGCATCACGGCGACCCGGTCGGCGACGATCCGTGCGGCCGCGAGGTCGTGCGTCACGAACAGCACGGACATCCCGAGCTCGCGGCGCAGCCGGCCGATCAGGTTGAGCACGGTGGCTGCGAGCGACACGTCCAGCGCGCTCGTCGGCTCGTCGCACAGCAGGACGGTCGGCGGCACGATCACCGCGCGGGCGAGCGCGACGCGCTGCCGCTGGCCGCCGGACAGCTGGTCGCCGCGGGCCCGCGCCGTCTCCGGCGGCAGGCCGACCGTGCGCAGGGCGTCGAGCACCCGGTCGGTGCGCTCCGACCGGGACATGCCCGTGACGTGCGCCTGCAGCCGCTCGTCGAGCATCGTGCCGACCCGGAGCCACGGCGTCAGCGACGACCCGGCGTCCTGGAACACCATCTGCGGGGCGGCGCCCGCGGCCACGGTCACCTCGCCGGCGGTGGTGGTCTCGAGACCGGCGACCACACGCAGCAGCGTCGACTTGCCGCAGCCGGACTCGCCGACCAGGGCGACGGCCTCGCCGGCGCGGACCTCGAGGTCGACGCCGCGCAGCGCGGGCAGCTCGCGGCGCTTCCACGGCGGGCCGCTGCGGAACACCCGGTGCGCGTCGCGGACGGTGACCGCGGTGCCGTCGCGCAGGACCACCGGGGGCCACACGGCGGGGAGCTCGGGGGCGGGGGCGCCGGGGGCGAGGTCGAGGACCCCGTCGGCACCGACGGCGACGTCGTCGTCCGCGGGGGCCGGGGCGGGGGTGGAGGGCGCGGGCGTGGCCGCGCCCGCAGCGGCCACCGGCATCGCCGCCAGCGGCCGGTCCCGCGGGGTCCGCAGGTCGATCCGCGACCGCAGCAGGTTCTTCGTGTACGCGTGCGTCGGGTTGCCGAACACCTCGTCCACCCCGGCGGACTCGACGATCCGGCCCTGCTGCATCACGGCGATCCGGTCGCACACCTGCGCCGCGACGCCGAGGTCGTGGGTGACGAACACGATCGAGCAGCCGATGTCCTCGCGCAGCGTCAGCAGCAGCTCGAGGATCTGCGCCTGCACCGTGACGTCGAGGGCGGTGGTCGGCTCGTCGGCGAGGATCAGGGACGGGCGGCGCGCGACGGCGAGCGCGATCATCACGCGCTGGCGCAGGCCGCCGGACAGCTGGTGCGGGTAGGCCTTCAGCCGGTCCGCGGCGCGGGGGATGCCGACGTCCTCCAGCAGGGACAGCGCGTGGGCCCGGTCGCGGGTGACCTCGCCGAGCTGGCGCCCGATGGTCATCGTCGGGTCGAGCGACGTCATCGGGTCCTGGAACACCGCGCCGACGTGCTGCCGGCGGGCGGCGCGCCGGGCCGCGTCGGGGGCGCCGATCATGTCGGTGCCGGCCAGGTCGACGACCCCGGAGACGACGGGCCGGGCGGAGGGGGGCAGCAGGCCCATGACCGACAGGCCGAGGATGCTCTTGCCGGAGCCGGACCCGCCGACCAGGCCGACGACCTCGCCGCGCTCGACGGTCAGGTCGACGCCGCGGACCGCGTGCACGGTCTCGCCGTCGCGGGTCAGCCGGACGTCGAGGCCGTCGACGCGCAGCACGGGGCTCTCGGCAACAGGCATGGCGGTCTCCTTGGGAGGGCGGACGAGGGGTGGACCCCGGGGCGGGGCCGGTCAGGGGTCGCGACCCCGCCCCGGGGTCGGGGGTGGCGCGGGGTCAGCCCCGGCCGAGCGCCGCGAAGTGCAGCACGTCGTACTCGAGGACGTTCTGCGCCTCGGTCGTGCCGGTGACGTCCGGCGTGGTCAGCAGGGTGGTGTTGAGCGACCCGATCGAGTACCAGTAGCGCGTGGCGTTGATCGCCTCGGCGACGGGGGCGTACGCCGCGACGTCCTCGCTGGCGCGGGCGGTGTCGAGCAGGTCGGTCAGGCCCGGCACCTCGGCGCCGAACAGGTCCAGGCCGCCGGCCGGGGTGTAGATGATGCTCGCCCAGGCGTCCGGGTGGCCGGCGTCGGGGAACACGGAGAACACGGCGAGGTCGGGGCCGTCGGCGCCCTCGTCGGCGATGCCGTAGATGGTGCCGGCCGAGTAGGCGACGGCCTCGGCCGGGATGCCGGCGGTGCTCAGCCGCGAGCCGAGCTCCTCGGCGACGGCCTTGCCGTCCGCGCTGGACCCGGCGTACGCGATGCGCACCGTGCCGGAGTCCGGCGTGCCGAGGGCGTCCCAGGCGCCCTCGTCGTAGGCGATGCCCTGGTCGTCGATGCTCGCGTCGACCATGCCCTGCGGGAACAGCTGGTCGGTCGGCACCTCCAGGCTGCCCATCGCCTCGTCGATGATCGACTCCTTGTCGATCCCCGCGAACAGCGCCTCGCGGTCCGCCACGTCCGCGAGCCAGGCCGAGCCCGGGTTCACGTAGATCATCTGCGTCGTGAAGTTCGCGAAGGTCGACGTCGTGACGTCCTCGCTGCCCTCGAACGACTCGAACGAGGTCTTGTTGAGGTTGCCGAGGATCGCGTCGATCTCGCCGCGCTCGAGCTGCAGCTGCGCCGACGAGGCGTTCTCGGCGACCTGGATCTCGATGGACGTCAGCTCCGGGGCGTCGCCCCAGTAGCCGTCGTAGGCGGTGAGCTCGTACCGCTCGCCCGTCTCGACCGCGGTCAGCTCGTACGGGCCGGTGCCGGCGTCGTGCGTCGTCAGGTAGGTCTGGGCGAAGTCGTCGCCCGCCTCGTCCGCGAGCACGGCCGGGCTGATCAGCTTCACGCCGAACGGCGAGGCGAGGTAGTCGAGGAAGGCGGCGTTCGGGGCGGCCAGCGTGACGACGGCGGTGAGGTCGTCCGGGGTCTCGACGGACACGACGTCGCCCACCATGTACGCCGGGCCGGCGTCGACCTGGGTGCGCCGCTCGAACGACGCCTTCACCGCCTCGGAGGTCAGCTCGGTGCCGTCGTGGAACGTGACGCCCGGCCGCAGCGTGAACGTGTAGGTGAGGCCGTCGTCCGAGACGGTCCACTCCTCGGCGAGCTCCGGGACGATCGTCGGCTCCTCGACGCCGTCCTGGTAGGCCACCAGGCCCTCGTACGTGTTCTCGATGATGTTGAGGCCCGGGCCGTCGTAGTTGACGTCCGGGTCCGGCGGCGTGGTGTACCCGGTGAGCATCACGGCGGTGAAGGTGTCGTCGCCGCCGGCGGTGCTGCCGCCCACGGTGCCGCTCTGGCCGCACGCGGTGAGGGCCAGCAGCCCGGCGACGGCGGCGGCCGCGGCGGCCGTGCGGGTGCGGGTGGCGGTGCGGGGGCGGCGGGCGGACCGCGTGGTGGCGCGGGCGGTGCTCGGGCTCATGCTCGGTGCCTCTCGGTCGGGGGTGCGTCGACGGGTGCGGGAGGAGGGGGCCGCGACGCCGAGGGGAGGGGAGGTGCGGGGGAGGGGCGGACCCTGCGATCCGCGCCGTGGTGCGGCCGACGCATTTCCTGTCGGTGACCGGAAAAGTAGACCCGGGGCGTTGCCTCCGGGTTGCCGCGTGTTGCGGGGACGTAAAATCTATCGGCGACAGGTAATGGGCTAGCCTGGCCGCTCCCGACCCCGAGGAGCCCGCCCGTGACCGACCTGCTGCTGCGCGACGTGCGCCTGATCGACGGCACCGGCGCCGACCCGCGCCCGGGCACGGACGTGCTGGTCTCGGACGGCCTGATCGCCGCCGTCGGGCCCACCGGGACCGTGGTGCCCGGCGCGGCGACGGCCGACCCGGCGCGCCTCACCGTCCTCGACGGGGCCGGCCGCACGCTGCTGCCGGGGTTCCTCGACTGCCACGTGCACGTCAGCACGTCGCCCGGCGGCGACACCCTCGGCACCGTCCTGGCGCCGGAGTCGCTGCTCACCCTGCGGTCCGTCCCGCACTTGTCCGCGACCCTCGACGCCGGGGTGACGACCGCCCGCGACCTGGCCGGGGCGGACTCCGGGTTCCGGGACGCGCTGGAGCAGGGGCTGGTGCGGGGTCCGCGGCTCCAGGTCGCCATCCGGATCCTGTCGATCACCGGCGGGCACGGCGACTGGCGCACGATCGAGGGGGTGGCGCTGGACACGGGTCCCGGCGCGGGGGCGGTGGCCGACTCGCCGGCGGAGTTCGTGCGCGCGGTCCGCGAGGTGCTGCGGCAGGGCGCCGACTGGGTCAAGGTCGCCGCCACCGGTGGGATGGGCAGCCCGCGCAGCCACCCGGAGTCCGGCGGCCTGTCCGAGCCCGAGCTCCGCGCCGTCGTCGAGGAGGCCGACCGGCACGGCGGCGTCGGGGTCGCCGCGCACGCGCAGGGCGCCGCGGGCATCGCCGCCGCGGTCCGGGCCGGCGTGCGCAGCGTCGAGCACGGCTACCTCGTCGACGACGCCACGATCGACCTGATGGGGGAGCGCGGCACCTGGCTCGTGCCGACGCTGTCCACGCTGACCCGGCCCGTGGCGGACGGGGTCGCGCCGTGGGTCGCCGCCAAGCGCCGCGCCCTGAAGGACACCGCGCGGGAGCGGCTGCACGCGGCGATCTCGGCCGGCGTGCCGGTCGCGCTCGGCACCGACGCCGGGATCGCCCCGCACGGCACGAACCTCACCGAGCTGGCGCTGCTGGTCGAGCACGGGCTGTCGCCCGCCGCCGCGCTCGTCGCGGGGACCTCCGGGGCGGCGCGGATGCTCGGGATCGCGGACCAGGTGGGCACGGTGGCGCCGGGGCTGCGCGCCGACCTGGCGCTCACCGACGTCGACCCGCTCACCAGCATCGACGCGCTCGCCGACCCCCGTCGGGTGCGGGTCGTGGTGCAGGATGGGCGGGTCGTCAAGGACGCCCGCGCCGACGACGGGAGGACGGTGGACCGTGGCTGAGCAGGCCGAGGCCGCGCCGCGCCGCCGGGGCCGGCCGCGGTCGGCCCCGCGCGCGAACTCCGCGCTGAGCACCCGCGAGGAGATCCTGGCGGCCGCCGCGTCGCTGTTCGGCTCGCAGGGGTACACCGAGACCACGACCCGGCAGATCGCCGACGCCGTCGGCATCAAGCAGGCGTCGCTGTACTACCACTTCGCCGACAAGAGCCAGATCCTGCGCTCGCTGCTCAAGGGCACCGTCGCGCCGTCGGTCCAGTTCGCGGACTGGCTGCGCACGGCCGGACCCGAGGGCGGTCCCGTCGACCCGACCGTCGCGCTGGCCGCCCTCGCGCGCTACGACCTCGACGGCCTGCTGCGCGACCGGTGGAACCTGCACGTCGTCTACCGGCTGCTCGACATCGCCGAGACCGAGTTCGCCGAGACCCGGGAGAGCCAGGTCGCGCTGCGCGGGCACTACCGCGCGCTGTCCGTGGCGGTGCTGGAGCAGCAGGGCGTCGATGCGGCGGCGCTGCCGGAGACGGACCTGGAGCTGGCGTTCGGGCTGGTCGAGGGCATCATCAGCCAGCGGCAGTGGGGCGACGACGGCACCCGCGCGGCGTACGCCGAGGCGGTCGTGCGCGGCTGCCTGCGCCTGGTGCACGTCCCGGAGCCGGAGATCGCCGGCGCGGTCGCCGCGGGCGAGGCCCTGGCGGCCCGCTTCCGCGCCGAGGTCCCCCAACCGGACTGACCCCTCTCTCCGCCCGCCCCCGGCCCGCCCCCGGCCCGCCCTCCCCGCTCGCGCCGAGATAGGACTTCTCAGCCGAGATAGGACCCTGCAGGGTCCTATCTCGGCGCGGAGGTCCTATCTCGGCGAACGGTGGCGGGGCCCGGGACGGCGACGGCCCCCGCACCCGGAGGGGCGGGGGCCGTCGTGAGGCCGGAGCGCGGGGGCGTCAGACGCCCGCCTGCTCCTTGAGGTCCGTGACGAAGTCCGGGTTCTCGTCGAGCCACGCGGCGGCCGACGCGGTCGGGTCCGAGCCGCCGTCCTCGTTGAACATGAGGTTCTCCAGCGAGAACAGCTGCTCGTCGGTCAGCGTGAACGCCTCGATGAGCTTGGTCAGCGTCGGGTAGTCCTCGGAGAAGCCGGTGCGGCCGACCGTGTGGATCTCCTCCGCCTCGCCCATGGCGCCCTCGGGGTCATCGAGGTCGCGGACGGGGTAGGCGTCGTAGGCCCAGTGCGGGCGCCACAGGGTGACCGCGATGTTCTCGCCGGCGTCGGTCGCGCCCTTGAGCTCGGCGAGCATCGCCGGCGTGGACGAGACGACGAACTCCATGTCGTCCAGGCCGTAGGTCGGGATGGCCTCGTCCTGGGTGATGCGGGTCAGGCCGGCGCCGGACTCGATGCCGACGATGCGGTTGCCGAACGCGTCGGCGTTCTCGGCGAGCTCGTCGATCGACGTGATCGGCGCGTCCTCGTTCACCGCGATGGTGAGCCGGGCGTCGTCGTACCAGACGCCGAGCTGCTCCATGTCGTCGCCGTACTGGTCGAGGTAGTCCTCGTGCGTGGTGGGCAGCCACATGTCGAAGTTCACGTCGAAGTCGCCACCGGCCAGGCCGGTGTACACGACGCCGGCGTCGGCCTCTTGCGACTCCACCGTGTAGCCGTCCTCCTCCAGCATGGTCTGGAACAGCGCCGAGACGGCGATGCCCTCGTCCCAGCCGGAGTGCACGCCGATCGACACGGTGGGCAGGTCGCCGTTCTCGAGGCGCTCCTCGTCGGAGGCGCTGCCGGAGCCGCCGTCGGAGGCGCAGGCCGTCAGGGCCAGGCCGGCGACGAGCGCCGAGGCGGCGAGGGCGGAACGGCGGGTGCGGGTGCGCATGCGTGTCCTTCCGTGGGCGCGCGGCATCGTGCCGCCGCCCGTGTGGGGGTGGGTGGGGTGCGGGAGCCGCCGTGCGGCCCCGGTGGGACGGGGGCGTCAGGCCTTCGTCGCCGCGGCGACCGCGCGGGCGGTCTTCGAGCGGGTGCCGAACGCCGAGGTCACGCGGTCGAGGAACATGGCCAGGATGACCACGGCCAGGCCGGCCTCGAAGCCGAGCGAGACGTTGACGCGCTGCAGGGCCTGGACGACGTCGCCGCCGAGGCCGGGGGCGCCGGCCATGCCGGAGATGACCACCATCGACAGCGCGAGCATGATCACCTGGTTGACGCCGGCCATGATCGTCGGCATCGCCAGCGGGAGCTGGATCTGCCGGAGGATGCGGCCGTCGGAGGAGCCGAACGCGTGCCCGGCCTCGACGACCTCGCGGTCGACCTGCCGGAGGCCCAGCTCGGTGAACCGGACGCCGGGCGCCATCGCGAAGATGACGGTCGCGACGATGCCGGGGACGACGCCGACGCGGAAGATGACGACGGTCGGGATCAGGTAGACGAAGGCGGGCATCGTCTGCATGAAGTCGAGCACCGGCCGCACGGTCCGGGAGACCCGGTCGTTGCGGGCCGCCCAGATGCCGAGCGGGATCGCGATGACCAGCGCCACGACGCTCGCCAGGATGACCAGCGCGAGGCTGTCCATCGCGTTCTCCCACTGGTTCACGCCGGCGATGACGACGAGCCCGGCCAGCGTGCCGACGGCGAGCTTCCAGCCCTTCGCGAACAGCGCGACCAGCGCGAGCGCGACGGCGATGAACCAGAAGGGCGGGCCGCTCAGCACGGTGTCGAGACCGTCGTAGGCGCCCTCGAAGATGCTCTTGATCGCGGAGAACAGGCCGCGGAACGTGGTGGTCACCCAGCCGACGGCGACGTCCACCCACTCGCCGAGCGGCAGGCGGGGGACACCCTGGTCGGTGGTGTCGAGGGCGAGGATCGGGGCGGTCACGCGCGCACCTCCGTCGTGTCGGCCGCGCGGCCCGCGCTGGGGGCGGCGGTGGTGGCGTCCGGCGCGGTGCCGAGCGGGTCGGCCTCCGGCTCCGGGGCGGTGGCCGCGGTCGGGTCGGCGTCGCCGGGTGCGGGCGCGGCGGACGTGGCGGCCTGGTCGGCCGTCGGGGTGCCCTTCGGCGGCGTGCTGGTGTCGACGGGGACCATCGCCTCGAGCAGGATCGCCCGGGGGATGACGCCGACCAGGCGGCCCTTGTCGTCGGTCACGGGGACCGGCAGCGGCGACTCGGCGGCGGGCGCGAACACCTCGGCCAGCGGGGTGTCGACGGACACCGACGTCAGGCTGTCGTCGATCAGGCCCTCGAGGGTGTCCTTGCCGGCGCGGGTGGCGTCGACGGCGTCGGCGTCCCGGACGATGCCGCGCAGCACGCGGGTGCGGTCGACGACGTAGGCCGCGGCCACCTGGGCGTCGCGCATGGTGCGCAGCGCGAGGCGCGGGCCGCCCCCGGCGAACGCGACGGCGGCGGGCCGGCGCATCACGGAGGACGCGGTCAGCACGCGGGTGCGGTCGACGTCGGCGACGAACTGCGCCACGTAGTCGTCGGCGGGCGCGGACAGGATCTGCTCGCTGGTGCCCACCTGGACGACGCGGCCGTCGCGCATGACGGCGATCCGGTCGCCGAGGTACATGGCCTCGTTCAGGTCGTGCGTGATGAACACGATCGTCTTGCCCAGCGTCTGCTGGAGCTCGAGCAGCTGGTCCTGCATCTCGCGGCGGATCAGCGGGTCGAGCGCGGAGAACGCCTCGTCCATGAGCAGGATGTCGGTGTCGGCGGCCAGCGCGCGGGCCAGGCCGACGCGCTGCCGCATGCCGCCGGACAGCTCGTGGGGGAGCGAGTCGCCCCACTCGCCGAGGCCGACCATCTCGAGGGCCTCGTCGGCCTTCGTCCGGCGCTCGGCCTTGTCCATGCCCTGCAGCGCCAGCGGGTAGGCCGCGTTGTCGCGCACCGTGCGGTGCGGGAGCAGCGCGAAGTGCTGGAACACCATGCTGACCTTGCGCTGCCGGATGGACCGGAGCTGGGCCGCGCTGACGGCGCTGAGGTCGTCGTCGCCGAGGACGACGCGCCCGGCCGTCGGCTTGAGCAGGCCGTTCAGCATCCGGATCAGGGTCGACTTGCCGGAGCCCGAGAGCCCCATCACCACGAAGGTCTCGCCGCTGCGGATCTCCAGGTCGGCGTCGATCACCGCCGCCGTGCCCCACTGGCGCACGTCCTCGCGGGACGACCCGTCGCGGAGCCGCTTCACCGCCTCGTTCGGCCGGCGGCCGAACACCTTGTACACGCCTTCGACGCGCAGTCCTGTCACTCATCCACCTCGTCACGTCATGACGCGCGGCCCCATCCCCTCCGCGGGCGGAGGTCGGGTGCGCCCCGGGGGCGGGGCGCGCCGGGGGCGCAGCGTCGGTCGGCAGCGCCGCGCGGGCCGCCCGGAGGGGGCCGGTTGCACGGCGGCGGAACACGCCCCGGCCCTCGCTGCCGCACCCCGGGAGAGGGGCGCTGCGAGGGCCGGAAGCAGGCGTCGCACGCCGACCATTCGTCGATCTGGTCGTGCTCCACCGTGCCCCATCCCGGCGGGGATTGCGAGGCCGGGACGTGCCCAACTCGTGCGTGGTGGGACGATTTTACCTAGGTAAAGTCGCCCTGACCTGCGACTTTACCATTTCTTGGATTGTTACCGCTTTGTGACCTCACGGTCGGGAACTCGTGGTCCCGGGGCCGGGGGACATCCCCCGGACGGGTGGGTGGTGCGCCGGGTGCCGCACGGCGTACCCGGCACGGGACGATGGTGCCGTCCGACCGACCCGGAGCGCCCCGAGGGGTTCTCCGGCCCCGCACGAGGAGCCCGCCATGCCCGCCACCCACCCGGCCGCCGCCGGCCCCGCCGACCCGACGGCGCCGCAGCCCGGCGCGCCGGTCGCACCGCATCCCGGCGCGCCCGCGGTCCCCGGAGTGCCCGGCACCGTCGCCACCGCACCGCTGCACGTCACCGCCGACCTGCCGCGGGGCGCGATCTGGGCGCCCGGCGTCATGGGCCGCACCTGGCGCGAGTACGGCTACCTCTTCCTGGCCCTGCTCGTCGCGCCCTTCTCCTTCGCCTACGCCGTGGTGGCGGTCGTGCTGCCGCCGTCCGTCGCCGTCACCGTGATCGGCCTGTTCGTCGCCGGCTGGGTGATCGTGGGCGGCCGGATGTGGGCCGCGCTGTACCGGGGGATGGCGCGCGGGATGCTCGGCACGTCGATCGCGACGCCGATGCCCCGGCGCCGCCGCCGCGGGTTCTGGCGCCGCCTCGGCGTGCTGCTCGGCGACGCGCCGGGCTGGCGCGGCGTCGCGTTCGGCGCGCTGGCGCTGCCGCTGGCGATCGTCGGGTTCGTCGTGCCGACGACGTTCCTCGCCGTGGCGCTCGGCGGGACGACGCACTGGTTCTGGTACCGGTGGCTGCCGCTGCAGGAGGCGTCCGACGGCACGATGCACCGCGGGGCCTCGTTCGGCATGGACTTCTTCATCGACACCCCGCCGCGGCAGTGGATCCTCATCGCCGTCGGCCTGCTGGCCTTCCTCGCCTGGCACCGCCTGACCCTCGGGTTCGCGCACCTGTTCCGGCTGCTCAGCCAGAGCCTGCTCGGGCCGACCGCCTCCAGCCTGCGCGTCGCGCACCTCGAGCAGACCCGCGGCACCGCGGTGACCGACGCCGACACGCGCCTCCGGCGCATCGAGCGCGACCTGCACGACGGCACCCAGGCCCGCCTGGTGGCGGTCGCCATGCAGATCGGCGACGCCCGGGACCGCCTCGCGCACGAGCCGTCCGCCGACCCGGCCACCCTCGGGCTGCTCGCGGAGGCGCACGGGGCGCTGAAGGACACGCTGACCGAGCTGCGCGAGATCGCGCGCGGGATCCACCCGCCGGCGCTCGACAACGGTCTGGCGGTGGCGCTGGAGACGCTGGCGGCGCGGAGCCCGGTGCCCGTGACCGTCGACGTGGACCTGGCCGCCGCCCGGCCCGCGCCCGAGGTCGAGACGATCGCGTACTTCGCGGTCGCCGAGCTGCTCACGAACGTCGTCCGGCACTCGGGCGCGACCGGGGCCTACGTCCGGGTCGAGGCCGACGGCAGGGCGCTCTGGCTGCGCGTGCGGGACGACGGCCGCGGCGGCGCCCGGCTCGGGCTGCCCGGCGCGTCCGGCGGCTCCGGGCTCGCGGGCCTGGCGGACCGCGTGGCCACGGTGGACGGCGAGCTCGACGTCGACAGCCCGGCCGGAGGCCCTACGGTGGTGACCGTGCACCTGCCGCTGAGCGCTCGATGAGCCGTCCGGTTCCCCGCCCGTCGCACGTCCGCACCCCGGTCGGGGGTGCCGCGTGCGGGTCGTGATCGCCGAGGACTCCGTCATCCTCCGCGACGGGCTCGCGGCCCTGCTCGCCCGCCGCGACCACGAGGTGGTCGCGGCCGTCGGCGACGGGGACGCGCTCGTGACGGAGGTCGCGGCGCTCGCGGACGCCGACGCGCTGCCCGACATCGCCGTGGTCGACGTCCGGATGCCGCCCGGGTTCACCGACGAGGGGCTGCGCGCCGCGCTCACCCTGCGCGAGACCCACGCCGGGCTGGGGGTGCTGCTGTTCTCGCAGTACGTCGAGACCCGGTACGCCGCGCAGCTGTTCGGCGGCGACGCCCGCGGGGTCGGCTACCTCCTCAAGGACCGGGTCGCCGACGTGTCCGACTTCCTCGACGCGCTCGAGCGCATCGCCGCCGGGCACACGGTCCTCGACCCCGAGGTCGTCACCCAGCTCATGGGCGCCGCGCGCGTCGACCCCGGCATCACGCGGCTCACCCCGCGGGAGTCCGAGGTGCTGGAGCTCATGGCGCAGGGCCGGTCCAACGGGGCGATCGCCGACGCCCTCGTGCTGACGTACGGGGCGGTCGAGAAGCACGTGACGTCGATCTTCGGCAAGCTCGACCTGGCCCCCGACGCCGGCGACCACCGCCGCGTCCTGGCGGTCCTCCGCTACCTCAACCTGGAGGCCTGACCGCCCCGCGCCGGCACGTCCCGCGAGGTCGAGCGTTCGCGGCGACGTCGAGGGTTTCCGGCGCCCCTGGCACCACAGACCCTCGACCTCGGGCGGGGCGGACCGCAGCGGGGCGCGCTAGCGTCGGTGACATGCCGAAGCTCACCGCACCGCAGCTGCTCTGGACGGGCGTCGTGCTCGTCGTCGTCGGGATCATCGGGGGCTGGATCGGGCAGGCCCTGTTCATCGAGCTGCTGTACCGGGCGTCCTGGCTGTACGGGTTCGCGCAGACGGTCGGCAACGCGCTCACGGTGGTCGGCGCGGCGATGATCGGCGGGGCGTTCGTCGTCGGCGCGCTCCAGCGGGGCCCCGCCGCGCCGCGGCCCGCCCCGGCGCAGGCGCCGTACGGCGGTGCGCCCGGGCAGCAGCCCGGCGGCTACCCGGCGGCGGGCGGGTACGCCGCCCCGGCGTACGGCCCGCCGGCCGGGGCCGCGGCGCCCGGGTACGGCGCGCCGACGGGTGGGTACGCGGGCCCCGGCGGGTACGGGGCCCCTGCCGCGGGCGGGGCGCCGGCCGGCGGGTACGCCCCGGCCGCGGGCGGGGACGCCGCCCCCGCGCCGCCCGCGCCGACCGCGCCGCCCGCGGCCGACCCGACCGCGCCCGCCGTCGGCGACGACGAGCAGGGCCGCCCCGCGCCGTCCGCGGGCGACCGGTAGGACCTCCGTCCTCCGGCGATGCGGCACCGGGCCCCGCCGGGAAGTGGCCGCGATCCGCGGGCGGAACGGCCCGCGGCGCCGCTGCCCGCGGTCTAGCCTCGGATGCGCCACCGGACGACCGGCGGCCGATCCCGCGTTTTGGAGGACCCGTGCCCGTGCCCACCGCCCCGCAGCTGTTCTGGACCGGGCTCGCGACGCTCGTGCTGGGCGTCCTCGGCAGCGCCGGCGCCCAGGCGCTGTACGTGGACCGGCTGTGGGCGTCGCCCACCACCTTCGCGTTCCTGTCGGCGGCGGCGACCGGGCTGACCGTGCTCGGCGCCGCGCTGGTGGCGGGCTCGCTCGTGCTCGCCGGCGGCCGGCGCGCGTCGGCCGCGCAGCACCCGGGGGACGCCGCGCCCGCCACCGACGCGCGCGCCACCGACGCGCGCGCCACCGACGCGCCGCGCTGACGGCGCTGCCGTCTGCAGGGGCGGGGCGGGGGAGATCCCCCGTCCCGGGTCGGGTTGACCGCCGCGCAGGACGGGGGTCGGACCCCTTCTGACCTGCGGTTCCGCTCGACAGGCTGGTGCTGTGCCCGAACGCCGGGCACCCGCGCGGCCCCCCGCGCGGTGCCCTCGGGAGCGCCGCCATGTCGACCGTCCTGCCCGCACCGTCCCGCGAGGCGAACACCCTCGCGCTGACCACCGGCGCCCGGCCCGTGCGCCCGGTGCCCACCGGCGCCCGCGCCGCGGTCCCGGCGGCCCCGGCGCCACCGGCCCGGCCCCGCGCGCGCCGCGACCCGTTCGTCGACGGCGTCCGCGCCGTCGGCATCCTGCTCGTCGTCGCCCTGCACTGGCTGATGGTCGAGGCGACCTGGGACGGGGAGGCGCTCGTCGTCGGGAACGCCCTCGCCCACGGCGGCGCCTGGCTGCTGACCTGGCTGCAGCCGCTGCCCCTGCTGTTCTTCGCCGCCGGTGCCGCCGCCCGGTACGACCTCGACCGCCACCCCGGCGAGCCGGGCTGGCGGTTCGCCGGGGTCCGGCTGCTGCGCATGGCGCGGCCGGTCGCCGTGTTCGCGGGGGTGTGGGCGCTCCTGCTCGCGGCCCTGCCGTGGCTCGGCGTCCCGGCCGCCGCCGTCGACCGGGTGGCGCGGATCGTGCCGCAGCCGCTGTGGTTCCTCGGCGTGCAGATCGGCCTGCTGGCCCTGACCCCGGTGCTGCTGCGCGCGCTGCGCCGGTGGGGCGCGGCACGGGTGCTGCTCGTCGCGGCGGCGCTGCCCGTCGTCGTCGACCTGCTGCGGTTCTCCGACGAGGTGGCGCTGCCCGGCGCGCCCAACGTGCTGCTGGTGTGGGCCGTGCCGTACCTGGGCGGCCTGGTGTACGCCGCGCGCCGGCTCGCGACCCCGGAGGACGTGGCGGCGCGCGACCTCGTGCCGGAGCGCACGGTGCTCACGCTGCTGGCGCTCGGCGGCCTCGCGGCGACGGTGCTGCTGCTCGCGGTCGGCCCCTACCCGTGGTCGCTGATCGGCATGCCCGGCGACGCGATCTCGAACCTCGCCCCGCCCACCGCCCCGGTGGTCGGGTTCGCGGTGGCGCAGGTCGCGGCGGCGCTGCTGGTGCGGGACGCGGTCGCCCGCTGGGCCGCCGGCTCGCGGCTGGTGCGCTGGGCGGGCGCGCGGTCGATGGGCCTGTACCTGTGGCACCTGACGGCGATGTTCGCGGTGTCGGGGGTGGTGCTGCTCGGGGTCGGGGAGACGCTGCCGGAGCCGTGGACGTGGGACTGGTGGGCGACCCGGGCGTCCTACCTGGGGGCCGCGGCGGTCGTGCTGGCGGGGCTCGTCGTCGCGGCCGGGGCGGTCGACCGGCGGCTCCCGGTGCTGCGGAAGCGTGCGGCCGCGTGAGGACCCCGCGGCCCGCCGCCCGCTGTCAGCCCGCTCCCAGGTCCGGGTGCTGGGCTGAGCGGGTGCTGCACGAGCCGACCCGACGACGGACCACCGTCCTGCCCGCCCCCGTCGAGGACGGCGGCACCCGCCGGCCGTGGCGCGTCCGCCGTGCCGGGCTGCTCGACGTGAACCCCCTGGCCCGGATGATCGCCGCGCACCGGCCGTTCGTCGACCTCGACGGCGACGGTGAGCCCGACCCCGGCCCGGACCCCGAGCAGGCGGGCCCGGCGACGAGGCTGATGCTGAGCCTCGGGGCGATGGAGCACGGCGAGGTGTGGCTCGCGGACGCGGCACCGGCGGGCGCGCCGCCCGTGGACGCGGCACCGGCGGGCGCGCCGCCCGCGGACGGGGACGCCGCGCCGCACGCCGCGGTCGACGGGCCCGCCGAGGTCGCCGCCGTCGCGGTCTGGCTCCCGCCCGACGCCGACCGGCTGGGCGCCGACCTCCAGCGCGTGGTCACCCGGGAGCTCGGCGTCCGGGTGGACCCGCACCCCGAGCCGGCGCGCGCCCCCCTGCGGGCCATCGCGGACGCGACGGCCCGCACGCTCGCCCGGGTGCGGGAGTCGGGCGCGCAGCGGGTCCTCGTGCTGCTCGCCGACGACGGCCGTGCGTCCGCGGCGCAGCGGGCGGCGCTGCTCTCCGACCTGCTGGCGCCCGTCGCGGCCGACCAGGGCGCGGCCGGCCGGGACGTCCTGGCGGTCACCGTCGACCCGGCGCAGGTGGCCGACCTGCGGGCCCTGGGGTTCGGGGAGGTGGCGCGGACCCCGCTGGGGGCCGCCTCGCTGTGGCTCGGCGCGCTGCGCGCCGGCGCCCTGGCGACGGGCGCCGACGCGCCCGCACGGGCTCAGGCCGCGACGGCGACCGCGTAGCCCGCGGCGTCCTCCTCGAGGTCGCCGGTCTCGCCCTCGGCGACCGCACGGCGGCCGAGGACGATCGTGTAGGTCCAGAACGCGGCGAGCGCGATCGCCCCGATGACGATCTTCAGCCACCACGGCAGCGTCGAGCCGGTGACGAAGCCCTCGACGACCCCCGACAGCAGCAGCGCGCCGGCCAGCCCGATCACGACGGTGATGAGCGCGCGGCCCTCCTCGGCCAGCGCCCGGGACCGCGGCCGGCCCTGCGGGTCGACCCACGCCCAGAACAGCCGCAGGCCCGCGGCGCCGGCGACGAAGATCGAGGTCAGCTCGAGCAGCCCGTGCGGCGTGATGAGCTGGAAGAAGATGCCCAGGCTGTCGTGCGCGGCCATCATCCCGCCGGTGGCGCCGACGTTCACGGCGTTGTTCGCGAGCACGTAGAGCGTGCCGATCCCCGAGATCCCGAGCGCGACGCACAGCGCGGCGACCCAGGCGTTGTTCGTCCACACCACGGCGGCGAACCCCGCGCCCGGGTCGTAGTAGGTGGCGAAGGCTTCGCGTACGTACTGCTCCTGCTCATCAGCTGATCCCATGGCGGCGAGGGCGCCCGGATTCGTCGCGACCCACCATCCGGCGACCACTCCGACCAGGAGAAACGCGACCATCACCCCGACTGTCCACCATCGGATCCGGTACAGAGCCGCGGGTAGGGAGAGCACGAGGAACCGGCGGACGTCTCGCCATGCAGGCTCGTGCGTCCCGGCGATCCGGGACCGAGCCCGGGCGAGGAGCTGGGACAGCCGTGCCACCGCGTCCGGGTCGGGCGCGGAGGACCGGATGGTCGACAGGTCGGTCGCGGCGGCCTGGTAGAGGCGGACCAGCTCGTCCGCCTCGGCGCCGTCGAGGCCGCGCCGCCGGGACAGCTCGTCCAGGCGCGCCCACGCGGGCTCGCGCACGGCGGAGAAGGCGTCCAGGTCCACGCCCGATACCCTGCCACACGAGGCCCGGTCCGCACCGGGTGACCAGCGGGGCGACGTCGGCGGAGGTGGGGCGTGCAGGACGAGGGCATCGTCATCGGCGAGGGCGTGCTGCTGGACACGCGGCCGACCTCCTTCGCCACCCGCCTGGCCGGGGCGGTCATCGACCTGATCGCGCTCGGCCTGGTCGCCGTCGCGGTGGCGTGGGTGCTCACCCGGTTCGTGGTCGTCGCGCCGAGCCAGGACGTCCTGCAGATCACCTTCGTGGTCGTGATGGTGACGGTCCTGGTCGTCATCCCGACGACGGTCGACACGCTGACCCGCGGCCGGTCGCTCGGCAAGCTCGCGGTCGGGATCCGGGTGGTGCGCGACGACGGCGGCCCGATCCGGTTCCGGCAGGCGTTCGTCAGGGCGCTGGTCGGGATCCTCGAGCTCTGGCTGACCCTCGGGTCGGTCGCGCTCATCACCTCGCTGGTCAACCCGCAGGGCAAGCGGCTCGGCGACATCATGGCCGGCACCTACGCCGTCCGGGTGCGCGGCCGGACCGAGCGCCGCGCGGTCCTGGTCATGCCGCCGTTCCTCGCCCCGTGGGCGCAGCAGGCCGACGTCGCGCGGCTCCCGGACGGCCTCGCGCTGTCCGTCCGGCAGTTCCTCGGGCGCGCGCCCCGGCTGCACCCCGGCTCGCGCTACGCCCTGGGCCAGCAGCTGGCCGGCGAGGTCGCGCGGTACGTCGCTCCCGGGCCGCCCGCGGGGACCCACCCGGAGGCGTTCCTCACCGCGGTCCTCGCGACCCGGCGGGACCGCGAGTACGACGCCGCGACGCGCGCGGCGCAGCGCTCCGCGACCGAGGCCGTCACGCTGCACCGGCTGCCGCACGGGGTGCCGGACCCGGCCCGCTGAACCACGTCGTGGACGTCCTGGCGGCGGTCCCGGCCGCCCTCGTACGGTGACGGGCGCCGGGAGCAGCCGGCGAGGACACGACGAGGTGAGGCACGTGCAGGACCAGCTGGGAGTGGTGCTCGACCAGGTGCTGGCGCGGAACCCGGGGGAGCCCGAGTTCCACCAGGCGGTGCGGGAGGTGTTCGGCAGCCTGGGACCCGTGCTGGAGCGCAACCCCCGGTACGTCGACGCGGCCGTGCTGGAGCGGCTGTGCGAGCCCGAGCGGCAGATCGTGTTCCGGGTGCCGTGGGTCGACGACGCCGGCCGCGTGCAGATCAACCGCGGGTTCCGCGTGCAGTTCAGCACCACGCTCGGCCCGTCGAAGGGCGGCCTGCGGTTCCACCCGTCCGTGAACCTCGGCATCGTGAAGTTCCTGGGCTTCGAGCAGATCTTCAAGAACTCGCTCACCGGCATGCCGATCGGCGGCGGCAAGGGCGGCTCGGACTTCGACCCGCGCGGCCGCTCGGACGGCGAGGTCATGCGGTTCTGCCAGTCGTTCATGACCGAGCTGGCCCGGCACATCGGCGAGTACGTGGACGTGCCCGCCGGGGACATCGGCGTCGGCGGCCGGGAGATCGGCTACCTGTTCGGCCAGTACAAGCGCATGACCGGCCGGTACGAGTCGGGCGTGCTCACCGGCAAGGGCGTGACCTGGGGCGGCTCGCTGGTCCGCACCGAGGCCACCGGGTACGGCGCCGTGCTGTTCGTGCAGGAGATGCTGCGCGCGGCGAACCGGTCGCTGGACGGTCAGCGGGTGGTCGTGTCCGGCTCGGGGAACGTCGCGCTGTACGCGATCGAGAAGGCGCAGCAGCTCGGCGCCGACGTCGTCGCGTGCTCGGACTCCCGCGGGTACGTCGTCGACGACGAGGGTCTGGACCTGCCGCTGCTGCAGCAGGTCAAGACCGTCGAGCGCGGGTCGCTCGCCGACTACGCGGAGCGGCGCGGGGGATCGGCGCGGTACGTGCCGGGACGCCGGGTGTGGGAGGTCGGCGCGACGGTGGCGCTGCCGTGCGCGACGCAGAACGAGCTCGACGCCGACGACGCCCGCGCGCTGGTCGCGTCGGGGCTGGTCGCGGTGGCCGAGGGCGCGAACATGCCGACGACGCCGGACGCGGTCGCGGTGCTGCGCGAGGCCGGGGTGCTGTTCGGGCCGGGCAAGGCGGCCAACGCCGGCGGCGTCGCGACGTCCGCGCTCGAGATGCAGCAGAACGCGAGCCGGGACTCCTGGTCGTTCGACTACACCGAGCAGCGGCTCGCGACGATCATGCGGGACATCCACGACCGCTGCGCCGCCACGGCCGACGAGTACGGCGCTCCCGGCGACTACGTCCTGGGCGCCAACGTGGCCGGCTTCCTCAAGGTCGCCGACGCGATGCTCGCCCTCGGCGTCGTCTGACGGCTCGGCTCGGCCGGAAGCGCTGGGCGGGTGCTCGGACGGCGCGGTCTTCGTCCCCGGCACGGGCTGCGATCGCGCTCGGAGAGGGTGTCCGTCCCGGCCGCAGTGACGGCGGTGGAACGCACTCTCGTTGATCGCGCGTCCGAGGTGGCCAGGACCGAACTGCGTCGGCAGCCCGTCGAGCCTGTCAGCTCGTGTAGGTTCGAGCGAGTAGTGGGTGCGACGTGCTCGAGGTGGTGGGCCGCGTCCGATGCGTCCACGACGACGTCCCGAGTGGCGATGCCCGGCGGGGGGTCGAACGATTCCGTGAGCTGGGCGCCGCCCCGGCTGAGGACTCGGCGCGTCACCGCGCTGGTCGATCGCGCTCGCACCCACAAGCGCACTGCGGGGAACTGACCAGAGACTCGACGGACGAGGTCGGCGCCGATCAGTCCGGTTCCGATCACGAGGATGTGTGTCACTGCGCGCCTTCCTGCAGCGAGTTCTCGCCCGCGAAGGCGACGCGGATCACGCCCCCGTCGTCGCTGACCGCCTCGATCTCGTCCCCAGGCGCGATATCGATCACGGGGGCGAGTGCTCCGGTGAGGATCACATCGCCCGGTTGCAGGCGACGGTCGACCGCGCCGAGCGAGTCGAGGAGCCAGCGCGCGGATCCCCACGGCCCGCCGTCAAGCGCCGTGGCCCCGCCCTGTGCCACCTCAGCGCCGGCGCGCCTGACCGTGACCGCCGTGCGGAGGAGCGCGGGCGCATCGACGGACGCGAGGGGAGGCCCGACGACCACCGTGCCGAGCGCGGCGTTGTCCGCGACGCTCTGTGCGACGGTTCCTTGCCACGAGCAGTACCTGGTGCGGAGGATCTCGAAGCACAGGAACCCGCCTCGGGGCACGAGCGTCCAACCCTGCCCGGAGCGTTCGACCCGCTCGACGACCAGTGCGATCTCGACTTCCAGCTTCGCACCGACGGCGGCGCTCGCGGGCAGCGTCGTCCCGGTCGGGACCAGGTCCTGGTCGAAGATGACGCCGCGGTCGGGAGTATCGATGCCGTACTGCCGTCGGACTGCTTCGGAGGTCAGGCCTACCTTGTAACCCACCGGTACGGCTCCGCTGAGGATCCGTGCACATGTCGTCAGCCGTTGGACGTCGTACCCCGCGCTGAGGGGAAGGTCGGCCGGCGGCAGAGCATGAGCCGTGACGGCGGCGTCGTCCTTCGCCGCGCTGCGTAGCCTGCGGGCCAGTGGGGCGACGTGGCGCACCCGGGGTGAGAGCAGCCACTCGCGCACCTCGGCGGGCGGATGCCCCAGCCCGCTCGCGATGACGTCGAGAGCGCCAGATGGCGGTTGCGGCGTCGGGCCGGACGCGCCCAGAGTCTCGAGCGCCTGCACGCCGACCTCAAGAGCCCGAAGGCCGTTCTCCACCTTGAGCGGGATCTGAAGCCGTACCCCGTCAGCCACGTGCTCGAGACTGCCGAGGATGGTGAAGGCCGCCAGGAACCGCTCGTCCCTCGGTGTGAGGACGGCCCCGTACCCGTGGAGGAACGAGGCGCGCAGATCTGGTCGATCAGGCCACACCGTCGCGAACAGCCAGGCGAAGTCCTCGAGGGCCAGGCCCACGTGGGACGCCTCGAAGTCGATCAGCCCGAGCTGGCTGTCGGGTTCGGACCACAACCAGTTGCGCGGCTGGAAGTCGCCGTGGGTGAGGGTGAGCCAGCGTGCCGATGCCGACGAGGCGAGCGTCCCGCGCGCGCGGGCTATGCCATGTCGCTGAGCGACCGTGAGAACCCGCCGGCTCAGTTCCTCACGGACGGTCGACAGGCAGAGCACCGACTCCAGGATCGGGTCGACCTCGTCGCCATGGTCGCGCGCCTGGTGCTGGCGGTGGACCGCTGCCAGCGTCGCCCCTGCCTGCCAGTGGATCTCCCGTTCGGTCGATCGATCGGGTGCCGGGCTCATCGTCCGTACCACGAGTCCAGGAACCACCGTCAGGACGAGGACGCGGAGCTCGGGGAAGCTTGCCAGGAGCGAGGGCGCGGCGACCCCGGCGGCGGGGACCGTCGACCGAAGGGCAGCTCGTTCGCGGGCGAAGGACTCCTCGCTCGGGCTGATCTTCACGTACGCCTCGTGCGTCGGCCAGCGTGCCAGCCACACCCGGGAACTCTGCCGTGGCCACGACGTATCGGCAACCACGACAAAATCGCCCAGTTCGGCCCGTAGTCGCTCGGTCACGACTGGGGGGAGCTCCGAGGTCTCTCTGTCAACCATGTTTCTCGTCCATCGAAGATCATTGCTGTACGAGTGCGGGCGCAGGCCGAAGGCTGCGGCCGAACTGAGCGAGATGTATCGCCCTCCGGCCGGCGGCAGTGTGCGGTTCGAACATGAGCGAACCCGCGTCGGATGTGGCCGAGCGGGTCGGACGGCCAGCACCATTCCACACTTCCCCCGAGCACCACAACCCCCACGTCTCAGCCGATGTAATGCGCTAAGGTCCGTAGGGCCGCCAAGGCGTTGTGATCGTTTGCGTCGATGTGAGGCGACTGCCCGTCGTGCGACACGAGCACCCGCTGTGCGCATACCGAGATCGCCATGACAGGGGGTGCTCGATGGTGAGGACTTCTGGGGGGACCGTCGTCGCGCTCGCGCGAGGGCGAGGACAGCCGGGCCCACGCTCCTCGTCGCTGCGTCTGTGACGAGCGTTCTCGCCCCCTCGACGGCGGTCGGATCGGTTCTCGTGGTCGGGTTGTTCGTCGACCGGGGGCCGCGGGCTCGTCATCGTGCGCCACCGGAGATGGTCGACCACCGACGACGCTGGATCGGGTGGGATCGGAAGAGAGGCAAGCTGCGCGACCTGGTGGCGGCACTGGCGGGCGAGCCGCTCCCTGCGTCGTGCCGGGTTCTACGCGGACCGTCGATCCATCCCGCACATGTGCTCGTGGTCGTCGACGAAGGGGGGTCCTCGAAGAGGGCGCCGTCCTTTACTCCCGGCGTCCCGGTGATGCGGGGCTGAAGGTGGACGGACGTCAGAACCGGTTCGGTCGCTCGCAGTTCGTCGGGCAAGGCGCTATCCGGGTCGCGACGTACGTCGGACTTCTCCTGGACGCGATCCCGGCGGAAGAGGTGCTGAGTCATGACAAGCTCGAGGGGTTCTTCCTGCGAACCTGCCGAATGCCTCAGAGGCTCATTCGCGATCGCGACGTCGACGACTTCCGGGGAATTCAACGACGCATGGAGCGGTGGCGCAGAGGTGACGTGCAACTGCTTCCGTGGGCGTTGGGCAGAGCTGGCCGAAGTCCACTTCCCTGGGTGGAGCGGTGGTGGATGTGGCGAGACGTCACAGCCGCCCTCACGCCTCTCTCGTCGGTGGTTCTGACCGTGCTCATCACCGTTGCCCCCGTTCCGTGGGGAGGCCGTCTGGGGTTAGTCGCACTCGTCGCGACCATGGCGCAGCCAGACGTCCTCCGCCATCTGGCGCGGTGGCGTCCCCGCCGCATGAGACAAGCCGCACGCACCTGGTCGTCGAGCGCAGCAGCGGCTGCGGTCGGGCTCGGTGCCGTGACGACCGCCCTCGTGCGTATGGCGACGCGCCGCCATCTGCTGGAGTGGCAGCCCTCAAGCGCAGACAACCGCGCGTTCACCCGGGTGGACGCTCTGGTTCTGGCCGGGTGCTCCGGGGCCGGAGTGCTCGTCGCGCTGGGTGTCCGTGTCGGAACCCCGCTGCTCGTGGTTGTCGCGTCGATCTGGCTCGTCGCGCCTGCGGCGGCGTGGACCGTCGACATGTGGAAGGCACATCATCCGCCCGGTGCACCGGATCGCGCCCCACGCGTATGACGGGCCGACCCCCGGTCGCACGTGGAGCAGCGACAGGGAGTGCGGGCGGGCAGGGTGTCGTCCCATGGCGCCCAGGCCGGTCAGGCCCGGGCGCACTCCGCCGGCGTGCCCGCTGGGTCGTCGACCAGGCGGTGCAGGAGGCGGAGCAGGTCGTCCTGCTCGCCCGGGTCCAGGCGCGCGAGGAGCTCCTCCGCGTGCCGGCGGCGCTGCGCGTCCGCCTCGGCGAGCACCGCGCGGCCCTCGTCCGTGGCCGCCACGAGCGTGGCGCGCCGGTCGGTCGGGTCGGGCCGGCGCTCGACCAGGCCCGCCCGCTCGAGGTCGTCGACCAGCGAGGTGATCGACCGCGGCACGACGTCGAGCGCGGCGGCCAGCGCGGTCTGCCGCTGCGGCTCCTCGCGCGCGACGACGCGCAGCAGCCGGTGCCGCGACGGCGTGAGGTCGACGCGCTCGCGGACGTCCCGGCGCATCGTGTGCAGCGCGCGGCGCAGCAGCCAGAACAGCTCGTCGCCGGGGCTGCCGGGGGCCGGGTGGTGGTGCGCGGGGGCCGGGGTGACGGGCGTCATGCTCCCCAGGATAGCGAGTTCCGTACATAGAGAGGTAGCCTCTCTATCGGAATCGTCCCCAGGAGGCCCCATGTCCATGCACGGAGGAGGAGGCGGCAGCCCGGCCATGTACCGGTCGTTCCGCCTCGACCCGTCCGTCGCCCGGCGTCGCATCACCCGCGACGTGCTGCGGCGCATCCTCGCCTTCGCGCGCCCCTACCGCGGGCTGCTCACCGTGTTCCTCGTCGTCGTCGCGCTCGACGCGACGATCGGCGCGGTCACGCCGCTGCTGTTCCGGCAGATCATCGACCACGGCATCGCGCAGGGCCGCACCGGGCTGGTGCTCGGGCTCGCCGGGGTCGTCGCGCTGCTCGCGGTCGTCTCGGCCGGGCTGACGCTCGCCTCCCGGTGGTTCTCCGCCCGGATCGGCGAGGGCCTGATCCTCGACCTGCGCACGCAGGTGTTCGACCACGTCCAGCGGATGCCGCTGGCGTTCTTCTCCCGCACGCAGACCGGTGCGCTCGTGCAGCGGCTCAACGGCGACGTGCTCGGCGCGCAGCAGGCGTTCACGTCGACGCTGTCGAACGTCGTGTCCAACGTGCTGACCGTCGTGCTGGTCATCGCCGCGATGCTGTCGCTGTCCTGGCAGATCACCCTGCTGTCCCTGGTGCTGCTGCCCGCGTTCGTGCTGCCCGTGCGGGCGATGGGGCGGCGGCTGGCGGGCGTGACGCAGGAGTCCTACACCCTGAACGCCGCGATGGGCCAGACGATGACCGAGCGGTTCAACGTCGCCGGCGCGCAGCTCGTCAAGCTGTACGGCCGGCCCGAGGACGAGACCGCGGAGTTCGCCTCCCGCGCCGCCCGGGTGCGGGACATCGGCATCACCTCGGCGATGTACGCCGCGGTGTTCCGGATCGGCCTGACGCTGATCGCCGCCGTGGCGGTCGCGATCGTCTACGGGCTGGGCGGCGTGCTCGCGATCCAGGGCTCGCTGACGGTCGGCGTCGTGGTCGCGCTGACCTCGTACCTGACCCGGCTCTACGGCCCGATCACCTCGCTGTCCAACGTCCAGGTCGACGTCATGACCACGCTGGTGTCCTTCGAGCGGGTGATCGAGGTGCTGGACCTGGAGCCGACGGTCGCGGACGCCCCGGACGCCCGGCCGCTGCCCGCCGACCTCGCCCGGACCGCGAGCGTCGAGCTGGACGACGTGTCCTTCCGGTACCCGGCCGCTTCCGAGGTGTCGCTCGCCTCGCTCGAGTCGGTCGCCCGGCTGCAGACCGAGGTGCCCGGCACGACGCTCGAGCACGTGTCGTTCAGCGTGCCGCACGGCCACCTGGTGGCGCTGGTCGGGCCGTCCGGCGCGGGCAAGACCACGATCTCCGCGCTGGTGGCCCGGCTCTACGACGTCACGTCGGGGACGGTCCGCGTCGCCGGGCAGGACGTCCGCGAGGTCACCCAGGAGAGCCTGCGGGACGCCATCGGCATCGTGTCCCAGGACGCGCACCTGTTCCACGACACCATCCGCGCGAACCTGCTGTACGCCCGGCCCGGGGCCACCGACGCCGACCTGGAGCAGGCGCTGCGCCGGGCGCAGATCTGGGACCTCGTGTCCCGGCTGCCCGACGGCGTGGACACCGTCGTCGGGGACCGCGGCTACCGGCTCAGCGGCGGCGAGCGGCAGCGGCTGGCCATCGCGCGGCTGCTGCTGAAGGCGCCGCCGATCGTGGTGCTCGACGAGGCGACCGCGCACCTGGACTCCGAGTCGGAGGCCGCCGTGCAGCGCGCGCTGGCCGAGGCGCTGGAGGGCCGGACCGCGATCGTGATCGCGCACCGGCTGTCGACCATCCGCGAGGCCGACTCGATCGTGGTGCTCGACGAGGGGCGGGTGGCGGAGCAGGGCACCCACGCCGAGCTGCTCGCCGCCGGCGGGCTCTACGCCGAGCTGTACGAGACGCAGTACGCGTCGGCGGGCTGAGCGCCCGGCCGACGCGGGGCGCCGGCCGCGTGCCGGCGCCCCGCGTCAGATCAGCCCGAGGTGCCGCACCGCCTGCCGCTCCTCGGCCAGCTCCGCCACCGAGGCGTCGATGCGCGCCCGGGAGAACGCGTCGACCTCCAGGTCGGGGACGATGTGCCACGCCCCGTCGACGGCGGTGACCGGGAACGAGCACACCAGCCCCTCCGGCACCCCGTACGACCCGTCGGACACCCGGCCGGCCGACGTCCAGTCGCCGGGGGCGGTGCCGCCGCGCCGCAGCCGGCCGTGGTCGATGATCGCGCTGACGGTCGACGCGACCGACGACCCGCCGCGCGCGGCGATGATCGCCGCCCCGCGCTGGGCGACGGTGTCGATGAACTCGCCCTCCGCCCACGCCCGGTCGACCACGTCCAGGGCGGGCCGCCCGTCCACCAGCGCGTGCCGGAGGTCGGGGTACTGGGTGCGGGAGTGGTTGCCCCACACCGTCACCCGGCGGATGTCCCGCGGGTTCGCGCCGGTCCGCAGCGCGAGCTGGGCGAGGGCGCGGTTGTGGTCCAGGCGGGTGAGCGCGGTGAACCGGTCGGCGGGCACGTCCGGGGCGTGCGCCGCCGCGATCATGGCGTTGGTGTTCGCCGGGTTGCCGATCACCAGCACGCGGATGTCGTCGGCCGCCACGTCGTTGATCGCGGAGCCCTGCTCCCGGAAGATCCCGCCGTTGGCCTGCAGCAGGTCCGCCCGCTCCATCCCGGCGGTCCGCGGCTGCGCGCCGACCAGGACCGCGATGTCCGCGCCGTCGAACGCGACCCGCGGGTCGGCGGTGACGTCCACGTCGACCAGCAGGGGCGAGGCCGCGTCCTGCAGCTCCAGCGCCACGCCGTGCGCGGCGTGCAGCGCGTCGGGCCGCTCCAGCATCCGCACCCGCACCGGTGTGTCCGGGCCGAGCAGCTCCCCGCTCGCGACCCGGAACATCAGCGAGTAGCCGATCTGGCCGGCGGCGCCGGACAGCGTGAGCGTGACGGCAGGACGGGGCACGGGGGACTCCTGGTGGGTCGGCGTCGGGTCGGGGCGTCGGCGTCAGGAGCGTCTGCGGCAACGATCCGTCCCCGACCGTAGGTGGCGCGCAGGCCGGTTT
Organism: Cellulosimicrobium cellulans; assembly: GCF_007679345.1. GTDB lineage: Bacteria > Actinomycetota > Actinomycetes > Actinomycetales > Cellulomonadaceae > Cellulomonas > Cellulomonas cellulans_A. The sequence goes on from NZ_VEGH01000004.1 coordinate 171,052, forward strand.
CAAGGGCGCCGGCGCACCGGTCCCCGGGGGCCGCGACCGCGCCGGCGGCCGGCGTCAGGTCTCCGCGACGGCCACCGCGTGCTCCGCCGCGTCGTCCGCGGTGAACCGGACCAGCCGCTCGGCCTCGGCCAGCACCGCGCGGTGGTCGGTCCGGGTCCACCGCCGCAGCGGGGTGACCGTCAGCAGCGCGCGCTCCCGGCGGGCACGCGGGGCGCCCGCGGGGCGGGGGAGCCGCTCCCGCCGGACGGTCCAGGACCCGGCCACCACGCCGTCGACCAGCACGGTCCCCGGCGGCATGCCGTTGCGGCTGGCCAGCGCAGGGCGGACCTCGGGCGGGATCACCCGGCTGCGGTCGTCGTGGCCGAGCAGCAGGTTCTCGAAGTCCGGCAGCAGGCGGACCGGCGCGGGGGCGTCCTCCGGCGGGCGCGGGGCGTCCGGGACGTCGAGCAGCACGCGCGGGCGGCCCGACGGCGGGTCGACGTGCACCACCTCGACGAGCTCCGGACGGATCCGGTCGACCACCGGGGCGAGCCGGGTCAGGCCGGACCACCGCTGCACGTCGGCGGTCGTCGCCGGGCCGTAGACGGCCAGGTACCGGCGGACGAGGGCGGCCAGCGCGGCCTCCCGGTCGTCCTCGGCGAGGTCCGCGTCGCCCGGGCCGCCGGCGGTGCCGAACCACGCCCACGCCGTCGTCCACGTCGTCGCCAGGCTCCGGCCCCACACCCCGCGCGGGGTGACCTGCACGAGCGGCAGCAGCCCGCGCGCGCCCATCGCGAGCGAGGCCGGGTCCAGGTCCGGCCAGGTCGCCGCGAGCCGCGCCCCCAGGTCCCGCGCGCCGAGCGGGCCGGCGGCCAGGGCGTCCAGCGCGGCGGACCGCAGGTCGTCCAGGTCGACCTGGCGGAGCGTCGGCGCCGCGGACACGTTGGCGGTGAGGTGGCGGCGCAGCGTCGGGGCGAGCAGCGGCCACAGCGCGAGCGCGTCGTCGGCGGTGACCAGGTGCACGGTGTCGCGGAGCAGCGCGAGACGGGCGACCCGGCGGTCCGTCATCGCGTCGGCGAGGTCGGCGTGCGCGAACCCGGCCACGCGCGCGTGCAGCGCGAGGTACGCCGACGACGGGTTCTGGGACTGCAGCGCGACCAGGCGCCGCACGACGTCGACCGCGGGGGTGCCGGTCCGCTCCAGGAGGTGCTGCCGGGCCAGCAGGGCGCGGCCGAGCCCGCGCGTGGTGATGCTGCCGCCGCCCGCCAGGTCCCCGTCGCCCGTCACCCCGCAGACGCTACTGGCCGGCCCCGACACCGCGCCGCGACCACCCCGCCCCACCGACCCCCGCCGAGATCGCACTCGTCGCGGGGTTCGGGCGGGCTGGACCCCGCGACGAGTGCACTCTCACCGAGGGAGTGGGGGAGGGGGAGTGGGAGGGGGTGGGGCTACAGGCGGCCCGCGGCCTTCAGGGCCAGGTACGTGTCCGCCAGGCGCGGGGCCAGGTCGTCGGGCAGCGCGTCCACGACCTCGACCCCGTGGCTGCGCAGCCGCTGCGCGACGGCCGTCCGCTCCAGCTCGGTCCGCTCGGCGGCCGCGGCGTCGAACAGCGCGGCCACGTCCTCCCGGCCGGTGCGCAGCCGCTCGACCTCGGGGTCCCGCACCGACGCGAGCACCACCTGGTGCCGGGACGCGAGCTGGTCGACCACCCGCAGCAGGCCGTTCTCGACGGCCGCCGGCTCGAGCGCGGACAGCAGCACGACGAGCGCCCGCTGGGACAGCCGCTCCTGGACCTGCGCGACGATCCCCGGCCAGTCCGCCTCGACGAGCGACGGCTCCACGTCGGCCAGCGCGTCCGCGATCGCGGGCATCAGCCGGGGACCCGACGCGCCGGCGACCCGTGCCCGCACGGTGCGGTCGTAGGCCAGCAGCTCGACGCGGTCGCCGGCGCGGGACGCCAGGGCCGCGAGCAGCAGCGCCGCCTCGACCGACGGCTCCAGGCGCGGCTCCTCGCCGGTGCGCGCGGCGCTGGTGCGCGAGGTGTCGAGGACGATCAGCACCCGGCGGTCCCGCTCGGGTCGCCAGGTGCGGACCACGACGTCGTTGCGCCGGGCGCTGGCCCGCCAGTCGATCGACCGCACGTCGTCGCCGATCACGTACTCGCGCAGCGAGTCGAACTCGGTGCCCTGCCCGCGGACCTGGACCGCCGCGCGGCCGTCCATCTCCCGGAGGCGGGCGAGCCGGCTGGGCAGGTGGCGGCGGGACGCGAACTCCGGCAGCACGCGCTGGGTGCCGGGGACCTCGAGGGACACCTGCCGGGCGGCGAGGCCGAGGGGGCCGGCGGCCCGGATGGTCACGCGGTCGGCGCGCAGGTCGCCGCGGCGGCTCGGGCGCAGGGCGGTGTCGACCCGGCGCGACTCCCCGGGCGGCAGGTCGACCCGGTGCCGGTTCTGCTGGGCGCCGGCCGAGGGCTGCCACGCGTCCCGGACGAGCGCCCGCAGCCGCCGGGCGCCGGTGTGCGTGAGGGTCAGCCGGGACCGGGCGGGCTCGTGCAGCCGGACCGCCCCGGTGACCTCGCGGCGGATCGCGACGGCGCGCGGGGACGCGGCCAGGGCGACGTCGAGCGCGCACAGCAGGACGACGAGCACCGCCCAGGCCAGCACCGTGCCGGGCACGGGCCAGAGCAGCACCGGCAGCGCGCCGACCGCGGTCAGCGCGACCGCGCGCCAGGTGATCGCCACGCCGGGCGCCTCAGCGGGGGACCGGGACGGACGCCAGCACGGTGTCGAGCACCGACTCCGCCGTCACGCCCTCGAGCTCGGCCTCCGCGCGCAGCTGCACGCGGTGCCGCAGCGTCGGGTGCGCGAGCGCCTTCACGTCGTCCGGGGTCACGTACGACCGGCCCTGCAGCCAGGCCCAGGCCCGCGCGGTCGCCAGCAGCGCGGTGGCGCCGCGGGGGGACACGCCCAGGGACAGGGACGGCGACTGCCGGGTGCCGCGCACGACGTCGACCACGTAGCCGAGCACCTCGGGCGCGACCTGCACCCGGGCGACCTCCTCGCGGGCGCGCTCCAGCACGTCCTTGCCGGCGACGGCGCGCACGCCCGCGCGGGCGAGGTCGCGGGGGTCGAAGCCGGCGGCGTGCCGGGCGAGCACCTCGATCTCCTCGTGCCGCTCCGGCAGCGGGAGGGTGAGCTTGAGCAGGAACCGGTCGAGCTGAGCCTCGGGCAGCGGGTAGGTGCCCTCGTACTCGACGGGGTTCTGCGTGGCGATGACGACGAACGGCGAGGGCAGCGGGCGCGGGGTGCCGTCGACCGACACCTGCCGCTCCTCCATCGCCTCCAGCAGCGACGCCTGGGTCTTGGGCGGCGTGCGGTTGATCTCGTCGGCGAGCATGAGGTTCGTGAACACCGGGCCCTCGCGGAACGAGAACTCGGCGGTGCGCGCGTCGTAGACCAGGGAGCCGGTGACGTCGCCGGGCATGAGGTCCGGCGTGAACTGCACCCGCTTGGTGTCCAGGTCGAGCGCTGCGGACAGCGTCCGGACCAGCAGGGTCTTCGCGACGCCGGGCACGCCCTCGAGCAGCACGTGGCCGCGGCAGAGCAGGGCGATGACCAGGCCGGTCACGGCGGCGTCCTGGCCGACGACGGCGCGGCCGACCTCGGCGCGGACCGCGCCGAGCGCCTCGCGCAGCTCGGGGGACGGCTCGGGCACGGCGGGTGCCGCGGGCGCCGGGGGAGCGGCCGGCGCCGGCTGCTGGGTCCAACCGGGCTGCGGCGCCGCCTGGGTCGGCTGGGGTGCCGGTCCGGTCGGCTGGGGCGCGGGGTACCCGGCGGGCGCGCCGCCCTGCGGCCACGGGTTCGGGGCGGGGTGGTCGGTCACGTGGGGTGAACCTCGCTCTCGAGCTGGTCGAGCCGGCGGGCCAGGTGCTCCAGGCCCGCGTCTGACGTGGGGGGTGGTCCGTACAGCAGGTCGCGGACGTCGACCTCGTCCCGGCCGGCCGCCCGGGCGACCGCGACGACCACGTCGGGCGCCGCCGCCGACCGGGGGACGCCCAGCCGGCGCGCGAGCCGCGCCGCGGTCCCGGCCCGCAGCGAGGCCGCCGCGTGCCCGTACGACCGGGAGGTCCGGTAGAGCCGCGCCCGGCCGCGGGTGGTCTCGGCGGGGCGGACCACGACCGGCAGCCGCTCGGCGACGACCCGGCCGAGCCGGCGGCCGCGCCACAGGCCGAGCGCGACCACCACGACGAGCGCCTGGATCAGCAGCACCCGGGCGACGGGCGGCAGCAGGTCGCCGAGGCCGGGGCCGGTGCTCGTCCCGTCGGTGCCGAGGTCGTCGGCGGACGGCACGTACCAGACCAGGTCGGCGTTCCGGCCGAGAGCGCGCAGCGCGAGCGCCGCGTTGCCCTCGTCGGTGATCCGGGCGTTCGTGATCAGGCCGGCGTCGCCCAGCACGGTGACCCGGCGGCCGTCGACCTCCGAGACGGAGTACAGGGACGCCTGCGGGGACGTGCCCGGGACCGGGAAGCAGAGCGTGGTGCCGTCGGGGGCGGCCTCGCCGGTGGGGACGACTCCCGCGCCGGTCGCCGAGACGGTCCCGGCGGCGGTGGCGTCGGGGTCGGGGCAGGACGCGGCGACCGGGGCGGGCCGGGTGCCGCCCGACCAGCCGGTGGTCAGGCCCGGGACCACCCGGTCGAGCAGGAAGGACGGGTCGAGCAGCACCAGGTCGGCGTCCGTGCCGGCGAGCGCCGACGTCTGGGCGTCGGAGAGCAGCCAGTCGGAGGTCACGAGCAGCGTGCGGCCGGCCTCCGCGGCGTCGGTCGCGGCGCCCACGGAGCGCACGTAGTCGATCCGGACGCCCTGGTCGCGCAGCACCTCGGCGAGCGCCATCGCGCCGTTGTCCCGGGGGTTGTCCGGGGCGAGCGCGGTGGCCGAGCGGGTGGGCGCGGGCAGCAGCGCCGCCAGCACGCCGATGCCGAGCACGACCGCCACGCCGACCAGCCAGCGCACCCGGCGCCACCGGGCGCCCGCGCGGCTGCGCGCGGTGGTGCCGTCCCCGAGGACGACGCCGTCGGGCCCGGCGGTCGCGGCGCCCGGCGGCCGGGTGGTCGTCGGCGCGGTCACGCGCCCACCCCCGCGGCGGCCACCCCGGCGGGCAGCGTCGGACGCGTCGCCGCCACGCGCGCGTCCAGCTCGCGCAGCGCCGCGTCGTCCTCCGCGCGCGGGGTGCGCTCGCCGTAGACGACGTCGTCGAAGAGCCGCCCGGCGGCGCGCAGGTCGACCGCGTGCGCGGGCAGGCGCAGCCCGGCGGCCTCGACGGCCTCGTGCGCCGTGCGGCCCGGCTGCTCCTCCAGCACGGCGCGCTCCTCGAGCGCCCGGACCACGGCCCGGAACCGGTCGGCGACCGCCGCGGCCCAGTCGCCGCGCGCCGCGGCCGCGTCCGCGGCTGCCCGCAGCTCGGCGGCGGTGCGCCGGTCGTCCGCGTCCAGCACGCCGCGCGCCCCCGCGACCCGCCGGCTGCGGCGCACGGGCCCCGTGACGAGGAACGCCACGGTCACGAGGACGGCCAGACCGGCGAGGATCGCCAGGAGCGTGCCGACGTTGCCGATCGGCAGGCCGTCGGCACCCTCGAACAGCCGGCCGAGCCAGTCGAGGAACCGCTGCAGCAGGCTCGGCTGCTGGTGGTAGACCGGGTCGGCGAGCTCCTGCTCGAGCCAGCGGCGCGCCTGCTCGGCGTCCGGGACGACGGGCACGGTCACCGGCCGGCGCCCTCCGCGGCCCGGGCCAGCTCGACGTCCAGCCCCTCGCGGCGCATCCGCACGTCGATGTAGGCGAGCGCGACGACGCCGGCCATGAACACCGTCGTGATCGTCGAGGCGATCGCGGTGCCCACGGCGGTCAGCGCGATGGCGGGCCCGCTGGTCATGAGCGGGTCGTTGAGCACCAGCTGGGAGATCAGCGAGACCGGCACGACGACGATCTGCGAGATGATCCCGACGAGGATCGTCACCAAGAGGTACAGGCCGAGCAGCCGCCAGAAGGACCCGCGGGTCAGCCGCCACGCGCGGGCCACGGACGCCCAGAAGCCGCCACCCTCCAGCATGATCGCGGCGGGCGCGAGCAGCGTCCGGATCGTCAGCCAGAAGCCGCCGACCAGCGCGGCGGCCACGCCGAGGAGACCGACCAGCACGGTCAGACCGACGCTGTCGGAGGTGGCGCCCACCAGGACCACCAGGCCGACGACGGCCGCCATCCCGACCGCGGTGACCAGGCCGAGCAGCAGGCTGAACCCGATGACCCAGACGATCCGCTTGCCCTGGCCGCGCACGACGTCGCGGGCGGAGACCCGCTGGCCGATGACCGAGCGGCTGACCGACAGGATCAGCAGGCCGGTGAGGACCGTGGTGGCGAGGGCCGTCAGCGGGATCGTGGCCACGCCCGCGAGCGACGTGCCGAAGCTGTCGCCCAGCAGCTGGGTGTCGGCCGTGGTGAGCCCCGCGCTGTCGGTGAACAGGTCGTTGACCGCGCCGGCGAAGAACCCGGCGACGTACCACTGGATCAGGGCGCCGATCGCGGTGGCGACGGCGACGACGACGGCGGTGAGCCCGAACATCGTCCCCGGGTTGTGCCGGATCGCGCGGAACGCGCCGTCGAAGATCTCCCAGATGCTCAGGGGCCGCAGCGGGATGATCCCGGGCTGCGCGGCGGGCGGCTGGTACGGGCTCGCGCCCCAGCCGTACGGGGTCGCCCCGGGCTGCTGGCCGTAGCCCTGCTGGCCGTAGCCCTGCTGGCCGTAGCCCGGCGCGGTCGGCTGGCCGGGGGCGGTCGGGTATCCCGGCCGCTGCCCGTGACCCGGGGCCGGCGGCTGCCCCTGCGCGCCCGGGTAGCCCGGCGGCTGCCCGTACCCGGGCTGCTGCCCGTACCCCGGCGGGACCGGACCGGCCGGGCCGGTCGCCGGCCGACCCTGCGCGTCACCCGGACGGCCGCCACCCGGGTGGGTGCCCGGGTCGCCCCAGGGGTTCGCGGGCTGCCCGCCCGCGGCCGGGTCCGCGGGCGGCTGCCAGCCCGCGGGGGCGTACTGCCCGTACCGGGGCGCGGGGCGCGGGTCCTCGTCGTGCCGCGGCGCGTCCTCGGGGCGGCCCTCGTCGTGCGGCGTGCTCATCGGACTCCCTGGGTGGCGTTCGTGGTGCGCCGAGGGTGCCTGTCGAGGGCACCCTGCGCGGCTGACGGCCATCGTGCCACGTCAGGTCCGCGCGCGGGCCGCTGCTCCGTCCGGACGTCGCGCGCACGTCGGGGCCCGGTCCAGGGCGCCGTGATGCGATCATGGGCAGATGAAGGGACGCGTTCTCGTGGTCGACGACGACACCGCCCTGTCCGAGATGATCGGCATCGTCCTGCGCTCGGAGGGCTTCGAGCCGGTCTTCTGCGCGGACGGGGACGAGGCCCTGGAGACCTTCCGGTCCACGCAGCCGGACCTCGTGCTGCTCGACCTGATGCTCCCGGGCAAGGACGGGACCGAGGTGTGCCGGCTCATCCGGGCGGAGTCGGGCGTGCCGATCGTCATGCTCACCGCCAAGGCCGACACGGTCGACGTGGTGCTCGGGCTGGAGTCCGGCGCCGACGACTACATCGCGAAGCCGTTCAAGCCCAAGGAGCTGATCGCGCGCGTGCGCGCCCGCCTGCGGCGCAGCGACGAGCCGGCACCCGAGCACCTGCGGATCGGGGACCTGTCCATCGACGTCACCGGCCACCGGGTCACGCGCGACGGCGCGGTCATCTCCCTCACCCCGCTGGAGTTCGACCTGCTCGTCGCCCTGGCGCGCAAGCCGTGGCAGGTGTTCACCCGGGAGGTCCTGCTGGAGCGGGTGTGGGGTTACCGGCACGCCGCCGACACCCGCCTGGTGAACGTCCACGTGCAGCGCCTGCGGTCCAAGATCGAGGCCGACCCCGAGCGTCCCGAGATCGTCGTGACGGTGCGCGGCGTCGGCTACAAGGCGGGCGCGACGCCCCCGTGACCGGGACCTCCCGCGGCGGCGTCACCGCGCGGGCGGCGCGGGCGTGGCGGCTCGCCACGGTGCGCGCCGGCGCCCGCACGCGCCGGCTGGTGCGCGCCTGGCGCGGCTCGCTCCAGGCGCGCGTCCTCACGCTCACCCTCGTGGTGGGCCTCCTCGCGCTCGCGGTGCTGGGCGGCTACCTGTCGGTGAGCGTCCGGGACGGGCTGTTCACGCAGCGGGTCGACCAGGTTCTCGCCGAGTCGGCGCGCAGCGCCGCCCAGGCGCAGGAGACGTTCGACGCCTCGACCGCGACGACGGGGCCCGAGGTGCAGCTGCTGCTCAACGACATGGTCGGCGCGCTGCGCTCGGGCGGTTCGGGCGAGCGCGAGGTGTTCCTGCTGCGCTCCCGCGGCCAGCAGCAGCCGATCCTGGTCACCGGCCAGTCCACGGACTCGACGCTGGTCGGCCTCGTCTCCGACGACCTGCGCGCCGCGACCGCCGCGAACGAGGGCCAGCGCTGGGAGTCCGTCGCCTGGCCCGGGTCCGCGACCGACTCGGGGCGGGTCGAGCCCGGGGTCATGGTCGGCCAGGTGGTCACCGTGCCCGCCGCGGGGTCCTACGAGCTGTACTTCCTGTACTCGCTGCAGTCCGAGCAGGACCGGCTCGAGTTCCTGCAGAGCGTGCTCGGCATCGGCGCCGTCGCGCTGGTGGTGCTGCTGGTGTCCATGACGTGGCTGGTGACCCGGCAGGTCGTCCGCCCGGTGCGGCAGGCCGCGCACGTCGCGGAACGGATCGCGGACGGCAGCCTCACCGAGCGGATGCCGGTGCGGGGCGAGGACGAGATGGCCCGGCTGGGGCGGTCGTTCAACGAGATGGCCGAGAGCCTGCAGGACCAGATCGACCGCATGGAGCACCTGTCGGCCATGCAGCGGCGGTTCGTGTCCGACGTGTCGCACGAGCTGCGCACGCCGCTGACCACCGTCCGGATGGCGGGCGAGATGATCTACGAGTCGCGCGACGACTTCGACCCCGTGGTGCGCCGGTCCGCCGAGCTGCTGCAGCAGCAGCTCGACCGGTTCGAGGACCTGCTGGGCGACCTGCTGGAGATCAGCCGGTTCGACGCGGGCGCCGCCGTGCTGGACGCCGAGGCGCGCGACCTGCGCGACGTCGTCGGCGCGGCCGTCGACCAGGCCGTGCCGCTCGCCGGGGCGAAGGGCTCCTGGCTGTCCGTCACGCAGCCGGAGGGCCCGTGCGTCGCCGACGTCGACCCGCGGCGCGTGGAGCGGGTGCTGCGGAACCTGCTGGTGAACGCGATCGAGCACGCCGACGGCAGCGACGTCGAGGTGACCGTGGGCGCGGACGACCGCGCGGTCGCGGTCACCGTCCGCGACCGCGGCGTCGGCATGACCCGGGACGAGGCCGCCCACGTCTTCGACCGGTTCTGGCGCGCCGACCCCGCGCGCGCCCGCACCACAGGCGGCACGGGCCTCGGCCTGGCGATCTCGCTCGAGGACGCCCACCTGCACGGCGGCTGGCTCGAGGCGTGGGGCCGCCCGCGGCAGGGTGCCTGCTTCCGGCTCACGCTGCCGCGGCGGGCCGGCATCACCCTGGAGTCCTCGCCGTTGCCGCTCGAGCCACCGGCCGAGCCCGAGCGGCCCGCGCCGCGCGACCGGGACGCCGACCGCCCCGACCCGGCCGCGCTGCCCGACCTGCCCCCCACCACGGGGTCGTTCGACGTCGTGGAACGGGCGCGGGAGGCGCAGCGCGCGGTGGCCCGCCGACGCGAGCAGGAGCGCGGCGACGACCGCCCGGCGCCGGTGCCGGGCACGGCCGCCGCGCACGACCCCGAGCCCGCCCGCCACGGGGGCCCCGACGGACCGGGGGAGACCCGATGACCGCGCCGACCCGCACCGCCGCCCGCCGCGGCGGCCTCGCCGCCCTGCTCGCCGTCGTGCTCGCGGCCCTGTCGGCCTGCGTGGGCATCCCGACGTCGGGGCCCGTCGGCGTCGGCGTCGAGGGCGTCACCGACCAGGGCGTCGTCGAGCCGCTGGGCGACCCGCCCCCGCAGGACGGCACGCCCGAGGACATCGTCCGCGGGTTCCTCGGCGCCAGCGCCGCGGGCTTCAGCCGGGGGTCCGCCTCGGTCGACGCCGCCGACGACTTCCGCAACGCCCGCGAGTACCTGTCCGGCGAGACCCGCCGGTCCTGGAACCCGCGCGAGCGGGTCGTCGTGTACGCCACGGCCTCCAGCCCCGACATCGAGCTGGTGGGCGAGTCGCAGGTGAGGGTCGACGTGCGGGTGGCGGCGCGGATCGACGACGAGGGCCGGTACGCGCAGGCCGGCCCGGACGCCAAGGAGTCCCTGACCTTCGACCTCGTGCAGGACAGCGACGGCCAGTGGCGGATCGCCGGGCTGGAGGACGGCGTCGTGCTGTCCCAGCCGAACTTCGACGCGATCTACCGGTCGGCGACCCTGTACTTCCTGTCGCAGGACGAGCAGTTCCTGGTCCCGGAGACGCGGTGGTTCCCGCTGCGCAACCTCGCCACCTCGATCGTCCGCGCGATCATCGCGGGGCCGTCGGGCTGGCTGCGGGACGCCGTGCGCAGCGCGGTGCCCGAGGGCGCGGTGCTGCAGCCGGACGCCGTCTCCGTGGACGAGGACGGGGTGGCGACGGTCAGCCTCGCGGCGGGCGGGCTGCCCACCGAGCCGGAGGAGCGCGCCCGGATGCAGGCGCAGCTCGAGGCGTCGCTGCGGATCGCGCGGGTCCGCACGGTGGAGGTCAGCGCCGGCGGCGTCGCGATGGACGCGGCGGCCGCCGAGCTCGAGCGCGGCCAGGACTGGGGCGGCGCGCTGGAGGCGCTGCAGGACGGGACGCTCGTGCAGATGGCCGCGGGCGAGCTCGAGCCGGTGGACGGCATCGCGTCCCTCGCCGGCCTCGACGCCCGGGACCCCGCGCGCGACGGGTCCGGCGACCTGCGCGTCATGCTGTCGGGGCCCGACCGGCTCGTCACCGTCCCGACGACCAGCACCGCCTCCGTCACCCTGCTCGACGCGCCCGCGCTCGTCGCGCCGTCGGTCGACCGCCTCGGCTGGGTGTGGACCGCGTCGGCGCAGCGGGGCGGCCAGCTGCTGGCCGTCGACGACCGCGGCACGGTCGTCGACGTGGCGGCCGAGTGGCTGCAGGACCGGACGGTGCGCTCGGTGCGGATCGCCCGCGACGCGACACGGGTCGCCGTGGTCTCGTCCGGATCGGACGGCGTGCGGGTCGACGTCGCCTCGGTGGTGCGCGACGACTCGGGGACGCCGCAGGTGCTCGGCGAGGCCTGGCGGACCGGGGTGACCCTCACCGACGCCACCCGGGTGGTCTGGGTCGACGAGTCGACGCTCGGCGTGCTCGGCCGGTCGGGCAGCACCACCACCGCGGTCTACCACCTGGTGCCGCTCTCCGGGGAGGTGCAGACCCGTCCGGCGCTCGCGGACGCGGTCGACATCGCCGGCGGCAAGGGCGACAGCGCGCTGTACCTGGCGACCGCCGAGGGCGAGCTGTTCGCCCGGGCCGGGTCCAGCTGGGCGTCGGTCGGGACGGACGTGCGGGACCCGGGCTTCGCGGGCTGACCGACGGAGCCTGGGGACGCGCGGCCGCCCACCGCCGCGCGCAGGCATCCTGGGGCGGTGACCGCGACCGCCCCGCGGGGCCGCGCCCTCGGCGACCTCGCCCGCGAGCTCCTCGACCTCGTGCTGCCCGTGACCTGCGCCGGCTGCGGGCGGCCCGGAGCCGCGCTGTGCCCGGGCTGCCTGCACCGGTTCTCGGGGCCGCCCCGGCGGTGCGAGCGCGCAGCGGGGCGGCTGGACCGGATGGACGGCACGACGGTCCCGGTGTGGGCGCTCGCGGAGAACGACGGCCCGGTGCGCCGCGCCGTCGTCGCGTGGAAGGACCGTGGCCGGGCCGACGTGACGCCCTGGTTCGCGGCCGTGCTGGCGCGGGCGTCGCCGGCGCTGGGCGACGAGGTGCCGGGCGCGGCCCCGGGGCGGCTGGCCGTGGTGCCCGCGCCGGCGTCGCCCCGGGGACGGGCCCGGCGCGGGGAGGACCTGGTCGGCGCCCTGGCCCGGTCCGCCGCCGCGGGGCTCGGCACGCACGCCCTGCCCGCCCTGCGCCTGGCCGGCGGCGGCCGGGACCAGGTCGGGCTCGGGGTCCGGGGCCGCGCGGCGAACCTGGCGGGCCGGGTCCGGGTCCGCCCGCGGGCGCGGGCCGCACTGGCCGGCGCGCGGGTCCTGCTCGTCGACGACGTCCTGACGACCGGCGCGACGCTGGCCGCGTGCCGGGCGGCCCTGGAGGCGGCGGGTGCGCAGGTCGCGGGCGCGCTGGTGCTCGCCGTCACCCGTCCGCCCGGCTCCCCGACCGGCTGGTTGGTCGCCGCGCCGGAGCCGGGCTAGCGTGGACCCCACAGCACCGGGTGGCAGGGACGTCGCCCGGTACCGGGACTCGACGGGCACGCCCCGCACGAGGAGGTGGTGCCGCAGACCAGCGCCCCGCGAGGGCGCGTTCGAGCACGCTGCCGGGCGGGTCGCACCCCGCCCCCGGACCTCCAGGAGGAACCCCATGGAGATCGTCGTCGCCGGCCGTCACACCGACGTCCCCGAGCGTTTCCGTCAGCACGTGACGGACAAGCTCGCCAAGCTCGAGCAGCTCGCCCCCCGGGCGCAGCGCATCGACGTCGAGGTGACCCACGAGTCCAACCCCCGGCAGGCCGCGGCCGCCGAACGGGTCGAGCTGACCGTGGTGGGCAAGGGACCGGTGATCCGCGCCGAGGCCTGCGCGGACGACCGGTACGGGGCCTTCGACCTGGCGATCGACAAGCTCGCGGAGCGCCTGCGCCGGGCACGCGACCGGCGCAAGAGCCACCGCGGCAAGGTCCCCACGCCGGTCAGCGACCCGCTGCCGCCGCTCGAGGAGCTGGAGGCCGCGGCCCCGACGGCCGAGCCCGCCGAGGACGGGGTCGTGGAGACCACGCTCGGCGACTCGCCCGTGGTCATCCGGGAGAAGGTGCACGCCGCGCAGCCGATGACGATCGACGACGCGCTCTACGAGATGGAGCTCGTCGGGCACGACTTCTTCCTGTTCGTCGACGCCGAGACCGCGCAGCCGTCCGTCGCGTACCGCCGGCGGGGCTGGAGCTACGGGGTCATCAAGCTCGACGCCGCCGTGACCAGCATGGGCTCCGGCGACGCCGCGCCGCAGACCGGTGGCGTCGCCACCCCGGCGGGGGCGGTCGCCCAGCGCTGACCGCGCCGCCCGCCCGCCCACCGCACCGCGCCCGCCGACGACCCTCCGGTCGGCGGGCGCGGTCGTGCGATCTCGCCGAGTCTCCACTTCCGGACTGCGACCGAGCGCCTCCTCAGAGGCACGGAGCGGAGGTTCGGCGCGGCGGGTGTCGGTGGCGGGCGGCACGATGGGGTGATGGCCACCAGCACCGACGCCGCGACCGACCCCGCCGCGACCGCTGCGCCCGGGCGACGCCTGGTCGCCGCGCGTCGTGCCGCGACCGGGAGCGCGCACCGGCCCTCCGCCACCCTGTCGCTGTCCCAGGCCCGGCGGGTCGCCCTGCGGGCCCAGGGGCTCGACCGCCCGCGGGCCGAGCGCACCGGGCCCGCCACGATGCGCCAGCTGCAGCAGGTCGTCGACCGGCTCGGCCTGCTGCAGATCGACTCGGTCAACGTCGTCGCCCGGGCCCACCTCGTGCCCACGTTCTCCCGCATCGGCCCGTACGACCCGGCGCTGCTGGACCGCGCCGCCGGCCGCGCGCCCCGGCGGCTGGTCGAGACCTGGGCCCACGAGGCCTCGTACGTGCCCCCGGAGACCTACGCCCTGCTCGGCTGGCGGCGCCGCGCCTACCGCGAGTACGCCTGGGGCTCGATCCGCGAGGTGCCGCTGACCCACTCGCCGCTCGTCGACGACGTGCTGGCGATGATCGCCGAGGACGGCCCGCTCACCGCCAGCGAGGTGCACGCCCGCGTCGAGGGGCCCGTGCCGCGGGACCGGACGGAGTGGGGCTGGAACTGGACCGCGGCCAAGCGGGTCCTGGAGTACCTGTTCTTCACCGGGCAGGTCGCCTCGGCCCGCCGGAACCCGCAGTTCGAGCGCTGCTACGACCTGACCGAGCGCGTGCTCCCGCCGGCCGTGCTCGCCGCGCCGGAGCCGGACGAGGACGACGCCGTGCGCGAGCTGCTGCGGATCGCCGCGCGCGCCCACGGCGTCGCCTCCGAGCGGTGCCTGCTCGACTACTTCCGCCTCAAGGGCCCGCGCGCCCGGGCCGCGGTCGCCGACCTGGTCGAGGAGGGCACGCTGGTGCCGGTGCGGGTCGAGGGCTGGGCCCGGCCCACCTACCTGCACGCCGACGCCGACCTGCCGCGCCGGGCGACCGGGCGGGCGCTGCTCAGCCCGTTCGACCCGCTCGTGTTCGAGCGCCGCCGGCTCGAGGAGCTGTTCGGGCTGCGCTACCGCATCGAGATCTACGTGCCGGAGGCGCAGCGGGTGCACGGCTACTACGTGCTGCCGTTCCTGCGCGGCGAGCACCTGGCCGCGCTGGTGGACCTCAAGGCGGACCGTCGCGCCGGGCTGCTCCGGGTGCACGCCGCGCACCCCGCCGAGCCGGCCCGTGCGGTGCCCGGCGCGGTCCCCGGCACCTCGCCGGGCGCGGTCGCGGCGGACCTCGCGGCCGAGCTGCGGCTGCTCGCGGGCTGGCTCGGCCTGGACGACGTCGTGGTGGGGGACCGGGACGGCACACCGCGCGGGACGCTGGCCCCGGTGCTGGCGAGCGCGCTCTCCGCCGGCTGACGCGCTGAGGGCGCCACCGGACGCGGTGCCGGGTTGCTGGTCGTGACTCCGCCTCACCTACGATGGTCGGGGCCCGGCTGTGCGGTCGGGACGCCGGGACGCCGCACGTGGCCACGTGCGGCGCAGCGAGTCGGGAGTGCACGTGCCTGCGATCCTCGAGAAGGTCCTCCGCCTGGGCGAGGGACGGATCCTCAAGAAGCTGTCGGGCGTCGCCCAGCAGGTGAACGCGCTGGAGGACAGCTTCACGTCCCTGTCGGACGCCGAGCTGCGCGAGGAGACCGACCGGTTCAAGGCCCGGCTCGCCGACGGCGAGTCGCTCGACGACCTGATGGCCGAGGCGTTCGCCGCGGTCCGCGAGGCCGCGCGCCGCACCCTCGGGCAGCGGCACTTCGACGTCCAGCTGCAGGGCGGCGCCGCGCTGCACTGGGGCAACATCGCCGAGATGAAGACCGGTGAGGGCAAGACGCTCGTCGCCACCGCACCGGCGTACCTCAACGCGCTGACCGGCAAGGGCGTGCACGTCGTCACGGTCAACGACTACCTGGCGAGCTACCAGGCCGACCTCATGGGCCGCGTCTACCGGTTCCTCGGGCTGACCACCGGCGTGATCCTGTCCGGCCAGACTCCCGCCGAGCGCCGGGTGCAGTACGCCGCGGACATCACCTACGGCACGAACAACGAGTTCGGCTTCGACTTCCTCCGCGACAACATGGCGTGGAGCACCGAGGAGCTCGTGCAGCGCGGCCACCACTTCGCCATCGTCGACGAGGTCGACTCCATCCTCATCGACGAGGCCCGCACCCCGCTCATCATCTCCGGCCCGGCCTCCGGCGACGCGAACCGCTGGTACGCCGAGTTCGCCAAGGTGGTGCGCCGCCTGCAGCCCGAGCGCGACTACGAGGTCGACGAGAAGAAGCGCACCGTCGGCGTCCTCGAGCCCGGCATCGAGCGCGTCGAGGACTACCTCGGCATCGAGAACCTCTACGAGTCGCTGAACACCCCGCTGATCGGCTTCCTCAACAACGCCATCAAGGCCAAGGAGCTGTTCAAGCGGGACAAGGACTACATCGTCGACAAGGGCGAGGTGCTCATCGTCGACGAGCACACCGGCCGCGTCCTGCCCGGCCGCCGCTACAACGAGGGCATGCACCAGGCCATCGAGGCGAAGGAGGGGGTGGTCATCAAGGCCGAGAACCAGACCCTCGCCACGATCACCCTGCAGAACTACTTCCGCCTGTACGACAAGCTCGCCGGCATGACCGGTACCGCCGAGACCGAGGCGGCCGAGTTCCAGGGCACCTACAAGCTCGGCGTCGTCCCGATCCCGACCAACCGCGGGATGCAGCGCATCGACCAGCCCGACCTCGTCTACAAGGCCGAGGAGGGCAAGTACGACGCGGTCGTCGCGGACATCGTCGAGCGGCACGCGAAGGGCCAGCCCGTCCTGGTCGGCACCACGAGCGTCGAGAAGTCCGAGCTGCTGTCGCGCAAGCTGCGCAAGGCGGGCGTCCCGCACGAGGTGCTCAACGCGAAGCAGCACGCCCGCGAGGCGTCGATCGTCGCGCAGGCCGGCCGCAAGGGCGCCGTCACCGTCGCCACCAACATGGCCGGCCGTGGCACCGACATCATGCTCGGCGGCAACGCCGAGTTCATGGCCGTCGCCGAGCTGGCGTCCCGCGGGCTCGACCCCAACGAGAGCCCGGAGGAGTACGAGGCCGCCTGGCCCGCAGCCCTGGAGAAGTCCAAGGCCGCGGTCGCCGCGGAGCACGACGAGGTCGTGGAGCTCGGCGGCCTGTACGTGCTCGGCACCGAGCGGCACGAGTCCCGCCGCATCGACAACCAGCTCCGCGGCCGCTCCGGCCGGCAGGGCGACCCGGGCGAGTCCCGGTTCTACCTGTCGCTCCAGGACGACCTGATGCGGCTGTTCAACTCCGGCATGGCCGAGTCGATGATGACCCGCGCGGGCTTCCCGGACGACCTGCCGCTGGAGTCCAAGATCGTGACCCGCGGCATCCGGTCCGCGCAGTCCCAGGTCGAGGCGCGCAACTTCGAGATCCGCAAGAACGTCCTCAAGTACGACGACGTGCTGTCCCGGCAGCGCGAGGTCATCTACGAGCAGCGCCGCCGCGTGCTCGAGGGCGAGAACATGCAGGAGCAGGTCCAGCACTTCCTCGAGGACGTGCTCGACGACTACGTGACCGCCGCGACCGCCGAGGGCCACCCCGAGGACTGGGACCTGGACCAGCTCTGGACCACGCTCAAGACCGTGTACCCCGTGTCCATCACGGTCGAGGAGGTCGTGGAGCAGGCCGGCGGCCTCGGCCGGGTCACGCCCGAGCTGCTGAAGGCCGAGCTGCTGTCCGACGCCCGGATCGCGTACGAGGAGCGGGAGACGTCGCTCGGCGAGCCGAACATGCGCCAGCTCGAGCGGCGCGTCGTCCTCTCGGTGCTCGACCGCAAGTGGCGCGAGCACCTCTACGAGATGGACTACCTCAAGGAGGGCATCGGCCTGCGTGCCATGGCCCAGCGCGACCCGCTGATCGAGTACCAGCGCGAGGGCTACCAGCTGTTCCAGGCGATGACGGACGCCATCAAGGAGGAGGCGGTCGGGTACCTCTTCAACCTCGAGGTCAAGGTCGCCGAGCCCGCCCCGGGCACCGGCGCCGAGGGCGCCGCGGCGCCGGCCGCGGGCGAGGCGGGGATCGCCGGTGCCGTCGGCGCCGCGGCCGCCGTGGGTGCGCCGCCCGTGCTGGTGGCCAAGGGCATCGACGGCCCGGACCGCCAGGTGCCGCTGCAGTACTCGGCGCCCAGCGTCGACGGCGACAGCAGCACCACCGTCAGCCGGGGCCGGCGAGCGGCCGGCCCCGCCACGTCCGCGCCCGCGGGTGCCGCGGCGTCCGACGGCGCCACCGGGGCGGACGGCGCGACCGGCGCCGGCGAGGACGCCGGGAACCGCGAGGCGCGCCGCAAGGCCGCGAAGCAGCAGCGCCGCCGGGGCTGACCGTCCGGGCCGAGCGCCCGCACGCCGAC
Source organism: Cellulosimicrobium cellulans (assembly GCF_007679345.1). Taxonomy (GTDB): domain Bacteria; phylum Actinomycetota; class Actinomycetes; order Actinomycetales; family Cellulomonadaceae; genus Cellulomonas; species Cellulomonas cellulans_A. The sequence continues at coordinate 188,890 of NZ_VEGH01000004.1, forward strand.
GCCACCCGCCACGCCGCCCGTCCCTCCCCGATCGGGGGAGGGGCGGGCGGCGTCGCTGCGCCCGCGGGCGGGCGGCCGGGACGCACCGCCCGCCGGGGGTCAGCCCACCACGAGGGCCGCCGCCCGCCAGCGCCCGGTCGACCGGGTCAGCCGGACCGCGACCGCGCGGACCCGGTCGGCGTGCGCGACCACCACCGAGGCCTCGACGGTGTGCTCGTCCACCCGGTGCACGCGCACCCGCCGGACCGACGGGCGCCGTGCCGCCCCTGCGGGCACGGGGTCCGTCGGATCGGCGGCGAGGTCGCGCGCGCCCGCGGCCGCGTCGAGGACCCGGGTCCCGGGCGCCGTGAGCACGGCGCGGCGGGCCAGGCCGTCGTAGACCTCCGGCGTGAGCCAGCGCGCGAGCTGGGCGAGGGGCCGGTTGCCCGCCAGGACCTCCACGGCCGCCAGCGCGACCATGCAGCAGGCCTGCCGGGGGTCGAGCTCGGGCGCCCCGCCGCCGACGTCGCCGGTCCTCCGGGTCGGTGAGCTGCGCCTCGGCCCGGCCGGGGCGGGTCGCGTCGCCGCCCAGGTCGCCGCCGGCGTCCTCGACCGGGCCGGTGCCGGCGGTGCGGCGCGGACGGTCGACGGCGGACCCGCCCGGGTCGCCTCCGTCGTCGCGGCGCGGGTCGCTGCCCGTGGTGCCGCTCGCGGCGACGCCCGGACCCCCGGCCGCGGTGCCGCCGCCCCCGGCGACGTCCCGGTCGCCTCGAGGGGCGGCCCGCCCGGGCCGGGCAGCGTTCCGTCCGCGGACGGTCCACCCGTTCCGGCCCCGTCGACCCGCGCCGCGGCAGCCCCGCCCGGCGGGCCGTCGTCGGCCACGCCGGCGACGGCGCGGGGCGGAGGCACGAGGGGCCCGTCCTGCACCTCCGCCGGGATCGGCGAGGGAGCGGGCACGAGGCGCACCCCGACCGCCGTGCTCACGGGATGCCGGTCGTGGTCGTGCTGGTGCCGTGCCTTCTCATGGGTGACCTCCTTCGTCGCTCGGCCCCCGCCGCGCCCAGATGTACCGCTCACCGGTGCTCCTGCGCTACCGAGGTCTGCGTCACCTGGGGACAACCACCGGCGGGTCGCGCCCGACGCGCCGGACTCGCCCGGGTTCGTCGGCGATGTGCGCGGTCAGCGGCCGCGGGCGGCACACTGGTCCCGTGCGTCTCTACCTGCCTGCCACCCTGGACGAGCTCGACGACCTGCTGGGCGGCCGCGGCCCGCTCGCGGCACCGCGCCGCGCGCACGCCGTCACGCCGGCGCTGACCGCGCTGCTGCCCGACGAGGACGAGGAGGGCGTGGAGTTCGCCGCGCAGCTGATGGCCGCCGACGACGCGCTCGTGCTCCTGGCGTCCCGCCCGGACGCGCCCGGCCTGCGCCTCGTCGTGACCGTCGAGGTGCCGGACGACGCGGTGCGCGACGGGGCCCCGGACGAGGGCGAGGGCGTGGACGACGGGGCCGCGAGCCTGGTGACGCTCACCGCGCCGGCGACGCTGGCGGAGGTGGTGTGCGCGCACGTGGACGAGCCCGCCGCGAAGGAGGAGGTCGCCCGCGCGCTGGACGGCGACGACGTCGCGCTGGACGCCCTCGCCGAGCGCGACCTGCTCTGGTACGACGCGACGGAGCTCGCGAGCATCCCGCGCTGACGGGACCCCCGGGGCACGGACCCGCCGCGGGCGGGGCCGGTGCCCCGCCCGGGCCGGTCAGTGCTCGATCAGCGGGTCCAGCACCTGCAGCGCGGCCCCGTGCAGGCGCCCGTTGCTCACCAGCGCGCTGGCCCCGAACGGCCCGTCGACCCCCTGGACGGACGTGAACCGCCCCCCGGCCTCGGTGACGATCGGCACCAGCGCGGCCATGTCGTGCAGCGCGAGCTCGGGCTCGGCGGACACGTCGACCGCGCCCTCGGCGACGAGCACGTGCGACCAGAAGTCGCCGTACCCCCGGGTGCGCCACACGCGGCGGGTCAGGTCGAGGAAGTGCTCCAGCCGCCCCTGCTCCTCCCAGCCGCTCAGGCTGGAGTAGGACAGCGACGCGTCCTGGAGCCGGCCGACCTCGGAGACCTGGAGCCGGGTCGCGGCCGCGAGGGAGCGGCCCGTCCAGGCGCCGGACCCGACGGCCGCCCACCACCGGCGGCCCAGCGCGGGCGCGCTCACCAGGCCGACCACGACCTCGTCGCCGTCGAGCAGCGCGATCAGGGTCGCCCACACGGGCACGCCGCGGACGAAGTTCTTGGTGCCGTCGATCGGGTCCACCACCCAGCGCCGGGGGCCGTGGCCGGTGTCGGCCATCTCCTCGCCGTGCACGGCGTCGCGCGGGCGCGCCCGGGACAGCTGCGCGCGGATGAGCTCCTCGGCGGTGCGGTCGGCGTCGGAGACGGGGGTCAGGTCGGGCTTCGTCTCGACCCGGAGGTCCTGCGCCTTGAACCGCGACATGGTGAGACCGTCCACCTGGTCGGCGATCACGTGGGCGAGGCGCAGGTCGTCGTCGTACCGGGTCATGGGCCCAACCTATCCGGCCCGGGACGTCCGCCGAGGTCGCCGCACCCGCGTGGTTGCCGGCGCGCGAACCCCGCGGCTCCCGCAGGCTCGCCGGGCCCGCTGGCCGGAGGGCCGGGCGGGGCGAGGGGTCAGCCCGCGTCGGGCGCCGCGGTGCGGCTGACGAGCAGGCGGCGGAACGAGTCCACGCGCGTGGTCCGCGCCCCGCGGGTCTCGTCGTCGGGCGCGGCCTCGACCCACTCGTCGAGGGCGCAGTCCGGCGCGTCGGCGGCGTGCGTGCAGCCGCGCGGGCAGTCCGCGGCGACCTCGGCCAGGTCGGCGAACGCGCCGAGCAGGTGGTCGGGGTCGACGTGGGCCAGCCCGAACGACCGCACGCCCGGGGTGTCGATGACCCAGGTGCCCGGCTCCCCGGGCACGCGCAGCGCGACGGCCGACGTGGAGGTGTGCCGCCCGCGCCCGGTGACGTCGTTCACCACGCCGACCGCCCGCAGGGCGTCCGGCACCAGCGCGTTCACCAGGGTCGACTTCCCGACGCCCGAGTGCCCGACCAGCACGGACATCCGCCCCGCGAGCGCGGCGCGCACCTCGTCCAGCCCCTCGATCGCCGCCTCGTCGGTCCGCGAGCTCACGACCACCCGGACGCCGATGGGCTCGTACAGGGCGCGCAGCGTGGCCGGGTCCGCGAGGTCGGCCTTGGTGAGCGCGAGCAGCACGTCCATGCCCGCGTCGTAGGCGGCGACCACGCACCGGTCGATCATCCGGGTCCGCGGCTCGGGGTCGGCGAGCGCGGTGACGACGACGAGCTGGTCGGCGTTGGCGACGATGACCCGCTCGACCGGGTCGGTGTCGTCGGCGGTGCGGCGCAGCACGGTGCTGCGCTCGACGATCCGCACGATCCGCGCGAGCGAGCCCTCCGCGCCGGACGTGTCGCCGACCAGGTCGACCCGGTCGCCGGGCACGACCCGCTCGCGGCCCAGCTCGCGCGCCTTCATCGCGACGGCGACGCGCTCGTCCGGCCCGTCGGGGTCGACCAGGACGGTGTACCGCCCGCGGTCGACCCCGGTGACCAGCGCGCGGTCCGCGTCGGCGTGCTCCGGGCGGGTCTTGGTCCGGGGGCGGGTGCCCCGGCGGTTCGGCCGGACCCGGACGTCCGACTCGTCGAGCGCGCGGCGGGCCACGGTCAGCGGCCCCCGCTCGTCGCGGTCCCGGTCACGCGAGCATCCCGTCCCACAGCCCGACGAAGTCCGGGATCGTCTTCGCGGTCGTGGCGACGTCCTCGACCAGCACGCCGGGCACGGCCAGGCCGAGCAGCGCGCCGAAGGTCGCCATCCGGTGGTCCGCGTAGGTGCGGACCGTGCCGGCGTGCAGCGGGCGCGGCGTGATCACCAGGCCGTCGGCGGTCTGCTCGGCCTGCCCGCCGAGGCGGGTGATCTCGGCGGACAGGGCGGCGAGCCGGTCCGTCTCGTGCCCGCGCAGGTGCGCGATGCCGCGCAGCCGGGTGGGGGAGTCGCCGAGCGCCGCGATCGCGGCGATCGTGGGCGCGATCTCGCCCGCCGCGTGCAGGTCGAGGTCGACGCCCCGGACGGCCCCGGTGCCGGTCACCGACAGGACGTCGCCGTCGAGCCGGGTCGTGGCGCCCATCTGCTCCAGGATGTCGGGCAGCAGGCCGCCGGGCTGCGTGGTGGCCGCGGGCCAGCCGGGCACCCGCACGGTGCCGCCGGCGACCAGCGCGGCGCACAGGAACGGCGCGGCGTTGGACAGGTCGGGCTCGACGCGCACGTCCCGCGCCGCGACCGGGCCCGGCTCGACCTGCCACACCGTCGGCACGGAGTCGTCGACGACCACCCCCGCGGCCCGCATCGCGGCGACCGTCATCTCGATGTGCGGCAGGCTCGGCAGCGTGGGGCCGGTGTGCCGGATCGTCAGACCGCGGGCGAACCGCGGCGCGGTGAGCAGCAGGCCGGAGACGAACTGCGAGGAGCCCGACGCGTCGACGTCGACGACCCCGCCCTCGACGGACCCGGTGCCGGTGACGGTGAACGGCAGGTGGCCCGGCTCGCCGTGCTCGGTGACGCCGACCCCGAGCGCCCGCAGCGCCGCGAGCACCGGCCCCATGGGGCGCACGCGCGCGCCGGCGTCGCCGTCGAACCGCACGTCGCCGTCCGCCAGGGCGGCCACGGCGGGCAGGAACCGCATGACCGTGCCGGCGAGACCGCAGTCGATCGTCCGCGGCCCGCGGAACGCGCCGGGGGTCACCAGCCAGTCCCCGGGGGCCGCCGGGTCGTCCTCGATGGTCGTGCCCAGGTCGCGCAGCGCCTGCGCCATCAGCAGGGTGTCCCGCGACCGCAGCGCGCCGCGCAGCCGCCCCGGGCCGTCGGCGAGGGCGGCGAGCACCAGGTAGCGGTTGGTGAGCGACTTGGACCCGGGGACCTCGACCGTCGCGTCCAGGGGGCCGGTCGCCGTCGGGGCGGGCCAGTCGGGCGCGGTGGCGGGGAGGACCTCGGAGCTCATGGTCGTCAGGCTATCGGGGGCGCGCCGCACCCCGGGCCGGGCGTCCGGCCCGCGGGGCTCGGCGCGCGTGCCGGGTGTCAGTGCACCGCGTCCGCGATCTTCTTCGACGCGGCCTTCTTCGCCGCCGCGGCGGTCGCCGCGGCGGCTGCGGCCTTGGCGCTCGCGGCCCGGGTGGCCCGGGCGTGCTCGACGCGCCAGCGCACGGACGGCCGGCCCGCCGTGTCGGCGGCGGCGATCAGCGCGGCGCCGGTGAGCGACAGGCCGCGCAGGAACCGGGCCTTGCGGTCCTTCTTCTCCTGCTCGGACAGCTGGCCGCGCTCCTTGCGGGACGCCGGCGCGTCGGCGGCGGCGAGCGGCAGGGTCAGCGCCGCGAGGGTGAGGGCGGACGCCCGCGGGGCCCGCCCGGTCGCCAGCAGCAGGGCGGCGAGCGCCGTCGCGCCGCCGTGCACCCGCACCACCGTGGTGAGCTGCGCGTCCGAGGGGTGCCGGTACGCGTCCAGCGCGCCGCCCAGGGCGCCGCGCGGCACCGTGGCGGTCAGCCGGTCGACCGCACCCCGGGCGACCGCGACGTGCGCGGCCGGCCGGCGCAGCGCGTCGACCCCCTCGCTCAGGAACCACGACGCGAACAGCGGTCGGGCGATGCGGCGCAGCAGCATGACGTCCTCCTCCGGGCCGTCCGCGACGCACGGACGCCTGCCCTCCAACCTAGCGGCGCGACCAGCCCCACGCCCCCGGGAATGTCCCGGGTGCCCCCTCACGTTGTGCCGTCCATGAGCTGTTCCACCCTCGACCGGCCGACCGCCGTGACCGGCGGCGTCGCCGTGCTGCCCCGCCCGGGCGGCCCGGTGCCCGTGCGCGCACTAGGCTCGGTGGTGATGAGCGAGGACACCACACGCGCCCCCGAGTCCGAGGACGACGCGGCGCGCAGCGAGCGGTTCGAGGCCGAGGCGCTGGTCTACCTGGACCAGCTGTACGGCGCCGCCCTGCGCATGACCCGGAACCCGTCGGACGCCGAGGACCTGGTCCAGGAGACGTTCGCGAAGGCGTTCGCCGCCTTCCACCAGTACCGGCCGGGCACGAACCTCAAGGCGTGGCTGTACCGGATCCTCACCAACACGTTCATCAACACGTACCGCAAGAAGCAGCGCGAGCCGCAGCAGTCCCAGGCCGACGAGATCGAGGACTGGCAGATCGCGCGCGCCGAGTCGCACTCCTCGACGGGGCTGCGCTCCGCCGAGGCCGAGGCGCTCGACCACCTGCCGGACTCGGACGTGAAGGACGCGCTCGCGCGGCTGCCGGAGGACTTCCGGATCGCCGTGTACCTGGCGGACGTCGAGGGGTTCGCCTACAAGGAGATCGCCGAGATCATGGGCACCCCGATCGGGACGGTGATGTCCCGGCTGCACCGCGGGCGGGGTCAGCTGCGCGACATGCTGACCGACTACGCGCGCGACCGGGGACTCGTCCCGGCAGGGGGCGCCGCGACCGCCGAGGGCGGGGACGGCACGGGATCGTCGAGGAGGGCACGATGACGGGCTGGGACGCCGCGGGGACGTCGACGCCGGCAGCAGGGGACGCGGGGGGCTGCGGCCCGGAGTGCGAGCAGGCGCTCGGGCGGCTGTTCGCCTACGTGGACCGCGAGCTGGAGCCGGGGGACGCCGAGCAGGTGCGGCAGCACATCGAGGACTGCCGGCCGTGCCTGGACGAGATCGCCGTCGAGACGATGCTCAAGGAGCTCGTGAAGCGGTGCTGCCAGGACAAGGCCCCGGCGGACCTGCGCGTGAAGATCCACGCGCAGCTGACGACCCTGCGGGTGACGCGGACGCTCTGATCCGCCCCGTGCACGACGAAGGGCCCGGTGCGACGCACCGGGCCCTCGTGCTGTGCGGCTGCGCCGCCCGACGCTCAGGCGTTGGGGCGCTTGCCGTGGTTGGCGCCGTTCCCGGCGCGGGAACGGCGCTTGCGGCCACGCTTGCTCATGGAACTTCTCCCTGGTGAGACTGACCGGCACGGCGGTACAGCCGCCCGGGGACCCTCCATGGTCCCACATCCGTGCTGCTCGTCCGCACCGATGGTTCAAGGAGCGGGGCGTACCGGCCGATCAGACCCGTGTGAGCGAGCAGCCGCAGTCCGTCGTCCCCCTCCTGCACGCCCTGGCCCAGGCCGGCGGCTCCGACCTGCACGTCAAGGTCGGGTCCGAGCCCCGGGTCCGGGTCGACGGCCGGCTGCGCCGGCTGCAGGTCCCCGTGCTCAAGCCCCGGGACACCGAGCACATGCTCGGCGAGGTGCTGCCGGACGACCTCACCGAGACGTTCGTCCGCACGCACGAGGCGGACTTCGCGTTCTCGCTGTCGGGCGTCGGGCGGTTCCGGGTCAACGCGTACCAGGCGCGCGGCACGTACGGCCTGGTGTTCCGCCTCGTCGCGATGGGCGCGCAGTCGCTGTCCGAGCTGGGCCTGCCCGACGTGCTGGGGGAGCTCGCGCTCGAGCCGCGCGGTCTCGTGCTCGTCACCGGCCCCACCGGCTCGGGCAAGACGACGACGCTGGCGTCGATGATCGACCTGATCAACACGGTGCGCGAGGCCAACATCGTGACCATCGAGGACCCCATCGAGGTGCTGCACCCGGACAAGCGCGGCATCGTCTCGCAGCGCGAGATCCGGCAGGACACCGCCGACTTCACCGTCGCGCTGCGCGCCGCCATGCGGCAGGACCCCGACGTGATCTTCGTCGGCGAGATGCGTGACGTGGAGACGGTCCGCGCGGCGCTCTCGGCGGCCGAGACCGGCCACCTGGTGCTGTCGACGCTGCACACCATCGACGCCGCCGAGTCCGTCAACCGCATCGTCGACTTCTTCCCGCCGCACGAGCAGCAGCAGATCCGCGTCGCGCTGGCCCAGGCGCTGCGCGGCATCGTCTCGCAGCGACTGGTGCGCAAGGCGGACGGCGGGGGCCGGACGGCCGTGGTCGAGGTGCTCGTCAACACCGGCCGCACCGCCGAGGCGATCGTCGACCCCGCGAGCAGCGAGCCGCTGATCGACCTGATCAAGCAGGGTGACTACTACAAGATGCAGACCTTCGACCAGCACCTGGTGCGCCTGGTCGCGGACGGCACGGTGACGTACGACGAGGCCCTCGGCGTGGCGACCAACCCGCAGGACCTCACCGTCGAGCTCCGCTCGGTCGGCCTGATCGCCTGACGGGGCCCCTCGGCGCCCGGCGCACACGGGCCGCGCCCGGCGCCGCCCGGGCGCTGCCGACCCCTTGCCGGCCCCGCAGACGCGATATAGCGTGTCTCAACGCGATATATCTCGATGTGGAGGAGCAGCGACATGGCCACGGAGTCCTGGGTCGTCATCGGCCCGCAGATCATCGAGGTGGAGGACGTGCGCTCGCTGCGCGTCCAGGTCAGCGGCGGGCGGGTCGACGTCGTCGCGCACGACGACCCGACGCTGACCGGGGCGCGCCTCGAGGTGCACCGGGTCGACGGCTCGCCGCTCGAGGTGACGTACGCCGACGGCGCGCTCTGGGCGGGCGTGCGGTCCGTGACGGGGATCGACGGCTTCCTCGAGCGGCTCCGCGGGCCCGGCCAGCGGGACCGGGTGGAGGTGCACCTCGCGGTGCCGCAGGCGGTCGTCGCGTCGCTGGCCTCCGTGAACGCGGACCTGCTCCTGGCCGGGGTCCAGCAGGACGCCACCGTGTCGACGGTCGGGGGCGGGGTGGTCGTGGACGGCACCCGCGGTGCGCTCTCGGCCAAGAGCGTCTCGTCCGACGTGGTGGTCCGGGACCACCTGGGCGACCTGTCGATCGGCACCGTCTCCGGCGCGGCGACGGCGTCCGGCGCGCTGCACCGGGTCTCCGTCACGACCGTCTCGGGAGAGGTCACGCTCGACTGCCTGGCGCCGACCTCGGTGTGCCACGTCCGGACCGTCTCCGGCGACGTCGCGGTGCGCCTGCCCGCCGGCCACGGCGTCGGCATCGAGGCGCGCAGCGTGTCCGGCCGGGTGGTCGTGGACGGCGTCGACCGCGGCGACCGCCGGCCCGGGCGCACCACGGTGGACCTGCGCGACGACCGCGCCACCTGCTACGTCTACTCCCAGACCGTGTCCGGCCACCTCACGGTGCTGCACGGCGCGCCGCTCGCCGAGCCGGTGGTGGACGCGGGCGACGCCTGATGGCCGTGTTCGGGCACGGGCAGCTCCGGCTGTACCTGCTCTCCCTCCTGGAAGCCGGCCCGCGGCACGGGTACGAGCTCATCCGCGCGCTGTCCGACCGGTTCGGGGGCACCTACCGGCCGAGCGCCGGGACGGTGTACCCCCGGCTCGCGCGGCTGGAGGAGGAGGGGCTGGTCGAGCGGACGGAGGCGGGCCGCAAGTCGCTGTACACGCTCACCGACCGCGGGCGCCAGGAGGTCGACGAGCACCGCGCCGAGCTCGCCGCCCTGGAGCACGAGCTCGCCGACGTGGTCCGGGAGCTCGCCGCGCAGGTGCGGGCCGAGGTCGCCGGGTCGATGGCGGGGATGCGGGCCGAGATGGCCGCCGCGGCGCAGCAGGCGCGGGCGGCGGCGCTGCGGACCCGGGACCCGCGGCCCGGGGCGCCGGCTGGTCCGGGGCCGTTCCCGGGCGGGTGGGTGCCACGGCCGGGCGCGCCGGTCGACGGGCCGGAGCGCGGTGCCGGCGCCGACCATGAGCGCCGGGCGGCCGCCCGGGAGCGGCGCGCCGCGGCCGAGGAGCGCCGGGCCGCGCGGGCGCGGCGGACGCAGATCGAGGCGGACCTCGCGGCGTTCCGCGCGGAGGTGCGGGACGCCGTGCGCCGCGCGGAGGTGGACGGCGGGCCGTCGGCCCTCACGGCCGACACCGTGCGGACGGTCCTGGCCAGCGCCCGGTCGGCGATCACCGCGACGCTGCCGCGGGGCTGAGCACCGGGCGGCGCGGCCGGGGCCGTGCCCCGGGCGACCGTCGCGGCCCGCGGGTCAGACCACGTCCTCCGGGAGGCCGAGCCAGGCGTTCCAGTGCGAGTGCAGCACCAGCCACGCCATCAGCCCGTAGCCGGCCTGGCCGGGCAGCGCGCCGTCCCCGGCCGCCAGGTCGGCGAGCCACTGCTCGTGGCCGGCGAGCGGCGTGAACGTGTCGACGTAGGGCACGCGGCGGCGGGTGGTGACGTCGGCGAACGCGGCCGACAGGTCGGCGAGCGTCGTCGGGTCGACGCCGGCGCCCGGCGGGGGTCCGACGACGAACGCGGGCATCCGGCGCTGCTCGGCGGCGTCCAGGATGTTCGCGAGGTTGAGCCGGCTGCGCGCGAGCGACAGCCCGGCCAGCGCGTCGGCGCGCCCGAGGGAGACGACCAGCCGGGTGTCGGCCTCGGCGGAGGCGCGGCGGCCGACCTCCTCCTCCCAGCGGGCGGACAGGCCGGAGGTGGTCTCGCCGGGGACCGCCAGGGTCAGCACCGTCGGCGGCACCGGCGTGGTGGTCCGCGCGGCCACCCGGCCGACCCAGCCCAGCGCCCGCGGGTCGCCGGCACCCGCGGCCAGCTCGTCCCCGATCACCACCAGGCGCAGCGGCAGCTCGCCCACGTCCCGTCCTCCCGCTCGCCGTGCCCACCCGCGGTCGCGGGGGCGGGGCCAGTCTCGCAGCCGGACCGCCCGGGACGCCCGCCGACGCGCGGCGGGAGGGCGCGCGAGAGCGCGGGTCAGTGCAGGTAGCGGTCGGCGTCGTCGGTCCAGTCGTGGTGGGAGGCCGGGGGCTCGCGGCGACCGAGGCCGTCGGTGCGGAGCCAGTCGTACAGCCGGGCGCCGAGCCAGGCGGTGAGCGTGAGCAGGGCCAGGGTCAGGATGAGTGCGGTCATGGCAGAAAGCCTGCCGGGCGCGAGATTCCGCCACGAGTGGCAGGACTGCCGTCCCCCATCGACTTACCGCCAGTTCCGTGGCAGGCTCGGCGGCATGCTGCAGCGAGTCGCCGCGATCGCGGTACCCGGGGTGTCCGCGTTCGAGCTCGGGCTCGTGCTCGAGGTGTTCGGCATCGACCGCTCGGACACCGGCGGCCCGACGTTCGAGTTCACGCTGTGCACCCCGGAGCCCGGTCTCGTGCCGATGGAGCCGGGTCTCGCCGTCGAGGTGACCGCGGGGATGGACGTGGCCGCCGAGGCCGACCTCGTCGTCGCGCTGCCGTACAAGGCGCCCTACGGCCTGCCGGCTGTCGCCCGCGACGCGCTGCGCGCGGCCCACGACCGCGGTGCGTGGGTGATGAGCATCTGCTCCGGGACGTTCGCGCTGGGGGAGGCCGGGCTGCTCGACGGCCGCCGGTGCACGACGCACTGGATGTACGCCGACGACCTGCAGCGCCGGTACCCCACGGCACAGGTCGACCCCGCGGTGCTCTACGTCGAGGACCGGCGCGTGATCAGCAGCGCCGGCACGGCCGCGGGCATCGACGCGTGCCTGCACCTGCTCCGCCGCGAGCTCGGTGCGCAGCAGGCGGCGCTGGTCGCCCGCCGGATGGTCGTGCCGCCGCACCGCGACGGCGGCCAGGCGCAGTACGTCGACACCCCGCTGCCCTGCGACGCCGACACGCTCGCGCCGCTGCTCTCGTGGATGGGCGAGCACCTCGACGCCGAGCTCACCGTCCCCGAGCTCGCGGCGCGCGCGCTGATGTCCGAGCGCACGTTCGCCCGCCGGTTCCGCGCGGAGACCGGCACGACACCCGCCGCGTGGGTCACCCGGCAGCGGCTGGTGCGGGCGCAGGAGATGCTCGAGCGGACGTCCGCCGGGGTCGACGAGGTCGCACGCACCAGCGGGTTCGGCAGCGCGGCCATCCTGCGGCACCACTTCGCGCGGGTCCTGGGCACGAGCCCGCAGGCGTACCGGCGCCAGTTCGCGTGCACGGACGAGGCGGAGGCGGCCGCGGACCGCATGTCCGTCGCCTGACGCGCTCACCCCCGCCCGCGCCCCCGCCGTACCCGCTCCGACCCACGCGCCGAGATAGGGCCTGCGCGCCGAGGTAGGACCCTGGACGGTCCTACGTCGGCCCGCGGGTCCCATCTCGGCGATCGATGGGCGCCCCCGCGCGCACCTCCCGGACACGGGGGAGGCCGGCCGCCCCCGAGGGGCGGCCGGCCTCCGTGTCGTGCCCGCGGGTCAGCGCTCGAACGCCGCCCGGAGGATCTCCGCCTGCTCGGCCTGGTGCGCCTTCGCCGAGCCGGCCGCCGTGGACGCGGACGCCGGGCGGGACACGGCCCGGACCGGCGCGCCCACGACCTGCGGCAGCGCGTGCGAGACGTACGTCCACGGGCCCTGGTTCCGGGGCTCGTCCTGGACCCAGACCAGCTCGGCCCCGTCGAACGGCGCGAGCGCCGAGCGGATCCCGTCGTGGTCGAGCGGGTACAGCTGCTCCATCCGGACGATCGCGGTGCGCTCGTCGTTCAGCTTCTCCCGCTGGGCGACGAGGTCCCAGTAGAGCTTGCCGGAGCACAGCAGCACGCGGTCGACCCGGGCGGCGGACGCCGCGGCGCGGTCGTCGCCGATGACCGGGCGGAACGTGCCGGACGTGAAGTCCTCGACCTGCGACGCGCCGGCCTTGAGCCGCAGCATCGACTTCGGGGTGAAGACGATGAGCGGGCGGCGCGGCCGGGCGTAGGCCTGCCGGCGCAGCAGGTGGAAGTACGACGCCGGCGTGGTGGGCTGGGCGACCGTCATGTTGCCCTCGGCGGACATCTGCAGGAACCGCTCGATGCGCGCCGACGAGTGGTCCGGCCCCTGGCCCTCGTAGCCGTGCGGGAGGAGCAGCACGACGGACGAGTGCTGGCCCCACTTCTGCTCGGCGGAGGAGATGAACTCGTCGATGACGGTCTGCGCGCCGTTGACGAAGTCGCCGAACTGCGCCTCCCAGAGCACCAGGGCGTCCGGGCGCTCGACCGAGTAGCCGTACTCGAACCCGAGCGCCGCGTACTCCGACAGCGACGAGTCGTAGACCCAGAACTTGGCCTGGTCCGCCGACAGGTAGAGCAGCGGGGTCCACTCGGCGCCGGTCTCCCGGTCGTGCAGGACGGCGTGCCGCTGCACGAAGGTGCCGCGGCGGGAGTCCTGCCCGGCGAGGCGCACCGGGGTGCCCTCGATGAGCAGCGACCCAAACGCCAGGATCTCGCCGAAGCCCCAGTCGATGCCGCCCTCGCGGGACATCTGCTCCCGCTTGGCGAGCAGCTGCGCGAGCTTCGGGTGGATGGTGAACCCCTCGGGCGCCCGGACGTGCGCGGCGCCGATCCGCTCCAGCACCTTGGCGGGCGCGGCGGTCTGCCAGCCGATGATGACGCCGGCGTCCTCGCGCTGGGACTCCGGGCGCTCCAGGCCGGCCACCGGCTCGGCGTCGGGCGACGGCGGGGTCCAGCCCTCCTCGCGGGTCTCCGCGAACACCCGCTCGAGCTGCGCCTGGTAGTCGCGCAGCACGTGCTCGGCCTCCTCGAGCGTGATGTCCCCGCGGGACACCAGGGCCTCGGTGTAGAGCTTGCGCACCGAGCGCTTGGCCTCGATGAGGTTGTACATCAGCGGCTGGGTCATCGAGGGGTCGTCGCCCTCGTTGTGGCCGCGGCGGCGGTAGCAGACCATGTCGATGATGACGTCGCGGTCGAACTGCTCGCGGTACTCGAACGCGAGCTCGGCGACCCGGACGCACGCCTCGGGGTCGTCGCCGTTGACGTGGAAGATCGGGACCTGCAGGCCCTTGGCCACGTCGGTGGCGTACTGCGAGGAGCGCGAGGACGACGGGCCGGTGGTGAAGCCGACCTGGTTGTTGATGACGACGTGGATCGTGCCGCCGGTGCGGTAGCCGCGCAGCTGGGCCAGGTTGAGCGTCTCGAAGACCACGCCCTGCCCGGCGAACGCCGCGTCGCCGTGGATGAGGATCGGCAGCACGGAGAACCCGTCGCCGCCGAGGTCGATCCGGTCCTGCTTGGCGCGCACGATGCCCTCGAGCACCGGGTCGACCGCCTCGAGGTGGGACGGGTTCGCGGCCAGGTAGACGCGGGTCGACGCCCCGGACTCGGCGTGGAACACGCCCTCGGTGCCCAGGTGGTACTTGACGTCGCCGGAGCCCTGCACGGACTTCGGGTCCTGGTTGCCCTCGAACTCGCTGAAGATCTGCCCGTAGGACTTGCCGGCGATGTTCGCGAGCACGTTGAGCCGTCCGCGGTGCGCCATGCCGATGGCGACCTCGTCCAGCCCGGACTCGGCGGCGCGGGACAGCACGGCGTCGAGCAGCGGGATGACGGACTCGCCGCCCTCCAGGGAGAACCGCTTCTGCCCGACGTACTTGGTCTGCAGGAACGTCTCGAACGCCTCGGCGGCGTTCAGGCGGCGCAGGATGCGCAGCTGGTCCTCGCGCGGGGTGGGGGCGTAGCCGGCCTCCAGCCGCTCCTGGAGCCAGCGGCGCTGCCGCGGGTCCTGCAGGTGCATGTACTCGAAGCCGGTGGTCCGGCAGTACGAGTCGCGCAGCAGGCCGAGGACCTGGCGCAGCGTCGCCCGCGGCTTGCCGGTGAACCCGCCGGTCGGGAACGTGCGGTCCAGGTCCCACAGCGACAGGCCGTGCGTCTGCACGTCCAGGTCCGGGTGCTTGCGCAGCCGGTAGGCCAGCGGGTCGGTGTCGGCCATGAGGTGGCCGCGGGACCGGTACGCGTGGATGAGCTCGGCGATCCGCGCGGGCTTGATGGCCTCGGCGTCGGGGTCGGCGGCCTCCTTGACCCAGCGGATCGGCTCGTAGGGGACGCGCAGCGACGCGAACACCCGGTCGTAGAAGCCGTCCTCGCCGAGCAGCTTGCGGTGCAGGATGCGCAGGAAGTCGCCGGACTGGGCGCCCTGGATGATCCGGTGGTCGTAGGTGGACGTCACCGTCAGCACCTTCGACACGCCCATCTTGTTGAGCTGCTCGTCGGACGTGCCCTGGAACTCGGCGGGGTAGTCCATCGCGCCGACGCCGATGATCGTGCCCTGGCCCTGCATGAGGCGCGGCACCGAGTGCACGGTGCCGATCGTGCCGGGGTTGGTCAGCGACAGCGTGGTGCCGGCGAAGTCGTCGACGCCGAGCTTGCCGCCGCGGGCGCGCCGCACGACGTCCTCGTACGCGTTCCAGAACTGCGCGAAGTCCAGCGTCTCGGCCTGCTTGATGCTGGGCACGAGCAGCTGGCGGGTGCCGTCCGGCTTGGCCAGGTCGATCGCGAGGCCCAGGTTGACGTGCGCGGGCGTCAGCACGCCGGGCTTGCCGTCGACGAGCGTGTAGGAGCTGTTCATCGCCGGCATCTCGCCGACGGCCTCGACCAGCGCGAAGCCGATGAGGTGCGTGAACGAGACCTTGCCGCCGCGGCCGCGGGCGAGGTGGTTGTTGATGACGATGCGGTTGTCCACCAGGAGCTTGGCCGGGATGGCGCGCACCGACGTCGCGGTGGGCACCTCCAGGCTGGCCTCCATGTTGGTGACCACCCGGGCGGCGGGGCCGCGCAGGCGCTGCGTCTCGTCGGAGGCCTCGGGGACCTCCTGCTCGGCCTCGCGGGCCGCCTTGGCAGCGGGGGCGTAGGGGGCGGTCGCCGGCTGGGCCGTCGCCACCGGGGAGGTGGCGGGCGCGGGCTCGGGGTCCCGCGGCGCGGGCTGCTCCTGCGGGCGCGTCGCGGCGGGCGCCGGTGCCGGCGGGACCGCGGCGCCGTCGCCGGTGTGCGCGGGGCGCTCGGCGACGGGTGCGGCCACCGTGCCCGGCCGCTCGCCCCCCGGCGCGCCGGGGGCGGGCCGGTCGGCGGCCTCGCGCGGCGTGGGGGCGGCCTCCGGGGTCGCGGTGGCCGGGGCGCCCGCGGTGCCGGCGGGCGCGGCTTCGACCACGCCGTTCCCCCCGGTGCTCCCCGCGCCGCCGCCACCATCCGCGACCGCGCCGGACGTCGTCGAGGCGGGCGCCGAGGGCTTGTAGCCCTCGAAGAAGTCCCACCACGCCGGGTCGACCGCGGTCTTGTCCTGGAGGTACTGCTCGTACAGCTCGTCCACCAGCCACGTGTTCGCGCCGAAATCGGCACGGTTCACGTCTGGCTCCGCATGCTGGGACACGCGAGGATCGCCCACTTCCTCCGCGGTCACGGACCGCGTCATCGCCGGATCAGTTCGTGGCCCACCCTACGTCCTGACCGGGCGTCATCTCCCCTCGGAGAGCCCGGCGCGCGGACGGTTCACACGCTCGTCACACGGCGGGTCCGGCGGGGGTACCAGGCTCCCCATCTGCGGGTCTGCGCCGGGTCGAGGACGTGCCAACTCGGTCATGCATCGGCTGCGACCTCGGCTGCGACTCCCGCCGCGACGCCCGGCACGGGCGCCGCCGGGGCGGTCGCCGCGAACCGCGCCGCGAGCACCGCGCCGACCGCCAGCACCAGCATCGTCACCGCCATCGGCACCGCGGTGCGCTCGCCGGCGAGGCCGACCAGCGGCGACACGGCGGCCCCCACGCCGAACTGCAGCGCGCCCATGACCGCCGACCCGGTGCCGGCGGCGTGCGCGACCTCGTCGGTGGCGAGCGTGGTGGCGTTGCCGAACACGAGGCCGAGCGAGCTCACGGTCAGGAAGAGCAGCACCAGGGTCGGCCACCGGGGCAGGTCGAGCAGCACGACGTCGAGCAGGAGCAGGACCGTCAGCACCGCGACGGCCGTCACCCCGACGGCGAGCAGGCGCCGGGGCGGGAACCGGTCGACGAGCGTCGTGCCCAGCCCCGCGACGACGCCGAGCCCCAGCGCGTTGGCGGCGAAGGCCACCGAGTACGCGCCGACCGACAGGCCCAGCACGTTCTGGAGCACGAACGGCGAGGCCGAGATGTACGCGAACATCGTCGCGAAGCCGAGCACCAGCGCGCCGGTCCAGCCGACGTACCGGCGGTTGCCGAGCACCGTGCGCGCGTCGCGCAGCGTGGCGGTGAGACCGCCCCGGGTGCGCGCCTCGCGCGGCCGCGTCTCCGGGACCAGGACGAGGACGCCGACGAGCATCACCGCGCTGACACCGGCGAGGATGCCGAACACCCCGCGCCAGCCGACGGCGGTGACCAGCGTGCCGCCGAGCAGCGGCGCGAGGACCGGGGCGACGCCCTGGATCAGCATCATGAGCCCGAACAGCTTCGCCGCGGCGGTGCCCCGCGCCCGGTCGGCGACGACGGCGCGGCTGAGCACCACGCCCGCCGCGCCGGCGAACCCCTGGACGAACCGCGCGACGACGAGGAACGCGATCGACGGCGCGAGGGCGCACGCGAGGCCGGCGACGGCGCACAGCGCGCTGCCCGCGACCAGCAGGCCGCGCCGGCCGCGCTGGTCGGACAGCGGGCCGATCACGAGCTGCCCGAGCGCCAGGCCGACCATGAAGGTGGTGAGCGAGAGCTGCACCGCGGTCGCGCTGGTGCCGAGGTCGACCGCCATCCGCGGGAAGGCCGGCAGGTACATGTCGGTGGCGAGCGGGGCGATCGCGGTGAGGAGCGCGAGCACGACGGTGGTGGCGAGCGGCAGCGCGCGGTGCGGGGGGCCGGCGGCGACGTCGGGACCGGAGGTGGTCGAGGTGGGTGCGGGCGGCGTGGCGGCGGGCACGGCGGTGCCCGGGGCGGCGGTCATTGGGGGAGGTGCTCCAGCGCGGAGGAGGGCGGCGGGGCCGCGGACCGGAGCATATTACCTATGAACTCATATATGTCGAGGCATACCCGCGCTGCTACCCTCCCGGCGTGACCGGAGCCACCCCCGCCGACGACGCCGGGACCGACGACCTGCGGGTGCTGGCCGTCGCGCTGCACGACCTGTCCCGGGCCGTCCGCCAGGCGCAGGGCGCGCAGGCGGCCGGTCCGGCGCCGCTGCCGCCGACGGAGTTCGAGGTGATGCGGTACGTGGACGCGCACCCCGGGACCAGCGTCGGCGGCGCGGCCGCGGCCCTCGACCTGCGGCAGAGCAACGTCAGCGCCGCGGTGCGCGGGCTGGTCGGGCGCGGTTTGGTCGAGCGCGCGACCGACGACGGGGACCGGAGGGTGACCCGGCTGCACCCGACCCCGCTGGCGCGCGCACGGCGGGAGCCCGTCGAGGAGGGGTGGGCGCGCACGCTGGGTGCGGCGCTCGCGGGGCTGCCCGCGGCGGACGCGGCGGCGGTGCGGCGGGCGGCGGGCCCGCTGGCGCGGCTCGCGGCGCGCACGCGGGCGGGGGACTGACCGCGGTCGCACGCCTCCCGGGTGCGGCGACGGGTGGAGCGTCCTGCCCGACACGCATCGGCGTGTCCGGCGGGACGCTCCACCCGACGACGGTGGACCCTCAGGTGATGTCGCGCTTCAGGGTCGTGAACCGCCCCAGCGCCGCCAGCGCGAGCGCGTACGCGACGAGCACCGCGGCCCCCGCGGCCGGTCCGAGCAGCGAGCCCGCGCCGGTGGCCGAGTAGAACGACCCGCCGCTGATCGCCTCGCCGGCCGCGCCGGGCAGGAACTTCCCGATCGGCGCGGTCGCGTCGTTCAGGCCGAGCACCAGCCGGGCGATCGGCTCGACGAACTGCGTGAACGCCAGCACGACGACGATCGCGACCACCTGGTTCGGCATCGCGAACCCGAGCCCGACGCCGACGACGCACCACACGGTCAGGGCCAGCGCGGTCCGGGCGATGATGCCCCAGACCTCGCCCTCGCCGAGCAGGTTCGGCGCGTCGGTGAACGCGAACGCCAGCGCGCCCGCGCCGACGGTGGCCAGCGTCCCCAGCACGCCGTACAGCACGCCCATCGGGATGCTCGCCGCCAGCTTCGCCACCACGAACCGGTTGCGGTCCGGCTGCGCGAGCAGCGTCGGGGTGAGCGTCCGGTGCCGGAACTCGGCGGTCACCGACAGCAGGCCCACCAGCAGCGGCAGCGCATAGCCGAGCGAGGCGGGCAGCGTGTACACCGCGGTGACGACGGCCTTCGCGTCCAGGACGACGGGCGCGCCGTCCGCGCCGGACACGTCCGCGCCGTCGAAGGTGAACGCGAACGCCATCGCGGCGCCCAGGAACGCCATGTACCCGACCATGACGACGAGCAGCACCCACCAGGTGCGGGTGGTGACGATCTTCCGGTACTCGGAGACGAGGGAGTCCTTCATCGCGCACCTCCGGCGGGGGCGTCGGTCGGGGCGGGGGCCGGGGCGGGCGCGGCGTGCGCGCCCCCTGCCGGGGCGGGGGCGGTGAGGCGGAGGAACACGTCCTCCAGGCCGACGCCGTGCGTGGCGAGCTCGTGCAGCTCGACGCCGGCGGCGAACGCGGCGTGGCCGACGGTCGCGACGTCCGTGCCGACCAGCTCGGCGACGCCGGCGGCCGGCGCCCCGTCCGCGGCGCGCTGCCAGCCGGCGCCCGCGACGAGCGCGTCCAGCGCGGCGGCGTCGGGGGACGCGACCCGCACCCGCGGCTCGGCGAGCCCGCTCAGCTCGGCGAGCGTGGAGGCGTGCACCAGCCGGCCGCCGGCGATGATCACCACGTCGTCCACGGTCTGCTGGACCTCGGACAGCACGTGCGAGGACACCAGCACGGTGCGCCCCTGGGCGGCGAGCGCCCGCAGCAGGTCGCGCAGCCACCGGATGCCCTCGGGATCGAGGCCGTTGGCCGGCTCGTCGAGCAGCAGCACGGGCGGGTCGCCGAGCAGCGTCGTCGCCAGCGCGAGCCGCTGGCGCATGCCGAGCGAGAACCCGCCGACCCGGCGCTTCGCGGCCGCGGTGAGGCCGACGAGGTCGAGCACCTCGTGCGCCCGGCGGTCCGGCACGCCCGCCTGGGGCGCGTACACCCGCAGGTGGTCCAGGGCCGTGCGGCCGGGGTGGAAGTCGGCGGCCTCCAGCGCGGCGCCGACGGTGCGCATCGGGCGGTCGAGCGCGGTGTACCGGCGGCCACCGATGGTGGCCGTCCCCGCGGTGGGCTGCACGAGGCCGAGCAGCATCCGCAGGGTGGTCGTCTTGCCGGCGCCGTTCGGCCCGAGGAACCCGGTGACCCGCCCCGGGCGGACCGTGAAGCTCAGGTCGTCCACGGCCCGGACCTGGCCGAACGTCTTCGTGAGGTGGGAGACCTCGATGGCGTGCGTCGCGTCGGGTGGCATGCCTCGACCCTAGGGACCCGGCACGCTCCGGCGGATCAGCCGCGAGGTGGAACCGCCGGGCACCGGCGCCTCCGCCGCCCGACGGAGCCCGGTCGGGCCCGGGCGCGGGGGACGGGCCGCCTCAGAACGCCGCGGTCGTCGGCCGGGAGGTGCGGCGCGACGGCAGCATCACCCGCATCGTGCAGCCGGAATCGCTGTCCGCCACCTCGACGGTCCCGCCGTGCAGGGTCACCGCCCACCGCACGATCGACAGGCCCAGGCCGGTGCCGCCGGTCGAGATCTGCCCGGTGATCGCGGGGGTGTTGCCGCGCGCGAACCGCTCGAAGACCCGCTGGCGCTGGTCGGCGGCGATGCCGGGGCCCTGGTCGATGACGTCGAGCTGGACGAACCCGCCGGCGCGGTGCGCCTCCAGCCGGACCGGCGCGCCACGGGGGGAGTGCCGGACGGCGTTCTGGACGAGGTTGGCGACGACCTGGTGCAGCCGCTCGCGGTCCGCCGGGAGGGTGAGGTCGGGCGGGTCGACGTGCACGGGGAACGTCAGGTCCTTGGACGCCCCCACCAGCCGGCCCTCCTGCGCCGCCTCCTCGAGGAACTGCTGGACGGGCACGTCGGTCACCTGCAGGTCCACGGCGCCGGCCTCGAGGCGCGACAGGTCGAGCAGCGTCGCCACCAGCCGGCTCAGCCGCTGGGTCTGCGCGAGCGCGGCGCGCATCGCCTCGGGGTCGGGGTCCTCGACCCCGTCGACGATGTTCTCGAGCTGCGCCTGCAGCGCGGTCACCGGCGTGCGCAGCTCGTGCGACACGTTCGCGACCATCTCCCGGCGCAGGGAGTCCGCCTGCTCCAGGTCGTCGGCCATCCGGTTGAACGCGGTCGCCAGCTCCCCGACCTCGTCCCGGCTGGTCGCCCGCACCCGGCGGCTGTAGTCGCCGGCCGCCATGGCGCGCGCCGCCGAGGTCATCTCCCGCAGCGGCGACGTCATGCCCCGCGCGAGCACCTGGGTCATCACCAGCGCGAGGACGATGACGATCGGGAAGGTCCGCGTCGGGCCGAGCGCGTTGTTCAGCCCGATCCAGGTGAGCAGCGCCGCGACGAACACCGCCGCGGCGACCAGGACGCCCAGCTTGATCTTGATCGACCGCAGCCGGTCGAGCGGGCGGACGTCGGGCAGCCGCGGCCGCTGGTGCCGGGGAGGGGTCGGCACCGTCACGCCGTGCCGCCTCCCGGGGTCGCGCCGGGCGCCGCGGCCGGCTCGAGGGCGTAGCCCACGCCGTGCACGGTCCGGATGAGGTCGGCGCCGAGCTTCCTGCGCAGGGCCTTCACATGCGAGTCGACGGTGCGGGTCCCGGACGCGTCCACCCAGTCCCAGACCTCGGCCAGCAGGCGCTCCCGGGTGAGCACGGTCCGCGGGCTCGCGGCGAGCGCGAGCAGCAGGTCGAACTCGGTCGGCGTGAGGTGCACCTCCTCGCCGCCACGGTGCACGCGGCGCTGCGCGCGGTCGATGACCACGTCGCCGACGGCGACCGGCGGCTCGGCCGCCTCGGAGCCCGCCGCGGCGAGCTCGGCGGCCAGCGCGGCGCGCTGCTGGCGGCGCAGCAGCGCCTTGACCCGCGCGACGAGCTCCCGCATGGAGAACGGCTTGGTCATGTAGTCGTCCGCGCCGACGCCGAGGCCGATCAGCATGTCCGTCTCGTCGTCCCGGGCCGTCAGCATCAGCACGGGCACGGGACGGTCGGCCTGGATCCGGCGGCAGACCTCCAGGCCGTCGATGCCGGGCAGCATCACGTCGAGCACCACCACGTCCGGTGCCAGGCGGGCCGCGGCGTCGACCGCCTGCAGGCCGTCGCCGACCGTCTCGACCTGCCAGCCCTCGGCGGAGAGCCGGCGCGCGACGGCCGTGGCGATGGCGGGCTCGTCCTCGACGACGAGGACCGAGGTGGACGCGGCGCCCGGGGCGCCCGCGGGGGTTCCGGCGGCGGCACCGGGGCGGGATGCGAACGTCATCCCGCCAGCGTAGAGCGCACGTGTGGAGGTTTCGTATGATTGCGCCACCATGAGCAGCTCAAGTCGCTGCCGGCGTCCCTCCCGGGCCGACGTGCCCGGGGGAGACCATGCCGGCCCTTCCTGCCTCCTGACCCACCCCGAGCGCGTCCCGGCACCGCCGCACCCGCGCGACGGCGGGGGTGACCCGTGCTGACCGACTGGCTGCTCGTGGCCCTCGGCGTCGTGCTCACCGCCGGCACCGCCGTGTTCGTCGCGAGCGAGTTCTCCCTCGTCACGCTCGACCCGGGCGTCGTCGAGGGCCAGACCCGGCCCGACGACCGCCGCGGGCAGAGCGTGCTCAAGGCGCTGCGCCGGCTGTCCACGGAGCTGTCCGGCGCCCAGGTGGGCATCACCGTCACCACCGTGCTGCTCGGCTACACCACCCAGCCCGCCGTGAACGCGCTGCTCGCCGAGCCGTTGCGCGGGTCGTTCCTCGGCCCGGCGATCGGCGGCGGCGTGGCGCTGGTCGTCACGCTCGTCCTGGTCAACGGGTTCTCCATGCTGTTCGGCGAGCTCGTGCCCAAGAACTTCGCGATCAGCCGCCCGCTGGGCACCGCGCGGTGGGTCGCGCCGCTCCAGGCCGGCTTCACCTCGGCGCTGCGCCCGCTCATCACGCTGTTCAACTCGAGCGCCAACGCGCTGCTGCGGCGCCTCGGCGTCGAGCCGCGGGAGGAGCTCTCGGGCGGCCGGTCGCCGCAGGAGCTCGCCGCGCTGGTCAAGCGCTCCGCCCAGCAGGGCACCCTGGACGAGTCGACCGCGACCCTGCTGACCAACTCCATCGAGTTCACCGACCTCACCGCCGTGGACGTGATGACCGACCGCCAGCGGGTCGTCGTGCTCCGCCGCGGCGACACGGCGACCGACGTCGTGCGGCTGTCCCGGGAGACGGGGCACTCGCGTTTCCCGGTGATCGGCGACGACTCCGACGACATCGTCGGGCTGGTGCACCTGCGCCGGGCGATCGCGGTGCCGTACGAGCGCCGGGACGAGGTGCCCGCCGCCGCGCTCATGGTCGACGCGCCCCGGGTCCCGGAGACCGTGCACCTCGGCCCGCTGCTGGTCGAGCTGCGCGAGCACGGGCTGCAGATGGCCGTCGTCGTGGACGAGTACGGCGGCACGTCGGGCGTCGTGACGCTCGAGGACGTCGTCGAGGAGCTGGTCGGCGACGTCGCGGACGAGCACGACCGCCGGCGCACCGCGGCCTCGCGGCGCGCGGACGGCGCGTGGGTCGTCTCGGGGCTGCTCCGGCCCGACGAGCTCACCGAGACCACCGGGCTCGTCGTCCCGGAGGACGGCCCGTACGAGACGCTCGGCGGCCTGGTGATGGCCGCGCTCGGCCGCGTGCCGGAGGCCGGCGACGAGGTCCTGGCCGGCGACGTGCTGCTCCGGGTCGAGACGATGGCCCGCCGGCGCGTCGAGCGCGTGCTCGTGCGCCCGGCGCACGCGCCCGCCGGTGCCGAGGGGAGCGCCCGGTGAGCCCGGCGGTCGCCCTGGCGCTCGCGGTCGCGCTGCTCGCCGGCAACGCGTTCTTCGTCGCGGCCGAGTTCGCGATCATCTCCGCGCGCCGCTCGGCGATCGAGCCGCTGGCCGCGGCGGGCGACCGGCGGGCGACCACCGTGCTGTGGGCGATGGAGCACGTGTCGCTCATGCTGGCGTGCGCGCAGCTCGGCGTCACCGTCTGCTCCACCAGCCTCGGCCTGGTCGCCGAGCCGGCGATCGCCCACCTGATCGAGGACCCGCTGCACGCCGTCGGGGTCAGCACGAGCCTGGCGCACCCCATCGCGTTCGTCGTCGCGCTGCTGGTCGTCGTCTACCTGCACGTGGTGCTCGGCGAGATGGTGCCGAAGAACCTCGCGGTGTCGGGCCCGGACCGCGCGGTGCTCGTCTTCGGCCCGCCGCTGGTCTGGCTCGGTCGGGTCGTGCGCCCGGTGATCGCGGCGCTGAACTGGATCGCCAACCACGTGCTGCGGCTGTTCCGGGTGGACCCGCGCGACGAGGTGGCCTCGGCGTTCACCGCCCAGGAGGTGCAGTCGATCGTCGAGCAGTCGCAGGCGGAAGGGCTGCTGGACGACGAGCAGGGCCTGCTCTCGGGCGCCCTGGAGTTCTCCGACCGCACCGCGGCCGACGTGATGGTCCCGGTCGCCGACCTCGTCACCGTGCCGGTCGACGTGACGCCCGACGAGGTGGAGCGGCTCGTCGCCCGCACCGGGTACAGCCGCTTCCCGGTGCTCGACCGCAACGGTGCGCCCAGCGGCTACCTGCACGTCAAGGACGTGCTGTACGCGGACGACGGCTCGCGCCGGCTCCCGGTGCCGACCTGGCGCGTCCGCGCGCTCGCGGCCGTGGGGCCGGGCGACGAGGTCGAGGAGGCACTGGCCGCCATGCAGCGCTCCGGCGTGCACCTCGCGCGCGTCGAGGACGGCGGCCGGGTGGTCGGCGTGGTCTTCCTGGAGGACATCCTGGAGGAGCTCGTGGGCGAGGTCCGCGACGCGATGCAGCGCGGCGCGTTCCGGCACCGGACGGGGGCCTGAGCGGCCCTCGCTGCGCCGTTCGTGGGACCTTCGTCACACGACCGAGTGGTCCCGGTGGGTGAACGGGCGCGACACGCCGATGATCCGTCAACTACCCCCCGGACAGGGGGTTGGAACCGGCGGGGCGCTGCCGTTATGGTTTCGTGATCGCTCACCCGGATCCCCCCCGGCGGTCGCGCTCCCAGCGCGCCGCCCTGCCCGGGTGGCGCCCCTCGTCCATCGGCGACTCGTCGCCTGCCCGTGCTCGGAGGTCCCGTGGCGTCGCACCGCGTGCAGCCCGCCGCCGACGCCGGCGCCCCCACCCGCCGCCAGCTCCGCGAGGCGGCCCGGACGCGGCCCGCGGCCGCTGCCGCCGTCCCGGCGCCCGGGGCCGGGCCCGCGGAGCGCCGCCGCACCAGCCCGCTGGCCCGCTGGGGCACCCGCGCCGGCGTGCTCGTCACGCTGGCCGCCGTCACGGTCGCCATCCCGCTGTCCCAGGGCGCCGCCCGCAGCGAGGACGGCTTCACCGACGCCCAGGCCGACGCGACGCTGCCGAGCACGGTCGAGGCGCTCACCTCCTCCGCCACCGCCGTGCTCCCGCCGGCCTCGCTGGTGTCGAGCGACGCGACCGCGCTGCGCGCGCCGGTCGACGTCAGCCGCAGCGAGGACCGCGAGGTCCTGCCCGGTTGCGACGGGGAGGCCGGCACGGCCAACGCGAACGGCCAGCTGCCCCAGTCCGACCTCTGCCACCTGTGGGACGGCAAGACGCAGCTCCGGGCCGACGCCGCCGAGGCGCTCGCCGAGCTCAACGCCATGTGGGTGACCCGGTGGGGCACCGACCTGTGCCTGTCCAGCGGCTACCGCACCCTCGCCGAGCAGCGCGCCGTCAAGGCGGCCAAGGGCTCGCTGGCCGCTCCGGCCGGCCGCAGCAACCACGGCTGGGGCCTCGCGGTCGACCTGTGCACCTCGCAGACCACCGGCGCGCAGTGGGAGTGGCTGAACGAGAACGCGCCGGTGTTCGGCTGGGAGAACCCCGACTGGGCGCGCCCGGGCGGCTCGGGCCCGTACGAGCGCTGGCACTGGGAGTACACCAAGGGCGTCATGGCCGACGGCGAGTACTACGGCTGAGGCGGGGCGCCCCGCGACGCACAACGGCCCCGCCTCCTCCGGGAGGCGGGGCCGTTCGCGTGCCCGGGGGTCCGGGCACGGCGCGCGGACCCGGCGCCGGGCGGATCCTGCGCCGAGGTAGGACCGCCGCGCCGAGGTAGGACCGTCTGCGGTCCTACCTCGGCCGCGGGGTCCTATCTCGGCGCGAGGCTCGGGGCTCGGCGGGGCGGGCCCGTCAGGACAGGGTCATGCCCCAGGTGACCTCGTGAGTCGCGCCCGGCTCCAGGCGGACCAGGCGCTCGCCGGTGCGGAACGCGTCGGCGATGCAGCTCATCGGCTCGGCGGCGACGCCCCGGCGGTCGATCTTCGGGATGCCGTTGCCGGTGCACACCTGCCACGTGTCCATCGAGGAGTCCATCCACATCGCCGCGCCGTGGCCGTCCGGCGACCCGAGCACGATCCAGGACAGCCCGTCGGCGTCCCGGGTCACGTCGACGAACGCGTCGTCCAGCGCCACGCCGGCGAGGGGCTGCGGCGTCCGGCGGTCCTCGGCGCCGGACAGCGGGCGGGTGCCGGTCGGCAGCAGGCGCTCGTCGACGGTCACCTGCGACGCGGCGTCCACGCGGAGCGTGCAGTCGTCCACGGCGGCGTCGCCGGGGGAGAGCCACGGGTGGAAGCCGATGCCGTACGGCGCTGCCGTCGCGTCCAGGTTGGTCGTGGCGACGTGCACCCGCAGCCCGGCGTCGGACAGCGAGTAGGTGACGTCGACGCGCAGCGACCACGGGTAGCCCGGCGTCGGGACCAGGTCGTGCCGCAGGGTGACGGAGGTGTCGCCGTCGGGGCCGGGCTCCGAGGCGACCTTCGCGTACCGGACCTGGGCCACCAGGCCGTGCAGGGCGGTCATCCGGTCGGGCTCGGTGACGGGGACCTGGTAGTCGGTGCCGTCCCAACTGTACTGCCCGTCCCGCAGCCGGTTGGGCCACGGGGCGAGGACGGCGCCGGAGAAGGCCGGGGCCAGGTCGGACTCGTCGAACGGCAGCACGACGTCGCGGCCGCCGACGCTGTAGGAGCGGACGCTGGCCCCGACCTCGGCGATCACGGCGCGGTGCGCGCCGTGGGTGAGGGGGTGCTGCTGTCCGGAGGGTGCGGGCGTGTTCACGCTCACACCGTAGCGGCCGGGGGTCCCGGGTCGGGGGAACGGCCCCGGTGACCCCGCACCGCCCGGCAGCCGGTAGCCTGGACCGTCGTGGCAGCCACCGACTTCCCCGCCGAGATCCGCGACCTGCGCAGCACCCTGCAGTCGATCCAGGCGGTGTCCGACCCCACGGCCCTCCGCGCGAAGATCGCCGACCTCTCCGAGCAGGCGTCCGCCCCCGACCTGTGGGACGACCCCGAGTCCGCCCAGAAGGTCACCAGCGCGCTGAGCGCCGCGCAGTCCGAGCTGGACCGGGTCGACAAGCTGGGCGGGCGGATCGACGACCTCGAGACCCTCGTCGAGATGGCGACGGAGGACGGCGGCGACGCCGAGACCCTCGCCGAGGCGGAGGCGGAGCTGGTCGCGATCCGCAAGGACCTGGGCGAGCTCGAGGTCCGCACGCTGCTGAACGGCGAGTACGACCAGCGCGAGGCGGTCGTGACGATCCGCGCGGGCGCCGGCGGCGTCGACGCGGCGGACTTCGCCGAGATGCTCATGCGGATGTACCTGCGCTGGGCCGAGCGGCACGGCTACCCGACGACGGTGCTCGACACGTCGTACGCGGAGGAGGCCGGCCTGAAGTCGGCGACGTTCGAGGTGAAGGCGCCGTACGCGTTCGGCCACCTCTCGGTCGAGGCCGGCACGCACCGTCTGGTGCGCATCTCGCCGTTCGACAACCAGGGCCGGCGGCAGACGTCGTTCGCCGCGGTCGAGGTCATCCCGCTCATCGAGCAGAGCGACGACAACATCGAGATCCCCGAGTCGGAGATCAAGGTCGACGTGTTCCGGTCGTCCGGCCCCGGCGGCCAGTCGGTCAACACGACCGACTCCGCGGTCCGCATGACCCACCTCCCGACCGGCATCGTCGTGTCGATGCAGAACGAGAAGTCCCAGATCCAGAACCGCGCCGCCGCGCTGCGCGTGCTCCAGTCGCGCCTGCTCCTGGTCCGCAAGGCCGAGGAGGACGCGAAGAAGAAGGAGCTCGCGGGCGACATCAAGGCGTCCTGGGGCGACCAGATGCGCTCGTACGTGCTGCACCCGTACCAGATGGTCAAGGACCTGCGCACCGAGCACGAGGTCGGCAACACCTCCGCGGTGTTCGACGGCGACATCGACGGGTTCATCGAGGCGGGCATCCGCTGGCGCCGGCAGGCGTCCGTCGAGGCCTGATCTCCGCCCGATCCGGGCGGGCGAGGGGTGTGAATCGGGCATAACGCCCGGCGCGGGGGCCGGTGGGGCGACTCACAGGTTCCGCGCGGCGTGTCACGGACGGGTCACGACGGGCCGCTGCCTACGCTCGACGCGGCCCGGTCGCACCACCCTCCGCACGCCCTCAGTCCCCGACCGACCGGCCGACCAAGCCCCGTGATCAGATTCGAGAACGTCACCAAGGTCTACGCGCGCGGCGCGCGCCCCGCGCTGGACCACATCAACCTCGAGGTCGAGCGCGGCGAGTTCGTGTTCCTCGTCGGCGCGTCCGGCTCCGGGAAGTCGACCTTCCTGCGCCTCGCGCTGCGCGAGGAGCGCCCCTCGGCCGGCAAGGTCTTCGTCGCGGGCAAGGACCTGACGACCCTGTCGTCGTGGAAGGTCCCGCACCTGCGCCGCCAGATCGGCGCGGTGTTCCAGGACTTCCGGCTGCTGCACAACAAGACCGTGTTCGAGAACGTGGCGTTCGCGCTCCAGGTGATCGGCAAGCCGCGGCACCACATCCTCACCACGGTGCCCGACGTGCTCGAGATGGTCGGGCTGGCCGGCAAGGAGAAGCGCCGCCCGCACGAGCTGTCCGGCGGCGAGCAGCAGCGCGTCGCCATCGCCCGCGCGTTCGTGAACCGGCCGGCGATCCTGCTGGCGGACGAGCCCACCGGCAACCTCGACCCGACGACCTCCCTGGGGATCATGCGCCTGCTCGACCGGATCAACCGCACGGGCACCACGGTGGTCATGGCGACGCACGACGACGAGATCGTCGACCAGATGCGCAAGCGCGTGGTCGAGCTGTCCGGCGGCGAGATGGTGCGCGACCAGTCGCGCGGCGTCTACGGCTCGGACCGCTGAGGGGAGGATCGACGTGCGACTGCAGTTCATCCTCTCGGAGATCGGCATCGGCCTGCGCCGGAACCTCTCCATGACCATCTCGGTCATCCTCGTCACCTTCGTGTCGCTGACCTTCGTCGGCGCGGCCGCCCTGCTCCAGATGCAGATCACGAAGATGCAGGACGACTTCTACGGCAAGGTCGAGGTCGCCGTGTACCTCTGCCCGGCCGGCACCTCGTCCGAGCCCACCTGCGCGGGCGGCGAGGTCACCGACGACCAGAAGCAGGCGATCCTCGACGCCCTCGACGCCCCCGACGTGGCCCCCTACGTGGAGAGCGTCACCGAGGAGTCCAAGGAGCAGGCGTTCGAGACGTTCCAGCGCCAGTTCGAGGGCCAGTTCTGGGCGCAGGTCACCACGGTCGACGACATGAACGAGTCCCTGCGCATCAAGCTCACCGACCCGGAGAAGTTCGAGGTCGTGGCCGACGTGCTCCAGGGCCGGCAGGGCGTCGAGACGGTGCAGGACCAGCGCGACCTCTACAACACGCTGTTCAAGGTGCTGAACTCGGCGACGCTGCTCTCGCTGGGTCTGGCGGGCGTCATGCTGCTGGCCGCGGTGCTGCTGATCACCACGACGATCCGGCTGTCGGCGATGAGCCGCCGGCGCGAGACCGGCATCATGCGGATGGTCGGCGCCTCCAACCTGTTCATCCAGCTGCCGTTCATGCTCGAGGGGGCCATCGCCGCCACGGTCGGCGCCGTGCTCTCGGTCGTCGGGCTGTGGGCCGGCGTCCGCTACCTGGTGACGGACTGGCTGGGCGGCCAGGTCGCGTGGATCCCGTACGTCACCACGAACGAGGTGTGGCAGGTGGCGCCGTTCCTGGTGGCGGCCGCGATCCTGCTCGCCGCGATCTCGTCCCTGGTCACCCTGAGCCGCTACACGAAGGTCTGAGATGGCGAGCATGCGCACCCGCACCCCCCGCCGCGCGCGCGGCGTCCGCGCCGTCGCCGGCTCGCTGGCGGGCGCGCTCGCCGTGCTGGTCGGCCTGACCGCGGCCGGCCCCGCGGTCGGCGACGACCTCGACGACCGGCAGTCCGCGCTGCAGCGGCAGCAGGCGCAGAACGACCAGCAGCGGGCCGACGCCGAGGCGGCGCTCGAGGGGCTGAGCGCGCAGTACCAGCAGACCGCGCAGGACCTGCTGGCGGTCCAGCAGCAGCTCGCCCCGGCGCAGGCCGCGCTGACCGCCGCGCAGGAGGCCCTCGCCGGCTACGAGCGCGAGGCGGAGCTGATCGCCGCGCGGCTGCAGGACGCCGAGGACCAGGAGACGTCGATCAGCGCGACGATCGCCACCGACACCGAGCGGTCCGACCAGATCCGCAGCCAGATCAGCCAGATGGCGCGGCAGGCGTACCAGGGCGGGCCGAGCTTGTCCGGCCTCAGCATCATGGTGGGCGCGCAGACCGTCGAGGAGTTCACCGAGCAGTACGGCCTCGCGACCGCGGCGCAGCGCACCCAGAACGAGGTGCTCGACGAGCTCGCCGACATCGAGGCGGCCAACAAGAACAGCCAGGCGCGGCTGACGGCCGTGCGCGAGCGGATCACCGAGCTGAAGGCCGAGGCGGACGCCAAGGTCGCGGAGGCCGAGAAGGCGCGCCAGGAGGCCGCCGACCGCAAGGCCGAGGTCGAGCGCCTGATCGCGGAGCAGACCGCGAAGCAGCAGCAGCTGGCGTCGCAGAAGGCCGCCGCCGAGGCCGAGATCGCGTCGATCGACGCGGAGAAGGCGTCGATCGAGTCCGAGCTGACCAAGGTCGCGAACGAGCAGCGCGCCCGCGCCGCCGCCGCGGCGGCCGCCGCCGGCCAGCCCGCGCCGGCCGCCGGACCGGTGTCCGGCGCGCTGTTCGGGAACCCGACGTCGATCAACCCGATCCACGTCACCAGCGAGTACGGCATGCGGCTGCACCCGATCCTCGGGTACTACCGGCTGCACGCGGGCATCGACCTGCGCACCTACTGCGGCACCCCGATCTACGCGGCCCGCGAGGGGACCGTGCAGTGGGCGCGCTGGCGCAACGGGTTCGGCAACCAGGTGATGATCGACCACGGCCTGTACAACGGCAGCTCGCTGATGACGTCGTACAACCACATGACGAGCTTCGTGGTCGGCGGCGGGCAGCACGTGTCCCAGGGCCAGCTGGTCGGGTACTCCGGCAACACCGGGACGTCGGCGGCGTGCCACCTGCACTTCGAGGTGTACGTCAACGGCGCGACGGTGAACCCGCGGCCGCTGCTCGGCCTGTAGCGGAATCCGGGCGACGCGCGGGGCGCCGCCGGTTAGGCTGCTGCGTCGCCCCTCGGTCCCGTCGGGCTCACGCACGACCCCAGGAGGAGAGTCATGGCCAAGCAGAGCGGTCGGTCGCTCGTCGCGTCCAACCGCAAGGCGCGCCACGACTACCTCATCGAGGACGTGTTCGAGGCCGGCGTCGTGCTCAGCGGCACCGAGGTCAAGGCGCTCCGCGCCGGGCGTGCGTCGCTGGTCGACGGCTGGTGCACGATCGAGTCGGGCGAGGCCTGGCTCGAGGGCGTGCACATCCCGGAGTACTCGCAGGGCACCTGGACGAACCACGCCCCGCGGCGCAAGCGGAAGCTGCTGCTGCACCGCGACGAGATCGACCGGCTCGAGGCGAAGACCCGCGAGAAGGGCCAGACGATCGTGCCGCTCAGCCTCTACTTCCTCGACGGGCGGGCGAAGGTCGAGATCGCCCTGGCGCGCGGCAAGCGGGAGTTCGACAAGCGCCAGGCCCTCCGCGAGCGCCAGGACAACCTCGAGGCGCAGCGCGCCATGCGGGAGAAGCGCGACCGCTGACGCGCGCTGACGCATGCTGCCCCGCCCCCACGTCCGCCGAGCTCGCCGAGTCTGCGGAACGCGTCTGCGTGCGGGCGGGGGTGCAGAGGCGAGAACTGGAGAGTCGGCGAGCGCGCGGGGCGCGGCGCGGGGCGCGGGGCGCGCGCGGCGCGGCGCGGGCGAGCGGCGCGGGGCGCGCGGGTCAGGTAAGGGACGCGCGGAGCGTCCCCGGGTCGGTCGTCGGGCGGTCGCAGACGAAGCCCCGGCAGACGTACGCCGCCGCGCGGCCGCCGACCAGCGGGCGGTCCCGCAGCAGGGCCACGGCGGACGGGGTCGCGGCCACCTCGTCCGGGTCGCCCTGCGCGAGCACCAGGCCGGGCGTGGGGGAGCGCACCGCCGCGCGGACCAGCGCGACGCGGCCGGGGTCGTCCGCCCGGCCGAGCACGGCGACTTCCCGCGGGCCGTCCAGCACCGCCTCGGCGGTCGCCAGGGCCCACGCGACCGCCCGCGGGTGCTGGTGCGCGATCGACAGCGGGCCGGCGAGCGCCAGCTCCGCGGCGCGGCGGTCCGTCGCGGACCCCGACAGGGCCGCCCGGGCGAGCAGCGCGGCCGCCGCGGCGGACTGCCCCGCGGCCGAGGGCCCGTCCGCGACGTCCGGCCGGGTCGCCAGGCGGGCCACGACGGGGTCGGTCTGGTCGTCCGCGGTGTCCCGGAACCCGTGGCCCGGGGCCCGGAACCGTGCGAGCACGGTGTCCAGCAGCGCCGACGCGCGCGCCGCCCAGTGCGGGTCGCCGGTCACGCCGCTGAGCACGAGGAAGCCGTCGGCCACGGCCGCGTAGTCGGTGAGCACGCCGGGTGCCGTGCCGACGGCGCCGTCCCGGGAGGTGCGCGCGAGGCGGAGCAGCCCGTCGCCGCCGTCGAGCGTGTGCACCGTGTCGAGCAGCCGGGCCGCGTCGGCCGCCGCGGCGACCCACTCCCGCCGCTCCAGGGCGGCCCCGGCCTCGGCGAGCGCGGCGACCGCGAGCCCGTTCCACGCGGCCACCACCTTGTCGTCCCGCGCCGGCTGCGGCCGGGCCGACCGCGTGCGCAGCAGCGCCCGGCGCACCCGGGCGAACCGCACCTCGTCCTCCGGGGCGGGGTCCGCGCGCAGCTGCAGCACGGACGTGCCCGCCTCGAACGTGCCCTCCTCGGTGACGCCGAACAGGGCCGCGGCCCACGCGCCGTCCTCCGCGCCGAGCGCCTCGTCCAGCGTCGCGCGGGTCCAGACGTACGTCGCGCCCTCGACGCCGTCGGTGTCGGCGTCGAGCGACGAGGCGAACGCGCCCTCCGGCGTGCGCAGCTCGCGCAGGAGCCAGTCCGCGGTGCCCTCGACCACCCGGCGCGCCAGGTCGGACCCGGTGCTGCGCCACCAGTGCACGCCGATGCGCAGCAGCATGGCGTTGTCCTCGAGCATCTTCTCGAAGTGCGGCACGGTCCAGGTGGTGTCGACCGCGTACCGCGCGAACCCGCCGCCGACCTGGTCCGCCATGCCGCCGCGCGCCATCGCCTCGAGGGTGCCGGTCGCCATCGCCAGGGCGCGCTCGTCGCCGGTGCGGGCGTGCCGCCGGAGCAGCCACTCGAGCGTGGTCGACGGCGGGAACTTCGGGGCGCCGCCGAACCCGCCGTGGTCGGCGTCGTACGACGCGGCGAGGGCGTCGACCGCCAGGTCCGACACCTGGGCGACGGCGGCCAGGTCGAGGACGGGGCCGTGGGGGTCGTCGGTGCCCGGACCGCCCGCGGGACCTCCGGCGCCCTCGGCCTCCCTGCGCCCGGCGTCCGCCGCGTCGTCGGCGTCCCCGGCCGGCGCCCCGCCGCCGAGGTGCGCCAGCAGCTCCGCCGCCCCGGCCCGCACCTCGTCGCGCCGCTCCCGCCACGCGCGGGACAGCGCCTCGAGCACCTGCCCGAACGACGGCCGCCCGGCCACGGGCACGGGCGGGAAGTAGGTGCCGCAGAAGAACGGGTCGCCCTCCGGCGTCGCGAACACCGTCATCGGCCAGCCGCCCTGGCCGGTCATCGCCTGGGTCGCCGCCATGTACGCCGCGTCCAGGTCGGGGCGCTCCTCGCGGTCGACCTTCACGTTGACGAACCGGCTGTTCATCACCGCGGCGACGCCCTCGTCCTCGAACGACTCGTGCGCCATCACGTGGCACCAGTGGCAGGCGGCGTAGCCCACGGAGACCAGCAGCGGCACGTCCCGGCGGCGGGCCTCGGCGAACGCCTCCTCGCCCCACTCGTACCAGTCGACCGGGTTCCCGGCGTGCTGGCGCAGGTACGGGCTGGTGCTGCGGGCGAGGCGGTTGGGCATGTCCCCACTCTCGCGCCGGGGTGCGGCGGCCGCGACCCCGGCGGTCGCCCCGGTGGCCGGGGCGCGCGGAGTCCGCCAGAGTCGGACCCCTGCCCCGAACCGAAGGAGACCGTCCGTGCCGTCGTCGTCCCCCGACGCCCCCACCCGCGACGAGGGCAGGCGGCTCCCCGGGCGGCTGCTCGCCCGGACGGTGGGCGGTGCCCCTGCGCCCGGGCTCGACCCGGCCGCGGGCGTGGTCGTCACGGACCTCGGCCGCGCGGACGACCCGGCGGTGGTGCTGGTGCACGGGATCGGCGTGTCCGAGCGGTACTACCGGGGCCTGGCGAGTGAGCTCGCGTCCGACCGGCGGGTGCTGGTCCCGGACCTGCCGGGGTTCGGTCGCAGCCCCCGCCCCTCCCGCGTCCCGGCGGTCGGCGACCTGGCCGACGTCGTGCTGGCCGTGCTCCGGCACCGCGGGATCGAGCGGGCGACGCTGGTGGGTCACTCCATGGGCGCCCAGGTCGTCGCGGAGGCGATGCTGCGGGCGCCCGACGTCGTGGAGCGCGTGCTGCTGATCGGCGCGGTCGTGGACCCCCGGGCGCCCTCGGTGCTGCGCCAGGCGCTGCGGCTGGCCGAGGACGGCCTGCACGAGCCGCTGCGGGTCAACGCGGTCGTCGCGAGCGACTACCTGCGCACCGGCCCGTCCTGGTACTCGGCGGTGCTGCCGCACATGTTCGCCTACGACACGGCCGACGCGGTGTCCCGGCTGCCGGGGCCGGCGCTGGTCGTGCGGGGCGAGCACGACCCGGTGTCGTCGCGGGGGTGGGCGCGCCGGCTCGGGGCGCTCGCGCCGCGGGCGGACGTGCGGGAGGTCCCCGGCGCCGGGCACGTCGCCATGGCGTCGCACGCGCCGCTGATCGCCCGCTGGGTGCGGGAGGACCCGTGCTGACGGCCGTGGAGGGCGCACGGCGTGCTGTCTGGTGGGGGCAGGACTACGCCTACGCGGGCTGGCGGCAGGCGCGCGGGCTGCTGTCCCGCACCTCGCCCGACTCGTACACCCGCCCCGCGCACCCGAGGCGTCCGCCGGTGCTGCTGCTGCCCGGCGTCTGGGAGACGTGGCGGTTCCTGGAGCCGCTGGCCCGCGGGCTGTTCGCGGGCGGCCACCCCGTGCACGTCGTCGCGCCGTTCGGCCTCAACCGGGGCAGCGTCCCGGACATGGCGGACCTCGCGGCGGCGCAGCTGCGGGACGCCGACCTGCGCGGGGTCGTCCTCGTCGCGCACTCCAAGGGCGGGCTGATCGGCAAGAGCGTCATGGGGCGCACCGACGTGGGGGACCGGGTGCTCGGCATGGTCGCGATCAACACGCCGTTCTCGGGCTCCCCCTACGCGCGGCTGCTGCCGGTGCGGTCCATCCGGGCGTTCCTGCCCGACGACGAGGTGCTGACGGCGCTCGCGGCGCAGCGCGCCGACCACGGCCGGATCGTGTCCGTCGCGACCTGCTTCGACCCGCACATCCCGACCGGCAGCGAGCTGCCGGGTGCCCGGAACGTGCGGCTGGCGACCCCGGGGCACTTCCGCTCGCTGACCGACCCGGCGCTGCTCCCGCTGCTGGAGCGCGAGCTGGACCGCCTCGCGGCGCAGGCCTGACGGGCGCTCAGTCGCCCAGCACCTCGCGGGTCGGGACGGTCGGCTTGTCGACCCCCCGGGTCCGCAGGGCGCCGCGGCCGACCACCTGCTGCCAGGTCGCCGTGCGCTCGGACCGGCCGCGGCCGATGAAGCTCACCGCCCAGTGCAGCAGCGTCGTGACCCGGTTCTTGAACCCGACCAGGTAGAACAGGTGCACGCCGAGCCACAGCAGCCAGGCGCCGAACCCGGCGGTCTTGACCGGCCCGATCTTCGCGACGGCCTGGAACCGGGACACGGTCGCCAGCGACCCCTTGTCCTTGTACCGGAACGGTCCGGCGCTGGGTTCGCCCTGCACGCGGCGGACGATCTCCTGCGCGGCGTACCGCCCGGTCTGCATGGCGGCGGGCGCGACGCCCGGCACCCCGGGGCGCAGGGCCATGTCGCCGACGACGAACACCTCCGGGTGGCCCGGGAGCGAGCCGTTCGGCTCCACCCGCACCCGGCCGGCGCGGTCGACCTCGGCGCCGGTCTTCTCGCCGAGCTGCCGGCCGAGCGGCGAGGCCTGCACGCCGGCGGCCCACACCTTGGTCTGCGCCTCGATGGTGGTGCGGTGGCCGTCGCCGTCCTCGACGGTGACGGACTCGTCGTCGACGTCGACGACCTTGTGCCCCATCAGCAGCTCGACGCCCAGACCCTCCAGCACCCGCGCCGCCGCGTCCTGGAGCTCCTCCGGGTTGCCCGGGAGCACCTTCGGCACGGGGTCGACCAGGAGGATCCGCGCCTGGGTCGGGTCGAGGCTGCGGAACGATCCGCGCAGCGACCGGTGCGCGAGCTCGGCCAGCTGCCCCGCCATCTCGACGCCCGTGGGGCCGGCGCCGACGACGACGAACGTGGTCAGCCGCGCGCGCTCGGCCGGGTCGGTCGCGAGCTCGGCCAGCTCGAACGCCCCGAACACCCGGCCGCGGATCTCCAGCGCGTCGTCGATGCTCTTCAGGCCCGGTGCGAAGTCGGCGAACTGGTCGTTGCCGAAGTACGACTGCCCCGACCCGGCCGCGACCACCAGGCTGTCGTACCGGGTGCGCGTCTCGCCGAGCGGCGAGGACGACACGACGACCCGCTCGTCGAGGTCGATGTCGGTGACGACGCCCAGGAGCGCCCGGGCGTTCCGCTGGCTCTTGAGGACGTCGCGGGTGGCGGGGGAGATCTCGCCGACCGACAGCACCCCGGTGGCGACCTGGTAGAGCAGCGGCTGGAACAGGTGCGTGGCGGTGCCGTCGATCACGGTGACCCGGACCGGCGCGCCGGCCAGGGCCTTCGTCGCGAACAGGCCGCCGAAGCCCGACCCGATCACGACGACGTCGTGCGGCTTGCCCGGGGCGCGCGAGGGGACGCCAGTGCTCATCGGGAGGTCCTTCCGCGTCGGTTCTCCGGACCCGTCCGACCCTACGAGCGGCCCGGTCGGCGCGCGCGGCGAGCGATCAGGCCGGGGGCGCGAGGATCTCCGACAGCCGGAAGCCCACCGGCTCCTCCAGCTGGGCGTAGGTGCAGGTGGCGGGGTCGCGGTCGGGGCGCCACCGCTTGAACTGCGCGGTGTGCCGGAACCGGTCGCCCTCCATGTGGTCGTAGGCCACCTCGACCACGAGCTCCGGGCGCAGCGGGACGAACGACAGGTCCTTGCTCGCGTTCCACCGGCTGACCGCGCCGGGCATCCGCCGGCCCTCGTGCGCCGACTGGTCGGCCCAGTCGCCCCACGGGTGGCCGGACAGGTCGTCGGCGCGCAGCGGGGCGAGCTCCTCGACGAGCGCCTTGCGGCGGGCCATCGGGAACGACGCCGCGACGCCGACGTGCTGGAGCCGGCCGTCGTCGGTCCACAGACCGAGCAGCAACGAGCCGAGCACGTCGCCGGACTTGTGCCAGCGGAAGCCCGCGACGACGCAGTCCGCGGTGCGGGCGTGCTTGACCTTGAACATCGTGCGCTTGTCCGGCTGGTACGTGCCGTCCAGCGGCTTGGCGACGACGCCGTCGAGCCCGGCGCCCTCGAACTGCGTGAACCACTGCTGCGCCACCGCGAGGTCGCCGGTCGCCGGCGTGACGTGCACGCGGGGGTCGTCGCCGGTGATCGTCGCGCCGAGCGCGTCCACCAGCCGCGCCCGCCGGTCGCCGAACGGGGTGCGCATCAGGTCCTCGTCGCCGAGCGCCAGCAGGTCGAACGCCACGAACGACGCCGGCGTCTCGCCCGCCAGCAGCCGGACCCGGCTCTCCGCCGGGTGGATCCGCTGCTGCAGGGCGTCGAAGTCGAGCCGGTCGCCCCGGACGATCACGATCTCGCCGTCGAGCACGCAGCGCTCCGGGGTCGAGGCGCGGATCGACTCGACCAGCTCGGGGAAGTACCGGGTCATCGGCTTCTCGTTCCGGCTGCCGAGGACCACCTCGTCGCCGTCGCGGAACACGATGGTGCGGAACCCGTCCCACTTGGGCTCGGCGTGGCCGAGGTCCGGGATCTCGGGCACGGCCTTGGCCAGCATCGGGGACACGGGCGGCATCACGGGCAGGTCCATGGCGCCCATCCTGCTGGGCCGGGGCGCGCCGGGCCAGGGGTGGCGCGTCAGCCCGCGTCCGGCCGCTCCGGCGACCGCACCGGCTGCTCCGTGCCCGGCACCGGCAGCCCCGGCGCGCCCTGCGCCGCGGGGTCGAACCCGAACGTGCGCACCTCCCGCTCGCCGTCCGGCCCGATCCGGACCGTCGACACGCTCGCGTTCGCCAGCGGGTCCATCGGCACGGTCCCGGCCATCGCGAGGTACGCCAGCAGGGTCACGCCGTGGCTGACCACCAGGACGTCGCCGCCGCCCGCGTGCTCCCGCTCGATGCGGCCGAACGCGTCGGCGACCCGCTCGAGGTAGTCGGTGGTGCGCTCCGCGCCGGGCAGGCCCGCGTACGTGCCTGTCAGGATGCCGCCGAACAGCTCGACGGGGTCGCCGAGCGCCAGCAGCTCCGCCTCCGGCCGGGCCTCCAGGTCCCCGAAGTGCATCTCGCGCAGGCCGGGGTCGGTGGTGAGCCCCACGCCGGGATGCGGGGCGAGCAGCTCGCGCGCCGTCGCGACCGTGCGGCCCGCCGGGCTGGCGTACGCCGCGGTGAACGTCCGGCCCGCCAGTACCCGTGCCGTCGCGCGCACCCCCGCGAGGCCGTCCTCGGTCAGCGGGGAGTCCGTCCAGCCCTGCAGCAGCCGGGCGGTGTTGAACTGGGTGCGGCCGTGCCGCACCAGGTAGAGCGTGGTGGTGCCGTCCGGCGCCGCCTCGTCGTCGAGGCGGGTGGCCGGGCCGTGCTGCGCCGCGCCGGCGGACGTCGCGAGGAAGGGCATGCCCGCGATCCTAGGCACGGTCCCGCCGGCCCCGGGGGCCAGCGGGACCGTGCGCCCCCGCTACGCGCGGCGGCGCAGCGCCCAGGTCGCGCCCGCCACGGACGCGGCGCACCAGGCGAGCAGCACGACGAGCGACCGGCCCGGCATCGAGAACGTGTCGTGCGCGAGCCCCGAGCGGATCAGCTGCGCCATCGGCTCGAACGGGAACCACTCGTGCGCCGTCTGCAACCACCCGGGCATCCGGTCGGCCGGGAAGCTGACGGGCGTGAACAGCAGGATCACGAACACGAGCACCTGGGTCATGAGCATCGCCAGGGTGGGCTTGAGCAGCGACGCCATGCCGTACCCGACGGCGGCGGCCGTCAGCGACACCAGCAGCGCCGCCGGCACCAGCCAGGGCGCGGGCGACAGGTCGACGTCGAACCGGAGCACGCCGGTGACGATGCCGAGCACCATGCCGGGCAGGGCGATGAGCGTCCACACCAGCAGGTCGCTGACCAGGAACGACCCGCGCGGGACGGGCAGCGTGCGCATCCAGTCGAGGCTGCCCTCCGTGCGGGACTGCGACAGCATCTGCGGGGTCATCACCAGCCCGACCATGACCAGCGTGATGGTCGGTGCGCCGGTCGCGAGGTAGAGCGCCTGATCGGGCGGCGGGTCGCCGATCACGAGCCCGAAGCCGAGGATCGTCGCGATCGCGAGGAACACCTGCACCACGACGAGCAGCGGCAGCATCGTCGCCTGGCGGCGGAACTGCCACTGGGTGAGCAGCAGGGTCTGCTGGACGGTGCTCACGCCGCCACCCCCGCGGCCTCGCCCTGCGGGGCGTGCTCGTGGCCGACGAGGTCGACGTACACGTCCTCCAGCGAGGCGGGCGTGAGCGCGTACCGCTCGAGGCGGTGCGCCGCGACCTCGGCCTGGGCCCACCGGACGACCTCCGCGGCGTCGCCCGCGCCCACGGTCCCCACCTCGCGGCCCCGCGCGCCGGACACCGCGCGCACCGCCGGGTGCCACCGCCAGCCCGCCTCGGCCGCGCCGGGGGAGAGGTCCGCCTCGACGGTCAGCGTGCCCTGAAGGTGCGCGGTGAGCCCGGCGGGGGTGTCGTCGGCGAGCACCCGGCCCCGGTCCAGCACC
Source organism: Cellulosimicrobium cellulans (assembly GCF_007679345.1). Lineage (GTDB taxonomy): Bacteria > Actinomycetota > Actinomycetes > Actinomycetales > Cellulomonadaceae > Cellulomonas > Cellulomonas cellulans_A. The sequence goes on from NZ_VEGH01000004.1 coordinate 229,170, forward strand.
ACCAGCCGGTCGACGACCCGCTCCGCCTCGCGCACGTTGTGGGTCACCAGCAGCACGGCCCGGCCCTCGTCGGCGAGCGCGCGGATCTGGCCCCAGAGCAGCCGGCGGCGCACGGGGTCGACGTCGTTGGTCGGCTCGTCCAGCACCACGAGGCGGCCCGGCGTGACCACGGTCATCGCGAACGCGGTGAGCCGCGCGATGCCGCCGGACACCTTCTCCGCCGGGGTGTCGGCCCACGGGCGCAGGTCGAGCGCGTCGAGCAGCTCGTCCGTCCGGGCGTGCACCGCGGTGCGCTCGCCGCCGCGGATGCGTCCGACCAGCTCGATCGCCCGGCGCGGCGTCAGGCCGGTGATCGGGACGTTCGCCTGCGCCTGGATGCAGGTCCGGCGCCGGGCCTCCGCCGGCTGCGCCACCGCGTCCACGCCGTCGAGGTGGATCGTGCCCTCGTCCGGGCGGACCAGCCCGACCACCTGGTTCACCAGCGTCGTCTTGCCCGCGCCGTTGTGGCCCAGCAGACCGACGACCTGGCCGGCCGCGACGTCCAGGTCGATCCCGTCGTTCGCCTGCACGCCGGCGCGCCCCCGGTACCGCTTCCGCAGCCCGCGGACGGTCAGCACAGTCGCTGCACCCATCTCCGCACTCCCTCGCTCGTCGGACCCGACCGTTCGCATACCGATCGGTACATGCTGGAACGTAGCAGGATGCCACGTGAGATACCAGATGGTATTTCGAACCAGCTGCTAGGTATCGCTGCAGGTAGAGGCGATTCGCGACGGCGGTGATGGTCGCTCGGCATACCGGTCGGTACGTCTCGGGGCTACGATGGGTGGCATGGCGCGCAGGCAGGACGACGAGACCCCCGACGGCGGGACCGCGGACGACTCGATCGGTGCCGCGACCCGCGCGCTCGCCGACGCCACCGCCGCGCTCACCCGCCTGATCGGCCGGCAGGTGCAGTCCGTCGTCCCCGAGGTGTCGGACGCGGTCGCGGCGAGCCTGCGCGAGGCGTCCCGCGGGCTCGCGGACGCCTCCGAGAGCGTCGGCCGGCGGTCCGGCGGCCGCGCGGAGGAGCGCCGCACCGAGCGCGCGAACCGCACCCGCGAGGAGCTCCTCGACGCCGCCGCGCGCGCGTTCGCCCGCCACGGCTACGAGGGTGCGGCGCTCGGCGACATCGCCGCCGACGCCGGGTACACCAAGGGTGCCGTGTACGCGCACTTCGGCTCCAAGCACGAGCTGTTCCTGGAGGTGGCGCGCCGGCAGATCGCCGCCGCGCCCGTCCAGCCCTGCCTGCCCGACCTGGGGTCCGCCGGCCTGGAGGCGGAGCTGTCGGCGGCGCTGCACGGCATGGTCGACGAGGACGACCTGCTGCTCTCGCTCGAGATCCTGTCGTTCGCCGTCCGGCACCCGGAGGCGCGCGCGGAGATCGGCGCGTTCTACGAGGAGGGGTTCGCCGAGCTCGCCGAGCAGGTCGGGCGCGCGCGGCACCCGGCGGCCCCGGCGCCGGACGAGGCCGACTGGGACACCGCGCTCGCGGTCGTCAGCGTGTCGAACATCGCGCTGCTCCTGGGCGCGGTGACCGGCTCCCCGCACGCCTCGCCCGCGGCGGGTTCCCGGGTGATCGCGCGGCTGCTGCGGGGTTGAGCCCCGGGCGGTCGCCGGCGTCGCCGGGGGCGCGGCTCAGTCGCCCTCGTGCCGCGCGCGGTGCGACAGGCGCAGCGGCAGCACCAGCCACACGACCGCCAGGCCGGCGAGGGTGGCGCACCCCGCGACCCAGCCGGCGGTCCTGCCCACGACCACGTCGAACAGCAGCAGCGCCGAGCCGGCGAGCACCAGCGCGAGCGCGGCCAGCCCGGTCTGCGCCATCCGGTCCGCGGAGTCGACCAGCTCCCGCTTCAGGTGCCGGCGGAACAGGATCCGGTGCAGCGAGACGGGCGCCACGATGAACCCGGTCGCCGTGACCGCCAGCACCACCAGGACCAGGTAGACGGCCTTCTGGTAGTCGTCGAGGTCCAGGAAGCGCTGCTGGAACGGCACCGTCAGCAGGAAGCCGGTGAGGATCTGCACGCCCGTCTGCGCGACGCGCAGCTCCTGGAGCAGCTCGTTCCAGTTCCGGTCCATCCGCTCCGTCGGGGTCTCGTGGCGGCCGTCGCGCGGGTCGGCGTCGCGGTCCTCGGGGCGGGTGGTGTCGGCGTGCTGCGGCATGGTCGGTCCTTCACGTCGTGCGCTCCGCGCGGGTGCTCCGCGGCGTCTGGGCCGATGGTGCCGCGACCGGTCGCACCCCGCAGGTCGAGCGGGTGCGGCGTCGGGAATCACGGTGCGGCCCCCCGTGTTGGACACGTATGCTGGACCTGCTGCGGTCGGCGGCCGGGAGCCCCACGGGGTGAGCGGACGGCGGCGGCGGCGATTGACAACTCCACATGGGGGTGATCGGTTTCGACGGTGATCGTCGAGCCAGGAGAAGCGGGCCGAGGACACACGGTTATCTCGCTAACGCTCCGTGTAAACCCATAGGTGCCGATAACAAGCGCACCGACTTCGCCCTCGCCGCCTGAGCGAGCCTCGAAGTCCGTCAGCCTGAGCTAGCTTCCGACTCAGATCCTGGCGTCATCTAGGGAGCCACTGCTCGCAGTCCTCGTCACCGGGGCTGCGGGGACTTTCAGGTGACTGAGCCCGTCCGCGACTCGTCTGCGTGATCGCGGGGGCTGAGAAAAGCAGCTGCAGACTGCGCCCGGAGAAGCCCTGGTTCCACGTCATCGGACGCGGGTTCGATTCCCGCCACCTCCACCACCGAGAGGCCCGTCCCCGTCCTGGGGGCGGGCCTCTCGCGCGTCATGCGTCGGCGAGCAGCGCGTCCCGGCTCGCGAGCAGCGCGTCCCGCAGCGCCGTGCGCTGCGCGGGGTCGAGCCCGGCGAGCATCCGGGCGGTGACACCGGCGACGCGGTCCTGGGCCGCGGCGAGCGCGTCGGTTCCGGCCGCCGTCAGCACGGTGGCCCGCTCCCGGCGCGGTCCGGGCTCGTCCGCCCGTTCGACGAGCCCGTGCCGCTCCAGTCCCTGCACCAGCACGTTCATCGACTGCCGGGAGACGAACGTCCTCCGGGCGAGCTCGGAGCCGGTGACGCCGGGCTGCGCGTGCAGGGTGCTCAGGCAGGCGTACTGCGACACCGTCAGCCCGAGCGGCCGCAGCACCTCGTCCATCCGCTGGTTCAGCGCGGCCTGGGTGGCCTTGAGCAGGATGCCGAGCTCCTGGGCGAGCGCGGCGTCGGCGGCGTCATTCATGTCAACATCTTGACACAGCTCGCCAGGTCAGTGTCAGGATGTTGACATGAACTCCTCGATCCCCGGCACGTCCGGACCCGACTTCGTCTCCTTCCAGGTGCGCGACCTCGCCGCCTCCGCCGACTTCTACGAACGGCTCGTCGGGCTCACCCGGCTCCCGGCGCCGAACCCGCAGGCCGTCGTCTTCTCCGACGGCGCCGCCTCCTTCGCGGTGCGGGTGCCGTTCCCCGGCGTCGACCTCGACGCGGTCGGCGCGCTCGGCGCGGGCGTGGGGGTGTGGTTCCACCACCCGGACGCGGCGGCGCTGCACGACCGGCTCGTCGAGGCCGGCGTGGTGGTCGTGCAGCCGCCGTCCGAGACCCCGTTCGGGACGACGTTCGCGTTCCGCGACCCCGACGGCTACGTGGTGACGATCCACTCGCGGGCCTGACCGCGCGCCGGCGCCGCGCCCCTCCGGTGAAGGGTCGACCCGGCACGTCCACGGCGTGCCCGGCCAGCCCTCCTCACGCGCCCGCGGCCACCTCGGACAGCGACGCCAGCACCTGGTCGAGCGTCCGCGGGTCCTGCACCAGCGCGCCCATCGCCGCGGTCCACGCCGCCTGCACCGGCACGGGCATCGCGTCCCCGGCCCCGAACCGCACGACGGTGGCACGGGCCAGGTGCTGCGCGACCGACCGCGCCACGTCGTCCGGGTAGGCCGTGGCCGGCACGGCGGTGTTCACCGCGGTGTACCCGCCGAGCCCGGCCCACCTCGCCTGCGCGTCCGGGCCGGTCAGGTAGCCCACGAACGACCGCGACGCCGGGGTGTCGCGCAGGACGACGACGAGGTCCGCACCCACCGTGACCGCGTCCGCGAGCGCGGGGTCGACCGGGGGGAACGGGAACCAGTCGTACCCCTCGCCGGGGACCAGGTCGGGGGCCGCCTCGGCCAGGAACGCCTGCGCGAACGACGCCATCGGGTACGCGTACGCCCCCGGCGGGTCGGCGAGCAGCGGCAGCACGCCCTCGGCGTCGCCCGTGGTGAGGATGCCGCGGGTCCCGCCGGCCACCCGGCCCGGCGCGGTGACCAGGTCCAGGTACCGGTCGAACGCGCCGCGGACGCACGCCTCGGTCCACGGCACCTCGCCGGCGACCCAGCCGTCGTAGACCGCCGGCCCGCAGGAGCCCAGCACGAGCGAGGCGACCCCGTCGGTCAGCGCCCAGCCGCTGGCCGGGCCGCGGGGTGCGACGACGGACAGCGGCGTGCTGCCGTCCGCCACCACCCGGTCGGCCAGCGCGACGAGGTCGTCCCAGGTCGCGGGCACGGCGTACCCCGCCGCCGCGAACGCCGCCGGGGAGTACCAGACGGTCGACCGGTCGGTGGCCTTGACGGGGAGCGCGTACAGCGTGCCGTCGACGCTGCCGAGCGCCGTCCACGCCGCCGGGTAGTCGCGGGCGACGGTCGTCGGGTCGAGGACGTCGTCGAGCGGGACCAGCGCGCCGTCGCCGGCGAGGTCGCGCAGCAGCCCCGGGTTCGGCAGCACGGCCACGTCGGGCGGCGCCCCGCCGGCGAGCGCGGCGGCGAGGTCGCCCGCGAGGTCCCGGGACCCGGTCCAGGCGACGGCCGCACCCGTGGCGCGCTCCCACGCCGCGGCGACGGTGCCGAACGCCTCGCGCTCGGGACCGCTCCACAGGCCGAGGACCGACACGACGGCACGGTCGAGGCCCGGGGTCGCCGACGTGGCCGGCGGCTGCGAGGTCGGGCCGGGTCCTGTCGGCCCGGTGCACGCCGCGGCGGACGCCACCAGCAGCGCCGCCGCCAGGGCGGCCGCGCGGCGCAGGGTCATCGTCGCCTCCCGCGCCGGGTCCGCCCACGGGTCCCGACGCCCCGCAGGCTACGCGCGGCGGTCGCGCGGCACCCCGGCTCACCCCCGGCCGCGCGCCGCGTCCTCGTACCAGCGCAGCCACGCCGCTCCGGCGTCCCCGGTGCGCCGGCGCAGCGCGGTCCGCCGCAGCTCCATCGGCCGCCGGTCCACCCAGCCGCGCCGGTCCAGCCCCGGCAGCGTCTGCGGCGACCGGGCGTAGCCGTCGCGCCCGTCCTGGTCCCGCGAGGTCAGCCGGACCACCGTGCACCGCCGGCCGCGGGTCGACAGCACCACGACCGGCCGGTCCTTCGCCCCGGTCCCGTCCCGGAACGGCACCATCGCGAACCACACGTCGCCGCGGCGCGCCCGCGGTGCGCCGGCGCGGCCGAGCAGCCGCAGCGCGAGGACCGCCGCGCCGACGACCAGGACCAGCAGCCACGGGCGGTCGGCGACGAGGTCGGCGAGAACGCCGGGGACGAGCTGGTCGGTCATGCAGGGGAGTGTCGCAGGCCGATGCCCCCGGTCTCGCGCAGCGGTGCGGCGAGCAGCCCGGCGTTGACGGCCGCCGGGGCGCCTCGCTAGGTTCTCAGGAACCGGTTTCCCGTCCCGGACGGGGCACAGCCGCACACCGGGTCCACGACGACGTCGTCGAAGGAGCACGCGTGCGCGCCGCCCGTCCCCGTCCCACCCCGCCCGCCCTCGGGGCCGCCGTGCTCGCCGCGGTGCTCGCGTGCGCGCCGGCCGCCGCCGCCGCACCTCCGCCCGACGACCCGGAACCACGCGCATGGCGCTCCGCCTTCGTCGGCAACGTCTCGGGCTCGGGCGCCGACGCCGGGTCGATCGAGGTCCTCGACGACGGGGCGGTGCGCCTGACCTCGGTCGACGGCAAGATCGCCGAGTCCGAGGACGGGTTCGTCTACCACTACACCGAGATCGACCCGGCGACGGAGAACTTCACGCTCACCGCGACGTTCCACGTCGACGACGCCTCCGCGGTGGACAACCAGAGCGGCTACGGCGTGATCGCCCTCGACACGTTCGTGCCGGGCAGCAAGGGTGCGCGGTACTTCAACTCGGCCGCGGCCGCGTTCGCCCGGCAGACCGACCCGGAGACCGGGCAGTTCCGGTACGGCACGGCCGGTGGCCGGTTCGTCTCCGGCTACACCGAGGCGCCCGACGTCGCGTCCACCGCCCGTTCTGTGCGGGACTCCGCCGCGTTCGACTGGGGATTCCGCTCCGACCTCGTCACCGAGCAGAACGCCAACCCGCCCAAGATCCTGACCGGGGACACCTTCACGCTCACGCTGCGGCGCTCGAACACCGGCTTCCACGCCTGGCTGGGCGACGGGGTCGACCGCCAGGTGATCGCGTACGACCCGGCGATGCTGCTGCAGCAGACCGACGACGCGATGACGGTCGGGGTCTTCGCGGGGCGCAAGATCCAGGTGACCGTCACGGACCTGAGCCTGACGACCGTGCACCCGGACGACGACGACCCGGCGGTGCCCCGCCCGGTCACGCTGCTGGAGCCCGCCCTGGCGCTCGACTCGGCCACCACGACCCCGTCGCGGGACTACGCGCCGGGGTTCACGTCGAACGTCCGTGGCGCGGTGCACGTGCGGGACGCGGCCGGCGCCGTGCTGGGCGGTCCGGTGCCGGTCGCCCCGGGCGTCCCCGCCCGCGTGCCCCTGCACCTGCCGGACGGGAGGTCCGCCCTCACCGCCGTGCTCCAGCCCGCGCCGGAGGCCGAGCAGGAGCTCGACGAGCACGTCCGGCTGGCGTCGGCCGACCCGGTGCCGCTGGACGTCACGTTCGAGGTCCGGCGCTACGGGGTGCCCGGCGACGCGCTGCACGTCGCGCCCACGGTGCCCGCGGACGTCGCGGACGGCGGGGTCGCCGGCTCGCCCGACGGCACGGGCACCCGGGCGGCCCCGCTCGACCTCGCCACCGCCCTCGCGTTCGCCCAGCCCGGGCAGCAGGTCGTGCTGCGCGGCGGCACGTACCGCCCCGAGCGCGCGGTGGTGATCCCCCGCGGGCGCGACGGGACCGCCGACGCGCGCATCCTGCTCACCTCGGCGCCGGGCGAGCACGTGGTGGTCGACCTGTCGGGCTCGCCCGACGGCGGGTTCGTGCTCCGCGGCGACTTCTGGCACGTCCACGACCTCGAGGTGACGGGCGCGCGGGGCCGGCAGAAGGCGTTCTCGGTCATGGGCCACGACAACGTCGTCGAGCGGCTGCACACCCACCACAACGGCAACACCGGGCTGCAGATCTCCGGCGACGACACCGAGCCGCGGTCGATGTGGCCGGCGCGGAACCTCGTGCTGTCCAGCGTGTCGCACCACAACGCCGACCCGGAGCGCAACGACGCCGACGGGTTCGCCGCCAAGCTCACCGTCGGCGAGGGCAACGTGTTCCGGTACTGCATCGCGCACCACAACGTGGACGACGGGTTCGACCTGTACGCCAAGTCCACCCTCGGGCCGCACGGGCCGGTGGCGATCGAGCACTCGGTCGCCTACCGGAACGGCTACCTGACCGACGACCCGGCGGAGGTCTCGGGCCAGAGCGGCAAGGGCTTCAAGCTCGGCGGCGAGTCGATCCCGCTGGGCAACGTGCTGACGAACTCCGTGGCCTACGGGAACGTCACCCAGGGGGTGTCGAGCAACTCCAGCCCCGACAGCACCGTGCGCGGGGTCACGACGTACGCCAACGAGCAGAACAACCTGACGCTGTCCACGACCACGCACCCCGTGACCGACTACCGGGTCACCGGGTTCCTCTCGGCCGGACCGCGCGGCGCCGACCAGATCAGCCTCCGCGACCAGGCGGACACGATCCGGACGGACCCGAGCAACTACCTGGACGGCACCAACGCGCTCGGGGTGCCGGTGCAGGACGACTGGTTCGTCAGCCTGGACACGTCGGTGGCGCCGACCGTCGCGGCCGACGGCAGCATCGACATGCACGGGCTGCTGGAGCTCACGTCGGCGGCCCCGGCGGGCACCGGCGCGCGGCTCGCGCCGAACCCGGACCCGACCGAGATCGTCCTCGGCCCGGAGCCGGAGCCGGGGTCGGGCGCGGAGCCGGGGCCGGGGGCGCCGGGCGGGGAGGCGGAGCCCGGCGCGCCGGGCGGCGGGGCCGAGCCCGGAGAGCCGGCGCCACCGCCCGGTGCCGGCGGGACCCAGGTCCCCGGGGGCGCCGACCCGGCCCCCCGGACCGCGAGCTCCGGGCCGCTCGCGACGACCGGGGCGCGACCCGGCGCGGTGGCGGTGCTCGCGGTGCTGCTCGCGCTCGGGGGCGGCGGTGCCGTCCTGGTCGGGCGCCGGCGTCCCGCGGCGTAGGACCGGAGGACCCGCCGGGCCGGCCCGCGGCGTCACGCCCGGTAGTACACCGCCAGCGGGTACCCCGGTCCCTCGACGACGGTCACCGGCGTCGCGAACACGTCCGACAGCACCGCGTCCGTCATCACCTCCCGCGGGGTCCCGACGTACCGCACCCGCCCCTCGGTCATCGCCACCACCCGGTCCGCGTACGCCGAGGCGAAGTTGATGTCGTGCACGACCAGCACCACGGTCTTGCCGAGCTCGTCGGCGGCGCGGCGGAGGCGGGCCATCATCGCGACGGCGTGCTGCATGTCGAGGTTGTTGAGCGGCTCGTCCAGCAGCACGTACTCGGTGTCCTGGGCGAGCACCATCGCCACGTAGGCGCGCTGCCGCTGGCCGCCGGACAGCTCGTCGAGGTACCGCTGCTGCAGGTCGGTGAGGTCGAGGAAGTCCAGCGCGGTGTCGACCGCCGCCTCGTCGTCGGTGGTGAGCCGGCCCTGCGAGTGCGGGAACCGGCCCAGCCGCACGAGCTGACGCACGGTGAGCCGGGCGACGAAGTGGTTCTCCTGCCGGAGGATCGCGAGCCGCCTCGCGAGGTCGCGGGGCCGGGCGGTGACGACGTCGAGGCCCCCGACGGTCACCCGGCCGGTGTCGGCGCCGAGCAGGCGCCCGACGATCGTCAGCATGGTCGACTTGCCCGCGCCGTTCGGGCCGACGAGGGCGGTGACCCCGCCCGTGGGGATCTCGAGGTCGACCGGCCCGAGGGCGTGGACGTCCCCGTAGGTCTTGGCGACGCCGTCGAGGGTGATCACCGCAGGCCCTTCCGGAGCAGGTGGACGAGGAACACGAGCCCGCCGCCGAGCTCGATGATGACCGAGACCAGCCCGGCCGCGTAGAACACGTGCCGCAGCACGACGTAGGCGAGCAGCAGGGTGGCGCACGCGACGGCGACGACCATCGGCAGGGTCTGCGCGTGCCTGCTGGTGCCGACGACCTGGTAGGTGAGCATCGCGACGACGAAGCCGAAGAACGTCATGGGGCCGACCATCGACGTGGACACCGAGATGAGCACGGCGACCAGGACCAGCGTCAGCAGAACCTCGCGCTGGTGCCGGACGCCGAGGCTGGTGGCCGTCTCGCGGCCGAGGGCCACGACGTCGAGCACGTGCCGCCGCCGCCACAGCACCGTGCCGACCGCGACGCAGACCAGCGCGCCCCAGGGCAGGTAGGAGGCGTCCGAGACGCTGATGTTCCCGAACAGCCGCGCGGACAGGATGTCGAACTCGCTCGGGGTGAGCAGCCGCTGCATGAACGTCGAGAGCGACCCGAAGCCCATGCCGAGGACGACGCCCACGAGCAGCAGCAGGTGCAGGTCCGCCTTCGTCCCGGTGAACAGCCAGCCGTAGAGCAGCGACGCGACCCCGACCATGACGAGGCTCTGCAGCGCGATCTTGCCGAGGCCGTCGGTGGCCGCGAGCGTGCCGGCGCCGAACAGGAACACCAGCCCGGTCTGGATGACCCGGTACATCGCGTCGAACCCGAGGATCGACGGCGTGAGGATGCGGTTGTTCGTCACCGTGTGGAACACGACCGTCGCGACGCCCTGGCAGAACGCGACCACGAGGATCGTCCCGACGGAGGCGAACCGGCTGCGCACGATGACCCAGAACCCCGACGAGCCGGGCGCGGCGGGGTTGCCGTACGTGAGGATCGCGACGGCGGCGGCGAGGGCCGTCATCGCGACGACGGCGAGCCGGAAGCCGTACGAGCCGGTCACGGCGCGGGCCCGCGCGGCCGCGGTGCGCCCCCGGGACCCGGACCCGCCCGGCGGCGCGGACACCCCGGCCGGAGCGCTCGACGGCGACGTCGTCGCCGCCTCAGCCACGGCGCCGCACCCGCAGGACCAGGGCGACGAACGCGGCCGCGCCCACCAGGCCGAGGATCATCGCGACCGGCACCTCGAACGGCATCCGCACGGTCCGGCCCGCGATGTCGCACGCGGTGACGAGCGCGACCCCGCCCAGGCACACCCACGGGAGGTTCGACCGCAGGTCGTCACCGCGCAGCAGGGACACCACGTTCGGCACGACGAGCCCGAGGAACGGCAGGAAGCCGACGACGACGGTCGTGACGCCGGCGGCCACGGCGACCAGCGCGGTCCCGACCAGGATCAGCCGGTCGTAGCGGAGCCCCAGGCCGGTCGCGACGTCCCGGCCGAGTCCGGCGACGGTGAGCCGGTCGGCGAGGACGAAGATGGCGACGCACACGGCGGCGACCACCCACAGCACCTCGTACTGCCCGCGGACCACGCTGGTGAAGCTGCCCATGAACCAGGTGCCGAGCAGCTGCAGGTAGTTCGTCGAGATCGCGATCAGGGTGGTGAGCGAGCTGACGACGGCGCCGAGCATGATCCCGACTACCGGCACGACGAGCGTCGAGCGCACCTGCACCCGGCGCAGCACGGCCAGGAAGACCATCGTCCCGGCGAAGGCCGCGAGGCTCGCGAGCGCCATCCGGGTCGCGATGCCCGCACCGGGCAGCAGGATCACCGAGAGGAGCAGGCCGAGCGCCGCCCACTCGCTCGTACCGCTGGTGGTGGGCTCGACGAACCGGTTCTGGGTGAGCTGCTGCAGCACCAGGCCGCTGACCGCCATCGCGCTGCCGGCCAGCACCAGCGCGAGCGTGCGGGGGACGCGGGTGATCAGGAACATCTCGGCGCCGCCGTCGGCGCGCAGGTCGTACACGCCGACGAACAGGGAGAGCACCACGAGGGCGAGCGTGATCCCGCCCGCGACGAGCAGCGGCGCGGGGGAGCGCCGCCCCGGGCGGGTGCCCGGGGCGGCGTCCGCCGCGGGGGGTGCGAGCGTCACGCGGCGCCGGCGAACGCCTGCGCCACCTGCTCGTACAGCGCGGTGTAGGCCTGGATGTCCTCGGTCAGGTAGAAGTCCGGGTCGAGGTAGATCACCTGGTCCTGCGCGACGGCGGTGACGCCCTGCAGCGCCTCGGAGCCGCCGATGAGCTCGGCCGCCGGGCGGTACTCGCCCTCGCCGACGCCCGCGCCGTCGCGGTCGAGCACGACGATCCAGTCCGGGTTCGCCGCGGCGATCGCCTCGACGCTGATGTCGTCGCCGTGCGAGGTGTCCTCGGCCGCCTGCTCGATGGCGGGCTGCAGGCCGAGCGTCGGGAACAGCGTGCCGATGCTGCGGCCGGTGACCGGCGCGCTGTAGGAGATCTCGCCGCCGGAGGTGATCAGGCCGACGACGGTGCTCTCGCCGTCGTACGCGGCGGCCGCGTCGGCGACGGCCTGCTCGTAGTCCGCGACGATCTGCGCGGCCTCGTCCTCGCGGTCGAAGATCTGGCCCAGGGCCTCGACCTGGCGGACGAGCTCGTCGGACTGGTCCTCGCCCTCGCGCGGGTGCAGCTCGACCACGACCGCGTCGGGGTTCTGGGCCACGATGTCGTCGTAGCTGTCCGAGAACCGGTAGCCGCCGATGACCAGGTCGGGCTCGGCGGCGACGATCGACTCCAGGTTCGGCTCGCGGTGCGTGCCGACGTCCAGGACGGACCCGTCCTCGGTGTACTCCGGCCACAGGTCGTCGCCCATGAGCCCCTTCGGCGCGGCGACGAGCGGGACGTCCCAGGCCGACAGCGTCTCGAAGACGTGGTTGTCCAGTGCGACGACGCGCTCCGGGCGGACGGGGACCTCGACGCTGCCGTGGTTGTCCTCGATCGTGACGGTGCTCGCGGCCGCGGTGGTGTCCGCGTCGGCGGCCGGTGAGTCCGCGTCGGCGGTCCCGCCGCAGGCGGCGAGGGCGAGGGCGAGCGGGGCCGCCGTGAGGAGGGCGGCGAACCGGCGGGTGCGCGTGGGCATGGGTGTGGCTCCTCGATGGAGTCGGTGAACGGGAAGCTGCGGCCGAAGTAAGGTGAACCTATCCTTACTCGTGCCTGTCACGTCAACCTCGGTCCGAGGGGCAGACTGGCGCGCGTGACGACCTCCGCGCTGCACGTCGGCCTCGACCTCGCGTGGTCCACGGGCGTCACCGGTCTGGCGGTCGTCGACGACGCCGGCCGCCTGCTCGGCTCGGGGTCGTGCCGCACCGACGACGAGATCGCGGCCTGGCTGGGCCGCCTCGACGGCCCGGTCGCGGTGGTCGGCGTCGACGCCCCGCTCGTCGTGCCGAACGCGACGGGGCAGCGGGAGGCCGAGCGGGCGATCGGGCGCGCGTTCGGCGCGTACGGTGCCTCGGCCCACACGGCCAACCGGAGCACCTTCGGCGGAGCGGACCCGCGCGCGTGGCGGCTGGCCGAGCGGTTCGGCTGGGCGGTCGACCCGGCGACGCCGGTGGGCGCGGGCCGCACGGTCTGCCTCGAGGTGTACCCGCACCCCGCGCTGGTCGCCCTGTTCGGGCTGCCGTACCGGCTGGACTACAAGAAGGGCCCGCGGGAGCGGCGGCGGGCCGGGTTCGCCGCGCTCGTCGGGCACCTGGAGTCGGTGCCGGAGCTGCGGGTGGGGGAGAGCCCGCGGTGGGCGCGCCTGCGCGCGGTCGTCGCGGACCCGGGGCCGGGCGACCTCGACCGGGTGGAGGACGAGCTCGACGCGGTGCTGTGCGCGCACCTCGCGTGGCTGTGGCACCACCGCCCCGGCGTGCTCGTGGTCTACGGGTCCGCGGACGCCGGGTACGTCGTCGCGCCGCCGCCGCCCGCGCACCCGGCGGTGCGCCCGCCCCGCCCTCTCATCGGGTGATCGTCACCGCGGGGTCGAGGTCGAGGAACGCCGCCATCCGCGCCGCCTCCGCCAGCACGTCGTCCTCGGCCCCGGGCGGCAGGGGCGCGAGGGGGTGCACGGCGAGCGCGCCGTCGTCGACCGTCCACGTCGCGGCGACGAAGCCGTCGACCAGCACCGTCGCGTGCACCATCGAGTAGCCCGGCATCACCGTCGTCCGGAACGGCTCGGGCAGCACCCGGGTGCGGTCGCGGTGGCCGAGGACGGCGTCGTCGAACGCCCCGAGCAGCCGCACGGGCACCGGCGCGTCCTCGTCGACCAGCGCGCCGTCGACGACGTCGAGCAGCTCGGCGCCGTCCGGGCCGCGGTAGGTCCGGAGCCCGTCGCGCAGGTCCTCGACCACCGGCCGCAGCCGGGTCAGGCCGGTGAACGCCTGCAGGTCCATGACGGACGCCGGGCCGAACGCCGCGAGGTACCGGCGCACGAGCGCGGGCAGATCCGGGTCCCGCATCGGCGCGCCGAGCCACGCCGCCGCGTCGGCGACCCGGATCGACCGCCGGCTCCACCAGGACCCGAACGCCGAGGTCGCCGGGCCGTGCACCACGGGCGTCAGCGACTCGACCGCCGCCGCGAGCACCGCGGCCCGCCGACCGGGCCAGCGGGCGGCGAGCGCGGCCCCGAGGTCGCGCCGCGGCACGAGGTCGTCGCCCAGGACGTCCCGGGCGAGCGCGACCAGCTCCGCCGGGTCGATCCCGCCGGTCTGGTCGCGGTAGTACGGCGCCCGGGACAGGCGGTCGAGGACCGGCGCGACGGTCGGGCGCAGCCACCGGTAGTCGTCGGCCGTCACCAGGTGCTGGGTCCCGCGCAGCAGCGGGCCGCGCACCAGAGCCCGCGCCTCGACCGCGGCCTCGACGTCGGCGCGGGTGAGGCCGGCGACCCGCGACCACAGCGCGGCGAACACCCAGTTCGGCTCCTGCGCCTGCACCGCCAGCAGCCGCGCGACCGCGTCGGCGACGGGGACGTCGGCGCGCGCATCGAGCAGCTGGCGGCGCAGCAGGGTGCGGTTCAGCGCCCGCAGCGAGAGCGCGCTCACCCGGCCGGCGGCACGTTCTGGTTCCGGCGGAAGAGGTTCGCGGGGTCGTAGACCGCCTTGACCGCCGCCAGCCGGTCCCAGGTCGCGCCGGGGTACGCCGCCCGCACGCGATCGGGCCCCTCGTCGCCGAGGAAGTTCACGTACGCGCCCGCGTCGCCCTGGTCGAGCAGGGCGACCGTGCCGTCGACCCACGCGGTGCGGGCGGCCCGGTCCTCGGGGCCGGTGACGAACGCGGCGACGTTCCCCATCAGGCGGCTCGACCGGTGCGCGAACGCGGTGGCGTCCGCCGGCACCCGCCCGATCGCCCCGCCGAGGGCGCGCAGCTGGACGACCCGCATCCCGTCGAGCTGCCCGAGCCTCTCGACGACGGCCTCCGCCAGCGGCAGGTCGACGTCGTCCAGCAGGAGCGTGCGGGCGACCGCGGTCGGGTGGTACTCCGGGTCGCCGGGCGGGAACAGCTCGGGGTAGGCGACCGGCCGGACCAGGTCGGCGACCGGCTCGGCGAGCGCGCGGACCGGCGCGAGCGCGGCGTCGGCGGCTTCCGCCGGCCCGGACCAGCAGACCAGCGCCATCACCGACAGCACGCCGTGCCGCTCCGCGGGGACGAACGGCAGCGGCGGGCACGGCATCACGTTCAGGATCGCGGTGAGCTCGTCCGGCCCGTCCCGCAGGGCCGCGACGAACCCGGCGAGCACCGCCGGCGTCGCGGGGAGCAGCAGCATCCCGCCGGTCACGCCGTCGAGCGGGTGCAGCCGGAACCGCAGCCGGGTCACGACCCCGAAGTTCCCGCCACCTCCGCGCAGCGCCCAGAACAGGTCCGGGTGCTGGTCGGCGTCCGCGCGCACCACCCGGCCGTCCGCCAGCACCACGTCGGCGGCCAGCAGGTTGTCGACCGTGAGGCCGTGCGAGCGGGACAGGAAGCCGACCCCGCCGCCCAGCGTGATGCCCGAGACGCCGACGGAGCCCGTGTCGCCGAACCCGACCGCGAGCCCGTGCGCCGCCGTGGCGGCCGTCGTCTCGCCGGCGGTCGCGCCGGCCTGGACCCACGCGGTGCGGTCCGCGGCGTCCACCTCGACCGCGCGCATGTCGCGCAGGTCGATCACCAGGCCGTCGTCCACCGTGCCGTGGCCGGCGCCGCTGTGCCCGCCGCTGCGCACCGCGAGCGGCAGGCCGGTGTCCCGGGCGAACGCGACCGCCGCGACCACGTCCGCGTCGTCGTGCGGGCGGGCGATCACGGCGGGGCGCGGGTCGACGCCGCCGAGGACGACCACCCGGAGGGCGTCGTAGTCCGGGTCGCCCGGCACCACGACGCGGCCCGAGAACCGGGCGCGCAGGCCGTCGACGTCCTGGGTGCTCACCGATGCGGTCATGCGGGCGCTCCTTCGCGCTGCGGCTGGTGCGGCGGTGGGACGCCTCCCAGCGTTCTCCGGTGGTGGGGCGGCAGCAAGGGGTTTGCCGAGATGGATCGGGGCCGGGGTCTGCCGTGCGGGGGAGGGCGTCCGTACGCTGGCGCGATGGACCTGCGGTTCCGGGGCGAGATCATCCACTGGCGGGGGCCCGCGCCGTACCACTACGTCGCCGTGCCCGAGCCGGAGGCCGACGAGCTCCGCGCCGCGTCGTCCCTGGTCTCCTACGGCTGGGGCGTGATCCCGGTCGCGGTGACGCTCGGCGGGACCCGGTGGACGACGTCGCTGTTCCCGAAGGACGGCGGGTACCTCGTGCCGATCAAGGACGCGGTGCGGCGGGCCGAGGCCGTCGACCTGGGGGACGAGGTGGACCTGCGCGTCTCCGTCGCGGTGCGGTGAACGTCGGGGAGGATCGCGTGGTGACCGTTCCCGCGCCGCCCCCGTCCCGCTCCCGCCGGGTGCCCTGGCCGTGGCTCGTCGCGGGGGCGGGCGTCGTGCTGACCGTCCTCGGCGTGTGGCTGCTGACCCGCCCGCAGGCCGGTTGGTTCGCGTACGCGCCGCTGAGCGACGCGACCTACGCCCCGCCGCGACCCTCGTGGGCCGGGATCGTCGCGCTCGGCGCCGGGTGCGCGGCCTGGGGCGGGACGCTGGGGCACCTGCTGGCGCGACGGGCGACGGGCCGCCGGGGGGCGTGAGATCGCCGCGCGGGTCGTGAGGCCGCCGGGCGCGGACCGGCTCGCGGGTGCTGCGGAGTCGCGCCCGGACGGGCGGCCCGGCCGCCGCGCGGCACGGAACCGACCACAGGCGCCGGGGGCGTGCGTCGTCCCCGGGGCCGGTCTCGCGGGCCGGGCCGTGTCGGTGGCCGTCGGTAGGGTCTTCTTATGGCTGACTTGCAGCGATGCACCGACGGCGACGTGGTCGCCGCCGTCGTCCTGCCGGTCTACGGGCCCGACGGGACGTGCCTGACCGACTTCGGACCGGACCCCGTGGTGGCGGCCGGTGGGTCCCCGCGGACGGGTGACCTGCGGGAGGCGGAGGCGATCGCGTCCTGCCCGCCGGGGCCGGAGCTGGACGCGTGGCTGCGGGGGCTGGACCTGACCCGCGACCGCGCCTGCTCGTTCCCCGGGTGCACCGTCCCGGCCCGCCGCGCCGACCTGGACCACACCGTCGAGTACCACCCGCCGCCCGGCGCGCCCCCGGACGCACCCCTGGGCCGCACCGACGCGGACAACCTCGGACCCGCCTGTCACCGCCACCACCGCCTCAAGACCGACGGCGGCTTCCGGCTGCGTCAGATCCGGCCCGGGCTGTTCGAGTGGATCACCCCGACCGGGCACCGGTACCTGGTGCGCCCCGGCACCGGGCGGACCCACGACGCGACCGCCGACGCGCACGACGACCCGCCGCCGTTCTAGGCTCGATCCGAGCGCCGCGGCTCCGGCCGGGCCTCGTCGTCACCGCCGACCCGAGGGACCAGCATGAAGACGTTCACCCTGCCCGGAACCGACATCGTCGCGCCGAACGTGATCCTCGGCCTGATGCGCATCCAGCAGAAGTCCGACGACGAGGTCCGCGAGCTCGTCCGCACCGCGCGGGACGCGGGGATCGCGTTCGTCGACCACGCCGCCGTCTACGGCGACGAGAAGCACGGCTGCGAGGCCCGGTTCGCCGAGGCGCTCGACCTGACGCCTTCCCAGCGCGACGAGTTCGTCATCCAGACGAAGGCCGGGATCATCAAGGACGGCCCGTACTTCGACTTCTCGTACGAGGAGATCGTGTCCTCGGTCGAGGGCTCCCTGCGTGCCCTGCGCACCGACCACGTCGACATCCTGCTGCTGCACCGCCCGGACGCCCTGGTCGAGCCGGACGAGGTCGCGCGGGCGTTCGACGAGCTGTCCGCCGCCGGCAAGGTGCGCGCGTTCGGCGTCTCGAACCACACGCCGCAGCAGATCGAGCTGCTCAAGCGGTCGGTCCAGCAGCCGCTGGTGGTCAACCAGCTGCAGCTGAGCATCACGCACGCGCCGCTGGTCGCCCAGGGCGTCGCCGCGAACATGGCGGCGCTCGACCAGTCGATCTCCCGGGACAACGGCCTGCTCGACTACTGCCGGCTGCACGACATCACCGTGCAGGCGTGGTCGCCGTTCCAGAAGGGGTTCTTCGACGGGGTGTTCCTCGGCGACCGGGAGACCTACCCGGAGCTGAACGACGTGCTCGACCGGCTCGCCGAGAAGTACGGCGTGACCCCGACCGGTATCGCGGTCGCCTGGATCACCCGGCACCCGGCGCAGATGCAGGTCGTGCTCGGGACGACGACGCCGTCCCGGGTGACCGAGTCGGCGGCGGGGTCGGAGGTGCCGCTCACGCGGGCGGAGTGGTACGAGCTGTACCGCGCGGCGGGCCACACGGTGCCGTGACCCACGGGCCCGGTGCTGCCGCACCACCGTCGCGTGTCGGCGGGGTGCGGCAGCATCGGGGCATGACCTTCGACTTCGAGGCCCCGCTCTGGCTGTGGGAGGCCCGCCGCGCCGAGCGCTGGACCTTCGTCAGCGTCCCGGAGGACGCCTCCGACGAGATCCTCGAACGGGCGGGCGCGTTCGCGCGCGGGTTCGGGTCGCTGCGCGTCGAGGTCACCGTCGGTGGCACGACCTGGCGGACGTCGATCTTCCCGGACGGCGGGAAGCGGGCCTACTCGCTGCCGATCAAGAAGGCCGTGCGCGCCGCGGAGGGCCTGGAGGTCGGCGAGTCGGTGCGGGTCCGGCTGCGGGTGCTCGACGTCTGAGTGCGCAGGCCCCGCTGCAGGGCGTCAGGCCGCGAGGTCGACCACCCGCGCCGGCACCGGCTCGACCGCGACGGCCGGCACCTCGGCGACCTGGGCCGCGGCGCGCTCCGCGGCCTCGCGCTGCCGCTGCCGCCGGGCCTTCAGCACCACGGAGACGGCGTGCGCGCCGACGACGGCCCACACGGCGTTGGTGACCACCGACGGCCACACCCCGCTGCTCGCGGCGACCAGGCCCATGAAGAGCCCCGACACGACGTTGGCGAGCTGGTAGCGCCCGGACGTGGGCGCCCACTTCCCGCGGGTGACGAGGACGTAGGCGACGAGGCACGTGACCGCGCCGACCCAGCCGAGCGCGGTGACGAGAGCGGACACGGGCGTACTCCTGGCAAGGCAGAGGGGTGGGTGGAGGGCCGGCAGCGCGGGGTCCCGCGGTTCGCCGGCAGCAGAATCATGCGGCCTGATCGGGTTCAGCACAATCGAATGATGTTGCGACAGGGGTGCAGCAGAACTGAATTAGGATGAAACGGTGCCGACCGACCCGCGCCGCCTCGCCGTCCTGCTCGCCGTGCACCGTGCCGGCGGGGTGCTCGCCGCCGCCGACCTGCTGCACGTGACCCCGTCCGCAGTGTCCCAGCAGATCGCCCGGCTCGAGTCGGAGGAGGGGGTCGCGGTGCTCGACCGCAACCCCCGCGGCGCGACCCTGACGGCCGCCGGCCGGATCCTCGCGGAGGCCGCGGAGCGCATCGAGTCCGAGCTCGTCGAGGCGCGCAAGTCGCTCGCGGAGCTCGGTGGCGAGCTGTCCGGCCGGGTGACGGTCGCGGCGTTCCAGACCGCCATCCGCGCCGTGATCGCCCCGGCGTTCGCCGTCGTGGCGGAGCACCACCCCGGCATCGAGCTGCTGATCGAGGAGCGCGAGCAGGGGGAGTCGATGCGCCGGCTGCGCGAGGGCGACGCGGACATCGTGCTGCTGGAGCGGGACGAGGACGCGGACACGCACGTGCCGCGCGGGCAGCGCGACGTGGTGCTGCTGGAGGAGCCGTGGCGGCTGGTGCTGCCGGGGGCGGTCGCGACGCCGACGCAGCTGTCCGACCTGGCGGGCGTGACCTGGCTCGCGGCGGAGCCGCAGACCGCCGCGGCGCGGGCGATGGGCCGGGTCACCGCGGCGCTCGGGCCGGTGATCTCGCGGCACCTGTACTACGACTTCGACGTCGCGCTCGCGCTCGTGGCCGCGGGGCAGGGCGTCGCGCTGCTGCCGGCGCTGGCGCTGCAGGGCGAGCTGCCGGACGGGGTCACGGTGGCGACGGTGCCGGGCCTCGGGTCGCGGCGGCTCGTCGCCCGGCACCGCGCGACGCGGCGCGAGCCCGGCCCGGCGGTGGTGGCGGTCATCGACGAGCTGCTCGCGGTGGCGTCGGGCATCGACCCGGTCTGACGAGCCGCGGGGCCCGTCCCGCCCGCCGGGCGCCCCGCCCACCGGCCACCTAGGCTCCGGCGCATGGACTGCGACGTCGTGGTGGTCGGGGCCGGGCTGGCCGGGCTGACCTGCGCACGGACCCTGCACGCGCGCGGGCTGGACGTCCGCGTGCTCGAGGCGGGTGCGGCCGTGGGCGGGCGGGTGCGCAGCGAGCAGGTCGACGGGTTCACGCTCGACCGCGGGTTCCAGGTGATCAACCCGGCCTACCCGGCGCTGCGCGACGTCGTGGACGTGGCCGCCCTCCGGCTGCAGCCGTTCCTGCCCGGTGTCGCCGTGCGGCGGGACGACGGCCTGGCGGTGCTGGCGGACCCGCGGCGAGCGCCGGCGCGGCTGCGCGAGACGCTCGGCAGCGGCTACGTCCGGGTGGGGGAGCTCGCGGCGCTCGCGCGCTGGGCGGCGCCGGCGCTGGGGTCGGTGCGCGCGCTGGAGACCGGGCCGGACGCCACGCTCGCGGAGTCGCTGACCGCGGCGGGGGTCGACGGCCCGCTGCGGCACGAGGTGCTGGAGCCGTTCCTCGCGGGGGTGCTGGCCGACGAGTCGGGCGCGACGTCCGCGACGTTCGCCCGGCTGGTGGTGCGGTCGATGCTGCGGGGGACGCCGGGCCTGCCGGTCGGGGGCGCGGGCGCGCTCCCCGCGCTGCTCGCGGACGGCCTGCCGCACGTGGCGACCGGCGCGCGGGTCGGCGCGGTCGAGCGGGTCGACGGCGGCCGGGCGGTGCTGGTCGAGGGCAGCCGGGTGCGGGCGCGGGCCGTGGTCGTCGCCGCGGACCCGGTCACGGCGGCCGCGCTCGCCGGGGTCGACGCGCCGCCGATGCGCGGGCTCACGACGACCTGGTGGGCGGCCGAGGGCATCCCGCGGGTGGACGCGGTCGTGGTCGACGGCCGGCGGCGCGGGCCGGTGGTGGACGCGGCGCTGATCTCCGCGGCCGCTCCGTCGTACGCCCCGGCGGGCGCGCAGCTGGTCCAGGCGACGTCGGTGCTGCCGTCGGGCCCGTGGGAGGCCGCCGCCCGCCCCGATCCCGTGGAGGTGCGGCGCCAGGCGGGGGAGATGCTCGGCGTCGACCCGCGGGGCTGGCGCGAGCTCGCGACGCACGAGATCGCGCACGCGCTCCCCGCGGCGCCGCCGCCGCTGCGGGTGCGGCAGCCGGTCGACCTGGGGGACGGGCTGTACGTGTGCGGCGACCACCGGGACACGCCCTCGCAGCAGGGCGCGATCGCGTCGGGCCGGCGGGCGGCGCGGGCGGTGGCGCGGCGGCTGCTCGGCGCGTGACGCGCGACCTCATCGCCACCCGATCGTCGCGTCGCCACCGGACCGGTCGGGGTGCGGCGCGACGATCGGGTGGGGATCCGGGGCGGAGCGGGCCGGCACGCGCGGGTGCGGGGACACGAACACGAACCGGCGCTGCACCTGGAAGCTCGCCAGGTACAGCACGACCTCGGTCGCGACCTTCGCCAGCAGCAGGCCGACGCCGAGGCCCGTGAGCGCCGAGAGCAGCAGGGCGAACCGGTCGAGGGCCCAGGCGGAGCCGCCGCCGACGGCGAGCAGCAGGACCAGGGTCGAGACGAGCAGACTGCGGCGCAGGCGCCGCCGGCGCGGTCGGTCGGCGGGTGCGCCGCCGGGTCGGGTGCGGGGGTTCCGGGTCATGCGCACAGGTCTACGGAGCCCGCTCAGGACGGCCCGGTGCGGGCGCTGTGCGGGGCGTGTGAGGCGACGCGCGCGGGGTCACACGCCCGCGCACACGCCCCCGGGGTTCCGTGGTCCGCATCCGGGCGCCGGGACAGGACCGGCGCCCCAGGGCGAGGAGCAGGTGGACGAGATGATGACGATCATCGGGGGAGCGCGCGCGACGGAGGACCCGGCCGTGGCGTCCCTGAAGCAGCGGCACCGGGCGATGTGGGCGCTGGGCGACTACCCGGCGGTGGCGGCCGAGGTCGTGGGTGACCTCGGTCCGGTGCTGGTCGACGCGGTCGGCGTGCACGCGGGGGACCGGGTGCTCGACGTGGCCGCCGGCACGGGCAACGCGGCGGTGCCCGCCGCGCTGGCCGGCGGGCGGGTGGTGGCCGCGGACCTGACGCCGGCGCTGCTCGACGCCGGCCGCCGGGCGGCCGAGGCGAGCGGGGTCGCGCTGGACTGGCGGGAGGCGGACGCGGAGGCGCTGCCCTTCGCGGCCGGGTCGTTCGACGTGGTGACGTCGTGCATCGGCGTGATGTTCGCGCCGCGGCACGCGGTCGCCGCCGCGGAGCTGCTCCGGGTCTGCCGCCCCGGCGGGCGGGTCGGGCTGCTCTCGTGGACGCCGGCCGGGTTCATCGGCCGGCTGTTCGCGACGATGAAGCCGTACCTGCCGGCACCGCCGCCCGGGGTCCAGCCGCCGCCGCTGTGGGGCGACGAGGCGCACGTGCGGGGTCTGCTCGGCGACGGCGTGACCGGCGTGCGGGTCGAGCGGCGGGTGCTGACCGTCGACGCGTTCGCGGGGCCGGAGGCGTTCCGCGACTACTTCGCGGCCCGGTACGGGCCGACCATCGCCGCGTACCGGGCCGTGGCCGACGACCCGGACCGCACGGCCGCCCTCGACGCGGACCTGGTCGAGCTGGCCCGGCGGTCCGTCCGCCCGGGCACCGGCGGCCGCGTGGTGATGGACTGGGAGTACCTGCTGCTGACCGCGCGGCGCACGGGTGACGGCGTGTCTTGACGGCGGCGGGGCAGCGGCGGCAGTGTGAGCCAGGTCACATCAGATCGTCCTGGAGCAGGTGACCGCCGATGCCCACGCGCCTCAACCCGTACCTCGGCTTCCGTGACACGGCGCGGGAGGCGATGGAGTTCTACCGGTCCGTCTTCGGCGGCGAGCTCACCGTCAGCACGTTCGGCGACTTCCAGGCGAGCGACGACCCCGCCGAGAAGGACAAGGTCATGCACTCCCAGCTCGAGACCCCGGGCGGGCTCGTGCTCATGGCGGCCGACACCCCGAACGCCATGCCGTACACCCCCGGCGACAACTTCTCGGTGTCGCTCAGCGGGGGGCCCGACGCGGAGGCCGAGCTCCGGGGGTACTGGGAGAAGCTGTCCGACGGCGGGAACGTCGTCGAACCCCTCGCCACGGCGCCGTGGGGCGACTCGTTCGGGATGGTGACCGACAAGTTCGGCACGATGTGGCTCGTGAACATCGCGGGGAACGCGGGCTGACGCCGGCGGCCGTCGCCCTGCTCGGCCCGCCGGCGATCCGGCGGGACGGGCGGGGCGACCCTGTGCCCGCCCCGCGCGGCAGCAAGGCCTGGCTGCTGCTCGCGTACCTGGTGCTGGCCGGCCGGGGCGTGCCGCGCAGCCGGCTCACCGGCCTGCTCGTGGACGACGCGGACGACCCGGGCGCCGCGCTGCGGTGGAACCTGTCCCAGCTCCGCCGGGCGCTCGACGGCGTCGCGGACCTGGCCGGCGACCCGCTGGTGCTGGACCTGCGGCCCGGCACGGTCGTGGACGTCCGCGTGCTGGCGTCCGGGGCGTGGGCGCAGGCGCTCGCGCTGCCCGGCTTCGGCGGCGCCCTCCTCGAGGGGGTCACCCCGCGGGGGAGTGCCGCGCTCGAGCTGTGGCTCGCGGCCGAGCGCGAGCGGGTCGCCGGCCTGACCGCCGCCATCCTGCACGAGGCCGCGCACGCCCGGCTCGCGCGGGGGGACGCGGACGGGGCGGTCACGCTCGCGGGCCGGCTCGTCGCGGCCGAGCCGCTGGCGGAGCGCGGGCACGAGCTGTGGGTGCGGGCGCTGGTCGCCGCCGGGCACCCGGTCCAGGCCCGGCGCCGGGCGGCGGAGTGCCGGGCGCTGTTCCGACGGGAGCTCGGTGTGGAGCCCTCGCCGAGCGTGGCGGCGGCGCTGCGGGGCCGGCAGGTGGTGGCCGGCGGCGTCGCGGGCGCCCGGCCGGCGGTGTCGGCCGCCGCCGTCGACGCCGCGGTCGAGGGCGGTGAGGGTGCCGCGCACGTCGGGGCGTACGAGCGCGCGATCGACCTGCTGCGCGACGCCGTGGACGGCGCGCGCGGCCTCGGCGACGACGCGCGGCTCGCGGTGGCCCTCGGCGCGCTGGGCCGGGTCCTGGTGCACGGGGTGCGCGGCAGCGACGAGGAGGCGGTGGCGGTGCTGCACGAGGCGCTGGTCGCGGCCCGCCGGTGCGGCGCCGCCGACGTCGCGGCCCGGGCGGCGCTGGAGCTCGGGCACGTGGAGACGCTGCGCGGGCGGTACCCGCGGGCGGCCGTGTGGTGGGGACGGGCGCGGGACCTCGGCGGCGACGACGCGCGGCTGCGCGCCTGGGTGGGGGTGTTCGACGGCATCGGGCGCTGCGACCAGGCCGACTACGCGGGCGCCGCGGCGGTCCTCGGTGCGGCCGCCGAGGACGCCCGGTCGGCCGGCGACGTGCGGGCCGAGGCGTACGCGCTCACCGCGCTCGGCAGGCTCCACGTGCTGCGCGACGAGCCCGGCCCGGCGCTCGCGGCCCTGGACCGCGCGTGCGCCGTCGCGCGGGACCTCGGCTGGACGTCGTTCCTCCCGTTCCCCCGGTCGCAGCGGGCCGAGGTGCTGCTCCGGGCGGGCGACCTGGCCGGTGCGGAGGACGGCTTCGAGGGCGCGTACGCCCTCGCCTGCCAGGTCGGGGACCCGTGCTGGGAGGGCTACGCCCTGCGCGGCCGGGGGCTGCTCGCGGTCGCCCGGGGCGACGACGCCGCCGCCCTGGACCTGCTGCTGGCCGCGCCGGGGGCGTGCCGCCGGCAGCGCGACGCGCACGACTGGGTCGAGGCGCACTGCCTGGACGCGCTGTGCGGCTTCGCGGTGCCGCGGGCCCTGCCCGGCGCGGCGGGCTGGGTCGAGGACCTGGAGGCGTTCGCGGCGCGCCGGGGGATGCGCGAGCTCGTCGCCCGGGCGGGGCGCCACCGCGCGGGGCTGGGTCAGCCGGGGGCGGCGGAGCACGCGGCGGCCCTGGCCGCGGCGATCGACAACCCGGCCCTGGCGGACGGGGCGCCGACCCGGGCGTGACGGCCGGGTCGGGTCCGGGAGCGCGTCCTGAGCCCGGGCGACGACGCCCCACCGCGACGACCACAGGCCGTCCGGGCGTGTCGCGTCCCCAGGTCGCGCGCCTCGGCGGGGCCGGCCGGGCGTCCGCCCATCTAGCGTCGCCACCTCCGGATCGGGGGGTGTCGATGGACGACAATGTGCGTTACATTCGGTGGACCATCGTGGAGCTGGCGTGGACCCGGGAGGCCGAGGACCACATCGCCCGGCACGGCGTCGAGCCGCGCGACGTCGAGGACGTGCTGGGCGGTCGGCACTGGCGCGCCCGTGGCCGCTCCGGCACCACGCTCGTGTACGGGCGGAACCGCGGCGGCCGGTCGCTGCTCGTCGTGCTCGCCCCCGGGCGGGGCGGCGCGGCCGGCGTCGTGACCGCGCGCGACCTCACCCCTGGGGAGCGTCGCACGCTGCGACGGAGGGAGGCAGGACGATGACCGAGAACCTGCGGCGCCTGCGCCGGCACTACGACCGCGCCGACACGAGCGCCGAGCTCGCGACCGCGGAGCTCGTCGAGCCCGGCGAGAACCGGATGGTCGGCATCACCATCCGGCTCCCGCAGTCCACGCTCGACGCGGCGCGCGCGGTGGCCGACGAGGAGGGGTCAAGGTCACCGCGCTCCTGCGCGAGTGGGTGGAGCAGCGGCTCGCCGAGCGGGTGGACGACGCGTCGGTCGTGGCGGTGGCCGACCTGCGCCGGCTGATCGCGCGCGCGGGGCGACGGAGCCCCGGCTGAGCGCGGACCAGCCGGCGCCGGTGGGGCTCAGTCGTCCAGGTCGTCCAGGAGGCCGCCGCCGACCCAGTCGTCGATGGCGATCTCGTCGGCCTCGGTGAGCTCCATCCGCGCGCCGCGGCACAGCCCGACGACGTTGTCCGCCCACGCCTCCGCCACGTCCACGGCGGTGACCGTCTCGTCCAGCTCGAGGCCGACGTAGAGCACCCCCGAGATGACGGTGTTCACGGTCGACCGGCCCACCGCGGCGCCCGCCGCCTGGCAGGCGTCGCGGACCCGGCGGGCGGTGGCGGTGCGCTCGAACGGGTGCGCCCGCACGTCGTCGGCGAGGGCGGTGAGCAGGACGCGGTAGTTGTCGCGGCTCAGCCCGGGGGTGTCGGTGACCGAGACGACCTGGCGCTGCAGCGCCGACGCGTCGGTGCCCGCGGGGCCCTCCGCCGCGGCGCCGGGCAGGTCGGCCTCGCCGAACCGCTTCGGGTCCCAGACGTACCCCGGCGACGGCCGCGCGGCCACGCCCAGCTCGGGCACGGCCTCGCCCAGCCAGGGCAGGAAGCCACCGGTCCCGGCCCAGCGGGTGCTGGGCAGCGTCGGGTCGGCCTTCTGCGCGGCCTGCGCGACGGCGCCGGTCGGCACGGGGCGGTCGGCGGACCGGACGCGCTGCAGCACGGCCCGGCGCGCCGCGAGGGAGCCGGGGGAGCCCGTCGCGGGGTTCGGCTCGTCGCGGCGCGCGCCGCCGCGGGACCCGGAGCCCGCAGCGGCGGGCTCGGGCGCGGCCGCCGCGGACGCCGCCGCGGGCTCCGGCTCGGCCGCGGCGGCGGGCTGCTCGGGCGCCGGCGCGACCTCCGTGGCCTCGGCGGCACCCTGCCCGGCGGTCACGAGCTCCGCCAGGTCGTCGGCCGTGATGACGGTGTCCGCGACGGCCCGGTACGCGCTCGCGGCCGGGCTCGCGGTGATGATCGTGACCCGCCGGTCGGCGGCGCGGCAGCGCTGCACGAGCGGCGTGAAGTCGGCGTCGGCGGACACGATGACGAACTCGTCGTACCGGGTGTCCGCGTCCAGCGCGTCGACGGCGTCGAGCACGAGGTTGATGTCCGCGCTGCTCTTGCCCTGCTGGGTCAGCGACGGGCAGTCGACGACCTGGAACCCGGCCCGCGTGAAGTTGGGCCGGAACCGGCTGAACACGGACGGGTTGAGGTAGCAGGCACGCACGAGGAACCGGCGGGTGAAGTCGCCGTCCGCGTCGCTCCCGCTCTCCAGCTCGGACAGCCAGTGCCCCGGGTCGGTGGCGAACGCCTCCGCGGCGTCCGGGTCCAGGCGGCGCAGGCCGATGTAGACGTTGTCGAAGTCCACGAACATGGCCGTGCGCAGGCGGCGCGGCGTGTCGAGGCGGCTGGGGTCCAGGGCTGACGTCACGCGGCCATCCTGCCGCGAAACCCGCCCGGCCGCTGCGCTCGTACACTGTCCCGGTGCCGAGCGGGACCAGGTGGTGAGCAGTGGACGTCCGTGACCTCCTGGCGGCACCCGACCTCGGGCTGAGCGTCGTCGCCGCCGAGCCGGACGCGCTCGACCGCCCGGTGACCGCGGCCTACATCACCGACCTGCCGGACCCGTCGCGGTTCCTGTCGACCGGCGACGTGGTGCTCACGAGCGGCCTGTGGCTCGACCGGCCGGACGGGGCGGCGACCTTCCTCGGCGCCCTGGCCCAGCAGAACGTGGCGGCGGTCGTCCTCGGGCTGATCGAGATCGGCGTGATCCCCGACGAGGTCATCGCGATCTGCCGGGCCCGCGGGCTGACCCTGCTCACCGTGTCGCCCGGCGTGTCGTTCCGCCGGATCGCCGACGAGATCGCCGCCCGCCAGCCGGGCTCCGCCGCCGGGCTGGCGAACCGCACGATGCGGTTCAGCCGCCGGATCGCCGACACGGTGTCCCGCGGCGGGGGCGTCGCCGAGCTGCTGGCGCAGTTCACCACGGAGTTCGCGGTCGGCTGCTGGGTCATCGACGAGACCGGGATGCTGCTCGCCACCGCGGGCGCGGCACCGGACCGGGCCCAGGTCGCCGAGCAGTGGAACGCCGTCGTCGCCCGCGAGCACGACAAGCGCGTGATCCTGCCCGGGGAGGGGACGGAGCACGGGCCGGCCACGATCGTCCGCACGGGTGCCCGCGACCGGTCCGGGTTCTTCGGCTGCTGGGGCGACCACCGGTCGTTCTCGGACGAGGTGGCGCTCGCGCTGGACGCGGTCGTCGGCGCGCTGCGGGTCGAGATGGAGCTGGCCGCGCGCTGGCGCGAGACCCGGGACGCCCAGGTCGCCGCGCTGATCACGGCGATCCGCGACGCCGAGGCGTCGCCCGGCGCGATCTCGGCCCGGATGCGCCTGGAGGGCATGGCGCCGTCGGACGAGACGACGATCGTCGCGGCCCGGGTGGACGACCCCCGGTTCCCGCGCGCCGCCGTGCTCGAGATGCTGCAGCGCACGCTCACCGCCCGGGGCCACCGGGTGCTCGGCTGCCGGTTCGACGACCAGGCGATCCTGCTGGTCAACGGCGCCGGTGACGACGAGCGGCCGCTCGCCGAGCACCTGGCCGAGGAGTACCTGCTGCTGCTCGACGGGCGGCAGCTGCGGGTCGGCATGAGCGACCCGGTCAGCGGCGTCAGCCGGCTGAACTCGGCGATCGCCACGGCCGTCGAGCGCGTGCAGAACGCCTCGGGCCCCGAGCCGGTGGTGGTGTCGACGTCGCTGCACGTGCAGACGCACCGCGCGCTGCTGCGGATGCTGGGGGAGAGCACCCGGTCCGGCTACGCCCGCGAGGTGCTGGCGCCGCTGCTGTCGTACGACGAGCGGCACAACGCGGACCTGGTGGGCACGCTGCGGGCGTTCCTCGACGGCGGCGGGGCGTGGCAGGAGACGGCCCGGCAGCTGCACCTGCACACGAACACGCTGCGCTACCGGATCGCCCGCATCGAGGAGCTGACCAACCGCGACATGAGCACGATGTCGGACCGGGTCGACCTGTTCCTCGCGATGACCTGCCTGGACGAGACGGGCTGATTCAGGCGAAGTGCATCGTGGGGATGCCGTACGCCTGCGGGTCCGGCACGCGCAGCAGCGCCGGCGCGACGACCTCCTCGACGAGCACCTCGACCGTGTAGTGCGTCTCGGCGCTCAGCACGTGCCCGGCGAACCCCGCCGCGGCGGCGTTCTTCACCCCGACGGCCAGGTGCAGGTGCGGCGTGGGGATCCCGGTCTCGGCGTCCCACAGGATCGTGCCGCTGCCGATGCCCTCGGTGTAGGTCACGGTGACCTCGTGGGGGAGCGGCGGCTCCTGGTCGGCGACCGGCACGTCGGCCGCGATGAACCGCGCGGTGCGGAACGCCCCCGAGAACACCGGGACGAAGCCCTGCCGGATGCCGTGCGCCCGGCACGCCTCCGTCAACGCCGCCAGCACCTCGTCGCCGGGTTCCAGCACGACCGCCACCCGCCGGCCGGTGGTCACCTCCGTGCTCCGCACGCTCAGACCTCCGCGGGGTCGAGGGCGAGGGCGGGCACCGCGGCGCCGACCCGCTCGGCATGGGCGCGGATCTCGGCGAGCAGCGCGGCCTTGCCGGCGTCCGGCAGGAAGGACGACGCCACCGCGTTGGCGGCGAGCACGCCCACCTGGTCCTCGGTGACGGTGCCGGCGGCGACCAGCGCGCGCACGTTGTCGTCCAGGTACCCGCCGAAGTACGCCGGGTCGTCGGAGTGCACGGAGGCGCGCAGACCCTCGTCGAGCATCACCGCGATCGGGTGGTCCGCCAGGTCGGGCCCGGCGGTCCGCAGCGCGAGGTTGGACAGCGGGCACACGGTCAGCGGCGTGCGGGTGGCGCGCAGGTGCGCGACCAGCTCGACGTCCTCCAGCGCGCGGTTGCCGTGGTCGATCCGCTCCGCGCCCAGGATGTCCAGCGCCTCCCAGACGTAGTCCGGCCCGCCCTCCTCGCCGGCGTGCGCGACGCGGCGCAGGCCCTCGGCGGCGGCGCGCTCGAACACGTCGCGGAACAGCGCCGGCGGGAAGCCGACCTCGCTGGAGTCCAGGCCGACGGCGATCAGGTGCTCGCGGTGCGGGAGCACGGCCTCCAGGGCGGCCATCGCGGCGTCCGGGCCGAGGTGCCGCAGGAAGCAGACGATCAGGCCGCCGGACATGCCGTGCGCGGCGCGGGCGTCGGCGAGCGCCGCGGACAGCCCGAGCAGCACGTCCTCGACCGGGACGCCGCGCCCGGTGTGCGACTGCGGGTCGACGAAGATCTCGGCGTGCCGGACCCCGGCCGCGGCGGCGCGGCCGAGGTACCGCGCGCCGAGGTCGTGGAAGTCCCGCCGGGTGCGCAGCACGTCGAGGTTCGCGTAGTACACGTCGAGGAAGTCCTGCAGGTCGCGGAACGGCGCGCCCCGGCCGGCGCCGGCGGGGACGGGCAGTCCGTTGCGGTCCGCCAGCACGCGGATGAGGTCGGCGTCGAGCGTGCCCTCGATGTGCACGTGCAGTTCAGCCGTCGGCCACACGTCCTGCTCCCGGTCGTTCGTCGGTCGTCGCGGACAGGTGGTCCACGCTTGCCGGGAAGCCAACCACAGGCCCGTGGCCTGGGGCCTCGTGCGATCCACCAACGACCGGGCCGCGCCCCGGCGCCCGGTGCTGGGCGATCCGCCGGGCGCGCCGCCGCCGGCCCCCGCCGTGTGACGCGCAGGTGACGCGCTCGGTGGGTCGTACAACGGACCGCACCGCCGGGGCGGCGGGAGTTCGGAGGATCCCACATGGCGACGGCGGAGGCCGGGCCTGTCGAATGGGGGCAGTCGCCGGGTCGCCCCGGTGCGACCCTCCCCCTGGCACCGCGGCCGCCCGAAGCTGCGGGCGCCGCACGACGTGAACGAGGTTGACGTGACCCGCTCCTTCACCGCGCGCCCCGGGCGCCGGATCGCCGGCCTCGCCGCCGCCGTGGCCGCCGCCGGCCTGCTGCTCTCGGCCTGCTCCTCGGACGACACCGCCGGCTCGGCCGGCGACGCGTCGGGCGCCGCCGAGTCGTTCGACGCCGTGAGCGTCCAGCTGTCCTGGCTGAAGAACCAGCAGTTCGCCGGTGAGTACCTCGCGGTGGAGGACGGCCTGTACACCGACGCCGGCTTCGCGGACGTGACGCTGACCGCGGGCGGCTCCTCGGCCACCAGCGCCGAGGCGGCCGTCGCCTCCGGCCAGGCGTTCGTCGGTCTGTCGTCCCCGCTGATCACGGCCCCGGCGATCCAGAGCGGTGCCGCGCTGAAGATCGTCGGCGCGACGTACCAGCAGAACCCGTTCGCGCTCGTGTCGGCCGCGTCCGCCCCGATCGAGGGCCCGGACGACCTGGCCGGCACGACCATCGCGGTCTCCGACTCGAACACGCTGGTGTGGAACGCGTTCCTCGCGGCGAACGACATCGACGCGTCCGAGGTCACCACGGTCCCGCTGTCGGACACCTCCATGCTGACCACCGGCCAGGTGGACGGTTTCATCGGCTACACCACGACCGGGGCCGCCGCGCTGGCCGCGGCCGGCTTCGAGGCCACCGAGTTCCTGCTCGCCGAGAACGGCCTGCCGATGGTGGGCGAGGTGCTGGTCACCTCCCAGGAGGCCATCGACGAGCGTCCCGAGGAGGTCAAGGCGTTCCTGCTCGCCACGGCCGAGGGCTGGCGCGCCGCGCTGGACGACCCGGAGCGCGCGGTGGACCTGACCGTGAACACCTACGGCAAGGAGCAGCAGTACGACGCCGACGCGATCGCGCTGTCCTTCGACCGCCAGGCGACGCTGATCGAGTCCGACGAGACCGCCGCGAACGGCCTGCTCACGATCAGCGACGAGCTGCAGGAGGGCACCATCGCCTCGCTCGGCTACGCCGGGGTGGACATCACGGCCGACGAGCTGTTCGACCTGTCGCTGCTGGACGAGGTGTACGCCGAGAACCCGGACCTGCTGTCGTGACCGACCCCCAGACCACGCCCGGCATCGAGATCACCGGCCTCGGCAAGGAGTTCCGCTCCGGCCGCCGCTCGGTGACCGCGCTGGAGGACGTCACCCTGTCCACCCCGCGCGGGTCCTTCCTGTCGCTGCTCGGCCCGTCCGGCTGCGGCAAGTCGACGATCCTGCGCATCCTCGCCGGGCTCGAGACGCCGACGTCGGGCACGGTCGCCGTCAACGGCACGCCCGTCGCGACCGGCAAGCGCGCCGACGGCATGGGCATCGCGTTCCAGGACCCCGCCCTGCTGCCGTGGCGCTCGGTGCAGAAGAACATCCGGCTGCCGCTGGAGATCCAGAAGCGGGCGGACGACGGGATCGTCGACGAGCTGATCGAGCTCGTCGGCCTGACCGGCTTCGAGAAGGCGCGCCCCGCGCACCTCTCGGGCGGCATGCGGCAGCGCGCGTCGATCGCCCGGGCGCTCGCGGTGCGGCCGGACTTCCTGCTGCTGGACGAGCCGTTCGGCGCCCTCGACGACATGACCCGGCAGCGGCTGAACTTCGAGCTGCAGCGGATCTGGACCGAGCGGTCCGCGACGACGCTGATGGTCACGCACGGCATCGCCGAGGCGGCCCTGCTGTCGGACTACGTGGCCGTGATGTCCGCGCGCCCGGGCCGGATCGTCGAGGTCGTCGAGATCCCGTTCGAGCGCCCGCGCACGCCCGAGATGATGCGGACCCCGGAGTTCCACGAGGTGGTCGACCACCTGTCCGGCCTGCTGTTCGCCCCGGGGTCCGCGGGCAAGGGCGTCGAGTGAGCGTCGCCCTCGCGCGGTTCCGCGGCGCCCTGGCCCGCCCGTGGGTCGGCGGCACCGTCGGCATCGTGCTGCTGATCGCGCTGTGGTGGGCGATGACCGCCGGCCTGGAGAACAGCACCTCGTTCCCGTCCCCGGTCGACGTGGCCCGCTCGGCCGTCGCGGACGGCTGGCCGTTCTACGAGGCCAACGTCGTCCCGACCCTGACCCGCGCCGCCCAGGGCTACCTGTGGGGCAACCTGGCCGGCCTCGCGCTGGCGGCGGTCGTGCTGGTCGTGCCGCGGCTGGAGGACGTGATCACACAGCTCGGCGTGATCTCCGCGTGCCTGCCGGTCACCGCGATCGGCCCGATCGTCATGGTCATCTTCGGCGGCCGCGCCTCGGCGATCTTCCTGGGCGCCCTGCTCGTCTTCTTCACCACGCTCGTCGGCGCCATCCTCGGGATGCGCTCCGCGAGCCGCAGCTCGCTGGACCTCGTCGCCGCGTACGGCGGCGGCCGGTGGACGCAGATCCGCAAGGTCCAGCTCATGTCGGCGCTGCCGGCGATCGTCACCGCCCTGCAGGTGGCGGTCCCGGCAGCGCTGCTCGGCGCCGTCGTCGGGGAGTACCTCGGCGGCATCGACGCGGGCATCGGCGTGGCGCTCAACGCGGCGCAGCGCCAGATCCAGCCCGACCGCGTGTGGGCGCTGAGCATCCTGGCCGGTCTGATCGCGCTCGGCGGCTACGCGCTCGTCGGCCTGGTCGGGCGGGTCCTCACCCCCTGGGCGAAGGAGACGCGCGGATGAGCGGCGGGACGGGGCGGTTCGTCGCCCGCCGGGTCTGGACGCTGGCGCTGGCGGTCGTCGTCGCGCTCGCGGTGTGGGTCGCCGTGCTCGAGGTGTTCGACGTCAGCCCGCTCATCGGCAAGCGCCCGTGGGACGTGTTCGACTACGTCGTCACCGCGGAGGGCGCCGCCGACCACCGCGCGACCATCGCCGCCGACCTCGCGGTCACGGTCCGCGACGCCGGCATCGGGTACGTCGTCGGCCTGGCCGCGGCCTTCGGCCTCGCGGTCGTGTTCTGCGTGTCGCCCGTGCTGGAGCGGATCGTCATGCCGACGGCGATGGTGCTGCGGTCGATCCCGCTCGTCGTGCTCACGCCGCTGATCACGCTGATCTTCGGCATCGGCCAGGCGGGCGTCACGGCGATCGTGATCCTCGTGGTGTTCCTGCCCGCGCTGGCGAACATCCTGTACGGCCTGCGCAGCGTCTCCGGCGAGCACCGGGACCTGGTGCTCGCCTACGGCGGCTCGTCGTGGACCGTGCTGCGCAAGGTGGCCCTGCCGGCGGCCGTGCCGTCCACGCTCGCCTCGGCGCGGATCGCCGTCCCGTCGGCCGTCACGGGCGCGATGATCGCCGAGTGGCTGTCGACCGGCGAGGGCCTGGGCGGGGCGATCTCGAAGGCCGCCGGCTCGTTCGGCTACGACGCGATGTGGGCGTCGGCGATCACCGTCGCGGCGGTGACGATGCTCGCGTACGCGGTGCTGAGCGTCGTGGACACCCTGGTGCAGGAGCGGATCGGGCAGCTGTCGTGACCGACGTGACGCTGGTGCTGCGCGGCGGGACCGTCGTCGACGGCACCGGCGCCGCGCCGGTCGTCGCCGACGTCCTCGTCGCCGGCGACCGGGTCGCGGCCGTCGGCCCGGGCCTCGCCGCCACGGCCCCGGCCGCGGCGCGCGTGGTCGACGCCGCCGGGCTGGTCGTCGCGCCGGGGTTCATCGACGCGCACACCCACTCCGACGTCGTGCCGTTCATGGCCGAGCCGCAGCCGTTCAAGGTGCTGCAGGGCGTCACGACCGAGGTGGTGGGCAACTGCGGCAACTCCGCGGCCCCGCTGGTGGACGAGCGCGCGGTGGACCTGCACCGGCCGATCTCGTCGACCGCCGCCGCCGGGGTGTCCTCCTGGCCGCGCACGTTCGCCGGGTACCTGGACGCCGTCGAGGAGCACGGCCCGACGACGCACGTCGCCTCGCTGGTCGGGCACCACACGCTGCGGATCAGCGCGAACGGCATGGCCGAGCGGCTGGCGCCGGGCGCGCTCGACCGGATGGTCGCGCTCGCGGACGCGGCGTTCGCCGACGGCGCGTTCGGGTTCTCGACCGGCCTGATCTACGCCCCCGGTGTGTACGCGGACACCGACGAGGTCGCCGCGCTCGCCGCCGTCGCCGCGCGCTGGGGCCGGCCCTACGCCACGCACATGCGGGACGAGGGCGACGGTCTGGCGGACTCGCTGGCCGAGACGTTCGACGTCGCGCGTCGGACCGGGGTCCGGGTGCAGGTCTCGCACTGCAAGGCCGCGGGCCGGCGCAACCACGGCCGGTCGGGCGAGCTGCTGGCCGCGCTGCGCGCCGCGCGCGCGGACGGGGTCGACGTGCACGGCGACGCGTACCCGTACACGACGGGGGAGAGCTTCCTCACCGCGCTGCTGCCGGCCGAGGCGCAGGTGGGCGGCCGGGCGGAGCTGGTGCGCCGGCTGTCCGACCCGGCGACGCGCGCCGCGTTGGAGGCCCGGGCCCTCGCCGGCGGCCGGGGCGCCGGGTCGTGGACCCAGACGACGCCCGGCGGCGTGCTGCTCAGCATGCACACCGACGCGGGCCTGCTCGGCCGGAGCGTCGCCGACGTGGCGGCCTCGCGCGAGGTCGGGCCCTGGGACGCCCTGTGCGACCTGGTGCTCGCCGACCCCGGCGCGATGATGGTCTACGAGCTGATGGCCGAGGACGACGTGCGGGCGATCCTCGCCGACCCGCTCATCGCGATCGGCTCGGACAACTCCGTGCCGGTCGGCAACGCGCACCAGCGCGGCTGGGGCTGCTTCCCGACGGTGCTCGGCCGGTACGTCCGGGACCTCGGCGTCCTCGACCTCGCGGAGGCGGTCCGGAAGATGACCTCGCTGACCGCCGACGCGCTCGGGCTGCCCGACCGCGGCCGGCTCGTGCCGGGCGCGATCGCGGACGTGGCCGTGTTCGACCCGGCGACGGTCGGGCACCCCGGGACGCCGCAGCGGCCGTGGGAGCGGCCGACCGGCGTCGTGTGCACGGTGCTCGCCGGCACCGTCGTCGTGGACTGCGGGGAGTTCACCGGCGTGCGCGCCGGCCGGGTGCTGCGCGCGGGTCGGCCGGAGCCGGCCGGCCGCGCGGGCGCGGCGGGGGTCGGCGGGTGACCGGCCAGCACGCCGCCCTGGCCGGGGCGGGCGCCGCCGTGGCGGCCGCGGACCTCGAGCTGCCCGCGATGCTGCTGCGGGACGACGCGATCGCGCACAACGTCCGGACGATGGCCGACTGGTGCCGCGCCGCGGGCGTCCAGCTCGCCCCGCACGCCAAGACGCACATGTCCCGGGACCTGATCCGCCGGCAGACGGCCGCGGGGGCCTGGGGCTTCACGGCCGCGACCCCCGCGCAGGTCCGCACCCTCGCCGGCTGGGGCGTCGGCCGGGTGCTGCACGCGAACGTCCTGGTCGACCGCGGGTCGATCGCCTGGGTCGCCGAGCACCTGCTCGCCGCCGGCTCCGGCACCGAGTACCTCTGCTACGTCGACAGCGACGCCGGTCTCGACCTGCTGCTCACCGAGCTCGACCGGCTCCGCCCCGACCGGCCGTTGCCGCTGCTGCTGGAGCTCGGGTTCCGCGGCGGGCGCACGGGCGTGCGGGACGACGTCGCCGCGCTGGCGCTGGCCGGCCGGGTGGCGGGCGCGGAGCGCGTCCGGCTCGCGGGCGTCTCCGCGTTCGAGGGCCTGATGCCGGTGGGCGACGACCCCGGCGCCCCGCCCGGGGCCGTAGACCTGCTGGCGAGGGTCCGGGCGCTGGTCACCGCGATCACCGAGGCCGGCCTCGTCGCGGGCGTGCCCGTGGTCACGGCCGGCGGCTCCTCGTACTTCGACCTGGTCGCGCGCGAGCTCGGCCCCGCGATGTGGGACCGCCCGGTCACGACCGTGCTGCGCTCCGGCTGCTACGTCACGCACGACCACGGCGTCTACCGCCGCACCTCGCCCCTGGGCGCCGACCGGGGGACCGCGGCGCTGCGCCCGGCGTTCGAGCTGCGCGCGTCGGTGCTCTCGGCGCCGGAGGACGGGCTGGTGGTCGCCGGGTTCGGCCGCCGCGAGGCGCCGACCGACGACCGGCTGCCGGTCGTGCTCGGGGTCGCGGGCGACGCGCCCGACGCCGCGGACGCGCCCGACGTGCGCCGCTGGGAGGTGACCGGCGTCAACGACCACCACGCCTTCCTCCGCGTCCCGCCGGGCACCCGCGTCGCCCCGGGTACCGTGCTCCGGCTGGGGATCAGCCACCCCTGCGGCGCGTTCGACCGGTGGCGGCACCTCCCGCTGGTGGACGCCGAGGACCGCGTCGTCGGCGAGATCACGCCCCGCCTCTAGGGCGCCGCTGCGCCCCCCGCCCACCGCCGGGGCCCGACCGGACCCGGCCCGCACCACCCGCGAAGGACCCCTTCATGACCGACAGCACCCCCGAGCACGTCCTCGACGGCCTCCCGCTCTGGGACGGCGAGCGCGAGGTCGGCCCCGCCCGGCTGACCTGGTCCGGCGACCGGATCCTCGCGGTCGAGGAGGCGCCGACGCGGCACGCGGACCTGAGCGTCGTCCCGGGCCTGGTCGACACCCACGTGCACCTCGGCTACCCGGCCGGGGCGCCCGCCGCGGATCCCTCGGCGTGGCCGATCCTGACCCCGCCGGAGGAGCGGTCGCTGCACGTCGCCGCCAACGCGCTGCGCTGCGCCCGCGCCGGCGTCACCACGCTGCGCGACCTGGCCGCCGACTCGATCCAGCTCGCCGTGGGCCGCGCGTTCGACGCCGGCGTGCTCGTCGGCCCGCGCCTGCTGTCGCACGGCCAGGTCGGCATGACCGCCGGGCACGGCGACCTGTTCGTCCCGCCGCACTACCCGCACCGCCCGCCGACCGCCGACAGCCCCGACGAGTGCCGCAAGCTGGTCCGCGTCTGGGCCCGGTCCGGCGCCGCGGGGGTGAAGATCTACACCTCCGGCGGCGTGCTCTCGATGGGCGACAAGGTCGGCTGGCGGAACCAGACCACCGAGGAGATCCGCACCACCGTCGACGAGGCGCACGCCCTCGGCATGCTGGTCGCCGCGCACACCCACTCCGTCGAGGGGCTCGACATCGCGCTCGCCGAGGGCGTCGACTCGATCGAGCACGGCACCGCCATCGCCGAGCAGCACCTCGCCGCGCTGGTGGAGCGGGACCTGCCCGTCGCCCCCACGCTGCTGATCAACGACATCATCGCCGAGGCCCGCCGCCCGGTCTCCGCGGAGGCGCAGGCCAAGGCCCGCGACGTCGTCGCGCTCCGGGACGCCGGGTTCGCCCGCGCGGCGGAGGCGGGCGTGCGGTTCGTGCTCGGCACCGACGCCTCCGGGCAGTTCGTCGGGTTCGGCGACCAGATGGAGGAGGTCCGCGCGATGGCGGCGATGTTCGGCTGGACGCCGGAGCGGACCCTGGCCGCGGCGACGTCGGACGCGGCCGACGCGATCCGGATGGGGTCGGTCACGGGCCGGCTGCGCGCCGGGCTCGGCAGCGACTTCGTCGTGCTGCGCGGCCGGCCGTGGGAGGACGTCGGCGCGCTGCGCGTGGAGAACATCGTGGCCGTGGTGTCGCGCGGCCGGGTCGTCGCCGGCGCGCTGCCGGCCTGACCGGCGGGCAGGATGGCCGGCATGCCGACGCGCGCCCCCGCCCGTACTCGCGCCGTCCCCGTCGGCGCGACCGTCCTCGCGGCCGCGGCGGCCCTCGTGCTCGCCGGGTGCGGTCCGTCGGGTCCCGCCGAGCCCGCGCCGCGGTCCACCGCGGCCGCGCCGGCGCCGAGCGCGTCGCCGACCCCGAGCTCGACGCCGACCGCCGCCCCGGTCGCGGAGCCCGAGCGGCCGCTGCTGAACGCCGGCGCCGTCGCCGAGGGCGCGCCGGCCACCGTGTCCGGCGAGGGCCCCGCGCGGATCGCCGTCGTCCGGGACGGCGACTTCGGCGTCGTGGCACAGCTCGACTGCGCCGCCTGCACGGGCGACGTCGTCCTCACCTCCGAGGGGCGGGGGTCGCCCTGGGGAGCGGGCCCGGCGCCGCTCACCGGGACCTACCTGGTCGACGTGCTCGAGGGCACGGACGCCAAGCAGGGCTTCCTGCTGGACGCGGTCGGCCCGTGGACGCTCACGTTCTCCAGCTGGAACGAGCTGCCCGTGCTGACCGGCCCGCAGCAGGGCTCCGGGGCGGCGGTGCTGCTGCTCG
The DNA here is from genome assembly GCF_007679345.1 of Cellulosimicrobium cellulans. Taxonomy (GTDB): domain Bacteria; phylum Actinomycetota; class Actinomycetes; order Actinomycetales; family Cellulomonadaceae; genus Cellulomonas; species Cellulomonas cellulans_A. The sequence goes on from NZ_VEGH01000004.1 coordinate 267,889, forward strand.
GCGACACGGCGAGCGGCGCGCGCATCGACTACACCCCGGCCGGCCCGGGCGACTCGCTGCTGGCGCGGGTGGTGTCGGCGGTGGACGTGGACCCGGCCACGGGACCGGCGTCGCTCGTGCTCGGCGGCGACGAGGCGCTGAGCGAGACGGCGGACGTGGCGCTGCCCGGGGTCGTGGCCCTGAGCACCAACGGCACCTGGACGGTCACCCCGCTGCCGTGAGCCTCGGAGGCGCGGCCGGCCGGAGGGTGGCGTCCTGCGACCCGCCGCGCCAGGCTGGCCCGCGAGGGACGCGACCTGAGGAGGCACGGTGCGGGACAGCTACGACTACGTGATCGTCGGGGCCGGGATGGCGGGCGACGCCGCCGCGCACGGCATCCGCGAGGTCGACCCGGCGGGCACGATCCTGGTGGTCGGGCGCGAGCCGACCGCCCCGGTGACCCGGCCGGCCCTGACCAAGAAGCTCTGGACGGACCCGGAGTTCGCGTTCGACCAGGTGTGGCTCCGCACCGCCGAGGAGACCGGCGCCGAGCTGCTGCTCGGGGAGTCCGTCATCGGCGTCGACACCGCCGCGCGGACGGTCACCACCGACGCGGACGTCACGGTCGGCTACGGCGCGCTGCTGCTCGCGACCAGCGGCCACCCGCGCCGGCTGCCGGGCGTGGAGGACTCCGGGCGGGTCATCTACTTCCGCACCGTCCGCGACTACGAGCGGCTGCGCGACCTCGCGGGCGACGGCCGGCACGTCGTCGTGGTCGGCGGCGGCTACATCGGCACCGAGCTCGCCGCGGCGCTCGTGCAGAACGACACCCGGGTCACGCTCGTGTTCCCCCAGGACGTGCTCACCGGGTCGACGTTCCCGGACGCGCTGGCCCGGCGCGTCGAGCGCCGGTACGCGGAGGCGGGCGTGACCCTGCTCCGGGGCACGACGGTGGCGGCCGCGGAGTCGGGCCCGGACGGCGTGACGGTGACCCTGGAGGACGGGCGGACGGTCGCGGCGGACGGCGTCGTGGTGGGCGCGGGTCTGCAGATCGAGACCGACCTGGCGCGGTCCGCGGGCCTGGAGGTCGACGACGGCGTGCTGGTCGACGACCGGCTGCGGACCTCCGACCCCCGCGTGTGGGCCGCCGGCGACGTCGCGCAGTACCCGGACGGGCTGCTGGGCAGCCGCCGCGTGGAGCACGTCGACAACGCCACCACGATGGGCCGGCAGGCGGGCCGCAACCTCGCCGGCGCCGACGAGCCGTACGACCACACGCCGTTCTTCTACTCCGACCTGTTCGAGCTCGGCTACGAGGCGGTGGGGCGGCTGGACGCGTCGCTGGAGACGGTCGAGGACTGGCACGACGACGACCTGGGCGCCGGGGTCGTGTACTACCTCGACGGCGGCCGGGTCGCCGGGGTGCTGCTGTGGAACGTCTGGGACGCGACCGACCGGGCGCGGGAGGTGATCGCGACGCAGACCGACGTGCGGCCCGAGGCGCTGCGCGGGCTGATCCGCTGACGGGGCGGGACGCCCGGGTGCTGGCACCCGGGTGGCGCGCTATCCCGCCCGGTGCGCGCTGCGCGCGTGCGCCCGGACGTGGCATCGTGGGGTCACGAGGTGCCCGACCCCCCTGGAGGTGCCGCAGTGACGCTGACCCTCGACACCGCCCTGCGTTCGGTCGCGGGCGAGCACCGGCCGCACAACGAGGACTCCGCCGGCTGCGCGCCGGGGTACGCCTTCGTCGCCGACGGGGTCGGCGGCCACGCGGGCGGGGACGTCGCCTCCTGGACCGTCGCGCACCGCCTGATGTCCGCGCTCGCGGCGGCGGGCCCGGACCGGTTCACCGCCGAGGACCTGCGCGCGGCCGTGGCGACCGCGAACGCCGACCTGGCCGAGCGGGTGCGGTCCGACCCGTCGCTGGAGGGCATGGCGACGACGTTCACCGGCGTGTTCTGCGCCGAGGAGGCGGTGCGCGTCGTGCACATCGGGGACTCGCGCGCGTACCTGTGGCGGGACGGCGAGGGCCGCCGGGTGACCCGGGACGACTCTCTCGTGCAGCTGCTGGTGGAGGCCGGGGTCATCGACCCGGCCGAGGCCGCGCACCACCCGCGGCGGAACGTCATCCTGCACTGCCTGGCGGGCGACGCCGAGGACGCGGCGCACGTCACCGTGCTCGAGGTCGACGCCCGGCCGGGGGACCGGTGGCTGATGTCGACGGACGGGCTGACGGACTACGTGCCGGAGGAGCGGGTGCTCGCGCTGCTCGGCACCCCCGGCGGCCCGGAGGCCGTCGCCGAGGCGCTGGTCGGCGAGGCGCTCGACGCGGACGCCTGGGACAACGTGACCGTCGTGGTGGCGGACGTGGTGGCGGCGCAAGCTCGGGTAGACGCCTGCGTGAAGTTCGCTGGTTCCGCAGCGGAGCTCCACGACCGAGCTCTGGGCGCCCGCGCCTGAAACGTAGGGGCATTCTCCGGCAGGCGCAGGGCCCATGCGCGTGACGCCAACCGACGAATTGCGGCATTTGTCCGTCGCGGCCGATCGTCAGGGGTCTGTGTCGGCCCAGGGCGCTAAGTTCGAGGGCATGTTGGGAACGCGGTCTTTGCGGAGCGGCTACACATGGCCAGCCCGCCATCTCCAGGTCCGGAAGGTCATGAGAGCGCTCGACGGCGGAGCATCGCCTGTGCGCATCGAGCGAAAGGTGCTCGTGGCTGAGGCGTGGAAGGCCGTCGCTGCGACCCGTTCGGGTGCCATCGCCGATGGGCGCCGGGACGTAGCCGCGCTTCGAGAGTTGCGCGCCGGGGCGTTGTCGATACCGCTGACTGCCTGCGCTGTCACTGCGGTTCTGCTCAGTGGGTCTGCCGCAGGAGCGGCGAGATGGTGGTTGCTGACTGCGGCGATCGCGCTGGGAGTTTCCGGTGCCTATCTCCTGGGTTTGGCTGCGCGAGGGCGTGGATTGAGCTCTCTGGCCTGGTATACGCGCGTTCGCGGCCGCCTGGATGCGCGCGTGCCCACGCGGGTGGCGCGGAAGGTGGTTCAAGCGGCGGTGATTCGGGCGGTCAACATCGAGCTTGAACGACATGGTTCGGACGGTCGTGGCTCGATCTGTGCGTTTCCGCGCAGGGGTTCGCGGATCGTCGAGATGGATCCGCGCGAGCTGATCGAGACGAGGAGCCACCGTGAGGTCACGCAGTTCGTCGAGGGCAACGATACTTGCACGATAGGCCTACACGGCGCTCGCGGTATGGGGAAGACAGCCCTGATGTTGCGTCTGCAGCGGCGCCATTTTGGGCATGGAGAGTCGATCAGAATCACTTCGCCGAGCCTGCGCGAGCCAGCGGAGCTTCCGCGTATCGTGCTGCTAGCGCTTGCAAGGCGACTTGAGCCTGAACGTGGAGCCATGCCCCCCACGTGGGTCCTTCTGCTGGGAGGTGCCGGAGCGGTGACGTTCACTTCCTCGGTGCTGGCGATCTCGTTCCTGTCCACGCAGCCAGGCGTCCCTTTTTGGCGGTGGGTTGGGCCGCTTTTTACCCGCGACCTCGGCGTATGGTCAGCCCTGGCATCGCTCGGCGCGCTGGCGGTCACCTTCGCGATGGCGGCATTCCTGGTGCTCGGAATCAGGTCCGCGACGACCGCGCAGGGTCGTTCTGCGCCCATCGCTAAAGAGGTGATCGAGAAGTACACGAGTGAGGTGGAGGCCAGCAGCACGACGGGCGTCGGGGTCGCCGCAGTGCTCGGCCTGACGGTGAGTGGCGCACGCACGAAGCGCGCGCTCCCTGCCAGTCATGCCGACGTGGTCCGGGATTTCGAACGACTGGTGCGTGCTTACAGAGGTACCTCCAAGAGGCGAACGATCCTGGTGCTGATCGATGAGCTGGACAGGTTGCCCATCGACACGATCGAAGTTTTGTTGAACGAGATCAAGGACTTTTTCCACATCGACGGAGTTCGTGTGGTGGTGTCGGTCTCTGATGAGGTGCTGAACGCTTTCCACGGGCGACGGACGATGGGAACTGATGTGTTCGACTCGAGTTTCGATACCGTGTTCGAGATGCGGTCGATGTCTGTGCAGGAGTCGGTGTCGATGGTGAACGAGCGCGTGGTCGCTGTCCCCGCACGAGTGACGTTCTTGTGCCACGCCATCTCCGGAGGTCGCCCGCGGGAACTGCTTCGCGCGTGCAGCACACTCGTTCAGGAGACCTGGGATCCGTATGGTGGCGACGGTCATCGCGATGCACTCGGAGTGAGCCTTGTCGAGCGGCAGCGGATCGTTGGTGCAGCGGAGGCAACGATCGGTGCCATCGCCATGGAGGAGTGCCGGCGCTTGCAGAGGACCTCGGCGCCGGGTTCGCGCGAGCGCCGTCTAGGCGACGAATGGGCAGTTGCGGTGGCTCGTGGCAGCCTGCCAGAGCCGAGTCGGCGTGCGGGCGCAGTCCATCCGCATTCAGGTCGGCTCTTTCTCGCCTTGCTCTTGATCCGGCGGCACCTGGCACCCCACGTGGCAGCCGCGGCGCCAGCTATCGGGCCGGATCCTCTGCTCCCTACCGCCGAGGTGCTGGCGAAGCTCGTCGCCGCCGTGCGGTCCGACGAGCACGTGTGGCGTTCGGCGCTAGCGGAGGCCGGGCGCCTCCGTCCCAGTGCCGCGGAGGTGCGCTGACGGGGCCCGTCTGCTGCCGGCAGACGGCGTCTGCCGTGGGCAGACCGGGGCCAGCCGGGGGGCCGGCGCGGTGCGAGCGTGCGAGGACCACCACCCCGAGGAGGCCCCGCATGATCCCCGTCCCCGTCCCCGTCGCCCGGTCCGAGGCGCCGCCGGCGCGCGCGTTCGACGACGACCTCGCCGCGCGGCTGCTGCACCAGCGCATCGTGATGCTCGGCCAGGAGGTCGACGACGCGGTCGCGAACCGCGTCTGCGCCCAGCTGCTCCTGCTGTCCGCCGAGGACCCGCGCCGCGACATCGCGCTCTACATCAACTCGCCGGGCGGCTCGGTGACCGCCGCGATGGCGATGTACGACACCATGCGGCTCATCCCGAACGACGTCGCCACCCTCGCCATGGGCCTCGCGGCCAGCGCCGGGCAGTTCCTGCTGAGCGCCGGCACCCCGGGCAAGCGGAACGTCATGCGGCACGCGCGGGTGCTCATGCACCAGCCGTCCGGCGGCATCGGCGGCACCGCGGTGGACATCGCGATCCAGGCGCAGAACCTCGCGCACACCAAGCGGACGATGCAGGCGCTGATCGCCGAGCACACCGGCCAGACCGTCGAGACCATCGAGCGCGACTCCGACCGGGACCGCTGGTTCACCGCCGAGGAGGCCCTGGCCTACGGGTTCGTGGACCGCGTGGTCGAGCACCTGGACGACGTCCGCCCGGACGCCGCGCAGCGACGGGCGGGTCTGTGATGGCCGGGTCCTACACCGTGCCGGTCGTGGTCGAGCAGCGGCCGAACGGCGAGCGCGCGTCCGACGTGTTCTCCCGGCTGCTGTCCGACCGGATCGTGTTCATCGGCACCGAGATCGACGACGGGGTGGCGAACGTCGTGATCGCCCAGCTGCTGCACCTGCAGCAGGAGGACCCCGACAAGCCGATCCACCTGTACCTCAACTCGCCCGGCGGCTCCGTCACGGCGCTGCTCGCGATCTACGACACGATGCGTTACGTCCGGCCCGACGTCGCGACGTTCTGCCTCGGGCAGGCGGCGTCGGCGGCCGCGGTGCTGCTCGCCGCCGGGGCCCCGGGGCAGCGGCACGTGCTCGAGCACGCCCGGGTGCTGCTGCACCAGCCGTCGGGCGGCGCGCAGGGCACGGCGGCCGACCTGGAGCTGCAGGCGGCCGAGATCCTCCGGTTGCGGTCCCAGGTCGACGACATCCTGGCGGCCCACACCGGGCGCAGCCCCGAGCAGCTCCGGGCCGACACCGACCGGGACCTGGTGCTGACGGCGGACCAGGCCGTGGCCTACGGCGTCGCGGACACGGTCATCACCACCCTCAAGCCCCCGCCGCACCCCTCACCCGCCTGACCGCGGCGCCGGCGAGGTCGAGCGTTTCCGGCGAGGTCGAGGGTCTCCGGCCGCGTGTCGGCGGGAAACCCTCGACCTCGGCGGCGTCAGGCCGCGAGCAGGAGCGCCGGGCGCGAGAGAGGGCGGGAGGTGGGGAGGGGGGTGACGGGGGAGCGGGGGGCGTGCCCGGCGACCGGGGCGGTCGCCAGGTCGACGACGACCCTGCCCTCGGCGCGGGCCAGCACGGCGTGCGCGTCGCCCACCAGGTCGACGAGCCGCAGCCCGAGCGCCCGGCAGACGGCGCCCAGCACCTCGGAGGACGCCTCCTTGCGGCCGCGCTCGACCTCGGACAGGTACGGCACCGACACGCGCGCGGCATCGGCGACGTCGCGCAGGGTGCGGCCCTGGCGCTCGCGGTGCCGGCGGAGCACGGCGCCGACGAGGACGCGCAGCGGGGGCTCGGGGCGGGCGGCGGCGGGGTCGACGCGCCGGGCGGGCGTGGCGGGCCCGGCGGGCGGGGCGGCGGCGACGTGCGGCATGGGCGGACCTCCTCGGTCCCCGCCACGCTAACGCCGCGACCCCCGCCGCGGCCGGGCGCGCCGTTCTGCCCTCAGCAGACGCCGCGGCGGCGGCCCGCGCGCCCGCCGCGGCCGGCCCTCTTGACTTCGAGCGCGCTCCAAGCGGCATCGTCCGGAGGGTCGGCGCGGTCCGCGCGCCGGCACGACCCCCCGGAGGAGCCACCATGCGCCTGGGCGCCCACCTCATGCGGTTCGACGCGGTCGAGCCCGCCCGGCTCGGTCCCGAGCTCGCCGACACCGCCGAGGCGGCGGAGGACGCCGGCCTGGCCTGGCTGTCGGTGATGGACCACTTCTTCCAGATGGAGCCCGCCGGCTTCCCGGCGAGCGACCCGATGCTCGAGGCGTACACGACGCTCGGGATGCTGGCCGGCCGCACGGAGACGGTGCAGCTCGGCGCGCTCGTCACCGGGGTGACGTACCGGCACCCCGGGCTGCTGGCGAAGATCGTCGCGACCCTGGACGTGCTGTCGCAGGGCCGGGCGACGCTCGGCATCGGCGCCGCCTGGTACGAGAAGGAGCACGTCGCCCTGGGGGTGCCGTACCCGCCGCTGAAGGAGCGGTTCGAGCGGCTGGAGGAGACGCTGCGGATCTGCCGGCAGATGTGGGACCCCGAGGACGAGGGCCCGTTCGAGGGCGAGCACTACCGGCTCGCCGAGACGCTGTGCCGCCCGCTCCCGCTGAGCCGCCCGGGCCGCGGGCCGGAGATCCTGGTCGGCGGGTCGGGGGAGCGCAAGACGCTCCGGCTCGTCGCGCAGTACGGGGACGCGTGCAACCTGTTCGAGACGGGCCCGGAGGAGGTCGGCCGCAAGCTGGACGTGCTGCGGGGCCACTGCGACGACGTCGGCCGGGAGTACGCGGACATCCGGGTCACGCTGCTGATGGGCGGCGACCAGCTGCTCTCCGGGGACGTCGACGGCTTCGTCGCGGCGGCGCGGCCGTACGCCGACCTGGGCGTGGAGACGGTCATCCTGCGCCCGCCGGCCGACGTGCCGCTGGCGACCTGGGTCCGGGACCACGTGGCGCCGGCCGTGCCGCGGGTGGCGGAGCTCGGCGCCCGCTGAGGCCGGGGCCCGCACCCCGGCCCGGCCCCGAGGTGCGGTGGGGTCCCACCCGACCCCACGATGGGCGCATGCAGGGGCGGGCCGACGGCGGCTGGTGGGGCGTGGTGCTGGACGCACCGGAGCCGGGCGCGCTCGCGGCGTTCTACGCCGAGGTGCTGGGCTGGCAGGTCGTCGGCGACGAGCCGGACCACGCCGTCGTCGCGGCCCCGTCCGGCGTCGCCTACCTCGCGGTCCAGCGCAGCCCCGAGCACGAGCCGCCGACCTGGCCCGCGGAGCCGGGGCGGCAGCAGCGGCAGGTGCACCTGGACGTCGAGGTGCTGGACCTGGAGGAGGCGGTCGCGGGCGCGCTGCGGCTCGGGGCACGGCTCGCGACCCACCAGCCGCAGCCGTCGCGGCGGGTGCTGCTGGACCCGGCGGGCCACCCGTTCTGTCTCTACCGGGACGGCTGACCGCCGGACGACCCGACCGCCCGGCGCGGGGCGACCGCGGCGCGTACTGTCACCTCCGTGCGATCTCCCTGGTTCCTGCGCGTCACCGCCGGCAGCGCCACCGGCGCGCTCGCGCGCGAGGTGGACTGGGCGGCGACGCCGCTGGGCGTGCCGAGCACCTGGCCGACCGCGCTGCGGCTGACGGTCGAGATGTGCTTCAGCACCCGGTTCCCCGTGCTGGTCACCTGGGGACCCGAGCTCACGATGATCTACAACGACGGCTACCGGGAGATCCTCGGCTCCGAGAAGCACCCGGGGGCCATGGGCGCGCCGCTCGCGGAGGTGTGGAAGGAGATCTGGGACGACCTGGTGCCGTCGGTCGAGTCGGTGATGGTGCGCGGCGAGCCGACGTGGGAGGTCGACCGCCACCTGGTGACGAACCGCTCGGGCTACGACGAGGACGTCTACTTCACCTACTCGTACTCGCCCATCCGCGACGCCTCGGACCAGATCGGCGGGCTGCTGGACATCGTCACCGAGACCACGGAGCGGGTCGTGGAGCAGCGGCGGATGCGGCTGCTGGGTGACCTGTCCGCCGCGCTCTCCACCGTCCGCGACGACCTGGACGCGCTCGCCTCCGCGACGCTCGGGCTGCTGGGGGACGCGGAGGACGTGCTGGCCGCCGCGCTGTACGTCTGGGACCGCGACGGCGCGCTGGTCCTGCGGGGCAGCGCCGGCGCGTCGCGTGGCGCGGAGGTGCCGGACGAGGTGGCCGAGCGGGTCGCCCGCACGGGTGAGGCCGAGGACCGGGGTCGCACCGTGGTGGTCCCGCTCGCCGGCGTGTCCGACGCGACGCCGACCGGCGTCATGGTGCTGACCGGCGCCGGCCGGCGCCCTTGGGACGACGCCTACCGGTCGTACCTGCTCCTGGTCGCGAGCATCGTCGGCGCGGCCGTCGGCCGGACCGTCCGCCACCAGACCGAGGTCGAGCACCTGCGCGCGGTCAGCGACACCCTGCAGGCCGCGATCCTGCCCGAGGGGTCCAGCCTGGTCGGCGTCGTGGCCCGCTACCGGCCCGCGGCGGGCGACCTGGCCGTCGGCGGCGACTGGTACGACGTGGTGGAGCTGGGTCCCGGCCGGCGGGCGCTCGTCGTGGGTGACTGCGTCGGCCACGGGCTGGACGCCGCCGCCCGGATGGGCCAGCTCCGCGCAGCCACCCGCGCGCTGCTGCTGGAGGACCGCAGCCCGGCCGACGTGCTGGACGGCCTCGACCGGTTCGCGCGCACCCTGCCCGGCGCGGAGTGCACCACGGTGTTCTGCGCCGTCGTCGACGAGGTCGAGCACACCGTGGTGCACTCCTCGGCCGGCCACCTGCCGCCCGTGCTGCGCCGGGCCGCCGGCGGGGCCGAGCTGCTGGTCGGCGGCCGCGGTGCCGCGCTCGGGATCTCCGGGGACCCGCGGCCCGAGGCCGTCGAGCGGCTGAGCGACGGCGATCTGCTCGTGGTGTGCACGGACGGGCTGATCGAGCGGCGGCAGGAGTCGCTGCGGGTCGGGCTGGACCGGCTGGTCGCCGAGGTGGCCGCCCAGCCGGCCGGCGCTCCCACCGCCTCGGTCGCGGACGGCCTGCTGCGCTCGCTCACGCCGCGCGGCGGCCAGGACGACGTGGCGCTGGTCGTCTACCGGGCGGGTGCGGTCGCGGAGGACGACGGCCGCTGACCCCTCGGCGTGCGCCCGGCGCGCCGGGTCACCCGGCGCCCAGCCCCTCGAGGAACCCCTCGTACGCCGGCTTCGCCTGCAGGTCGTCGTCGAACAGCAGCGGCGCCTCGTACGGCCGCTCCTGGGGCCAGGCGCGCAGCCACGACCGGGTGTCGTACAGCCCCCAGACGCCGATGAACGCCAGGTCCCGCCGCGTGAACGCGGCGGCGAGGTCCCGCACCTGGCCGCGCTGCGCCTCCAGCCGGTCCGGCGGCGTGCGGTCCAGCCGCTCGTCGCGGCCGGAGAGGGCGACGTCGAGCTCGGTGACGGCCTGCCGCAGGCCGAGGCCCGCGACGGCGTCCAGCGTGGTGGCGACCCGGTCCACGTCCGTGTCCAGGTCGACGTGCATCTGGTGCCCGACGGCGTCGACGGGGGCGCCCGCCGCCTGCAGGTCCAGCACGAGCCGCACCAGGCCGCGGCGGCGGTCGGGCGCGTCGGTGTCGTAGTCGTTCAGGTAGAGGGTGACGTCCGGGCCCAGCTCCTCGCGGGCGATCCGGAACGCCTCCGCGACGTAGCCCGGGCCCAGCACCTCGTACCACCGGCTGTGCCGCAGCCCGTCGGGCTGCTGCGGGTCGAGGGCCTCGTTCACGACGTCCCAGGACGTGACGGGGCTCGCGTCGCCGTACCGCTCGGCCAGGTGGTCGGCGATGGCCCGGGTGTGGCTCCGCAGGCGGTCGAGCAGCAGCGCCCGGTCCTCGGCGCTGTCCGTCAGCGGGCGCCCGTCGGCGGCCTCGAAGAACCAGTCCGGTGTGGACCGGTGCCAGACGAGCGTGTGGCCGTGCACCGTCAGCCCGTGGGCGGCGGCGAAGTCGAGCACCTCGTCCATGGGGCCGAAGTCGAACGCGCCCTCGGTCGGCTGCACCGTCACGGGCTTCATGGCGTTCTCGGGCGTGATCTGGTCGAAGTGCCGCAGCAGCAGCTCGGCCGGGCGGCCGGTGAGGTCCTGGGGGCCGACGGCGACGCCGAGCGGCACCTCGGTCGCGTCCTTGAGGGCGGTCACGTCGGTCTGCACCTCCGGGGTCGGGCGCTGGACGGTGACGTCGTCCAGCCTCAGGTCGGCGGTCGACTCGGTGGTCTCGACGTAGAGCCGCCACTCGCCGCCGCCCTCGGGCACCTGCGCCGTGCCGACCAGCTCGACCCAGTCGCCGGCCGTCGCCGTCCCGCGCGCCACGTGCAGGTACAGGGGGTCGTCGCTGCCGGGGTCGCGCTCCAGCGTGAGCTGGACGTCCGCGTCGCCCGCGCCCTCGCCGAGCCGGACCCAGGCCGACACGGTGTGCACCTGGCCGCGGGCGACGGAGCCCGACAGGTCGACCGCGGCGCCGTGCCAGGCCTCGGACCGGCCGGACACCAGCAGGCTGCCCGCGCCGTCGTGCGTCGTGCCCTGCGCGGCGGAGACCTGGACGCCGTCGCCGAGCGGGGTCCAGCCCTCGTCGCCCTCGTCGAAGGTGCTGGACAGCACGGTCGTCATGGCTTCGGCGGGCGGGGTGCTCGCCGCGGCGCCCGGCGTCGGGCCCGGGTGCCGGTCGTCGCCGCGGGTCACCAGCACCACCGCGAGCAGCACGAGCACGAGGACGACGGCGCCGGTGCCGATCAGCAGGGCGGGTCGGCGCACGCGGGTGCCTCTCGTCCGGGGGTCGGGGAGGCACCACGGTAGGCACGCCCGAGCCCGGGAGGCCAGCCGCGCAGGTCCGGGGGCGGTGGGCGGTGCGGGTCCGTACGCTGGCGGCGTGCGGGCCATGACGTGGAACGTGTGGTGGCGCTTCGGGGGCGCGTGGCGGGAGCGGGAGCCCGCGCTGCTCGGCGTGCTCGCCGACGCCCGGCCCGACGTGCTCGCGCTCGTCGAGACCTGGCGGGACGCCGGCGGCACGCAGGCGGACCTCGTCGCGGACCACCTCGGGCTGCCGTCGGCGGTGTTCGTCCCGACGGGGCTGCCGCCGGTGCCGGCCTCGACCGACCCCGACCTGGCGGGCGTCGAGATGGGCATCGCCCTGGTGTCCCGCTGGCCGCCGCTCGCCACCCGCACCGTCCCGCTCCCGGCGGACCAGCGCCCCGGGCCGCCGGCGCACGCCCTGCACGCCACCCTCGACCACCCGGCGGGGCCGCTGCACGTGATCGTGGCGACGCTCGAGTGGGAGCCGCGGTACGCCGAGGACCGGATGGCCCAGGCGTGGGCGCTCGCGGACCTGGCGGCCGACGCGGCCCTCGACGGCGATCTGCCGGTGCTGGTCCTGGGCGATCTCAACGCCCGGCCGGACGGGCCGCAGCTGGCGGCGCTGACCCGGCAGCTCGCCGACCTGTGGCCGCTGGGCGGCGGCGCCCCGGAGGCGGTGACGCTGAGCTCGGTCGTGCCCGAGGCGCCGCTGGAGGCCGCCGAGCTGATCGACCAGCGCATCGACCACGTGCTCGCCCGCCCGGGCCGGGCGGGCGGCACCCTGCGGGCGGACGGCGCGCGGCTGGCCGGGACGGAGCCGGTGGGCGGGCGGTACCCGTCGGACCACTTCGCGGTGGTGGTGGACGTGGAGCTGACCTCGTGACGACCCGTGCCCGGCTGCGGGGGAGGGCCGCGCTGCCGGCCGCGGTCCTGCTCGCGGCGGCCGCGGCGTGCATGCCGGGCGGGGACCCGGCGCCGTCGCCGGGCCGGAGCCCGGCGGGGCCGGCGGCGCCCGCGGCCACCCCGACCTCCACCTCCTCTGCGGCCCCCGCGGCCGTGCGCGCCCCCGACGCCGCCTGGACCGACCACGGCGCCGTGGCCCCCGACGCCTACGCGCCCGGCTACGCCGGCACCGTCGGGCCGATCACCCCCGAGCTCGCCGCCCGGATGTCCTCCTCCTGGCGCGCCGGCTGCCCGGTCCCCCTGGCCGACCTGCGCTACGTGACGGTGACCTACCGGGACGTCGGCGGGGGTGCGGCCACCGGCGAGCTCGTGGTGCACGCCGACGTGGCCGACAGCGTCGTCGCCGTGTTCGGCGAGCTGTTCGCGCTGGGCTACCCGATCCGCTCGATGCGGCCGGTGGACGACTTCGGCGGCAGCGACGACGCCTCGATGGCCGCGGACAACACGTCGGCGTTCAACTGCCGGCCGATCAGCCGGGGCACGGGGTGGTCCGAGCACGCATACGGCCGGGCCATCGACCTGAACCCGGTCGAGAACCCGTACGTGCGCGGGTCGCTGGTCCTGCCGCCGGAGGGCGAGCCGTTCGCGGCCCGGCCCGACGCGCCCGGCGTGCTGCACGCGGGCGACGCGGTGGTGCGCGCGTTCGCCGCGCACGGCTGGCGGTGGGGCGGGGAGTGGGCGTCGCCCGTGGACTACCAGCACTTCTCCACCACCGGCCGGTGACCGCCCGTCCGGCCACCGGGCCGGGCGGAGGTGGGCCGGGGACCTAGGGCCTGGCGCGGGCGGGGCGGCGAGGCGCATGGTGGAGGTGTCCCCTTCGTGGACGGAGGTGCGGGAGATGGACGACAGGGTGGTCGTCGGCTACGACACGTCGGCCGAGTCCGTGGCGGCGGTCCGGTGGGCCGCGACCCAGGCCGCCACCCGCGGCTGGGCGCTGGACGTGGTGCACGTCTGGGGCTTCGCGGGCCAGGAGGGCGGCGGTGCCGGGGAGTCCTGGCTCGGCCGCGAGGTCCAGGCGCAGGTGCGCCAGGTCGCGGAGGAGGGCGCGCGGACCGCCGCCGAGGTCGCACCGGGCGTCGAGGTCCGCGCGGTGGTCCGGCACGGGCCGCCGGCGCGCGTCCTGGTGGACGAGGCCGCGGACGCGCGGATGGTGGTGGTCGGCCGCCGCGGCGCGGGCCTGGTCAACGCGCTGGTGGGCTCGGCCGCGACCGGCGTGCTGCACCGGGCGCGGTGCCCGGTCGTCGTGGTGCCCGCGGCGGCGCGCGCGGGGGCGGGCCGGGACCCGGTGCTGGTCGGGTTCGACGGGTCGCCGGAGTCGTTCCGCGCGCTCGAGGCGGGCTGCGACCAGGCGTCCCACCTCGGCACCGGCGTGAGCGTCGTGACGGCGTGGACCGCCGCGGTCGACACGGCGGGCCCCGCGTACTGGGCCCTGACCTACCCGCAGCGCTCGCCCGCGGAGGTGGCGCTGGAGGAGGCCGAGCGCGTGCTGGAGCGCGGCCGGTCCTGGGCGGCCTCGCGGCGGGACGTGGAGGTGACGTTCGACCTGGCCGAGGGGCGGCCCGCGCAGGCGCTGGTGCGGCGCTCGCGGCACGCGAGCCTGCTGGTGGTCGGCACCCGGGGCCGCGGCGGGCTCGCGAGCCTGGTGCTCGGGTCGACCAGCCGCCCGGTCGTGCAACGCGCCGAGTGCCCGGTGCTGGTCACCCGCAGCGCCGAGGCCGTGCCGGAGCAGGACCCGCCGCGGCCGGAGCGCGCGACCGCGCCCGCCTGACGCCGCGACCCGCCGGCGCCGCGGTGCTCAGCCCCGCGGCGGCGCGGTGCTCGCGCGCACCACCAGCCGGGTCGGCACCACGATCCGCGAGTCGGTCAGCGTCTCGTGGTCCCGGATCTGCCGGAGCAGGAGGTCGACGAGGCGGCTGCCGATCAGGTGGAAGTCCTGCTGCACGGTGGTCAGCGGGGGCCAGAGGAACTCCGTGAGCGGGATGTCGTCGAACCCGACGACCGAGATGTCGTCCGGCACCCGGCGGCCGTGCTCGTAGAGCGCCCGCACGAGCCCGGCGGCCATCTCGTCGTTGGCGCAGAACACCGCCGTGACGTCGGGGTCGGCGGCGAGGAGGCGGCCCTGCTCGTAGCCGGACCGGGCGCTCCAGTCGCCGCGCACCACGGGGGGGACCTCCCGCGCGGAGCCCACGAGGTGCTCGCGCCAGGTGTCGACGCGGATCTCCGCGGGCGCGGAGTCCGCCGGCCCCGCGAGGTGGTGCACGGTGCGGTGGCCGAGGTCCAGCAGGTGCTGCACCGCGAGGTGCGTCCCGGTCACCTGGTCCGCGGCGACCGCGGGGTGGTGGCCGACGAACCGGGAGTCCGAGACGACGACGGGCATCCGCGGCGGCACCGCCAGGCTCGCCGGGGTGGCGGTCTCGGCCCGGATGATGATCAGGCCGTCGATCGACTGGTGCGAGAGCCGCGCCGCGGCGGCGGTCACGTCGTCCGAGGACGGGCTCTGGACGTCGACGAGGCTCACGGTGTAGCCCTCGGCCCGGGCGGCCTCGACGACGGCCTCGACCGTGCGGGACTCGCCGGTGCGCGCGAGCCGGTGGGCGATGACGCCGATGGTGCCGAAGCTGCCGTACCGCAGGGCCCGAGCGGCGTGGTTGGGGGAGTAGCCCAGCTGCTCCATGGCGGCGAGGACGCGGTCGCGGGTCGCGGGCCGCACGTTGTCGGCACCGGTCGACACCCGGGACACCGTCTGGGACGAGACGCCGGCCAGCTGGGCGACGTCGGCGATCGACGGGCCGGCGCGGCCGCGGCCCGGGGCCGGGACGGTGTCAGTCATGCGGCGATGATAGCGGCATGGTGACGTCAACATCGGGGACGTCGCCGCAGGTCCCCCGGCGACGCCGCCGCCCCGGGGCGGCGGCGTCGCCCGAGCGGCCGTGGTCCGGTCGATCCGCGTTGTCGTGCGGATGGTGACGTCGCCATCCCGAGGGCACCCGGTGTTGACACGGTTCCCGGCCGCGTGGCAGCGTGGCGCCCGCCGGTCAGATGTTGACGTCAACATCGCACCGGCGCCCCGACCCCGAAGGAGTGGCTCGCAGTGACGACCCAGAACGTCCCGGTGCCTGCGACGGCGACGCCCCGCGCCGCCGGCCGCCGGCGCACGCGACGCGGCCGGTGGGCCGGCTGGGGCTTCGTCGGCCCGTTCATGGCCGTGTTCGCCCTGGTGTTCCTCGCCCCGATCGCGTACTCGATCTACCTCAGCCTGTTCCGCAAGCAGCTGGTGGGCGGCAACTCGTTCGTCGGGCTGGAGAACTACCAGCGGGCGTTCACCGACCCGCAGTTCTGGTCGGCGGTGGGCCGCGTCGGCGCGTTCCTGGTGGTCCAGGTGCCGATCATGCTCGGCCTGGCGCTGCTGGTGGCCCTGGCGATCGACAGCGGCCGGCTGTACGGCAAGAGCTTCTTCCGGATCTCGATCTTCCTGCCCTACGCCGTCCCCGCCGTGGTGGCCGCGCTGATGTGGGGCTTCATGTACGGGACCCGGTTCGGCCTGGTCGGCAACCTCAACGACCTGCTCGGCGTGCAGCTGCCGAACCCGCTGTCCCCGGACCTGGTGCTGGCCTCGATCGGCAACATCGTGACCTGGAGCTTCGTCGGCTACAACATGCTGATCTTCTACTCGGCGCTCCGGGTGGTCCCGGCCTCGCTGTACGAGGCCGCGGAGCTCGACGGCGCCAGCCAGTGGCAGGTCGTCCGGGCCATCAAGATCCCGGCGATCCGCGGGGCCCTGGTCATCGCGACGATCTTCTCGATCATCGGCAGCTTCCAGCTGTTCAACGAGCCGAGCATCCTGCAGAGCCTCGCGCCGAACGCGATCACCACGTCCTTCACCCCGAACCTGTACGCCTACTCGCTGTCCTTCTCGGGCCAGCAGTACAACTACTCGGCGACCGTCGCGATCATCATGGGCGTCCTCACGATGATCGTCGCCTACGTCGTCCAGCTGCGCGGCATGCGCAAGGAGGCGTGAGCCCGATGACCACCACCTCCGCCCCGGCCCCCGCGCGGGCCAGGGCGTCCCGTCCCGCCGGCCCGCGGCTGCGCACGCCCCGCCGCCGGCGCAGTGCCGACAAGCCGCGCCGCAGCGTCCTGCTGACCGTGCTCACCGCGGTCGTCGGGATCTACGCGCTGATCCCGCTCGCGTGGCTGGTGATCAACGCCAGCAAGACGCAGTCCGACCTGTTCGACTCGTTCGGCCTGTGGTTCAGCGGCGACTTCGCCCTGTTCTCCAACATCGCGGACACGCTGACCTACGACGACGGGATCTTCCTGCGCTGGCTCGGCAACACGCTGCTGTACGTGGTCGTCGGTGCCGGCGGCGCCACGGCCCTGGCGGTGCTCGGCGGCTACGGCCTCGCCAAGTTCTCGTTCCCCGGCAAGCGCGCGGTGTTCGCGATCGTGATCGGCGCGGTGGCCGTGCCCGGCACCGCGCTGGCTGTGCCGACCTTCCTGATGTTCAGCCAGATGGGCCTGACCAACACGCCGTGGTCGGTGATCATCCCGTCGCTGATCTCGCCGTTCGGGCTGTACCTGATGTGGACGTTCGCGGCCGAGGCCATCCCCACGGAGCTGCTGGAGGCGGCGCGGATGGACGGCGCGGGGGAGCTGCGGACGTTCGGCCGCATCTGCCTGCCCCTGCTCGGACCCGGCATCGTCACGGTGCTGCTGTTCACGATGGTCGCGACCTGGAACAACTACTTCCTGCCGCTGATCATGCTCAAGAACCCCGACTGGTACCCGCTGACGCTCGGGCTGAACGCGTGGAACGCGCAGGCCGCCACCGCCGGCGGCCAGGCGATCTTCAACCTCGTGCTCACCGGCGCGCTGCTCACGATCGTCCCGCTGATCGCCGCGTTCCTGCTGCTGCAGCGGTTCTGGCAGTCCGGCCTGTCCGCCGGCTCCGTCAAGGAGTGACCGGCGCCCGACCGCGCCGGGGCGCCCGCGCCCGTCCCCGTCCGTCCCGTTCTGACAACGAAGTGAGAGGACCCCGCATGACCACCACCCCCTCCCGGCTCTGGCGCGGCGCAGCCGTCGCCGGCGCGCTCGCCCTGGCCCTGACCGCCTGCTCCTCCGGTGGCGACTCCGGCTCCGGGTCCGGCTCCGACGCCGCCGACGGCGGCTCCCTGACCGTCTGGGCCTGGGACAACACGGTCGAGCCCATCGCCGACGCGTACATGGACGAGCACCCCGACGTCACGATCGACGTGGTGAACGCGGGGACCAACACCGACGAGTACACCGCGCTGCAGAACGCGGTCGCGGCGGGCTCCGGCGTGCCGGACCTCGCGCAGATCGAGTACTACGCGGTGCCGCAGTTCGCGATCGGCGAGGCGCTGGCCGACCTGACCGAGCTCGGTGCCGACGACCTCGACGGCACCTACAGCCCCGGGCCGTGGAGCGCGGTGCACCAGGGCGACGGCATCTACGGCCTCCCGATGGACTCGGGCCCGATGGCGCTGTTCTACAACACCACGGTGTTCGAGAAGTACGGCGTGCAGGTGCCGACCACCTGGGACGAGTACCTCGCCGCCGCGCGTGCGCTGCACGCCGCCGACCCGAACGTGTACATCACCAACGACACCGGCGACGCGGGCTTCGCGACGTCGATGATCTGGCAGGCCGGCGGGCACCCGTACCAGGTCGACGGCACCGACGTGACGATCGACTTCACGGACGAGGGGTCCACGAAGTTCGCCGAGATGTGGCAGCAGCTGCTCGACGAGGACCTGGTCGCCCCGACCTCCTCGTGGAGCGACGAGTGGTACCAGGGCCTGGGCAACGGCACGATCGCGTCGCTCGCCATCGGCGCCTGGATGCCCGGCAACCTCGAGGCCAGCGTCACCCAGTCCGCGGGCCAGTGGCGCGTCGCGCCGCTCCCGCAGTGGGAGGCGGGCCAGACCGCGTCGTCGGAGAACGGCGGGTCGGCGCTGTCGATCACGGAGGCCAGCCCGAACAAGGAGCTCGCCTACGACTTCCTCACCTACCTGTCGAACGGTGACGGCACGAAGATCCGCATCGACGCCGGCGGCTTCCCGGCCACGACGGCCGACCTCGAGTCGGACGAGTTCCTGAACAAGGAGTCCGACTACTTCGGCGGCCAGAAGATCAACGAGGTGCTCTCGCAGTCCGCGGCCGACGTCGTCGAGGGCTGGCAGTACCTGCCGTACCAGGTGTACGCGAACAGCATCTTCAACGACACGGTGGGCCAGGCCTACGTCGGCTCCACCACCCTGACCGAGGGCCTCGCGGACTGGCAGCAGCAGTCCGTGGACTACGGCAACGAGCAGGGCTTCACCGCGAAGTGACGCCGGTGGGCCGGCGGCGGGGACCCGCCGCCGGCCCGCCCCGCCGGGCTGGAGCAGCGCCGGCGCGCACCCCACCGAGACCCGGGAGCACGACCCCGCCATGCCCACGTTCGAGATCGGCGACACCGACTTCCTGCTCGACGGCCGCCCGCACCAGGTGATCTCCGGCGCCCTGCACTACTTCCGGGTGCACCCCGGGCTGTGGGCGGACCGCATCCACAAGGCCCGCCTCATGGGCCTCAACACCATCGAGACGTACGTCGCGTGGAACGTGCACGCCCCCGAGCGCGGGCGGTTCGACCTGGACGGGCCTCGCGACCTGGGCCGGTTCCTCGACCTGGTCGCGGCGGAGGGGATGCACGCGATCGTGCGGCCCGGGCCGTACATCTGCGCCGAGTGGGACGGCGGGGGACTGCCGGGCTGGCTGCTCGCCGACCCCGACGTGGGCGTGCGGCGGCACGAGCCGCGGTACCTCGCCGCGATCGAGGAGTACTACGACCAGCTGCTGCCGCTGGTCGCCGAGCGCCAGGTCACCCGGGGCGGGTCGGTGATCGCCGTGCAGGTGGAGAACGAGTACGGCGCGTACGGCGACGACCACGAGTACCTGCGGGCGCTCATCAAGATGAACCGGGAGCGGGGCATCGACGTCCCGCTGCTGAGCTGCGACCAGGCCGACGACGCCATGCAGAGCCGGGGCAGCGTCCCGGAGCTGCACCGCACCGCGACCTTCGGCGCGCGCGCCACCGAGCGGCTCGCGCTGCTCCGCCGGCACCAGCCGACCGGCCCGCTCATGTGCATGGAGTTCTGGAACGGCTGGTTCGACTCGTGGGGGCAGCCCCACCACGTCGCGCCCGCCGAGGTGAACGCGCAGGACCTGGACGACCTGCTCGCGGCTGGTGCGTCGGTCAACCTCTACATGTTCCACGGCGGCACGAACTTCGGCTTCACCAGCGGGGCCAACGACAAGGGCACCTACCTGCCGATCACGACGTCCTACGACTACGACGCCCCGCTCGCCGAGGACGGGTCGCCGACCCCCAAGTACTTCGCGATGCGCGACGTCATCGCGCGGCACGCCCGGGTGCCCGACGAGGTCCCGGCACCGCGCACGCCCGCGCCGGAGCTCGCCGTCGACCTCGACCGCCGCGTCCCCCTCGCCGAGGCGCTGCCGACGCTCGGCGACCCGCAGGCGTGGGACCACCTGCCCACCACGGACGAGCTCGGCCACTGGTCCGGGTTCACGCTGTACCGCACGCGGGTCACGGCCGAGGACCGGGTGCTCACGCTCGACGAGGTCCGCGACCGCGCGCTGGTGGCGCTCGACGGCGAGCCGGTCGGGGTGCTGAGCCGGACGGAGCACAGCCGGACGATCGCGCTGCCCGCGCGGGACGGGGAGCTCACGCTCCTCGTCGAGGACCAGGGCCGGGTCAACTACGGCCCGCGGATCGGCGAGGCCAAGGGCCTCGTCGGGCCCGCGCGCACCGCCGCCCGGGAGCTGACGGACTGGTCGGTGACGCCGCTGCGGCTGGACGGCGTGGAGCCGGGGCTGGCCGCCCTGCTGGACGCCGCGCCCGCCGCCGAGCCCGCGGCGCCGGTGGCCGGCCCGACGTTCCTCCGCGGCACCTTCGACACGGTCGCGGGTGTCGACCACTTCCTGCGCACGGACGGCTGGGGCAAGGGTCTGGTGTGGGTCAACGGGTTCCTGCTGGGCCGGTACTGGAGCGCGGGCCCGACCGCGACCCTGTACGTGCCCGGGCCCCTGCTGCGCGCCGAGGGCAACGAGGTCGTCGTCCTCGAGCTGCACGGCGCCGCCGCGGCGCGGGTGGCCTTCGCCGCGGGGCCCGACCTCGGCTCCTCGGAGGTCTGAGAAGTCACCCGCCCGCCACCGCGGTCCACCCGGTCGGCCCCTCAGATGACCTGCGAGGACGCCGATGACACGTGCAGGTCCCCGGCATGCTCGCCGGGGCGGCGCGTGCAACAGCGAGGGATCGGGACGTGGACGGCGCAGGGTCGCAGGAGTGGGAGGCCGCCGAGGGCGCCCGGGTGCTGCGCGGGGCCCTGGCGGCGCTCACCCGCGACGGCACCTTTCCCCTCGACGGGCTCACGCCGCGCTCGCCCGCGTCGGCCGCCGAGGGCGCCGGACGCGTCCCGGGCCTGCCGCGCCGCCGACGGCGGGTCGAGCCCGGCGACGGGCCCGCGCCCGAGGAGCTGGCCGCCCTCGCAGCCCGGCAGGCGCACCGGCTCCGCCAGCTCGAGACGCTGATCGAGGCGGCGCCGGTCGGCATCGGCCTGGTCCAGCTCGACGGCCGCACCCCGCTCACCAACGACACCCTGCGCCAGCTGCTCGGCTACTCGACCGAGGAGTTCGCGGCGATGCCGTTCGCGGACTACACCGTCCCCGAGGACCAGGCGGAGAACGACCGGCTGTTCCGCGCGATGGTCGACGGCGACGGCGACGGCGACGGCTTCGCGATGCAGAAGCGGTTCGTCCGCAAGGACGGCAGCACGCTGTGGGTGGACCTGACCGTGTCGCTGGTCCGGGACGCCGACGGGCGCCCGGACTACGCCATCGGCATGGTCCAGGACATCACCGAGCGCAAGCGCCTGGCCGACGAGCTCGCCGCCGCCGAGCTGCACTACCGGCTGCTCGTCGAGCACGTGCCCGCGGTGGTCTACATCGCCGAGCCCGGGCCCGGCGGGCGGTTCGAGTACGTCAGCCCCCGGCTGGAGTGGATGCTCGGGCGCTCGCCCCAGGAGTGGCTGGACGACCCGGGGGAGTGGTCGCGCGCCATCCACCCGTCCGACCGCGCCATGCGCACCCACGAGGAGGCGCTGCGCGAGGGGCTCGGCGTGGGCGGCCAGCTGCCGTCCATCACCTACCGGCTGCGGCACCGCGACGGCTACGACGTCTGGGTGCGCGACGACGCGGTGCTGCGGCGGGACAGCGACGGGCGGCCCCGGCTGCACGGGGTGCTGGTCGACGTGAGCCAGGAGAAGACGCTCGAGGAGCGCCTGGCGCACATGGTCGACCACGACGCGCTCACCGGGCTGGTGAACCGGGCCCACTTCCACCGGCTGGTGGACGAGGCGCTGGCCGGGCGGGTCGACGGCCGCCGCGCCGTCGCGGTGCTCTACGTCGACCTCGACGACTTCAAGGCCGTGAACGACAGCTTCGGCCACGCCGTGGGCGACCGGGTGCTCGTGGCGGTGGCCGAGCGGCTGCGCGAGCTCGTCCCGTCGACCGGTGCGGTCGCGCGGCTGGGCGGCGACGAGTTCGCGGTGCTGCTCACCGGCACGCCCGCGGCGGTGCGACGCGCCGTCGCGGCGGTGCAGGAGATGGGCCAGGTGTCGGTCCCGGTCGGCGGCGCGTGGGCGCGGGTGAGCGCGAGCGTCGGCGCGGCGTCGGCCGGCCGGGCGCACACTACGGAGAAGCTCCTGCACGACGCGGACCAGGTGATGTACGACGCGAAGCTCGGCGCGGGCCGGCCGGGGCGGGGCGGGGCGCGCCGCGGGCCCGCGGGCGGCCGGCGCGCGGGCGACCGCGGTGCCGCGCCCGGCGCCGCCCACGACGAGGGCGGCCGGCGCGCCGGGGGCTGAGGCGGATCCTCGTGTCCCCGGCGCGCCGGTCGTCGTCGTCAGGCGGTGGCGCCCACCCGGGCGAGCACGCCGAGCACCACGGCCGCGGAGCGGTCCGCGGCGTCGTCCACGTGCGTGAGGAAGTCGTCCGCGCCGGCCGGGCCGCACAGGTCCGAGATGCCGCGGACGGCCAGGAACGGCACGCCGTGGACGTGCGCCACCTGCGCCAGCGCGGTGGTCTCCATGTCGGTCGAGAGGCCGCCGGGGAACTGCTCGCGCACCGGGCCGACGAGGGTCGCGTCGACGAACGCGTCGCTCGACAGCATCAGGCCGGCCCGCACCGTGAGGTCGCCGGCGTCGGCACCGAGGGCCGCCCCGCGCAGCGCGGTGTCGCCGTGGTAGGTCGCCGGCATGCCGGGCACCTGGCCCAGCGCGTAGCCGAAGGCCCGCGCGTCCGCGTTCGTGTAGACGTGCTCGGTGCCGACGACGACGTCGCCGACGTGCACGCCCGCCTGGACGCCGCCCGCGCTGCCGGCGCTGATCAGGGCCGCGGGCGCCGCGCCGCCGCGGGCCGCCGCGACCAGCACCAGCGCCGCGGACGCGGCCGAGGCGGCGTTCGCGAGGCCGATGCCCGACCGGACCAGCAGCACGTCGCGGCCGCCGACGGTGAGCACGTGGTGCTCGGCCCCGCCGACCGTGGCGGGGTCGCCGACCGCGTCCGCCCGCTCGAGGAACGGCGCGGCCTCGTCCGGCATGGCGACCGAGACGACGACGTCGACGCCCGCCAGGGCGCTCGTCGTGATCACGCGGTCACCTGGCTCCACCCGGCGCGGTGCGCGAGGAACTCCCGCGCGGCACCCTGCGCGCCCTCGAGGGTGTGGTTGGCGCCCCAGCCGCACTGCACCTCGTTGGCGGCGGGCACCTCGCCGGCCGTGGTGATGTCCTGGAGGGTCTCGGCGACGAGGTCCTGGACGTCCTCCTCGGCCCACTCGCCCTGCAGGATCAGGTAGAACCCGGTCTGGCAGCCCATGGGGGAGAAGTCGATCACCCGGTCGCTGTGGTTGCGGGAGTGCTCGGCGAACAGGTGCTCCAGCGAGTGCACGACCGGCATCTCCAGGTGCGCCTTGTTGGGCTGGGCGAACCGGATGTCGTACTTGCTGATCACGTCGCCCGCCGGGAGCGCCTTCTTGTCGGCCAGCCGGATGTACGGCGCGGCGACCGTCCGGTGGTCGAGGTTGAACGACTCGACGTTCATGCGGGGCTGGTTCACGGGACTCCCTCGAGGGTGGCTCGGTCGGACGAGATCATTGTGCAGCGGTCCGCGGGGCCGCGGTATTCCGGGCACGGTGGCCGGACGGAGGTGTCCCCGGCTCAGGCCGGCCGGACGGCGCGCCGGGGCCGCGGCCGGGTGCGCGGGGCGCGCGAGCGGTCCGTGAGCTCCAGCAGCCGCACGACCCGGCCGCGGTGCGGCGCCCAGGGCGCGAGCACGTCCAGGACCTCCTCCTGCTCGACCCGGCGGCCCGCGATCGCGGTGCCGACGAGCCGCGGCAGGTGCAGGTCGCCCACGGACACCGCGTCCGGGTCGCCGAGCGCACGGCGGGTGGTCTCCGCGACGGTCCACACGCCGACCCCGGGCACGGTCGCCAGCCGGCGCCGCACCTCCGCGGCGGCGCCGGGGGCGTCCGGGGCCACGTCGAGCACCTCCTGGAGCCGCCGGGCGACCGCCGCGGCCCGCAGGATCGTCGCGGACCGCTGGTCGTCCACGCCGGCGCGCCGCCAGTCCCACACCGGGACCCGCCGCCAGCCGAGCGCGTCCGGCGGCACCCGCATGCCCGCGGGCGCGGGACCGGGCGGCACCTCGCCGTGGCGCAGCAGCAGCCAGCGCCAGGCGTGGTGGGCGTCCACCGTGACGACGCGCTGCTCCAGCACCGCCGGGACCAGCGCACCCAGCACGTCGCCGGTCCGGGGGATGCGCAGGCCGCGCAGCCGGTGGTGCGCCGCGGCCAGCGCGAGGTGGCCGGCGGCGTCGAAGGTGCGCGGGTCGTCACGCGCGCCGAGCAGGTCCGGCAGCCCGGCCAGCGCGCGCGCCGCGCCCGGGCCCCACGCCGCCGCGGCGACGCCGCCGGGGCCGGGCCGCAGGTGCAGGGTGGCGGGGCCCTCCGCGGTGCGCAGCGCGTGCCACACCGTGCCGTCCCGCTCGATCCGCAGCGCCGGGTCGAGGCCGCCGCGGCGGACCAGCATCAGCGTGAGGCGGACGTCGAGCGGCCCGTCGGGCACGAACCCGCCGGTCAGCGGGGCGTCGCCGTGGCCGGCCGGCGCCGGGTCGGCCGCGGCGCGCTCGGGACGGCTCGGGTGCTGCACCCCACCAGCATGCCGGACGGGGCCGACAGGCCCCGCCCGGCCACCGCCGCGCCGCCCGCGGTCAGCGCCCGAGGAAGTCGAGCAGGACCTCGGTCACCTCGGCGGCGTGCGTCCAGAGCATGCCGTGCGGCGCACCCTCGATCTCCACGTACTCGGCCTGCGGCAGCGCCGCGTGGAACGGCCGCCCGGTGGCGTCGATCGGCAGGATCCGGTCGGCGGTGCCGTGCACGATCAGCGTCGGCACGTCGACCTTCGGCAGGTCGCCCCGGAAGTCGGTCAGCCAGGCGGGCACGACCGCGCTGGACGCGAACCAGGACGAGCCGGCGGCGACGTCCCAGGAGTGCCGGAGCGCCTCCTCCGACAGCCGCGACCCCAGGTTCTCGTCGGTGTTGTAGAAGTCGGCGTAGAAGCTGGTGAAGTACGCGTACCGGTCGGCGGTCACCGCCTGGACGATGCCGTCGAAGACGTCCTGCGGGACGCCGGTGGGGTTGTCGTCGGTCTGCAGCAGGAACGGCTCGAGCGAGGCCAGGAACACGGCCTTCGCCACGCGCTCCGAACCGTACGCGCCGAGGTACCGGCCGACCTCGCCGGTGCCCATCGAGAAGCCGACCAGGACCGCGTCGCGCAGGTCGAGGGTGTCGAGCACGGTCTTGAGGTCCGCCGCGAACGTGTCGTAGTCGTACCCGGTGGTGGGCTGGCTCGACTGCCCGAAGCCGCGGCGGTCGTAGGTGATGACGCGGTAGCCGGCGTCGAGGAGCGCGGCGGCCTGCTTCTCCCACGAGTGGCCGTCCAGCGGGTAGCCGTGGATCAGGACGACGGGCTGCCCCGTCCCGTGGTCCTCGTAGTAGAGGTCGATCGACGTGGTGTTCTCGGTGCCCACGGTGATGTACGGCATGGCCAGCCCTCTCCTCGGTGCGGAGAACGGTCGTTCTCTGCGATGTCGCCTACACTAGAGAACGAGCGTTTTCCGCGCAACCCCCAGGAGGCGGCCATGAACCAGGTGCAGGAGGCGGCCCGCCCGGCCGCGTCCGCCGACGAGCTGCGCGAGCGGGTCCTGGCCGCGGCGGACCGGCTGTACTACGAGCGCGGCATCCAGGCCGTCGGCATGGACGAGCTGCGCACCGAGGCCGGCGTCCCGCTGAAGCGGCTGTATGCGCTGTTCGGCGGGAAGGACGCGATCGTCGCGGAGGTGCTGCGCCGGCGCGGCGCGCTGTGGGAGCGCGGCGTGCGCGCGGCCGTCGACGCCGCCGGGACCCCGCGCGAGCGGCTGCTCGCCGTGTACGACCACCTGGCCGCGTGGTTCGGCGAGACCGACTTCCACGGCTGCATCTTCATCAACTCGTTCGGCGAGCTCGGCGGGTGCTCGCCCGAGGTCGCCGAGATCGTCCGCGCCCACAAGGCGACGTTCCAGGAGTACGTCGCGGGACTCGTGGCGGAGGCCGGTGGCCCGCCTGCGCTCGCGGCGCAGCTCGCGATCCTGGCCGAGGGCGCCCAGACGACGGCCGCCATCGCGGGCACGCCCGAGGCCGCGGAGCAGGCCCGGTCCGCGGCGGCGACCCTGATCGACGCGGCGGGGCTGCCGCGCTGACGCCGGGGGTCAGGCCGCGCGGTCGCCCCGCACCCGCGCCAGGAACTCGGTGACCGTGCGCAGGTACTCCGCCCGCGGCCCGTCGGCCGACAGCGCGAGGTCGTGGATGCCGCCCGGGATCGTCACGAGCGTGACGTCGTCGCCCAGCCGGGGCGCGCGGGCCCAGATCTGCTGCACGTCCAGGACCGTGTCCTGCGCGTCGAGCAGCGGGTTGGTCCGGGAGTTCGGCCCGGACTCCGCGGCGGTGCACACCAGCACCGGGACGTCGATCCGCAGGCCTCGGGCCAGCCGGGCCTGGCCCCGGCGCACCGCGCGCAGCCAGCCCGCGCGCACCGGGAAGCCCTCGGCCGGCTTCAGCGCGCGGTCGTACGCCCAGCGCCCGCCGTTGTCGGCGTGCAGGTGCCACGAGTACGCGGACGGCCCGTCGGCCAGCACCCGCATCCGGTCGACCGGCCCCAGGCTGTCCAGCACCCAGGTCGACACCACGCGCTGGAACCAGCGGGCGTTGAGGTCGAACCACGGGCTGTTCAGCACCAGGGCGTCCACGGCGCCACGGCCGCCGGGGCTGTCCGCCCACAGCGCCGCCGTGAGCCCGCCCGTCGAGTGCGCGTGCACCGTGAGCCGGTCGTGGCCGAGCTCGTCGCGCAGCAGCCGGGCGGCCAGGCCCAGGTCGGCGCGGTACTCCGCGAGGTCGTCGACGTAGTGCGGCACCTGACCCTCCCGCCAGGACCGCCCGCACCGGCGCAGGTCGAGGGCGTAGAAGGTGTGCCCCGCGGCGGCGAACGCGTCGGCCAGGTGGGTCTGGAAGAAGTAGTCGTTGAACCCGTGCACGTGCAGCACCGCGCTGCCGCCCCGGGCGGCGCCGGGCTCCGGGGTCCGGCGCACGACGGTCGCCACCAGATCCGGGTCCGTCGCCGACAGAGCGAGCGCGCGCTGCTCCCAGCCCGGCCCGAGCGGGTCGGGCCGCCAGCCGGTCACGCGCGCCCCCGGTCGGCCGTCGCGGGCGCCCCGGGCCGGGCCGCGGCCAGGTGCAGCGGCAGCAGCGCGGCCAGACCGATCGCGATGACGAGCACGATGCCCAGGATGCCCCACCGCTGCGACCCGGCGAGCGCCACCGCGGTCGAGAACGCGAACGGCGCCAGGAAGCTCGCCGCGCGGCCCGTCGTCGCGTACAGGCCGAAGATCTGGCTCTCCCGCCCGGGCGGCGCGAGGCGGGTGAGGAGCGACCGGCTCGCGGACTGCGCCGGGCCCACGAACACGCAGAGCAGCAGCCCGCAGACCCAGAACGCCGACGTCCCCGCGCCGGCCAGGGCGAACGTGGCCACGCCCGCGACCACCAGCCCGACCAGCGAGACGACGATGAGCACCCGCGGTCCGACGCGGTCGTCGAGCGCGCCCGCCGCGAGCGTCGCGACACCGGCGACGACGTTCGCGGCGATCGCGAACACCACGACCTCGCTGGCGGAGAACCCGAACGTGCCGGAGGCGATCACCGCCCCGAACGTGAACACGCCCGCGAGCCCGTCGCGGTAGACGGCGCTGGCGAGCAGGAACCAGACCGTGCTGCGCGACGTCCGCCACAGGTCGCGCACGTCCGCGACGATCCGGCGGTAGGCCTCGGCCACCCCGGGCCGGCGCCCCGCCGCGGCGGAGCCCGCCGGGTCGTCCGGCACCGCGACCAGCACCGGGATCGCGAACGCCCCGAACCACAGCGCCGAGACCAGCACCGCGACCCGGATGTTGACGCCGTCCTCGCCCGTCACGCCGAACCAGCCGACCTCCGGGTCGATGAACCCGACGAACAGCACCAGCAGCAGCACGATGCCGCCCAGGTAGCCCGCGCCCCAGCCGAGCCCGCTGACTCGGCCGAGCGTGGCCGGGGTCGCCACCCGGGGGAGCAGGGCGTTGTAGTGCACGCTCGCCAGCTCGAACGTGACGTTCGCCGTGGCGAGCAGCGCGATGCCGACCAGGAGGTTCGCGGTGAGCGAGCCCGGGTCCGGGCGGACCAGGGCCATCGCCGCGCACAGGGCGACGGTGACCGCGGTCTGCACCGCGAGGTTGCGGCGGCGGCGGCCGGAGCCGTCGGCGCGGGTGCCGGTCAGCGGGGCGAGCACCGCGATCAGGACGCCCGCGGCCGTCAGGCCCCAGCCGAGCCAGGTCGAGTGCCGCGCCAGCGCGGCGTCCAGGGCGTCCCCGCCCTCCGCGACCACGGCCGGGTCGACGAACGCGTCGCTGGTCAGCCAGCGGGTGAACACGAAGGTCGTGATGACGGCGTTGAACGCCGCCGAGCCCCAGTCCCACAGGGACCAGGCGACGATGCGGCCGCGCGAGCCCGGGGCCGGCGTGCCCGCGGGGGCGCCGGCGCGGCCCGGGTCCCCGGGTCCGGGGGTCGGCGGGCCGGGCGGCCCGGGTGGCGTCGGCGGCAGCGGGGCGGGGTCGGCGTGCACCCGCCAGGCATACCGTCATCGGGCGTCGCGCGCGTGTCGAACGGCTGAACGCGCGGCGACGCGGGCGGTGGCGTCACCCGTCCGGAGCGGTTGCCGGGCGCGCGGGCCCTGCCTACGGTCCGGCCATGACCGCGACCGTCCGCATCGGCATCTCCGGCTGGCGGTACGCGCCGTGGCGCGGGGTGTTCTACCCCCGGGGCCTGCCGCAGCGCCGCGAGCTCGAGCACGCCTCCCGGCACCTGGGCACCATCGAGATCAACGGCTCCTTCTACGCGCTGCAGCGGCCCGAGTCGTACCAGGCGTGGCGCGCGGAGGTCCCGGAGGGCTTCGTGTTCTCCGTCAAGGGCGGCCGGTTCGTCACGCACATGAAGAAGCTCGCCGACGTCGAGGTGCCGCTGGCGAACTTCTTCGCCTCCGGGGTGCTCGCGCTCGGCCCGGCGCTCGGGCCGGTGCTGTGGCAGCTGCCGCCGACGCTCGGCTACGACCCGGACCGGCTGGCGCGGTTCTTCGACCTGCTGCCGCGGACGACGGCCGCCGCTGCCGAGCTGGCCGGGCGGCACGACGAGCGGCTCGACGACCGCGCATTCACCACCACCGACGCCGACCGGCCGCTGCGGCACGTGCTGGAGGTGCGGCACGCGTCGTTCGAGACCCCGGAGTTCCCGGCGCTGCTGCAGGCGCACGGCATCGGCCTCGTGGTCGCCGACACCGCCGGCCGCTGGCCGTACCTGGAGGACGTGACGTCGGACCTGGTCTACGTGCGGCTGCACGGCGACTCCGAGCTGTACGTCTCGGGCTACGACGACCCGGCGCTCGACCGGTGGGCGGCGCGGGTGCGGGCGTGGGCGGCCGGCGGGGAGCCGGACGACGCGCGCCGGCTGGGTCCGCCGGCCCCCGCGGCGCCGGAGGGCCGGGACGTCTACGTGTACTTCGACAACGACGCGAAGGTGCGGGCCCCGGTCGACGCGATGGCCCTGGCGGCTCGCCTGGGCGTCGGTCCGCCGCCCACCCGGGACTGACGGGGCCGACCCGGGGCGTTCCGGCGCGCGCGGTCCGACGCCTGCGGCCCGTCGCGGGCGGCCCGACCTACCCGAGTGGATCCGTTCGCACGGACACGCTCGGGCGTGTTCGTGCGAAAGGATCCATTCGCGCGACGCCGGCCGGCCGTACGCGGGCCCCGTCGGGTCAGCCGCGGCCGCGGAGGCGGTCGATCTCGCGGCGCTCGCGCTTGGTGGGGCGGCCGGCGCCGCGATCGCGCTGCGCCGCCACCGCCACCTGGTCCGGGGGCGGGGGTGCCGGCGTGCGGTCGACGTAGCAGCGGGCGGCGGGCTCCGGCCCGACCCGGCGCTCCAGGACGTGCGCGACCTCGACGATCCGCTCGGGCCCCTCGCCGCGGACCCGGACCTCGTCGCCGACCTTGACCGAGGTCGCCGGCTTGGCGCGCTCGCCGTTGACCCGCACGTGGCCCGCGCGGCACGCGGTCGCCGCCGCGGCGCGGGTCTTGGTGAGCCGGACGGCCCACACCCAGCGGTCGACACGGGTGGACGGCGGCCCCGCGGGCAGCGGCTTGGCGGCGGGCGCGGGGGAGCCTGGTGCGACCGCTCCGGCACCGGGCGCGCGAGGGTCGGCAGCGGGCGCACCCGCGCCGGGGACGCCTGTGCCGCCGGACGCGACCGCGTGCCGGGCCGCTGCCGCGGGACGGGTGTCGCCGCCGCCGGGTCCGCCGCCGGCCGCCCGCTCGTCGCTCTCCACGTCGCCGCTCCGGTCAAGCCGCGGCCCGGGCGGAACCGAGGATCTCGGCCGCGTCGTGCCCGCCCGGTTGCTCGCCGGCCGCCGCGGCGGCCTCGGCCAGCCGCAGGAGTGCCGCGTTGAGCGGGGTCGCGACCCCGTGCAGGCGGCCGAGCAGCACGATCTCCCCGTTCAGGTACGCGGCCTCGATCGACCCGGCGCCGCGCACCAGGCTCTGCCAGGACGACCCGCCGCGCCGGCTGACGCCCGGCAGCTCGACGAGGGTGAAGTCGCTGCGGGCCTCCGCTTCGTCCTCGGGCGACGTCGGCTCGATCCCCGCCGCCGCGAGGACCGCGCGCGCCTCCGCGACCGTCGCGGTCAGCAGCTCCTTCGCCGCCGGCTCGCGGACCGGGCCGCACAGCGCCTCGACGGCGTTGCCGAGGTTGCTCAGCAGCTTCGCGTACTTCCAGGCCATGACGTCCCGCACGACCGGCGCGCGGAAGCCCACCGCCTCCAGGTCGGCCGCCACGGCCGCCAGGTCGGGGTCGGGCGCGCCCGCCGGGTACGAGCCGAGCGTCAGCACCCCGGTCACGGGGCTGCCCGCCGCGGAGACCCGGCCGGGCTCGAGGAACGTCGCGGGCAGCCACACGCACATCCCGACGACGCGGGCGAACCGGCGCAGCGCCGTGCGCTCGTTGTCGACGCCGTTCTGCGCGCACACCAGCAGCAGGTCCTCGCCCGCGGTGCGCCCGCCGGCGACCGGACGACCCGCCCACTGCGCCGTCGTCGCGGCGGTGTCCTGGCCCTTCACGGCGAGCACCAGCACGTCGTCCGGGCGCAGGTCCACGTCCTCGGGCCCGGCCGCCGTCGCGGCGCGCACGACCCGCGCGCCGGCGGGGGTCGTGAGGTGCAGGCCGTCGGACCGCAGCGCGTCGAGGTGGGCGCCGCGCGCGACGAGCACGACCTCGCGCCCCGCCTCGGCCAGCAGCCCGCCGATGGTCCCGCCGACCGCGCCGGCGCCGATGATCACGTATCGCACGCGTGCCACCGTGCCACACGCGGCGCCCTCGCGGCGCCCGGGGCCGGTCGCCGGACGCCCGCGTCCCGGGTGCGGACCGCCCCGGACGCCGACGTACGGTGGAGGCCATGACCTCCTCCGTCGTCGCCGTCACCGGCGGCCATGTCGTCCCCGTCTCCTCCGACCCGATCGACGGCGGCACCGTCCTCATCCGCGACGGCCGCATCGAGGCCGTCGGTGCCGACGTCGCGGTCCCCGAGGGTGCGACCGTGATCGACGCGACCGGCCGCTGGGTGCTGCCGGGCTTCGTCGAGGCGCACGGTCACGTGGGCATCCACGAGGAGGGCGAGGGCGTCGCGGGCAACGACACCAACGAGATGACCGGCCCGAACATGGCGGCCGTCCGCGCGATCGACGCGGTGAACATCGACGACGAGGGCTTCCGCGACGCGCTGTCCGGCGGCGTCACCTCGGTCGTCGTGAAGCCGGGCTCGGGCAACCCGATCGGCGGCCAGTCGGTCGCGATCAAGTCCTGGGGCGGCCGCACCATCGACGAGCAGGTCATCAAGGCGGCCGTCTCCGTGAAGTCGGCGCTCGGCGAGAACCCCAAGCGGGTGTACGCCGAGAAGAAGCAGACGCCGTCGACCCGGCTCGGCACCGCGCTGATCATCCGGCAGGCGTTCACCGACGCCCAGCACTACCGCGCCGCGCGCGCCGCCGCCGAGGCCAAGGGCGAGCCGTTCAAGGTCGACCTCGGCCTGGAGGCGCTGGCGCGGGTGCTCGACGGCGAGCTCGCCTGGGACCAGCACGCGCACCGGCACGACGACTTGGTGACGGCCATCCGGCTGGCCGACGAGTTCGGCTACCGCCTGGTGCTGAACCACGGCACCGAGGGCCACAAGATCGCGGACGTCATCGCCGAGCGGGACATCCCGGTGATCTTCGGGCCGATGTTCACCTCGCGGTCCAAGGTCGAGCTCCGGGACCGCGCCATCGCCAACCTCGCCGCGCTCGCGAAGGCCGGCGTCCGGGTCGCGATCACCACGGACCACCCGGTGGTGCCGATCAACTTCCTGGTGCACCAGGCGACGCTCGCGGTGAAGGACGGCCTGCCGCGGGACACCGCGCTGGAGGCGCTCACCGTCAACCCGGCCTCGTTCCTCGGCCTGGACGACCGGGTGGGCGCGCTGGAGCCGGGCCGGGACGGCGACGTGGTGATCTGGTCCGGCGACCCGCTCGACGTGCACGCCCGCGCGGAGCACGTCCTCATCGAGGGCCGCACGGTCTACACCTGGGACGAAGCGACCCGGACGGCCCACGTGGTGGAGCGGTCGGAGCGCTTCACGGCCTGACCGGCGCGTCCCCGGCCGTGAGGTCGTCACAACCGCGTGAGGTCGTCACCACGGTGTGACGACCTCGCCGCGATGTGACGACCTCGGGCGCCGGCGGCGGTTCATGGGCGGCGCTCAGGGAGGGTTCAGCGGTCGTCCGGGATCGGGGCGTTCTCTTGCTCCTGTCGGCGCCACAGCGGCGCCCCGCAGGAGGTGTCCGGAATGGACCAGCACGACCAGGCCGCCCAGTCGACCGATCCGCAGCAGCCCGCAGCGCTCTCCGGCCACGCCGCGTACCCCGGCGACGCGGCCGCCGCCCCACCCGCCCCGCGCCGCTCCCGCCGGCGCCGCACCGCCGTCGCCCTGGTCGCCTCGGGTGCCGTCGCCGGGGCCCTGGTCCTCGGCGGGTCGGCGGTCGCGCTCGGCTGGCCCGCGGGCACCGCCGGCACCGGGCTCACCGCCTCGGCCGGCCCGGACGGCTCCGCGTCCGGCCTCGGCGGGTGGAGCGGGGCCACCGGGTCGCAGGGCGGCTCGTCCTCCGGCTACGGGTACGGGGGGTCCGCACCGTCGACCGGCACCGGCACCCTGGACACGAGCACCGCCACCGAGGCCCAGCAGCAGGGCGTGGTGCTGATCGACACGGTGCTCGGCTACCAGTCCGCCGAGGCGGCGGGCAGCGGCGTCGTGCTCACCTCGGACGGCCTGGTGCTCACCAACAACCACGTGGTCGAGGGCGCCACCGAGATCACCGTCACGATCGGCACCACCGGCGCGACGTACACCGCCCAGGTCGTCGGCACCGACGCCACCGCCGACGTCGCCGTCCTCCAGCTCGACGGCGCGTCCGGGCTGACCACGGCCACGCTCGACGCCGATGGCGACCTCGCCGTGGGCGACGCGGTCACGGCGGTCGGCAACGCGCAGGGCGGCGGCGTGCTCCTCGCGGCGGACGGCACCGTCACCGCGCTGGACCAGTCGATCACCACCCGGGCCGAGGGGGTCTCGTCAGGGGAGTCGCTGACCGGGCTGATCCAGGTGGACGCGGACGTGGTCTCGGGCGACTCCGGCGGCGCGCTGCTGGACGACCAGGGCGAGGTCGTCGGCATCACGACCGCCGCGTCCTCCGGCTCGTCGGACATCACCGGCTTCGCCATCCCGATCGACGACGCCCTGGACGTGGCGACGCAGATCGTCGCGGGCCACGACTCCGACACGATCACGCTCGGCTACCCGGCGTTCCTCGGCGTGCAGCTGGCGACCGGCAGCGCGACCCTCCCGGGCCTCGGTGGGGCGACCGGCTGGACCGGCACCGGCGCGACCGTCGCGGGCGTCGTCGACGGAACCCCGGCGGCGCAGGCCGGCCTGGCGGCGGGCGACGCGATCACCGCGGTCGACGGCACCGCCGTGGCGGACGGCGACGCGCTGAGCGCGGCGCTCGCGGCGCACGCCCCCGGCGACCAGGTGACGCTGACCTGGACCGCCGCCGACGGCACCGCGCAGACGGCGACCGTCACCCTGATCGCGGGCCCGGCGGACTGACCCGGCGCCCGGCCCGGGCCCCGGGCCGCCCGCTCGCCGGGTGGCCGGGCGTCCGGGCAGCCCGGCGGCCGGGCGCGCCCGCCCGCGCCGCACCGGCAGGCCCTACGCTGACGCACCATGGCCGTCACGATGCAGGACGTCGCGCGCCGCGCCGCCGTGTCCGTGAAGACGGTGTCCCGGGTGGTCAACGACGAGCCGCACATCAGCCCGGACAAGCGGGCGCGGGTGCTCGCGGCGATCGACGAGCTCGGCTACCGGCTCAACCCCGCCGCGCGGACGCTGCGCACGGGCCGGTCGGGCGTCATCGGCCTCGGGCTGCCCGACCTGCGCGAGCCGTACTACGCCGAGCTCGCGCACGCCGTGCTCCAGCAGGCCGGCCGGCGCGGCCTGACGGTGCTCGTCGACCCGACCGGCGGCGACCGGGACCGCGAGCTCGCGCTGCTGCGCGGGCGCGGCGGCGGGCTGGACGGCGTGCTGCTGTACGCGCTGGGCGTGGGAGCCGAGGACGCCGACGCCGCGGCGCTGCCCGCGGTGCTGCTGGGGGAGCGGGTCGCACCCGGGGCCGCGGCCGCGGTCGACGCCGACCCCGCGGTGGCCGCCGCCGTCGCCCACCTGGTCGAGACGGGGCGGCGGCGGATCGCCGTGCTCGGGGCCGATCCCCGCCCAGGGTCCCCGGGCGCGCGCCGGACCGCCGCGTTCCGCCGCGCCGCCCGCGACGCCGGTCTCGACGTCGACGAGGCGCTGCTGCTCGACGTCGGGCCCCGCTGGGGCCGCCAGGCGGGCGCCGAGGCCGCGGCCCGGCTGCTCGACTCCGGCCGGCCGGTCGACGCGCTGATCGCGCACACCGACGCCCTGGCGCTGGGGGCGCTGCGCGCCGCGCTCGACCGGGGGCTGCGGGTGCCCGAGGACCTGGCCGTCGTCGGGTCCGGGGACACGGAGGACGCCCGGTACGCCGTGCCGTCCCTGACGTCGATCGCGCAGGGCACCAGCGAGGTGGCCGGCACCGCCGTGGCGCTGCTCGAGGACCGGATCGAGGGCCGCGCCCCGCGGGGCGACGGGGCGCGCGCGGCCGCCGCCGTCGAGCTGCGCCTGCGCGAGTCCACGCTCGGGGTGGGGGTCGCGTGACCGCCGCCGTCGAGGGCCCCGCCGGCGCCCCGGGCACCGCTGACGCCGCCGTGGACCGCACCGCAGCGGACCGCACCGGCGCCGACCCCGCCCGCCCCGTCACGATGGCGGACGTCGCCGCGGCGGCGGGGGTGTCGGTCAAGACCGTGTCGAACGTCCTCGCCGGGCACGCGCACGTCCGGCCCGAGACCCGCGACCGGGTGCTCGCCGCGGTGGAGGCCCTCGGCTACCGGGTCAACCCGTTCGCCAGCCGGCTGCGGTCGGGGCGCACGGGCGTGATCGCGTTCGCGCTGCCGCACCTGTACCAGCCGTACTTCGGCGACCTGGCCGAGCGGGTCATCGCCGAGGGCGAGCGCCGCGGGCTGACCGTGGTCATCGAGCCGACCGACGCGGTGGCGGCCGCCGAGCGCGCGGTGCTCACCGGCGGGCGCCGGCAGCAGGTCGACGGCGCCATCGTCTCGCCGGCGGCGCTGAGCCCCGCCGAGGTGGAGCGGCTGCGCGTCGAGGGCCCGGTCGTCCTGCTGGGGCCGCGGCTCGGCGCGCCGCCCGCGGACCAGGCCGTGATGGACGACCGCGGGGCGGCCCGGACCGCGGTCGCGCACCTGCTCGCGACGGGCCGGCGGCGGATCGCGGCGATCGGCGCGACGCCGAGGGGCGGGTCCGCCGCGCTGCGCGAGGCCGGCTACCGGGACGCCCTCGCGGCGGCCGGCGTCCCCGTCGACGACGCCCTGGTGCTCGACGCGCCCGACTGGGACCGCCGGTCGTCGGGCGCCGCGGCGGCGGTGCGGCTGCTCGGATCGGGCGCCCCCTTCGACGCGGTGTTCTGCTTCAACGACGCCATGGCGTTCGGCGCCCTGCGGGTGCTGGCCAGCCGGGGGCTGCGCGTGCCGGACGACGTGGCGGTGGTCGGGTTCGACGACACCGAGCAGGCCCGGTTCTCGACCCCGCCGCTGACCTCCGTCGACCCCGGGCAGGAGCAGATCGCCCGGACGGCCGTCGAGCTGCTGGTCGACCGGATCGGCGGGTACGCGGGGGAGCCCCGCGTCGTGGTGGCGGAGCACCGGCTCGCCGTGCGGGAGTCGAGCGGCGGTCCGCGGACGCCCGTGGCCTGATCCCCACCCCGTCGTCCCGGGACCGGCCGTCCGACAGGGGGGGCGTCGCGACAGAGCGACGGGACCGGGGTGCGCCTGCCGCGAGGACGTGGCGTGCATCGATGTCAGGGCCTCCGCGGAGGTCGGAGCCCCATCGGCACCCGGGATGGCGCGCGACAGCGGTCGCCACGCGCCCACTGCGCGAGTCGTCGGTGTTGACATCGATGTAATCGGACAGCAGAGTGGCGTCCGCACCGTTGCACCGCTCACGGCGAGGAAGCCCCATGACGCACGCGGCCACCACCGCACCCACCGCCCGCCCCGCGCAGCCGCTGCGCGCGCACGCCGGCCCGGTCGCCCCGCGCGCCGCCGAGCGCCTGGTCCAGCGCCCGCTGCCGGCCTCGGCGGTCCGCCTCGACCCGGCCGGCCACCTCGGCCGCTGGCAGCGGCTGAACGCCGACGCCACGCTGCCGCACAGCATCGGGATGCTGGAGGACAGCGGCGCCCTGCCCAACCTCCGCCGGGTCACCGGGGAGCACGACGGCCCGTTCGTCGGCTACCAGTTCGCCGACTCGGACGTCTACAAGGTGCTGGAGGCGATCGGCTGGGAGATCGGCCGCACGGGCACGGGCGTGTTCGACGGCTTCCTCGACCGGACCCTCGACCTGCTCACCCGGGCCCAGGACGCCGACGGCTACCTCAACTCGTTCGTGCAGGTCGACCGGCCCGCCGAGCGCTGGGCGGACCTGCGCTGGGCGCACGAGCTGTACTGCGCCGGGCACCTGATCCAGGCCGCGGTCGCCCTGCACCGCGGCGCCGGGCGGGCCGACTACCTCGCGCTGGGCCGCCGGTGCGCCGACCTGGTCGTCGCCACGTTCGGACCCGGGGGGCGCGCCGGCTACTGCGGCCACCCGGAGGTGGAGACGGCGCTGGTCGAGCTGTACCGCGAGACGGGCCACGAGCCGTACCTGGCCACGGCCCGGCGGATGGTCGACGAGCGCGGGCAGGACCTGGCGCTGCTCGGCCCCGACCGGCTCGGCGCGCACTACTTCCAGGACCAGGCCCCCGTCCGGGAGTCGCTCGAGGCGACCGGCCACGCCGTGCGGCAGCTCTACCTGGACGCGGGCGTCACCGACGTGTTCACCGAGCAGGGCGACGACACCCTGCTCGCCGCGATGCGCGCGCAGTGGGACTCGGCGCACCACCAGAAGATGTACGTGACCGGGGCGATGGGCTCGCGGCACTTCGACGAGTCCTTCGGCGACGCGTACGAGCTGCCGCCGGACCGTGCCTACGCCGAGACCTGCGCCGCCATCGCCGACGTGCAGTGGTCCTACCGGATGCTGCTGGCCGACGGCGGCTCCCGGTACGCCGACGCGATCGAGCGGGCGCTGCTCAACGCGGTCGCCGCCTCGGTGTCGGCGGACGGGCGGTCGTTCTTCTACTCCAACCCGCTGCACCTGCGCGAGGGGCACCGCGAGGAGGAGAACGCACCGTCCCGGCGGACGCCCTGGTACTCCTGCGCGTGCTGCCCGCCGAACATCGCCCGGCTCGTCGCGTCGCTGCACGCGTACCTGGCGACCGCGACCGACGACGCGCTGCGGGTGCACCTGTACTCCGCGGCGACGATCGAGGTCCCCGAGCACCTCGGCACCGGCACCGTCCGGGTGGACACCGCGTACCCGGCCGACGGGCGCGTGCGGGTGGAGGTCGACGGCACGCTCGCCGGGTCGCTCGCGCTGCGCGTGCCGGGCTGGGCCACCGGCCTGCGGGTGACCGTCGACGGCGCCCCGCTCGCCGCGACGACCCCGGCCGACCTGCCGCTCGAGGACGGCTACCTGGTCCTGCCCGCGGGCACCCGCCGGGTCGAGCTCGACCTGGACATGCCGGCGACCGCGGTCGCGGCGCACCCCCGGGTGGACGCCGTGCGCGGCTCGGTGGCGCTCGTGCGGGGCCCGGTCGTCTACTGCGTCGAGCAGGCCGACCACCCCGACGGGCCGTCCGTCGAGGACGTGCGGCTGCGCGCCGGCGGCGCCCTCACGGTGGTCCCGGGCGACGACCCGCTGCCGCGCATCGCCGCGGAGGGCGTCGCCGCCGACGCTGCCGACGCCCCGCTGTACGGGGCGGGCCCGTGCGTCCCCGCCGCGGGCGCACCCGTGCGGCTGACCGCGATCCCCTACGCGCAGTGGGGCAACCGCGCCCCCGGCGCCATGCGGGTCTGGCTCCCGCTCGCCTGACCGGCGTCCGGCGCCGCGGCCGAGCGGTCCGGCGCCGGACGACCACGACGCACGACCCGGCCCCCGAGGGCCGGCACCCCACGACGAAGGGACGGCGCGACGATGCGCAGACGGGTCAGGAGGGCGGCCGCGCTGGCCGCCGCGGTGGTGCTCGGCGCGAGCGCCTGCGCGAGCGGGCCCGGCGGTGGCGGTGACGACGACACCGTGACGCTCTGGGTCCGCGATTACCAGAAGGCGATCATGGGCACGCTCGCGGACGAGTTCAACGCGACCCACGACACCCAGGTCGAGGTCACGCTGGTGCCCGCGACGAGCTTCGTGCAGAAGCTCGGCACCGCGGTGGCGGCCTACCAGGGCCCGGACATCGCGTCGCTGGACCTGGTGTTCGCGCCGTACTTCGCCTCGGCGGGCGTGCTCGCGGACGTGACCGACCGGGTCGACGCGCTGCCGTACGCGGACGACCTCAGCCCGGCGCACCTGGACCAGGTCACCTACGAGGGCCGCACCTACGGGGTCCCGTTCACGGGTGACGTGTCGGTGATGTTCTACAACAAGACCCTGTTCGCCGAGGCCGGGCTCGACCCCGAGGTCCCGCCGGCCACCTGGGCCGAGGTGCAGCAGGCCGCCGAGGCGGTCGCCGCGCTCGGCGACGGCAGCAACGGGTTCGTGTTCTCCGGCGCGTGCGGCGGCTGCAACATCTTCTCGCTGACCCCGCTGGTGTGGGCGTCCGGCGGCGACGTGCTGAACGCCGACGGCACCGAGGCGCTGCTCG
This sequence comes from Cellulosimicrobium cellulans, assembly GCF_007679345.1. Taxonomy (GTDB): domain Bacteria; phylum Actinomycetota; class Actinomycetes; order Actinomycetales; family Cellulomonadaceae; genus Cellulomonas; species Cellulomonas cellulans_A. The sequence continues at coordinate 307,472 of NZ_VEGH01000004.1, forward strand.
ACTCCGACGAGGTCGGCGGGGCCCTCCAGCTGTACCGGGACCTGTACGACGCGGGCACCATGCCCGAGCTGGTGCGCACCGACGCCGGCCCGAACGCGGCGAGCGCGTTCCAGTCCGGCACGGTCGGCATCCGGTTCGACGGCACGTCGTTCATGTCGACGCTGGTGTCCGACGGCGCGGTCGACTTCGGCGTCGCCCCGATCCCCGGGCAGGACGGGGGGTCCGCCTCGTTCGCCGGCGGTGACGTGCTGTCGGTGATGACCGGCGCCGACAACCCGGACGGGGCCTGGGAGTTCCTGCAGTGGGCGACGGACCGCGACGCGCAGCAGGTGCTCGCCGACCACGCGATCCTGCCGATCCGGATGGACCTGCTCGACGAGATCTACGTGCCGCAGGACCCGCGGTTCGCCGTGTTCGCGGACGCGCTGTCCGTCGGGCACGTGCCGTACTCGATCGTCGAGAACGAGCTGTTCAACGACAACAACGGCGTCTGGGCCGGGCTGATCCAGGACGCCGTGTTCGGACCCGGCAGCGTCGCCGACGCGCAGGCCGCGGCCCAGGAGGACGCCCAGGCGATCCTCGACAAGGCGAACGACTGACCCCATCCGCGGGGCACCGCGCCCCCTCGAACGACGGAGTTCCGAGCGATGACCGCACCCGTCATGGCCCCACCCGCACCCGGCGGCGTCGCGCTGCCCCGGCGCCGCCGCAGGCGCGCCACCCTCGCCCGCCGGCGCACCCGGCTCGGCGTGCTCATGGTCCTGCCCGCCGTCGTCATGCTCGGCCTGTTCTTCCTGTGGCCGCTGACGCAGACGGTCCGGATGTCCTTCTACGACTGGCCGATGCTCGGCGAGCACACGTGGGTCGGCCTGGAGAACTACGCCGACGCGCTGACCGACTCCGACTTCCTGGCGGCGGTCGGCTTCACGCTCCGGTACACGCTGATCGCCACGCCGCTGCTGTTCGCGGTGGCGCTGGTCCTCGCGCTGCTGGTCCGCGGGGGCACCCGCGCCGCGCGGGCGTTCCAGACGATCTGGTTCATCCCGGTGGTGATCGGCATGGCCGCCGCGTCCTACCTGTGGATGTACCTGTTCCAGCCCGACCTGGGCCCGGCCGCCGCGCTGGGGGAGCGCGCCGGGCTGCTGGACGCCTCGCAGAACTACTTCGCCACGTTCACGTCGGCGCTCGTCATCGTGCTGGCCATGGTCACCTGGAAGGTGGTCGGCCTGCAGATGCTGCTGCTGTCCTCCGGGCTGCAGTCCATCCCCGTCGAGGTGACCGAGGCCGCGCGGATCGACGGCGCGGGGCGGTGGCAGGCGTTCCGGCACATCACGCTGCCGCTGCTCCGGCCGACGCTCGCGCTGGTGCTGGTGTTCTCGGTCGCCGGGTCGCTGCTCGCGTTCGACCAGTTCTTCATCATGACCGCGGGCGGGCCGTCGAACTCGACGATCACCGCGGTGTTCCAGACCTACCGGACCTCCTTCATCCAGTTCGAGCTCGGCGCCGGTGCCGCGATGTCGGTGCTGCTCATGGTCGTCCTCGCGGCCGTGAGCGCCCTGCAGATGCTCCTGCTGAGGAACACGGACAACGCATGAGCACGCTGGTCGCCGCCGACGCCTCGGCCCTCGCCACCCCCGACCCGTCCCGGGCCCCGGCGCCCCGGCGCCGCGGCCGCATCCCGCGCACCGTCGCCGAGGTCCGCGCCTCGATGCCCCGCCTCGCGTGGTGGGTCGTCTGCCTCTGCCTCGCCATCGTGTTCCTCTACCCGCTCTACGTGATGATCACGCAGAGCCTCAAGGCGCCCGCCGAGGCCGTCGCCGTCCCGCCGACGATGTTCCCGCACGACTGGTCGCTCGAGAACTACCGGGCGCTCGCGGACTCGTCGTCCGGGATCAGCCTGCTGCGCTCGCTCGGCAACTCGGTGCTGGTGTCGGTGTCGGTGACGCTGCTCACCACGGTGGTCGCCACGCTGGCCGGCTACGGCTTCGCCAAGCTGCCGTTCCGCGGCTCGGGGTTCATCTTCTTCCTCGCCCTGGTCGCGTTCATGGTGCCGTTCCAGGCGATCATCACGCCGCTGTTCCTGATCCTGCGGAACCTCGGTCTGCTCGGCTCGCTGCCGGGGCTGATCCTCGTCATCGCGACGTTCAGCCTGCCGTTCGGGCTGTTCCTCATGCGGAACACGTTCGCGGCGCTGCCCGGCAGCCTGGAGGAGGCCGCGATGATCGACGGGTGCGGGACGCTCGGCGCGATGCGCCGCGTGCTGCTCCCGGTCGCGCTGCCGGGCGTGATCTCGACCGCGCTGCTGACGTTCTTCACCGCGTGGAACGAGTTCTTCGCGACGCTGATCCTGCTGGTGGACCAGGACAGGTACACGCTGCCGGTCAGCCTGCAGATGCTGGCGTCCGGGCAGAACAACCAGCTGGACTGGGGCGTGATGCAGGCGGGGGTCACGGTGACGGTCGTGCCCTGCATCGTGATCTACCTGCTGCTGCAGAAGTACTACGTCAGCGGCCTGCTGTCGGGCGCCGTGAAGTAGGCCGCGCGGCCGCGTCACGACCCCGCACAGGACGGGGGCCGGACCGCCCCGCGGGCGCTAGCGAGCCCGCGGGGCGAGGACGCGGACCAGGTGGTCGAACGGGGCGAAGTCGGCGAGGTTCGCCGTCATCACCGCAGCCCCGTGCCGGTGGGCCTGTGCGGCGATCAGGGCGTCCTTGCCCCGGATCCTGGCTCCCGTGGCGCGCGCGCCCGCCGCGACGACGCCGTACGAGCGGCTGGCCGCGACGTCGAAGTCGAGCCAGTCGAACCGCTCGTCCAGGTCGTTCAGCCAGCGGAGGCGGTCCGCTGCGACCTGGGGGTCGCGCGCCGTGAGCACACCGAGCTCGAGCTCCGCGCGGGACAGGATGCTGGCGGCGTACCGCTCGGCGGGATCGCCGTGGGTCGTGATCTCGATCTCCTCGTCGGAGGCGAGCGTACCGGAATGTAGACGGGGGTCTACATCCGGTCCGCCCGGCAGCGCGCGGCCGCGGCCGCGGGCGGACCGGGCGCCGCGCCGCCGCCCTCCCGGTGTCCCAACCGGGCGGGCGGCGCCGCGCGCGCCCCCTCACCGGGCGTCGGAGTCGGCTCCCTGGATCGCGGCCCTGCCGGCCTCGAGCCGCGCGACCGGCACCCGGAACGGCGAGCAGGACACGTAGTCCAGCCCGACCGCGTCGAAGAACCGGATCGACTCCGGGTCACCACCGTGCTCGCCGCACACCCCGACGGTGAGGTCCGGGCGGGTGGCCCGACCCTCCTCGACGGCGATGCGGACGAGCCGACCGACGCCCTTCGTGTCGATGGTCTCGAACGGGGACACGGTGAGCACCCCGTTCGCGAGGTACTCCGGGAAGAACGCCCCCTCGACGTCGTCCCGGGAGAAGCCCCACGTCGTCTGCGTGAGGTCGTTGGTGCCGAACGAGAAGAACTGCGCGACCTCGGCGATCCGGTCGGCGGTGAGCGCCGCGCGCGGCAGCTCGATCATGACGCCGACCGGGAGGTCCAGGTCGACCCCGCGCGCGGCTCCGACCTCGGCCATGATCCGCAGCGCCTCGTCGCGGACCAGGTGGAGCTCCATGACGGAGCCGACCAGCGGCACCATGATCTCCGCGTGCGGGGTGCCGCCGGCCTCGAGCCGGTCGGCCGCCGCCTCGCAGATCGCGCGGATCTGCAGCGCGAACAGCCCGGGCACGACGAGGCCGAGCCGGACGCCGCGCAGCCCGAGCATCGGGTTCGCCTCGTGCATCCGGCGGACGGCGGCGAGCAGCCGGGTGTCGTGCTCGTCCTCCTCGCCGCGCTCCCGCGCCAGGGCCACCTTGACCGCCAGGTCGGTGAGGTCGGGCAGGAACTCGTGCAGCGGCGGGTCGATCAGCCGGATGGTGGTCGGCAGCCCGTCCATCTCGGTGAGCAGCGCCCCGAAGTCCTCCCGCTGCAGCGGCAGCAGGGCGTCCAGGGCCGCCTGGCGCTCCGCGTCGTCGGCGGCGAGCACGACCCGCTCGACCAGCACGCGTCGCTCGCCGAGGAACATGTGCTCGGTGCGGCACAGCCCGATGCCCTGGGCGCCGAGCGAGCGGGCGCGCCGGGCGTCCTCGGCCGTGTCCGCGTTGGCGTGCACCCGCAGCCGCCGGGTGTCGTCGGCGTGCGTGAGGACGCGGTGCACGGAGCGGACGAGGTCGGCGGTCTGCTCGTCCTCGCCGGCCTGGTCGAGCGCCGCGTCCAGGCCCTCGCCCAGGTAGGTGCTCACCGGCGACGGGACGACCGGCACGGCGCCGAGGTAGACCTCGCCCGTCGAGCCGTCGATCGCCACGACGTCGCCCTCCGCCACCTCGTGCCCGGCCACCCGCATCGACCGGGCCGCGGGGTCGATGTCGAGCGCGTCGGCCCCGACCACGCAGGTCAGCCCCATGCCGCGTGCGACGACCGCCGCGTGCGACGTCTTGCCGCCGCGGGCGGTGAGCACGCCGACCGAGGCGATCATGCCGCCGAGGTCGTCCGGGTTGGTCTCCCGGCGGATCAGCACCACGTCCTCTCCCGCGGCGGCGCGCGCCTCGGCGGTCGCCGAGTCGAACACCGCGTGGCCCACGGCGGCGCCGGGGGAGGCGGCCATGCCGGTGGTGAGCAGGGTGCGCTCGGCGTGCGCGTCGAACCGGGGGAACATCAGCTGGGACAGCTGCGCGCCGCTGACGCGGGCGAGCGCCTCGTCCATCGTGATGAGGTGCTCGTCGACCAGCTGGGTGGCGATCCGGAACGCGGCCGGCGCCGTGCGCTTGCCGACCCGGGTCTGCAGCATCCAGAGCTTGCCGCGCTCGACGGTGAACTCCACGTCGCACAGGTCGCGGTAGTGGGTCTCCAGCCGGCGCATGGCCTGGCGCAGCTCGCCGTAGGCCTGCGGGGACACCTGCTCCATCTCGGCCAGGCTGAGCGTGTTGCGGATGCCGGCGACGACGTCCTCGCCCTGCGCGTTCGCCAGGTAGTCCCCGTAGTCGCCGGAGTGCCCGGTGGCCGGGTCGCGCGTGAACGCCACGCCGGTGCCGGAGGTCGGCCCCAGGTTGCCGAACACCATGCTGACGACGTTCACCGCGGTGCCGAGGTCGTCCGGGATGCGCTCGCGGCGCCGGTACAGCCGGGCGCGGTCGGTGTTCCAGGACCGCAGCACCGCGACGATCGCGAGGTCCAGCTGCTCGCGCGGGTGCTGCGGGAACTCGCGGCCCGACTCGGAGCGGACGATGTCCTTGTACGCCCCGACGAGCTGGCGCAGGTCCGCCGCGTCGAGCTCGACGTCCTGCTCGACGCCCTTCGCCGCCTTGGCCTTGTCGAGCGTGTCGGCGAACAGGTCGCCGTCGATGTCCAGGACGGTCTTGCCGAACATCTGGATCAGCCGGCGGTAGGAGTCCCAGGCGAACCGCTCGTCCTCGGCGAGCTCGGCGAGCCCGATGACGGACGCGTCGTTGAGCCCGACGTTGAGCACGGTCTCCATCATCCCGGGCATGGAGAACTTGGCGCCGGAGCGCACGGAGACGAGCAGCGGCTCGTGGAAGTCACCGAGCCCGCGGCCCAGCGCGTCCTCCAGCCGGCGGACGGCCATGGTGACCTGCACGCGCAGCTCGGGCGGCAGGTGCCCGGTGCGCATGTAGGCGCGGCAGGCGTCGGTGGTGATGGTGAAGCCGGGCGGCACCGGCAGGCCGAGGCGGGTCATCTCGGCGAGGTTCGCGCCCTTGCCGCCGAGCAGGTCCTTCTGGTCCTTGCCACCCTCGGAGAAGTCCTGGACATAGCTGGCCACGTGCACCTCCGGTACGACCGCGGGGGCGTCGTTGCACCCGCCCTCCCTACTGTGCTCCCCGCGGTCGCGGTCCGGTAGGGCCATCGGCCCCTGGCGGAGGCGCGACGCGGCGGGGAGAATCCGGGGGCGGTCCGTCGGCGGTGGTCGGTAGGATGGGGGGACCAGCACCTCCTCGAGGAACGGAGCGCACGGCGCACGCCGAGCACATGGCCGAGACCACACCCGATCGCCCGCGGCGATCGCTCCCCGGCGCCGCCCGGGTCGAGCACCGGATCACGATCCCGTCGAGCGTGTCCATGGTCGAGCTCCTGGGGATGGACGACCAGGTCCTGCGCGCCGTGGAGAACGGCTTCCGCACCGTCGACGTGCACGTGCGGGGCAACGAGATCACCCTCGGCGGCCCGGCGGGGGACGTGGCGCTCGTCGCCCGTCTCGTCGACGAGCTGGTCGAGACCGCCGTCGCCGGCACGCCTCTGACCCCGGACGTGGTCACGCGCTCCGTCGCGATGCTCACCGCCGGCACCGCCACGCGCCCGGCCGACGTCCTGACGTTCAACATCCTGTCCAGCCGCGGCCGCACCATCCGGGCCAAGACGGCCGGCCAGAAGGAGTACGTCGACGCGATCGACAGGAACACGATCACGTTCGGCATCGGCCCCGCCGGCACCGGCAAGACCTACCTCGCGATGGCCAAGGCCGTGCAGGCGCTCCAGGCCCGCCAGGTGAACCGCATCGTGCTCACCCGCCCGGCCGTCGAGGCGGGGGAGCGGCTCGGGTTCCTGCCCGGGTCGCTCAGCGACAAGATCGACCCCTACCTGCGGCCGCTGTACGACGCGCTGCACGACATGGTCGACCCCGAGTCGATCCCGCGGCTGATGGAGGCGGGCACGATCGAGGTCGCGCCGCTCGCCTACATGCGCGGCCGCACCCTCAACGACTCCTTCATCATCCTGGACGAGGCGCAGAACACCTCGGCCGAGCAGATGAAGATGTTCCTCACCCGCCTGGGCTTCGGCTCCAAGGTGGTCGTGACCGGCGACGTCACCCAGGTCGACCTGCCGTCCGGCACGACCTCCGGCCTGCGCGTCGTGGAGTCGATCCTCGACGACGTGGACGACGTCGCCTTCTGCCGGATGTCCTCCTCGGACGTCGTCCGCCACCGCCTGGTCAGCGACATCATCGACGCCTACGCACGCTGGGACAGCACCAAGAGATGAGCATCGAGGTCAACAACGAGTCCGGCCACGAGGTGGACGAGGCGGAGTTCGCCGCGCTCGCCCGCTTCGTCCTGGACCAGATGCACGTGCACCCGCAGACCGACCTGTCGATCCTGTTCGTCGACACCGAGGTCATGACGGACCTGCACGTGAAGTGGATGGACGAGCCCGGCCCCACGGACGTGCTCTCGTTCCCGATGGACGAGCTGCGCCCCGGCCGCGCGGACGAGCCGACGCCGGCGGGGCTGCTCGGCGACGTCGTGCTCTGCCCGGAGGTCGCGGTCGAGCAGGCGCGCACCGCCGGGCACTCCACCGTCGAGGAGCTGCTGCTGCTCACCACGCACGGGATCCTGCACCTGCTGGGCTACGACCACGCGGAGCCGGAGGAGGAGAAGGAGATGTTCGGCCTGCAGCGCCAGCTGCTGCTGACCTTCCTCGCCGGCCGATGACCGCCGGAGTCCCGCTCGGGCTGCTCGCGGCCCTGACGGTCCTGGCGGTCCTGGTCGCGGCGGTGCTGTCGGCGGGCGAGGCGGCGGTGCTGCGGCTGTCCCGCGGCGTCGTCGCCGATCTCCTGGCGTCCCGGCACCCGGCCGCCGAGCGGGTGCGCCGGCTCACCGAGGACCGGGCCGCCGTGGCGGGCTCCGCGGGCGTCGTCCGGCTGCTCTGCGAGATGGTCGCGGCGGTCTGCCTCACGCTCGCGATCGCCGCCTCGTCGCTGCCCTGGGCGGCCGAGCTGGTGGTCGCGGTCCTCGCCTGCGCCTTCCTCACGGTCGTGCTCGCCCGGCTGAGCCCGCGGTCGCTCGGGCACCGGTACCCGCGCCAGGTGCTCACCACGACGTCCCGGCTGCTGCTCGCGGTGCGCGCGGTCGCCGGCCCGCTCGTGCGGGTCGCGCCGGCCGCGGGCACCGACCTGGACGAGGACGAGCTGCGCGAGATGGTCGAGCGGGTGGGGGAGTCGCCGGCGATCGACCTGGACGAGCGCGCGATGGTGCGCTCGGTGCTCGGGCTCGGGGACACGCTGACCCGCGAGGTGATGGTGCCGCGGACCGACATGGTCACGACGCACGAGGCCACGCCGCTGCGCAAGGTGCTGTCGCTGCTGCTGCGCTCCGGGTACTCCCGGGTGCCGGTGGTCGGCGAGGGCGTGGACGACCTGCGGGGCGTGCTCTACCTCAAGGACCTCGTGCGCCGGATGCAGGACGACCCGGACGGCGCCGAGGCCCCGGCCGGGTCGCTGGTGCGGCCCGCGGTGTTCGTGCCCGAGTCCAAGCCGGTCGACGAGCTGCTGCGCGAGCTGCAGGCCGGTGCCAGCCACATCGCGATGGTGGTCGACGAGTACGGCGGGATCGCCGGCCTGGTGACCATCGAGGACGCGCTGGAGGAGATCGTCGGCGAGCTGACCGACGAGCACGACCCGCACGCCCCGCAGGTCGAGGACCTGGGCGGCGGGACGTACCTGGTGCCGGCGCGGCTCGCCAAGGACGAGCTGGGCGAGCTGTTCGGCGTCCACGTCGAGGACGACGACGTGGACACCGCCGGCGGCCTGCTCGCGAAGGCGCTCGGCAAGGTGCCCATCCCGGGCTCGGCCGGCGAGATCCACGGCCTGCGCCTCGTCGCGCAGGGAACCGAGGGCCGGCGCAAGCGGGTCGCGCGGGTGCTCGTCTCCCGCGCCCCGGAGCCCGACGACGACGAGCAGCCCGGCGAGCCCCGCGAGACCGCCGACCGCCCGGCCGCCCCCATCCCCGAACCGACGGACCACTGACATGACCCAGACCCCCGTGCCCCACCGCTCCGGCTTCGCCTGCCTCGTCGGCCGGCCCAACGCCGGCAAGTCGACGCTCACCAACGCGCTCGTCGGCCAGAAGGTCGCGATCACCTCCGGGCGGCCGCAGACCACCCGGCACACGATCCGCGGCATCGTGCACCGCCCCGACGCCCAGCTCGTCCTGGTCGACACGCCCGGGCTGCACCGGCCGCGGACGCTGCTCGGCGAGCGGCTGAACGACCTGGTGCGCGACACGCTGAGCGAGGTCGACGTCGTGGGGTTCTGCCTGCCGTCGGACCAGAAGGTCGGCCCGGGCGACCGGTTCATCGCCGAGCAGCTCGCCCAGCTCGGCCGCCGCACCCCGGTGGTGGCGATCGCCACCAAGGCGGACCTGGTCGGCAAGCAGCGGCTCGCCGAGCACCTGCTGGCCGTCTCCGAGCTCGGCGACTGGGCCGACATCGTGCCGGTGTCCGCGGAGTCGGGCTACCAGGTCGACGTCGTCGAGCAGGTGCTCACCGGGCACCTGCCCGAGGGGCCCGCGCTGTACCCCGAGGGCGAGCTGACCGACGAGCCGGAGGCCGTGATGGTCGCCGAGCTGGTCCGCGAGGCCGCGCTCGAGGGCGTGCGCGACGAGCTGCCGCACTCGCTGGCGGTCGTGGTGGACGAGATCGTGCCGCGCGAGACCGGCAAGGACGAGGCGCCGATGCTCGACGTCCGGGTCCACCTGTTCGTCGAGCGGGACAGCCAGAAGGCCATCGTCATCGGCCGGGGCGGGTCCCGGCTGCGCGAGGTCGGCACCCGCGCGCGCCGCGGCATCGAGGCGCTGCTGGGCTCCCGCGTGTACCTCGACCTGCACGTCAAGGTCGCGAAGGACTGGCAGCGCGATCCCAAGCAGCTCGGGCGGCTGGGCTTCTGAGCACCGCGACCACCCAGCGCGACCGGGAGGTGCCCCCGGGGGAGCACCGCGGTGGGGATAATCGCGACGTGCGCTACCGGACCGCAGCGGGGACCGTCGTGGGCGCGGTGGTGCTCGCCGTGCTCGGTGCGCTCATGGGCCCGCAGTGGGCACCGGTCCCCCTCACCGACCCGCTGACCGTCCAGGAGTCGGCGACGACGATCACCGGGGCGCCCGCGCTCGGCACCTACCCCGTGCAGTCGTCGGTGGTCACCGTCGCGCTCGACGGGGCGGACGTGGAGGCCCGGCTGCTGATGCCGGTCGGCGTCGAGGGCGACGTCCCCGGCGTCGTGTTCGTGCACGGCGCCGGCACCGGGCGGTACGAGGACGCGTTCGTCGACCAGGCCCGTTCCCTCGCGGAGGCGGGCGTCGCGACGCTGGTGCCGAACAAGCGGCTCGACACCTACACCCTGCGGCACCGCGACTACGTGGCGATGGCCGACGACTACCTGCACTCGTTCGACCTGCTGCGCGGCCTGCCCGGCGTCGACCCAGCGCGCGTCGGCGTCTACGCCGAGAGCGAGGGCGCCTGGATCGCGCCGGTGATGGCCGCCGAGCAGCCGGAGATCGCGTTCGTGGTGCTCGCGTCCGCGCCGGTCGTGCCGCCGCGGCAGCAGGCCGCGTTCGCGGTCGACTCCTACCTGCGGAACACCGGCGTCCCGCAGCAGGTGTTCCGGGCGATCCCGCGCGCGGTCGGCATGTCCCTGCCCGGCGGCGGCCTGGACTACGCGGACTTCGACGTCGCGCCCTACCAGCGCCGCATGACCCAGCCGGTGCTCGTCGTCTACGGCACCGCGGACGCGTCCATGCCGGTGGTCCAGGGCGCCGAGCAGATCATCCGGGACCTGGCGATCGCCGGGAACACCGACTACACCGTGCGCTACTACCGGGGCGCCGACCACGGCATCCGGGTGGACGAGGTCGTGGCCCCCGCGTTCCTGCACGACCTCGCGGGCTGGGTCCAGGGGCTGCCGGAGACCGCGGCCGCGGCGCCGCGGATCGCCGGCCAGCAGCCGGAGCAGCTCTACTGGGCCGGCCCGGTGCCGCAGCCGCGGTGGCTGGGGGACGGGGACGTGCTGCTGTTCCTGGTCGTCGGCGCCGTCGGCGTGCTCGTGCTGCTGCCCGTCGGACGGTTCGCGGTGGTCGGGGTGCGGCGGGTGCGCGGCCGGGAGCCCGGGCCGGGCCGGGACCGGACGCTCACCCGGCGGCTGGCGCTGCTGTCCGCGGCGTCGGTCGCGACCGTCGTCGTGCTGGTCTGGTACCTCGTGGCCGTCGCGCGGCTCGCGGTCGGCTACGAGCGCAACGGGTGGGTCGTGCAGGGCGGCTGGCTCGGCGTGCGGCTGCTCGGGCTGGTCGCGGTGTACGCCGCGGCGGCGGTCGTGGTGCGCCTGCGCCGGCTGCGACGGGCGGGGCAGCCGATGGCGCACGGGGTGCTCGGGCACGTCGTGCTGTGGGGCACCTGCGCCGCCAGCGCCGCCCTGCTGGTGGTCCTGGCGTACTGGGGCGTGTACCAGCTCGGCATCTGACGGTGTGGACGATGCGGTGGGTGGCGCCGCGACCAGGCACCATGGTGCCTGCCAGGGCGACGAGGGGAGAGCACGGGTGCGCACGACGTGGGGTTCGGCGACCGACCGCGGGCGGGTGCGCGCGCTCAACGAGGACGCGCTGCTGGCGCACCCGCCGGTGTTCCTGGTCGCCGACGGCATGGGCGGGCACGAGGCGGGCGACGTCGCGAGCCGGCTCGCCGTCGAGGAGTTCGGCGCGCTCGCCGGCCGGTCCGCGGTGGACCCGTCCGACCTGCACGCCTGCTTCCGCAGCGCCGCCCGCCGGATCCGCGGCGCCTTCGAGCGGCGCGAGGGCGGCACGACGGTCGCGGGGGTGGCCCTGGGCGAGCACGACGGCGCCCCGCACTGGCTGGTGTTCAACGTGGGCGACTCGCGGGTCTACCGGTGGGCGGACGGCGAGCTCGCGCAGCTCACCGTCGACCACTCGGTGGTGCAGGAGCTGGTCGACTCGGGCGCGCTCACCCGGGACGCGGCCGAGCTGCACCCCGAGCGGCACGTCCTGACCCGCGCGCTCGGCACGGGGGCGGACCCCGAGCCCGACTACTGGATGCTCCCGGCGCGGCCGGGCGACCGCCTGCTCGTGTGCTCCGACGGCGTGACCGGCGAGCTCGCGCCCGCCGACCTGGCCGACGTCCTGGACCGGGTCCCGGGGCCCGGTGCGGCCGCCGCGGAGCTCGTCCGCCGCGCCGTCGAGGCGGGCGGCCGGGACAACGCCACCGCGGTCGTGGTGGACGCGGTCGACGACGACGCGGACGGGACGGATTCACCCGGATGGCTCGCGTTCGGCACCGCTCCTGCCGATAGGACATGGGACGAGACGGTCGACGGGGCCACCATCCCGCGACCGAGAAGCCACCAGGAGGACCGTCGGTGATCGTGCCCGAGTACACCCCCGGCGAGTGGTACGCCGTCGTCGCCGGAGGCGTCGTGCTGCTGCTCGCCCCGTCGACCCCGCCCGAGGTCGTCCGTGACGTCTGGGCCACCGCGCCCGAGCGCGGGGGCGGCCTGGGCGCGCAGCTCGACGCCCTCGTCCGGCACGGCATCGGCGGCCTGCACCCGTTCGCCGCGGTCGACCTGGCCGGCGGCCGGGTGCACACCGCGCTGCGCGGCGACGTGGAGGTCGAGGTCGTCCGCGGCACGCGCGCCGAGGTGCTGTCCGCGCCCGAGGTCGTGTCCTGGTCCGAGCGCTCCGTGGGCTCCGCCGAGGAGGTCACCGTCCGGGTGTCCGGTGCCGGCCGCGGCCCCGCGCTGCCCATCGTGAGCGGCGTGGTGCGCGCCTCCCGGGTCCGCGTGCGGCTGACCGGCACCGAGCCGGCGCGCGAGGTCGAGGCGGCGCCGTCCGAGCCCGTCGTGCTGCCCGCGGCGCCGACCCCCGTGGCCGTGGCGCCCGCGCGCGAGGCGGAGGCACCGGCCGCGCCCGCCGAGGTCGCGCCGGCCCGGGCCGACGTCGCCGCGACCGCGTCCGCGGACCGGCCGTCGGGCACCGAGGTCGTCGAGGGCGACCCGCTGTCCGGCGAGGTCGTGGCGGGCGAGCTCGTCGAGGCCGAGGTGGTCGAGGACGCGCCGGAGGTGGCGGCTCCGGTCGAGGACGCGCCCGCGGACGCGCCGGTCGAGGACCTGCCCGCGGAGGTGCGGGAGCACGACGCCGCCGACGCGGCCCCGGCCCCGGCCCCGGCCCCGGCTCCGGCCCCCGCCCCGGCCGCCCCGTCGGCCGCCGGCGCCCCGGTGATCCCGGCCCCCGCGCAGCCGTACGTCCCGCCGCAGGCCCCAGCCCCCGTGCTGCCCGGCCCGGCGTCCGCGGACGACCACGACGGCCTGACCATCCTCAGCGGCGAGCTCGCCTCGATCCGCCAGCACCTGCCGTCCTGGGCCGTGTCCCAGACCGGCGACTGGCCGTCCGGCGGGGTCGTGCCGACGCCGACCCCCGCGCCGGGGGTGTCCGGCGCGCTCCCGGTCACCGCCGCCGCGGCCGCCCCGGCGCCGCGCCTGGCGCTGTCCACGGGCGCCCTCGTCCCCGTCGACGGGGTCGTGCTGATCGGCCGCGCGCCGCAGGCCGACCGCGCGCCCGACGGCACCGAGGCGCGCCTCGTCACCGTGCCCAGCCCCGAGCAGGACATCTCGCGCACCCACGCCGAGGTCCGCCTCGAGGCCGGCCGCGTGCTGGTCACCGACCTGTACTCCACCAACGGCATCACCGTCGCGTCCGGCGCCCTGCCGCCGCGGCGCGTCACCGCGGGCGAGCCCGTCGCCGTCGGGGAGGGGGACGTCGTCGACCTGGGCGACGGCGTGACGTTCACCGTGGAGCCGGGTGCGTGAACCGTCGTCGTGAGGCCTCGCAGCCGCCGCACCTGCCCGGCTACGCGGTGCAGCGGCTGCTGGGCTCCGGGGGCTCCGCCGACGTGTTCCTGTACGAGCAGGACCTGCCGCGGCGCCCGGTCGCCGTCAAGGTGCTGCTCGGCAGCGTGGACGCGGAGGCGCGGGAGGCCTTCGAGCGCGAGGCGGACCTGACGGCCCGGCTCTCGCACCACCCGTCGATCGTGACGGTGTACCAGGCGGGCGTGGCCCGCGACGGCCGGCCGTACCTGGTGATGGAGTACTGCGCGCGACCCGGCCTGGGCCAGCGGTACCGGTCGGAGCGGTTCGAGGTCGCCGAGGTGCTGGAGCTCGGCGTCCGGCTGGCCTCGGCGGTCGAGACGGCGCACCGCGCCGGCATCCTGCACCGCGACATCAAGCCCGGCAACGTGCTCACCAACGACTTCGGCCGCCCGGTGCTCACCGACTTCGGCATCGCGTCCACCGTGGACGCGGGCGGCCCCGCCGTCGGCATGTCGATCCCGTGGGCGGCGCCCGAGCTGCTGGCGGTCGAGCCGCACGGCGACGCGCGCTCGGACGTCTACTCGCTCGCCGCGACGCTGTTCTCGGCGCTCGCGGGCCGGTCCCCGTTCGAGCGCCCGGGGGGCGGCAACGAGGCGGCCGACCTGGTGGGCCGCATCGAGCGCGGCGCCCCGGTGCCGTTCGCCCGGGACGACGTCCCGGACCGGCTGCGCACCGTGCTCGCCCGCGCGATGGCCCGCGAGCCGCAGCAGCGGCACGCCCGCGCGCTGGACCTGGCGCAGGACCTGCGTGCGGTGCAGGCCGACCTCGGCCTGCCGGTCACGGCGCTCGACGTCGAGGAGCACCCGGGACCGGGCGGCGCCCCCGCCGCGTCCGCCGCGGCGCCGGCCGACGCCACCCGCGTGCGGCCGGTCGTGGAGGTCGCCCCGCACGGCGCCCCGTCGGCCGCCGCGCCGGGCGGCCCGGTCGCGCCCGCGGCCGCCGTCGCGCCCGTCGGCCCGCCGCTCGACCTCGGCTCCGGCCCCGACGCCACCCGGCTCCGGCCGGTCGTCGCCGTGCGCCCCGGTGCCGTCCCCGCCGGCCCGGCTCCTGCCGGTGCGGCTCCCGCGGGCGGGGACGCGGGCCCCGATCTGGTCGCCGCCCCGGTGCACGAGGTGCACCCCGGCTCGGCAGCCCGGTCCCGCACCGGGCGGGTGCTCGCGGCGATCGGCTCCGTGGTCGCGATCGCCGCCGCCGTGGTCGCCGTCGTGTGGTTCGCCGACCGGCCGGAGACCGATCCCGGCCCGGCCGCCGGCACCGAGTTCCCCGGCCCGGCCAGCACCCTCGGGCAGACCGTGCCGGCGCCGACGAACCTGTTCGGCGCCCGCCAGCCGGACGGCACCGTCGTGTTCACCTGGACCAACCCCGACGAGCAGGACGGCGACACGTACCTCTGGGGCGTGCGCACCGCCACCGGCGAGCCGCAGCTGGAGATCGTGGACGAGCCCACCGTGACCGTCACCCCGCCGGCCGAGGGCGGCGAGGTGTGCGTCGAGGTCTCGATCGTGCGCGCCGACCGCCGCGCGTCCACCGTCCCGGCGGAGGGGTGCGCCGCGTGAGGACCCCCTGGAACCGCAAGAAGGTCGCGTCCACCGCGGCCGTCGTCACCGTGCCCGCGGTGCTCGCCACGCTCGCGATCGTGAACCCCGGGTTCCCGCTCGCGCAGGTCGACCTCAACGACGGCGCGGTCTGGCTGACCTCCACGAGCACGCTCCAGGTCGGCCGGTACAACGCCCAGGTCGAGGAGCTGAACGCGGGGCTGGTCGCGAGCAGCACGGAGTTCGACGTGCTGCAGGACGCCGGCGACGTGCTGGTCGTCGAGGCCGGCACGCTCACCGTCGTCGACCCCGCCGGCGTCACCGCCGCCGCGCAGGTCGCGGTGCCCGCGGGCGCGCAGGTGTCGATGGCCGGCGGCACCGTCGCGGTGATGGACACCGAGGGCCGGGCGTGGGTCCGGTCCTTCGACGACCTGCCGCTGCTCCAGGTGACCGCCGACGAGCCGGACGCCGACGTCGGCGCGGGTGGCGTCATCACCGCCTCGGTGACCGGGGACGCGTTCGCCGTCGCCGGCGCGACCGGCGAGGTCACCCGGCTCACGCCGACCGCGGGCGGCCCCGCGGCGGCCGAGGCGGGCCCGGCGCTGGACGGCCCGGTGGAGCAGCTCACCGCCGTGGGCGACGTGCCGGTCGGGCTCGACGGCGACACCGTGCGCACCCCCGGCGGGTCCAGCACGCTCGGCCTCGCGCAGCCCGTGCTCCAGCAGCCGGGCCCCGCGGCCGCCGCCGCGCTCGTCGCCGGCAGCACCGGCCTGGTCGAGGTCGCGCTGTCCTCGGGCGACGTCGCCGCCGAGCACGAGGCGGGCGGCTCCGGCGCGCCCGCCGCGCCGGTCCGGGTCGGGTCCTGCGCGCACGCCGCCTGGCCCACGGCGGCCGACAACTACCTGGAGCTGTGCGCCGACGCCGCGCCCCGGCTCGAGTCGCTCGCGGGCGTCACCGCGACGGACCACCTGGTGTTCCGGGTGAACCGGCAGGTCGTCGCGCTGAACGAGACGGTCGACGGCCGGCTGTGGCTGCCGCTCGAGGACACCGAGGTCCGGGAGCCCGACTGGACGGACGTCGTCCCGGAGGAGCAGCCGGAGGACGAGACCGACCGAGCCGAGGGCGACCGCACCACGCAGGAGCTGGTGCCCGAGTGCTCGCCCACCACCGCCGCCCCGAACGCGGTCGACGACGCGTTCGGCGTGCGCGCCGGCCGCACCACGATCCTGCCGGTGATCGACAACGACACCTCCTCGGACTGCGGCATCCTCGTGCTCAGCGAGGTGGACCCGCTGCCCGCCGAGTTCGGCGCCCTGCAGCAGGTGTACGGCGGGCGGGCGCTCCAGGTCGCCGTGCCGGCGGACGCCGCCGGCTCGGTGACGTTCGCCTACTCGATCAGCGACGGCCGCGGGACCGCGGCGCCGTCCACGGCGCAGGTCACGCTCACGGTCCGGGACCCCGCGCTCGACGAGCCCCCGGTGCAGGACCGCACCGGCGAGATCCGCGTCGAGCAGGGCCAGACCGCGACGTACCCGGCGCTCGCCGACTTCTCCGACCCGGACGGCGACCCGCTGACCCTGGTGGGCGCCACGGCCGAGAAGGGCACCGCCCGGTTCCGGCAGGACGGCACGCTGAGCTACGTGGCCGACGGCGGCGAGCTCGGCCGGGACGTCGTGCACGTCGTCGTCTCGGACGGCACGTCCACCACCGAGGGCACCGTCGACGTCGACGTGCGCGCGATCGGCTCCCTGGACCTGCAGATCGACCCCGTGCACGCCGTGACGTACGTCGACCAGGAGGTCGAGCTGCGCCCCCTGGACGCGGTCCGCACGTTCGGCGCGGAGCAGCCGCGGCTGGCAGGCGTCGAGGACGTGCAGGGCACCACGATCACCCCCGACCTGGACGCCGGCACGTTCTCGTTCCGGGCGGCCCAGGCCGGCACGTTCTACGTGAGCTTCACGGTCACGGCCCCGCCGCAGCAGGCGACCGGCGTCGCGCGCATCGACGTGCGGGAGCGCCCCGAGCAGGTCGAGCCGCCGATCGCGGTCGCGGACGACGCCTGGCTGCCGTCGGGCGGCGAGACCACCGTCGACCCGCTCGCCAACGACACCGACCCCGCGGGCGGCGTGCTGGTGCTGCAGAGCGTGTCCGCGCCCGACGGCCTGCGGGTCGCCGTGCGGCAGCGGACGCTCGTCACGATCTCGGCGGTCGGAGCGCTCAGCGAGCCGGTGACGCTGCAGTACGTCGTCTCCAACGGCACCGCCAGCGCGACCGGCCAGATCCTCGTGCGCCCCGTGCCGGCGTCCGCGACGCCGCAGCCACCGGTGGTGCCGAACGTGACCGCCGACGTGCGGACCGGCGGCGTCGTCACGATCCCGGTCCTGGAGGGCGCGTCCGACCCCGACGGCGACGCGATCGCGCTGCAGCCCGACCTCGCGGAGCCGCTGGGCGAGGGCGAGGGCCTGATGTTCGTCTCCGGGGACAACCTGCGGTACCAGGCGCCGGCGACGCCGATGACGGTGCACGCGACGTTCGTCGTGCGGGACGCCACCGGCATGGAGACGGCCGCCACCGTGACCGTGCGCGTGCACGAGTCCGACCCGGAGACCAAGGCGCCGCCGAAGCCGCGCGCCCTGACCGCGCGCGTGTTCGCCGGTGAGACCGTGCGGATCCCGGTGCCGCTGGTCGGCATCGACGCCGACGGCGACGGCATCACCCTGCTCGGCGTCGCCTCCGCGGGCACCAAGGGCCGGGTGACCACCGTCGGCGCGGACTACCTGGAGTACGAGGCGCTGCCCGACGAGGCCGGCACCGACACGTTCACCTACGCGGTCGAGGACTGGACCGGCCAGCGCGCCGTCGCCACCGTGCGCGTCGGCATCGCGGCGCGGCCCGGCGACAGCAACCGCGTGGTCGCCCGGGACGACACCATCACCGTCCGCCCGGGGCAGACCGTCGAGGTGCGGGTCCTGGAGAACGACACCGACGTGCTCGGCGGCGAGCTCTCCGTCCGGGACGACCTGGAGGTCGACCCCGGGATCACCGCGACGCTGACCGGCAGCCGCGTGGTCGTGCGCGGCGACGCCGCGGGCGTGTTCACCATCGGGTACACCGCGGTGAACGAGCGCGGGGCGTCCAACGGCGCCACGCTCTCGGTGACCGTCGACCCGGACGCCCCGGTGCTCGCGCCGATCCCGCGGGACGTCGTCGTGCCCCCGGTCGACACGGTGGGCCGCACCAGCGTGGACGTCGACGTGCTGGGCGTCGCCCAGAACCCGAGCGGGCCGATCGGGGACCTGCGGGTGTCCGTGCCCGGCAGCGCGGCGTCCGTGGCGACGGTCCGCGCCGACGGCACCATCACCGTGACGCTGGCCGAGACCGCGCAGACCATCCCGTACCAGCTCACCAACACCACCGCCGAGGACGTCAGCGCCTACGCGTTCATCTCGGTCCCCGCGCTCGGCTTCTTCCCGCCCACCGCCCGGCCCCGCGCACCCGAGCTGCGGGTGGCGAACGGCGAGACCCTGACCATCCCGCTCGACGAGCAGGTGCAGGTCGCGCCCGGCCGCACCGCCCAGGTCGCCGACGCCACCGCCGTCACGGCCACCCGCTCCGACGGCTCCGGGCTCGTCGCCGACTCCACCACCGTGCAGTTCCGGCCCGCCGAGGGCTACGTCGGCCCCGCGTCGATCACCGTGCCCGTGACCGACCGCACCGGCCCGGGGGACACGTCCGCGCGGACCTCCGTGATCACGCTGCCGATCACGGTCTACACGCTCGACGACTACCCGCCGACGTTCGTCCCGTCCATGCTCGAGGTCGGGCCGGGCGAGGCGCCGACCACCGTCGACCTGCAGGCCTTCACCCAGGGGGTCGAGGGCGCGTCCGGGCAGGACACCTTCACCTACCGCCTGACCGGCGACGTGCCCGCGGGCTTCACCGCCTCCCTGCAGGGCAGCCGGCTGTCCGTCGCCTCCGACGTGGGCACCCCCAAGGGCACCCGCGGCACGCTCGCGCTCGAGCTCGGCTACGGGCGCGCCGGCAAGATGGCCGTCCAGGTCGAGGTGCGGACCGTCGCGAGCACCCGGCGGGTCGCCACGCTGCAGAACATCTCCATCGGGGACGCCGTCCAGGGCCAGGAGCGCGTGGTCGACGTCCTCGCCGGCGCGTCGAACCCGTTCCCGGACCAGCCGCTCCGGGTCGTCAGCGCCACCGTGGAGACCCCCGGGACGGGCACCGCCTCGGTGTCCGGCTCGGACGTCGTGGTGCGCCCGTCGGCCGACCTGGTCGGGCAGATGGTCGTCCGGGTGCGGGTCCGGGACGCCACCGACGACAGCGCCCGCGAGGTCGCCTCCAGCATCACGCTGCGGGTGCGCGGCAAGCCGGAGACGCCGGCCGCCCCGCGGGTCGGCGAGGTCCGCGACGGCACCGTGGTGCTGTCCTGGACCGCGCCCTACGACCGCGGCGAGCCGATCAAGGGCTACCGGGTGACCCCGAGCGCGGGCGGCCCGATGACGTCCTGCGCCAGCACCACGTGCACGATCACCGGGCTGACGAACAACGTCGAGTACACCTTCACGGTCGCGGCGGAGAACGCCGTCGGCTGGTCCGACCCGAGCCCGGCGTCCGCCGTGGCGCGGCCGGACGCCGTCCCGTCCACGCCGAACGCCCCGCGGTGGACCGCGTTCGGCGACGGCGAGCTCACCGCCCAGTGGGACGTGCCGGCCACGACCGGGTCGCCGGTGACGTCGTACACGCTGATGATCTCGCCGGCTCCGCCCGGCGGCTCCGCCTCGGTCACCACCAGCGGGACGTCGTACACGTTCCGGGGGCTCGCCAACGGCACGGCCTACTCCGTGCAGGTGCGGGCGCACAACCGCGCCCCGGAGCCGAGCGCGTGGAGCGCGCCGTCGGCGACCGAGACGCCCTCGGCCCCGCCGGACGCGCCGTCGATCAGCGCGCAGCGCGTGAACACGGCGCTGGGCCGGCAGATCAACGTCACCTGGTCGCCGAACGGGACCAACGGGTCGGCGATCTCCGGGTACCAGCTCGAGTACAGCGCCAACGGCGGCGGGTGGACGACCGTTCCCGGGATCGGCACCTCGACGTCGTGGGCCTTCACCGACGCGGAGAACGGCGTCCCCTACGAGTTCCGGGTCCGGGCAGTGAACCGCTCGGGCCCGGGGGCGCCGGGCATCGCCAACGCGACCGCCTTCGGCATCCCCGACCGCCCGAGCGCTGTCACCGCGCAGGCGTCCTCCGGCGGCGACCCGGGCACCGGTTCCGTGCAGGTGTCGTGGCGTGCCCCCGACAACGTCCGCGGGGCGCCGATCACCGGCTACAACGTCGCCAGCGGCCAGGGCACGCAGTGGGTGACCGGTACGAACACGACCATCCGCGGCGTCCAGGGCGGGACGACGGTCACCGTCACCGTCCAGGCGTGCAACTCCGCGGGGTGCAGCGACTGGAGCGACGCCGCGTCGGCGACGCCGGTCACGAACCCCGGCACCGTCGACTCGGGCACCATCGGGGCGCAGCCCTCGGCCTGGGACGGACGCCAGCCCACCGCGGCCTCGGTGTCCTGGGGCGGCGTCACCGCCGGCGGCGGCCAGAACCTGCGGTACGTCGTGGTGGTCGAGCGCCGTGCAGGCCTCTTCGGCGGCTCCTGGAACGAGATCGGGCGGTACGAGGGCGGCGCCACCAGCGCGACGATCCCCCTGTCCGACGTGCCGGAGGACGGGCAGTTCCGGGTCCGGGTCCAGTCCCTCACCGACGGGTTCGAGGGCGGGACGGCCACGCGCGACGTGAACCTGCCGTGGCAGCCGGCGACCGAGCCGGACCCTGGAGGCGAACCGCAGCCCGGCGGCGACGGCTCCTCCGGATGACCCCCCACCTGCCGATCGGGTGATGGGCCCCGCACGACACGACCCCACGACAGACAGCACCGACAGGAGACACCCCCGATGACCCCCGAGCAGTCCGCCTGGTTCGCCGAGACGTTCGCCGGCCTGGTGGGCAACGTGTCCCGCGCGGTGCTGGGCGCCGACCGCCCGGTGCGGCTCGTGCTGACCGCGATGATCGCCGAGGGCCACGTGCTGCTGGAGGACGCCCCGGGCACCGGCAAGACCTCGCTGGCCAAGGCGATCGCGGCGTCCGTCCAGGGCACCCACCAGCGCATCCAGTTCACCCCGGACCTGCTGCCCAGCGACGTCACCGGCGTCACGATCTGGGACCAGGGCGCGCGCACGTTCCAGTTCCACCCGGGCCCGGTGTTCACCTCGGTGCTGCTGGCGGACGAGATCAACCGCGCCTCGCCCAAGACGCAGTCCGCGCTGCTCGAGGTGATGGAGGAGGGGCACGTCACGGTCGACCGGGACACCCACCCGGTGGGCCGGCCGTTCGTCGTGATCGCGACGCAGAACCCGATCGAGCAGGCGGGCACCTACCGGCTGCCCGAGGCACAGCTCGACCGCTTCCTGGTGCGCACCTCGCTCGGCTACCCGGACCGCACCGCGACGGTGGAGATCCTGTCCGGCGCCCGGGACCGCACCCGCGAGCTGGACCCCGTCGTCACCACCGCCGGCGTGGTGGAGATGGCCGAGCTCGCGCAGACGGTGCACGTCGACGGCTCGGTGCTCGACTACGTCGCCCGCCTGATCGAGGGCACCCGCGAGGACCCGCAGACCGCGCTCGGCGCGAGCGTCCGCGGCGGCCTGGCGCTGGTGCGCGCCGCGCGGGTCCAGGCCGCGGCCGCGGGCCGCGCGTACGTCGTCCCCGACGACGTGAAGGAGCTCGCGGTGCCCGTGCTGGCGCACCGCCTGGTGCTCGACCCCGAGGCCGACTTCCTCGGGGCGACGACCACCCAGGTGGTCGAGCGCGTGCTGTCCGCGACCCCGCCGCCGGTGGCGCGCGCGTGAGGTCGGCCGACGTGGGGGTGCACCCGGGAGGTGCGGCGTGAGGCGCTCGCGCACCCGGCTCTCCGGCGTGGGCTGGGGCGCGGGGCTGCTCGGCGCGGCCGCGCTGACCGCCGGCGTGCTGCTGGGCTGGGCCGAGCTGACCGCGCTCGGCGCGGTCGGCGTCGCCGCGCTGCTGGTCGCGGTCGCGATGACCTGGGGCAGGCTGCCGCACGCGGTGCGGCTCGACCTGGCCGACCGGCGGGTGCGCGTGGGGGAGCGGGCGTTCGGCGGCGTCGTCGTGTCCGCCCCCGGCGGTCGCCGCACGCGGGCCGTGCGGCTGGAGCTGCAGGTCGGCGAGGGCAGGGCCGAGCTGGACGTGCCGTCGCTCGCCCCGGGCGCGGAGCACGAGGAGCTGTTCGCCGTCCCCACGGACCGGCGCGCCGTCGTCACCGTGGGACCCGTGCGCGCGGTGCGCGGCGACCCGCTCGGCCTCGCGACGCGGCACGCGGTCACCACCGGCTCGGAGGAGCTCTACGTGCACCCGCGCGTCGTCATGCTCACCGGCGCCGACGCCGGCCTGCTCCGCGACCTGGAGGGCGGGTCGACCCGCGACCTGTCGGACATGGACCTGGCGTTCCACGCGCTGCGCGACTACGTGGTCGGCGACGACCGGCGGTCGATCCACTGGCGCACCACCGCGCGCCGCGGACAGCTCACCGTGAAGCAGTACGAGGACACCCGGCGCACCCAGACCGCCGTCGCGCTCGCCACGGACCCGCGGGACTACCGCCACGCGGAGGACGACGCGGAGCTCGAGCTCGCCGTCAGCGTGGTCGCCTCCCTGGGCGTGCACGTGCTGGCCGAGGAGCACCCGCTCGCCGTGCTCGCGGGCCCGGGCCGGGTCCGGACCACCGCCCGGCGCCCGCTGCTCGACGACTGCTCCGGCATCACCTGCGGCCCGGACGGCACGGGCTCGCGCCTGCTCGGCCGGCGGGTCGCCCGCGAGGCGCCCGACGTGACGCTCGCGTTCCTGGTCACGGGCTCCGTCGTGCCCGCGGCCGACCTGCGCGCGGCCGCGCGGCACGTGCCCGAGGGCACCCGCACGCTCGTCGTGAGCTGCGTGCCCGGCGCCGAGGTCGAGGTGCGCACGCAGCGCACCCTCAGCCTGGTGCGGCTCGGCGCGCTGGACGACCTGCCCCGCGCCCTGCGACTGGCGGCGGCGGCATGACGACCACGACCGAGACGCACACGGGGCCCGGCCCCGCCGGCCCCCCGACCGCCGCCGCGAGCGGGACCCCGGCGCCCGGCGTCCCGACGCCGCCCGGCCCGCCCGACGACGGCCGCCCGCGCTCCGGCGGCTCCGGCCCGCAGCCCGCGGGCGCGGAGCGTGCACGCCGCGGCGTGCCCCGCGGTGGCCGGGCCGTCGTCGACGTGCTGGTGCTCGCCGGCGCCGTGCTGGCCGCCCTGACGCCGCTGCTGCCCGTGTACGGCGGCTCGGTGCTGCTCGCCCCCGTGCTGGGCGGCGTGCTGCTCGGCGCAGGCGTGGCCGTGCTGTCCGCCTGGGCGCGCTGGTCGCCGCCGGTCACCACCGCCGTGCTGCTCGTGGTGACGGTGGTGCTCGGCGGGCCGCTGGCGACGCCGGACCAGACGGTCGGGGGCGTCGTGCCCACGCTGGCCTCGATCGTGTCGGTCGTGCGCGGTGCCGCGCTGGGCTGGAAGGACGTGCTGACCCTGCAGCCGCCGCTCGGTGGGTCGGGCTGGCTGCTGGTCCCGCCCTACCTGCTCGCCGTCGTCGGCACCGCCGTGGCGGTGCGGCTCGCCCTCGGTTCCGGCCGTGCCGCCCCCGCCGCCGCCCTGCTGCCGCCCGTGGTCCTCGCCGGCGCCGTGCTGCTCGGCGCGCACACCACCGTCGCCCCGGTCGCCGTCGGCACCGCCGTCGCCGTCGTCCTGCTGGTCTGGGCGTCCTGGCGGTCCGGCCGGCTGCGGACCCGGCGCCCGGTCGCGCTCGTGCTGCTGGTCGCCCTGGCCGGCGGCGCCGGCGTCGCCGCGGGCACCGCGGTGGAGTCCGGCCGCGACCGGTACGTCCTGCGCGACGCGCTCGTGCCCCCGTTCGACCCCCGCGACTACGCCAGCCCGCTGTCCGCGTTCCGCAAGTACGTCAAGGACGACGACACGGTGGAGCTGTTCACGGTGCAGGGGCTGCCCGCGGGCGCCCGGGTCCGGCTCGCGACGTTCGACCGGTTCGACGGCGTCGTGTGGAACGTCGCCGGGGACGGCTCCTCGCGCGCGTCCGGCGAGTTCCGCCGGGTCGGCGAGGTCGTCAGCGAGCAGGCGGCCGAGGAGGCCGACGCGGTCGAGGCGTCCGGCACCGGCGGCGAGCGCGTCGAGGTGCGGGTCCAGGTGGACGGCCTGACCGGCGTGTGGCTGCCGACCGTCGGCGACGCGGTGTCGGTGCGGTTCGACGACACCGAGGCGCAGTCCCGGCTCCGGTTCAACGACGCGACCGGTGCGGCCGTGCTCACCGGCGGGCTCGACGACGGACTGACCTACTCCCTCGACGCGGTCGTGCCGGCCGAGCCCGACGACGAGCAGCTCGGCTCCGCAGCCGGCAGCGCCCTCGACCTCCCCGAGCCCCAGGCCGTCCCCGACGCGGTGTCCACCGCGGCCGGCGACGCCGCGCGCGAGGCCGAGACCCCCGCGCAGGTCGCCCGCGCGCTGGAGCAGGCGCTGTCCGAGCGCGGCTTCTTCTCGCACGGCCGCGCCGACCAGGGCGACTACCCGTCGCTGTCCGGGCACGGGGCGGACCGGGTGGCGACGCTGCTCGGCGGCGACCTGATGGTCGGCGACGACGAGCAGTACGCCTCCGCGATGGCGCTCATGGCCCGGGAGATGGGCCTGCCCGCCCGGGTCGTCATGGGCTTCGTGCCCGGCGAGGACGACGAGGACCCGGCCGCCCCGGCGCCCGACGCCCCGGTCGACCCGGACGCGCCGGTGGTCGTCACCGGCGCGGACGTGCACGCCTGGGTCGAGATCGCGTTCGAGGGCCACGGCTGGGTCACGTTCGACCCGACCCCGCCCGAGAGCCAGACCCCGCAGGACGAGCAGGAGACCAGCCAGGCCGACCCGGAGCCCCAGGTCGCCCAGCCCCCGCCGCCGCCCGCCGACCCGGTGGACCCGCCGTCGGACGACACCGACCAGCCCCAGACCCAGGACGGCGAGGACGACGCCGCGCTGGCGCTCTGGCAGCGGGTCGCCCTCGGCGTCGCGGCCGGCTCCGGCCTGCTGCTGGTGCTGCTCGCGCCCTTCCTCGTGATCGCCGGGCTCAAGGCGCGGCGCCGCCGGCGTCGGCGGCGCGACCCGGTGCCGGTGAACCGCGTCGTCGGCGGCTGGCAGGAGGTGCTCGACCTCGCGACCGACCTGCGCCGCGACGTCGACCCGGTCGCCACCCGGCGCGAGGGCGCGCGCGCCCTGGACCGCGCGTTCACGACGCCGCCCGCGCCCGACGAGGGCCGCCGCCGTCGGCGGGCGCCCCGTGCGCCGGTCGCCCCGACCCCGGCCGGTGCCGAGGCGGGCGCGGCGGTGGTCGCGCTCGCGCACCGGGCGGACGCGGCGGTCTTCGGCGCCGCCGCACCGACGACGGCTGACGCCCGGGAGTACTGGGCGGACGTCGACCGCACCCTCGCCTCGATGCGCGCGGCGACCCCGCGCAAGGAGCGCTGGCGCGGGCGGGTGGCGACCCGGTCCCTGCGCCGTTCGGAGCGGCGCAGGGCGGCCGCGGCGGCGGACAGGGCGCGCCGGAGCGTGCCCGACGGGCGGGAGCAGCGGGGGCGCTGGGCACGACGGGCACGACGAGCGGACGGAGCGGACGGATGAGCAGCACCACCGGCGGCGTGGTCCCGCCCGGCGCACCCCCCGCACCCGTCGGGCGCCGCGTCGCGGCCTCCCTGGTCGACGCCGCGCTGACCGCCGTGGCCGCGGCCCCGTTGTGGCTCGCCTGGGCCCCGGCGTTCGCGGCGACGGTGCGTGCGGCGTCGGCCCCCGGCTCCGCGACCGTCGCCGAGCCCGCCGCGCCGTCCGGCGTCCTGCTCGCGGTCGGCGCCGTGCTGCTCGCCACCTGGGGCGTCGCGCAGTGGGTGTGGAACGGCACGCGCGGCTGGACCGTCGGGCGCCGCCTGCTCGGCCTGCGCCTGGTGGACGTCCGCACCGGTCGGCCGGTCGGCCTCGGGCGGGCGTTCGTGCGCGCCCTGATCGTCGCGCTGGGCTCGCTCGCCTGCGGGGTCGGTCAGCTCGTGGTGCTGCTGTCACCCCTCTTCGACTCGACCGGCCGCCGGCGCGGCTGGCACGACCGGGTGGGGGAGGGCGTGGTCGTCGACGTGCGCGGCCTCGTCCCCGCGCGGCGTGTCGCGGCCTGGGGCGACGGACCGGTCCGCGCGGACGCCGCGGCGGGGCTGGCCGGCGCGACCCGACCCGGCGCGCCTGCGGGCGAGGGACCCGCCAGGGCGGGCGTGCCGCACCCGGCCGCGCCCGGCGACGCCGTGGCGGCCCCGACCGACCCCACGCCGTCCGAGCCGACCCGCACCCGGTGGAGCGCCCTCGCCGCCGACCGCCGGCTCGACGCCCCGGACCTCGTGCTGCCGCCGCTGGGCACGCCGGGCCTCGGTCCGGACCTCGACACCCGGCAGATCCCCGTCGTCCCGGCCGCGGTCGTGCCCGCGCACCCCGCGGCGCCCGTGCCGCTCGCGCCCGGGCCCGCGGCCGCGACGCCTGCGGCCGGCCCGGCGGCGCCGGCGCCGGAGCCCCCGGGAGCGACCTGGCCGACCTCGACGCCCCCGCCGCCCATGCCCGGGGCCGCGCCCGCCCACGAGCCCCCGCACGCAGTGCCGACGGGCGCCTCCGCCTACGAGCCCCCGCCGGCGGTGCCGGGGGGCGCCTCCGCCTACGAGCCCCCGCCGACCGTGCCGGGGTCCGCCTCCGCCTACGAGCCCCCGCCGACCGTGCCGGGGTCCGCGCCCGCCCACGAGCCCCTGCCGGCCGTGCACCCGGCGGGCTCGAGCGGCTGGCCGCCGGTCGCGTCCGCGCCCGCTGCAGAGCCCGCGGGGCCGGACGCCCGGCCGTCGGTCCCCCCGGCGTCGGCCGCGGACCCCGCAGGCCCCGGTGGCTGGCCGTCGCCGGCAGCGCCCTCCGCGGAGCAGGCCGCGTGGCGGGATGCTCTCGGCCCGGTGTCGGGCCCGGGCCCCACCGAGCCACCGACCCGGACCGGCCGGCACGCGGTCGTCCCCGGCGCCCCCGTGCACCCGGACGCCGCGCCGCCCCCCGCGCCGTCGGTCCCGCCTGCTCAGGGGCAGGCCTCCGGGGCGCCGTGGCAGGCTCCCGGGCCGTCGCTCGCGCCCGCGGTGCCCCCCGTCCCGCCGCCCCCGGCACCCCACGCGGCGTCGCAGCCGTCCGTGCCGCCCGCCGCGCCGCTGCCGCCCGCGCCGTTCCCCGCGGCAGCGCCCGTCCCCGCCGTCCGCGCGGGGTGGGCGGTCCGCCTCCCGGACGGCACCGTCGCCGACCTCGAGGCCCCGCTGCTCATCGGCCGGAACCCCGACCCGCAGGACGGCGTGCGGGTGGTCGCGGTCGCGGACCCGGGCCGCTCGGTGTCGAAGACCCACCTGATGCTGGGTGCCGACGAGCACGGCCCGTGGGTCGTGGACCGTGGCTCGACCAACGGCACCCTGGTGACGCTCGCGGACGGGCAGCGGATCGTGTGCCTGCCGGACCGGCGGGTGCGGCTCGCGGACGGCTCCCTGGTGGCGTTCGGGGACCTGGCGCTCGCCGTGGGGCTGCTCGCGTAGGCGTCGACGGAGGAGCGGACCGCCCCTAGAACGGCGGGGGCGTGTCGGCGCGGTCGGCCGTCGCGTCGTGCGCACGCCCGGTGCCGGGTCGGGTGAGGTACCGGTGTCCGGCGGGGGTGATCCACTCGAACAGTCCGGGTGCGATCTGGCGCAGCCGGAAGCCGCCGTCGGTCTTGAGGCGGTGGTGGCGGTGGCACAGGGGTCCGAGGTTGTCGGCGTCGGTTCTGCCCACGGGTGTGTCGGGTGGAGCCCCGGGCTGGGGGTGGTACTCGATGGTGTGGTCGAGGTCGGCGCTGCGGGCCGGGACGGTGCAGCCGGGTGCGGCGCAGGTGGTGTCGCGGGTGCGGACGAACTCGACGAGGCCGGCTGGTGGTCGGTAGCGCTGGCGTCCGACGTCCAGGACCTGGCCGGTGAGGGGGTCGGTGATGATGCGCCGCCAGGTGCCGCCGTCGGCCAGGGCCCGGGCGCGGACGGCGTCGATGGGTCCGTAGCCGTCGAGGTCGGCGGGGTGGTCGTCCAGGCCCAGGAGGGTGGAGGCGGCGATGGTGAGGTTGACCTCGGCGCCGGGGCGCCCGGCGCACCGGGTGCAGCTGCGGCGCGCGGCGGCGGTCGCGCGATCGGAAGCGAGCATGCCCGGGGTCGAGGGCATGCCTGGGACTGTCGCCGTCGCCGTCGCCGTCGGCGTCGCCGTCGCCGTCGCCGTCGGTTCGGTCGGTGCCGTGCTGGCCTCGGGGTCGCTCACCGGGGTGAGCGTGGCGGTCGGGATCGGCTCGGCCGGCCGGGTGGGAGCGCCACGGGTGGTGGTCTCCGGCCACCGGCGTGATGCCCGGCGCTGGGTGGGGACCGGTGCGGGTGGGTCGAGGTGGACCTCGAACGCCGGCCCGTCCGATTCGGGGACGTCACCCACGACCAGGTCCCGGAGTCCGTCGGCGCGGAGCTGGTCCAGGGTGCGGGGGTCGCCCAGGGCCTTGGCGGTGCGGGCCGCGTGGTGCAGGACCCCGTCGACGCGGGTGGCGTCCTCGGCGGCCAGCACCACCCACATCGCCGCCATCCCGTGCGGGCGGCGCCGGGGGCGGGTGACCCGCCGACCGCGGCGGGCAAGCGTGTGGCGTCCGGCCTCCCCTTGGGGGTCGGCGATCCGGACCTCGCGGGCGACCCGCTGCTCGAGCTGCCGGCGGGAGCACTGGGCGGCGTCGGGCAGGACCGCGTCCTCCACGGCGTGCGCGGCCTGGTA
>NZ_VEGH01000050.1 GCF_007679345.1 Cellulosimicrobium cellulans
GCGAGCATCCCGTCCAGGACCAGTGCCCGGTGCACGGCCTTGTTCGCGGTCATCAGCGACCAGCCCAACCGCATCGCCAGCTCATCACCCGCCACGCAGCCCTGCGTCGGTGGGGCGCCCGCCATGGGCGACCACTGCGGGTGCATCTCGGGGCGACGGGCGAGCTCGGCGACGGCGTCGAGCATCGCGGCGTGCTGGTGGGCCTC
>NZ_VEGH01000051.1 GCF_007679345.1 Cellulosimicrobium cellulans
CGTCGTGGTTGCGGCCGGTGCCGGGTCGGGTGAGGTAGCGGTGCCCGGTGGGGGTGATCCACTCGAACAGCCCGGGTGCGATCTGGCGCAGGCGGAAGCCGCCGTCGGTCTTGAGCCGGTGGTGCCGGTGGCACAGGGGTCCGAGGTTGTCGGCGTCGGTGCGGCCCAGGGGCGCGTCGGGGTCGGCGCCCGGCTGAGGGTG
>NZ_VEGH01000005.1 GCF_007679345.1 Cellulosimicrobium cellulans
GCAGCGCGGCACCGGTGTCGGCCAGGACACCGGCGAACTCCGCGCCCTCGCGGATCAGCGCCGCGGTGTCCTGCGGGGACCGGTTCAGCCGCGCGGACAACGCCAACGCCGCGACCCGCTCGCCGGTCATGCCCGCGCCGCGCCGGGCGCGCGGGTCCCAGCGCGGTCCCATGCCCGGGCGCCGGGCGAGCTCGACGGCCACCGCCGCCAGCCCCGCGTGCGCCCACCCCGACATCCGGACGAACCCCGCGGCTGCCTCCGCCAGGTCGAAGTCGTCCAGCAGCCGCAGGTCCAGCGCCCCCAGCAGCCGGGCCAGCGGCACCCCCGTGGGCGTGCTGTCCAGGGCCTCGGTCAACCGCTCGGACGCCGGCAGGCCCGGGTCCAGGAACTCCGCGACCACCGCCTCGGATGCAACCGCGGCGTCAGCGCCCACCGCGCGGTCCCCCTGGGGGGCGGACGCGCCCCCGCCGCAGGCGCAGGCGCACCCGCACGCCAGCGCGTCCGGACGCGGCTCAGGGCCGGGTCCGGGAGCGGGTTCACGCAGGTCAGCGGGCATGTCACCACCCTACGAACCACCACCGACACCCTCCGGGGTGATCGCCGCGAACCCTGGGGACCACGCACCCGCCGGCGCCTGTGGAGGACTCGGCGCCCGCTCGCGGTGCGCCGAGCACAGGTCCGCCACCGGGCCGCGCGCCGGAGCGGCGGTCAGTCCTCGCGGGAGACCTCACCCGACCCCTCGATGCGCTGGGTGACCTCCGGATCGCCCGCGTAGGACACCGAGCCCGAGCCCTCGATCGACACGGCGAGCCGCCGGGTCGCGTGCAGCTCGACGTCGCCGGAGCCCTCGATCGACACGTCGACCTCGTCGGCGCGCAGCCGGTCCGCGTCCACGCCGCCCGAGCCCTCGATCCCGATCGCGAGCGAGCCGGTGCGGCCGTCGAGCTCGACGTCGCCCGAGCCCGCGATCCGCAGCGCGACCGTCCCGGAGTCGAGCCCGGTCAGGTCGACCGACCCGGAGCCCTCGACCGACAGCCGCAGCGCCTCGCCGGTGACGTCGTCCGCGGTCACGTCGCCCGAGCCCGAGACCACCAGCTCGGCGACCTCCCCGAGGACCAGCTCGTAGGACACGTCGCCCCCGGAGCCCACGCCGAACGACTGCCGGGAGTCGAGCACCAGCACGCCGTCCCGCACCTCCGAGACGAGCCGGTCCTGGGTGCCCTCGCGGGCGGTGACCGCGAGGGACGGGCTGTCCCCTCGGCGGATGGTCAGGTCGCCCGACGTCGCGAGCTGTACCGCGGTCACGTCCTCGATGTCGACGTCCCGTGTCACGACCGGGCCACGCGGGCCGCCCGCGCACGCCGCGAGGCCGAGCACGAGCGCCGCCCCCACGGCAGCCGCCGTCGTCGCCCGGGCCGCCCTCGTCCTCGTGCCTCGCATGGTCCGTCCCCTCGTGCTGCCGCGGACGCGGGAAGGTGCCCGCGCCGTCACGTCCGAGGTTCCCAGGTCCGGGAGCGGCGGCGGCATCCGGTACGCCCCTGAGGCGACCCTGAACGGACCCTGGGCGCGGTGCTCACCCCGGCCGGGTCACCACCCCGGCCGGGTCACCACCCCGGCGGGTCACGACCCGAGCCGGGTCAGCCCAGCCGGGTCAGCCCCCTGCGCAGCCCCCGCACCGCCTGGCCGATCCGCTGCTCGTTCTCGATCAGCGCGAACCGGACGTGCCCGTCACCGCCCGGCCCGAACCCGACGCCCGGCGACACCGCGACGTCGCAGTCCCGCACCAGCATCTCGGCGAACTCGATGGACCCCATCTCCCGGTACGGCTCGGGGATCCGCGCCCAGGCGAACATCGTCCCCTTCGGCCGCAGGATGTCCCAGCCGATCCGGGACAGGCCGTCGACCAGCGTGTTGCGCCGGCTCTCGTAGACCGCCGACAGCTCCGCCGGGTACTCGGTCGCCTCGTTCAGCGTGACCGTGGCGGCGATCTGGATCGGCTGGAACGTCCCGTAGTCGAGGTAGGACTTGAGCTTGGCGAGCGCGCCGACGACGTCCTGCCGGCCGACCAGGAACGCCACCCGCCAGCCGGCCATCGAGTACGACTTGGTCATCGAGTACAGCTCGACGGCGACCTCGGTCGCGCCGGTGCACTGCATGATCGACGGCGGGGTCCAGCCGTCGAAGCACATGTCGGCGTAGGCGAGGTCGTGCACGAGGACGACCTCGCGCTCCCGCGCCCAGTCGACGAGCCGCTGCAGGTCGTGCAGCTCGACGGTGGTGGTCGTCGGGTTGTGCGGGAACGACAGCACGATGACCCGCGGCTTCGGCCAGCCGAGGTCCCACGCCTCCATGACCCGGTCGACGTAGCCGGCCCCGTCGGTGCCGTCGCCGATCGGCACCTGCCGGGCGTCCGCCCCCGCGAAGTACGGCCCCCAGATGTGGATCGGGTACGACGGGGTCGGCACCAGCGCCGCGTCGCCGGGCTGGAGCAGCACCCACATCAGGT
Source organism: Cellulosimicrobium cellulans (assembly GCF_007679345.1). Lineage (GTDB taxonomy): Bacteria > Actinomycetota > Actinomycetes > Actinomycetales > Cellulomonadaceae > Cellulomonas > Cellulomonas cellulans_A. The sequence goes on from NZ_VEGH01000005.1 coordinate 2,507, forward strand.
GGCTGAACCCCTCCTTGGCGCCGATGGTCGAGATGACCTGGGTGTCGGGGTCGAGGGTCACGCCGAACCGGCGCAGGTAGTGGTCGGCGACCGCCTGCCGCAGCTTGGGGATGCCGCGCGACGCCGAGTACCGGTGGTTGCGGGTGTTGTGCGCCGCCTCCGCGAGCTTCTCGACCGCGATCTGCGGGCTGGGCAGGTCCGGGTTGCCGAAGCCGAGGTCGACCACGTCGCGGCCGGCGCGCCGCGCCTCGACCTTGAGCGTGTCGATGATCGTGAACACGTAGGGCGGCAGGCCGGGGATGCGACGGAACTCCATGGCCCGACGCTAGTGCGCCCGGCGGCGCGGGGGTACGCGCCGCGCGCGGCGAACCGGCATGATGCAGTGGCCGGCGGAGCGTCCGGCCGAGGAGGACCCACCCATGACCAGCACCGCGGCGCCCGCGCCGACCCCGGTGACCGTGCGCGGCACCGCGATCGGCACCGGCCGGCCCAAGGTGATCGTCCCGCTCACCGGGGGCACCGTCGAGGACCTCCTCGCGCAGGCCTCCGCCGTGGCCGCCGCGGCGCCGGACGTCGTCGAGTGGCGGGTCGACCACCTCGAAGGCGGCCGCGCGACGCCGTCGTCCGCCGCGGCGGCCGCGACCGCGCTGCGCGGGACGCTCGGGGACCTGCCGCTGCTCGTCACCACCCGCACGGCGCGCGAGGGCGGGCTCGCGGACGTCGCCGACGACGCCTACGTCGCGGTCTACCGCGCGGTGCTCGCGACCGGCGCGGCGGACCTGCTCGACGTGGAGGTCATGCGGGAGCCGGCCACGGTCCGGACCCTGGTCGATCTCGCGCACGCGGCGGGGGTCGCCGTCGTCGCGTCCAACCACGACTTCGACGCCACGCCCGGGCGGGAGGAGATCGTCCGCCGGCTGCTGCACATGGCCGAGGCGGGCGCCGACCTGCTCAAGATCGCGGTCATGCCGCGCGACCCCGGCGACGTGCTCACGCTGCTGGCCGCCACCTGGGACGCGGCGCAGCGCACCGACCGGCCGCTCATCACCATGTCGATGGCGGGCACGGGCGTGGCGTCGCGCGTCGCGGGCGGCGTGTTCGGCTCGGCGGCGACGTTCGGGACGGTCGGACCGGCGTCGGCGCCGGGGCAGGTCGAGCTCGGGGCGCTGCGGGCGGCGCTCGACGTCGTGCACGGGGACTGACGGGCGCGGGCGGCGGCGTGGCACCGATCCGGCGCCTCGTCCGGGCCCGGGCCCGGTGTCAGCGACCGGCGCGCGCCGCCAGCGCCGCCGCGTACAGGTCCCGCTTCGGGATGCCCGCGACCTGCGCCACCTCGGCCACGGCGTCCTTGAGCCGCTCCCCGCCGTCCGCCCGGGCGAGCACCTCCGCGACGAGGTCCGCCTCCGAGGCCACCTCGCGTGCCGGGGCGCCGGCCACGACGACCGCGATCTCGCCGCGCACCTCGCCCGCCGCCGCCCACGCCGCGAGCGCGCCGAGGCCGTCCCGGACGACCTCCTCGTAGGTCTTGGTGAGCTCCCGGCACACCGCCGCGGGCCGCTCGGCGCCGAACGCCGTCGCCATGTCGGCCAGCGTCGCCGCGAGCCGGTGCGGGGCCTCGAAGAACACCATCGTCCGCGGCTCGCGCTCCAGCGCGGTCAGCGCGCGCAGCCGCTCCCCCGGCTTCCGCGGCGGGAAGCCCTCGAAGCAGAACCGGTCGGTGGGCAGCCCGGAGAGCGCGAGCGCGGTCAGGACGGCGCTCGGGCCCGGGGCGGCGGTCACCGTCAACCCCGCCTCGACGGCCGCGGAGACCACGCGGAACCCGGGGTCGGACACGGCGGGCATCCCGGCGTCGGTGACGACGAGCACCGTGCCGCCGCCGCGCACCACGTCGAGCAGCTCCGGGGTCGTCGCCGCCTCGTTGTGCTCGTGGTGGCTCACGACCCGCCCGCCGACGGTCACGCCCATCCGGACCGCGAGCGCCCGCAGCCGGCGGGTGTCCTCGGCCGCGACGACGTCGGCCTCCTCGAGCAGCCGGCGCAGCCGGGGGGAGGCGTCCTCCACGTCGCCGATCGGGGTCGCCGCGAGCACGAGCCGGCCGGTGCCGGGAGCCTGGGGGGTCACGCGGCCCAGCCTGCCACCTCCGGGACCGCCGCCGCGCGCAGGTCCCGCCCAGACGGCGCCCCTACGATGACGACCGTGCCGCAGCCCGACCACGTCCCCGACGAGCCGGGTCCCCGCGACCCCGTCGACGGCCCGGACCGGGTCGACGACGCGTCCGACCGGCGGTTCCCGCCCGTGGCCGCCCCGGCGCCGGACGACGACCCCGGCCACCACACCCACGCGGCACCCACCCCGGCCGCCGGGACGCTGGTGATCCGGGCCGGCGACGACCCCGACCGCGAGGACGACCCCGACCTGTCCACGCACGACCGCCTGCTCGTCTCGCTGCTCGGTGCCCGGACCCTGCTGCTCGGCGCGACCCGCCGCGCGCGGCTGACGGGCTGGCTGTGGCCGCTCGCCGTGACCCTGCTGGGCGGTGTGCTCCGGTTCTGGAACCTGGGCCGGCCGCACGAGCTGGTGTTCGACGAGACGTACTACGTCAAGCAGGCGTACTCCCTGCTCCGGCTCGGCTACGAGGGCTCCTGGGGCGACGACGCCAACCCGCTCTTCGCCCAGGGCGACGGCTCGGCGCTCGGCACCTCGCCCGAGTACGTGGTGCACCCGCCCGTCGGCAAGTGGCTGATCGCGCTAGGCATCCAGCTCGGCGGCGGCATCGAGTCGTCGACCGCGTGGCGGCTGGCGTCGGCCGTCGCCGGGACCCTCGCGGTGCTGATGGTCGCCCGGATCGCCCGCCGGCTGTTCGCCTCCACCGCCCTCGGCACCGTCGCGGGGCTGCTCATGGCGGTCGACGGCGAGGCGATCGTGCACTCCCGCACCGGCCTGCTGGACGTCTTCGTCATGTTCTTCGCGCTCGCCGCGTTCGGCGCGCTGCTGCTCGACCGGGACCAGGCACGCCGCCGGTTGGCCGCCCGGACGGCTGCGGTGCTCGACTCGGGGGCGGAGCTGGGCCTCGGGCCGCGGCTGGGCTGGCGGTGGTGGCGGTTCGCCGCGGCCGTGCTGCTGGGGCTGTGCATCGGCACCAAGTGGTCCGGGCTGTACTTCCTGGCGGTGTTCGGGCTGCTGTCCGTCGCCTGGGACGCCACCGCCCGCCGGTCCGTCGGAGTGCGTGCCTGGCTGCCCGCGACGCTGTGGCGCGACGCGATCCCCGCCGGCCTGATCGTCGTGCTCACCGCCGCGGGCACCTACCTCGGCACCTGGGCGTCGTGGTTCGCGCACCCCGGCGCCTACCTTCGGCAGTGGGCGGTCGAGCACCCCGGCGAGGGCGTCTCCTGGCTGCCGCCGGCGCTGCGCTCGCTCTGGCACTTCCACACCCAGATGTGGGACTTCCACACCCACCTCACCGCCGAGCACGCCTACGCCGCGCACCCGCTGGGCTGGATCATCCAGTGGCGGCCGACGTCCTTCTACTACCCGACCGAGGTGTCCGGGCTGACGGGGTCCGCCGCGCGCGACCTGTGCGGGGCGGACGCCTGCTCGCAGGCCGTCACGTCGCTCGGCAACCCGGTGATCTGGTGCCTCGGCGCGCTGGCGCTGCTGGTCGCGCTGTACCGGCTGCTCGTCCGCCGGGACTGGCGCGCCGGCGCGGTGCTGTCGGGGATCGCCGCCGGCTGGCTGCCGTGGTTCGCGTACACCGGCCGGACGATCTTCACCTTCTACTCCATCGCGTTCACGCCCTGGGTCGTCCTCACCCTGACCTACGTGCTGGCGCTGCTGGTGCAGAGCCGGGACGAGCGCCAGCGCCGCCGCGGGATCGTCACCACCTCGGCGGTGCTGGTCGTCGTCCTCGCGGTCAGCGCGTTCTTCTACCCGATCTGGACCGCGTGGGTCGTCCCGTACGACTTCTGGCACGTCCACATGTGGCTGCGGTCCTGGATCTGACGCGCGTCGTCAGGACAGGTCGACGTGCCAGTCGACCTGCGGGCTCGGGTACCAGGCCAGCCCCTCGGCGTCCCAGTACGGCCCGTGCGCGGCGACCCGGGTCGCGAAGTCGTCCCAGTCCCGCCGGTCCGCCGGCGTCCAGGCGACCTCGGCGACGGCCGCCAGCCGCGGCAGCAGCATCGTCATGAGGTCGTCCAGGCTGCGCAGCGTCTCGGTCCACACGGCCGCCTCGACGCCGACCACGGACCCCTCGGGCAGGCCCGGCACCAGGGTGGCCGGCTCCCACTCGTAGGCGTCGCGCAGCTCGATGTGGCCGGCCCACTCCAGGCCGAGCGCCGTGCCGTCGTGGTACTTCATGTCCAGGTAGGCCTTGGAGCCCGGGGACATCAGCAGCCGGGCGCCCGCCTGCGCCGCCGCCACGATCGGCGCGGGGTCCATCCGGGTGTCCCAGTACTGCACGACGGTGCCCGGCTCGACGGGGGTCGTGGCGATCTCCTGCCAGCCGACCACCTTCTTGCCCGCGGCGCGCACCGCGTCCGACGCCATCCGCACCAGGCGCGCGTACTCGTCGCGCTCCATCGTGTGCACCTCGTCGCCGCCGATGTGCACGTACTCGCCCGGCGTGACCGCCGCGACGTCGCCGAAGACGTCCCGCAGGAACGGCTCGGTCGTCGCCAGGTCCGCGTGCAGCCGGCTGAAGCCCACGTCGATGCCGGTGTACGCGTCGGCGGGCTCGCCCGAGGGGGTCAGCTCGCCGTACGCGTGCAGGGCGGCGTTGACGTGGCCCGGCACGTCGATCTCCGGCACCACCCGCACGCCACGCACCGCCGCGTACGCCACGAGCGCCTGGTACTCCTCGGTGGTGAAGTACCCGCCCGGGTCGCCGTCGACGGCCGTGCCGCCCGACCGCGCCGCCAGCTCCGGCCGGGACGGCAGGTCCAGCCGCCAGCCCTGGTCGTCCGACAGGTGCAGGTGCAGCACGTTGAGCTTGTACGCGGCCATCAGGTCGACGACGACCCGCAGGTCGTCGGTCCCGAAGAAGTGCCGTGCCACGTCCACGGACAGCCCGCGCCAGCCGTGCACCGGCTCGTCCTCGACGTGCACCGGCCACGCGGCGAAGGTGCCGTCGAGCGGTCGCATGACCTGGTGCAGGGTCGCCAGCCCGCGCATCAGGCCCTCCGCGGTGCCGGCGACGACCCGGACCAGGTCCTCGGCGACGTCGAGGTGGTACTGCTCCCCCGACAGGCGCTCGGGGTCCAGCACGAACGCCACGTCCCCGGGCTGGGTCGGCTCCGCGACGTCGCGGTAGCGCACCTCCACGGTGCTGCCCGAGATGCGGCTGAGCTGCTCGGCGGCGAGCACGCCCAGCGCGACCTCCGCGGGACTGACGCCCACGGTCACGGTGGTGGCGGCCGAGACGACGAACGGCGCACCCTCGGCCTCGCGCACCAGCCTCGGTGCCGGGACGAGACGCAGGGGTGTGGTCGGAGCGGGCACGACGGTCCTTCCGGGCGACGGGACTGGTCTCGGGCACGCTGCTGCCCGGCCCCCGCGCACCAGTGTGCCCGGTCCGCCCGGTCCCGTGGGGCGGCGCGCGGGATCTCTTCCGGTCGGACCCGCGCGGGCTCGTCGGGAGTGCCGAGTGGGAGGTCCGGCCGGACACGCCGGCGGTGCGTCCCGCCAGACCCTCCACTCGAACGGGTGGGGTCGGGTCACGGCGCGGACGCGGGCAGGTCACGGGGCGGACGCGGCGGGTGCCGCGCCGCAACGATTCGGCATCCGTGCTGGTGACGACCCTCCGCCCCCGCCCGCGCGGCCCTACTGTCCCGGCCATGCGGACACAGCAGCGGGAGGACGGCCGCACCACGGGCCGCGGGGCGACGACGAACGTGACGCGGGCCCTCGGCGGGCTCGCACTGGCCGCGCTCCTTCTCGCGGGGTGCAGCGCGGGAGGGGACGGCGCCACCTCCACGGCCGACCGGGCGGAGGCCGGGTCTGGGCAGGACGCGGGCGGGACGGCCCTGGGCGGGACGGAGGGCGGCGGCGGGGCGGCGTCCGACGCGGGCGGCACGAACGGCGACGCGGGGGCCGCAGGGGACGCGGGGGCCGCAGGGGACACCGGCGCCGGGCAGGAGGCGGGCGACGCGGGGGCGGGCACGACGGCCGGCGACGTCGCGCCGGGCGCCGGGGCCGGGATCACCACGGCCGACACCGGCGGGCGGCAGGTGATCACCACCGGCGAGGCCGGCCTGGTGAGCGACGACCCCCGCACCGCCGCGGACGAGGTGGTCGCGGCGGTGGAGGCGGCGGACGGCCGGGTGGACGCGCGGAGCGAGACGGCGGCGCGCGCCGACGAGGGCACGACCGCCACCGCAGACCTGACGGTGCGGGTCCCCGCGGGAGCGATGACGGGCCTGCTCCGGACCCTCGAGGAGATCGGCGACGTCGACCACGTGGACCTGTCGTCGGAGGACGTGACGTCCGCCGCCCAGGACCTCGACGCCCGGATCCACGCCATGACGCTGTCCGTCGCGCGGATGGAGGACCTGCTGAGCCGGGCGGCCACGCGGCAGGAGGTGCTCGAGGCCGAGGGCACGCTCACCGAGCGGCAGGCCTCCCTCGAGTCGCTGCGGTCCGAGCGGGCGCGCCTGGCGGAGCGGGTCGCGCTGTCGACGCTGCGGGTGTCGATCTGGGCCCCGGCCGAGACGGTCCCGGAGGAGCCGACCCCGGTCGAGGACGCGTCGCCGTCGGGGTTCCTCGGCGGCCTCGCGGCCGGCTGGTCCGCGCTGACGACGGTGCTCGGCGGGGTCGTGACCGTGCTCGGGGTGCTGCTGCCGTGGCTGGCGCTCGGCGGCGTGCTGGTCGCCGCGGTGCTGGGCGTGCGGCGGCTGCTCGGGCGGCGCGCGGTCGCGGCCGGGGGCGCGGGGGGCACGGGCAGTCCGGGGGCTCCGGGCGGGCCGGGCGGGCCGGGCGGGCCGGGCGGCTCCGGCGGATCCGGCGGCCCGGACGCGGCCGGTCCCGGCGGTCCGGGAGGCGCGTACGCCGCGCCGACGCCGAGCGAGCCCGCGTCCGGCGAGACCGGGCCGGGAGACCGGGCCCCGGTGGGCGCGGGCTCGCCGCGCTGACCGCCGGGTCAGGCCCGGGTCACGACCGGGTCGGGCTCCGGGTCGGTGGCGGCGAGCCGCCGCGCCAGCACCGCGCACGTCGCGAGCTGGAGCTGGTGGAACACGATCACCGGGAGCGCCACGCCGGCCGCGGCCACCGGGCCGAACAGCACGTTCGCCATCGGCAGGCCGGTCGCGAGGCTCTTCTTCGACCCGCACATCAGCAGCGCGATCCGGTCCCCTCGCGACAGCCGCAGCGCGCGCCCGCCTGTCCAGGTCACCAGCAGCATCGCCGCGAGGAGCACGGCGCACACCGCGACCAGGGCCACGAGCACGCCGACGGTGAGGTCGTCCCACACCCCCGACGACTCCGCCTCGGACACCGAGCCGTACGCGACCAGCAGGATCGTGCCGCGGTCGGTGATCAGGGTGACGGGCTTGTGCGCGCGCACCCAGGCGCCGATCTTCGGCTGCAGGATCTGCCCGAGCACGAACGGCAGCAGCAGCTGCAGCAGCGTCGACCCCGCCGAGCCGCCGACGGGGCCGCCCGCCCGGGACATCAGGACCCCGACCAGCAGCGGCGTGAGGACGATGCCGAGCACGTTCGACGCCGTGGCCCCGGTGATCGCGCCGGCGACGTTGCCGCGCGCGATCGACGTGAACACGACCGACGACTGGATCGTCGACGGCAGCAGCGACAGGTAGAGCAGCCCGGTCTTGAGGTCGGCCGGCAGCACGGAGTCGGGCAGCACCTGCACCGCCAGCCCGAGGACCGGGAACACCAGGTAGGTCGACGCGAGCATCCCGCCCTGGAGCCGCCAGTTCTTGAGCCCGTCCCAGACCTCGCTGGTCGCCATCCGGGCGCCGTAGAGGAAGAACAGCAGGACGACGGCGGCGGTGGTCACGTGGTCGAGGCCGGTCGCGAAGCCGCCGGAGGCGGGGGCGAACAGCCCGAGGAGGAACACCGCGACGATCATGACGACGAGCGGGTCCACCCACGTCTTGGTCGCGGACCAGGCCCGGGACCACCGGCCCGGTCGGGGCGGGAGGGCGTCAGGCACCGCGCCATCCTGCCACGGCGGGCCGGTCAGGTCGGCGGCAGCACGTCGTACGTCAGGTGCGCGAACTGGTCGAACCGCTCGGCCGACCGCAGCCGGAGCCGGTCCGGCCCGACCCGGCGCGGCAGCACCGGCGCCCCGCCCGTCAGCGCGGCGGGCGCGACGCTGACCTGCACCTCGTCGAGCGCCCCGGCGTCGAGGAACTGGCCCGCGAGGTCGCCGCCGCCGATCACCCAGGCGTCGCCCCCGGCGGCCGCCTCCCGGATCGTCGGCAGCGCCTCGGCCACGGAGCCGCGCACGAACCGCACGTCGGCGCCGTCGGGCACCGGCAGGTCCCGGCTGGTGAACACGTAGTACGGCCGGGCGCCGTAGTACCCGGGCCACTTCTCCGGGTGCGCGACGAGGTCCTCCTCGCGCAGCACCCACTCGTAGGTCGTCGAGCCGGACACCAGGACCCCGATGCCGGACAGGAACGCCTCGTGGTCGGGCTGGGAGGCGGAGTCGACCGCGAACAACCAGGCGAGCGAGTTCTCCTCGTCCGCGATGTACCCGCTCAGCGACGTGGCCGTGTTGTAGATGACCCGCATGGGGCCGACGCTAGCGGCCACCACCGACAGGCTCCGCGGCGCGGCCCGGGCGGACGCCGCGCACCGACTCCTCGTCCTCCCAGCACTCCACGCCGGTGATCCCCGCGGGCAGCCGCGCCCGGGTGAACACCGGGTCGAGCCCCGCACGGCGCTGCTCGCCGTAGTCGCGCAGCAGGGCGAGGCCGAGGCGGGACAGCAGGAGCAGCGCCACCAGGTTGATGAGCGCCATCACCGCCATCAGCCCGTCCGCCAGGTTCCACACCAGGTCGGCGCCCGCGACCGACCCCGCGAGCACCACGACCACCACCAGCGCGCGGAACGTCTGCAGCGTCGACCGGCGGCCGGAGATGTACCGCAGGTTCGACTCGCCGTAGTAGTCCGCCCGCATGGAGAACTTCGAGTACCAGCCCCGGCCGACCGGCGGCGACCCGAAGACCACGTACCTCATCACCACCGGACCGAACACCGCCTTCACCGCCAACTAGGCGCGCCAGATCGCAGACGAGTTCATCCGGTACGCGGCCCTGCTCGACGAAGCCGAGGAGAACGATCGATGAGCGATCACACATCTTTGTGCGACCCCGCCGAGTGCTTCCTCGGGTACCCCTACGAGCCGGGGACGGATCGCTCCCGGCACTACGGCGCTTGGGTGGGCGTTCAGGTCGACATCGATGACTGCATGCCGTGGCGCTGCGAGCCCGAGGGCACCGCCGAGATCATCGTCCGCTCCGCGCTGATGGATGGCCACCCCGCGGTCGACATCCAGACAGATCCCGAGGGCAATATCCAGAGCACCACCGGCGGTGTCGGCATCTCCTGGCTCACGCCCGCAGAGGCCCGCGCGCTCGCCGCGCTAATCCTCCGTTCCGCCGATGCAGCCGAGGGGGCGAAGTGACCACCGCTCCGACAGGTGACAGCACTCGCACGGCACAGGCCGTGATCACCGAGCTGCTCGACAAGTACGGCATCACCGATCCGCGCACGGCGCACCGCGACATCCGCGAGCGCTTCACGCAGGCCGACCTCGACACCTACCGCGCTGCCCTGACGGTGCTCTACGGGAACGGAGAGCTCGGATGAGCACCAACGCCAACGCCGCTGTGATCCACCGGCGGCAAGAAGACCCGCAGCACCGACACCACCATCACCGGCGGCGCCGCCATGGTCACGGCCGCCGGAGGAACCGCAGACAAGACTCGACTGGGCCGCAGGGAGAGCACCATCGACCCCGTGTTCCTCGACGCCGAGCGCAACGACCCCGCCCTCCGTCCTGGCCGTCCTCACCTCCTGGGAAGACACCTGGCGACAGGAGCAGGGCCACAACGCCGCTGAGAAGACAAGCGCCAGCCTCGCCGCCGACTACCTCGCCGACCACACCACGTGAGCGGCGCAGCAGTCCCCCACCTGGACCGACTACCGCACAGACATCCGAAACCTCCGCGGTCGCCTCCGCGCGCTCACCGGCGAATCCCAGCGTCCCGCGAAGGTCGGCGTCCCCTGCCCCTACTGCGCCGGCATCGTCCTGCAGCACTGGACCGAACAAGGCCTTGGCGACGTCCGCCAGTGCGACGGCTACGGAGTCGAGTGGGACACCGAAGCGCGATTCATGCTCAGCGTCCGCCAGGCCCACGAGTCGCTTCCCGAGCCCACGCGGAGCAGCTCGTCACGCTCGAGGACGCACGTCGTATCCGGAAGCCCCGCGGAGTCCGCCCCAACCTCCTGGCCCTCTGGCTCCACCGCGACACACGCGGCCTCGAGCGATATCACGCCGAACTCGAAGCCGGACGCGGCGTCACCCCGCCCACCCGCCGGCTGCCCGACATGCGCGGCCGCGACGTCCGGGGACGGGCGCTGCACCGCCTCGGCGACCTCGTGGCGAAGACCTGCGGCACCGAGGCCGCCAGCGCATGATCACGATTCTGGCCACCGCGTCACGGCCTGGTACTGCTCCTGCCAGGGAACCATGCACGCCGCGCCCTCACTCGCGGCAGACTGCGAACATCCAACAGCCGCCAGCCCGAGGAGCCACATCGTGAGCATCCGCGACCAATACCCGAACGTCGACGCCGAACTCGCCCTGCTCGCCGAGGGCGACAACGACCCGGACCAGATCGTCGCCGGGAGCCTCCACATCGAGGAACCCACGGGCAACACTGTCTTCACCTACGCCGGACCGGGCGACGTCACCTATGGCGATCTCGCCCGATCCCTCGCGATCGAGGATTCCCAGTGAGCTCGCTGGTCGACTTCCTCCTCGCCCGCATCGACGAGGACGAGGCCGCGGCGGACCGGTGTGACCTCGCAACCCCGGGCGGCACCGTCATGCGGTTCGACATGGAGTGGCCGCTCGTCGTACGCACCGACGGCGACCGCCCCGAGATCTCGGTGACACCGTCACGTGTTCGAGCCGACTGCGAGGCAAAGCGGCGCTGGATCCGCTGGGTGCAGGACGAAAGTCGAAGCCAACTGCGCGACGAGAAGCGCCACACGCTTCGCTTCATGGCCGCGCCCTACGCCGACCACCCGGACTACCATGAGGAGTGGCGGGCGTGAGCACTGTGATTGACGTCCGCGTCGTCGGCGCGTCGTGGACGGACAACCTGCTTCCGGTCATCGCCATCGTCATCTCGATCCTCACGCTGGTCTGGACGCTCTGGGCTCGGCGTCAGGACCAGGCCCGGTTGAGCATCCAGAGCACGATCTCCGTCCCGCTCGACACGCCCGGCCCCGCAGAGCGCCTCATCGGCATCGAGGTGACCAACGTTGGCCGCTCGGGCTCTACCGTTCTGCGCAACCTGCACCTTCGTGACGGCCGACGGGGCGGAAGTCTCTGGGCTCCGTTCCCGAAGTACATCGCTCCGACCTACGACCTACCCCCAGACACTCCAGCCCGGCGAGACCACCCAGCTGCTCCTCGACCCGCTCTCCGTCGCCCGCGCGTGCGCAGAGAACCGCATCAGCCCAAACAAGCTCCGCGTCGTCGCGAAGACGGGGCACGGCGCGACCTCTGTCCGGCTGAGCAATGGATGCCGGTGGCTGGTGCGGGACGTGTGGGAGCGGGCGATAGCCCGGTCCGGCGCGTCGTAGCGCCCATGCGCCGACGTGTGGCATGCTTACCCGTGAAATGACCTCCGGGGTGACGCGCGCCCAAACAAGGCTCGACGCATACGGTGAGACACCGCGAGCGCCGGGCCTTCGCCATACCCCGTCCGTATGCGCGTGGGTATCCTCACACTCATGGCGTCGCGCGTGTGCTGGAACTGCGAGAAGGAATCCCACCAGACGGTCCGGAGCGAGCCTTTGCGCGAGGCTGGCCCTGTAGCGGCCGCGAACTTTTGGTTCGCACTATTCCAGTGCGACAACTGCGGCTATGGCTCGGTGGGACAGATCCGCCTGGAGCGGAGCCAGATCAATCCCAACCAGCGAACCTTCAACCAGTCGCAGGTCGACCCATACGTGACCCAGACGGTGAAGCTCGCGATCGATGCCCCCAATGCGCCGATCACATGGCTCCCGCAGCACGTGCTCGGACGGAGGTTCGACGACGTGCCGGATTGGATCGCCGACGCCGCATCCGAGGCCTACGCCTGCTACTCGATTCGCTCCTACCGCGCGGCCATCCTCTTGGCTCGATCCGTCGTGGAGGCCGTCGCGAAGGACAAGGGCGTCACCAACGGCTCCTTGGCCGGCAAGATCGACGCATTGGCGGACGCCAACCACATCAGGCCGCTGATCCAGTCCACGGCGCACGAGATCCGACACCTCGGGAACGATATGGCCCACGGCGACTTCGTTGAGCCTACGACTGATGAAGACGCAGAGGATGTCCTCGACTTCATGTCTGTCGTCCTGGCCGAGGTCTATCAACTTCCAGCTCAGGTGAACGCGCGGCAGGCGACCCGAGCTGCGCGCAGTGCCGCAGCCTCGGCCCGGAGGGCGGAAGGCTCCCCCGAAGCCTGAACCGCTTCGCGGGCGCTCTCCTACCGCTCGGAGGCTCATCACACCCGGAACGCGACTCGCCGGACGAGGCCTACACGGTGAGACCCCCCGTCGGGCCAAGCGCGTCAAGCAAGTGCCGAGCGACAGCAGGCAGCGCAGCACGATCCTCGGAGGGCCCTGGGGGCGACAGCGTCACCTCCTGACGGCCATCGAGCGCGAACCGGACACACACCACGTCCGGCCACTTCGTGCCCAGCCGACCTTCCCACGGGTCCGCAGAGTCCTCGATCGACACCGTCCGCACGCGAGATAGCGAGCTCGCCGCGACCGACCACTCCACCTCGGACCCCCGACCGGCCTTTGACGCGACGACTTCGATGAGCCGCCCCTCGCCGAGGATCACCCCACTCACCGCGAACACGTCAGAATCCGCATCATCGGCGGTCCCATCAGGCGCAACGTGAAGCGGATCTTTCCCGTCGAGCAACACCACGATCGACGACTCGAGGTGACGGAACTACATGGACTCGTTCCGCTCGTCCTCGTCATGGGCGGCGTACTTCCAAGTCGGGTTGTTGAGCAGGCGGTCTCCAACCAGCCGTGCGGCGCCAGCGAACTTGGGCGGGATCATGACGTGCTCCTTCGCGTAGCCATCCAGCCCAGGGCCAGATCCGGAGGCTGACAACTGCACGCGAACAACACCGCGATGGCACGCATGACGTCGGGGTTCAACTACCTACCGGGACGATGGGGGCGCCGTCGCCGGTAATCCTTGCGGGCGGGTCGATGGGCGGGCTGAACGTCCTGGCGTGGGCGGCCACGAACCGGGCGAAGGTGTCGTGCGTCGTCGCCCAACTCCCGGTCCTGAACGTCACGGACATCCACACCAACAACCGCGGGGTGGTCCGAGGCCGCGAACGGCAGCACCCGCAACCCGACGACCCTCGCTGGCATGAGGGCGTTCGCGGGCCTGCCGATCCTGCTGTTCTACGGCGACAGCGACACCCTGTGCACCCCGCCCAGGCGACCGCGTTCGCCGCCGCGGTCCCGTCGTGCACCGCGATCCCCGTCACCGGCGGCCACGAGGAGACCACCCTCCGCCGCGTCGCCACCGACCACGCCGGCACCATCGCGGAGTTCGTCGCAGCGCACACCTGACGAGCCCGCACACACGACAGCGCCCCCGTCCTCCTCCGGGAGGGCGGGGGCGCTTCGTCGTACCTGCTAGAGGATGCTCGCGAGGTACTTGAGCTCGCTCTGGTACCGCGTCACGGACGAGTTAACCTGCAGACGCTTGCCCTCGACGGTGTGGAACGACCCGACACGCAGCTGAGCGATCGGGACGGCCTTCGCACCACTGATCCGGCCGGACGACACGAAGTCGTCGGTAACGACGATCACATCGGCAGGGTCCTCGGCCTCGAACACCTGCGGGTAGCGGTTGGCGATCTCGATCGCGCGCTCGATGTACATGCGCGAAGCGCGGTCGGGCGTCGAGGCGATGCGGCTCTTCGAGCCGACCATCGTCATGACGATCGCCGCCACCTTCGGCGTGGGACGGCCTCCGGCGCGGTCGTTCCACATCTGGAAGTCTTTCGCCGGGTTCGTGAGCATGTCCAGCGTGAGCTCGAGCGAGTCGAGGGAGTGCTCGTCCACCCGGACCGGGATCACGATCGCATCGGCGGCGACCCAGGCCAGGTGGGTGCCCCCCGAGTAGAAGGGGCTCGTGTCCATGAGCGTTACCTCCGCGCCCACGTCGGCAGCCTGCTTCGACAGCACGCCCGACAGCGACTCGAGCAGCGCACGGACCGCGTCCGGGCGCTGGTTCGAGTGCGCGGTCTGGAGCTGCTGGTACAGCTGCGACGGGAACGCGAACATCTCAGCCGAACCGGGAACGATGTAGGCCGGCTCGACTGACTTGAAGGCGTCGCAGTACCGCGAGACGCGGTACGTGACGTCGCTGGGCGCCTGCCCGAACGCGGGCCCGAGGAGCACCGGCTCCAAGGCCTTGACGATGTCCACCTGCGGCTCGAAGTCGTCGAGGAGGGTCTCCGTCAGGTTCCTCTGGGCACAGACGTCGGCGGCGAGGATGGGGCTGATCTTCGCCATCTCGTACGTGAGGTTGAACGACAGCGTCGACTTGCCGACCCCGCCACGGAGTGTCGAGATCGCGTACTTCGAGTGCTTGAGTCCCGAGGTGGGCGCGCTGTAGCCCTCCTCCACGACCCGCCGGTGCGTCTCCAGCACCTTGTCGAGCTGTTCTGAGATCACGTCGTCCTCCTCCGCTGCTGGGCCACACCGCGCGGTGCAGGTGTGAGCGTACCACGCAGGTGGTGCAGGTCTACCCGGAACCTGCAGGCTATGCAGGTGCTGCAGCGGCGGCACACGCCGCCACCCGTCGCGGGGGCCTGGCAGGCTGGTCGCCATGAGCGAAGACGACCCGCGGCTGACCGGGCAGGCGTGGTCGCACCTGGCCGCCGGCACCCAGTGGTGGCCGGCGCTCCCCTGTCGTGTCGGATCCTCTGCGGGGCGTGGTGATGTGGACACACGCCGCAGCGCCCGCCCCAGGTGGCGTGCGCTGCGACATCCCGCGATCGCCAGGACCCATCTGCTTGCTACTACTCGAAGGTGATGCGGTCTACGGACCGTTGCACGTCGACCGCGCGGTCGGCCTCCACGGACCGACGAGCGGACGCCTCAGCTGCCCGCTCGTCGCGCTGCCGAGAGACGGTGCGCCCGATATCGGTCAGCGTCAGCGCGATCTCGTGCGCGAGTCCATCCTCGAGCTGCTCGAGGCTGGTGTGGCCGATGAGCAGGCGCCTGTCTGAGACCTGCAGCGTCACCTGCGGGTAGCCACGTTCGGTGAGCCGGCGGACGGTCTCCGGTCCTTCGATCGCGGTCTTCTCGGGCACGGACACCTGGCGGGAGAACACGGCCGGGACCGTGTACTGCGTCGGCGCCTGGCTGGTTCCGAGCAGCGCAGGCAGGGCGCTGGTCAGGATCGAGGCGAGCCGGAGCGGCTGCTCGCCGGTGGCGAGCTCGCCGTAGGCGGTCATCGTCGTGTTCCGGTCGGGCGGCCGCTGGCGGAACGGCGGCGGAGCTGGCCGATGCGTAGAGAGGCGAACACCAGGACCACGATGCCCACGCCGAGGCCGGCGATGAGCAGCGTCAGCGCCAGCGGCGCGGTCCCGCTCAGGCCGAGGAAGGAGACCGCGACGGGGCCGGTGTTCTGCAGCATGAACACGACGAGCGCGACCAGGACCAGGACGCCGACGCAGATGCCGAGCCATGCGGCGCTCGTGCGGGTTCCCGAGGCCCGGGTGGGCTCGATGGGGCGAGGCGCCCGGACCGTGGGCTCGATGGGCTGCCGGCTGCGGGCGGGTGTGGAGTGGGAAGCAGGCTGGACGGGCATGACGCCCTCCGATGCTGGATCCGGGTCGTCGCCTCACTGGGAGGTCCTCGACACCGGGCTGATCACCAGTCTACGCCCGCAGCCTCGGTACTGACCTGCCGGTTCCCAGCCCGTGTCTGGGGCTGCGGCGTCGGGCCGGACGACGGGACGGCCGCGAAGACGGCGGGACGCCGCATACGCTCGGTGGCATGGGCGAGAAGCACCTGAATTTTCAGACGACCATCGGTGTCGACATCAAGGGCGAAACCTGGAGTTGCGTCGAGATCCCCGGCTCTGCGGAGTTCTTCGGCACCGGCAAGTCCGTCAGAGTCGACGCCCGTGTGGATGACGTCGCGTTGGAGAACGTCGGGGCGATGGTGACAGGGACGGGAGGCCACATGGTGTCGCTCAGCGCGAAGGTCCGCAAGGCACTGGGCAAGGGCATCGGTGACACCGTCGACGTGACCATCGTCGAGCGGTAGCGCACGGAGTCGCGGGAGCGCTGGGTGAGCAGCTGCGGACAGAGCGCCGTGCTCCCGCGACGGGTTGCGCAAAGCTGTCGCCTGGGTGAGATGGCCGACCTGCGCGTGATGACCGGTGCCGTGTGGCTGCCCGTCGAGGACGTGCGGCGGCACGTCAGCGACGCCAAGGCGGCGTCGAGCGTTCCTTCCACCAAACGGGCCGTTCCGAGGGCGAGGGCTCAAGCGATCCGTACGAGTAGCGGGTCGAGCGGTACGGACCGTTTGGACTCCAGGGGTACATGTAGTCGGCCAGGGCCTCATCGGACGGCTGAGGGTCCGCCGGCTCGCGGACCGCGTCACGAAGAGGGTCGATCGAGTCTGCGTAAGCTAGCGCCCAGTCGGCCCATGAACGCGCCGCGTCTCGATCGGTCGTGTCCTCGTACCCCTCGGACGCCTCCAGGACCGCGGTGGCATACTCGCGCACCTCGTTCACGAGGCGAAGCTGCTTGACCTGGTCGAGAAGCGCGTGGATCCGGTGGTCGGCGTGGAAGCGAGCAACTGCATCGGCTCGCAGATGTTCCCACTCCCGGCGCTCACGCTGTTCCTTTTGGAGACGGGCGAGGCGCGCGTTCTCCTGCGCTTGGTGTCGGAGTTCCGCCTCTTGCAGCGCTTGAGCGAGGGACTGCTCGAGCGGCGCGGCCTTGCTGTCGGCCCATCGGGAACCCCAGTGAACTGCTCCGTCGCCGTGGAGTACGAGCTGCAAGTCGGTGGACGGCACCTCGTCGAACTTCGGAGGCGGGCCCCAACCTCGGCCAGCGCGAGCCAGTTCGGCCTTGGTCGGGACGTGCTCCACCGAGGTGAGCACCTGCGACAGGCAGAACTGGAAGACGTCCTCACCGATCTGGACCCGCAGATGCCCCCGTCGGTCTGCGTCGACGTATTCGTTGCGGCGCACCGCTCGAGTGACGATCGGTGCCCTGCCAGCTCGCACCTTGTACCCACGTGAGCGCGCTTCCCGGACGAGAGCGTCCAGGATCCGCAGCGCGCGGGACCGGACCTTTGCGCCGAACTCGACGTCATCGCGGGTGTCGAGGTTCGACACTACGTCGGTAGGGGCATCCAGTCGGCGCGCTACCGTGACAGGCACCAGCACGCGGGTTCGCCACTCCGGCAAGGGGTGGAGCCAGACTGCGGCTTCCTCTGACTGCCTTACCCACCTCGTGATCTCCAACGACATGCCGTCCGGCACTAGGCCCTTTCGCTCGGCCACAGCGACGAGCCGGGCGTAACGGTCACGCTCATCCGGCGGGATCACGAGCCGCTTGTCCGGCGCGGCAAGCAGGGCGTCCATCATCACGTCTGTCTTGCGGACGTACGGGGACGCCTTTGGCTTCGGTGGCTTCGAAACCAGAACGGGCTGCGGAGCCTGCACCTCCGACACCGCGCCCGACGTCCGCGGGCCCTTCACAGGCGTCGCCGACGACAAGTAGGTGCCGTGGTTGAGGTAGTGCTCTCCGGCGGGGGTGATCTCAGCCGCCCAGGTGGCGCCACGACCCTTGATGCGCAGCAACCCTCGCGCCTCGAGCGTCCGGGCGGAGCCGCGGTGACCGTGTCCGGCGTACCTGCCGTCAGGGCATCCGTCTGATACCCAGCGAAGAAGCGCGATCTGACCTTCGTGCAGAGGGGGGCGGTAGCCGGCCATGCAGGCATCTTGCCGGACATCGCCGCGCCGATGTTCCCCGACATGTCCCCCCGACCGAGTGGACGCCACCAACGACGAAGGCCCGGGATCGTGACGATCCCGGGCCTAAGCGCCAGTGGAGCTGAGGGGATTCGAACCCCTGACCTTCTCATTGCGAACGAGACGCGCTACCAACTGCGCCACAGCCCCTTGAAGCGGTGATCAGCCTAGCACCCGTTCCGGGGTGCTCACGACACCGCTCGCCGCGCCCTACTGGCCGGCGGCGCGGCGCCGCGCCAGGACGGCGTTGAGGTCGATCGAGCCGGACGGCTCCTCGGACGCCGGGGCGGTGGTACCGGGCGTCGCGGGGGTGGTGCGGGCGGCCGGGGCCGGCGTCGCGTCGGCGACCTGCGCGGGCGCCGTGGCGGACGCGGACGCGGGGGCCGGCGCGTCCGTGCCATCCGTCCCCGTCGCCGCCGGCGCCGCAGCGGCCGTGGCGGCCGCCGCCTCGTCCCCCGTGGCCGTCCGGCGCGCCGGGGCGGCGTGCGTCGAGCCCTCGACCTCGCCCAGCGGGGCGGGCTCGCGCCGCGGCGCCGGTGCCTTGGTGGCGTAGGTCGGCCGGGGCACGGCGACCGGCGTCCAGGTGTCGCCCTCGCGGCCACCGTCGTGCACCCGGGTCGAGGTGCGGACGGGGGCGTCGGCGCGCACCCGCTCGATCGCCTGGGTCTCGGTGAGCGAGGGGTGCACGGCGCGACCGGCGGCGCCCTTGCGGCCCGGGCGCGCGGCCCGCTCGCGCAGCGGCGCGGTGGCCTCGTCGATCCGGCGCTGCCACTCGTCCTCGGCGAGGCGACCCTGCACGACGGCGCGGCGACCGAGGCCGAGCACGCCGGCGAGCAGCACGGTCGGCACCACGCCGGCGAGCACGCCGAGCGCGGTGACGCCCGCGACGACCCACCCGACGACGCTCGCGGCCAGCAGCACGCCGGCGAGGGCACCGCGGCGGCGCGCGGCGGCGCCCCGGCGCGCGGTCGCGGCGGCGTGGGCGGCCTGCAGCTGCGCGGCACGACGGGCGGCGTCGGCGCCGATCCTGTCCTGGGTCCCGTGCGGTCGGTCCACCTCGGCCCCTCCCCTCTCCGTCCTCGCGAGCCGGTTCCCCGTCCCCGGGGTGAGCAACCCGGCCCGCTTCTCCACCGGGCCGCAGTCCTGCCGGACTCCTCCCGCCACCTCCGCGCGCCGCCGGCGGCCGGACCCCTCCGGGCCGGTCACGGCGAGCACCCGCAGGGCGTCGGAGAACCGGTCGTCGGTCCGCGACTCCAGCAGCTGCTGCCGGTGCCGCAGCTTGTGCGGCACCAGGTACGCGATCCACAGGCCGACCACCACGAGGGCAGCCGGTCCGGCGAATTCGTACACTCCACGACGGTAGGTGCGGCGCGGGCACCGGCCCCGGACCCGTCGCGGCGTGTCGAGCGGCACGCGGCCCCAAAATCACACGGATGTGATTCGACGCGCCGGGCTCAGCCTGCCACACCCGGACGAATCGGGGCAGAGCGGACGGACCGGTCAGACGCCCGTCGACCGGCCCGCGTGCCAGCGGGCGAGCAGGCCACGCGGGACGTCCTCCGTCGTCAGGGCGAACGTCCGGTGGTCGCACCACGCGCCCTGGATGTGCAGGTACCGCTCGCGCAGGCCCTCGTCCCGGAAGCCGAGCTTCTCGACCACCCGCAGCGACGGCCGGTTCTCGGGCCGGATGTTCACCTCGACCCGGTGCAGCCCGAGCGCGGTGAAGCAGTGGTCCGTCGCGAGCGCGACGGCGGTCGGCGTGATCCCGCGCCCCGCCACGTGCTGCGCCACCCAGTACCCGATCGACGCCGAGTACAGCGAGCCGTACGTGATGCCCGAGACCGTCAGCTGGCCGACGAGGTCACCCGCGTGCTCGATCGCGAACGGCAGCGAGGTGCCCGATCGCGCCTGCCGGTCGAGCGTGCGGACGAACTGCCCGAAGGTCGGCCGCCGGCCGGTCACCGGCTCCGGGGACGTCGCGTCCCACGGCTCGAGCCACGCGGCGTTCACCGCGCGCAGCCGCATCCACGCCGCCTCGTCCGAGCGCCGCAGCGGGCGCAGCCGGACGTCCCCGTCCGTCAGCGCCACGGGCCAGCCGCGCGGCATCAGCCCTCCAGCACCAGGCAGTGCACGACCTGCCCGGCGACCACGGCGGAGTCCTGCTCGCCCACGACGGCGAGCGCGTTGGCGCGCGCGAACCCGGTGATCGACGGCACGGCCGGGTCGCCGACCGGCGTGACCCGGTAGCCCTCGCCGGGCGTGCCCACCACCGCCGCCGGCACGAACTGCCGCACGCCCGCGGGCGACGGCCAGCCGACGTCCGCGCGGGCGGTCACCGACGGCCGGAACAGGTCGGTGTGCCCGGCCATCGCCCGCAGGGCCGGGCGGACGAACACCTCGAACGCCACCTGCGACGCGACCGGGTGGCCGGGCAGGGCGAACAGCGGCACCGCACCCAGCCCGCCGCCGACCGTGCCGAACCCGTGCCGGAAGCCGGGTGCCATCGCGACCTGGTCGAACCGCACGGTCCCCAGGGGCGCGAGCACGTCCGCGAGCGTGTCGTGCTGCGACTCCGACAGCCCGCCCGTCGTCACGACCACGTCCGCGCGCACGAGCTGGTCCTCCAGGGCCTCGCTCAGCACCGCGCGGTCGTCCGGCACCACGCCGACCCGCACCGGCGTCGCCCCGGCGTCCCGCACCGCGGCCTCGAGCGCGTGGCCCGCCGACTCGTACACGCCGCCGTCGCGCGGCGGCCCGCCCGGCTCGACCAGCTCGGAGCCGATCGACACGATCACCACGCGCGGCGCGGGATGCACCCGGAGGCGGCCGCGCCCGGCCGCCGCGGCCGTCGCCAGCTGCCGCGCCCCGAGCCGGGTCCCCGCGGCGACCAGGACGGTCCCGCGCACGGTGTCCGTCCCGGCGGCCCGGACGTGCTCGCCGGGCTCCGGCACCCGGTGCAGCGCGACCCGGACGGCCCCGCGGTCGGTGTCCTCGGCCGGCACCACCGCGTCGGCGCCCGCGGGCACCGGCCCGCCCGACGCGATCCGCACCGCCTGGCCCGGGGCGAGCCGCAGCGCCGCGGGGTCGCCCGCCAGCACGTCGTGCGCCACCGGCAGGACCAGGGGCGCCCCCGGGGCGCCGCCGCGCAGGTCGCCCGTGGCCACGGCGTACCCGTCGCACGCGGCGACCGGCCGGTCCGGCACGTCCGCCGGTGCCACGACGTCCTCGGCGAGGATGCAGCCGGACGCGTCGGCCAGCACGACGTCGAGCGGGGCCACCGGTCCGACCGCGGCGAGCACCGCCGCGAGCTGGTCCTGGACGGATCTCATGCCCGCATCATGCCCGGCCGACACGGCCCGCCGCGCACCGGCCGCGCCGGTGCAACCCCTTTGGTCCTACCCGGCACCGGGGCCATTTGCGAGACTGGGTGCCATGAGCGCCGCTGCCCAGCCGTATCCGCACGTCTCCGACGGCAGCAGCATCACCGAGGTGAAGGACGAGTTCCGCGCCGCGATCCGTGCCGCGCGGCGCGCCCGGTCGCCGCGGCTGCGCGCCGCCGCGGCCGAGGCCTTCGTCGACGTGGTCGAGACGATCCCCGCCGTCGCGGACGCCGGCGTCGTCGCCGCCTACAGCGCGCGGCCCACCGAGCCCGACACCGGCCCGCTGCTGGACGCCCTCGCCGCGCGCGGCGCCCGGGTGCTGCTGCCGGTGCTCGGCGCGGGCCTGCAGCGCGAGTGGGCCTGGTTCGCGGGGCGGCACGACCTGCTCGAGCGCGCGCCCGGCCGGCCGCCGGAGCCGTCCGGACCCTCCCTGGGTGCCGACGCCATCGCCGAGGTCGACGTGATCGTCGCCCCCGCGCTCGCCGTCGACACCGCCGGCAACCGGCTCGGTCAGGGCGGCGGCTGGTACGACCGCGCGCTCGCCCACGCCCGGCCCGGGACGCCGATCATCGCGCTGGTGTTCGCCGAGGAGCTGTACGACGCCGCGACGCGGCCGCTGCCGCACGAGCCCCACGACCGCACCGTCGACATGGTGGCGACGCCCGAGCGCTGGGTGCGCCTCGGGGGCTGAGCGGGCCCTTCGCGTGGAATATCCCGGCCGCGCGTATCATTGGCACTCGGACAGCGGGAGTGCCAGGAGCGCGGGCGTCGGACGCCCGGCGACCGGCGGCCCGTCCACCCAGGTCACGTCATCCGCGGGAGACAGCAGTGCCCACCTACGCCTACACCTGCACCGAGTGCGGCCACGCCTTCGACATCCACCAGTCGTTCAGCGACGCGGCGCTCACCGAGTGCCCCGCCTGCGGCGGCCGGCTGCGCAAGGTGTTCTCCTCCGTCGGCGTCGTGTTCAAGGGCTCGGGCTTCTACCGCAACGACTCGCGGTCGACCACCAGCTCCACGACCGGCGCGAGCACCGGCGGCTCGTCCTCCACGTCCTCGAGCACGTCGTCCACGGCGTCGTCCGGCTCGACCACGAGCGCGGCGACCCCCGCCGCGTCGACGTCCTCGTCGTCGACGAGCGCCGCGAAGCCCGCCGCGGGCTGACCCGCGCCGGGTGCAGACCCGCTCCGCGGGCGGGCGCCGAGTCCTCCACAGGCCGGCGCGCGTGCGTCGTCCCCAGGGCGACGCGACCGGGCGCCCGAGGCGCCGCGCGAGCGGCCTAGCGTCCGGGGCATGCCCCTGACCGACCCGCTGCCCGAGACCGTCCGGCGCCGGCTCCGCCTGATCGGCTGGCGCGCCCGCCGGCCGGTCGCGGCGCTGTGCGCCGGCCTCGCCGTGCTGGTCGCGGTCGGGCTGGTGCGGCCCGCCGACCCGCCGACCGCGCGGATCCCGGTCGCGGCACGGGCCCTGGCGGTCGGTGCCGTGCTCTCCGCCGGCGACGTGCGGCTCGCCGAGGTACCGCTCGCGCTCGTGCCCGCCGGTGCCGCCGACGCCGTCGACCACCCCGACCCCTCCGACGGACCCGCCCTGCCAGACCGCCCCGGCACGTCCGACGGTCCCGCTCCCACCGACGGCCCCGCTCCCTCGCACGGCCCCGACCCGCGGACCGGCGCGGGCACCGGGGACCTGACCGGCCGGCGCCTCGCGGTCGCCGTCCCCGCAGGCCTGCCGCTCGTCCCGGAGCTGCTCGTGGACGAGGCCGCCACCGGCCCGCCCGGCACGGTCGTCGTCCCTGTGCGGTTCGCCGACGCGGGCGTCGCGGACGTGCTGGCGCCGGGCATGCGCGTCGACGTCGTGGCGGCCGCTCTGCACGACGGCGACGACGCCGCGCGGTTGGCGCGGGCCGCGGTCGTGCTGGCCCGCCCCCGCGGCGACGTCGACCACGGGTCGGGCTCGGGCGGCGGCCTGCTCGGCGGCGGTACCGCCACCACCGAGAGCCCGCCCGTGCTGCTCGCCGTGGCGCCGGAGGACGCCGTGGCGCTGAGCGGCGCGGCCGCGTCCCGCGTGCTCAGCGCGGTCATCGTGGGATGATGCGGACGAATCGCCGCAGCACACCGGGGGTCTTCACGGCATGAGCGACGCACTGAACAAGGGCCTGCGCACCGCGACCGAGGGCGCCAGGGGCGCCGGCCGGGTCCTGCAGGGGTTCAAGGACTTCATCTCCCGCGGGAACGCGATCGAGCTGGCCGTCGGCGTCGTCATCGGCGCCGCGTTCAGCGGCGTCATCACGGCGATCCAGAACGGGTTCATCGCGCCGCTGATCGCCATGATCTTCGGTCAGCCCGACATCTCCGAGATCTGGAAGATCGGGGACGAAGGAGCGGCCCAGATCAACATGGGCCTCATCCTCAACGCCCTGCTGCAGTTCCTCATCACCGCGGCGGCGATCTACTTCTTCATCGTGCTCCCGCTCAACAAGCTCGCCGAGCGTCGCAAGGGCGGCATCGAGGCCGAGCCGGCGCGCCCGTCCGAGGACATCCTGCTGCTCCAGGAGATCCGCGACCTGCTCGCGGCCCGGTCGAGCCCGGCCCTCCGCCAGGACGCCGGCCCGTCGTCCGCCCCCGGCACCACCGAGGCGCCCGGCAGCGCGGGTCCCGGGGCGACCGGCAGGGCGACGGGCATCGACGGCCCCGGTCACCCGCCCCTCGCCTGAACCGCGCCGCTCGCCCGACCCGCGCCGCTCGCCCGGACGCGGGGCCGCCCGACCCACGCCGCTCGCTCGCCGCCGACACGTCCCGCTGCCGTCGGCGACCCCCTCGCGCGGTGGGACAATCGGGAGCGTGACCACTCCGACCGAACCCCGCCCGGAGCCCACGGACCGCCCCCGCCGTCCGGTCGACGACTCCCCGCTCATCCCGAGCCGCAGCGCCGACGACTCCGACACCGGCTGGGGCGACGAGCGGGCCGACTCGAACGACGACCGCCTGCGCCGCGACGTCCCCCCGCACTGGTGACCCCGCCCGCCTGACGCCGCCCCGCGCCACCCGCGCCGCGCCCAGGGCGCGAGCGGAGCCCGCGCCTCGACGGCCCCTGCCCCCCCCCCCCCGAGATCGGTGCTTCCACCCGAGATCGGTGCTTCCACCCGAGATCGGCGGCTGCAACCACCGATCTCGACGCGAACCACCGATCTCGACACCTGCGCTCCCGGACCGCCCCGACCCCGCCGCGCCCGCGCGAGGTCGGACCCGCCGGCCGAGATAGGGCCGTCGGGAGTCCTATCTCGGCGAGCAGGTCCTATCTCGGCGGGTGTCCGGACGGGGCCGGTCTCGGGTGCCTCGGGGCCGGGGCCCCGGGGGTCAGCGGGTGGCGCGGTTGACCGCGGACGAGACGACGGAGTCGACCCGCGCGCCGCGGCGGGTGATACCCAGCTCCGCGCGCAGGGCCGCGGCCAGCTCGTCGGTGGTGCGCTCGGTGCCGTCGGAGACGAGCCAGGCGACGATGTCGTCGAGCTGGTCGTCGGAGTAGGCGCTGATCGGCAGGCCCGGCCGGACGTCGGGCCGGGGTCCGCCGGGGACGGCGAGCGTCGGCTGGACCGCGCGGACCGCACCGGTCATCGGGGCGGCGGCCTCCATGACGCCCGGGATCTGCGCGGCGGTCGCGGGACGCGCGGGCGTCCCGGCCTCGCCTGCCGCGGTCGGACCCGCGGCCCGCGAGCCGGACGCCGGCGCCGGCGCACCTGCGTCCCGGGCTGCCGCACCCGAGGCCGGGGCCGCCGCGCCCGAGCCCGCCGCACCCGAGCCGGACGCACCCGCGCCCGGCCGCCCCGTCGCGTCCGTGGTCGGCTCCCCCGGCGCGGCCGGCGGCGTCCACGACGCACCTTCGCGACCGCCGGGGCCGCCCGAGGCCTCCGGCGCCGAGCCGTCCGCCGCGTCCGCGGAGTCGTCGGGCACCACCGTGATGGCGCCCGTGGCGTCGAGGACCCGTCGCTCGCCGGGTCGCGCGCCGCCGCCGGCCGGCAGGTCGGCGCCGGGGACGACCGCGAAGCCGGTCAGCGTGGGCGCGGGGCCGGTGCCGTCGTCGTCGAGCAGCGGCGCCGGCACGATGAGCCGGGCACGCGCCCGCTCGGCCTCGGACTCGGCGATCCGGCGGTCGGCGACGGCGTGCAGAGCGCGCCGGATCCGGTCGACCTCGGCCTCGGGGTCGAGGAACGCGGCGGCCGACCAGACGCGCAGCACGCTCCAGCCCAGGCGCTCGAGCCGCTCGGCCACCTGGCGGTCGCGGACCCGGACGCTGGGCTCGTGCAGGTAGGCGTCGTCGTCGGTGAGGACGGCGACGAGCAGCTCGCCGGGGAGGTCGGGGTGACCGACGGCGAGCGGCAGGTGCAGGCCGCCCGGCAGGCCGTGGTCGAGCTCGACGACCAGCCCGTGCCGCCAGAGCCGCTCCGCCAGGTCGACGACGAGGCGGTCGGGGGCGCGCTCGGCGGCGGGGGCCTCGACCTCCTCGGCGACGGCGGGGGCCTTGACCTCCTCGGCGACGGCGGGCGCGGCCACGGCCGCGGACGTGCCGACGGAGGCGTCGGCGTCGGACGCACCGACGGCGGCCGCGGCCACGTCGGGCGCGCCCTCGGACCCGGGCTCCGGCTCCTCGACCGGCACCGCAGCGATCGCCAGGTCCGTCTCCCCCGCGGCCCGCCGCTCGGCGAACCGCAGCAGGTCGGCGAGCAGCCGCGGCCCGGGACCGCGCAGCCGCTCCGGGTCGACGTCCGCGACCGCGAAGCAGGACACCACGTCGAGCCGGTGCCGGGTGACGCCGAGCGCCGCCAGCAGGAGCGCGTCGCCGCCGGGCCCGCTGATCGGGCCGAACCGGTGCAGCACGCGGCCGTGCGGGGTGCGCCCGAAGCCGAGCGAGAGGATGAGCGCGTCCCGGCGCAGCCCGGCGACGTTGGTCAGGTCGGTGACGACGAACGGCTCGGGCCGCGCCCCGTCGAGGCACGCGGCCAGCGACGGCGAGTCCCGCACCTGGGCCAGCACGGCCTCCCGCACCTGCGCGGTGTGCACGGGAGACGCGGTGACGACGGCCAGCGACTCGTCGCCGTGGGTCAGGGCGTGCTCGATGACGAGCTCGACGACCCGGTCGACGTCGGCGCGGGTGCTCTGCACCACCCCGGAGCCGTCGGGCATGCCGGTGCCGTCCACGAGGTGGTGCCCGACCGCCGCGGCGCTGGTGGGCAGCGGGGTCGGGGACAGCACGTCGCCGTAGCCGTGCGCGGCGAGGAACGCGGTGAGATACGGGTCGCGGCGGGACGCGTCGGCGCGCAGCGGCACGGTGGGCAGCACGTCGGCGAGCTCGCGGACGGCGGTGCCGGAGGCGCAGCGCCGGTCGCCGACGACGACGACCTGGCGCCCGCGGGCGATCGCGGGCAGGGCGACCTCGACCGGCAGGTGGGCGGCGGCGTCGAGGACCACGAGGTCGACGGTGCGCGCGGCCGGGAGCACCTGCGGGACGAGCATGGGCGCGGCGGCGAGCACCGGCCGCAGCCGGCGGGCGACGTCGGGGTAGCGCTCGAAGGTCTCGCGCAGCCCGGTGAGCCGCTCCTCGACGAGCTCGGCGAACAACGCCTCGGTCTGCTCGGTGTGCGCGGCCATCGTGTTGCGGACGTGGGCGGCGGCGCGGGCCCGCACCGGACCGGCGAGCGCGGCGGTGTGCGCGACGTCGAGCTCGCGGTACTCGGCGGCGAGCCGGCCGAGGGTGCGGCCGTCGTAGCCGGCGAGGGCGGGGTCGGCCGCGAGCACCTGCTCGAACACCGTGCTCCACCAGGCCAGCTCGAGCTCCGCGGCCACGACCCCGGCCGGCACCCGGCGCGCGGCCAGGTCGTCGAGCAGGTCGTCGAGGCCCGCCGCGCGCAGCGAGCGCAGCAGGCGGGTGCGCTCCGGCAGCTGCGCCAGGGTGTCGCGGGCGGCGACCAGGCGGCGCACGCGGTCGAGCACCTCCCCGATCGGGCGGCCGAGCAGGTCGGCGCCCTCCGGGGTCCCGGCGAGCACGACGCCGAGCGCCTCGACGTCGGCGCGCACCGCGCGGTGCTCGGTCTCGATCTCGCCCAGGCCCTCGGGCAGCCGCGGCCAGCCGCCGGCCGGGCAGTGCTCGGCCCAGATGGCGCGCTGCCGCTGCACGTCGAGCAGGGCGGCGTGCAGGTCGGCGACGGGCCGCCCCGGACGGACGAGGTCCTTGGCCTGCTTCTTGAGCCGGCGACGCAGCCAGTAGCCCATCGGCGCGTCGTGCTCGGCCCGCCAGGCCTTCGACGCGGTGGCCGCGACCATGTCGGCCGGGCTGCGCTCGAAGACGATGGGCTGGAACACGTCGAGCGCGCCCCGCACGCCCGCGAGCACCTCGAGCTGCTCGGCCCAGGTGGCCAGGGTCGTCGCGGGCGTGAACCCGGTGACCTCCGCGACCTCCGCGATCCGGCGCTCGACGGCGGCCAGGCCGTCCTCCCCCGCCAGACGCTCGGCGCGGCGCAGGGCGTCGGCCGCCTCGCCATCGGTGAGCAGCGTGGCGCCGTACCAGGGGGTGTCGACGGGGCGGAGCGTGAACGCGCCCGCCTCGGCGGCCTCCTGCAGCTCCGCGCCGACGGCGGCGCGGCGGCCGGCGTCGAGGGAGCGGGCGACGTCCGCGGTCAGCCGGACGGTGGTGCGGGGCGCGGGGCGCTGGGCGGTCAGCCGCGCCAGCGCCTGGAAGGCGTCGTACGCGGAGGCGCCCCACGGCTCCCGCACCAGGTGCAGGCCGTCGACGTAGCCGCGCAGCCGCTCGCGGCGGTCGACCAGGGCGCGGCGCAGCTCCGCCGTGGCGGCGGGGTCCCCGGGGTCGACGTCGAGGGTCATCGCGCCCATGAGCCGGCGCGAGGACGCGGCCCGCCAGGCGGCGTCCGGCGCGACGTCGAGCAGGATCTCCCCCACCCCGAGCCGCTCCAGCCGCTCGCGCAGCGCGACGGCGGCGCGCCGGTGGCCGGGCACGTACAGGACGGTCCGGCCCTCGGCGGCGGCGTCCGCGACCAGGGCGGCGAGCGTGCCGGTGACGTCGCTGTCGGCGGGGGCGTCCACGAACACGTGGGCCCCGCCGGCCACCACGTCGAGGACGTGCTGCTGGGCGGGGTCGAGGTCCCCGACGCCGCGCTCCAGGGCGGGGTCGCGGTCGCCGCGGGCGGGCTCCGGCAGGGCGACGTCGAGCCGCGCGGCCGCCTCGCCGACGCCGGCGAGCGCGGCGACCACCTCGTGCCGCTCCAGGGAGGAGGCGAGCCGGTCGAGGTCGTCGACGAGCACCTGGCCGGGGTGCACGAACGTCCCGACGACGATCCGGTCGACCAGCTGGAAGTCGTCGAGGACCGCCGTGCCGAGCGAGGTCAGGCGGGTGATCGCGTCGCGGGGGTCGAAGCCGGAGCCGGTGAACGCGCTGCGGGCCACCGCCCCGGGGTCGAGCAGGGCGCCCCGCGAGCGCAGCGCCCGCGCGAGCACCGGGTTGACCTCGAGCGACGGCTCGAGCGTGAGCTCGTAGTCGCTCTCCGCGGTGCCGCGCGCCCGGAGCGAGACCGGGCGCAGCAGCACGGGGGCGCGCACCTTCCGGGCCGCGGGGGCCGGGGTCTCCTCGCCGTCGCCGTCGGTCCGCGCCGCCGCCGACTCGCGGGTCGCCGTCGCGATCGCCGCGACGTCGTCGGTCGCCACGTCGGGCGTGCTGTGCTCGGTCCAGGAGGCGACGCCGATGGCGAGGTAGGTCGGCGCGATGCCGTACTGCTGGGCGTAGGTGCCGGCGCGGGCGGCGACGGCGCGGGCGCGGCGCCGGGCGGTGCCGAGCGCGGAGCCCTCCCGGACCAGGTTCGACAGCCGGGTCTCGCGCCCGGCGAACAGCTGCGCGATGCCGGAGGGGTGCGCCGCCGACAGGTCGAGCGCCGCGTCGCCGAGCAGCTCGACGTCGGCGAGCGTGGAGCCGCCCGCCGCCTCGACCAGGGCCGCGCGCCAGGTGCCGGTCGCGCCGGCGACGAGCTCGGCGGCGGAGGGCGGCTCGACGAGCACGGGGCCACCCGCGGGGGTCGCGCCGTCGGTGGGGTCGGTCGCGGTCGTCTCGCCGTCGTGCGGGGTGTCGCGCCGGGGCGCGGGGCCCTCGGTGCCGGTGCCGGCGGTCGGGCCGTCGGCGGTCGTCGAGGGGGTCGGCGGCATCGCCGGCACGGCCTCGGCGGAGGCGGCCGGCTGCTGCCCGGGGACGGAGCGGCGCGCAGGGACCTTCACCCGCGCCACGCTAACCGGGACTGCCCCGCGAGGCGGTGTGACGCGCCGCCGACCCGGGTGATGACGCGGAACTCGCCCGCGGCGGGCGCGTCGCGCGGCGGGCGTCGCGCGCCGGTGCGGCGGGCGGTGCCCGGCCGTGGGGCGCGGGAGCGGCGTCGCGCCGGGAGGTGCGGGGCGGTGCGCGCCGCGCACCCGGGCCGGGCCGCGCGAGGCGTCCGGGGCGCCGTCCCGGAGCACGTGCTCGACGGGGGCTTAGTGAACGGTGCGCACCGCGCAGGGGGCAGGCGATGCGCACCGTCGGGATGAACTATGGCCCTCGATGGTGCAGCGGTCAACAACCTGGCGTCCTCTGGGGTGAACGCTCACACAGCCTGCTCACAGACCGGGAGCATCGCCGCAGGTGGGCTCTCGCGCTCGTGACCGAGATCACGATCGGCGGCGGGACCCACGACGAGGGCCCCGGTGCCCGGCGGGGGGCGGTGCCGGGCACCGGAGACCTCGACGTCGCAGGGCCTGTCAGCCGCTGCAGGCCCTGCGACGTCCTCTATTCAAGGCGCCCCGGCCCCCCCCTCCAGCGGGCGGTGAGTGCCCTCGGCGGCCTCCTTGAGTGGCCGGACGGCGCGGACTGAGGGGCATGGCCCCGCGGGTGAGCGGCAGGGACCTCGGGACTAGGTGTCCGACGGCGCCGCGACGCCCGGCGTTACGCTGCCGGCGACCCGCCCACCGAGGGGAGGACCGGTGCCCGAGGACTTCGCGGTCACGGTCGGCGCCGGCACCCTCGCGCCCGCGGACGGCGACGGCGTCGCGCTGCCCCACCGCTGGACGGCGGGCGGCGTCCGGGCGTCCGTGACGTTCACCGGTGCGCACCTGCTGCACCTCGCGGTCGCCGGCTGCGTGCTCAACGACCTCTTCCGCGAGGCGCACGCCCGGGACCTGCC
Organism: Cellulosimicrobium cellulans; assembly: GCF_007679345.1. Lineage (GTDB taxonomy): Bacteria > Actinomycetota > Actinomycetes > Actinomycetales > Cellulomonadaceae > Cellulomonas > Cellulomonas cellulans_A. The sequence continues at coordinate 33,378 of NZ_VEGH01000005.1, forward strand.
GCTGGCCGGCGCGGCGGTGACGGCGCGCGGCGGGTTCGCGCCGGAGACCTGGGCGTCGACCGGCGTCACCTACGACGTGCGCCTCGACACCACCGCACCCGACGACGAGGTGGCGCGGCTGCTCGCGGTCGTCGACGAGGTGGCCGAGATCCCCCGGGCCCTGCGTCAGGGCGTGCCGGTCAGCCGGCCCACTCCGTGAGCTCGGACCGACCCACCAGCCCCAGCTTGCGCAGCGCCCGGCTCATGTGGTTCTCGACCGTCCGGACGCTGAGGTAGAGCTGGTCGGCGATCTGCCGGTTGCTGAGCCCTTCCCGGGCCAGCACCGCGACCTCCTGCTCCCGCGCCGACAGCGCCTCGGAGCGGACGCTGCCGAGCCGGGTGACCGGTGCCCGCGCGGGCCGCGGGGTGCCCTCCTGGACACCGAGGAACTGCTCGGCCGCGCGGGCCAGCGCCGGCGCGGTGGCCGCGCTGGTGCGCGCGACGGCGCCCGCGACGACCTCCCGGTCGCCGTCGATCAGACCGAGCACCACCTGCGCGTAGGGGGCGAGCACCGGGACGTCCGTACGGGCGACCAGGTCGCGTACCGCGGCGGCGCGCTCCGCGTCGAGCTCCCCGGTGCCGAGCGTCCAGCACAGCAGCGCGGGCTGCAGCAGCCCCTCCGCGGCGTACGCACGGGCCGCCTGCCGCGCGATGCGCTGGCCGACGAGCGGCTCGCCCGACGCGGCCGCGAGCGCCGCGTGCGCGAGCGGGCGGTTGGAGCGCAGCAGCGGGCGGGCACCGGCGGGCGCGCGGTCCAGCTCCCGGACCAGCACCTGCGCCAGGGTGAGGTTGCCGGCGTGCGCCTGGATCACCGCGCCGACGGTGAGGCCGCGGCGGTAGAACGTGGTGCCGACCGGCCCGGGGGCGCCGAGGCGCAGCGCGGTGCTGACCGCGCGCCAGGCCGCCGCGGTCTGCGACGACGCGTACAGCACCTCGGCCAGCATGCTGGCGTGCACGCGGATCGCCAGGGCGTCCACCTCGTCGTAGGCGGCGTCGAGCATCCGGCGCTGCCACTGCTCGGCCTCGTCCAGCCGGTCGGACTGCAGCAGGGCCTGGCCACGCAGCGCCGCGAGGTAGTGCCGCGGCTCGGCGCCGGCGCGCCCCATCTCCGCCCGGTCGACCACCTGCAGCGCCGCGGCCGGCCAGCCCGCCTCGAGCAGCGCGGCGGCGCGCAGGACCGACGGCCAGCCGCGCGAGAACGGCACCGGCGTCGAGGGCTCCGGCTCGACCGCGACCTCCTCGGGGTCCCGGCCCGCCGCGAGCTCCCGCAGCACGCGCGACTTCAACCCGCCGAGGTCGGCCACCGGCGCGAGGTCGGGGTCGGCGATCGCCTGGTCGGCGACCCGGGACGGGGGCGGGTCCGCGGGGGCGGCGCCGGCCGGCCCGGCCCTCGAGCCCGCCGGTGCCCCGCCCTCGGACGCCGCGTCCCCGCGCGCCTCGTCGTGCGCGTCGCCCGCGCCCCCGGCGCCGGCCACGCCCTCGGCGCCCTCCGCCGGCCCCGTGATCCCCGCCCAGGCGGTCCACCGCGAGCGGTAGAACGCGAAGACCGCGCGCTCGCCGGCGTCGTCGTGCTCGCCCGGGACCACCCGGGCGAACACCTCGTCGAGCTGCTCGGCCGCCGGTCGGCGCATGAGGGCCGCGAGGTAGGCGTTCGTGGTGGCGAGGGTCGGCTGCGCGAGCCACTCCGAGCGCCGGGCGCCCTCCTCCGCGACGCTGCGCTCGTGGACGAGGCCGGCGACCTGCGCGACCCACTCGGGCGCACCGCCCTCGCCCGACGGGGCGGCGAGCAGCACGGTGGTCAGGTCGTCGACCGGGGTGGCGGAGGAGGCGAGCGCGCCTCCCTCCGCCGCGAGGTGCTCCGCGAGCCGGCGGCGGCGGTACGGCGACACCCGGTCGCGCAGCGCCCGCGCCAGCAGCGGCGGCGACACCGCCAGCACCTCGCCGGACCGCGTGAGCTCGTGGCCCACGACCCGGCCGTGGTCCGACAGGGCCGCGAGCGCCGCGGGGTCGACGAGCCGGCTCGCGACGTCGGCGGGCACGGGTCCCGCGCTGGCGAGGGTCTCCAGCGCGCTGACGCAGCCGGGCCCCAGGCCGGACAGGAAGATGTACGCGACCGCGTCCGCGGGCACCTCGCCCAGCGTGCCGTCCTCGACCCACAGCCCGTCGTGCCGGCGCAGGGCGCCCGCCGCGCGCGCGGCGTCCGCGAGCGCGACGACCGCGCGCGGGTTGCCCCCGGTCGAGGCCATGACCGACGAGGTCAGCCCGGCGTCGGCGGGCGCGCCGAGCACCGACTCCAGCAGGGCGGCGACCGCGCGGAAGCCGAACGGCTGCACCCGGACCTCGGCCGGGGCCCGGCCGAGCAGCAGGTCGCGCAACCCGCCGCTGGGTGCCCGCAGCGGGTCCGAGGTGCACGCGGCGACCAGCAGCGAGCCGGTGCGGCCGAGCACCCGCCGGGCCACGCCCAGGCTGGCGTCGTCCATCCGGTCGGCGTCGTCGACCAGGAGCACGCTGCGCCGGGCACGGAGCTCGTCGGTCAGCCAGTCGGCCAGCGCGGCCTCGTCCGGCACCCGCACCGACGCCGACGCGTGGTCGAGCAGGGCGGACAGCGGCCGCGACCCGCCCGCGCGCAGCAGGATGCCGGTCACGCCCCGCCGCGAGGCGTCGGCGAGCAGCCCCTCCAGCACCGTGGTCTTGCCCGCGCCGCGGTCACCGCGCACCAGGACGTCGCGGCCGAGCGGCAGCCACCGCTGCGCCGCCGCGACCGTCAGCCCGAAACCCTCAGCCTCCACCGTCAGCCCTCCGTGTGCTCGACCCCGGATACGCACTGTGTCGGCTGCGGCACCACTCAGGGACGGGACCGGGAGCACCTACGCAAGGGGGCGGTGCCCGGCGCGGCGGTTCGTCCGCGGCGCGTGGGCACCCGCCGGACCCACCTACGCAGCCACCGCGGTGCGGCTCCCGCGCCGCCGCGCACCCCGCGCCGGCCGGTGCGACGCTGGAGCACGCGGGGGTCCGCCGGGCTCCCGCCCCGGACGGGAGGAACGCGATGTCGTACACCATCGGCTACTTCGTCGGCAGCCTGTCGAGCACCTCGATCAACCGCACCCTCGCGAACGCCCTGATCTCCCTGGCGCCCGAGCAGCTCGAGTTCCGGGAGATCCCCATCGGCGGGCTCCCGCTCTACAGCCCCGACCACGACGCCGACTACCCCGCCGAGGCCCGGGCACTCAAAGCGGCGATCGAGGGGTCGGACGGAATCCTGTTCGTGTCGCCCGAGTACAACCGGTCGATCCCGGGCGCGCTCAAGAACGCCATCGACTGGGGCTCGCGCCCCTGGGGCACGAACGCGTTCGCCCGGAAGCCGACCGGCATCGCCGGGGCGTCGATCGGCAAGATCGGCACGGCGGTCATGCAGTCGTCCATGCGCGGCGTGCTCAGCTTCCTGGACGCCCCGCAGCTGAACGCCCCGGAGGTGTACGTCCAGGTGGAGCCGGGCACGTTCGCCAAGGACGGCACCCTGCTCGACGACACCCTCGCGCAGTTCCTGCGGCACTACATGGCGGAGTACTGCGCGTTCGTGCAGCGGGTGCTCGCGGCGAACGCGCCGGGGCACATCGGCGACCCGGAGGCGATGCCGGTCGCGTGACCGGCACGGGCCGGCCCGCCCGGGGCCGGGGCCGGGGCCGGGGCCGGGGCCGGCCTACGCGCGCGGCCGCAGCCGGAGCTCGGGCATGGGCGGCGCCGGCAGCGGCGCGTGCGGGTGGCCCTGCACCCGGCCGAACCCCGGCGCGGCGCCCCCGGGGTCGGCGATCTCGGCCTGCCACCGGGTGCGGGCCGCGACCACCTCGTCGTGGTCCCGCCCGATGAAGTTCCACCACATCACGATCTGCTCGCCGAGCGGCAGCCCGCCGATCAGCAGCACCCGCGCCTCGCGGTCACCGGTCGCGGCGAGGGTGAGCGTCGTCGCGCCGGGCTCCCGGTAGAGCAGGTGGGACACCGGGGCGTCCACCCCGTCGACGGTGAGCGCCCCGGAGTCGACGAGCACCGCGTGCTCGAAGGCCGGGTCGACGTCGAACGTGTGCGCGGCGCCGGGCCGCAGCCGCACCTCCGCGCCGACCAGCGGGCTGAACGTCCGCACCGGCGACGTGGCCCCGGCGAGCGTGCCGAGGAAGACCCGCGCCTCGCCACCCGGCAGCGGGACCACCGGCGGCACGTGGTGCTCGAACGCCGGCGCGGCACCCCGGTCGGCCTCGGGCAGCACGGTCCACAGCTGGACGCCGTGCAGCACCGTCGTCGCGTCGGTGGAGTCCTCGGAGTGGCTGATGCCGCGGCCGGCGGTCATCAGGTTCATCTCGCCGGGACGGACCAGGCAGTGCGTGCCGAGGCTGTCGCGGTGCTCGATCTCGCCGGAGAACAGCCAGGAGACCGTCTGCAGCCCGGTGTGCGGGTGCGGCGGGACGCGCATGCCGCCGGTCGCGGCGACGTCGTCCGGGCCGTAGTGGTCGAGGAAGCACCAGGCTCCGACGAACGACCGGGCCCGCTGCGGCAGCGTGCGCCGGACCGACATCGCGCGGATGCCGCCGAGCGGGACGTCGCGCGGTTCGAGGAGCTCGAACCCGGCGGGGAGCCCGGCGGCGCCCGCGCCGTCCGCCGACCCGGGCGTGCACACGCGCTCGGTGGCGACGGCCTCGAGGTTGGTCATGTCGCTCCCTGACTGACGCGGTGGGCGGGGCGACCAGGGTACGTCGGGCGCCGAGCGCGGGAGACGCGGCCGAGCGCGGTACCTGCAGGTACCGCGCTCGACGCGAACCACCGCGCTCGGCGGGGTCAGCCCTTCCTGGTGACCCGGCGCAGCACCGCCACGGCCGCCAGGCCGCCGGCGATCCACGGGCCCGCGACGATCAGCGGGTCCAGCACCTGGTGCCGGACGTCGACCCGGCCCCTCCGCGAGGCGACCGGGTGCCGGCGCGGCTCGGACAGGATCCCCGTCTCGGTGATCGGGTTGTCCGGCCGGGTGGTCGCGAACGACTTCAGGTGCTCGGTCGTGGACTCCACCCGGTCGGCGGCGATGAGCAGCAGCCAGTGCGCGGCGCGGCCCTCGCTGAACCGGTCGTAGGCGTACCGCCGGATCGCGCCGGCGGGGCCGTGCAGCGGCTGCGCGGTGCCGAACACCGGCGGCAGCTGCGTGTGCTCGATCGACCGCTCGCGCGGGTACGGCTCCGGCTGGCGCTCCGGGAAGTCCCAGTGGGCACCGGTGGGGAGGTCGGTCCGCTCGCGCGGGTAGGACGGGCGGTCGGCGGGGTCGAGGTCGGCACCCCAGCCGGGGATGCGGGCCCGGAGCTGCTCCGGGGTCTCGGGCAGCTGCGGCTTCTCGGCGCGGTACGGCATGGTCGTGGCTCCCCTCAGCCCTCGTCCGGGATGATGACCGGCTTGATCATGCCGTCGAGCTTCGACGACATCAGGTGGTACCCCTCGGCGATGTGCTCGAGCGGGATGCGGTGCGTGATGATGTCCGACGGCTTGAGATAGCCGCTGCGGATGTGCTCGAGCAGCCGCGGCCACTGCCGTGCCACCGGCGCCTGGTTCATCCGCAGCGTCAGGCCCTTGTTCATCGCGTCGCCGAACTTCACGGCGGAGAAGATCGGGCCGTAGGCGCCCATCACGGACACGGTGCCGCCCTTGCGGACGCCGTCGATCGCCCAGTTCAGCGCGACCGGCGACCCGCCCTGCAGCTTGAGCTTGGCCGCGGTGACGTGCTGGATCAGGTTGCCGTCCGCCTCCGCGCCGACCGCCTCGATCACCCGGTCGAAGCCGAGGCCGTCGGTGGCCTTCTTCATCTCGACGACGATGTCCTGGTACTCGGTGTAGTTCCGGGTCTCGGCGTAGGCGAACTCCTCCGCCTTCTCGAGCCGGTAGTCGAGCTGGTCGATCACGACGACCCGGCCCGCGCCCATCAGCCAGGCCGACCGGGCCGCGAACAGGCCGACCGGGCCCGCGCCGAGCACGGCGACCGTGTCACCCTCGCGGATGTCCGCGAGCTGCGCCCCGAAGTAGCCGGTGGACAGCGCGTCCGTCATCAGCAGCGCGTCCTCGTCCTCCAGCCAGTCCGGGATCTTCTGCGGGCCGACGTCCGCGAACGGCACGCGCACGTACTGCGCCTGGCCGCCGTCGTAGCCGCCGGTCGTGTGGGAGTACCCGTAGATGCCGCCGACCGCGGTCGCGTTCGGGTTCACGTTGTGGCAGTTCGAGTACAGGCCCCGCGAGCAGAAGAAGCACGTCCCGCAGTAGATGTTGAACGGCACCATCACGCGGTCGCCGACCTGCAGGTTCTGCACGGAGGAGCCGACCTGCTCGACCACCCCGATGAACTCGTGGCCGAACGTGTGGCCGATCCGGGTGTCGGGCATCATCCCGTGGTAGAGGTGCAGGTCGGAACCGCAGATCGCGGCTCGCACGACCTTCACGATCGCGTCGTTCGGATGCTCGATCCTCGGGACGTCCTTCTCCTCCACGCGGACCTTGTACGGCCCGCGGTACACCATGGCGCGCATCGACGTACCCCTCTCGGCGATTCGGTGACCCTCAGCCTGCGGACTGCGGGGCGATGCCGCATCCGGGGGCGGCCCGCGGTTCTCCGGCCGCGCGGATCGGTGCGACGATCGGTCCGTGCCCGCCGTCCGCCGACCCGCCGTCGCCCTGCTCGGGACGGCGGTGATCGCCGCGGTGACCGGCCTCGTCGCCGGCTGCGGCCCCGCCGGCTCCCCCGCCTCCCCCGCGCCGTCCGCGTCCGAGCACCTGGGCGGGCAGCCGACGCCGGACGTGACAGGGGTGGTCGCGGGCGGGGCGCTCACCGAGGCGTCGGACCCGTCCTTCGAGGGGATGGCGCTCGCCGGGCTGGCCGAGGAGCCGTCGGTGCTCGCCGCCGACGGCTCGCAGGCGACGGTGGCCGAGCTGCGCGACGGCGACCGGGTCGAGGTGTGGCTGGCGCCGGAGGCCCGGTGCGCGGAGTCGGCGCCGGTGCAGTGCGACCTGCTGACCGTGCGGGTGACCGGGGCGGCGCCGAGTCCGACGGCGACGGAGACGCCCGCCCCGTAGCATCGCGGGCGATGAGCACCGCGCCCCTCGCCGAGCCCGCCCCGGTCGAGCCCGGCGCCGCCGCGCGCGACCTGCTCGCCCGGCACGTCGCCCTCGCAGACCGTGCCCGCGCGGTGCTCGACCACCTCGACGGCGCGACCGTCCGCGTGGCCGGGCTGGTCGAGACCGACCGCGAGCAGCGCGTCCGCGCCGAGCTGGGCGTCGTCCCCGTCGAGCAGCTCGGCGCGATGACCGACCGGAACCTGCGGCTGCGGGCCCTGACGGACGCCGGGTACGCCACCGCCGCCGACCTGCTCGGGGTCCCCGCTGCCGCGCTGGACGAGGTCCCCGGCGTCGGGACGCAGACCGCCCGGAGCGTCGTCGCCGCGGTCGACCAGCTCGCCGAGGCGGTGCGGGCCGGGGTTCCGGTGCGCCTGGAGGTCGACCGGTCCGGCCGCCCCGACACCGCGACCACGGCCGAGGTGCTCCGGCTGCTCGACCGGCTGCTCCGGCTGCGCCCGCTCGTCGAGCCGCACCGCGAGGCGCTCACCGCCTACGCCTCGGCGGTGCCGGTGCACGCGGCGTCCGCCGCACCCGCCGCGGGGCGGCTGCGGTTCGCGCTGTCCCGGCGGGCGACGAAGGACCGCGCGCGCCGGGCGCTGGCGGCCCTGGCGGGCTGGCACGCCATGCTCGACGCGGGAGGGCTGGCCGCGACGATCGACCGGCTCGCCGCCGCCTGCGCCGCGCCCGACACCGACGGGCCCGCGCTGTGGGAGGTCTTCGAGCGCCGCGCGGCCGAGCTGTACGGCGTGCTCGGCACGATCGTGCCGCTCGCCCAGGACGTGCTCGCCGCGCGCGGCCTGCTCACGGCGGAGCTCGCCGACCGGGTCGCCGCGCACCCGCTCGACCTGGCGGCCGTGCGGGTCCCGCTGCGCGGCTACCAGGAGTTCGGCGCGCGGTTCGCGCTCAACCAGGGCCGGGCGCTGCTCGGCGACGAGATGGGCCTCGGCAAGACCGTCCAGGCGCTCGCCGCGATCGCACACCTGGCGGCCGGCGGCGAGCGGCGGTTCCTCGTCGTCTGCCCCGCCGGGGTGCTGGTGAACTGGCTGCGCGAGATCGACGCGAAGACCACCCTGACCGGGCACCGCCTGCACGGGCCGGACCGCGCCGCGGCGATCGCCCGCTGGCACGCCGAGGGCGGGATCGGGGTGACGACGTTCGAGGGCCTCCCGCACGTGCCGCTCGACGGCGCCGACGGGGTGGCGATGCTGGTCGTCGACGAGGCGCACTACGTGAAGAACCCGGAGGCGCAGCGGTCCCGGGCGGTGGCGGCGTGGGCGGCGGCGGTGTGGCGGGTGCTGCTGCTGACCGGCACGCCGATGGACAACCGGATCGACGACTTCGTCGCCCTCGTGCGACTCCTCGACCCGGACCTGGCGGGGTCGCTCCCGCGGCACCTGGGCCTCGTGGGCGCGGACACCTTCCGCCGGGACGTCGCGCCGGTCTACCTGCGACGGAACCAGGCCGACGTGCTGGTCGAGCTGCCCGACCTGGTCCTGGTCGACGAGTGGGAGGACCTGTCCCCCGCCGGCGAGGAGGTCTACCGGGCCGCGGTGGCGAGCGGGAACTTCATGGCGATGCGCCGCGCGGCCTGGCTCACGGCCGACCCGGGCGAGTCGACCAAGCTCGGCCGGCTGCGCGAGCTCGTCGCCGAGGCCGGGGCGAACGGGCAGCCCACGGTCGTGTTCTCGTACTTCCGGGACGTGCTGGACGTGGTCGCCGGGGCGCTGGGGGCGGGGGCCGGCGCGCCCCGGGTGTTCGGCCCGCTCACCGGCGACGTCCCCGCCGACGAGCGTCAGGAGGTCATCGACGCCTTCTCGGCCGGGCCCCGCGACGGCGTGCTGGTCGCGCAGATCACCGTCGGCGGCGTCGGGCTCAACCTCCAGGCCGCGTCCGTGGCGGTGCTCTGCGAGCCGCAGCTCACCCCGTCGGCGGAGTCGCAGGCCGTCGCCCGGCTGCACCGGATGGGCCAGGTGCGGGCGGTCGTCGCGCACCGGCTGCTCACCGAAGACGGCGTGGACGAGCGGATCGTCGAGCTGCTGGCCGGGAAGCGACGGGTGTTCGACGCCTACGTGCGGGAGTCGTCGGTGGCTGCGGCGGCCGTCGCGGCGGTCGACGTGACCGAGGCGGGGCTGGCGCGGGAGGTCGTCGCGATGGAGCAGGCGCGCCTCGGGTACGGGCCGGTGTGGGACGAGCTGGCGGCCGCCCCGGAGTAGCGGGGTGCTACTGCTGCGCGACCCGGTCGGGCCAGGCGCCCTGCTCGCCGCGGTGCCGGACCGCGCGGCCGACGACCAGGCCGGCCAGCGCGCTGGACGCGTTCCTGCCCTCGACGTGCCAGGTGTTCCGGTCGCCCGAGGTCTCGATCACCAGGACGCCGTCCACCTGGCCGTCCGGCTGGTCGCGGCGGACCTCGTAGCGGACCTCCGCCGCGTTCTCGTCGATCTTGTCGGCGTAGACCAGGACCCCGCTCATAGGCACTGTGTACACGGTGCAGGCCGGGAGAAGCGAACCGGCTTCTCGTCGCGCGGCAGCGGATCATCGTCGTCCCACTCCGCGCCGGTAGTCAGGACGGCGCGGTGCCGTCCTGCGTGGGCAGCGGCTGCGTGGGCCACGGCCCGACGTACTTGCCCGGCACGGCGACGGGCTCCGGATCTGCGGCCAGTCCCTGCTGGACCAGGCGCACGACGCGCGTGGCGAGCTCGTCCAGGGTGTCGCCCCACTCGGTCGGGGCAGGCGTCGTCCCCGAGGGGTCGAGCTCCTCCAGCACCAGCACGGGTATCTCAGTGCCGGTGACGGTGACCTCGATCAGCGCGCGCCAGACCGTGCCGGGGCGGACGACGACCTCGCCCTCCCCGGGGTGCTCCGAGAACTCGGCGATGCTGCGCCCCGTCCGGTTCAGCAGGACGAGCAACCGGGCCGCCGAGAAGTTCTCCGTCGCCACACGCGCGCTGCGGGAGGACGAGACCACGCCTGCCAGGACGCCGACGGCGTGCGGGAGCGGCTCACCGACCGCCAGCCCGCGGAAGGTGATCCCGTTGAAGGCGGGCAGCTTGGCGATGGCGTCGAGGAAGCTGCTCAGCGGGGTGCTCACCGGCGTCGCTCCTGCTCTGCGCGTGCTGCGCGCTCCTCCGGCGTCGAGACCAGCTCGGTGATCGTGGGCATCCTGCCCTTGCGATCGCTGATGTCCCCCGGGCGCAGCTCGCCGATGCGCCGCCTGCTCTCCTCCAGGGCACGCTGCAGCATGCCCTCGACCTGCCGCTTGCGTTCCTCGGGGGAGAGCCCCTCGAGGTCGTCGGAGCTCCAGGTCCGCGGGTCCGGCCGGGGGTCCTGCGTCGCATCGTCCACCGGGCTCATCGTGCCACCTCCCTCCCGACGAACGACCAGTAGCTGCCGGCACCCTCGCCGATCAGCTGCGCCTCGCGGACCTCGAACACCGTGCCTGGCGGCATCAGGACCTCCGCCTCTCTCCCGTAGTGCGAGAGCGGCTGGACGTCGACCCCGCTGCGCCCCTCGACGGTGACGAAGGCGTTGCCGCCGTTCCGTATCCGGAAGTCCTCGGCGACGCCGGCCTCCGTCGAGGTGCTCCAGAACGCCCGGTCGCTCACGTGGTTCCCGACCTGCTGCCACTGCTCCAGCACCGGCTCGGGGAAGTAGGTACCCCGGAAGGTGGTGTCGCCGTGGGTGGGGAGCTTCGACATGCCCGACACCGCGGAGTCGACCTCGCTCCGGATCCGGACGGCATCGGCGTCCGAGTAGGCCGAGGGGTTCCGGAGGTAGCCGTTCATCTCCTGGTACCCCTGGTCCGTCGTGTACCGGTAGATGTTGCGCACCTCGTCCGGTTCGAGCGTCGGGTGCCGCGCCGCGACCGCGTCGGACCACGCGTCGAGGTCGCCGCCCGGGTTCTTGGGATGGAGCGCGTCGAGGTCGCCGATATCCGGGAGCGGGCTGCGCGCTGGAACCGACGGCCCATCGGGCACCCGCGGCGCCGATGGCGCCCCGCTCCCACCGGGCAACCGTCCCCGCACGCCCGACGCGAGCCGCGCGAGCACGTCCTTCATCGCCTCCAGCAGCCCCTTCAGCGACTTCGCCGAGGTGAGCAGGTCCGTCACCGACCGCCCGACCCGCACGGCCAGCGACGACACCCGGGTCGTCACCTGCGACACCACGTAGGGCGTCGCCAGCCCGACGGTCAGGACGAGCTCCGCGGCCCACGAGATGATCGAGCCGACGAGCTGCGCCAGCGCGTCCCGGACCAGGTCGTGCACCACCTGGACGACGGTCGAGCACGTGCGCAGGGCGGACGCCATGGCCGACGCGGATCCACCCCCGGCGCGCACCCGGTCCGCGAGGTTGTTCGCGTAGGTCGCGTATGCGACGACCGAGGAGCCCGACATCGCCTCCAGGTCGGCGGTCACGATGCGGTTGAGCTCGTCGCCCGCGCCGTTCATCGCGGTCGCGACGTTCTCCCACGTGGCGGCGAACCCGAGCACCGCACCGGCGTCGCCGGTCAGGTCGTTCAGCCAGCCCCTGAGCGGCTCCAGGTGCTCCATCAGCCAGCCGAGCCCGGCGGCGATGAGCGAGCCCAGGGGGTCCATGACGGCCGCGGCGGTGTCCAGCGCGACGCCGACCCCGGAGAGCCCCGCCGCGAGCCAGTCGCCCGACTGCAGGGACGCCGACAGCTGGGTCACGGAGTCGAGCAGGCCGGCGCCGCCGAACGCGGTCGAGGTGTCGACCGGCCCCGCGACCAGGGGGTTGGCCGTCACCGGTCGAGCGCCCGGGCGATGGACTGCATGCGGGCCTCGACGCGCTGGTCGGCCTCGTCGATCGAGCGCGCCATCGCGCCCAGCTCGGTGATCATGCCGTCGGCGGCCTCGCGCATCGCCGTGACGGCGTCCCGGGCGGCGCTGTCGACGCCCGAGACGATGCCCGGCAGGAACGAGCACAGGACGCCGAACGCGCCGCCGTGCAGGTCGATGGAACCGGCGGCCGCCTGCGCGGTGCCGAGGTCGCCGGCCACCTGGCCGACGCGCGTGCCGTGGCGCCGCAGCACCTCGGTGTCGACCTCGAATCCCCCGTTCACGCGATCACCGCAGCCGACCGGCGAGCTCGCCGCGCAGGTGCTCGGTCACGGGCGACTCCGCACCGAACGCGTCGGCCGTGACCGCGAGCGCCTGGCGCCCGGCGTCCCGGCCCGCGGCGCGGACGGTCTCGACGATGAGCGCCGCCAGGTCGCGGGGCGCGAGGTCGGTCGCGCCGTCGGCGAGCTGGAGGTCGACCAGCTGGCCCGACGGGTCGGCCTCGGCGGTCACCTCGCCGCGCGGGCTGCGCGCCCGGCCGCGGAGGCGGTCGAGCGCGTCCTTCACCTCGGCGGCCTTGACGGCGCGCTCCTGAGCGGCGCGGATGTCGGCCTGGACGCGCTCGATCGCGGCGTCCGGGTCGTCGTAGAACGAGGTCACGTGACGCACTGTAACGGCGGCTCCGACTCCGCGGCGCCCCTGTGCGTCGAGCGCCACCCGTCCGGGCGCCGCGCGTGCGCCGAGACGGCAGAACCGGACTGCGGCACGCCCCGCGCGCACAGTCCGGTTCTGCAGTCTCGGCGGCCCCGGCCGGGTCAGGCAGGCGGGGCGGGCGGGGTCGCGCCCGCCCGCGTCGGGCGCGCGCCGCGGCGGTTGGGGGGCTCGATCGGCGCCGCGTCGACGAAGGCCCGGGCGCGGACGCGGTCGTCCTCGTCGACGAGCCAGACATGCAGCCGCGCCGCCGGCACGGCGCCTGGCGACGGCACCGTCACGCGCACGGCCCCGCTCAGCACGTACGGCTCCGCCTTCACCGGCTCGCACTCCGCCACGGCCTCGACCGGCGACGCACCGAACGGCGTCCCCGCCGGCACCCACGCCGCCCGCACCCGCCCGAGCAGCGGCGTCGGGCCGTGGTGCGACACGTGCACGTCGAGGTCGAGCGGACCGAACGGCACCGGGATGTCCGCGCCGGCGTGCGCCGGGACCAGGTCCAGCACCAGCGTCGTGGGCGCGTTCACGTCCCGCGGGTCGACGCCGCCGAGGTCCTTGGGCCGCCGGTCGGCGTCGCGCAGACCGGCCATCTCGTGCTCGACGTCGGTGAGCTCGGTGTAGACGTAGCCGACGAACCGGTCGTGCCGGCGGATCTCCTGGGTCTGCCAGCGCAGGTGCCAGCCGCGCTCCAGCGAGGTGAACCCGGCGCCGTACTCGCTGTTCAGCACCGGCACGCCCGTGCGGGGGAACGACGCCGAGCCGTAGAACGACTTGTCGACGACGAAGTCCGGCCCCAGCTTCACGGGGAAGTCCTCGCGCGTGCCGTCCGCGAGCGCCGCGAGGTTCGCCGCCCAGGACGCCGGGTCCTCGTCGTAGTAGTGCCAGTCGACCAGGTCGCTGCGGACGTGCGCCCAGCCGGAGTTCTCCACGACCGGCCGGGTGTCGTCGAGCGACCGCAGCAGGTCGTACGCCCGGGCCGCCGCCTCCGCGCGCTCGGGCGACCCCGGGATGTCCCAGTCCAGGCCCCACTCCTCGTTGTAGAGGCCCCAGATGACGATCGACGGGTGGTTGCCGTCCCGCTCGACCATCGGCGCGAGCTGCGCCTCGAACGCCGCTGCCGCGGCCGCGCTGAACCGGCTCGGCGCCGGCGGCTCCGCCCAGACGAGCATGCCCATCCGGTCGGCGGCGTGCAGCCAGCGCGGGTCCTCGAGCTTGATGTGCTTGCGCACCAGCGTGTACCCGAGGTCCCGGGCGAGCTCCAGGTCGGCGAGCAGCGCGGCCTCGTCGGGCGCGGTCGGGCCCGTGCCGGGCCAGTAGCCCTGGTCCAGGACCCCGGTGACGTAGAGGCGCTCGCCGTTGAGCAGCAGGTGCTCGCCCGACGTCTCGACGCGGCGCAGGCCCGCCGTCACCCGGACCGCGTCGGCGTCGCCCGGCGTGCCGTCGTCGGTCGACACGGCCAGGACGTACAGGTGCGGGTCGGCCGGGCTCCACGTCCGCGGCTCCGCGAGGTCGAGCCGGCCGCGCGCGATGCCGTCGGCGCCCGCCACGAGCGCGAGCCGCTCCCCCGCGGCCGACCCCTCGACCACCTCGACCTCGACCCGGGCCCCGGCCGGCGCCGAGCCGGCCAGCGGGACCGTCACCTCGAAGCCCGCGAGCGAGTCGCCCCGGACCGCGATCGACGCGGCGTAGGTCGACCCGCGCGCCTCCAGCCACACGCTCTGCCAGATGCCGGACGTCGGCGTGAAGGACACGCCGTCGTAGTCGTCGCGCGGGATCGACCGCTGCTTGCCGTGCGGGATCGACCGCTTGTCTGCGGGGGCGTGCACCTCGACCTCCAGCATCCCGGTGGCGCCGGGTGCCAGGACGCCGGTCAGGTCGACCTCGAACGGGGTGTGCCCGCCGACGTGCTCGGCGACCTCGGCCCCGTCGACCCGCACGACCGCCCGGTGGTGCACCGCGCCGAAGCACAGCAGCGCGCGGGCCCCGGCCCAGTCCGCGGGGACGGTGACCGACCGGCGGTACGTCGCGTGCTCGAGCCAGGTGCGGGCGACGCCGGACGCCGCGGTCTCCCAGGCGAACGGCACCACGACGGGCACCGTGCCGTCGGGCAGGTCCAGGTCCCAGGTGCCGTTGAGCGGGACCCAGCGGCCGGAGCGGTCGAGGTCGGGGCGCGGGTACTCGGGTCGGGGGACGGCGGGCAGGGCTGCGGTCATCGTGCGGCCTTTCGGGGACGAAGTGGAGGGTCAGCCCTTGACGCTTCCGGCGAGGATGCCGTTGATGAAGTGCTTCTGGAGGGCGATGAAGACGAGCAGGAGCGGGATCAGCGCGATCGACGCGGCGGCCAGCAGCTCGCCGGTGACGGTGGCGTAGTCGGCGCCGATCCGGTTGCCGGTGATGTTCTGCGCGAGCGTCGACAGCACGACCTGGAGCGTCGCCATCCGCGAGGACGAGGCGGCGACGACCGGCCAGACGAAGTCGTTGTAGATGTTCATGACGGTCAGCACCGCGAGGCCCGCGAGCGCCGGCCGGATCACCGGCAGCACGATCCGCCAGAAGATGCCGAACTCGGTGCAGCCGTCGACGCGGGCGGCGTCGAGCAGCTCGTCGGGGACGGCCGCGATCACCTGGCGCATCCAGAAGATCGCGAACGCGTCGACGGCGCCGGGGAGGATCAGCGCCTGGTAGGTGTTGACCCAGCCGAGCTCCTTCATCTCCAGCAGCAGCGGGATGATCAGCACGATCGTCGGGAGCATCAGCGTGATGAGCACCGTGCCGAACAGCAGGTCGCGGCCGCGGAACGTGTACTTGGCGAACGCGTAGGCGGCGAGCGGGGCGCAGAACAGGGTCAGCGAGCCCTTGGCCACCAGCACGACGGCGGTGTTGAGGAACCCCTGGCCGATCGGCACGTCCGCGAACATCCGGCGGAAGTTCTCCAGGGTCAGCGACGACAGGTCGAGCCCGAGCGGGTCGCCGACGATCTGGGTCGCCGGCTTGAACGCCGACACCAGCGCCCACACCACCGGCGCGAGGAACGCGAGCGCCAGGACGAGCAGGAACGCCTGGGTGGCGAGCGGGCCGGCTGCCCAGCGCCGGCGGGGGCCGCGGGCGCGGCCGGCGCGCGGGTCGGCCGGGCGGCGCGGCGCGCGGGGCGCCGAGCCGACGGGACGGGTCTCGGTGGCGGTCATCAGTCCTCCGACCGGAGCAGCCGCACGAACCCCAGCGACAGCGCCATCACGATGATCACGAGCAGGAACGAGTTGGCCGCGCCGGTGCCGAGGTCGGCCCGGTTGATGTGGTCGTACAGGTGCAGGCCGGCGGTGGTCGTCGAGCCGTAGGGACCGCCGTCGGTGACGACGAACGGCTCGGCGAACATCTGGAACACCGCGAGGGTCTGCAGCACGACCGAGAACATCAGCGTGCGGCGCACGAGCGGGACGGTGATGCTGAGGAACCTCCGCACCGGCGACGCCCCGTCGATCGACGCAGCCTCGTAGACCGCGCCGTCGATGGACTGCAGCCCGGACAGCAGGATCACGACGATGAACCCGGTGGTCTTCCAGCCGAACAGCAGCGCGAGGGTCGGCTTGGCCCACTGCGTCGTCGTCAGCCAGCCGACGTCGGGCAGCCCGACCAGGTTCAGCAGGCCGTTGACCGCGCCGTAGTCCCGGTCGAACACGACGACCCAGATCTGCGCGACCGCCACCAGCGGCGTCACGAACGGCACCAGGAACGCGATCCGGTAGAAGCCGCGCATCCGGGTCTTCGCGTTGTCCAGCAGCACAGCGACGACGAGGGCCAGCACCATCTGCACCGGCACGATCAGCAGCCACAGCACGGCGGAGTTGCCGAGCGACGACCAGAACGCCTCGTTGCCGAGCAGGTAGGTGTAGTTGCCCAGCCCGACCCACTCCGCCGCGCCGCTCCCCCGCCAGTTGGTGAAGGAGAGCCGCAGCGTGAACAGCATCGGGTAGACGCTGAACGCCACGAAGATCGCGACGAACGGGGCGACGAACACGTACGGGGCCACGGCCCGGGGCAGGTGCGGGCGCACCCTGCCCCGGGTCGCGACGCGTGCCGTGGTGGCGGCAGCGGTCACTGCCGGTCCACCAGGTTGGCCTGGATGTCGGCGGTCGACTGCTCGATCACCTGGTCCGGTGTGAGCTCGCCGTCGAGCATGCGCTGCACGTTGGTCCCCAGGTAGTCGACGGCGCCCGCCCACCACGCGGGGGTCGGGGCGCCGCCCGGGATCTCGGAGCCGGCCTCGACCGCGGTGGTCCACAGGTCCTGGTCGCCGAGCCCGGCCACGGGGCCGAACAGCGGCTTCTCGGGGTCGGCCGCCGGCGCGTAGGCCGGGATCGAGGTGGCGAGGCCGTTCGGGTAGGTGTCGTTCGGTCCCCAGACCGCGGAGTAGCCGGCCTCGTCGTACATGAGGAACTCGTAGAACAGCCACGCGAGCTCCGAGTTCTCCCCGGCCTTCGGCAGCACGAAGGACGAGCCGCCCATCGCGCCGGACCGCGCCCCGCCGTCCTCCCACGCCGGCAGCGGCATGGCCCGCCAGTCGCCGGAGGTCTGGGTGAGCTGCTGCTCGGGGGCGAACGAGAACCAGATCGCCCACGGGTAGAACACCTGCTGGCCGCTCTCCAGCGGGCCGACGTCGCTGGGCGACAGGTACTCGGCGCGGGTGCCCAGGCCCTCGGCCTGCACGGTGTCCAGCCAGCCGAGGATCTGCCGGTACGCGTCGGAGTCGAGCCGCAGCTCGCCGTCCTCGTCCGCGATCGACGTGCCGAGCTGGCTGGCGTACATCTCGAGCTGCAGCTGGCCGAGGAACGCGCTCTGCTCGAGGTGGATCGGCTTCGACCCGGGCACGGCGGCCTGGTACTGCCGCGCGGCCTCGAGCAGGTCGTCGTAGGTCGCGATCTGCGTGACGTCGACGCCGGCCGCCTCGAGCGCGGTCGCGTTGTAGAACAGCAGGCCGGGGTCGAGGTCGAACGGGACGCCGTAGATTCCGCCGTCGAGCGAGTTCACGTCGATCTTCTGCGGCGCGATGTCGTCGGTGTACGGCTCGAGGACGTCGGTGAGGTCCCACAGGTAGTCCGCGTAGCCCGCGACCTTGGCGTCGTCGAGGAACACGCCGTCGGGGACGTCCGTCTCGGTGATGAGCGTGTTCTGCAGCTTCGCGTCGACGTCGACCGCCTCGTGGTGCACCACGATGTCCGGGTACACCTCGTTGAAGTCGTCGATCACGGCGTCGAAGACGTTGAACAGGTCGCCGGAGCGGTCCCAGATGGTGATCTCGCCGCTGGGGCTGTCGCCGGTCGGGGCCTGGAGGCGGTCGGCGTCGGCCGCGGCGGTGCTGCCGCCGTCGTCGGAGCCGCCGCCGGAGATGGAGGGGCCGCAGGCGGCGAGCGCGGTCGCGGCGGCGAGCGCGGTCGCCACCAGGGCGATCGGGCGTCCGCGGCGGGCTCGCCGGGCGGGGTGGGTCGGGTGCATCGGCACTCCCTTGTGCGATCGGGCGTCGACGCCGCGGGGGCGGGGCGTCGTCGGGTCCGGCTTGCGTCTTTGCCAACGTGTGCAAAGTAGCCGCTCTTTGCACACGTTGCAAGACCCCTATGCTGGGCTTCACCCACGACGAGGAGGTGGCATGGCCGCGACCCTGCGCGACGTCGCCGAGCACGCCCAGGTCTCCGTGCGGACCGTGTCGAACGTGGTCAGCGGGTACACCCACGTGAGCGAGCGCATGCGGACCCGCGTGCTCGCCGCCATCGAGGAGCTCGACTACCGGCCGAACCCGGTCGCCCGCACCCTGCGCACCGGCCGCACCGGCGTGCTCGCGCTGGTCGTCCCCGAGATCGACCTGCCGTACTTCGCCGAGCTCGCCCGCGAGGTCATCAACGCCGCCGCCGACCTCGGCTACCGCGTGATGGTCGACCAGACCGGCCACGACCACGAGCGCGAGCGGCAGCTCCTCACCGGCGCGGACCGGACCATGCTGTTCGACGGCGTCCTGTTCAGCCCCCTGGTCACGCGGTCCGAGCTGCTCGAGATGCAGGGCTCGTCGACCATGCCGCTGGTCCTGCTCGGGGAGCACGACTTCGACGGCCGGTACGACCACGTGGCGATCGACAACGTGCAGGCCGCTTCTGACGCGGTGTCGCACCTCGTCGCCGTCGGGCGGACCCGGATCGCCGCGATCGGGGCGCAGCCGGAGGAGTCGTACGCCACGCCGCAGCAGCGCACCACCGGCTACGAGCGCGCGCTGCGCGCGGCGGGGCTGGCCGTCGACCCCGCGCTGCTGCGCGCCGCCGCGCACTACCGGCGGGCCGACGGGTACGCGGCCGCGGCGTCCCTGCTCGCGCTGCCCGACCGGCCGGACGCGATCTTCTGCTACTCCGACCTGCTCGCGATGGGCGCGATGCGCGCCGTGTTCGACGCCGGGCTGCGGGTGCCGGAGGACGTCGCGGTCATCGGGATCGACGACATCGAGGAGGGCCGGTACTCGCGCCCCACGCTGTCGACGGTCTCGCTGGACACGCCGTTCATCGCCCGCGAGGCGGTGGCGCGCATCGCGGCGCGGATCACGGACCCGGACACCCCCGCGGTGGAGGTCACGGCGCCGCACACGGTGCGCGCCCGCGAGAGCACCGGCGCCGTCTGACGCCCCGGACCTCACACCGAGATGGCAACTCTCGACTGCAGGCGGGCGCCTCGCACAGCCGAGATGTGCCATCTCGGCGAGTGCGAGGCGCACTGCGAGGCGCGCTGCGAGGCGCGCTGCCAGCATGACCGGCATGGACACCCGCCACGCCCGCCGACCCCGCACCCGCGTCGTCGTCGCCGTCGGGGTCGCCGCCGCGACCGTGCTGCTGCTCGCCGCCTGCGCCGCCGGCGTGAACCCCGACGTCGGCCAGCCGCCGCCCGGGGCCGAGGAGCCGGCCGGGTTCTGGCTCGGGCTCTGGCACGGGATCATCCTGCCGATCACCTGGATCGTGTCGCTGTTCACCCGGACCGTCTCGCCGTACGAGGTGTTCAACTCGGGGAACTGGTACGACGTCGGGTTCGTCCTCGGGATCACGATCGTGTTCGGGGGGCCGTTCGGGGCGGGGCGGGCGCGCCGGCGCTGACGGGCGCGGGCGCGGGTGACGCCGCCCGCGCAACCCGCGCCTCCACCGCCAGCACCACCGCCACCCCGGCCCCGCACAGCGCGAACCCCACGACCGTCACCGCGGTCAGCGGCTCTCCCAGCCCGACGGCGCCCGCCGCCGCGGTCGCCGGCGCGACCAGGAACAGCAGCGCGTTGAGCGCCGTCACCCCGATCCGGCGCAGCAGCCACCAGTACAGCCCGTAGGCG
This sequence comes from Cellulosimicrobium cellulans, assembly GCF_007679345.1. GTDB lineage: Bacteria > Actinomycetota > Actinomycetes > Actinomycetales > Cellulomonadaceae > Cellulomonas > Cellulomonas cellulans_A. Next base: position 53,406 of record NZ_VEGH01000005.1, read on the forward strand.
ACGACCGTCGGGAACACCGCGGCGAGCGCCGTCGCCACCCAGAACCCGGCGTCCGTCGGCGGGGCGAGCGTGCCGGTGGCCGTCGCCGCGACCAGCAGCGCCGCGGCCGTCACGACCACCTGCACCGTGAGCACGACGAGCACCGGCGGCCGCGAGGGCGACCGGCGCTCGAGGAACGTCGCCACCACCAGGCACGCCATCGCCGCGAGCGGCAGCAGGTACGCCGCCGCGGACGCCTGCGACCCGCCCAGTTGCGACCGCACGACGAGCAGCACCCCGACCGCGCCGACGGCCAGACCGGCCCACTGCGCCCCGCGCACCCGCAGCCCGAGCAGCGGCCCGACGAGCGTCGCCACCACCAGCGGCTGCACCGCGTCGATGAGCGCCGTGGTCCCTGTCGCCACGCCCGCGGCGATCGCGGCGTACACGAGCACGACGTAGCCGAGCTGGGCGAACAGCCCGATCACCGCCTGCCGGCGCAGGTCGGCGCGCGGGACGCCGCGGGCGGCCCCGGTCGCGAGCGTCACCACCACCAGGGCGACCGCGACCGGGACGAACCGCCACACCAGGAGGGTCAGCGGCGGGGCGTCGACGGTCGCGACCTTCGCGATGACGAACCCGGAGCTCCAGCTCGCGACGAACGCCCCGGCCGCCAGCGCGGTCACGACCCGCCCGAGTACACCGATCTGTCTACCCATGCGGCGCGACTATACCGACCTGTTTACCCGGCCGCCCGGCGGACCCTGTTGCGCCCTCGCCCGCGCGCTCCTTCACTGGTCCCAGGGTCGTGCAGCAGGCCCGGGTCCTCGACGACGAGGCGGAGGCACCATGACGACCGTCGACCGGGTCGCGCAGCCGTGGGGCACGCGCACCCCGTACGGGCCGGGCGAGACCTGGCCGACCCGGGTGGACCAGTTCCTCGCGGACGGTCTGACCGCCGAGGACGTCGACCGCTGGGTGCAGAGCGCGTCCCTGCTGCACTCCAACGGCGACGCGCTCGACATCGCGGTCCGCGACGGCCGGATCGTCGGCGTGCGCGGCCGCGCCGCCGACCGGGTCAACCACGGCCGGCTCGGCCCCAAGGACCTGTACGGCTGGCAGGCGAACGCCTCCCCCGACCGGCTCACGCGCCCGCTGGTCCGCGAGGACGGCCGGCTGGTGGAGGCGTCCTGGGACGAGGCGATGGGGCGGGTCGTCGAGCGGACGCAGGCGCTGCTGGCGGAGCGCGGCGCGAGCTCGATCGGGTTCTACACCTCGGGGCAGCTGTTCCTCGAGGAGTACTACACGCTCGCGGTCGTCGCCCACGCCGGGATCGGCACGAACCACGTCGACGGCAACACCCGGCTGTGCACCGCGACCGCGGCGGCCGCGCTCAAGGAGTCGTTCGGCTGCGACGGCCAGCCGGGGTCGTACACCGACGTCGATCACGCGGACGCGATCGCCCTGTTCGGGCACAACATGGCCGAGACCCAGTCGGTGCTGTGGACCCGCGTCCTCGACCGGCTCGCCGGGCCGAACCCGCCGCGGGTGCTCTGCGTGGACCCGCGGCTCACCCCGGTGGCCCGCGCCGCCACCGTGCACCTCGCGTCGCGGCCGGGCACCAACGTCGCCCTGATGAACGGGCTGCTGCACGAGGTCCTCGGCCACGGCTGGGTCGACGAGTGGTACGTCGCCGCACACACCGTCGGGTTCGCCGACCTCGAGGAGATGGTCGCGGACTACCCGCCGGAGCGGGTCGCGCGGATCTGCGACGTGCCCGTGGCCGACCTCCGCGCCGCGGCCGAGCTCGTCGGGACCGCCGACCGCCTGCTGTCGACGGTGCTGCAGGGCTTCTACCAGTCGAACCAGGCGACCGCCGCGGCCGTGCAGGTCAACAACCTGCACCTGGTCCGGGGCATGCTCGGCGCGCCCGGCCGCGGCGTGCTGCAGATGAACGGGCAGCCGACCGCGGAGAACACCCGCGAGTGCGGCGCCGACGGCGACCTGGCCGGGTTCCGGAACTGGTCGAACGCCGCGCAGGTCGCCGACCTGGCCCGCGTGTGGAACGTCGAGCCGGACGCCATCCCGCACTGGTCGCCGCCCACGCACGTGATTCAGATGCTGCGGTACCTCGAGGACGGCTCGATGGGCATGCTCTGGGTGCAGGCGACCAACCCGCTGGTCTCGCTGCCGGAGCTCGGACGGGTGCGGTCGGTACTGAGCCAGGACCGGGTGTTCCTGGTCGTCCAGGACGTGTTCCTGTCCGAGACGGCCCAGATCGCCGACGTCGTGCTGCCCGCCGCGACCTGGGGCGAGAAGACCGGCACCTTCACCAACGTCGACCGGACCGTGCACCTGTCGGAGAAGGCCGTGGACCCACCGGGCGAGGCGCGCGCCGACCTGGACATCTTCCTGGACTTCGCCCGCCGGATGGACTTCCGCGGGAAGGACGGCAGCCCGCTCGTGCACTGGCACGACCCCGCGTCCGCGTTCGCCGCGTGGCAGGAGTGCAGCCGGGGGCGGCCGTGCGACTACACCGCCATGTCCTACGACCTGCTCCGCGGCGGGTCGGGCGTGCAGTGGCCGTGCACCGAGGAGCACCCCGAGGGCACCGAGCGGCTGTACGCGGACGGGCGGTTCTGGGCGGCGCCCGACGTCGCGGAGGCCTACGGGCGCGACCTCGTCACCGGAGCGCCGATGGAGGAGACCGAGTACCGCGCCCTCAACCCCGAGGGCCGCGCCCTGATCAAGGCGGCGCCGTACCTCCCGCCGCACGAGATCCCCAGCGAGGAGTACCCGTTCCAGCTCGTCACCGGCCGGACGCTCTACCAGTTCCACACCCGCACCAAGACGGGGCGGGCACCCCAGCTCGACCGCGCCGCGCCCGACGTGTGGGTGGAGCTGTCCGCGCAGGACGCGGTGGCGCTCGACGTGGCCGAGGGCGACGTGGTGGAGGTGCGGAGCCCGCGGGGCGCCGTGGAGGGGCCGGTGCGGGTGAGCGGCATCCGGCCCGGTGTGGTCTTCCTGCCGTTCCACTACGGCTACTGGGACACGGAGGCCGGGCACGAGCCGGGCGCGGCCGGGCGGGCGGCGAACGAGCTGACGATCACCGACTGGGACGCGTGCTCGAAGCAGCCGCTGTTCAAGACGGCGGCGGCGCGGGTGACGCTCGTGCGCCGCGGCACGGCGCCCGCGCCGGCCCCGACGACCACGGCCTCCGCGCCCGTCGCGGCCCGCGTCCCGGCGACCGTCGGCGGGCCGGCGGCCGAGGTCCGGGAGGAGGTCGGGCCGCCCCGCGCCCCGACCCCTCGCCCGACGAGCAGCCCGACGGCGGACGGCGAGGAGGGGCGATGAAGATCGACCTGGCCCTGCGGGAGCTGCACCGCTCGGAGACGGAGCTCGCCGAGGACCTGCTCCGGCTGTCCGAGCGGCACGGCACCGACCACGAGATCCACCACCTGGCGCGGGACCTGGCCGCGTGGTCGGTCGACCACGTCCGGCGGATCGCCGAGGTCGGCACGGGCTACAGTCTGGACCTCGACCCCGACCCGGTGCACGACACCGGGCTCGCGAAGCGCGTCCGGGAGCGGGCCGCCGAGGCCGTCGGGCGGTCCGGGCCGCCGGAGCTCGCGCTGCTGCGGGACCTGCGGCACATCTACCTCAGCGCGCAGGGCGTCTCGGTCGACTGGGAGCTGCTCGGCCAGGCGGCGCAGGGCATCCGGCACCACGACCTGCTCGCCCTGACACAGCGGTGCCACCCGGAGAACCTGCGGCAGGCGAAGTGGGCGAACAGCCGGCTGAAGGAGTCGGCGACGCAGATCCTGGTGTCCTGAGGGTCCGCCGTCCGCGAGCGCCGGTCGACCGCTCGGCGTCGTCGTGGGCATCGCCGCGAACGAGCGCCTGGCGCTACGGATCATCGGCGGCGCCGCGCGGGCGCCACGGGGGTCGCCTCGCGGCGTTCACCCGGTCCGCACGACCGTCCGGGACCCGCAGGCCGCTGGGCGCACGACCGCGCCGGACCGGCCCCGTGGGCCGGCCCGGCGCGGTGCGGCACGGGAGATCAGCCCCGCCCGTGCGGTCCCGGCGCCGCAGACCCGGTGTACTCGCCGAGGCCCGAGACGAGGTCGGTGAGGGTGGCGTCGGCGTCGTACCGGCGCTGGTGCAGCGCGGCGATCTTCGCGCCCATGTCGGGGTCCTCGTCGTCCGTGATGTCGAACGACGCGAACCGGTCGACCAGCGGCAGGCCCACGCGGTCGGTTCTCCGGTGCGCCGGGTGGATCAGGTACTCCCAGTAGCCGTCGAGGTCCTCGATGACGAACGTCGCGCCCCACTCGTACTCGCCGCCGAAGTCGCGGCCGACGACGAACGAGCGCACGGACGGGATGACGCGGCCCTGGTGGCGCAGGCTCTCGAGGGCCTCCTCGAGCTGCTCGGGTGTGACGCCGGGCTTGATGGTGAAGCGGTTGCCGTGGACGATCATGGTCGTTTCCTCTCGGTGGTGGTGCGGGTCAGCGGCCGCGGCGCGGCCGGAGCAGGACCGGTGCGGCGACGAGCGCACCGGCGGTGGTGGCGAGCCCGGCGGCGACGAACGTGCCGCCCGGCCCGAGGAGCGCCACGAGCGGCCCCGCCGCCAGCGGCGACAGGAACTGCCCGAGGAAGATGCCGGTCACGAGTCCCGCCAGGACCCGGCCGCGGCGTCCGTCCGCGGCGAGGTCGCCGAGGCGGAGGTTGAGGTTCGGCACCGTGAGGCCGACGCCGAGCCCGCCGACCAGCAGCCCGGCGAGGACCGGGGTGGTCCCCGTCGCCCGGCCGACCACGACCCACCCGATCCCGAGCAGGAGCAGCGCGGTGATCGTGATCGCGGTCGGCGCCAGGCGCCGCCGCACGGCCGGGAAGGCGAGCGAGCCGATCAGGCTCGACAGCGTCGACGCGGCGATCGCGACGCCCACGACGCCGGGTCCCGCACCGAGGTCGCCCAGCAGGAACGGCAGCTGGGTGGGCGCGAGGTAGAACACCGCCGTCGCCGCGAGGGCGAGCAGGTAGACGCCCAGGACCCGACCGGTGGTGCGCGGGCGCGGCCCGCCGGACGACCGGCCCCCGTCGTCGGCGAGCGGGCGACCGGGGGCGGACCCCGTCCGTGGGACGGCCACCAGCACCAGGACCGCGACGGGTGCCGCGAGGGCGTAGAGCCCGAACGGCGCGCGCCAGCCCGCGCCGGCCAGGAGGCCCGCCAGCGGCAGGAGCAGCACCCCGCCGAGGCTCGCGGCGGCCTGCTGGTAGCCCAGGTAGGCGGCGCGTCGCGGACCGCGGAACCAGTCGGTCAGCAGGGCGCCGACCGCCGTGGTGACCGCGCCGACGCCGAGGCCGAGAACGGCGCGCGTCGCGAGCAGCGCACCGAGGTCGCCCACCAGGAGCCCGGCCGTGCCGGCGACCGCGCTGACGCCGAGCCCGCCGACCAGGACGGGGCGGCGCCCGAACCGGTCGGCGAGCACGCCCGCGAGCGGCGCGCCGGCCGCGATGGCCAGCGAGGTGACGGTCAGCGCGAGCCGGACCAGGGTGTCGTCCCCGAAGTGGTCGGCCATCGCCGGCAGGCTCGGGGCGATCAGGGCCGGGGCCATGATCGTCAGCGCGGCCGCGGCGAGCACCGCTGCGCGCGCCGGTCGACCGGGCGCGACGCCGGCCCGTGCCGAGGTGCGCCGGGGGTCGCGTGGCGTGGGGGCGGTCACGGCGTCAGTCCCACAGGCTCAGCGCGACGACGAACAGGACGACCGGCACGAGCAGCCAGGGCTCGGCCAGGACGAACAGACCGGTCAGCCCGAGCGACGCCCAGGCCAGGGCCTTCGCCCACCGCCGACGGCGCACCCGGCGCGCCCGCCGGGCCACCTTCGCCTCGGCCTCGGCGCGCAGCCGCTCCAGCCACGCGCCCAGCGACGCGTCGAGCGCCGCGCGCAGGTTCGCCGCGTCCTGGCGGACCGGGTCGCCCTCCCAGGACTCGGCGGTCCGCACGACGGTCCCGTCTCCGTCGGCCGTGAAGATCCACTCGTGGATGCCGTCGATCCCCTGGGCGGGGCCGCCCCACAGGATGCGGTGCGGCGCGTCGACCGCGAAGACGGTCGAGGTGACGTCCAGCCCGTGGGTCCGCCACCGGAAGGACGCCCCCGGCGCGAGCGGGCCGTCGACCTCCGCGGACTCGACGTCGGTCTGCCAGGCGGGCCACCGGGCGACGTCGGTGTGCAGGCGCCAGACCAGGTCGACCGGGGCGTCGACCCGGATCTCGCGGCGGACGACCACCGTCGCGGACTCGTCGATCGTGGTGGGGATGGTGTCGTGGGTGGTCATGGAGTCCTCCTGGGTGTGCGATGGAGAGAGAGTGAACAGCCACTCACTTCGCGACTGCGGGCGAGCGGGTCTCGGGGACGAGGCTCGGCAGCGGTGCCTGCCGAGCGGGGGTCAGCCGGGGTGCCGAATGCCCTCGACGAGGAGGCGGGCCCAGGCCTCGGGAACCTGGTCCACCTGGGCGGTGACGATCAGGTGGCACAGCTGGCCGTACGCGATGAAGCGCTGCACGGCCTCGTCGGAGCCGCGGGAGCGGTCCTTGGCGAAGTCGACGACCTCGCGCAGCCCCGCGCGGAGCGCCTCCCCGATCTCGGGGAGGTCGGCCACGGACTGCGCGTGCACCTGGAGCATGAGCAGGGTGCGGTCGGCGATGAGGTGGGCGTAGGCCTCCCCCATCGCGGACAGGACGCCCTCCGGGGACGCGTCCTCCGCGCGGTCGGCGCCGGCGGCGATCGCCTCGACGACCCGGTCGAAGCAGGCCTCGAGGGCGGTGACGAACAGGCGCTCCTTGGTCGGGAACAGCTTCACCACGTAGGCCGGGGAGATGGCCGCGGCGCGCGCCACGTCGGCGATCGTCGTGCCGTGGTAGCCGCCGCGGGCGAACTCCTGGACGGCCGCCGCAGCGACGACCGGTCGGCGGAGGTCCGCGGTGGAGAGCGTCGTCCGTGTCATGTGAGTGACTGTACATTCACTCTCGTGGGAAGCGCAAGCCCCGGCACCCCTCCCCCGCTCCGGCGCCACGCTCGCCGGCTCGGTAGACCGCTCGGTATACTCCGGGACATGGTCGCGCCCGAGCCCGCCACCCCGCTCACCCCCGGCGCGCGCCGGGTCCTCGACGCCGCCTCCGAGCTGTTCTACGAGCGCGGCATCCACGCCGTCGGCGTCGACGGCATCGCCGAGGCCGCGGGCGTCACCAAGAAGACCCTCTACGACCGGTTCGGGTCGAAGGAGGCGCTGGTCGTCGCGTACCTGCAGGAGCGGGACGCGCGGTGGCGCGCGCACCTGCTCGCCACGCTGGACCGCGTGCCCGAGCCCGGGCCGGACCGGGTGCTGGCGGTGTTCGACGCCGCGGAGTCGTGGTCCACCGCGAACAGCCCCCGGGGATGCAGCGCGATCAACGCCCGGGCGGAGTCGTCGGCGGGCGACGGGGACTCCGTGCTCGCCGAGACGGCCGCGGAGAAGGCCTGGCAGCTCGGCCTGCTGGCGGACCTGTGCCGGGAGGCCGGCGTGCGGGACCCGGAGGACACCGCGCGGGCGCTGATGCTGGTCTACGAGGGCGCGATCGTCACCGTGGGGACGGGGACGTTCGACCGGCCGTTCACCCGCGCGCGCGAGGTGGCGGCGACACTGCTCGCGGCCCGGTCCTGAGGCGTCCCCCGCCCAGGTCGAGGGGTTCTCGCGCGCAGGGCTGCTGAACCCCTCGACCTCGGCGCGAACCCTCGACCTCGGCAGAAACGCCGCGACCGCGCCCCCGCGATGCGACGATGCCGCGATGCGCTCGTTCGAGGACCTGGCCGCCGAGGCCGTCGCCGCCGACGTCACCGGCTGGGGCTTCGGCTGGCTCGACGGCCGCGCCACCGAGGAGCGCCCGCCGTGGGGCTACGCCCGCCTCCTCGCCGACCGCCTCGCGCGCGTCGACTCCGCGCTCGACGTCGACACCGGCGGCGGCGAGGTCGTCGCCGAGGCCCCGGTGCTCCCGCCGCGGATGGTCGTGACCGAGGGCTGGCCGCCGAACGCCCGCCGCGCCCGCGAGCTGCTCGGTCCCCGCGGGGTCGAGGTGGTCGAGCCCGGCGACGGGGTACGGCTGCCCGACGCGTCGTTCGACCTCGTCAGCTCGCGGCACCCCGTGCGGCCGGACTGGGCGGAGATCCACCGCGTGCTGCGGCCCGGCGGCACCTACCTCGGGCAGCACGTCGGGCCGCGGTCGGCGTTCGAGCTGATCGAGCGGTTCGTCGGTCCGGTGCCGGGGCCGGTCGCGCGCGACCCCGACGACGAGGCGGCCGACGCCGAGCGCGCCGGGCTGACCGTCGTGGACCTGCGGCGGGCGACCTGCCGCATGGAGCTCCACGACGTCGGGGCAGTCGTCTGGGTGCTGCGGAAGTGCGTGTGGTGGGTGCCGGACTTCTCGGTCGACCGCTACGAGGACACGCTGCGGGCTCTCGACGCCGAGATGCGGGCCGGGCGGCCGGTCGTGGCGCACTCGACGCGGCACCTGATCGAGGCGCGCCGGGGGCCGGCGGCCTGACCGGGGTGCCGCCCGTCAGCCCAGGTGGCCGCCGACCGCGCCCGCGCCACCGGCTTTCGCGGCCGTGAGCACGCCGGTCGTGATCAGCCCGGCGAGGGGCGAGCTCGCGACGGTGCCGCCCGCCTCCAGGTGGGCCGCCTGCTTGCGCAACGCCTCGGCGACCGGGCGCGCGCCGCCGGCACGGTGCCGCTCGACGGCGTCGGCGATCTGCCGCAGCAGGGCGGGCGGCTGAGACTGGTCGAGGTAGTCGGTCCGCGCCACGAGCGAGGCGTACAGGGCAGGACCCCGCGCCGCCTTCGCCCTGAGCAGGAGCGCGCCACCACCGTTCGGCACCAGCGACACCGCCGTGCCCGGCTCGAGCCGCACCTCGCGGCGCCACACCCGGCACCGCACGCGCACCAGCGAGCCGCCTACGGGGTCGAGCCACGTCGACTGCCACACCAGCACCACGAGGTACAACGCCAGCGGGACCATCAGCAGCAGGAAGACCCGGTTCTCGGGCTGCGCGACCCAGAGGTAGCCCAGCACGGCGACCACCCCGACGGCCGTCGCGACGATCCAGCGCCGCGACGACCGCGACGAGAAGGCCGGGATCCGGACCAGGGTCTCGGTCATCGCGCCCCGGCCGCCGCCGACGCCACCGCCGCCGCGGTCGACACGGCCCGCTCCGCGAGCTCCCGCACCTGCGCCTCCAGCGCCGCCCGGCTGAGCGGCCGCGCGACCACGGGACCCCCGGACGCCTCCCGCGCCGACAGCACCCACGCCCCGCCCGGCCCGGTGAACAGCCCGAGCAGCTCCGGCTCGCGGTCGTCCGGCACCCGCACGACGACGTCGGCGCGGACCAGCGCGGACCCGAGGTGCTCGACGACCTCGGTGGGCGGCTCGTCGGGGTCGGCGACCGCGATCTCCGGCCCCGTGCCGTCCGTCGTCTCCGGGTGCACCGCCGCGTCGAGCAGCAGGTCGCCCAGGGTGCCCGCCGCGGCGAGCGCGAACCGGTGCTGCCCATCGGTCGTGACCTGCTCGACCAGCACGACGTCGCGGACCACGTGCGCGTACCAGTAGTCCTGGCCGAGGACGGTCGACCGGGCGACGCAGACCGTCGCCGACGCGCCGCGGCGGAGCGCCACGAGCGACAGCACGTCCTGGCGGACCTGGAGCTCGACGGTCGGCTCGCCGACGGCGGCCGCGAGCGCCGCGGGGGTCGGCGGGTCGACGATGCCGCGCGCGAGCAGGCCGCGGTAGGCGGTGCGCAGCGCGACCTCGCGCTCGGCGTCGGGCAGCGTGGCGAGGTAGGGCGCGACGACGAGGCCGCCGGGGCCGGCGAGGATCGCGAGCTCCTCGTCGGTCAGCACCTCGACCGGCACCGGGGCGCCGGGGGTCTCCGGCGACGCAGCCGCCTCGGGCGCGGCGGTCACAGCAGCCCGCCCGAGAGCACGCTCAGCGCGCCCTTGCCGAAGTCGGACACCGCGTCCTTGGCCTTGTCCACCTGGTCTCCCGCCCAGTCGGCGGCGTCCGACACCGCGTCCGTCGTCGCGTTCCACGCGGTCGTCGCACCGTCCCAGACGGCCTTGCCCGCCGTCGACACGAAGTCGCCGATCGCCTCGCGGTTGTCCCAGATCAGGTTGCCGACGCTCCACGCGCCGTAGGCCAGCACCGCGCCGCCGGCGACGGCCAGGCCGACCGGGCCGAGGGCGAGCGCGCCCGTGCCGACGGCGATCAGCGTGCCCGCGCCGGCCGCGCCCGCGAGGCCGAAACCGCGGGTCGCCCAGCCGCGGGCGCCGTCGTAGCCGCCGCCGGTCACCGTGTCGGCGAGGCCGGTCACGACGGTCAGCGGCAGGAACGCCTTGCCGGCCACGCGCATCGCCGACGTGACCTGGGGACCGAGGAGGCGCGCGAGCGTCGGGTTGAGCGCTTTGCCGTTCTTGAACACGTCCATCGCAGCGTCGGCCTTGGCGAAGTTGTCGAGCATCGCCTGGTAGTGCGTGATCGGCGCGCCGGAGGCCCGGAGGAAGTCCAGGAACGCCTTGCCCTTGGTCACCGACTTCATGACGCCCTTGATCACCTGCGCCAGCGCGACGCCGCCGGCGCCGACCGAACCGAGCGCGCCGATGACGTCGCCGCTCGCGAACGCGCGCTGCAGATAGGCGTCGACGGCCGACTGGAGGGTCTGCGGCACCTCGACGGCGGACAGCTTGTCCGCGACCTGCTGGTCCGTGGTCGCCACGTCCTGCAGCGACGTCGCGATGGCGTCGGCGTGCTCCTGCGCCTCGGCGTTCAGCGCGCGCTGCTGGGCGTCCCGCTGCGCGCCGGCGCCGTCGGGGTCGCCCGCGGCGGTCATCACCGGCGGGAGCGTGGGCGCGGTGACCCGGCCGTCGCCGGCCACGGTGAACCCGGCCGCGGTCGCCGCGTCGACGGTCGCGAGCACGGCGGACTTGGCCCGGCCGAGGTCGGTGGCACCCGAGGCGAGCGCCGAGCGCGCCGCCTCCAGGGCGTCCGCCAGCGCGAACCCGGTGGTCGCCTCGCTCGCCATGCGCTGTGCGGCGGCCTGGGCGGCGTCTCCGTCCCAGTGGTCGCCGAGGCGGGTCATCGCCGCCTTGGCCGCCCGCACCTGCGCGTCGACCGCCTCCTGCGCCGTGCCGACGCCGGTCGCGGCCTCCGACAGCGCCTCGGGCCGCCAGCTCCGCACGACCTCCAGGGTGAGCGCGGCCATCAGAACGCCCCCATCGCGCCGAACCGGGTCTGCACTGACCCGTCCGCCGCGCGGTAGCCGTCGGCCGACCCGGAGGCGCTCGCCGACATCCCGCGGATGTTCTCCCCGAGCACCTGCACCGCGGCGCCGACGCGCGTCGAGACCCACACGGCCGCGTCCGGCACGGCCGAGCCGGGCAGCGCCGCCTCGATCCCCGCGAACGCGCCGGCGACGTCCAGCGCCTGCAGCTCCGACGCCACCGTCTCCAGCTCGGACGCGGCGGTGTCCAGCGCCGCGATCGAGACGTCCACACTCATGCGTTCCGTACCCCCGGGTCTTGCGGTCGTGCGCGTGTCAGAAGGTCGTCGGCCGACTCAGAAGTCGCCGAGCGCGGTGAGGGGTCCCCCACCACCCAGTCCCATGTACCGCCCCAGCGGCGACGACGCCACCGGACCGCCCGCGTCGAGGTGGTCGGCGTGCGCCCGCAGCGGTGCGAGGACCGCCGTGGTCTCCTTCACCCCGCGCGAGGCCAGCTCGTCCGCGAGCGCCCGCGCCACGTCCGCCGGGACGCCGACGGCCTGACCGCCGTGCACCTCGATCAGCGGCACGACGGCGTACTTCCAGCCGATCCCGCGCGAGACCATCAGCTCGGTCCGCCGCTTGTCGGACGTCAGCACGGCCACCGTCTTCCGGTCGAGCCGGACGGGACCGTTGCGGAGCGAGTGCCGCGCCGGGTCGAGGATGCCCGTGTCGCGGTCGAGGCGGGCGACGACGGCGCCGCTGGCGGCCGGGTCGAGCGCGCGGACGGCGACGACGCCCTGCGGTGCGGTGGTGCTCACGTGCGGACTCCCCCGGGTACGGCGCGGTTGGGCTGCGACGTCACGGTATCAAGGGGACTCAGCACGGTCGGCCGGAGACCCGGCTGCGGACGACCCGGCCGGCGGTGGTCACGTGAGCAGCTCGCCGACGGACTCAGCGCGCCGGGTCGAGCGACATGCCCCAGTACAACCCTCCCAACGCGACCGCCACGGCGAGGGCGGCCCACCCGGCGACCGCCAGCTGACGCCTCGGGCTGGGGTCGGCGGCTGCGCGGGCGTCTGCGCGGCTCAACATGAACGAGAGCGCCCAGCACCCCAGCAGTCCGAGGCCCGACACCACACCTGCCGCACGCCCGCCCGACAGGGCCGCGATGCCGAACACGGCCGATGGCAGCGTCACGACCGGCCAGAACCACCTCTTCCGCACCAGCGACTTCACCGCACTCCGTTCCTGTAAACAGCGGGCACGCACCGCGAGGCCGACGATATCGACTACGGCGGACGCGCTCGGGCGGACATCGCGCACGAGATCGAACGCGTCCTAGAGGTCAGCGAGGGCGCTGAAGATGCTGCCCCCGTGTCCCCCGCTCACCCCGATGTACCGCGCCAGCGGCGACGTCACCACCGGGTTGCCTGCGTCGATGATGTCGGCGTGCGCGCGGAGCGGGTCGATCACCGCGCTCGCCTCACGGACACCTCGGGCGCGGAGCTCGTCCGCGAGCGCCCGCGCCACTGACGCTGGCACGGCGATCGCGACCTCACCGCGGATCTCGAGCAGCGGCGCGATCACCCGCTTCCAGCCGATCAGCCCTCGCGAGACGATGATCTCGGTGCGGTGCTTCCCGGACATCAGGGCGACGTCGGTCCGCCGGTCGAGCCGGACCGGGCCGACGCGTGTCGACCTGTGGACGGGGTCGATGACGCCGGAGGGCCGGTCCACCCGTGCGACGACGGATCCACCCGGGCCGAGCTCGCGCAGCTCGATGACGTCGGCCGAGCCTCCAGTGCTGCTCATCATGATGGTCCGCCCGGTCAAGAGGGCTGGATCTCCTGATTCGACCACGTGCCCGCGAACTTGCCCGGCACGTTCACGGCGAACCGCTCGCCGTGCAGGTCCTGCTGGACGACCCGCTGCACCCGGCCCGCGAGCTCGGCCAACGTCGCACCCCACTCGGTCGGCTGCGGCAGGCTCTGCGTCAGGTCCAGCTCCTCGATCACGTACACCGCACCGGCGTAGCCCGGCACGGTCAGCTCGACGAGCGGGCGCCAGACCGTGCCCGGCAGGACGACGACCTCGCGCTCCTCGGGATGGGCGGAGAACTCGCTGATGCTTCGTGCCGTGCGGTTGAGCAGGACCAGCAGAGCCGCGCTGGTGAAGTCCTCGGTGGCGACCCGCGGGCTGCGCGACGACGCGAGGACGCCTGTCGCCGCGACGACGGTCCGCGGCGGCTCCGCCCCCTCCGGCAGCCCCCGGAAGGTGAAGCCGTCGAACCGGGGCAGCTTGTCCATCGCGCTGAGGAAGGCGTGGGCGGCGTCGGACATCGTCAGGGGTTCTCCGGTCGGTCTCGGTGGTCGTGGCGCTGGTCGCGGTGCCGTCCGCGGGCGGTCTCAGCTCGGCGGCCAGCCGAGCTGCCGGCCCAGCCGCTCCTCCGGCGACGACGCCCACCACTCGTCGCTGAACATCTCGATCTCGTGGGTCACCGGTCGGGGGTGCAGCAGGACGTCAGCCCTACACGTCCCTGGGACGGCGCAAGATCTGCTCGAGCAGCTGCTCCTGCGTCAGCCCCTCGCCGCGTCGCGGTGCGGGCTCGTCGGCGTACGGTCCGCGACCGCGGGGGCCAGCGAGCCGGCCGAGCTCGAGGAGGAACTGACGCCGCACCTCGTCCCGCGAGGAGGAGACCGTGACGTCGTACCGCCGTCCCATGTCGCGGTGCCAGACGTGGTAAACGCCTTCTGCCTTGCCGAGTTCGACGACCTCGCTGCTGAGATCCGCGGCGATGCCCCACACCGCGAAGTCCTCGCCGTTGCGGTACCCCAGGGAGACGGCCTCCTCGTACAGCTCTGCCATGAACTCGTCCGGGAGCTCGGCCGCGCCTGCGTCCATCACGTCACTCACATCCACTCCGGGCCGAAGATGCCCAGCTTCTGGGCTCGGCCTACACGTTCCGGGCCCTGCTCATCAGTGCTGAACCGGTCTACCGTGGACCGCGGGTGGCCGACCTGACGGTAAGGCCAGACACGGGTCGGGTTCCTGCCTTGGCGGGGGCCCGAGAAGGTCAGGGAGGAGACCCCGGTCTGTCGCCACCCGGCTCAGCCCAGGTCGACGTCCTCGCGCGCAGCCTCCCGCGCCACCCCGTCGGCGACCTCGAGGTACGGCCCGCTGACGCTCACGCTCATGTCGCGGCCCCCGGGGTCGGACCCGGAGACGTCGAGCCCGTCGCGCTGCCCGGCGGCCCCGCCGATCGGGTTCACCTGGACGTCGGTGACGCCGGCGTCCTCCAACGCGGCGACCAGGTCGTCAGTGTCCGCCTGCGCGCCGGTGGCGATCACGGTGACGGTGTACCGCCTGCGGTCGACGATGCCGTCCCCGCCCATGTCGAACTCGCCGTAGGCGTCCTGGACCTGCGCGCCGAGGGCGTCGACGACGCCGGGGAGCACCTGGCGCGCGGCGTCGAGCACCTCCTCGCGGCTGGCGTCCAGGTCGTCGGCGGTCGCCCCGCCGCCGCTCCCGCACCCCGACAGGGCGAGGGCGGACAGCGCGACGAGCACCGCGGCCGCGCGCACGTGACGGTTCACCACTCGGGCCTCCTGCCCTCGAACGACTGCGGGTCGCGGGTCGCCTCCGGGTCCACCGGCCCGTCGTACCAGGGGTCGTACGAGTGCTCCGCGGCGATGACCTCGTCGTAGTCGCCGACGAGGATCTGCCCGATGTTGTACAGCGACTCGGTGCCCGGGTCGAAGTACTTGGTGTGGTCGCCGAAGTTGCGCATCACGTCGGCGCGGGTCGTGGACTCGGCCTGGAACCGGTTGGCGCCGAAGTCGTCCTCGACGATGTCGTTGCCGAGGCCCGCGCCGCCCAGCATCCAGCCGCCGACCCAGCCGTCGTCCGCGAGCGCGGCGACCAGGTCGCGGCTGTTGTTGCCCGCCCAGACGTGGTCGGCGCCGACGCCGAGCTCGGAGGCGTGCTCGACGCCGCCGCCCGCGCCCGGGCTGCCGACGAGCACGATGTCGTCGGCGGCGAGGCCGTGGTCGGTCGCGCCGTGCGCGGTGGTGGTCGAGCCGTAGCTGTGCCCGATGACCGTGAGGTGCGCGGGCTCGCCCTCGCGGGACGCCCGCAGGCCGTCGATGTACCGTGACAGCAGCTCGCCGCCCTCCTCGGCGCGGCCCTCGGTCGCCACGGTGGCCGAGTCCCAGTCGCTGGGGGCGTCGTAGCCGATCCACATGATCGAGGAGGCGGTCGAGTACGGGTCCGAGAGCCGCGCGGACTCGTAGATGTTGTAGGCCGCGTCGGCGTTGCCGCCGGCCTCGGTGCCCCGGCTGGTCAGGCCGGGGACCATCACCGACACGTGGTCCGCGGTGTCCGGGTTCCCGAACGCGATGGCGACCTTCCCGTCGCCACCGAACGCGGTCGCGTCGTACAGGTGCAGCAGCGGGACGAGCGGCTCGCCGGTGACGGGGTCGACGCGCTGCGCGCCCTCCTCCAGCGCGGCCTGCGCGGCGCGGGCGTTGTCGAGCGCCTGGTAGTCCTCGAACAGCCGCTCGCCGCGCTGCTCGCGCAGCTCCATCGCCTCGAGGTCGGTCTCGAGCAGCAGCCGGTTCGCCTGGTCGCGGGCGAGCGCCGGGATGCCGTCGGTGTTGCCGACGAGCTCGGGCCGGGCCGCGAGCACGGCGTACTGCTCCTCCTCGGTCAGCGACGCCCACCACGCCGCGACCTGCTCCGGGGTGCCGCCCTGCGACGGGGAGCCGGGCCGGCCGAGGGCGTCGTCGGCGAGGTCGATCTGCCCGGAGACGGCGGCGCGCGCCTGCGCGAGCGTCGAGTAGGACGAGAACGCGTCGAGCATCGCCTGCTCGGCGGTCGCCAGGTCGCGCACCAGGGCGTCGACGTCGGCGACCACGCCGTCGCGGCGGGTGGCCAGCGACGCCGCCCGGGCCTGCAGCTCGGCCACCGCGGCGTCGTCGACCTCCCCGGCGGACCGGATGTCGGCGTCGAGGTCCTCGCGGGCCTCGTGGTACGACGACCGGGCCTCGACGAGGTCGGTGCGGCGCCGGAGCAGGTCGGTCAGCGCGTCGGCGTGGTCGTCGGCCGCGCGGGCGACCTGGCGCAGCGCGACGCCCATCGCCTGGGCGTCCGCGCCGGCGGACCGGACGTGCCGGGCGTACGCGGTGGCGGCCTCGCCGGTCCAGCCGTCGAGGGTCGAGGAGTCGAGCGCGAACGTGTCGAGGTCGTCCAGGTTGACCGCGCTCGCCAGCAGGTCCTGGGCGAACGCCGCCACGACGGCGGGGTCGCCCTGCACGGCGGGGATCGTGTCGATCGCGGGCGGGATGTCGATGGTCACCGTGGTCACGGAGTGCCCCCCAGCCAGCTCTCGAAGGTCTCCTGCGCCTCGACGTCCGTGACGGCGTACGCGTGCTGGGCGTCGCGGAGCCGGGTGCCGATCTCCTCGGCGCGGTCGGCGACGTCGCCGAGGACCGTGCCCCACGCGGACGTCCACGACGCGGCGGCGCCGGCGACCGCGGGGGTGAAGCCGGAGGTGGTGGCGTCGGCGACCCGGTCCCTGGCGGTGCGCACCCGCGAGCCCTGATCGGTCCAGTCGTCGGCGGACAGGCTGAGCGTGTACGGGTCGACCTGGATCTCGCCGCTCACCGCTCGTCCTCCGTCCCGGAGACCAGCGCGCGGGCGGTGGCGGTCGCGACGGGCAGGTCCCGGCCGCGGACCGTCACCAGGACGGCATCGTCCAGCCACGCGACCCGCACGGAGCGGTCGTCGAGCGCGGCGAGCAGCAGGGGCGTCACGCCGGCTCGGTCGAGGTGGCCGTCCCAGCCGTCGGCGCGCAGCCTCGCGGACAGGGCGCGGCCGACTGCGACGCCGGCCTCGGGGCCGTCGATCGACAGCCGGGCCTCGGCGACCGGCACGACGTGCGCCGCGGGGGCGCTGCGCCAGGTGGCGCGCGGGGCCGGGGCGGGCTCGGCGCCTGCCGCCGCGAGCAGCCCGGCGAGGGCGCCCTCCACCCGGGACCGCTCGGCGTCCAGCGCGGCGTCGGTGACGGGGACCGGCGCGTCGGCGGGCTCGGGGGCCGGCGCCTCCGGAGGGAGGACGACGACGTCGACGTCGGGGTGGCGCTCGTGGACGACGCGCAGCAGCGGGGCCTGCGCGAGGGGGTCCTGCGGGTCGGTCACGGCGTCACTCTAGGGGGACTCGGGCGCGGGGGCGCGGGAGTCGTCTCCCGGTCACCGGGAATCGCGCCGCGGCGCGCGGCGAACAGCGCGACGCCCGCCGCCATACCTCCGACGTACGCCACCAAGAGCCACGGCCGGCTCGACAGGGCGATCGCCACAACGCCGAGCGCCGCTCCCGCACGGAGGCTCCAGCGCACCGCAGGCACCAGGCGCGCGACGGGTGCGAAGGCGACGATCCCGACCGCAGCCCCCAGCACGATGCAGGCAGCGACGAGCAGGTACGTGGTCATGTCGGTCCCTCGAGATCGGTCGGCGCGGTGTGGACGAGGTGGTCCGCGCCCCGATGCGCGAGGCGCCGACCCGTCGCACTGCGTGCGAACGTGCCGCCCGGGACCGCCGAGCCGGCGCCGATACCGGCGATCGTCTTCGCGCCGCGCCTCATCCGGTCGCCGGGAACTGCTCGGCGCCCAGCTTCGCGAGCTCGACCAGGCGGTCCATGTCCACGGGGGGCTCCGCCTCGTTCGTCTCGAAGCCGACCGCGAGCAGGCGGTGCTCGTCGAGAGGGATCACGACGTACTCGCCCCAGCGGGGGATGTCCGGGTACCCCGTCCTCCAACCGACCGCGCCCGGGTCGAGGTCCGGCAGAGGTTCGATCGAGAAGCCGTTGTCGACCTTCGGGGACTGCGCGCAGGTCTCCGCAGTGGACTCCAGGTGCGCGATGAAGGCGTCGGCGTCGTCGTAGAGGTTCCGGCCCTCCGGCCGTTCGGCGATCGCTGCGGCCGCCCAGCTCCCGTCGCCGAAGTCCAGCAGTGTGTCCGGGGCCCCCTCGCGCAGCCACGCGCCGACCGAGAGGTCGCAGTTCGTCCACCCCGGCGGCACAGCCGGTTCGCCCTGCTGCGCCCGGACCACACCCGGGAAGTCGTCAGGGTCGAGCAGCACCGGGCCGGGGCGCACGAGGAGGAACGCGAGCGCGCCGCCCGCGACTGCCAGGCCCGCTCCGATGCCGGCGACGACCCTCGTCCTGCGCCTCATCACTTCTCGAACCATCGCTGGAACTCGGACTCGTAGATGAGCTCGAGGTACTTCGGGTCGACGGACCCCTTCATCGCCAGGTCGACCTGGCCCCGGTAGTACTGCAGGTCCTCGGGGGCGATCGTCCCGAGCGAGACGAGCTCACCGCCCGGCGCCCAGACGTCCAGGTGCTCGGCAGGCACGTCGAGCACTCCTGCCTGCACCATCGAGAGGTAGCTGTTGATGACCATGTTCCGCTCGCTGGACTCGGCAGCACCCCGCTGCGTCTGGACCTCGGCGGCCGCGTTCGACGCGAAGGTCTCGGTGATGTGGTCGGTGGGCAGCTTCTGGACGTGACCCCAGGCCGTGTTCCACAGCTTGGTGCCGGCCTGCCCCGCGATCTCGCCGACCTCGGACGAGAACGGCACCGGCACCAACCCGGCGGCCTCCGAGACCAGCTTGGTGAACGCGGCCACCTGCTGGTCCTTCGACACCGCGCCGGCGATGGCGGCTTCGCCCACTCGCCGCTGCGTGTAGCCCTCGAGCGAGGCCGAGTCGCTGAGTACCCGGGTCAGCTCGTCTCGCGCACCTGGGGCGTCCACCGAGCCGTACGCCTGCGTGAACCCCTCGAGCACCGTCTGGCGGTACCCGGCGACTCCCTCCGCGACCCGCGCGACCCCCTCCTCGCTGCTGAGCGCGACATTCATCAGCTTGAGCAGGTCGCCCTGGTCGAGCTCGGGGTAGAACTCGACGAACGGCAGGTACGGCTGGTCGTCCAGCGGTTTCAGCTGCGCCGGGAGGATGTCCTCGCTCGACCCGTGACCGACCGCCGACTGCACCGCCGGCATGTAGTGCTTCAGCAAGTCCCCGATCGGCTCGGACGCCGCCGCGCCGTGCTCCGGGGTGAACTCCGGGTTCTTGGAGATCCGGTCGAAGAACTCCGAGACGAACATCCCGGTGTCGCGGCCGGACTGCGCGAGGTTCTCCGCGTCCGTCCCGATGCCGAGCGCCGCGCGGGAGATCCCCTCGAAGCCGTCGCGGCTCCAGTCGCGCTCGGAGAAGTACTGCTCGTACCGGCCCTCGTCCTCGGTGAAGAACTCCAGCCCGAGCCCGGGGTGCCGACCGAGCTGGCCCATCGCGGCCGCCATGGGATCGGTCCACCGGCCCGTCGCCGCGTCCGGGTCGACGCCGATGCCGTTGAGCGGCCAGCCGTCGCCGGTGTGGTGCATCCAGGTCTCGACGCCGAGCGTCCCGGCCGTGCGCTCGAACTCGTCGAGCTGCCAGGTGACGCCGCGGACGAAGTCCTCGCCGTAGTCGACGTCGCGCAGCAGGAAGTCGAGGACGGAGGCGCCCATCGCGCTGCTGGGGTAGTCGCGGAAGTAGGCGTCCTGCCGGTCGCCCCCGGCGGTCACCGTCGCGTAGCGGACCAGCTCCTCGCCGTAGCCCTTCGCGTCGAACCCCTCCTCGGCGGTGCTGGCGGTGCTCAGGCCGTCCCGGAGGCTCTCGGCGAGGTGCGCGAGCCCCTGGTCGCCGGAGGACACGTAGAGCATGGAGCCGATGCCGTTGAGCGTCCCGAGCAGCCCGTCCGGCCCGATCCGCTCGTACAGGGGCGCCATGACGCCGGGGTCGTCGCCGAACGCGTCGAGGAGCCGGCCGTAGCGCGCGACGGCCTCGGCGTCGGCGAAGTCCTCGGGGTGGCGGGCCAGCCGGTCGAGGTCGTCGGCGATCTGCTCCCCCACCTGCGCCTTGACCGCGTCCGGGACGTGGTCCCCGAGCAGCAGGTACTCCTCGGGGTGGTCGAGCAGGTAGCGGACCTGGTCGGCGGGGCTGAGCTGCTGGAAGTCGAGCAGGGCCTGCTGCTGGGCGAGGGTGCCCACGTCGTTGACGTCCGTCGTCGCGGCCCGGGTGAGCGCGGCGGCGAGCGCCTGGTCGGCGGCGTCGGCGTCGCGCAGGGCGGTCTCGATCTGCTCCGCGACCTCGTGCATGACGGAGCGGGCGTGCGCGAGGTCGTCCTCGTCGTCGAAGGTCCGCACCACGGTGACGCGGCCGGTCCCGTGGTCGACGTTCAGGCCCTGGGTGCCGGCGCGGCGCATGGCGCCCTCGAGCAGGAGCTTCGCCGCGGTGATCGCGGAGACCGCCGTGTCGAGCGCGTCGACGACGCCGACCGTCTCGGACACCTGGGTGGCGAGCAGGCCGGACAGCCGGTGGTGCTCGGCGCGCGCCCGGGTGGCGTCGGTGAAGGTCCACGACGCGGGCGGGGCGCCGGAGTCGAGGTCGTCGTGCAGGCCGGTGAGCGAGCGCCGGTGCGCCAGCACCTGCTCGGCGATCTCGGAGAGCCTGGCGGGCTGCCAGGACGCGAGCTGCGACGGGGAGACCATCAGACGGCCCGCATCCCGCCGCCGAGTCGCTGGGCGAACCGGTCGACGACGGCCTGGTCGGTGCCCGCCCAGGAATCGGCGGAGGCGCGCATGGACCGGGCGTGCGTGTCGGCCGCGTCGGCCCAGCGCGTGTACGCGTCGGTCCAGGCGGTGGCGAGGCTGCTGCCCGCCGCCGCGCTGGCGCTGCCCGCGAGCGCGCCGGCGACCTGGCCGACCTCGTCCGGGATCTGGGCGCGCACCGTGCGTGCGACCGACTCGATGGTGCCGGCGGCGCGACGCACCTCGGCAGGACCGACCTCTCCCACTGCTACCCCCTGGTTTCGACGCGGACGCGTCGCTGACCTGCTGCGCTGTCGAGGGTAGGGGATGGACCCGACCCCGTGCGGGCGGATGCGCCGACCGGTGCCGATCTCCGGCGACCACGCGCGGGTGACGGAGACGGCGAGTCCGCCCTGGACGGCGACCCGGCGGGGGCGCGTCCGCCGACGCCGCCTGGCGTCGACGCCGTGCAGCACGGTGTCGGCGTCGAAGTCGACGCCTGCCCGCGCTCGTAAACGATGCGTTACATGCTTGATTCTGATCACTAGGAGCCCTTACGCTCGTCTTCACGCAGCGCCGAGTGCACAGTCGCACCCGAACGCCAGGACGAGAGGTGTGTGATGTCCAGCTCAGCCACCCGGGAACGAGGCGAGTCCTCCCCGGCCGAAGCGGAGGGCGAGCCCCGAGCCCGTCGCCCGATCCACCACCGCGAGAAGTGGGCGGCGCTCGTCCTCCTCGTGCCGGCGATGGTCGGGTTCCTCGTGTTCTGGATCCTGCCGAGCGGCCGGAGCGTCTGGTACTCGCTCACGGACTTCGACCTGCTCAACGAGCCGCAGTTCGTCGGCCTGGACAACTACCGCGAGCTGCTGACCGACGAGGTCGCCCGCAACTCGCTGGTCGTCACCATCCAGTTCGTCGTCGCCAGCGTCGTCCTCGGCACGGTGCTCGCCCTGCTGACCGCGGCCCTCATGCAGCGGCTGCGGCTGAAGACCTGGGTGCGGTCCATCCTGCTGCTCCCCTGGCTCGTCCCGAACGTCGCCATCGCGCTGATCTGGGCGTGGCTGCTCGACGGTCAGCTCGGCTACCTGAACCACCTGCTGCACAACGTCGGCCTGCCGGGCGTCTCGTTCTACAACGCGAGCCAGGCCATGCCGATCATCATCGCCATCGGGATCTGGTCGGGCCTCGGGTACACCGCGCTGCTGCTCTACGCCGGGATGACCCAGGTGCCGAACGAGATGTACGAGGCCGGCGCGATCGACGGGGCCACCGAGAAGCGGATGTTCTTCCAGATCACGCTGCCGCTGATCCGGCCGGTGATCGCGCTCGTCGTGGTGATGTCGGCGATCGGCTCGTTCCAGGTGTTCGACCTGGTGCTGATCGGGTACGGCGGCAACCCGATCCCGGCCGTCCGGACGATCTTCTTCTACATCTACCAGCAGTCGTTCGCGTTCTTCCGGATGGGCTACGGCAGCGCGATCGCGCTGGTCCTCGCCGTCATCCTCGGCGCCCTGACGGCCATCCAGATGCGAGCGATGCGCGCCAACCGATCGGACCTCTCGTGATCAGCACCCCCGTCCCCGACCTCGCCCCGTCGAAGAAGAGCGCGCCGACGGGCTCCCCCACCGGCCCGCGCCGCTCGATCGCCCGCGGCGCCCGCCGGGTGACCCCCGGCAAGGCGGTCGCCTGGACCGTCGTCGGCCTGCTGGTGCTCGTCTCGGTCTTCCCGTTCTACTGGATGGTCCGCACGGCCTTCACGCCCGCGGCCGAGCTCATCGGCGACTCCAGCCGGCTGGTCCCGTCGAACCCGACCTGGATCAACTTCGCCCGCGTGCTCGGGCTCACCTCGATGGAGGAGTCGGTCGCCGCCGGCGGCACCGGCGCGACGCTCGACTTCGTGCGCTACACGGCGAACACGCTGTTCTACGCGGGCTCGATCGCGATCGTGCAGACGCTCGCCTGCGCCATGGCCGCGTACTCGTTCGCCCGGCTGCGGTTCCGGGGGAACAGCGCCCTGTTCGGGCTGTTCCTGTCGGGCCTGCTCATCCCCGGCATCTTCACCCTGCTGCCGAACTTCGCGCTGATCCGGTCGCTGGGCTGGCTCAACACGTTCCAGGGGCTCATCGCCCCCGCGATCCTGGTGAGCCCGTTCGCGATCTTCTTCCTCCGCCAGTTCTTCCTCTCCCTCCCGCGCGAGGTCGAGGAGGCGGCGGCGATCGACGGCGTCGGCGTCTTCGGCAGGTTCTTCCGGATGACGCTGCCGATGAGCCGCGGCCCCGTCGCCACGATGATGCTCATCACCGTCGTCGGGGTGTGGAAGGAGTTCATGTGGCCGCTGGTGGCCGCGAACTCCGACGGGACGCGGGTCCTGACCGTCGCCCTGCAGCGGTTCCAGGCCCAGTCACCGAACACCTCGCCGGACTGGACCGGCCTGATGGCCGCCTCGACCGTGACGGTCATCCCCGTCTTCATCCTGCTCGTCCTGCTCGGGCGGCAGCTGGTCCAGTCGCTCAACTTCTCCGGCGGCAAGTAGCCGCCGGCGCCGCACCCGCCCGTTCCACCCCCTCCCCCGTCCGGTCAGGCCAGAGCCTGTCCCGGAACCCACTGGAAGGAACTGCCATGCTGCGTTTCGCACCGAAGACCGGACTGAAGGTGGCGGCGTTCTCGGCCGCCTCCGTCCTCGCGCTCACCGCCTGCGGGTCGGGCGGCGGGGACGGCGACGGCGGCAGCGCCGGCGGCGCGACCACGATCGAGCACTGGCTCTGGGACGACGTCCAGCGGCCGATGTACGAGGCGTGCGCCACGGCCTTCACCGAGGCCAACCCCGACATCACGGTCAACATCACCCAGACCGCCTGGGCGCAGTACTGGTCGAACCTCACGACGAACTTCGCCTCGGGCACCGGCCCGGACACGTTCACCATGACCGTCCAGTACGTCCGCGAGTACAGCAGCCTCGGCCAGCTCGCCGACCTCGACGAGATCGGCGCGACCGACGGGATCGACTTCGACTCCTACGTCGCCGGCACCGCGGAGAACTACCTCGTCGACGACACCCGCGTGGGCCTCCCCCTCGACTGGGACATCGTCGGGATGGTCTACGACGAGACGGCCGCCACCGAGGCCGGTTACACCAAGGACGCCATCAACGCGCTCGAGTTCGACGGCACCGGCCAGGACTCGTTCACCGAGTTCATCAAGGCCATGGCGCTCGACGCGAACGGCAACAACGCGCTCAGCCCGGCTTTCGACGCCGGCAACGTGGTCCGGTTCGGGATGCTCCCGGAGTGGGCCGACGGCTTCACCGGCCAGAACGGCTGGGGCAACCTCGCGCACGCGACCGGCTGGGAGTTCTTCGCCGAGGACGGCAGCCTGAACTTCGACGCCCCCGAGCTCGTCACGACGCTCGAGTGGTACCAGGACATGATCGACCTCGGCGTGATGCAGACGTTCGACGAGACCTCCACCCTGGGCCAGCACCCGACCATGGAGGCGGGCCTCGCCGCCACGACCCTGGCCGGGTCGTGGAACGCGTCGAACTACCTCGCCGACACCCAGGAGATCGACTTCGCCTGGGCCAAGGTCCCGGAGGGCCCCGCGGGCCGGTTCGCCGCGACGAACTCGCTGGCCGGCGTCGTCTGGAACGGCTCGCCGAACAAGGACGCCGCCGCGAAGTGGGTCAACTTCCTCGGCTCCCCGGAGTGCCAGGAGGCCACCGGTGAGTTCGGCATCGTCTTCCCCGCCGTCCAGACCGGCACGGACATCGCCGTCGAGGCGAACGAGGCGAACGGCGCGGGCGTGCCCGAGTTCGCGGAGATGGCGGCGGCCGGCGAGACCTTCCAGCTGCCGTCCTTCACCCGCAACGCGGAGGTCCGCACGGTGATCCAGGACGCGATCTGGGCGATCGCCGCGGGTGCGGACGTCGAGTCGACCCTCGCCACCGCCAACGACGCCGCGCAGGCCCTCGTCGACTGACGACGCCGCTCACGTCGGGCGGGGGCGGCCACCGCCCCCGCCCGACGCGCACCACCCCGCACCTCCGAACGGAATCGAGCTCGACGTGAACCACGCCCCCGCCGCCGCACCCCCGGTGGCCGACGCCGCCGACCGCCCCGCGCTCACGATCGAGCTGGAGCCGGGCGAGCACTGGTGGGGTGGCACGGTCAAGGACGCCGTGCAGATGCCGTTCGGCGCGGGGAGCACCTACGGCGTCGACCTCGCCGTCCCGCGGCACGACCCCGCGTGGGACAGCGCGGAGGACTCCAGCCAGGCGGCCCCGCTGCTCGTGTCCACCCACGGGCGGGTGGTCGCGTCGCCGCGTCCGTTCGCGTTCCGGTTCGCCGGCGGGCGGCTCGAGGTCGACGGCACCGACGTGACCGTGCTGCGCGGCGGGACCTCGCTGCGCGAGGGCTTCCGCGCCGCCTCGGCCCAGCTCTTCCCGCCCGCCGGGCGGACCCCCGCGCGGCGGCTGTTCGCCGCGCCGCAGTACAACACCTGGATCGAGACGCCGCTCGTCCCCTCCGAGGACTCGGTGCTGGCCTACGCCCGCCGGATCCTGGACGCGGGGCTGGAGCCCGGCACGATCTTCATCGACGACAACTGGGCGCCGGACTTCGGCACCTGGCACTTCGACCGCGGGCGGTTCCCGGACCCGGAGCGGCTGGTCCGGACGCTGGCCGACTGGGGCTTCGACGTCATGCTGTGGGTCGTCCCGTTCATCAGCCCCGACTCGAAGGCGTTCCGCGACTGCGAGCGGGACGGCCTGCTCGTCCGCGACGCCGACGGCCGCACGGCGATCCGCCGGTGGTGGAACGGCTACAGCGCGCTCCTCGACCTCAGCTCCCCCGAGGCCGTGGCCTGGTTCACGCGACAGCTCGACGCGCTGGTCGACCTCGGCGTCGCGGGCTTCAAGTTCGATGCCGGCGACGTCCGCGACTACCGGGCGGACGACGTCGTCGCCCAGCCGTGCGAGCCGGTCGACATGTCCGAGGCGTGGGCGCGGCTGGGCCTGCGCTACGCGCACAACGAGTACCGCGCGTGCTGGCGGATGGGCGGGCAGCCGCTCGGCCAGCGGCTCCGCGACAAGCCCCCCGCCTGGGACGGGACGGGCCTGGGCTCGCTCGTCCCCGAGATGCTCGCGCAGGGCCTGCTGGGGCACCCGTACGTCTGCCCGGACATGGTGGGCGGCGGCGAGGTGGGGGCGATGGGCGCGATGGGCGACCGCCAGGCCGCCGACCAGGAGTTCTTCGTGCGGTACGCGCAGATCGCCGCGCTGTCCCCGATGATCCAGTTCTCGGTGAACCCCGCCCGCGCCCTCGACGCCGAGCACCTCGCCGCGGTGAAGGAGGCCCTCGCGGTCCGGGCCGAGCACCTGCCGCTCATCCTCGCCCTCGTGGACGACGCCGCGGCGACGGGCGAGCCCGTGGTCCGGCCGATGAGCTACCACGAGGCCGGGTACGAGACGGTGACGGACCAGTTCTTCCTCGGCCCCGACCTGCTCGTCGCCCCGGTGCTGGAGCGCAGTGCCACCAGCCGGGCGGTGCAGGTGCCGCCGGGCGCGTGGCGCGCGCCGGACGGGACGACGGTGGAGGGCCCCGCCACCATCGACGTGCCCGTCGGGCTCACGACCCTGCCGCGCCTCACGCGCGCGACCCCGGGCACCGCACCACGATGAGCCAGGGTCTCCGCGTCGCGGTGGTCGGGGCCGGCAACCGCGCCGCCCTCGGCCGCCTGGTTTCCGAGGCCTGGCCGGGGGCGGTCGTCGTGGCCGCGGTCGACCCCGACCCCGCCGGCCGCGACCGGGCCCGCGCGCTGTTCGGCGCCGACGTCGCGGTGCACGCGGACGTCGACGCCCTCCTCGCCGCCGGGGGCGTCGACGCCGCGATCGTGACGACGCCGGACGACACGCACGCCCCGCTCGCGATCCGGCTGCTGCGCGCCGGCGTCGCGGTGTTCGTCGACAAGCCGCTCGCCACCACCACGGCGGACGCCGACGCGGTCCTCGTCGCCGCGCAGCAGACCGGCACCCCGCTGCACGTGGGCCACAACCTGCGGCACTGGGAGGTCGTCCGCGTGATGCACGACGCCATCGCGCGCGGCGAGATCGGCGAGGTCAAGGCCATCTGGGTCCGGCACTTCGTCGGCAACGGCGGCGACTACTTCTTCAAGGACTGGCACGCCGACCGCCGGCGCAGCGGCTCGCTGCTCACCCAGAAGGCGAGCCACGACATCGACGTCGTGCACCACCTCGCCGGCGCGTACACGACGCGGGTCGTGGGCATGGGCGCGCTCATGGTCTACGGCGACATCACCGACCGCCGCGAGCGCCCGGGGCAGATCGCGCCGGACTGGACCAGCCACGCGAACTGGCCGCCGCACGCGCTGACCGGGCTGAACCCGGTGGTCGACGTCGAGGACCTGTCCATGCTGATGATGACGCTGGAGAACGGGGTGCTGGCCAGCTACCAGCAGTGCCACTTCACCCCCGACTACTGGCGCAGCTACACCGTCATCGGCACCGAGGGGCGGCTGGAGAACGCCGGCGACACGGGCGGCGCGGTCGTCCGGGTCTGGAACCGTCGCCTGGCGTGGTCGCCGACCGGGCACGTCGAGCACCCGGTCCACGACCCCGCGGGCGGCCACCGTGCCGCGGACGCCGCCGTGCTCGCCGAGTTCTTCGCGCACGTCGTGGACGGTGCCCCGACCACCGGCTCGCCTGCCGATGCGCGGCAGGCCGTCGCCGTAGGCTCGCTCGGTGCCGAGTCGCTGCGCCGCGGGTCCGTCCCGCTGGACGTCCCGCCGCTGCCCGCCGGCACGCCGCCACCGCGCCGGGCCGACCGTCACCGACCGAGAGAACGCGCAGATGACTGACACGACCGTCCGCCCGGCCGACGCGCCGGCCGCCGCGCCCGGCGACCGGGCCGCCACCACGATCGGCCCCGGCGCGCCGGTGCTCGCGTTCGACGTCGGCGGCACCACGATCAAGGCCGCGTACGTGGACGCCGACGGGACGCCCGGCGCCGTCCTCCGCACGCCGTCGCCGGCCTTCGGCCCGGCCAGCGCGGAGGCGGTCGTCGACGCGGTCGCGGAGCTCGCCGGCCGCCTCACGCCGCCCGGCGCGGAGCCGCGGGCCGTCGGGCTCACCCTGCCGGGCATCGTCGACGACGAGACCGGGTTCGCCACCTACTCGGAGAACCTCGGCTGGCGGGACGTGGACTTCGCCGCGCTGTGCCGCGCGAGGATCCCGCTCCCGGTCGCCATCGGGCACGACGTCCGCTCCGGGGGCACGGCCGAGATGGAGCTCGGCGCGGGCCGCGGGCACCGGACGGCCGTCGTGGTCGTGCTCGGCACCGGCGTCTCCGCCGCGGTGTTCGTCGACGGTCGCCCCGTGGTCGCGCGCGGCTACGCGGGCGAGATCGGGCACGCCGTCGTGATCCCGCGCGGCGAGGCCTGCGTGTGCGGCAACCAGGGCTGCCTCGAGGCGGTCTCCTCCGCGGCCGCGATCGCCCGGCGCTACTCCCGGATGTCCGGCCGGGAGGTCGCCGGCGCGCGCGAGGTGGTCGAGGCCGTGGCTGCGGGCGACACGATCGCCGCGGCGGTCTGGGACACGGCGGTCGAAGGGCTGGCCCTCGGGCTCTCGCACGTGACGAGCCTGATCCAGCCCGAGGTGATCGTGCTCGGGGGCGGGCTCGCGGAGGCCGGCGACCACCTGTTCGTCCCGCTGCGCGCCCGCCTCGCGTCGCTGCTCACCTACGTCCCCGTCCCGCCCCTGGTGAAGGCCCGCGCCGGGGAGAATGCGGGTCTGCTGGGGTCGGCCCTGCTCGCACGCCGGGCGGCCGACCGCGGCACCGACGACAGCACCGACGACCGAGGAGAGCGGCACCGATGAGGATCGCGCTGGTCCGGCACGGCCAGACCGACTGGAACATCCAGCGGCGCTACCAGGGCTGGGAGGGGCTGGACCTCAACGAGGTCGGCCGCGCCCAGGCCGTCGACGCCGCCGGGCGCCTGCTCGGCATCGGCGCGGAGCTGGGCGCGCAGTGGCGGTGGCTGTCCTCGTCGACCTCGCCGCGCGCGATGCAGACCGCGCGGATCATCGGCGAGCACCTCCCGCTGGTGCCCGGCGACCTGCAGTTCGAGGACCTGCGCGAGCGCGGCTTCGGCGTCGCCGAGGGGATGCTCATCGAGGAGGCCCGGACGCGGTGGCCGGCGCGGGACTACCCGGGCGGGGAGACCGCCGAGGCGGTGCTCGACCGGGCGCTGCGCGGGCTGGACGCGGTCGGGCGGGCGCACGCCGGTCTCGACGGCGTCCTCGTCACGCACGGGACCACGCTCCGCCTGCTCATCGAGCGCCTGACCGGCGAGGATCCCGGTAGCCTGCCCAACGCCGCCATCGCCGTCGTCGACGGCGAGCCGGGCGGGTGGCGCACGATCGTGCATCCATCGGCGACGACAGTGAGCGAGCGGGTACGAGGGCGATGAAGATCGAGGACCGACACCTGGCCATCGCCTCGT
This sequence comes from Cellulosimicrobium cellulans, assembly GCF_007679345.1. Lineage (GTDB taxonomy): Bacteria > Actinomycetota > Actinomycetes > Actinomycetales > Cellulomonadaceae > Cellulomonas > Cellulomonas cellulans_A. The sequence goes on from NZ_VEGH01000005.1 coordinate 82,812, forward strand.
GGGTGGCCCAGCACGGGACCATCAGCGTCGAGGAGGTCATCGAGCAGTTCGGCGTGTCCCCGGCGACGGCCCGCCGCGACCTGGACGCGCTCGGCCAGCAGATGATCGTCATCCGCACCCGCGGCGGCGCCCGCGCCGCGGCGATCTCCGGCGACCTCCCGCTGCGGTACCGCGCGGCCCTGATGGGCAGCGAGAAGCTCCAGATCGCCCGCGCCGCGGCCGCCATGGTGCAGCCCGGGCAGACGGTCGCGTTCAGCGGGGGCACCACCACCACGCAGATCGCCCAGGAGCTGGGCGTCCGCGCGTCCGCGGACCCCGAGTTCGGCGAGAAGCTGACCACGGTCGTCACCAACGCGATCAACATCGCGAACGACCTCATCGTGCGGCCCGAGCTGCGCGTCGTCCTCACCGGCGGCGCCGCCATCGCGCGGTCCTACGAGCTCGTCGGCCCGCTGGCGAAGGCGGCCCTCCCCCTCATCAACGTCGACGTGTTCTTCCTCGGGGTCAACGCCGTCAACCCGGCGCGCGGGTTCTTCACGGAGTTCGAGTCCGAGGCGGAGATCAGCGCCGCGATCCTCGAGAAGGCGGTGCAGTCCTACGTCGTGGCGGACCACACCAAGTTCGCCAACACCGCGTTCGCGCTCATCTGCGAGCCCACGGACGTCACCGGCGTCATCACCGACGGCGACGCCGACCCGGAGGCGGTGGCCGCTCTCCGGGCGGCGGGCTGCCCCGTCATCCTCGTCTGATCCCACGGCCCCGACGGAGGGGAACGCGATGACCACCCCCGACCTCGCCGACCTCCGGCTGCGGGACTTCGCGCCGCGGCCGATGCTCCGGACCGCCGAGACCGAGGTGCTGCGCCTGCCCACCCCGGCCGTGGACGCCCACAACCACCTGGGCCGGTGGCACACGGGCGAGTGGCGGGTCGACGACGTGGCCGCGCTCGTCGACCTGATGGACGAGCGGAACGTCGGCACGATCGTCAACCTGGACGGCTGCTGGGCGGACGAGCTCGAGCGCAACCTCGACCGGTACGGCCGGGCGCACCCCGGCCGGTTCGCCACGTTCTGCCGCGTCGACTGGGGCGAGACGGCCACCCCCGGGTGGCCGGACCGGATCGCCGCGTCCGTCGCCGACTCCGCGGCCAGGGGCGCCGCCGGGCTCAAGCTGTGGAAGGACATCGGCCTCGGCCTCGAGGACGAGCACGGCCGGCGGATCTTCCTCGACGACCCGCGCCTGGACGGGATGTGGCGGGCCGCGGCGGAGTCCGGGCTCCCGGTCACCGTGCACACGGCGGACCCGGCGGCGTTCTTCGAGCCCCTCGACCGGCACAACGAGCGCGTCGAGGAGCTGCTGGAGCATCCCGAGTGGCATGTCGGGGGGCCGGGGTCCCCGACCTTCGGGCGCCTGCTCGACGCGCTCGAGTCCGCCGTCGCGGCACACCCGGACGTCACCGTCATCGGCGCGCACGTCGGGTGCTGCGCGGAGGACCTCGACCACGTCGACCGGATGCTCCGCACGTACCCGAACTTCGCCTGCGACATCGCCGCGCGGATCGCCGAGCTGGGCCGCCAGCCGCGCCGGGCGCGGCGGCTGATCGCGGACCACCCCGACCGGTTCGTGCTGGGCACCGACGTCGCGCCGCCGAGCGCCGAGGCCTACGCCACGTCCTACCGGTTCCTCGCCACCGCCGACGAGCACTTCCCCTACGGGCCGGAGGACCCGCCGGGGACCGGGCGGTGGCGCATCTCCGCCCTCGACCTGGCGCCCGAGCACGTGGCGGCCGTCGTCGGGGACAACGCCCGCCGGCTGATCCCGGCGCTGGGGTCGGCGGCGCGCTGACCCCCCGGCGCCGGCCCGGCCGCCGCCGCGCCCCCGCGCCCGGCTCAGGGCCGCAGCCGCTCCGCCCGGGACCGGGCCAGCCGCGGCTGGAACACCCGCACGTTCACGGACCAGGCGGCGGCACCGCACCCGGCCACCAGGACGAACAGCGCCGCGAACCCGAGGGCGTCGAGCAGCGGGGCCAGCGCGAGGACCGCCACCGACGAGACCAGCATCGAGATCGCGAACAGGGTGCCGACGTAGGACGGCGCCCGGCCGCTCGGGCTCACGTCGCCGAGCATCAGCATCGTGGTCTTCATGTAGCAGGTGGCACCGACGTTCGCGAGCACCCAGGCGACGGTGAGGCCGCCGAGCGAGCCGCTGACCAGCCCCACCACCCCGGCCGCGGCCGCCGCGGCGGCGGCCACCGGGGACAGCGCGACCGGCCCCCGGCGGTCGATGACGAACCCGAAGCCCAGGTTCACGGCGACGCCCGTGACGATGGCGAGCGACGCCATCAGCGCGACGTGCTGCTCGCTCGCCGAGAACGTCCGGATGGCGTGCAGCGTGTAGAACGGCAGCAGCGAGTTCGCGAGCACCAGGAACACGCACGAGATCACCATCGCGCGGAACGTCGCGTCCCGGCCGAGCGTGCGCGGCACGTCCCGGAGGTACTCGGTGACCCGCATCGGCACCCGCGGCTCCGCGTCGTCGTGCTCGCGCATGAACCAGAACCCGGCCGCGTTGGCGAACAGGAAGGCCAGCCCTGCGCCGAACAGCACCATGTAGCTCCACGGATACGCGACGCGGTCGATCACGACGGGGATCAGCGCGGTCGCCCCGAGCGCGATGACGCTCCCGATCGCCATCCCGACGCCGCGCAGTCCCGCCCGCCGTGACGGCGGCAGGAGCTTGAGCACCAGCGGGACGTTGAAGAGCGTGCCGGACCCGGCGAGCACGTTGAACGCGGTCCAGGACGCGAGGAACAGCCACGTCATCGCGCCGGCGTGGTCGGCGAGCAGCGGCATCGCCAGCACGAAGGCCAGGAACAGCCCCCGCTGGACCAGCAGGACGACCGCGAAGGTCCGCGCCATCCGCCGCGTCCGCGAGCACAGCGACACGAAGTACGGCTGCGAGACGAACGTGCCCAGGGACACCACGCTCGTGGCGATCGCGAACTGCGCCGTGGAGGCGCCCAGGTGCTCCAGGAGCAGGGGGATGACGGCGGTCATCGACAGCAGCGGGACCGAGGGCTGGAAGGTCACGCCGTCCAGGAAGAACAGCAGCGAGTTCCGCCGCACCGCGCCCGGGCCGCCGAAGTCGCGGTCGACCGTCTCCTGCGCCGTCACCGGACCACGACCCGCCCGACGCGGTTGGCGCCGAGCTCGGGGACCCAGGTGCCGCGGTTCGCGAACCGGACGCCGCGCCGGTTCTCGCTGGTCTCCTTCGGGTCCGCGATCCGCAGCAGGACGTCGTACTCCCCCGCCGGGACCGCGCCGAACGCGGTCATCGGGATCGCGCACGCGAACGCGTGCCAGGCGCCGGTGTTGGCGGCCCGCCCGTCACCGTCCGGGGCAGGCCGCCAGGCCCGTACGTCCACGGCCGTCGGCGCCGCGAAGCGGCCCGGACCGTCGACCGCGCGGAGCAGCACCCGCACCCGCTTGGCGTTGACGACGCCCGCGAAGCCCACGTTCTGCACGTGGCCGGCGCACTCCAGGGTGCCGGTCCCGGCGTCGACGACGTCGGACACCTCGGACGAGCGCAGCACGAGACGGTAGCCGAGCCGGTCGCGCATGAGCTCCAGCCCGGTCCGCCCCGCGTAGACCGGGTCGAAGACCGCCCGGACCGTGCGCCCGGTGTACGGCGGCTCGGCGCCGTCGCCCGGGCCGGGGAGCGTGACCGGCGCCGTCACCAGGTCCTCGGTGTACGGGACGTCCCAGGTGCTGTAGTCCCCGTGCCGCAGGTTGAGCAGGGTCGTCCCGAGGCGCTGGGCCTCGACGATCGCGCCGGGCAGCCGCGAGAGCACGTGCGGGGCGAGCCCGCCCTCCCCCTGCACGATGCTCCCCTGCCGCCCCACCCAGGCGACGACGGCGTCGCGGTCGAAGCCGGTCGGCGCGCCGGGCGGGACCAGCATCTCGCTCCCCTCGGACAGGGAGCCGTGGTCGGACCAGCCGTCCTCGGACCAGCCGGCGGCGTAGCTGTCGTGGAAGAAGCCGAACCGCGCCTCCGGGGTGCCGGGCCGGGGCGCCGGGAGGGCGTCCAGGTCGGCGAACGTGAGCCGCGTGCCGTGGGTGGCGTTGTGCCAGGCGAGGTAGCCGCCGACGTGGGTGAGCAGCGGGCGGCTCGCCGGGACCGCGGCGAGGTACGCGTCGAGGAGCGCCCGGTACGCGGCGGGGTCCTGCGCCTGGGGCGAGGAGTGCTGCTCGCCCCACGGGCCGAGCATCCCCGTCTTGACGCAGGTGATCACGTCCTCGTACTCGTGCAGCACGGGCGCCAGCTGCCACAGGTGGTACTCGATCCAGGACTTCTCCGTGTGGCCGGGGACGTCGCAGGCGGCCGACGGGTTGTTCGGCGTGACGTGGGTCGGCTCGGGACCCCAGATCAGGTGCTCGTCCGAGCCGCCCTCCAGGAAGGTGAAGCCGTTGCCGTCGTAGGAGAACTTGACCAGCGCCGTGCCCTCGCCGTCGCGCACCCGCTGCAGGGCGCCCCGGACGACGTCGAGGGCGTAGGACGTCAGCGCGCCGGTCCGCCCGGTGCGGCCGCGGAACATCTCCGGCGTGGCCACGCCGCCGGCGGCGGCCAGCTCGGCGTCGAACGCGCGCCCGGCCGCGCGGGTGAGGAAGGCGTTCGAGGAGAACTCGCACAGGTCGAAGCCCAGGAAGGCGACCGACGGCTCGGCGACGACGCCCGTGCCCCCGACGTAGTGCGGGCTGCGGTCGGTGCCGTCGAAGAACTCGGTGGGCTCGAGGTCGTCGCCGTCGACGACCCCCACGACGCCGGGCGCCACGAGCGTCGCGCCCTGGTAGCCCCCGGTGCGCGGCGCGCGCGGCACCCGGCGGTCCACCTCGGGCGTCGGGCCGAACCGGGTGTCCACCCACTGCCAGCGGCCGCGGTACGCGCCGCGGTCGGGGTTGGGGACGTCGACCGGGTCCTCGGTGTAGTCCAGGTCCTGGGCGACCCTCACGGCTGATCCTCCCGGGAGGGCGCCGTCGGCTCGCCCGGCGCACCGGCCAGGAGCGGCCGGACCTCGGTGCCGAGCCAGGCGGCCGTCCCGGCGGCGTCGGACATGTCCGGGGTGGTGCCGTCGGGTTCGACGGGCACCACCGCGACCGTGGTCGCGCCGGCGTCGACGAACCGCCGGAGGTGCGCGGCGGTGCGCCCCGGGCCCGCGGCGCGCAGGGCGGCGTCCACGCCCACGTACACGCAGGCGCCGGACCACCCGCCGTGGTCCCGGGCGGCGCGGCCCTCGGCGACGGTGTGCAGCTGGGCGCGCGTGTCGTCGGGCGAGACCCCGAGCTGGAGGATCACACCGTCGCCGACCTCGCCGGCGAGGCGGAGCGTCCGGGGCCCGTGCGCGCCGACGTACAGCGGCGGCGGCACCGCGGGCGGCCAGACCAGCCGGGCGCCGTCGAGCGCGACGTAGCGGCCCGCGACCGTCACCGGCTCCCCGCGCAGCAGCGGGCGCAGCACCGACGCGTGCTCGCGCAGCAGGGTGAGCGGCGAGGCGACCCGGGCGCCGATCTCGGCCATCCAGGACTGCACGCCGTGGCCGATCCCGGGGACCAGGCGCCCGGGGAACATCTCCGCCAGGGTGGCCACGTCCATCGCCGCGAGCACCGCGTGCCGCAGCGGGACGGGCAGCACGCCGAGGCCGACGCGCAGCCGCTCCGTCGCGCTCAGCACGGCCCCCGCCTGCGCGACCGCCGACTGCCGGTAGACGTCCTCCCACAGCCACAGCTCGGCGAGCCCGGACGCCTCGGCGGCCTGCGCGACCGCGAGGAGCCCCCGGGTCGGCAGCTCGGGCGTCGCCACGACGGCGAGCGTGACGGCGTCGCCGGCCCCGGGGACCCGCGCGTCCTGGCCGGGCCCGGTCACGGCAGGAACCGGCCGGCGCGCAGGACGCGCGTGACCCGCGCGCCGGCGAGCACGACGAGGTCGGCCGGCGCCCCGGCGACGATCCCGGGCGCCGGCAGGCCGAGCGCGCGGGCGGGGATCGAGGACGCGGACGCCACGGCGGCGGCCACGTCGAGGCCGAGCACCGCCACGGCCCGGGCGACCGCGTCGGCGACCGTGATCGTGCTCCCGGCGAGCGACCCGTTCGAGGTCGCCCGGGCCACGGAGTCCGTCACCACGACGGCGCTGCCGCCGATCTCGTACGCGCCGTCGCCCAGGCCCGTGGCCGCCATCGCGTCCGAGACCAGCGCGAGCCGCTCCGGGGCCACGGTCGCGAGCATCCGCGCGGGCTCCGGGGCGACGTGGTGCCCGTCGAGGATGAGCTCGATCGTCACCCGGTCGTCGAACAGCGCCGCGCCGAGCGGGCCCGGCTCGCGGTGGTGCAGGCCGGGCATGCCGTTGAAGGCGTGGGTGAGCACCGTCGCCCCGGCGTCGAACGCCGCCCGGGCCTGCGCCGCGGTGCAGGACGTGTGGCCGACGGCCACCGTGACGCCCTCGGCCACCAGGAAGCGGATCGCCTCGGCGGCGCCCGGGAGCTCCGGGGCGAGGGTCACCATCCGCAGCGCGCTCCGGGAGGCTCGGACGAGCCGCCGCAGCTCGGCGACGGACGGCGGCCGGAGCAGGTCGGGCGCGTGGCACCCCCGGTGGCCCGCGTCGAGGTACGGCCCCTCCAGGTGGATCCCCGCGAACCGCCCCTCGGCGACCAGGTCGCTCAGCAGCGCGACCCGCTCGACCAGGACGTCGAGCGGCGCGGTGGCGACCGAGGCGCAGAGCGTCGTCGAGCCGCGGCCGCGGTGGTGCGCCGCCGCCGTCTCGGCGTCCTCGGGCGACGCCGAGCCGTAGTCGTGCCCGAGCGCGCCGTGGTGGTGGATGTCGACGAACCCGGGTGCGAGCACCCCGGCGACCCGCAGGACCTCGTCGGGCGCGCCGACCGGGGCCGGGGGCGGAGGCGGACCGTCGCCGGTCGCGGCGATCCGGCCGTCGGCGACACGCACCCAGCCGGGGCCGGACACGGCCGCGCCGCGCACCACGCCGTCGGCGACGAGGGTCACGGACGCGGCCGGGTCCGGCACTCCTCAGCCCTCCAGCGGGTGGATGACGACGCCCTTGACCACCCGGTTGACGCTGCCGCCCGGGAACGGGTTGTCCGGGGTGCAGCCGACGCCGACCGACGAGAACAGAGCGACGACCTGCGCGACCAGCACCGCGACCAGCGCGGTGGCCACGTCGCCCGCGCCGGCCAGCTCCGGGAAGGACCACGCCACGGCACCGTCGACGTCGACCGGGTCGGCCGACAGCACCAGCAGGCGCCCGTCCGGGACGGCCGCGGCCATCTCGCGCGCCATGTCCAGGTCGTACCGGCGGGTGTACGGGTCGCCGGACACGAGGACGACGGCGAGCGTCGTCGGGTCGAGGACCGCCTTCGGTCCGTGGCGGAACCCCAGCGAGGAGTCGGACCACGGGACGACCTTGCCGGCGGTGAGCTCGAGGATCTTCAGGCCGGCCTCGTTCGCCGCGCCCGCGAGCGGGCCGGAGCCGAGGTAGACGATGCGCCCCGGCGCGGTGAACGCGAGCTTCTCGATCTCGCCGACCCGCTCCGCCAGGAGCGCGTCGCCCGCCGCCGCCACGCGCTCGCACGTGGTCCGCACCTGCTCCTCACCGGCCCCGGACGTCACGAGCCACCCGGTCAGCAGCATCGAGGAGAAGCTCGACGTCATCGCGAAGGACTGGTCGTTCGTCTCCGGCGGGAGCAGCAGGACCGTCGAGCGCTCCCGCGCCGCGTGCTCGGTGGCGAGCCGTCCCTCGGCGTTGCACGTGATGATGAGGTGGTGCACCTCGGTGAGCAGCTGCTCGGCGAGCTCCGTCGCGGCCACCGACTCGGGACTGTTGCCGGACCGCGCGAACGACACGAGCAGCGTCGGCCGGTCGCCCGCGAACGCGGCGTGCGGGTTCGACACGATGTCCGTCGTGGGCACGGCCTCCGCGGGCCGGCTGCGGAGCTCCCCGAGCGCGGGGGCGATCGTGTCCCCCACGAAGGCCGACGTGCCGGCCCCGGTGAACACGATCCGGACGTCGTCCCGCGCGAGCAGCGGGCCGATCTTCGCGTCGATCTCGGCGCGGGCGGACCCGAGCAGGTCGGCGACCTTGCGCCACACGGCCGGCTGCTGCGCGATCTCGCGGGCGGTGTGGGCGGAGCCCTCCACGTCCAGCGGCGCGAACAGCTCGGGGAACGACGCGGTCATGCACCCACCTCCTGGGGGTTGGTGGCGAACGCGTACGCGCGCAGTGCGTCCTTCACCCGGTCCATCGCGAGCGCGCGGGGGTCGTTCCGCAGCTCGCCGCGCAGCACGCGGTCGTACTGCGCCGGCAGGTACTGGCTGAGCAGCGGGAGCGGGATCTCGATCGCCGCGAGGTTGTCGAGCAGCCGCTCCTGCGCGGCCTCGATCGCGGCGTCGGGCAGGTAGTAGCGCAGCCGGTCGGAGTAGGAGTAGCGCCGCTGGATGCGCTGCTCGCCCTCGTCGCCCTCGTAGTAGGAGCTCCAGCGCCCGGGGTCGGCCACCATGGTCGACTCGATCACGGAGCGCAGGCCGGACCGCCGCTCGGCGGGGACCAGCTCGTCCTCGATGTGGGACAGCGCGAAAAGCCCCTCGCGCAGGTGGAAGGTCAGGCCCGGGCCGACCTTGATGACGAACCAGTGGTCCTCGACCAGCTCGCGGAGCCGCTCCGGCAGCTGGTAGTCCGTCGAGTGCGCCTCGAACAGCATCGTGGGCTCGTCGTCGAGGACGGTGCGCAGCGCGACCGTCTTGCTGCGGTCGTACGGGATCACCCGCAGGTGGTCGAACTCGACGCCGGGCTGCACCACGAGGGCGATGACCCGGTCCCACGCGTCCAGCACCCCGTGCTCGGCGAACGCGCGCCGGTGGGCGGCGATCGTCGCGCGGGCCGCGTCCGGCGACGTGGCCGCGAGCTCGCCGAGGTCCTCGTGCGCGCCGCCGGGCACCGGCACCTCCGTGCCGATGACGTAGACCGGGCGCTGCGCCAGGCCCGCGTCCGTCGCGGCCCTCTCCGCCACGGCCAGCATCCGCGCGGCGCGCTCGGCGACCACCTCGTCGGACAGCGGCAGGGTGTCGTCGGCGCACGCCATCGAGCAGTCGAGGTGGATCTTCTCGTAGCCCGCCGCGACGTAGGCCGCGACCAGGTCGAGGGCCTTCGCCATCGCCTGCTCCGCCGGCTCGGACTGCCACCGGTTGGGGCCGAGGTGGTCCCCGCCCAGGATCAGCCGGTCCGCGGGCAGCCCCTCCTCGGCGGCGATCGACAGGCAGAGCTCGCGGAAGTCCGCCGGGCGCATGCCGGTGTAGCCGCCGAACTGGTCGACCTGGTTGCTCGTGGCCTCGATCAGGACCGGCGTCCCGTCCTCGACCGCCTGCGCGATCGCGGCCCGGAGCACCAGCGGGTGCGCCGAGCACACCGCCGCGATCCCCACCGGGGTGCCGGACTTGTGGGCTCGAACCATGTCGAGCAGCTTCATGCTCATGGTGCTGTTTCCTTTGCTGGTGGTGCCGCGGGGCTAGGCCTGCGGGGCGGCGATGCGCCGGAAGTGGGCGACGACGTGGGCGGGCAGCTCGGGCACGGCGACCGGCCGCGACCCGTCCCGCAGCGACGCGGCGGCGAGCGACCCGGCGGCGACCGCCTCGCGGGCGGCCAGCGGGGAGACGACCGTGGGCGCGCCGTCGACGACGTGGTCGAGGAACTCGCGCATCGACTCCAGGTCGGCGTCCGCGTGCCCGCTGTCGACCCCGTCGACGACGTACTCGGCGTCCCCGGCGAGCTGCCACTCGTGCCGGCGGTTCCAGACCCGGACGACCGCGTCGTTGGTGTCGCCGAAGTTCTCCAGCCGGCCCTCGGTGCCGATCACGGTGTAGTTCCGCCAGTAGTCCGGCGTGAAGTGGCACTGCTGGTAGCTGGCCATGACCCCGTTGTCGAGCGTCATCATCATCATCGAGACGTCCTCGACGTCCACGACCGGGTTCAGCCCCGTGGCCGCCGCCGGCGGCCAGTTGTCCAGCGAGAACCAGTCGGGCATGAGCTCGCCGGTGCGGTCCCGGCGGTCGGTGACGTCGCCGTAGACCATGAGGTCGCCCATCCCCACGACCCGGCGGGTGTACCCGTGCGCGAGGTAGTGGACGATGTCGATGTCGTGGCTGGCCTTCTGCAGCAGCAGCGTGTTGGTCCGCGAGCGGTCGGCGTGCCAGTCCTTGAAGTAGTAGTCGCCGCCGTTGCCCACGAAGTGGCGCACCCAGACCGCCTTGACCTCGCCGATCTCGCCGCGCTCGATCACGCCGCGCATCACCTTGACGAAGGCCGAGTGGCGCATGTTGTGCCCGATGTAGAGCGGGGTGCCGGTCTCGGCGGCCGTCGTGAGCACCGCGTCGGCGTCCTCGAGCGTGATCGCGAGCGGCTTCTCCACGTACGACGGGATGCCGGCGCGCAGGAGCTGGACGGCGATCTCGGCGTGCGTGTCGTCGGGCGAGGTCACGATCGCGACGTCGAACCCGCCGGCCGCGATCAGCGACGCGGTGTCGCCGTGGACGGCGATGTCGCCGAACGACGCGCGGGCGCGGTCGCGGCCGGCGGCGTGGATGTCGGCCGCGGCGACGACGGCGGAGCCGGGGCGGACGGTGGCGACGTGGTGCGCGATCGACGACCGGGCGCCCACACCGATGACGGCGACCCGGAGGCCGCTCGATCCGCGGTCGATGCTCGGTTCTGATCGAATCACCGGGGTTTCGCTCATGATGTGAGTGTAGACCGAACCCTGCGGCGGAGGGAACACCCTGGTGCTGGCTGGCTCCGGGGCCGCGGCGGGGGTCGACGCGGGCCCCGCGGCGGCCTGCGGGCGCCCTGCGGGGCTCTCCGGGCGCGCGAACGAGAGGACGGCGCCGCCCGGTCGGGGCGGCGCCGTCCTCTGCGCGCGGGCGTGCGGGGGCTACGGCAGCACGAGGTCGACCTCGCCGCCGAGCGCGCGCGGGAGGTGGGCGCGGTGCGCCTCGGTCAGCTCGTCGCAGAGCGCCCAGATCTGCTCCGGCGTGAGCGTCGCCGCGGCGTTGCCGTCGACCAGCACCGCCTGCCGCACGGCGCGCGGGTCCCCGGTGAGCGCCGCCTGCACGGTCAGCTCGGCGACCGACAGCATCGTGCGGTTGAGCGCCGCCCCCGCCGTCGGGATCGACCCCACCGCCACCGGGCGCACCCCGTCCCCGTCGACCACGGCCGGCACCTCGACGACCGCCCCCTGCGGGAGGTTGTCGATGTAGCCCGCGTTCGGCACGTTGACGTGGATCTTCCGCTCGGTGCCGGTCAGCAGCGAGTGGATGATCTGCGGCGCGTACTCGGCGGCGCCCTCGTCGGGCAGGTCGAGCGGCTCGCCGGCGGCCAGCTGCCGCCGCACCTGCTCCACCTCGGCGAGGTTCTGCTCCGAGATGTCGAGGTAGACGAGCGGCTCCAGCCGGTACCGCGCCACCTGCTCGTCCGAGCGCAGGAACCACGGCAGGTACTCCGAGGAGTGCTCCGAGGTCTCCGTCGGGTAGTACCCGATCCGGCGGTACATCTCGACGCGCACCCGGCGCAGCAGCTCCGGGTCCTCGGCGAGCTTCGCCTCCAGCAGCGGGTACAGGCTCTCCCCGCCGCGCGACCACTCGGTGAGCCACGCCTGGTGGTTCACGCCCGCAGCCGCGTACTCGACCTCGTCGAACGGGACCCCGACCAGCTCGGAGAGGTCGTTCGCGGTCCAGTACACGGAGTGGCACAACCCGACGACCTTGATCTCGGGGGCGACGACGGACCACCACCACACGTTGAGCGTCATCGGGTTCGTGTAGTTCAGCACCCAGGCGTCGGGGCAGACCTCGCGCACGTCGCGGGCGATCTCGGAGATCACCGGGAAGGTCCGCAGCCCGCGGAACACGCCGCCGACGCCGGTCGTGTCGCCGATGGTCTGGCGCAGCCCGTAGCGCGCCGGGATCTCCAGGTCCTTGCGCGTCCCGTCGACGCCGCCGACCTGGACCATGATCACGACCGCCGTCGCGCCCGCGAGCATCTCGCGCCGGTCGAGCGACGCCGTGACCCGGACCGGCTTCCCGAACCGCCGGGCGACGTGCTCCGCGGTGCCGCGGGCGATCGCCAGGCGGTCGGGGTCGATGTCCTGGAGGGCGATCTCCAGCTCGGGGAGGTCGTCGTAGCGCAGGATGTCGACGAGCAGCTGGCGGGTGAACACGGCGGATCCGGCGCCCAGGAACGTGATGCGAGTCATGCGGCCATCCTCGGGGGCGCGGCCGTGCAGATGCAAGTACTTGATGCAAACGCGCCCTCTTCGCTCACAAACGAGCACACTCTCGCGTGGTCTCCCCTTTCGCATCGGCGCGGCTCCCGGGACGGCGGCGGGCCGCGCCGCGCGCCGAGCAACTTCTGGCAACCGGTTGCCCCGCAGGGCCCGCCCCGGCGACGCTGCTGACCACGCGGGCGGCACCGGCGCCGCCCCCACCCCCGGGAGGGACGGCGATGGAGCACACCTGGCGCTGGTTCGGCGACCGCGACCCGATCACGCTGGCGCAGGTCCGCCAGACCGGCGCGACCGGCGTGGTCACCGCGCTGCACGACATCCCGAACGGCGAGGTGTGGCCCGTCGAGGCCATCGAGGCCCGCCGCGAGCAGATCGAGGCCGCGGGCCTGGTGTGGTCGGTCGTCGAGAGCGTCCCGGTGCACGAGGACGTCAAGCGCGGCGGCCCGCTGCGGGACCGCGCGGTCGCGGCGTACCAGCAGACGATCCGCAACCTCGCCGCCTGCGGGATCGATCTGGTCTGCTACAACTTCATGCCCGTCCTGGACTGGTCGCGCACCGACCTCGGGTACCCGCTCGAGGACGGGACGTGGGCGCTGCGGTTCGACGCGGACCAGCTCGCCGCGTTCGACCTGTTCCTGCTCCGGCGCCCCGGCGCGGCCGCCGAGTACGACGCGGAGCAGACCGCCCGGGCGCGCGCCGCGCTGGACGCGATGGACGAGGCGGCGCGGGAGCGGCTGGTCGACACGATCCTGCTCGGGCTGCCGGGGTCGGAGGAGCGGTACACGCTCGACGAGTTCCGCGACGCCCTCGCGACCTACGACGACGTGGACGCCCATGCGCTCCGCGCCAACCTGTCGTCGTTCCTGCGCGAGGTCGTGCCGGTGGCCGAGGAGGTCGGCCTGCGGCTCGCGATCCACCCGGACGACCCCCCGCGCCCGCTGTTCGGGCTGCCGCGGGTCGTGTCCACCGCGGACGACGCGCAGCACCTGCTCGACGCGGCGCCCTCCCCCGCCAACGGGCTGACGATGTGCATCGGCTCGTACGGGTCGCGCGCGGACAACGACGTGGTCGCGATGACCCGGCGGTTCGCCGAGCGGATCTACTTCGCGCACCTGCGGTCGGTGCGTCTCCAGGACGGCGGCCGGAGCTTCTACGAGGCCCCGCACATCGCCGGCGACGCGGACATGGTCGCGGTGATCGCGGCGCTCGTCGCGGAGGAGCGCCGGCGCGAGCGCGAGGGCGGGCCGCGGCTGCCGATGCGGCCGGACCACGGGCAGCGGATGCTCGACGACCAGTTCCGGGAGACCTACCCGGGCTACTCGCTGATCGGCCGGCTCAAGGGGCTGGCGGAGCTGCGCGGGGTCGAGCAGGCGGTCCGGGCGCTGGTCCCGGCGGCGTAGCCGCACCCTACGATCGCGGCATGGTGGAGGCCGACGGGGGCAGCGAGCCGCGGGCGACCCGCGCGCCGACGATCTACGACGTCGCGCAGGCGGCCGGGGTCGCGGCCTCGACGGTGTCCCGGACGTTCGCGCGGCCGGGCCGGGTCAACTCCCAGACGGCGGAGCGGGTGCGCGCCGCCGCCGCGGCGATCGGCTACCGCGCGAACCCGGTCGCGCAGGCGCTGTCGACCGCCCGGACCCGGATGATCGCGGTCCTGGTGTCCGACCTGGCCAACCCCATCTACGCCGAGCTGCTGCGCGGCGCGCAGGTCGCGGCGTCGGCCGCCGGGTACGGCGTGCTGGTCGAGGACACCCGGGAGGACGCGGCGATCGAGCGGGAGACCGCGGAGCGCATCCTGCCGATGGTCGAGGGCGTGCTGCTCACGTCGTCGCGGATGTCGGACGCGGCGATCCGCGGCGTCGCCAAGCAGCGGCCGCTGGTCGTGATGAACCGCGGGCTCGCCGACGTCCCGTGCGTCGTCGCGGACGAGCAGCGCGGCGCGCGCCGCGCGGTCGAGCACCTCGGCGAGGCCGGGCACCGCGACCTCGTCTACGTCGCCGGCCCCGACGCGTCCTGGCCGAACGGCGCGCGGTGGCGGGCGTTCAGCGACGCGTGCCAGGAGCTGGACATCACCGGCCGGCGGATCGGGCCGTTCGAGCCGACGTTCGCGGGCGGGTTCGAGGCGGCGCTGGCGCTCGGCGGCTCCCGGGCGTCCGGGGTGCTGGTGTTCAACGCGCTCATGGCGGTCGGGGTGATCCGCGGGCTGCAGCAGGCCGGGCTGCGGGTGCCGGAGGACGTGAGCGTGGTCGGGTTCGACGACGTGCTGATCGGGCAGATCGTCTCGCCCGCGCTGACCACGGTGTCGTCGCCGCTGCAGGCGATGGGCGCCACCGGGCTGCGGAACCTGCTGGCGCTGGTGAACGGCGCGCGGTCCCGCGGGGAGCCCGTCGTGGTGCCCGCGCGGCTGGTGGTGCGGGAGTCGTCGGGGGCCGTGGCGGCGCGCGCCGGCTGACGCCGCCTGCCCGGCGGAGCGGTCGCCGCGGGCGTCGTCGGGCTCCCACCGCGGGGTCGCCGCCCGGCGCCGGGGCAACTCGTGGCAACCGCTTGCAGCCCCGCACCGCCGCCTCGAACCATGGCCGCATGACAGCGCTGTCGACCCCCGTCGCCCCACCCCGGCTCGCGCCGCACCCCGACCGGCTGCTGCCCGCCGACCCGGCGACGCGGTCGGTCGCCCGGGAGCTGTACGCGGCGGTGCGGGACCTGCCGATCGTGTCCCCGCACGGGCACGTGCCGGCCCGGTGGCTGGCCGAGGACACCCCGTTCCCCGACCCGACCGAGCTGCTCATCACGCCCGACCACTACCTGACCCGCCTGCTGCACGCGCGCGGCGTGCCGCTCGAGGACCTCGGCGTCGGGGTGACCGACCCGACGCCCGCGCAGTCGCGGGCGGCGTTCCGGCTGCTGTGCCGGCACTGGCCGACGTTCCGCGGCACGCCGGTGAAGCTCTGGCTGGAGCAGGTGCTGGTCGAGGTGCTCGGCGTCGACCTGGTCCCCGCCGAGGCCACCGCCGACGACCTGTACGACGCGATCGCCGCCCGCGTCGCCGAGCCGCGCTTCCGGCCCCGGGCGCTGTACGACCGGTTCGGGCTCGACGTGCTCGCCACGACCGACGACCCCTGCGACGACCTCGCGCACCACGCCGCGCTGCGCGCCGACCCGACGTGGCACGGCCGGGTCGTGCCGACGTTCCGCCCCGACCGGTACCTGGAGGCCGGCGTCCCGGGCTGGGCCGACCGCGTCGACGCGCTGGGCGAGGTCGCCGGGACGGACACCGGCACGCTCGCGGGCTGGGTCGACGCGATGCGGCGCCGGCGGGAGCACTTCGCGGCGCACGGCGCGGTGTCGTCCGACCACGGCCACCGGGATGCGGCGATGGCCCCCCTCGACCCGGCCGACGGCGAGCGGCTGTACGCCGTGGCCCGGGCCGGGACCGCGACGCCCGCGGAGGCCGAGGCGCTGCGCCGGGGCCTGCTGTTCGAGATGGCGCGGATGTCGAGCGAGGACGGCCTCGTGATGACGCTGCACCCGGGCGTCCGCCGCGACCACCACCTGCCGTCCCGCGAGCGCCTCGGCACCGACATCGGCGCCGACATCCCCGTGACGGTCGAGTTCACCGAGGCGCTGCGCCCGGTGCTGCACGCCTTCGGCACGCACCCGCGGTTCCGGCTGGTCGTGTTCACCATCGACGAGACGACGTTCTCCCGCGAGCTCGCGCCGCTGGCCGGGTTCTACCCGTCGCTCTACGTCGGGGCGCCGTGGTGGTTCCTCGACGCGCCCGACGCGATGGAGCGGTACCGGGCGGCCGTCACCGAGACCGCCGGGTTCGCCAAGACCTCCGGGTTCGTCGACGACACCCGCGCGTACCTGTCCATCCCCGCCCGGCACGACGCGAGCCGGCGCGCGGACGCCGCGTACCTGGCCCGGCTCGTCGCCGACCACCGGCTGACCCTCGACGAGGCGCACGAGACCGCCGTCGACCTCGTCACCACCATCCCGAGAGAGGCGTTCCGGCTGTGATCACCCTCCCCGAGCACCGCCTGACCACCCCCACGGGCCTGCGGCTGTCCCGCGCCGCCGGCCACGGCCGCCCCGCCGCGCCCGTGCGCGTCGTGCACCTGGGGCTGGGCGGCTTCTTCCGCGCCCACCAGGCCTGGTACACCGACAACGCCCCCGACGCCGCGGGCTGGGGCATCGCCGCCTTCACCGGGCGCTCCCGCACGCTGGCGGAGGCGCTGGCCCCGCAGGACGGGCTGTACACGCTGGTCACCCGGGCCGCCGACGGCGAGCGGTTCCGCGTCGTGTCGAGCGTGTCGGCCGCGCACGGCGGCGACGAGCACGACGCCTGGCTGGGCTACTGGGCGGACCGCGCCGTCGCGGTCGCGACGTTCACCGTCACCGAGGCGGGCTACGTGCGGACCGCGTCCGGCGCGCTCGACACCGACCGCGGCGACGTGCGGGCCGACGTGGCCGCGCTGCGCGCCGACCGACACGGGCCGGTGCGGACGGTCCCGGGCCGGGTGGTCGCGGGCCTGCGGCTGCGGCGGGCGACCGGGGCGGGGCCGATGACGCTGCTGCCCTGCGACAACCTGCCCGAGAACGGCGCCGCGCTGCGCCGGGTGGTGCTGGAGCTCGCCGACCTCGTGGACCCGGCGCTCGCCGAGTGGGTCGGGGAGCACGTCGCGTTCGGCACCACGATGGTCGACCGGATCACGCCCGCCACGACCGACGCCGGGCGTGAGGCCGTCCGCGCCGCGACCGGGCTCGCCGACGCCGCGCCCGTCGTGACCGAGCCGTTCTCCGAGTGGGTCGTCGCCGGGGAGTTCCCCGCCGGGCGGCCGGCCTGGGACGACGCGGGCGCGCAGCTCGTGGAGGACGTGCTGCCGTTCGAGCAGCGCAAGCTCTGGCTGCTCAACGGCGCCCACTCGCTGCTGGCCTACGCGGGCGGCGCGCTCGGCTACCGGACCGTGGCGGACGCGATCGCCGACCGCCGGCTGCGCGGCTGGGTCGAGACGTGGTGGGACGAGGCCGCGCGCCACCTGGACCTGCCCGCCGACGAGGTCACCGCGTACCGGCGCGCGCTGCTCGACCGGTTCGGCAACCCGCGGATCGAGCACCTGCTGGCGCAGATCGCCGCGGACGGCTCGGAGAAGCTGCCCGTCCGGGTAGCGCCGGTGCTGGTCGCCGAGTGCCGCGCGGGTCGGGTCCCGGCCGGCGCCGCGACGACGGTCGCGGCCTGGGCGCTGCACCTGCGCGGGCAGGGCGGCGCGGTCGCGGAGGCGCGCCCGGAGCGGGTGGCGGGCCTGGCGGACGGCGACCTCGCGACGTCCGTGCGCGCGGTCCTGGATCGCCTGGACCCGGGCTTGGGCGCGCACGAGCCCCTGGTCGCGGCGGTCCTGGACCGGGCCCGCGCCCTGGAGTTCCTGGCCGCCTGAGACGGCGAGGCGCCGCCCCGCCGCGCCGCTCGCGCACTCCGGCGCCCCCTCGCGCGCTCACGCTCCTCGCGCGCTCACGCTCCTCGCCGAGACTGCATCTCGCGTCTGTGGGCGCACGCCATCGCACAGTCACCTTCTGCAGTCTCGGCGGAAGGGGGCACGGGAGCGGGGGCGGCGGGAGGCGGCGTCAGCGCCGGCGGAGGACGACGACGTCCGCCGGGGCGAGCGTGACGCGGTCGCCGGCGGTCCAGCGCCGGTCCGTGAGGAGGTCCGTGCCGTCGGCGTGGGCCTCGACCGTGACGGGCTCCGTGCCGTGGTGCAACAGGAGGTCGACGCGGTCGCCCGTCGTCGCGACCCGGGTCGTGAGCTCCAGGCCCGGGACGTCGGCGTAGGGGCCGAGCAGGTCGTGCCGGGCGAGCGCGGTGCGGACGACGTGGGCCAGACCCTCCTGGGCGAGCTCGGTGCCGAGGTACCAGACGTGGCCCTCGGCGGGCGCTCTCCCGGCCCCGGCCGCGTCGTCGCCGGCCGCCCGACCCGACGCCACCGGCACCCGGTTCCGGGTCACCGCGGGCTCGCCCGCGTAGAAGTCGGCGCCGTACCGGGCCATGACCTCGGCGCCCTCGGGGACGAGGACCTCGAAGACCATCCGCCCGTCGACGACCGGCCCGTCCGCGCCGTCCCCGCCGGAGCCACCGACCCCGCCCGCGAACCGCACCGGGTTCACCACCGACGGCTCCGCCGCGTCCGTCTCCGCGACCCGCACCCCCGCGAGCCCCGCCAGCGGCCCGGGGACGTCGGCGAGGAACCGCCGGTCGTCCTCGTCGACCCGCCCGGACAGGTACCCAGTCAGCACGGTCCCGCCGCGCGCGGCGACCGCGGCGAGCCGCGACGCCAGGTCGCCCTTGACCAGGTGCAGCAGCGGCGCGGCCACCACGTCGTACCCCGACAGGTCGGCGGTCACCGGGACGACGTCCACCTGCGCGCCCGCGTCCCAGAACGCCCGACCCCACTCCAGCAGCGTCGGCAGGTACTTCACGAGGCGGTTCGGCCCGTCGGCCATCTCGACCGCCCACCACGAGTCCCAGTCGACCAGCAGCGCCGTGCGCGCGGGCGTCCGGGCGCCGAGCAGCGTGTCCCCCAGCCGCTCCAGCTCGGCCCCCAGCCCCGCGACCTCCCGGAACGCCCGGGTGTCGAGCCGGCCGGAGTGGTCGAGCACGGCCCCGTGGGTCATCTCGCAGGCACCCCGGGACGCCCGCATCTGGAAGAACAGCACCGAGTCGGCGCCGTGCGCGACGGCCTGCCAGGACCACAGCCGCATGATCCCCGGCCGGCGGACCGGGTTGACGTCCCGGGACGCGGTGACCGTCGGGGTCTGCTCCATCAGCCAGAACGGCGCGCCGTCCTTGAGCCCGCGCATGAGGTCGTGGGTCAGGGCGGTGCGCCAGGGCTCGTCGGAGCGCGGCGGGTAGTTGTCCCAGGACGCGAAGTCGAGGTGCGGGGCCCAGCGGTGGTAGTCGAGCGGCTGGAAGAACCCCATGAAGTTGGTCGTCACCGGCAGGTCCGAGTGCGCGCGGATCGCGGCCTTCTCCTCGGCGAACTGGCGGATCGCGTTGTCGGTGCTGAACCGGTAGTAGTCGAGCGTGATGCCCTGGAACGCCGTGTACCCGCGCCCCTTCCAGTGCTCCGTGAGCGCGCTGGGCGGCTCGATCTCGTCCCAGTCGGTGAACCGGTGCGACCAGAAGGTGGCGTTCCACGCCTCGTTCAGCGCGTCCAGCGTGCCGTACCGGGCGCGGAGCCAGAGCCGGAACTCGGCGGCGCACAGGTCGCAGTAGCAGGTGCCGCCGTCGCCGCCGTACTCGTTGCCGACGTGCCAGGCGATCACGGCGGGGTGGTCGGCGTACCGCTCGGCGACCCGGCCCGCGATGCCCGCGGCGAGGCGCCGGAACGCCGGGGACGACCAGCACGCGTTGTGCCGCTGGCCGTACCGGTGCTTGCGCCCCTCGAAGTCGACGCGCGTCACCTCCGGGTACGCCCGCGCGATCCACGGGGACAGCGCGCCGGTGCCGGTCGCGAGGCAGATCTGGCGGCCCTCGTCGGCGGCGCGCTGCACGATCTCGTCGAGCACGGTGAAGTCGAACGTGTCCTCGGCGGGCTGGGTCAGCGACCAGCTGAACACTCCGAGGGTCACGGTGGTGATCCGGGCGGCGTCGAACGCGGCGTAGTCCGCGTCCCAGACGTCCTTGCCCCACTGCTCGGGGTTGTAGTCGCCGCCGTAGGCGATCGACGGGGTGCGCGGCAGCCGCGCCGGGGTCGGTGCGGGCGCGGGGGTGCGCAGCGGCGTGGCGTCAGACATGGACGGTGAACCTCTCGGTGACGTCGGCGACGAGCGGGCGGGCCATGGCGTGCAGCAGCAGCACGCCGGCCCAGGCGAGCAGGACGGTGACCACGTCGAACGCCAGCACGGTGACCGCGGCGCCGACCAGGAGCAGGCACAGGACGCCCAGGCTGAACCGCCACTGCGGCACCACCTCGGCGAGGGCGATCCGCACGGCGTCCCGCAGCCGGAACGCGAACCGCGCCTGCAGCACGGCGAGGTGCCCCCCGACGACGACGAGCAGCGCCGCGAGCACCAGGCCCGCCGGGCGCAGCGCGGCGCCCCCGGGCACGACCTCGGCGTGCGCGGCGTTCACCGCCAGCACGGCGAGGACGGCCAGCAGCGGCGCCCACCACGCGAGCGTCCCGAGGGCGTCGCGCCGGTACGCGCGCCAGAACCCGCGCGCGGGCGACAGGTCCGGGTCGACCTCCCAGGCGCGGGCAGCGGCGATCCCCGCGACCACCGCGGGCCCGACGGGCAGCAGCGCCGCGGCGAACAGCGGCAGGTTGGCGGCGGACCGGTCGAGCAGCACGACGAGCACGGCGGTCGGCAGGGTGGTCAGGACGAGCAGCGCCTCGAGGACGAGCACCCGGTAGACGGCGGCGGCCCCGCGGGACAGCGGGCCGCGCCCGACCTCGTCGTCGGTCCAGGCCCGGGCGGCGCTCACCGCGCACCCCCGGCGCCCGGCCCGGCGCCGTCGGCCCCACCCGGCGACGCACCAGCCCCCAGCAACCGCGCGTCGTCCGTCCACGCCGGCGCCTGGTCCGGCGCCCCGGCGACCTCGACCAGCGCTATCCCGTGCCGCCCGAGCGCCACGTCCACGACCCACCGCCCGGCGTCGGCCGCGACCCGGCGCACCGTCAGCGACGGCACCGACGCGTCGTGCAGGTCCGCGAGCGCCCGGTGGTCCGGTGCGAGCGGGCTGCCCATCGCCTGCCAGGCGGTGCGTACGTTCCCGCGCTCGGCGTCGACGTGCCGCTCGGTGACGACCGCGGGCCCGGCGCCGGGCAGGTCGAGCCGGACCCGGTGCCCCGCCTCGGCGGGGGCGGCGCCGTCGAGCGGCTGCCACAGCAGCGCCGTGACGCGCCCGTCGGGGTGCCGGGTCACCAGGTGGTCGTCGCCGCGCGCCAGCACCGCGGGCCCGAGCCGCGCCATGAAGGCGTACAGGTGGAACACCGGCTTGCGCAGCTGGCGGTGCCCGAGCAGGCCGAACCCGCCGTGCAGCGGCGCCGTCGGGATGCCGACCTCCTCGAACACGTCGCACAGCGTCCAGTAGGAGAAGGAGTCGACCAGGTCGCCGCCGCCGGCGAGCACCGGCGCGAGGTAGGCGGCCTGGTAGGCGGTGTCGTGGATCGGGTTGTCCGGCCGGTACGACGAGGAGAACTCGGTGATGTGCACCGGGAGCCCGGCCAGCGCGGTCCCCGCCAGCAGCGACCGTGGCGTCGCGAGCTGGTCGAGGAGGTCCTGCGGCGGCCGCAGCGTCTGGTAGGTCCCGAACGGCACGTGCTGCGCCGGCCCCGAGGTGTAGGCGTGCTTGCTGACGAAGTCGCACGGCACCCCGGCGTCGGCGACGTGCTCGGCGAACCGCGGCAGCCAGTCGTCGGCGCCGGGCGAGACCGCGGGCCCGCCCACGGGGATCTCCGCGTCGACGTCCTTGACGGCGCGCGCGGTCGCGTCGTACAGCCGGTGGTACGCCGCCTCGTCGGCGCCCTGCCAGAAGAACGGCAGGTTGGGCTCGTTCCACACCTCGACCGGCCAGGTCCGGACCGTCTCGATGCCGTACCGGTCGACCAGGTGCCGCAGCAGCGCGCGCACCAGGGCGGCCCACTCGCCGTGGTCCCGCGGCGGCGTGACGTTGCCCTGCCACCAGAACACCGTCTGGTCCCCGGACGCGAGCGCGGCCGGCATGAACCCGAGCTCGAGGAACGGCGCCATGCCGGCGTCCACCCAGGTGTCCACCACCAGGTCGAGGTAGGCGAAGCCGTACCGGGTCCCCGACCGCCCCTCGTGCGACCAGGGCTGCACCAGCCCCATGTCGTCGTGCAGGATGCCGTGCGCCCGGGTCGCGCCGAACCCGATCTCGTCCTGCACCACCGCGAGCGAGTCGCGGTAGTCGGCGTGCAGCACCTCGCGGGTGCGGCCGGTGCCGACGCAGGCGCGCCAGGCGGGCGGCAGGGTGCCGACGGGCTCGGACGGGACGACGACGGCGGTGGGTGCGCCGGTGCTGGTCATGGTGACTCTCCGGTCGGGGGTGGGGACGAAGCTCGCCGCCGTCCCGGGCGCGAGGGCAGTGGCGCCCGGGACGACGGCGAGGGCTCAGCCGTTGTCGGACACGTAGCGGTCGCGGGCGCCGTTGACGACGTCGACGTACTGCGTCGCGCCCTTGCCCTCCAGGTCGGCGACGAACGCGTCCCACTCGGACAGGTCGCGCTGGCCGAGGATGAACTGGATCGTGCCCTGCGAGACCGCGTCCCGCAGCGTGGTGTCGATCAGCGTCAGCTGCTCGCTCTCGGTCTCGTCCAGCGGGGCCGGCGGGGCGAGGTCGATCATGTCGTAGTCGGCGATCGACTCCTGGAACGCGACCTCGGCGTCGGAGAACGTCGACCACAGCAGCTCGGTGGCGCCGC
This sequence comes from Cellulosimicrobium cellulans, assembly GCF_007679345.1. GTDB lineage: Bacteria > Actinomycetota > Actinomycetes > Actinomycetales > Cellulomonadaceae > Cellulomonas > Cellulomonas cellulans_A. The sequence goes on from NZ_VEGH01000005.1 coordinate 105,579, forward strand.
CGTAGGCGAAGTTGCCGCCCGCGAACCCGAAGTCCTTCTGCAGGTGCTTCGTGCCCGTCGGGTTCAGCCCGACGTAGTCGACGTCGGCGGCGAGGGTGCGGGTGCCGTCGGCGGCCTTCTCGAAGGTCGTCCCCTCGACGCCCCACTTGGTGAACTCCTGGCCCTCGTCCGAGTAGAACAGCCAGTCGATGAACTGCATCATCGCGACGAAGTCCGGCGAGTCCGCCGCGTCGGCGTTGATCATGATGCCGTTCTCGGTCTGGGTGACCGGGTTCAGCACGCAGCCGACCGGGCCGCAGGGGAACGGGATCTTCGCGACGGTCGCGTCCGGGTCGTTGGTCGCGAGCCCGGGCTCGTACTCGTTGACGACGCTCTGCGCGTTGGTGCCGATGGCCACCGACTTCCCGGTGACGAACTTCTGGATCGCGCTGTCGTCGTCCTGGGTGAAGCTCTCGGGGTCCATCAGGCCGTCGGCGACGAGGTCGTGGAAGTACTCGACCATCTCCTTGTACTCGGGCATCGCGGCGGTGGCGACGAACTCCTCGGCGTCGCCGTCCCAGGTCGCGTTGTTGTAGCCCCAGCCGGCGGAGGTGCCGAAGCTGAGCGCCGCCATGTTCAGCAGGTTGCCGCCCGGGTAGGTCTCGGAGAACCGGTCGGAGAACGGGTACTCGCCGGGGCGGGCCTCCTTGATCGCCTCGAGCGTGGTGCGGAACTCGTCCCACGAGGTCGGGGTGGCGAGCCCGAGGTCGGCGAGCACGTCCGTGCGCATCGCGATCGTGTAGTCCTGCCACGGCGCCTCGTGCAGGCCGGGCAGCACGTAGTACTTGCCGTCCGCCTGCCGCAGCTGGTCGATGTTGTCCTCGAGACCCCAGTCGGCGACCTTCTGCTGGAAGTTCGGCATCAGGTCGACGTAGTCGGAGACGGCGAGGATCGCGCCCGAGGACACGAACGCGTCCTCCTGCCCCGGGTAGGTCTTCGCGATGATCGACGGGGCGTCGCCGGCGCCGATCAGCAGGCTGCGCTTCTGCTCGTAGTCGGACATCGGCACCAGCGTCGGGTCGAGCGTGACGTTCGTGCGGTCGGTGATCTCGGACCACAGCAGCCAGTCGTCCTGCGACGGGTAGTTCGGGTGGTCGGAGAACAGCATCGAGAAGGTGAGCGGCTCGGTCGCGGTGAACTGGTCGCCGGCGGCGTAGTCCTCCATCGCCCCCGTGCGGTTGTCGAGGCCGGAGGTCTGCTCGTCGCCGTCGGAGCCGCCGGAGCAGGCGGTCAGGGCCAGGGCGAGGGCGGCTGCGGCGGCGAGGCCGCGCGCCCGCGTGCGCTGGGACATGGCATTCCTTTCGTGACGAACTTCGTCGTTTGTCGCGGGAGGGGAAGAGCGGGGGTCAGCCCTTGACCGAGCCGAGCATCACCCCCGAGACGAAGTACCTCTGCACGAACGGGTAGACGCAGAGGATCGGGAGGACGGTGAGCACCATCGTCACGGACTGGATGTTCGCCGAGACCTGCGCGACGTCCGCGGCCGCGGCGCCCGTGGACTGGGCGGTCGACGACCCGGCGATGAGGTTCCGCAGGTAGACCGTGACCGGGAACAGCTCGGACTTGTCCATGTAGAGGAAGGCCGCGAACCAGGAGTTCCAGAAGCTGACCGCGTAGAACAGCAGCATCGTCGCGATCACCGCCTTGGACAGCGGGATGACGATCTTCCACAGGATCCGGTAGGTGCCGAGGCCGTCGATCTGCGCGGCCTCCTCGAGCTCCAGCGGGAGGTTCTCGAAGAACGCCTTCATCACCAGCAGGTTGAACACGCTGATCGCGTTCGGCAGCACGATCGCCCACAGCGAGTTCTTCAGCCCGAGGCTCGTGATGAGCACGTAGTTCGGGATCAGACCGCCGTTGAAGAACATTGTGAACACGGCGATGCCGATGAGCACCGAGCGCCCGCGCAGGTGGTGCTTGGAGATGACGTAGGCGTAGCAGGTGGTGAGCACCAGGGCGATCGCCGTCGCGACGACGGTGTAGATCACGGTGTTCTTGTAGTTGGTCCAGAACATCGCGTCGTTCATCACGAGCTGGTAGGTCGTGAGGTTGAACCCGACCGGCCAGATGTTCACCTGCCCCGACCGGATCGCGGTGTCCGAGGAGAACGACCGCGCGATGATCATGAGGAACGGGTAGAGCGTCACGGCGACGACGCCGAGCAGCGCCACCACGTTGAACGCCCGGAACACCTTGTACCCGCGGGTCTCCCGCAGCAGGCTGCCGGTGCGCGCGGGCAGCGGGCCCGCGGAGGTCTCGACGGTCGTCACCACAGGCTCGCTCCCACCGCTCGCTTCGAGATCGCGTTCGCGGAGAGGATCAGCGTCAGGCCGATGATCGACTCGAACAGCCCGATGGCCGCCGCGTACGAGAAGTTGTTGGACACCAGGCCGACCCGGTACAGGTACGTCGAGATGACGTCGGCCGTGGGGTAGGTCAGCGGGTTGTAGAGCAGCAGGACCTTCTCGAACCCGACCGCCATGAAGGTGCCGATATTGAGGATGAGCAGCGTGACCATCGTCGGCCGGATGCCCGGCAGCGTGATGTGCCAGGTCTGCTTCCACCGGTTCGCGCCGTCGATCCGCGCCGCCTCGTACAGGCTCTCGTCGACCGTGGTCAGCGCCGCGAGGTAGAGGATCGTGCCCCAGCCGACGGTCTGCCAGACCTCGCTCGACACGTACACCGCGCGGAACCACTCGGGGCGCTGCAGGAACGGCACCGCGTCCCCGCCCAGCGCCGTGACGACCTGGTTCACCGTGCCCTCCAGCGAGAGCAGCTGGAACAGCATGCCGGCGATGATCACGATCGACAGGAAGTGCGGCAGGTAGGACACCGACTGCACGAACCGCTTGAACACCCGCGAGCGCAGCTCGTTCAGCAGCAGCGCCAGCACGATCGGCAGCGGGAAGCAGAACAGCAGCGTGAGCGCCCCGATGACCAGGGTGTTCCGGAAGACCATCCAGAACGTCGGGTCGGACAGGAACATCTCGACGTAGCGGAAGCCCACCCACTCCTCGCCGAAGATGTTGCCGCCGGCGCGGAACTTCCGGAACGCGATGACGTTGCCGAGCATCGGGGTGTACCGGAACACCGCGAAGAAGATCAGCGGCAGCACGGCGAGGGAGTAGAGCTGCCAGTCCTTGCGCAGCGCCGTGCGCCAGGGGATCTTGCCGTCCATCCGGCCGCGGCGCGTCCGGCGGCTGGTGCGGCCGCGGCGGGCGCGGGCGTCGGGGTCGGCGGCCGGGGTGATCTCCGCAGCCGGGCCGGCCGGCCCCGCGGGCACGGGGGCCGGCGTGGTGATCTCGGGGCCCTGGACGGTCATGCGCTCACCGCCGCGGGGACCACGACCGGCCGGCGCGGGTGGCGTCGGGCGGGAGGCGGTGCGTCGCTCATGTGGCATCCACTTCGTCGTGGGTCCGGCCGGCCGCGCGTCGTCGAAAGTTGCGCTGCGTCGACCGATACTGTTTCACCCGCACCGTAGGGGCGTCGGGCGACGTCCGTCAACCACTCCCCCGATCCTGCCGATGAGCGAGGTGCGTGCGCTACAGTCGGGACCAGCTGCTCGACAGCGACAGTTTCGAAGGGGAACCATGCCGAGAGGCCGCACGACGATCGCCGACATCGCCAGCGAGGTGGGCGTGTCGATCCCGACCGTGTCGAAGGTGCTCAACGGCCGCACGGACGTCTCGGAGTCGACCCGCGCCCGCGTCGAGGCTGCGCTGGAGCGGCACGACTACCGCAAGCCGGTCGCCACGCGCACCTCCGGCCACGGCGTGCGGCTGCTCGACCTGGTGTTCCACGCCGCCGACAACCTGTGGGCGCAGGAGATCATCAAGGGCGTCGAGCAGGTCTGCGGCCCCGAGCGGGTGGGCGTCGTGCTGTCCGAGCTCGGCGGCGCGCACCGCCCGACCCAGGAGTGGATCGACGACGTCATGGCCCGCCGGCCGCTCGGCGTCCTGCTCGTCCTGTCCGGGCTCGACCCCAAGCAGCGCCACCAGCTCGAGTCGCGGAACATCCCGTTCGCCGTCGTCGACACCCAGGGCGAGCCGCCCGCCGGCGTCCCGACCGTCGGCTCGAACAACTGGAACGGCGGCCTGTCCGGTACCCGGCACCTGCTCGCGCTCGGGCACCGCCGGATCGCCGCGATCTCCGGGCCGGACGACATGCTGTGCTCCCGCGCCCGGGTCGACGGCTTCCGCAGCGCGCACGACGAGGTCGGCGTGCCGTGGGACCCCGCGCTCATCCGGTGGGGCGCGTTCGACGCCGAGAGCGGCTACCGGCACGGGCTCGACCTGCTCGACCGCCCCGACCGGCCCACCGCCGTGTTCGCCGGGTCGGACTACCAGGCGCTCGGCGTCCTGCGCGCCGCCCGCGAGCTCGGGCTGCGGGTGCCCGACGACCTGTCCGTCGTCGGGTACGACGACCTGCCGATCAGCCAGTGGATCGACCCCGGGCTGACCACGGTGCACCAGCCGCTGCGGGAGATGGCGTCCATGGCGACCCGGATGCTGCTGACGCTCGCCGCGGGCGGGGAGCCGCCGTCGACGCGGGTGGAGCTGGTGACGGAGCTGGTGATCCGGGCGTCGACGGCGGCGCCTGCTGCGGCCGGGGGTCGGTCGTGATCGGGTTCGGCGAGGCGCTCGACGCGCTGGACGGGCTCGACCCGCACGCTCTCGTCGTCGCCCGCCACGGGACCGTCCTGGCGCGCGCGACATGGGCGCCGTACGACTCGGAGCACGCCGGGCTCGTCTACTCGGTGTCCAAGTCGGTCACCGCGATGGCGGTGCTGCTGCTCGAGTCGGAGGGGCGGCTGGCGCTGTCCGACCCCGTGGACGCGCACCTCGACCTGCCGAACCCGCACGGGTTCACGCTGCGGCACCTGCTCACCATGTCGACCGGGCACAGCCGCGAGCAGACGTCCGTGATGCCGGCTGACCCCGCGGTCCTGCTGACGACGCCGCCCGAGTTCCCCGTCGGGACGCGGTTCGCGTACTCCTCCCCCGCGACCTGCACCCTCGGCCGCGTCGTGCACGCCGTCGCCGGGGAGCAGCCGACCGCGTACCTCCGGCCGCGGCTGCTCGACCCGCTCGGCATCGGGCCGCGGTGGTGGCGGCCGCTCGCCGGCGTCGAGCAGGGATTCTCGGGGCTGCACCTGACGGTCGACGACCAGGCGCGGCTCGGGATGGCGCTGGCGGCCGGGGGCGTCGCGCCGGACGGGACGCGGGTGCTGCCGGCGGCTGTGGTCGAGGCGATGGCGTCCACCTTCGTGCCGACGGCCGACACCTTCGTCGAGGACCACCAGGGCCCCGAGCCCGACACCGCGCACGACGACTGGGCGCTCGGGTACGGGTACGGGGTCTGGCGGAGTCGGCACGGGTACCGGATGGACGGGGCGTACGGGCAGTTCACGCTCGTGGTGCCGGAGTCCGGGGTGGTCGTGGCGTACCAGGGGTCGGCGATGGACACGCAGCGGGTGCTGGACGTGCTGTGGGGGCTGGTGGCGGCGGCTGCGTCGTCGCCGGCCGGGGCGGCGGGTGCGGGCGACGCGTCGGGCGGGGCGGCCTCGCCGGCCGGGGCGCTGCTCGGCGGCGTCGCGGAGCGGGACTCGTGGGCGGCGCGCGACCGGTACGTCGCGTCGGACGCCCCCGCGCTCGACGTCGCGGGGTGGTCGCTGGACGACGCCGGTCCCGACGCCGGGCCCGCCGCGTGGCGGTTGACGATCCCGGCCCGCGACGGCCAGCCCGGCGGCGTCGTCGCCCTGCGCCCGGACGCGTGGAGCCGCGGGTCCCTCGCGCTCCGCCCCGGCGACGTCGCGTCGAGCGCCCCGAGCGACCCCGTCCCCGACGGCGTCGTCCCCGTCGCCGCCCGCGCCGAGCGGCTGCCCGACGGGTCCGTCCGCGCGCACCTCGTCGCGACCTCCTCCCCGCACCGCCTCCTGGTCACCCGCGCCCCCGACGGCGCGCTGTCCGCCCGCTGGCACACCGCCCCGCTGTGGGAGCCCACGCTCGCCACCCTGCTCGTCCCGCCGCTGGTCGCCGCACCGGCGCGGGGACCGTCCTGACCGCTCGACCCCCACCGGAGCCATGACCCCCGACAACGCCGTCGCCGTCACCGTCCACCCCGCCTGGCTGCCCGACACGGCCCTGGCCCCGCTGCGCGCGCAGCCGTCCGCCGTCCTCGGCGCCGGGCCGTGCCTCGACACGGTTCGCTCGGAGCTGTCGACCGGCTCCTCGGGCCCGGCCGCCGCCGAGGCGCGGCTGGTCGTCGCGCCGGTCGAGGCGGTCGCGTCGCCGTCGTCGATCGGCCTCGACGCCCTCCCCGAGGTCCCCGCCGGCGGCCACGCCATCGTCCGGACCGCCGACCGCACCGTGCTGCTCGGCGCCGACGGCCCCGCCACCCTGCGCGGGCTCTACGCGCTGGCCCGCGAGGAGGCGGTGGCCCGGATGCTCGGCCGCGACGCGGCGCCGGGGACGACGACGAGCGCCCCTGAGCAGCCGCTCCGCATGCTCGACCACTGGGACAACATGACCGTGCACCCGGTGATGGGCCAGATCGAGCGCGGCTACGCCGGCGGCTCGATCTTCTACGCCGACGGCGAGGTCCGCGCCGACCTGAGCCGGGTCCGCGACTACGCCCGGCTGCTGGCCGCGACCGGCGTCGAGGCGGTCGGCATCAACAACGTCAACGTGCACGCCCACGAGGCCCGGCTGCTGACCGACGGCCTGCCGGACGTCGCCCGCATCGCCGAGGTGTTCCGGGCGTACGGGATCCGGATCTTCCTGTCGGTGTCGTTCGGTTCGCCGCAGCGGCTGGGCGGTCTGCCGACGTCGGACCCGCTGGACCCCGAGGTGGCCGCGTGGTGGGCGTCGACCGCGGACCGTGTGTACGCGGCGGTCCCGGACTTCGGCGGCTTCCTCATCAAGGCCGACTCGGAGGGCCAGCCCGGGCCCTTCGCCTACGGGCGCAGCCACGCCGACGGTGCGAACATGCTCGCCGCGGCCCTCCGCCCGCACGGCGGCACGGTCCTGTGGCGGGCGTTCGTCTACAACCACCACCAGGACTGGCGGGACCGCAGCACCGACCGCGCGCGGGCGTCGTACGACCACTTCGCGCCGCTCGACGGCACGTTCGCCGACAACGTCGTCCTGCAGGTCAAGCACGGGCCGATGGACTTCCAGGTCCGCGAGCCGCTCTCCCCCGTGCTGGCCGCGATGCCGCGCACCCGGCTGGCGATCGAGCTGCAGGTGACCCAGGAGTACACCGGGCAGCAGCGGCACGTCTGCTACCTCGCGCCGGCCTGGCGGGGGTACCTGCAGTTCCCGCTGGACGGTTCGCGGGCGGTGGCGTCGATCGTCGCTGGGTCGGGGCCGTCGTCGCCCGCAGGTGGGGTGGCCGCGGTCTCGAACGTCGGGGACGACGCGTTTTGGACCGGGCACCCGCTGGCCCAGGCGAACCTGTACGCGTTCGGGCGGCTGGCGTGGGACTCGACGCTCACGGCCGAGGACGTGCTGGACGAGTGGATCGCGCTGACGTTCGCCGGGGCCGGTTTGGATGATCTGACGCGGATCCGGTCCGTGCTGCACGAGGTCATGGACGGCTCGTGGGCGCGGTACGAGGGGTACACCGCGCCGCTGGGCGTCGGGTTCATGGTCGACCCCGGCACCCACGGCGGGCCGTCGGTCGACGGGTACGAGTACTCGCGCTGGGGGACGTACCACTTCGCCGACCGCGACGGGATCGGCGTCGACCGCACGGTGGCGACCGGGACCGGGTTCGCGGGGCAGTTCCCGTCGCCGTGGCGGGAGATGTACGAGTCGGTCGAGACCTGCCCGGACGAGCTGCTGCTGTTCTTCCACCACGTGCCGTACTCGCACGTGCTCGGGTCGGGGAAGACGGTGATCCAGCACATCTACGACTCGCGTTCCGAGGCAGTCGAGGGGCTGGACGCGGTCGAGGCTTCGTGGGACTCGTTGGCGGACCTCGTGGGCGGGGCGGTTCCGGCCGAGTTCGACGCGCGGGTGCGGGAGCGGCTGGAGGTGCAGCGGGCGTCGGCCGTCGAGTGGCGGGACCAGGTGCGGAGCTACTTCTGGCGGAAGTCCGGGGTGAAGGACGCGTCGGGGCGGGTCGTGTACTGAGCCGGGCCGACCCGGGCGAGTTGGCGCCCGCGGCCGTCAGCCCTCCAGCGGCGAGGGACGCTGCTCGCCCTCGGCCGGCAGCCGCTCCCAGAGGTGGCACCCCGTGCGCACCGACAGGATCGTGTTCGCCGCCATGCCGAACCGGTACCTGCCGCCGTACTCGTCCTCGCCCACGACCTCCAGGTCGTCCGCCTCGTCCACGACGGTGCGGCGCTCGGTGAACCCGTACCGGTCACCGACCTCCTGCACCAGCTCGACCGCCCGGGGCCAGTCCGCCGGCGCGAGCGTGCCGGGCGCCCAGAGCGTCGCCAGGTCGACCTCCTCCGCATCGTCGTCGAGGCCGGCCCCGTCGCAGAGGGAGCGAGTCATCCCGGTGTCCTCGGTGTCCATCCGCCACTGCAGGCCCGGCAGCTCGGCCTCGACGGCCGCGATCATCTCGCGCTCCATCGCCTCGTAGCTGTCGAGCACCTGCTCCATGCGCGGCCGTGCCTCCACGGTGTCCACCTGTTCCGGGCCGTTCGACCCCTCGCCTGATCCGGGTCCGCCGCCGGTGCAGCCCGACAGCAGCGCCGCCAGGACCAGCACCGACGACGCGAGCTTCGTCCTCACATGTCCTCCACCGTGCCGGGGTCGCGCGCGCGTCACCGGGCCCTTGCGCGTCATCAGTAGGTCCCCGGGACAGGCCAGCTGAGGAGGTCCCCCGCACCGCGTCCGCCGTCGAGCACCATCCGGTCCGGCGCCCCGGCGACCACCGCCGCGATGTTGTGCTGGCTGGTCGTGTCGTCCGACAGGTAGGCGCTGTGCCCGGTCGATTCGCCATACGCCGTCCCGTCGACCGTAGCTTCCCGGGCGGAGAGGCCGGTGATGCCGTCGATGTAGGTCGGGTCGATACCGAAATTCCCCAGGTCGGCGACGGGATCCCGACGCGCCTCGATGCGGAACATCTGTCCGTCGGGCACGTGGAGGTCCTCGACGTGGGAGGTTCCCAGCCCGGGCGACCCGAACACGACCGCCGAGTCCACCCCTGTCTGCTGCTGCAGCGCGATGCCGGTGGTCGTCGACCCGTACGAGTGCCCGAGTGCGGTCAGGTGCGGGTCGTCCGCCCGCGAGGCGTCGACGCCCCGGTAGAAGTCCGCGAGCGAGGCCGCCCCTGCCTGCGCGGACGAGTCGCTGGTGACGAACTTGCCGCCGAGGTCGTACCACTCGTCCCACTGCGGCGCCTCGTACCCGAGCCACGAGACGGTCGCGACCGTTCCGCCGTCGCCGTACTTCAGGGACTCGGAGCGCGCGACCGAGCGCAGCTCGGCCATCGACTGGTCGTAGTTCGCGAGGCTGCCCGCGACCGTCGTCGTAAAGCCGGGTGTGAAGACGGCGACGTGGTCCGCGGTGTCCACGTCGCCGACCGCGACGGCAGCCATGAGCTGACGCTCACCGTGGATGTCGAGCGTCAGAAGCTGACGCGAGCCCCGCGCGAGGACCTGCTCGACGCGGTCCAGCCCCGCGAGCTTCTCCCGGATCACCTCGAGCCGGGCGTCGTCGCTCGTGAACGCCCCGCCGAAGAAGTTGTCGTCCAGCGCGGCCTGCAGGCGGGCCGCCTCCGCCTCCAGCTCCGCCCGGTAGACCGGGATGAGCGCGCGGTTGGCCTGGTCGCGCACGCCCGCCGGGATGCCGTCGGTGTTGCCGAGCCACTCCGGGTGCTCGGCCAGCACCTCGGCGCGCTCGTCATCGGTGAGCGACTGCCACCAGGCGCTGGCCTCCGCGGGGGTGCCGCCGAGCGGAGCGGGCCGCACCTCGAGCGACCCGCTGGCGGCGCCTTCCGCGGCCGCGTCGGCGAGCGAGCCGCCGGGGGCCGTGAGCGCGCCCGACCCGACCCGGTCGAGCACCGCGGCCAGCTGCGCGTCGGCGTGCTCGGCGGTCAGGACCGTCTGCCGCAGGCGCTCGACGAGCTCCGTCGCGGCGAGCGCGCGGTCCGCGGCGACCTCGTCCGTGTAGCAGGCCGTGTCGCTGACCCGCCCGGTCGCACGGTCCACCGCGAACCCGTTGCGCTGTGCCCAGTCGAGGACCCCGGAGAGCTCAGCCTTGGCCGCACGGATCGAGGCGGCCGCCTCGTCGACGGCCGTGGCGACAGCCGACACCTCCGTCACGGCCTGCGCGAGCCCGTCAGCGAGGGCCCGGTGCGCGGCGAACGCGGCAGTCCGCGCCGCGCTGATCCAGCTCGCCGGAGGCGCGCCGGCGTCGAGCTCGTCCTGGAGCCCGACGAGCCGGGACCGCTCCGCGACCAGCGCGTCCGCGGCGCGGGTCAGCGCGTCCGGGTCCCAACCGAGCACCGTGGCGATGCCCGTCATCGCGGTGCCGCCCCCAGCCGGGTCGTCAGACGCTGCATGGTCGCGGAGACCGCGGCGTCGTTGGCCTCGGTGTCAGCGACGGCAGTCGACATCCGACCGGCTTGGTCGGCTGCTGCTCGCGACCAGGCCGTCGTCTGGGCCGACCAACGCCCGTGCACCCGCTCAGCGGGCCCGGCGCTCAGGCTGCCCGGCACTGCCGCCCCGACGTCGACGGCACGCTCCGGGTAGGTCGCTGAACGCACCGCGTCACCCGCCTCGGCGATCCGGCCGGCCGACGCACGCACGTCGGCCGGGACCAGCTGAACGTCCGCCACCGTCTCCCCCTGAGATCTGCAGCCTGCCTGACCAGGGCACACTCTAGGGGGAGATGGCCGGTCGACACCCTCGACTTCGACGCGACGTTCCCACCCCGAGGCAGGACGCCACGTGGGTGCCGACGGGTCCGCCAAGGTGACCCGGTCCGGACCGCGCTCGACGGCTGAGGGCGGAGGGCCCGGGCGCGTCGACGGCTGCCCGTGGGCCCCAGACCCAGATGAGTCGGTACGCCCAGGAGCGGGCCCCTTCGCCACGAAGGGGCCCGCTCCTCGCCCGAGTACAGAGCGCCCCGCGCGCTACCGCTCCAGGCTCCCCCCGTTCGTCCGGATCACCTCGGCGTACCAGTCGAACGACCTCTTCCGGTACCGCTCCAGCGTCCCCGACCCGTCGTCGTGCCGGTCGACGTAGACGAACCCGTACCGCTTGCTCATCTGCGCCGTCCCCGCCGACACCAGGTCGATGCAGCCCCACGTCGTGTAGCCGAGCACGTCGACCCCGTCGCGCAGCGCCTCCTCCACCTGCACGAGGTGCTCGTTGAGGTACGCGATCCGGTAGTCGTCGACCACGGTCCGCGCCCCGTCCACCTCGACCAGCTCGTCGACGGCCCCGAGCCCGTTCTCGACGATGAACAGCGGCTTGCGCCACCGGTCCCAGAACTGGTTCATCACGATGCGCAGCCCGACGGGGTCGATCTGCCAGCCCCACTCGCTGGCCACCAGCGTCGGATTCGGCACGCCGCCCATCATGTTGCTCTGGCCCTCGAGAGCCCCGGGGTCGGCCGTCTCGCAGATGCTCGAGTAGTAGGAGAACGACACGAAGTCGACCGTGTGCGTCAGCGTCTCGCGGTCGTCGTCGGTGATGTCGAGCTCGACGCCGAGCTCACGGAGGTGCCGCAGCAGGTACCCGGGGTACTCGCCCCGGCAGTGCACGTCGCCGAACGCCAGCGTCTGGTGCTGCGTCCGCAGCACGGCGAGCGCGTCGGCCGGCGACGGCGTCAGCGGGTACGCGGGCACCGCGATGAGCATGCAGCCGACCTGCGCGTCAGGGGCGACCTCACGGGCGATCTTCGTGGCGAGCGCGCTGGCCACGAGCTCGTGGTGGATCGCCTGGTAGAGGTCGGCCGGCGACAGCTCGTCCTTGGGCGTGAGGATCGCGCCGCTCAGCAGCGGGGCGTGCAGCACGGCGTTGATCTCGTTGAACGTCAGCCAGTACCTGACGCGCGACCCGTACCGCTCGAACAGCGTCCGCGCGTACGTCGCGAAGTGGCCGATCATCTCCCGGCTGACCCAGCCGTCGTACCTCCGCGCCAGCGCCAGCGGGGTCTCGTAGTGGGAGATGGTGACCAGCGGCTCCATGCCGTGCTTCTCGCACTCGTCGAGCACCCGGTCGTAGAACGCCAGGCCCTCCTCGTTCGGCTCGGCCTCGTCGCCGTTCGGGAAGATCCGCGCCCACGCGATCGAGAACCGGAACGTCCGGAAGCCCATCTCCGCCAGCAGCGCGATGTCCTCGGCGTACCGGTGGTAGAAGTCGATGCCCACCAGCTTGAGGTTGTCCGGCGTCGGCTCGTCGGTGGGCGGTCCCATGATGCCGCGGGGCATGACGTCCTGGATGGACAGGCCCTTGCCGCCCTCGTCGTACGCGCCCTCGCACTGGTTGGCGGCGGTGGCCCCGCCCCAGAGGAACCCGGGCGGGAAGTGGGTGTCGGTGGTGGTCACGATGGCGCCTCTCTGCGATCGGGGAAGGGGGCGCGGCTGATGTCGCGGATGGACCGTCTCCGGGCATGAAAAAAGACCTGCGCGAACCGGGCGCAGAAGGCCTCGGACGCGGCAGGTCTTGCCTGATCTGGTCAGTCACAATCCTGGTCGACGTCGCCATTCCTACCGTTGCCCCGAGAGGCCGTCAAGCCCCTCTTCGCCCCGCCGCGGGTGCTACTCATCAGTCTGTGGACACCCGGTGTTGACAGGCGCTCAAGCGGCGCTGCTAGGTTCGCCGCAGTCGCCGCTCGACGGCGGCTCGTGCAGGTCCGGGGTTGTTACTGGCGACAGGCAAAACCCGAGCCGAGGCTGGTCGGAGCATTGTTTCCGCCTGCCACCGGCTCGGGGTTTTTTCGTGCCCAGAATCGCCCCGACGCTGCGCGCTGCGACCGGTTCGAGGAGGAATCGTGGCAACGGCCAGCAAGTACCAGACGATCGCGGACGACGTCCTGCGCGCGGTGGGCGGAGTCGAGAACGTCGTCTCCGTGACGCACTGCGCCACCCGGCTGAGGTTCCGCCTCAAGGACCGCGAGCGCGCCGACAAGGCCGCCGTCGAGGCGACCCGCGGCGTCATCACCGTCGTCGAGGCCGGCGGGCAGTTCCAGGTGGTCATCGGCAATACGGTCAACAGCGTGTTCGAGGCCGTCGCCGCCAGCGGCGTCGCGACGGAGGCGGCGTCCTCCGGCGGGTTCCTCGCGCGGGCCATCGACCTCGTGACGAGCATCTTCACGCCGTTTCTCTGGGTGCTCGCCGGGACGGGCCTGATCAAGGCGTTCCTCGCCGTCGGCGCGCGGATCTCCCCCGAGTGGGGCGAGTCGTCGACGTACGCGATCTGGTTCACCGCGGCCGACGCGATCTTCCAGTTCCTGCCGATCCTGCTCGCGATGACCGCGGCCAAGCGGTTCAAGGCCAACGTCTACACGTCGGTGGCGATCGCCTGCGCGCTGATCTACTCGGCGACCCTCCCGGTGATCCCCGGCGCCGACGGCACCGAGCTGACGCTCGACGCCTTCGCGGCGGGTGGCGGCGAGCTCACGTTCCTCGGCATCCCGGTCGTCATGATCAGCTACCTGTCCGCGGTCATCCCGACGATCCTCGCGGTCTACGCGCAGTCCCACCTGGAGCGGCTGCTCGCCCGGTTCGTGCCCGACGCGCTGCGGAACTTCGTCACCCCGATGGTCACGCTGGCCGTCATCGTCCCGGTCACGTTCCTCGCGATCGGACCGGTGTCCGACATCGTCGGCCGCGGGCTGTCGAGCGGCATCAACACGATGTGGGACCTGAGCCCGGCGGTGGGCGGCGCGCTCATGGGCGCGCTGTGGCAGGTGTTCGTCATCTTCGGCGTCCACTGGGGTCTGACGCCGGTGATGCTGCAGGACATGGTCACGCAGGGGTACTCGCTGCTGACCGGACCCCTGTTCCCCGCCGTCCTCGCCCAGGCCGGTGCCGCGGCCGCCGTGCTGATCAAGACGCGCAACCGCGACCTCAAGGGCGTGGCCGGACCCGCGACGATCTCGGCGTTCCTCGCCGGCATCACCGAGCCGGCGATCTACGGCGTCACGCTGCGGCTGAAGAAGCCGTTCATCTACGCGTGCATCGGCGGTGCGGTCGGCGGGTCGATCGCCGCGGCGGGCGGGTCCGCGGCCGAGGGCTTCATCCTGCCGGGCGCGATCACGGTGACCGCGACGATGGGCATCGGCAACTTCACGATGCAGCTGATCGGCACCGGGCTGGCGATCGTCATCGCGTTCGCGCTGACCATGACGCTCGGGTTCACCGACATCCCGAACGCGCCCGCCGCCGAGACGCCGGAGCCGCCGCACGCGGCCGGCGGCGACGTCGCGACGGCGCTCCGGACGCGGGTCGTGCTGGCACCGGTCGCCGGACGGGTGATCGCGCTCGACGCGGTGCCGGACGCGGTGTTCTCGTCCGGCGCGCTCGGGCCGGGCGCCGCGGTGGTGCCGTCCGCTGGACGCGTGGTCGCACCGGTCGACGGCGAGGTGCTCACCGTCCTGCCGCACGCGTACGGGCTGCGGACCGTCGACGGCGTCGAGGTGCTCGTGCACGTCGGCCTCGACACCGTCCGGATGGCGGGCGAGGGGTTCGCCCCGGGGGTCGCGCCCGGGTCGCAGGTGGTCGCCGGCGAGCTGCTGGGCGAGTTCGACCTCGCCGCCGTGGTGGCTGCCGGCTACGACCCCAGCACGGTCGTCGTGGTGACGCGATCGCCGGACGGGGTCGCCGTGACGGCGGCCGGCCACGGCTCGGTCGGCGCGGCCGACGTGCTGCTGCGGATCGGATGAGCCGACGAGCCGACGGCCCGGGTGGCGGTGGTGAACCGCCACCCGGGCCTCCCGGGGACGGACCGCGTCGAGGAGGACGCATGCGCGTGGTGCGGGTCTTCAACAACAACGTCCTGCTGGCCGACGACGGCACGGGCGCGGAGGTCGTGCTGATGGGCCGGGGCATCGGGTTCCAGGCCAGGCCCGGTGACGCCGTCCGGGAGGACGACGTCGAGCGCACGTTCGTCGCCGGCGGGTCGACCACGCCCGAGCACATCGCGGCGCTGCTCGAGGACATCCCCCCGTCGGACCTCGACCTGGCGCAGCGGATCGTCGACGAGGCGCGGGCCGAGCTCGGGCCGCACATCACCGCGCACGTGCTGATGCCGCTCGCGGACCACCTCTCGTACGCGCTGCGCCGGGCGCGCGCGGGGACGGAGATCGCGTACCCGCTGCAGTGGGAGGTGCTGCACCTATACCCGAGGGAGGTGGCGTTCGCGCGGCGGTGCCTCGCGGAGGTGGCGTCCTCGACCGGGGTCCGGCTGCCCGACCTGGAGGCGGTGCCGTTGGCGCTGCACTTCGTGAACGCGCAGCTCGGGGGCGAGGACGGCGGGGAGATGGCGCGGACGTTCGAGATGACCGAGGCGTTCGCGGCGGCGCTCGGGATCGTGCGGGCGCTGCACGGGTGCGTGCTGGACGAGGAGTCGCTGGAGGTGGCGCGGTTCGTGACGCACCTGCGGTACCTGTTCGTGCGGCAGGCGCGGGGGGAGGCGGTGCCCGGCGGGGGTTCGGGGGCGGTGCTGCGGGAGGCGGTGCGGGGGGAGCATCCGAAGGCGTTCGCCTCGGCCTCGGCGATCGGCGCGCTGCTGCGGGAGCGGTTCGGGTGGAGCGTGGGCGGGGAGGAGGAGCTGTACCTGGCGCTGCATGTGGCGCGGTTGACGGGAGCGGTGGGGTGACCACCGCGGCAGGACGAGCGGTCTGTACTCTCCGAGACCTCGTTGCAGCATTCCGCCGCGAGCGGTCAGGCGGTCTCGCTGCTCCCGGGAAGTGAGTACGCAAACTTCATTGCCTTCAGCGCGTCTTCGACCGGAGACCAGTTCGTCCATACCCGGAGCCGCCCTCCAACGGCATCGACGACCTCGTTCGACCCGTCGCGCACCGGGACGATGCCGTCCACCACGATCAGGTCGACCACCGGGAAATCTCCGGCGTGGATCACCTCGTTGATCGTGAGCTCGACGGTGTCGATGGTGAGTGAACTGCCCTTCACCTCGCAGTGACGCACGACCCCGTCGACGACTACCTCGATGTCGTACGGCGCCCCTACCTCGCGATACTCCGTTCCGCCGAGCGCTTCGTAGTACTCACGTGCGACGTCGAGCGATCTGCGCTCCATTACCAGGCGCAGCTTCGGGTCCGAAGCTCGGGTGACGCGGCCGCTGGCGGCCCGCGTCCCGGGCTTCTGGAAATCCTCCGCCACCGTGACACTGAGCGGTTCGACGGCGCCATCGATACGAGCACCGGCCGCCCCTGGGATGACATCGAAGAGCTGCACGGGGAACTTGACGAAGTAGGCCTGGGTCGCCCGGATCTCCTGGGACTCAATGGGCCGCTCGGCGCCGTAGCGAGTGAAAGGGAAGTACAAGGTCCCCGGATGCAGGTTGCCGAGCGCCTCGTCGACCGTGGTGATCTCGTCCAGCAAGGGCAGCAGCTGCGCAGCCGTGATGGGAGGGAAGCGATGAAGCCCTCCGAGTTCGGCCCTCCAGCCGGCTGTGGTCCGCTCCTCGCCATGACGCGGAGTCCACGTGTACTCGGGGACGACGACCGGGTAGGCGACGACTTCGGACCACCCCACCAGCGCCGACGTCGTACCGATGGTGGACCAATGAAGCACCCGGTCGCCGGGCTGAACCTGGCTGACCAGGTCGTAGCCCCACGTCAGACGCTCGAGCTTCGGGCTCTCCAGCGGTCCGCCCACGTCGGGACGGGCGGAGATCTCCATCCAATACCGCTGATTCGGGTCCTTCGTCCACCATGCGTTGAGTGCCACGCGCGACATACTGGACCTTCGTCGCAATCGGGTCCATAACCGGCTCCCGTGCTTGAGCCACCTGGGTGAATCAACCCGACATCGACGGATCGGTGATGAGCGCCTGGCGGTCAACGTGCGCACGGCTCGCCCGTACCAAGACGCGCCTCCGTGACTTTCTGCGTGTAGGGCTTGCGACCCGGCTAAAGCACCTGCGCCAGATGCGTGCCGAGCGCCGCACCGAGCCGAACCGGCACGGCGTTCCCGATCTGCCGCGCGATCTGGGTGCGGTCCCCGACCCAGCGGTAGTCGTCCGGGAAACCCTGGAGTCGAGCCGCCTCCCAGTGCGTGATCGCGCGATGCTGTGTCGGGTGCAGGAAGCGGCCCTTCTCGGGCTTGAAGAACTCGGTCCGGACGGTGACCGACGGCTTCTCCCAATCCAGCCGCCCCATTACGTCGCTCGCACTGCGGGGGTTGTTCCGCCAGCAGTCCATGCTCAGCTCGTCGGGGAGATCCAGTCGGCTACCGCCGTAGGGCACCGCCCGGAACCGCTGTTGGTACAGCGGACTCCAGTCGCGGGTGATGTGCAGGTCCTGCCCCTTGAAGGGGCCGGGCAGCCACGCCCCCCCGAACGGAGTCCGGCGGGGCGGCAGCGACAGATCGCCGGCGAAGGGCCGTATGCCTTCAAAGGCATCACGGACCGTCGCGCGGTTGCCGACCGCTGCCGTCGGGTGGCCCGGGTGCGCGACGTCGCGCCGGACCCCGATCACGATCACCCGCTTGCGGACCTGCGGAGCTCCGAAGTCCGCCGCGTTGAGCACCGCGGCACGGATGTCGTAGTCCGCGAGCTCGCCGCCTGCGAACGCCTCGACGAACGCCGCGTACTCACCGGACTTGAGGAAGGCCGGGACGTTCTCCATGACGAAGGCCCGGGGCATCGCACGCCGGACGACCTCGGCGTAGGGACGCCACAATGTGTTGCGCAAATCCGACGGGTCGCGTTTCCCGAGGGTGGAGAACCCTTGGCACGGCGGACCGCCGAGCACGAGGTCCGCTTCCGGCGTCGGCTCGTCCTGGAGCCATCGCCGGATGTCACCGGCATAGACGACGGGACCGAAGTTCTGCGCGTAGGTGGCCGCCGCAGCCACGTCCATCTCGACCGCACGCACCGTCGCGTAGCGGTTGCTGCCGTGGTGAAATCCCAGGCTTAATCCACCTGCGCCGGCGAATAGATCCAGCACCCCGATCCCGTTCCCCGACGACCGGTCGCCGTCCGACGGCGGGAGCAAGTTCAGCATCTCGCGATCGTAGGCGGGCAGAAGCGACTTCGGGACGCCGCGCTGCGTTCCCGTGGCTAGTCCATGGCCTCGGCTGCACTCAGGAGCCTGCGCCCGATCGCCGCTGCGAGCGGGATGGGCACCGCATTACCGATCTGCCTGGCGATCGCTGTCTTGGACCCGATCCACCGGTAGTCCTTCGGGAACCCCTGCAGGATGGCGGCCTCGAAGTGCGTGATCGCGCGAGGCCGTACCGGGTGGAGGTACCGGCCCTTCTCCGGCTTGAAGAACTCGGTCCGGATCGTGACGGCCGGCTTGTCCCAGTGGAGCCGCCCCATGACGTCTCCCGAGCCGGACGTGTGGCCGATCCAGCACTTCGCCTTGAGCTCGTCCGGGAGGTCGAACCGGTTTCCACCGACCGGGATCGCAGCGAAGCGCTTGAGGGAGATGGGCCGGTAGTCGCGCCCGATGTGCAGCTCGGTCGACTCGAACGGACCGGGCATCGCCGCTCCGACCGCTGTCAGCGTGGTGCGCCCCGGCAGCTCGGTCGTCTCGGGTTCCCCCTCCACGTCGGCGAACGCCTGCGCGACCGTCCGGTGCCTCCCGACGTGCGTCGGCTCGGGCCAGCCCGGGAAGTCGAGCTCAGCGCGGTGCCCGATAAGGACCGCACGCTTCCGAGCCTGGAACGCGCCGTAGTCGGCAGCGTTCAGCACGCGGGCCTCGAAGCGGTAGTCCGCCAGCATGCCGCCCGGCGAGCAGGCTGCGATGAACTGCCGGTACTGGGGCGACTTCATGAACGCGGCCACGTTCTCCACCACGAAGTACTTCGGTCGCGCCTTGACGATCGTCTTCGCGTACTCCATCCAGAGCGCGTTCCGGTCGTCCTCGACGTCCTGCTTCCCGAGCGTGGAGAAGCCTTGGCAGGGCGGGCCGCCGACGATCACGTCGACCTCGGGCACGCCCTCGTCCTGGACCCAGTCCTGGATCGCCTTGACGTGCACCTGGGTCTCGGGGTGGTTGGCCGCGTAGGTGGCCGCCGCCGCGGGATCCATCTCGACCGCCGCGACCGTGGTGAAGCCCCCGACCTCGTGGAGCCCGGTGGTGATGCCTCCGGCCCCGGCGAAGAGGTCCAGCACGGTCAGCGCGCGCGTACGGCCCTCCGGCAGGACCGAGTTGTCGCGATCCTGCATGACGGTCATGGAGGAAGGATACGTTTGAGCCACTGACACGGCCGACAGACTCGCCGGCCACCGCCGCGTACCAGGAGGTCAGCGCTCGGTGACGGGAGACTCGGCCGACATCCCGGCTCCCACGCGCCACGTCGCGGTCCCGAGCTCCGCGAGCGTATCCGCCCGGATGTCGCGTCAGGGTCGTCGTGACACCGTCCCCGAGCTCGCGCTCCGCCGCGAGCTGCACCGCCTCGGCCTCAGATACCGGGTCGACCATCCCCTGCCGGGCATGCCTCGGCGACGCGCCGATGTCGTGTTCACTGCCGTCCGCCTCGCGGTGTTCGTGGACGGGTGCTTCTGGCACGCCTGTCCCGAGCACGCCACGCAGCCCGCGGCGAACGCCCCCTGGTGGGGCGAGAAGCTGAAGGCCAATGTCGCGCGTGACCGCGACACCGACGCCCGCCTCACCGAGCAGGGGTGGTGTGTGCTGCGCTTCTGGGAGCACGCCGACATGCGCGCCGCCGCCGACACGGTGGAGGACACCTGGAGGCGGCGGCGAGGCGACGCCGGCCTCAGCCCGTCAGGTTCGCGATCGACACCGCGCGCTCCCGCAGCACCAGCGCCCTGAGCTGCTCGTCATCCAGCCAGTCGAGGTCCAGGAACGCGGTCAGGCGCAGCAGCCGCTTCAGCAGGTCTCGAAGGACGTCCCGCCCGACGGCGTCGGTCGACTCGGCGGTCACGCGCACCACGGTGCGGACGAGCGACGGCGTCGCCGCGACCGACCGCCGGCGAGCCATCACCTGGTCGAGATCGGCCTCCCCCAGCGCCTCCAACATCCAGTAGGGGTCGTCGTGCCGCGTGCCGTCCCGCAGCACGTGCGCGCGCCACCAGAGCCGGGCGAGCGCGTGCCGCGTCAGGTCGGTGCCCTTGTACCGGTCGGCCACGTACCTGCCGTCGTCATTCGGCGGGAAGCGCCAGACGCAGACGTCGGGAAGCAGCACCAGCGCCAGGTAGGCCCACACCTGGCGTTGCGAGGCCTCGCCCGCTGTCAGCCCCATCCGGGCGTGCAGGATCCGCGCGACGCGACGGTCGAACCCGTTGCGCGCCTCGAGACCGGGTCGCTCCGGGAAGCCGTGCTCGACCGCGGCGCGGCGCACCTCGTCGCGCAGGACCAGCAGCTCGTCGCGGTGGACCCGCATCCCTCCCGACGCTGCGTAGACGGCCCGCGCCGTCGTCAGCGCCTCCGGCGGCTCCGCGGCGCCCGCCGAGGTCTCGGGGAGGCGCGTGAAGAGCGCCTCGGTGTCCGCGGGGAGCAGACGAGGGTAGAGAGTGCTCACGATGACGTCCTCGGGAAACGGAGAGAGCTCTGCGCCTGCGCACGGACCCGGGACGGGTCGTGCCGACGCTCGTCACGGAGCCTGAGCACGGCGTCGGTGACACCCTCTCCGGGAAGGCTCAGGAACGATCGGATCAGGTTGGTGACGAGCTCCCCCGTGGACAGCTCGCCAGCGTCGTCCTGGGTGGGCTCGTACTCCTCGTCGTCGAGCGCGCGACCGACGAGGTCGCACACCACGTCGACCGTGAGCGTGTCCCAGAGGGACGCGGCAGCCGTGTTGCCCGGGTCGAGCGCGTCGGCGACGGCGCGGTTGTCCACGTTGAGCAGGACGAGGAGGTTGCCCATCGCGGGCGCTGCCCAGTCGGACCCGTCGAGGCTCACGTACCAGGCGGCCGCCGCCGGAAGGCCCTGTTCGGAGAACCGGACCGGGGCGATGGGCAGCAACCCGCCGCTGCCCTCGAGCGCCAGCTTCGTGGTGTCGTTCCACAGGACGCTTCCCGCGCGTCGAGCGGTGAAGCCGCCGACCTCCGCCTCGTCGACGCGCACGAGCGTCGTCTCCAGGACCAGGTCCCCGGCGAGCTCACGCCCGTCCACCGGCGCCACGAGCAGGACCTGCGCCCAGCCCGTGGTGGCGTCCGGTACCAGCGGCTCGAGCACCGCGGACCGCCGGACGTACGACCCGGTCGCCCAGTAGCGGACGTGCAGCGCGAGCGGCACCTCCGGGTCCAGTCCCGCGTCCTTGACCGTCTTCAGGACGTCGACGCGGACGACGCGCTCGAACTGCAGCAGCGACTCGTAGTCCCACCCGGGCAGCACCGTGGTGACCGGTGATCCACTCAAGGTCCACGACTCCGGCGCGACCGACGAGCTCGGTACGGGATAGGGCAGAGCTCTCACGACACGCTCTCCGCCCACTCGACGTCGATCTCCACCGCGGTGTCCTCGACGGGACGCGCGAGGAGCTCGATCTCCTCCGCGACGACGTCGATCTCGCTGCCGCTGATCACGGACCCGTCCTCACGCCGCCAGCCGACGACCTCCGGCTGCCCGGAGGATGCAGGCGCCGACGTCTCCACGCCCTCGCCCGTGACGACCCCGATCAGGCCGCGGACCCGACCGGCTGAAGCGGTGCGGACGCGCTGGACGAGCAGCCAGGTCCCGTCCAGGTTCTCGAACCGCGGGCTCTCGAGGAGCTGCGGACGACGGGCCCTGCCGCGCCGGGCCGGCGGCTCCGACGGTCCTCCGGTGGCGGCGCCGCCACCGCCCGAACCGCTCCGCCCGCCGGGACCCGGCGCCGGCGGCGCAGTGGGGGGCGTCGCGGAACCGTCCTCGCCCTCCAGCGGGGCCCCGGATCCGACGCCGGCCAACAGGAACCCGAGCCGCTGGGACACCGCACCGACCGGGGTGCTCTCGACGACCCTCGGCGCGTGCTTCGGCCCCGCGAGCTCGGCACACCGCTCTCCGACCCTCCGCCGGGCCACCCGGACGAACGTCGCCTCGTACCCCGCCAGCTGCGCGTCGACCCAGGCGTCGTGCGTCGGGGGCTCGGACCGCGAGAACACCGTGTCCAGCGCGTCGTCCACCTTGAAGACTCCTGCGTACCCCAGCTCCGGGTGGGGCTTGGCCTGGCCCTGGTAGTAGCCGACGACCAGGTCGGGTCGTCGCATCAGGGCGATGTGGTGCGGCGCCGTGTCGCGTTCCAGTCCAAGCTCCTCCGCCGCTCGGCTCCGCACCCGAGCACCGAGCGTGGTCTCGGCCGCGAAGTGCCCGAGGAGCCGGCGCGGGTTCTTGCACAGGATCTCTGTGTCGGCCCCGTGGCCGGCTGCTCGACGGTAGGCGGTGGCGAAGTGCGCGAGCGTCGCGTTGGTGGACTCGTCGGGGACCGGCACGCGTTCACCGTTCACCGCGACCGAGACGTCCATGCGCGGCGAGCGGTCCTCGAGGGTGAGGGGCCACAGGTTCCACGCCGCGGCGTCGGCCAGGAACTCCCCGGCCTCGTGCATCGAGAGCTCGGGCGCCTTGTCCTCGTCGTGCGACGGGTCGCGCAGATCCGGTTCCAGCACGACGACCGTCGTCCCGGTCGCACCGTCGTCGAACGCAGGCAGCCCGAGGCGATCGGCCATCCGGATCGCGTCCTCGTCCGTCAGCGGCTCGCAGTGGTCCACCTGCGCGTCGCCCCACCAGTGCCGGCCGGTGAACGGCCGCTGGTCGTCGTTGTACGACGCGAGCAGGGACGACCCGATGAGCCGGGTCCGGAGGATGCCCGACTCGTCCTTGAACCGGGTGTGGATGAGCACCGTGCCGACGCGGCTCGCGAGGAAGAACGCCCCTTTGCCGTACCCGTAGGTCCCACCACCGCCGTCGGTGTCCTGCTTCTCCCCGGAGTTCAGCACGAACGAGAGCCAACCCCGGTGACCCGGCTCTGCGAACCGGTCGGACCGCGTCGGCCCGCCCAGGCCGCTCGTGCCGCGGTCGACGACGGCGAGGTAGCGGATCGTCGGACGGCGGAGCACCTCGTTCAGGCTGAGCAGTGCGCCAGCCTCGCGCGGCGCCCCTCGCAGCAGCTCGCGCCAGGCCGGCATGTGCGACGGGCCGACAGCGCGGAGGTCGAGTGAGAAGCGGACCCGGCGCGACTCCTTAGCGTCCCACGAGTTCTGCGCCGCCTCCCGGACCAGAACCGTCAGGACGGACAGCTCGGGCCGGCCGAGCTGGTTGCGGAGGCCTTCCGCGGTGATGCCACCCGCCGGCGAGAACGGCTGGGAGAACCACGAGGGCTCGGTCATCGCTGCTCCAGGAATGCCGTGAGGAGATCCTCGACCGGATCGGGCTCCGCGGCCACGACGTCGAGGTCCACCAGGTACTCGACGGCGCCGACGCCCGCCGGCACGGCGTGGCCCTGGAACCGGCCGGGGTGGATCGCGGGGAAGGCGTCGTCGACGCGGTACCACCGCTGTTCGACGACCTCGAACCGCGCGGCTGCGATGTCCGGCTCGGATGTCGCAGGGAGACCGAGCCGGTCCAGGCGGTCGAAGACCGCCGCCGCCCCGCCGCGCTCGAGGCAGCGCTCGATCAGCTCGACCAGACCGATCCCCTCGCCCGCACCGACCGCACGGAGCCGGAACCAGACGAGGCCCAGGGCCCCGCCCGCCGGGGGCTCCAGCTGGTCCGTGCCGTGGATCCGGATCAGACGCCCCTCCTTGGTGAGGCTCGCCTTCACCTCGATGGCGTGCCGGGAGGACCGGAAGTCCTGCGCCTCGCCCAGGGGGCCGGACCAGTACGACGCCGCCTGGCCGTCGAGATCGAGCAGCTGGTCGAGCACGAGGAGCTCCGCTGTCAGCCCACCGAGACGCGGTGTCGTCCACGGACGGGAGCCCGCGCCGAGCAGCGCGCGCCAGTCGTCGAGGTGCGTCGCGACCGCTGCACCGGGATCCACCGGTCCCGCCAGCAGCGCCAGGCAGACGTCCGCTGCCAGTCCGGTGAAGACGCCGCTGAGATCGGGCCGCGCGCACTCGAGGTCGGCGTACCGCCGACTCCCGTCACCTGACGACAGCGGGCGCGTCGTCAGGCGGACGCCGCTGCTCGTGCGGTCCGAGACCTCCGGGGCGCCGTCCGCGATGGGGACCAGCAGGTGCCGGTGCCGGTCGGAGTCGACGCCGAGGCGGACCGTTCCGCCGCCGAGCGAGATGGCGATGTCCGTCGACGAGATGCTCGGCCCCGACGGCGCCGGCAGCTGGCCCCAGTAGTGCTCCAAGGTCCGGCGGAGCTCCGTCTCGACGTTGCTCGAACCCGTCACGAGTCGATCCCCGCCTCGTCCAGGTCCTCCGAGAGGACGGTGATGTCGGTCTCCGGGTCGGCGATCGCGCCCGGGAAGACCTTGGACAGGTCCGCGGCGACGAAGTCGTACTCCACCGTCAGGTCGACACCGACCGACGGCTGAGGGAAGACGAGGGCGACGCCCCACACGACGTCCGCGGGTGCGTCGAGCTTCACGCGGTACTGCGCGCTCGGCTTCGACACCGGGTCGATCGGGTACAGCATGACGAGGCCGGTCTCGGGCGCCCGATCCACACGCAGGCGGGAGTAGGCAGTACGACCCGTCCCGTCCCAGTCGGCCGGGACGTCCAGGTCGACCGCTTCGTCACGCGGACCGCTCAGGGTCTTGATGTCGGCGTGATCGAGGTCCTTCGTGTTCTCCAGGCGCGAACGTCGAACCATGCCGACAGTGCGGCCGTCCGGAAGCACGATCGTCTTCTCCGCCTTCGCCGGCGCGGTTCCCATCACCGCGACGTTCCACCGGTGCAGTCCGCCCGCGCGAACGCGGACGTCGATGTACTGGTCGATCAGCTCGGGGTCCGCCTCGACGGACTTCTCGTGGAACCGGTACTCGCGGATGAACGCGCGCACAGCGCTCGAGGGCAGTCCCCGCCAGAGGAGCTTGGCGGCGCCCTCGGCCTGGCCACCGACTTCCGCGGGGACGGTGTCGCCGCAGATCTCGAGGAACGAGCGGACCGCACGGTCGTTCTCGGAGAGCCACCTCGCAGCCTCCGCGCGCGGTTCGACGGGGAAGTACCGCGACTCGACGAGCTGCCCGCCATATGCAGCGGCAGCGCGGACCGCGGACGCCATCTTGATCGGCGCGGTGACCTTCATCTTCGGGTGCGAGCGGATCCGTACCGCCATGTCGAGCGGCGACTTGTGCTCGACCAGGTACCGGTCGATCTCCTTGCGCATCTCGGCCTCGACCGTGGCGAGGTGCATGAACCACTCCCGGACCTGCGAGGGCATCCAGATGCGCGGCAGGTCCGAGTAGCCCGGCCGGTAGCCGAACCACCGCCCCATCTGCAGGAGGGTGTCGTAGACGTCGGCGGAGCGGACGAAGAAGCTGACGACCAGCCCTTCGAGCGTGAGTCCACGAGAGAGCGTGTTGCCACCGACCGCGATCACCGTCTGCGGCCCGTTGTCGTAGTTCAGGCGGTCCTGACTCCGGTAGTGGTCGAGGATCACCTTCGTGTCCGAGACCACTGCGGGGAGATACGCCTCCAGCTCGTCGAACGTGACGGGGGTTTCGTCGAGGTCGTCCGCGACCACGCGTCGCGTCTCAGCGGTCCAGAGCTCACGCAACTCCGTCGTCAGCTCGCTGGTCCCGGCACTGAGCTCGGCGAGGACGTCACGACGCAGTCCGCGCAGCGGCGCCGCGAAGGAGTCGTGGACGCTCGTGTCCGAATGGGCGTGGACCAGCATCGACGAGTGCCGGACGTCCCCGTCGCGCACTCGACGCGCGGCGGTCGCGAGCCAGAACCAGAACACAGCACGCCGCAGCGAGTCCGTGATCTCCGGCGCAAATGTCGTTGCCTCGGATCGGTTTCTCGGACGCAGCTCCGGAAGCTCTTCCGCAGGGACGTCCCGGACCAGATCGAGCCCGCCCGGTACGTCCGCCGGGTCCTCTCCGTCCACGGGGTCGCGTCCGAACAGGGTCTCCGGGCCCTGGTAGGCCGACGTGCGCTCGAGGCTCAGGATGAAGTCGCGCGGGTAGAAGTCCTTGATGTCCGCCGGGTCGATGAGGAGGTTGGCGAAGGGCGTCGCGGTGTAGCCGACGTAGCAGGCCTTCGGCAGGCTCTCCATGATGTCGGCGATCAGCGGGTTGATGGTCTTGGTCGCGACGGTCGCCTGATCCGCCTCGTCGTCGATGATCAGCGTCGGCACGTTCGCCAGGTGCTCCGATGCGCTCCGGAGCCACTTGCGCAGCTTGCGCAGGACCACCGCGTTCTTCTTCACGACCAGCAGCAGCGCCTGGTCGTTGCCGGCGAGGAGGGACGCTGCATAGGCCGGCGGGACGAAGTCCCGCTCCGGGCTCGTGAGCTGGTGCCACACCGTGGGGTTCGTCGACACGATGTCCGAGACGAGGCGGAGCTGCGTCTGCGTCCTCAGCGCGTTGTGGATGCCCGACAGCACGATGAACATCCGGTAGCCGCGGTCGGCCGCCTTGCAGACGACCGCGGTGTAGTTGGAGGTCTTGCCCGACTGGACGTGCCCGACGACCAGGCCCTTCGAGGAGAACGCCGGCGTCGCCGGGTGGTCGAGCATCGCGACCACCTTGCTCGACGCCCTGTCGATCTTGGCCGCCGACTCCTCGCCGATCTTGCGCGCCAGCCGCTTCTCGAGCGGCGGCCAGTTCACGTCGTCCGGTCGCGGCCCGGTGTACCAGGGGACCCGACCCTCGCGTGACAGCCCGAGCGGCTCGCGCAGCTGGACGATCTGCTGCGCCTCGAGGTCGTGGCGGGTGAGCAGGGCCTCCAGCCTGTCCTCGGGCAGACCCATCACCCGAAGGTTCTGGATCGCCTCGTGCGGCTGCGACTGCGAGGCGAGCGCCTGGAACGCCTTCCACGCCGCGTCCTCAGCGACACCGCCACCACTCATGCTCTTCTCCCCTGTCGAGCGACCCCGCGTCGGCGCGGACCTACCTCTGCGTGCTCCGGAATCGAACAACCGACTTCACCGATCGCGACGGCACACTAACGGCGCGACGACACTCGATCGGCGATGTGCTCCGACCTGTGAGTCGTGTCGCCCGCCGGATGCTCCAGTCGAGTGATGAGTTCGCTACCGATCGTTCTCGATCCCACGGCCGCGGTGACTCGTCCGAATCGGCTACGTCGGCACGATAGGCGTGCACACGGCTCCCCGTCCTTGAATCGCGCAGGAAGTTGGGCGTCAACACGACAACGCCGGTCCCCCGGAGGAACGGGGGACCGGCGTTGCAACAACTCAGCGCCGCCCGCGCGACAGATCGAACACCGTGGTCGTGTCGTACGTCTCCCCCGGTCGCAGCGTCGTGCTCGGGAACTGCGGCTGGTTCGGCGAGTCCGGGAAGTGCTGCGTCTCGAGCGCCAGCCCGTCGGACTGCCGGTACACGTGCCCGCCGGTGCCGACGAGCGTCGCGTCCAGGAAGTTGCCCGAGTAGAACTGGATGCCCGGCTCGGTCGTCCACATCTTCAGCGTCCGCCCGGAGTCCGGGTCACGGAGCTTCGCCGCCAGCTGCAGGCTGCCGTCGTCTGGCCGGTCGAGCACCCAGTTGTGGTCGTAGCCCTGTCCGAACAGCAGCTGCTCGAACGGCTCGCGGATGCGCTCGCCGATCGGCGTCGCCGACCGGAAGTCCATCGGCGTGCCGGACACGTCGGCGATCTCGCCGGTCGGGATCAGGGTCGAGTCGACCGGCGTGTAGCCGCTGGCCGGCAGCGTGAGCTCGTGGTCGAGGATCGACGACGTGCCTTCGCCCTGGAGGTTCCAGTAGGTGTGGTTCGTCAGGTTCACGACCGTCGGCGCGTCCGTCGTTGCGGTGTAGTGGATCTCGAGCTTCTGGTCGCGGGTCAGCGTGTAGGTGACCTGGACGTCGAGGTTGCCCGGGTAGCCCTCCTCGCCGTCGGGGCTGAGGTAGTTGAGCTGCAGGCCGACCGTGCCGTTGCTCTGGATCGGCGTGGCGGTCCAGACCTTCGTGTCGAAGCCGTTGAACCCGCCGTGCAGGCTGTTCGGGTCGTTGTTGATCGGCAGCTGGTACGTAGAGCCGTCGAGCTCGAACTGGCCGTTGGCGATGCGGTTGCCGTACCGGCCGATGAGGGCGCCGAAGTACGGGCCCGGGTTGTTGTTGTCGAGGTAGCCCTGCAGATCGGCGAAACCCAGGACGACGTTCACCGGATCCTTGCGGCCGTTCGGGACCTCGAGCGACTGGATGATGCCGCCGTACGTGAGGATCCGGACGGTCATGCCGCGGTTGCTGAGCGTGTACCGCTCGACGGCGGTGCCGTCCTCGGTGGCGCCCCACGGCTCGGACGTGATGGTGGCGGTGTCGTGGTGGCCGCCACCCTTGTCCCCGCCCCAACGGTCGGTGGTGTCATCGGCCCCCAGAGCGGCGGGACCGCCCGAGACGAGCAGTGCGGCGACCGCGAGCGGGACTACGACGCCCACGAGCCCGCGACGGAGTTGACGCATGCGCATGTGACTCCCCCTTGTCCACGTCGGCCGGCGCCGCCCCCTGGGACGTCGGTGTCCCGCGGCGCGGCGACCCTGGCGCGTGACGTGGAGGGGGTCGGGGGCCCGGAGGGGCGGGGCGGTCGGGATCGACGCTAGGCCCGGCGCACCGCGGAGGTCAACGGCTCACCGGCGCCCACATGTCAACTCCATCAACCAAGAAGAACCCCTAGCTTCCGCCACCTAGCAGAGGGAACATGCGATTCCACAGACGCCGCGGTCGATTTGCGGTAGCTCTGCCGAAAATCACACCTGAGCGCAGCGACCGACTCGATCTCGCTCAAGAATGCCATGGTCACGCCGCCCTTCAACAGGGCATCGAACGCGACGATGGAACAATTCAGGTTACGCGCGAAAATCCCGCGCACCCGCACTTCGCGCCTAGCCGTCTGACCTGGCCAAACGTCGCCGGCGGAGACTCTCGTAGGCCCCCCTCAGCGTCTCGAAAAGTGCCGGCGAGAAGCCCGGAGAGTATTTGTCGAGCAGGCGGTCCGTTTCATCCACAAGGTCATCGGAATCGCCTCCTCGGCCGCGGGCGATGGCATCGAGCCTGCTCAGCTCATCACCGAAGCCTGGGGGCACTGCCACAACCAGGCGCGCGACCTCACTAGGAACCAGTTCCAGAACGCCGCCGCCGAAACTACGCCCCTCGATCTCTGAGGAGAGCAAAGTCAGGCTGTTGTGAAATGCCGCGACAAAATCCTGAGGAGTCACTCCCGATTCTGACCTAATGCTGCCCTGGTATATCGTGTCAGTCGTAACGACCGCAGCCTCATTGACTACCATTCGCGCAAAGCGATGCGAGCGCTTGGAGAGGAGGATCTGACCCGGAGCGACCACGGGCACCTGAAACCAAGGATTTCGAATACGCGTCTTGTACCGGAGATGCAGGCCTCCCGCCTCGCCGGCCTCGATGTAGGAACGCGGCGCGGCGCCGACCAGCGGGTCGCCCCGGTGCGCCCGGAAGTCCAGCATCCAGGACCGCTCTTCCGTTGAACGGAGGTGAGCGTGGTCTCGCTCTGTGAATACCAGTCCTTCGGCGTGGCGGATGCGGGGCAAGAGTGGGCGACTCCAACGGCGGAGGCCGTGCTCCTCGACAGAGGCTTCGCTCAGCGAGAAAAAGTCGTTCGCACCCGTGACGGTCGCGACCCTAAAACGAGCAAGATCATTAAGTGAAGAAACACCCGAAAGTGATCTCGCCTCCTCGAATGCCGCGACTTCACCCGGAGTTAAGAGAAACCTCGTCCATGTCTCCACATCACCGGATATATGGTGGCTCCACGCCCGCTGAGTCACAGCGAAGTGCTCCACCACATTCAGATTTCCGTCTCCAACTCCCCTGGTCCCGCTGAGGACGATGACCTCCTGAAGTGCGCCAGGGAATGAGCCAACGGGAAATAAGTCGACCTGTAGGTCTCTGCAGTTTCTCAAGAGCCAGGACCGAATTGCGCGCGCACTGATGCCCGTGAAGCACTCCGTTGGTACGATGAATGCGAAAGCCCCGCCGATCCGAATACGGTTCAGTGCCGTCAGGAAAACGGGCAACCAGAGGTTCGATACCCCGGTCAGCACACACCCCGACTCTTCGCCGACGAGACGCGCGCCGCGCCGGTCCGCCTCGCTCACGAACTGAAAGCGAACAAAGGGTGGGTTTCCGACAGCAACGTCGTACATGCCCAATGATTCCCGGGCTCCGCCTAGAACCGATCCAGTTATGGTCGTTGCTTGCACCGACGACTCGTCTGCCGCCACAGCGCACTTACGCGCCTCGCCGGGATTGATCTCGATGGCCGTAACAGACGCAATGCGAGACCGAATGTTGTGTCGACCTACGCCGCGAATAAAGGCGCCGTCCCCGGCGCTCGGCTCGAGAAGTTTCAGTCCAGTTCGATCGACCAGCAGCCGGTCCACACGGTCCAGACATAGGTCCACTAACGCAGCGGGAGAGTAAAAGCCCCCTCGTAGCTTGTCCGAGGAGACGTCAGCGGCAGTCTTCACAGTCCTCCAGACCTAGCTCCGAGCAGAGTGTAGGCCGCAGATCTGACACAGCTGCCTGCGACCAGGTCGTGGCGTGTCGAGCCGGCGCCGCACGCCTGAGGTACGGCGTGTCGCCTGCCACGAGAGCCTAGCCAGCGGGCACCCTAGGTATGTGACCGCGCGCTTCGTGCATCAGCCCTACACCGACAGTAGCTCCGATCTCCACGACTTCCTGACCGGGGTTGCCTCCGACCCTGCGTTCACGGATGTGCGCGTCGCGGTGGCGTGGGCGAAGAGGTCGGGCATCAGGCGCATCAGATCCTGCATCGCTGCCGTTCAAGACCGCGGCGGACGGTTCGAGATCATTTTGGGAATCGACGAAGGCGGCGGGACGGCGCAGGGCCTGCGCCTCGCATGGGAGGCGGCCGATTCCGCGCGCGTGTTTCACGACCCTTCGGGGCGGACGTTCCACCCCAAGGTTTTCCTGGCTTTTGGACCCACGCGCGCGCGCCTGTTCGTGGGGAGTCACAATCTCACCGCTGGAGGTACCTATTTCAACTACGAGGCGGGGGTGATTCTGGAACTGGATCGCTCCGATGCAGGGGATGAATCAGTCCTAGCCAGCGTGATTGAGTACTTCGAGCGACTCGAGGCGGACGCTGGCGTCTGTAAGGTTCTCGACGAAGCGCTCGTCGACACCCTCATTCGAGACCCGCGGTACCGGATCGGGGACGAAGAGAGTGATCGAGCGCGGGAAAACGCGGCACCGGGCCCTGCAAACGATGGGATCGCGTCAATCTTCGAGCCCTCTCTTTTTCCCAAGAGGCGCGACCCGGCGGCGCAGCCTGCGACATCGGCCGACGGAGGCGTGGTGTCGCCTGCGTTTCGGGTGCCCGCCTCGGGCAGTGGTCCATCGGCCACCCTTGCCGGTGAGGGTGAACGCCCCGAACGAGTCATCAGGCGCTGGAACAAGCAGATGACCAAGTCCGACTGTGGGCGGCCCAATCCGAATTCGCACACGACTGGCGCACTCCGGTTCACGAAGGCGCAGCAGCCGATTGACCAGGCCGTTTGGCCGCGCCATAGGCTGTTCGGTCATCTGCCGTGGCAACCCGACCCTCGCTACTCGGGTCGCGAAATGGTTGTCTCTCAATTCGAGGTGACGATCCATGGGAACGCGCACGGGCTCTACCAGTTAGTTCTCAAGCACGACGGCCGCCGGGAGTCCTCTCAAAACAACTTCACGACCGACCTGAAGTGGGCGCTGCTCCCACCGGGGGTGCGACAAGATATGAGCGTCGATGACTGGATCAGCGTCGAACTACGCGAGGACGGTTCGCTCCACTTGACGGTCACCGCGGACGCTCCTCTTGAGGGATTCTTCGATGACCCGATCGGTTCCGTCAGCGAGACGTCCGTACCGAACTGACTTCGGCCTCACGACGGCCTAGCAATGCCTGGGCTGCTCTGGCGAACGCAGGGGTCTCTCGGCTCTTGGGACCGAGCCTCGCGCCCTCGAGCAGTACCCTGCCCCCGACCAGCATCGACGCAAGCGCACGGGAGGCCCACACCCACATGGCCGGCTCCCAGACCGCCCTGCGCGAGGCCAACCGCGCCACCGTCGTCGACACCATCCGCCGCTACGGCGGCCTCACCCAGGTCGAGCTCGCCTCCACCACGGGCCTGAGCGCCGCCACGGTCAGCAACATCGTCCGCGAGCTCCAGCAGGCCGGCGAGGTCGACGTCCGCGCCACGATCCACAACGGCCGCCGCGCCATGCTCGTCACGATGGTCCACCGCACGGGCCTAGCCGCGGGCGTCCACGTCGGCACCCGCCACATGAGCATCACCCTCACCGACTCGGCCCACCAGGTCCTCGTCGAGCAGGCCCTCCCCCTCCCCCACGAGCACCGCGCCGACACCAGCCTCGACCGCGCCGCCCTCCTCATCGTCGAGATCCTCGAGCGCGTCGGCTCCGGACTCGACGAGCTCCTGGGCATCGGCATCGGCCTGCCCGCCCCGGTGGACGCCGCGACTGGCACCGTCTCCGTCCCCGGCATCCTCCGCGGCTGGGACGACGCCCCCGTCGCCCAGGTGATGTCGAAGCGCCTCGGAGTCCCGGTGTTCGTCGACAACGACGCCAACCTCGGCGCCCTCGCCGAGAGCCGCCTCGGCGCGAGCCGGCACTTCCAGGACTCCGTCTACGTCCGCGCCTCCCACGGCACCGGCGCCGGCATCTCCCTGCACCAGAACCTGCACCGCGGCTTCGCCGGCACGGCGGGCGAGATCGGCCACGTCCAGGTCGACGCCCAGGGCCAGGTCTGCCTGTGCGGGAGCCGCGGCTGCCTCAACACCGTCGTCGGCGCACCCGCCCTCATCGAAGTCCTCCGCGCCTCCCGCGGCAGCCTCACGCTCAGAGACATCGTCGCCCTCGCCAACGACGGCGACCCCGGCTGCCGGCAGGTCGTCGAGGACGCCGGCGCCACGATCGGCGCGGTGGTCGCGGGCCTGGCCATCGCCGTGAACCCGCAGTGCGTGGTGGTCGGCGGCGAGCTCGCGGAGACCGGCGAGCTGCTGATCGGCCCGATGCGCGAGGCCATCCGCCGCCGGGTGCCGCTCAACCACATCGCGCCGCTCGAGGTAGTCGCCGCGGAGCTCGGCCCGAACGCCGAGGTCATGGGCGCGGTGCTGCTCGCGCTGGAAAACACCCGCACGACCCTCCCCACATACGCCCGGCCGGACGGAGACTGAGACCGTGGCACTCGACGTGGAGTGGACGACGACGCAGCAGCAGGGCCGATCCAGGCCCGGCGGCCCGCCCCTGCTCGCCCTGCGCACGGTCACCAAGCGGTTCGGCGCCGTCGAGGCGCTGACGGACGCGGACCTCACCGTGCACGCGCACGAGGTCGTCGCGCTGGTCGGCGACAACGGCGCTGGGAAGTCGACGCTCGCCAAGATCATCTCCGGCGTGCTCCAACCCGACAGCGGCACCATCGAGATCGACGGCGACCCCGTCGCCATCCCCAACCCCGCCGGCGCGCACGCCCTCGGCATCTCGACGGTGTTCCAGGACCTCGCCCTGTGCGAGAACCTCAGCGTCGCGGCGAACATCTTCCTCGGCCGCGAGCTGCGCGCGTCGAAGCGCAGCCCGATGGACATCGACGGCATGGAGCTGGCCTCCGCGCAGATCCTCCGGGACCTGACGATCACCGTGCCGTCGGTCCGCACGCCGGTGCGCGAGCTGTCCGGCGGGCAGCGCCAGGCGGTCGCCATCGCCCGGACGCTGACGACCCGGCCCCGGATCCTCGTGCTCGACGAGCCCACCGCCGCGCTGTCCGTCGTGCAGACCGCCGAGGTGCTGATGCTGGTCGAGCGGCTGCGCGAGATGGGCCTCGGCGTCGTCATCATCAGCCACAATCTGGCCGACCTGCGTGCGGTGTCCGACCGGATCGAGGTGCTGCGGCACGGCCGCAACAACGGGTCGTTCGACGCGGCGACGTCGGCGCCGGAGGAGATCATCGGGGCCATAGCCGGAGCGACCCGGGCCGTCCGCCCGGCGTGGGCGACGCGCTGACCGCGTCAATCACCACGACGGTTGTCTTTAGAAGTTGTGGACAACCGGCTCACCCTGTCCGGTCAGGTGCCTGCATCGCCCCGCTCTGCCCGAGTTACCTACTGACCCACTCGGGGTTTGTCACGATTGCATCACGCGTCAGACTCCGCTTGCGTTCAGAGGTTGACGCGAAGCCCGCGGCGGTCCTAGCGTCCACCGCGAGCTCGACAGACCGGCACCGACGCCGGCCGTGCAGCGCGGCACAGGGAGCAGGCACGATGCTGGACACCCCCGTCGTCCTCGAGATGAGGTCGATCACCAAGACCTTCCCCGGCGTGAAGGCGCTGGACCAGGTCCGGATGACGGTGCGCGAGCGCGAGATCCACGCGATCTGCGGCGAGAACGGCGCCGGCAAGTCGACGCTGATGAAGATCCTGTCGGGCGTCTACCCGCACGGCACCTACGAGGGCGAGATCGTCTACCAGGGCGAGGAGGTCCGGTTCAAGGACATCAAGTCCAGCGAGCGCGCCGGCATCGTGATCATCCACCAGGAGCTGGCGCTCATCCCCGAGCTGTCGATCGCGGAGAACATCTTCCTCGGCAACGAGGTCGCCGGGCCGCTCGGCATCGACTGGGACGCCACCCGCGAGAAGGCGGCGGAGCTCCTGGCCCGGGTCGACCTGACCATCTCCCCCGACGAGCAGGTCAAGAACATCGGCGTCGGCCAGCAGCAGCTCGTGGAGATCGCCCGGGCGCTGGCCAAGGACGTCAAGCTGCTGATCCTCGACGAGCCGACGTCGGCGCTGAACGAGGAGGACTCCGCGCACCTGCTGGACCTGCTGCGCGACCTCCGCGCCAAGGGCATGACCAGCATCATGATCAGCCACAAGCTCAACGAGATCGCCGCCATCGCCGACTCGATCACGATCATCCGGGACGGCAAGACCGTCGAGACCCTGGACGCCGGTGCGGGCGAGGTCGACGAGGACCGGATCATCCGCGGCATGGTCGGCCGGTCGCTCGACCACCGGTTCCCGGACCACACCCCGCACATCGGCGAGACGTTCTTCGAGGTGCGGGACTGGTGGGTCGAGCACCCGACGGTCGCGGACCGGATGGTCTGCAAGGGGTCGGCGTTCGAGGTCCGGCACGGCGAGATCGTCGGCTTCGCCGGGATCATGGGAGCCGGCCGCACCGAGCTCGCGCGGTCGATCTTCGGCCGGTCGTACGGGCGGTTCCGCGGCGGGGAGATCCTCATCGACGGGCAGCCCGTCGAGCTGCACACCGTCCAGCAGGCCATCGACCACAAGATCGCCTACGTCCCGGAGGACCGGAAGGTCCAGGGCCTCAACCTGCTGGACAGCATCCTCGACACCATCGTGTCGGCCGACCTGCGGCGGATCACCAAGCGCCGGGTCCTCGACACCGACCTGGCGTTCCTGGCCTCCGAGCACTACCGGAAGTCGCTGAACATCCGGACGCCGTCGGTCCGGCAGGGCGTCGCCAAGCTGTCGGGCGGCAACCAGCAGAAGGCGCTGCTCGGGAAGTGGATGTTCCCGGAGCCGGACCTGCTCATCCTCGACGAGCCGACCCGCGGCGTCGACGTCGGCGCGAAGTACGAGATCTACGGCCTCGTGCAGCGCCTCGCCGACGCGGGCAAGGGCGTCGTCGTCATCTCCTCCGAGCTGCCGGAGCTGCTCGGCCTGTGCGACCGGATCTACACGATCTTCGAGGGCCGGGTCACCGGCGTCCTCGACCGGGAGCAGGCCGACCAGGAGTCCCTGATGCGGCTGATGACCGGCACCAGCCCCGCCCTCACCACCCCCTGATCCAGCGAAGGACGACCGGACGATGACGTCTCTCAAGCAGCTGTTCGGCGGCGGCGCCCGCCAGTTCGGCATGGTGTTCGCGCTGATCGCGCTGGTGATCATCTTCCAGATCGCCACCGGCGGGAAGGTGCTCACGCCGACCAACGCGCAGAACATCATCAACGGCAACTCGTACGTGCTGATCCTGGCGATCGGCATGGTGCTGGTGATCATCGCCGGGCACATCGACCTGTCGGTCGGGTCGGTGGCCGCGGTGGTCGGCATCATCGTGGCGCTGGCGATCCGCGACTGGGGCATCCCCTGGTGGGCGGGCATCCTGCTCGGCCTGGCCGTCGGGGCGGTGATCGGCGCCTGGCAGGGGTTCTGGGTCGCCTACGTCGGCATCCCGGGCTTCATCACCACGCTCGCCGGGATGATGTTCTTCCGCGGCGCGAACCAGTACATCGGCAAGTCGAACACCGTCCCGGTCCCCGAGGAGATCCAGACGCTCGGCGCCGGCTACCTGCCCGAGTGGGGGCCGAACACCGGCCTGAACAACTGGACGCTGCTGCTCGGCATCCTCGCGATCGCGGGCGTCGTCTACGGCGAGCTCCGCAAGCGCCGCTCCGCCCGCCGCCTCGGCGGCACCCCGGTCCCGCTGTGGGCGTCGATCACGCGGATGGTCGCCCTCGGCGCCGTCATCGCCTACGCCACGGTGCTGTTCGGCAGCGGCCGCGTCGGCACCTCGTTCCCGGTCTCCGGCGTCATCCTCGGGGTCCTGGTCCTGGTGTACGGCTTCGTCTCGAGCCGCACGATCACCGGCCGGCACGTCTACGCGGTCGGCGGCAACAAGGTCGCGGCGGCGCTGTCCGGCGTCAACATCCGCCGCACCAACTTCTTCGTCATGATGAACATGTCCGTGCTGGCGGCGCTGGCCGGCATCGTCTTCATCGGCCGGTCCACCGCCTCCGGGCCGTTCGACGGCACCAACTGGGAGCTCGACGCGATCGCCGCGGTGTTCATCGGCGGCGCGGCGGTCTCCGGCGGCGTCGGCACCGTCGTCGGGTCGCTCATCGGCGGCCTGGTCATGGCGGTGCTGAACAACGGCCTGCAGCTCATGGGCGTCGGGTCCGACAGCACCCAGATGATCAAGGGCCTGGTGCTGCTCGCCGCGGTCGCCTTCGACGTCTACAACAAGGTCCAGGGCCGGCCGTCGATCGTCGGGCTGCTGATGAAGGGCGCCCGGCGCGGCCGACCCGCCGACCCCGGACCGGACGACAGCACCGCCGGGACCGGCGCGGTGCCGGTGTCGCAGAACGAGACGCTCGCGCGCAGCTGACGGCCGGCGCCTTCCCCCGACCCCACACCCGCACTCCATCGTGCCGACCCCCGGCACGACGCTCGACCGCACCCAACGACGGGTGCCCAACCAGGAAGAGTGACACCACCCATGAAGAAGCTGACTGCGGCGCTGGTCGCCGCCGGGGCCGCCGGAGCACTGCTCCTGTCCGGCTGCTCGTCCGAGCGTGGCGGGTCGTCCACCGAGGAGACCGCCGGGTCGTCCGAGAGCGGCGGCGGCTTCGCGGCCGACGCCACCATCGGCGTCGCCCTGCCGCAGAAGACGTCGGAGAACTGGGTGCTCGCCGAGCAGCTGTTCAAGGACGGGCTGACCGAGGCCGGGTACGACCCGATCGTGCAGTTCGCGAACAGCGGCGTCACCGAGCAGCAGAACCAGATCCAGGCCATGACCGAGCAGGGCGCCAGCGTGATCGTCGTGGGCGCGATCGACGGCTCGCAGCTGGGCTCCCAGCTCGAGGCGGCGGTCGACTCCGGCGCCCACGTCATCGCCTACGACCGCCTGGTGAAGAACACCGACGCCGTCGACATGTACGTGGCGTTCGACAACTACCAGGTCGGCGTCCTGCAGGGGCAGGCGCTGCTCGACGGCCTGGCCGAGCGCAAGGGCGAGGGCCCGTACAACATCGAGCTCATCGCCGGCTCCCCCGACGACGCCAACTCCACGCCGTTCTTCGAGGGCGCGATGAGCGTCCTGCAGCCGAAGATCGACGACGGCACCCTGGTCGTCGTCTCCGGCCAGACGTCGTTCGAGCAGGTCGCGACGCAGGGCTGGAAGGCCGAGAACGCGCAGAAGCGCATGGACACGATCCTCGCCGGCTCGTACGGCTCCGAGGAGCTCGACGGCGTCCTGTCGCCGAACGACACCCTCGGCCGCGCGGCGCTCACCTCCGTGGCGCAGGCCGGCAAGGAGACCCCGGTCGTCACCGGCCAGGACTCCGAGGTCGAGTCGGTGAAGTCGATCATGGCGGGCGAGCAGTACTCGACGATCTACAAGGACACCCGCGAGCTCGTGGCGCAGACGATCAAGGAGATCCAGGCGCTGCAGAAGGGCGAGGAGCCGGAGATCAACGACACCGAGTCGTACGACAACGGGGTCAAGGTCGTGCCGTCGTTCCTGCTCACGCCCGTGATCGTGACGAAGGAGAACGCGGCCGACGTGTACAAGAACGACGACACGCTGGCGCCGCTGACGCAGGGGTGACGGCGAGCGGCGTCCGGTAGGGCGGTCGAGGCGAGGGGGCGGGCCGGTGGGTGGGTCCGCCCCTCGCCGGCTACGCGTCCAGGATCTCCCGCAGCGTGGCGACGCCGTCCCCGGCCCCGTCGACCCGGAGCAGCGTGCGCCGGTCGTCCGCGAGCGCCGCGAGCATGCCGCGCAGGTAGCGGCGGTCCCGCGGCCCCGCCTCCTCGATCCGGTCCGACGGCGCGATCAGCGTCGTCAGGACCGCGAAGTCCGCGCGGTGCCGCGCGCGGCCCGGATCGAGCACCACCGTGTGCGCCGCCGACTTGGCGACGAGGGCGCCGAGCAGGTTCGGCCGCCGGACCCGGCCGTCGACGCCGGCCGCCGTCACCTCGACGACGGCGCTCCGGTCGAGCGCCTGCTGCGCGGCGGGCGTCTCCAGCGTCGTGCCGCCGTGCACCCCGCGGCGCCCGGCCGCCCGCTCCCCCACGCGGCGCGGGATGAGCACGTCGATCTGCGCCGGCCCGCGCGTCCAGCGGTGCTGGTGCCCGGCCGGGCTCGTGCCGCCCGAGGTGAAGCCCAGGTCGACCAGCGCGCTGGTGAACCGGTGCAGGATCCGGCCGTCGGCCCGGACATCCAGCACCGCGTCGAGGTCGTCGGTCGGCCGCGCCGGGGCGGCGCCCCGCTCGGCGCAGTGCAGGTGCACCATCTGCCCGCCGACGAGCGTCCGGCTCCGGGGCAGGCGCTCGTGCACGTCGAGGAGCGCGTGCCACCCGGCGGTCTGGGCGTGGGTCATGGGTGGCAGCGCGATCGTCATGCGGCGCGCACCACCTGGGCGATCAGCTCGCCGGCGCGCGCGAGCTCGCGCGGACCCTCGTGCTCCGCCAGGTCGGCGGCGAGCACCAGCGGCGGCACCGGGTCGGCCGGGAGCGCCGCGACGACGTGCAGGATGACGTCGGGCGGACCGACCGCGGGGCGCAGCAGGTGTCGACGGCGCACCGCGTCGAGGTCGTCGCGGCGGACGTAGCCCTCGGCGAGGACGGCGGCACCGATGCCGGAGCGCGGGTCGGAGACGCCGGAGCGGACGACGGCGGGATCCGCCAGCACGCCCGCGGGCTCGCGGGTCGTGAACAGGAGCCGGTCCCCGCGCGCTGCGGTCCACGACGCCAGGAGCGACGCCGGCGACGGGTCGCTCCGGAGCCGGTCCCGGCGCGCGCGCCACCGACCCGGGCGACCACGGGGCGCCTCCTCCGTCGCCAGCAGCAGCCACGCCTCGGTCGGGCTGAGCGGTCGGCTGCGACGCGGGGCGGTCGGGAGCGAGGCGCCGTCGACGAGCCACTGCGACCCGACACGGCGGGCGCGGATCCGGCCGGCCTCGATGAGCTGGCGCACGCGGCGGTCGCTCACGCCCAGCGCGTCGGCTGCTTCGCGGACGGACACCTCCATGCGCACAAGCCTACCGATCCCGGAAGATGAGTGGCAGGGTCACTTCCGGGCGTGCGCCGGTCGTGACCCGGTTGCACCCTCCCCAGGTCTCGTTACGTTCGAGGTGAGGGACGTGCGGAAGCGCCCCTCGCGGCTACCACCGATCGAGCAGCGGTCGGGCCGACCCGCTGGAGGACCACCGTGATCACGACCCCCACCCGCCGCCCGCGCACCCACGCCCGGACGTTCGCGCTCGCCCTCGCGGCCGGCGCCCTCGTCGTCGGGACGTCGGCGTGCACCGGCGGCACTGCGGAGGCCGAGGACACCACCGACACCGCGCCCGCGCCGGACCCGGTCACGACGACGTCCGACACCGGGGCGGGCGACGACGCCACGGCGGGCGGCGATCTGCTGGTCGGCACCCACCAGGTCGACATCCAGACCTACGGCGGCGAGTGGGTCACCACGACCACCGAGGGCGGAGTCACCACCGTCGCCGACCCCGCCGAGGCCGGCGGCGTCCCGACCACGTGGGTGTTCGAGCCCACCGGCGAGACCTTCCAGGTCCGGACGACCGCCACCACCGACGGCCAGCCGTCCTGCCTGAGCCTGCCCGGCGACGACGTCATCACCGTGGCGCCGTGCGACCCGGCCGCGCCCGACCAGCAGCTCGACGTCGCGACGCTGGACCAGCCGGAGCAGGTCAACATCTCGTCGGCCGCGGGCGTCGTGGTGGCGGACCAGGAGGGCGGGCTCGCGCTCGACCCGGACCCGTCGAGCCCGGCGAGCGTGTTCACCCTGGTGGACCGGGGTGCGGCGGAGGAGTGACGCCGGTCCGACCCCCGAGTCCGCGCGGAGCGGCCGGCGAACTCAGCCTTGCGCGATGCGGACGACCGTCTCGCGGCTCGCTTGTGTCCCGAGCCACCCGCGGTCAGGTTCGACGCGGATGCGATCGAGCACCCGTGCAAGGGCCCGGGCATCGAGTGCAGATGCCTCGGTGCGCACCGGGATCTCGCCCCGGGGCCCGCGCGGGAAGCTCCTGCGCTCCCGCCCGGTGACCGTCACCGCAGAGGAGTCCCGGGCGAGCACGACGACGAGGTCGGTGCTCCGCGACGGCTCGGTCACCGCGGCGACATCCTGCCACCCGACGTGGTACGCGTGGTCTCGATCACGCACCGTCAGGCCGGACGAGGTGAGCCACACGCCGAGCCGACGGGTTCGGCCCGCCTGCCGGACGCCGGCCACGACGAACGCGAGGCCCACGAGCCAGCCGACGACCGCCAGGCCGGTCGACGTGGCACCGCCCGCACCGAATCCCGAGGCGGCGAGGAACAGCACGCCCGGCGACGCGGTCAGGCCTGCGGTCAGCAGGCCTCGCGCGCGGTGCTCGCCGAGCAGCGTTGCGGGCTGCCCGTCGAGCGTCGCGAGCGTGATCGCCCCTCGGGGACCCTGGCCGCGCTCCTGCCGGTCGCGGACGCCGCGCGCGACGAGGAGCAGGGCACCCACGCCGATGATCCACAGGCCCAGCACGACGACGGGTGCGGAAGCGAGACCCACCACCACGAGAAGCGCACCGAACGCGACGACGCCGATCAGGACGGGCAGCTCGCGACGCCGCGCAGAGCGCAGCCACGGGTCCTCGTGGGCGCCCGGGCCGAGGGAGCCGCGGTCAGGAGTCGCCGGGGGTGGGTAACTGCTCATCCGAAGATCGAGTCCCATGCGTCAGAGAGTCCGTCGCCCACCGCGGAGACGGCGTCCCCGACCGCGGCGGCGCCCTGCTCGGCGAGATCGACGACAGCCTTCCCCGTGTCGGCCAGGTCGCGCACGCCGTTCTCGAACGCAGCACCGACGTCCCAGTTGTTCTCCCAGAGACCGTCGATCGCCCCGGAGGTGAAGATGCCGACCGCGCCGCCGACCACACCGCCCACGACGAGACCGACGACATTGCCCGCCCCGGGGATGACCGTGCCGATCGCCGTACCGATCGCGGCTCCTGCGGCGACGGAGGCGCCCCAGCCGACGACGTTCGACACGGCCGCCTGGCCCACCGACTCACCGGCTTGGATGTCCGTGTAGATCGAGACCCCGGTGAGGACCCCGCCGACCACCGCACCTGCTGCCTTGCCGGCGCGAGCGAGCCGAGCCGCGTCGTCGGTCAGGGCGGCAGCCTGCGCGCCGCTCCCCCGCGCGAAGTCGACGTCGTCGTAGAACGACGCGGGGAACCGCCCCGCGCCCGGGCGCGCGGCCTCGGCGAGCGCGCTCGCCGCCTGGTTCCGCAGCATGGCGGCGTGCCCGCGCATGGCCGCCGTCGCCTGATCCGTCACCGCCTGGATCCCGGCGCCCGTGAGGAAGTCGAGCGCTGGGACGAGCAGCGTCTGCACCGCGGCCCCGACCCTCTCGAGGTCCAGCTCCGCCGCGGTGAGGTCGGCTCGCACCGACGCCATCTCGGTGGACGCCTGCTGGAACGCCGCCTGCCGGCTCACGGCAGCAGCATGGGCGGTCGACGCCTGCTGGTAGGCACGGGTGTCCGCGGGGGTGGCGTCGTCGCCGGGTCGCGTCGGCGTCGGTCCCGGCTCCGCCGGCCGAAGCACCGTCGTCGTCGTCAGACCGAGCCCGCGGCCCGTCGCCGTCTCGCGAAGGGACGCCACCCGCAACTGCAGGCCAGCGACAGCGTCCGCGAACCGCTCCAGCCCTCCCGCAGCCTCGTCGATGGACGATCTGGCCGAGTCGGTGGTAGCCAGCACCGAGCCCATGCGGCCCCGGAACGCCGTCGCAGAGTCCCCGGTCCAGTCGCCGCTGTCCTCGCGTGCGCTGCCGAGGGTGCTCGCGGCGTACGCGATGCTGTCCCCCGAGCCGGCTCGGAGCCAGGCGGCGATGGCCCGCAGACCTGCCGGGTCGGCCTCCAGCGTCGTGTCGAGATCGCTCACATCGCCACCATCAGCCCGGTGCCTCGCGAACGGGCGTGGTCGTCGGCGGCCGCGTACGCGGCGCGCGTCTCGCCCAACGCCTCAGCCGCGGACTCCAGTGCGAGCGTCAGGTGGGCCAGCTGCTCGAGCAGGTGCCCGGCCATCGCGGCCGCCTGCGCAGAACCGGCACCGGCCCCGGGCAGCGCCGGCATCGAGCCACCCCACGACCCGAGACCTGCGGCAGCCGACTGCAGCCGACTCGCGAGGTCGTCGATCACCTCGTAGTCGACGACGACCTCACTCACGCCGGGACCCCGCGGTGCTCGTCGGGGATCCGTAGGTCCTGGTAGATGACGTCATACGGCGTCTCGTCCTTGACCCGCTGCAGGTCTGCGAGCGTGAGGAGCGCCCACGGCACCTCACCCGCACCCGCCCGGAGACGGTCGAGCGCGGAGTACACGAGCAGGGCGGTCCGGCCGTCGCTGGTCGTGCGGAGAGCGACCCGCAGCTGCCCGTCTGCGTCGGAGACGCACGGGACGTAGTAGGCGGGCTGCACCTCGTTCATCGGCACGATCTCCAGTGCGGGCTCGGGTGACTTGACCTGCGCGAGCCTAGCAACGGGCCCGTGGCTGCGGGCGAGGACTCCCCGTCGTCCACAGGACCGCGATGGAGGCTCGCGGCGGGCCGCCAGTCAGTCGACGGCTCCTGCAGTGGTGCCGCGACCGGGCAACGCGCCCGACGCCGTCCGCCCCGCCAGCCCGTGCCCGACGACGGTCACCCACGGCGTCGCCGCGAGCACGAGCAGGCACCACACCAACGGCACCCCGGCGGCCGCGAGCGCCACGCTCGCCGCCACCACCCCCACCGACACCCCGACGAGCACCACGTGGAACCGGTCGTGCGCCCGGGTCAGCACGGCGAACAGCGCGTAGAACGTCCCGACGTACACGGCCACCGGCACCGCGACGGTCAGCGCCGTGCCCACGGCGGACAGCGTGCTCTCCCCGAGCAGGTAGTACGCCCCCGCGTGCAGCCCGCCGCCGATCGCGATGATCGCCCCGAACAGCACGATGTGCCCGTACCCCCACGAGAACGAGCGTCGGCGACGGGCGGCCAGCAGCTCGCCGCTCGGCATGACGTCGTACGCCCACCACAGCCCGAACGTCAGCGCGACGCCCGCCAGCCCGAGCAGCGCGGTCTCGACCGTCCAGCCCGACTCCTCGATGATCGCCGCGAGCGCGAACGTCGTGCCGGTCAGCCCCTCGCCCACGGCGATGATCACCACCAGCCCGTACCGCTCGGCGATGTGGTGCGGGTGCCACGGGGTCCCGCCGTGCACGCGCTCGGCGACGACCGGCCCGACGAGCTCCAGCAGCACCAGCGGGACGACGAGGGCGAACGTCGTCGTGGTCGGCAGGT
Organism: Cellulosimicrobium cellulans; assembly: GCF_007679345.1. GTDB lineage: Bacteria > Actinomycetota > Actinomycetes > Actinomycetales > Cellulomonadaceae > Cellulomonas > Cellulomonas cellulans_A. Next base: position 149,906 of record NZ_VEGH01000005.1, read on the forward strand.
CGAGCAGGGCGAGCGTCACCCACCCCATTTGCGCCGCGAGCAGGGTCGTGATGAACACGGCGACGCTCGGTCGGCGGGCGGGGTCGGCGACCGCGGCGCGCGCCCACTGCAGCACCATCGGCACGCGCATGACGACGTACCCGAGCACCAGCACCCGGTTGTCCAGGTGCTCCCCCGCCGCGAGCGACTCGAACATCGGCGGCACACCCAGCGCCAGGATCAGCACGCCGACCATCTGCACCATCGTGGTGAGCCGGAACAGCCAGTCGTCGGTGTCGTAGGCCGAGGCGAACCACGTGAAGTTGATCCAGGCCCAGGACACGGCGAACGTCGCGAAGGAGAACCCGACGATCGCCGGGCCGACGTGGCCGTCTGCGACCAGGACGGCGAGCTCCTCCGCGGTGCGGCCGAAGGCGATGACGAAGGTGAGGTCGAACAGCAGCTCGAGCGGGGTGGCGGCGCGGCGCTCCTCGCGGGGGTCGCGGCCGGTCATGCGGATGCGCAGGGGGGCGACGCGGGATCGCGCGATCGGTGCAGCTGGCCTCGTCACCCGACGGATCGTGCCACGCGCCCGCGAGCGGCGCCGTCAGCTATCCTGCTCGTGCCACTCGCTCGAGGTCACGCGCTCCGCTCGCTCGTCGCCGACCACGCACCTGCCGCGGCGCTCGCCACCGCCACGACCACGGCACTCGCGAGGACGACCGCGAGCACCCCGGCCGGCACCGAGGGCATGAGGTCCACCCCGTCGTGCCGCAGGTAGGACGCCATCCGTCCGTACAACGCCGCGGCGGCGGCCGCGGCGAGCGCCGCCGCCGTCGCGAGCACGACCACCACCTCCAGCACGGCGGTCCCGACGACCGACCGCCGACCGGCACCGACCCGCAGCAGCAGCCGCAGCTCTCCGCGACGCTCCCGCATCGACGTGCCGACCGACTGCGCAACCGCGCACAGCGCGAGGATCCCCGCGCCCCCGACCAGGGCGGACAGCCCCTGCGTCTGCGCGACCCGGCCGGCTCGGATCCGCGCTTCGACCCACTCCGGCACCGTCACGACGTCGGCGGCGGGGAGGGCCCGGCGGACGTCCGCGACCACCGTCGCCGCATCCACACCGGGCGCCGCCGTGACGAACCACCGCGAGTCGACGACGTCGCCGGGCTCGCGCAGCGCGTCGTCGGCGGCCAGCACGTCGTCCTGCACGAACGCCGTCGACACGACGACGGCCGCGACGGTCAGCTCCCGCAGCGACCCGTCCGGCGCGATGATCGCGAGGGCGTCTCCGACGTGCGCCGACCGATCGGTGGTCGCGACCGCGTCGCCGTGCACGTCGGACAGCCGACCGGCGACGACCGCGGCGTCCACCATCGAGGTCAACGCTTCCGGATCCGTCCAGGCGACCGTCGGCAACCCGGGTCGCCCCTCGGGCCAGGCCCACCGGTTGCTGGTCTCGTACCGGACCGCCGACGCCCCGAGGTCCAGGTCCGGCCGTTCCGCCTCGGCGGTGCCGATTCCCACGTCCTCCGCGTCGACCGCCCGCACACTCGTCGCCATGACGTCGGCGCGGATCTGGTCCCGCCACTCGAGCAACCCGATCGCCTGCCCGGTCTGCGCCACCATGAACAGCGCGGTCGCGAGGGCGACGAGCAGCAGGACCGGGTTGCCGAGCGCCGCCGTCCGCCGCACGTCCCACGCCGCGTGCTCCCGCGCCACGAGTCCCGCCCCGGGCGCCACGCGCACGGCGACTGCGCCCACGAACCGAGCGACGGCGGGGATCACGACCGGGGCGAACGCCGACAGCGCGATCACGCTCGCCCCCGCGAGGAGCAGCGTCACCGCCTGCACCTCGCCGACCGACGGCGGCAGGACGAGAAGAGCAAGGACCGCCAGAGCGCCGAGCACACCCCGCACGAGTCGGCCTCGCCCGAGCAGCGTGCGCACCGCGTCGCCCTGGGCGAGCGCCTCGATCGGCCGAACCCGCCCCACACGTCGAGCGGGTGCGAGCGCACCGAGGACCGCGACGACGGCGACTCCACCGGCGCACACCACGGCGAGCGCCGGCCGCGCGGACGGCTCGAACCCGCGAGGAGCCAGGTCGAGCCGCACGAGCAGCGCGGCGTACGGCGCGAGCAGGACCATCCCGGCCACCGCCGCGCCGGCGGAGGCGATCACGCTGACGACTGCCGCCTCGCCGAGCACGAGACGCGTCACCCGCCCCGGGGTCGCGCCCGCCAGCCGCAGCATCGCCAGCTCACGCCGACGCCCCTCGACGGCGAACCCCGTCGCAGACCCGACGAGGAACACGGCGAAGAACAGGCACACGCCCGCGATCAGCCCGGTGACGTACTGCACCGACTCCAGCGCGACCCGCGCCTCCGCCGCAGCGCGCGGCGCCTCGCTCGCGAGCGTCAGCCCGTCCCCGTCTCCCGCGGCGGCGAGCAGCCCGATCGACGCGGTCGACAGCGCCGACGCTGCCGCGACGACCACGACGAGCCCGGCGTAGGCCCAGCGGTGCTCGCGCAGGAACGCCGGTGTCAGCGGGGTCCGAGCGCTCATGCGCGCGTGTCCAGGTCCGCGAGCGTCCGGGCGATCGTGGCGGGCGAGCCGCCGGCGACCTCGTCCACCAGCCGCCCGTCGATCAGGAACAGCGTGCGGTCGGCGTGCGCCGCGACCACCGGGTCGTGCGTGACCATCACCACCGCCGACCCCTCGTCGGTGAGCGCCGTGAGCTCGCGGAGCACCACCTCCCCGGAGCGGGAGTCGAGGGCGCCGGTCGGCTCGTCGGCGATGACGACCGCCGGCCGGGTGAGCAGCGCCCGCGCGATCGCGACGCGCTGCCGCTGGCCTCCGGAGAGCGCGTCGGGCCGCGACTGCAGCTTGTCACCGAGGCCGACACGCTCGAGCGAGGCGCGGACGGCGTCGTCCGCGGCGGGGTGACCGTCGAAGCGGGCCGGCAGGCCGACGTTCTGCTCGGCCGTCAGCGCGGGGATGAGGTTGAAGTCCTGGAAGACGAATCCGAGCTGCCGACGTCGGAGCTCCGTGAGTCGGCGCTCCGACGCGGTGCGGACGTCGACGCCGTCCAGGAGGATGCGGCCCGCGGTGGCGCGGACGAGGCCGGCTGCGCAGTACAGCAGCGTCGACTTGCCGGAGCCGGACGGGCCCATGATCGCGGTCCAGGTGCCGCGGCGGAACTCGGCGGTCACGTCGTCGACGGCGCGGACCGGAGCGGCCTTCGTCTCGAAGACGTGCGTGACGCCGTCGAGGGAGAGGACGACGTCCTCGGTGCTCGGCGGCCGAAGGCCCCGTCGGTCGGGCCGAGTCGCGCGCAGTCCCATGAGCCGCGTTCCCTCCGTCGGGCACGAGGCGCGCCCCGGCGCACCTCAATGGGGTTGGTCAGCGGCTGCGGATCGACGCTAGGTCACGCAATCGCACACGCACAACCCGCGCTCACGCCGCTCAGCTGAACCCGATCCTCCGCCGCGCCACCCGGTACGCCAGCACCGACACCCGCCGCCCCACACGCCCCGGCAGGTTCGACAGCTGCCCGACCGCCGACCACCGCACGCGCCGGTACAGCCACGGGTCGGTCGCCCGGAGCTCGGTCCACAGCCGGTCCCGCTCCGCGAGGGCCGCCTCCGTCCCGGCCCGCACGGCGAGGATCGACGACACCGCGCAGGTGATCGCGAGGTGGTGCAGCCGGTACCGGTGCAGCTGCGGCTCCCCCACCCGGATCCCGGCCACGTGCGCCAGGAGCAGCCGGGTGACCCGGAGCTGCTGGTCGAGCCGCCGGATCATCACCTGCTCCTGCACGGACTGGTCGATCCGCCCGATGAAGTACCGGTACAGGTCGACGTCGAGGTAGTACAGCGACCGCACCCGGGCCAGCGGCACGAGGGCGAACAGGTTGTCCACGTAGAACGTGTGCTCGGGCAGCCGGAGCCCGGACTCGCGCACCACGGCGGTCCGGTAGGTCAGCGCGTGCATCATCAGGTACTGGCGGTTGGCGAACCGGCCGGTGTCCGCCCAGCGCAGCACCCGCCCCGGTGGCAGCGCTCCGCCGTACCGGACGGCGGCCTTGGTCCGCTTGCCCACCTTCTCGTAGACGAAGTTCGTCACGAGCAGGTCGACCGGCCGGTCCTCCGCGACCCATCCGCGCAGCGTCCTCAGGACGGCCCGGAACGCCTCGGGCTCGACCCAGTCGTCCGCGTCCACCACCTTGAGGTAGGCACCGCGCGCGGCCGCGAGGCCGGTGTTGATCGCCGCGCCGTGCCCGCCGTTCGCCTGGCGCAGCAGCCGCACCGTGCCGGGGTGCGCCGCGACGTAGCCGGCGGCCAGAGCGGCCGTGCCGTCGGTGGACCCGTCGTCGACGACCAGGATCTCGACGTCCGTCCCGAAGCCGACGACGGAGTCCAGCGCGCGCCCGAGGTACCCCGCCGCGTCGTACGCCGGCACGACGACCGTCAGGACCGGGCCGGCGGGGATCACGTCGAGCGCACCTCCGCGTCGTCGGCGTCGGCGGACCCGTCGCCGGGGGCGGCAGGTGGCGCTCCCGGCACCTGCTTGAAGATCACCTTGAAGATCGGGAAGAACACCCAGAACGAGATCGCCGCGTTGATGATCATCGTGACGAAGTCGGCCAGCGTCTCCCCGGTCCCCCCGAGACCCCAGGACTCGATGAACAGGTCGTAGATCGGCGCCTTGTACCAACCCTGCGCGGCGGCGGCGAACAGCGTGATGATCACGTACGCGATGGCGTACCACATGGCGGCCTTCGCGACCGAGGAGTTCGACTTGAACGTGATGTTCCGCTGCGCGAAGAAGTTGATCACCTGGGCGATCAGCAGCGTGATCTGCACGGCCAGGAAGTACGCGAGGCCGCCCCCGCCGCCGGGCAGCGCGCCCTCCGCGTAGTCGAAGACGAAGTACTGCGAACCGTCGGGGTTCGAGCCGACGGGCCACACCTGGAACGACGTGTCGATCAGGGACGTCATCCCGAACAGCCACTTGATGAACGGCATGAGGGCGAGCTGCAGGACGGTCACGCCGTTGCTGATGAGGAAGAACACGACGAACTGCGCGAGCCCGGGGCGGGCGGTGGCGAACCGGCCCCAGGCGTCCTTCAGGCGGGTGAGCATGCGGGTCGTGCCTCCTCGTCGGCGTGCGGGTCGGCGGGCACCGGCCGGGCGCCCTCGCGGCGGGTCACCACGGCCCGCGCAGCTCGCGCGCCGTGCGGCGGTCGGCGCGCCGGTTCCGGACGAACGCGCGCAGCGTGGCGCCGAGGCCGGTCCAGAGGTGCCCGTTCACGACGCGGACGATGCCGTCGACCATCGCGCCGTCGACCATGCCGTTCGTCATCTTCCCGATGGCCCGGAACGGCATGTTGAGCAGGAACAGGGTGTTCAGGTCGGGCTCGCCGCGGGCCTCGGCTCGGTCACGGCGCCGGGCCAGCACCCGGTGGGCGAACCGGGCGAGCGGGGACGGCGCGTCGGCCATCCGCGCGAGCGCGTCGTTCGGACCGAGCGGGCCCGACCAGGCCGCGGGTGGGACGGGACGGCCGAGCAGCGCGGCGAAGTCCGCGTCGGGGACGTCGCGCACGTCGGCACGCGCGTACCGCGCCGGCACGGGCGCGCGTCCCTCGGCAGCCGTCACCCGGCCGGAGCCGACGACCTCCACCGGCTGGGCCAGCGGCAGGTCGTCGACGTGTCCCCCCGCGAGCACGGTCCAGGCCCCGCCCTCGACGACCCAGGCGCCCGAGCCGACGTCCCAGTGCCGGAAGGCGGAGTCGCCGAGCGGCACGGTCACCGCGCGCGATTCCCCGGGCGCGAGCGAGACACGGCTGAACCCGGCGAGCGTGCGGTGCGGGCGGGGCACCAGGGCCGACTCCCGGTGGACGTACACCTGCACCACGTCGTCCCCGGGCACGGTGCCCGTGTTGACCACGGTGACGGTCGCGGAGCGGGGCGTCACCACCAGGTCCTTGTGCTCGAAGGTGGTGTACGAGAGCCCGAAGCCGAACGGGAACGTCACCGGCACACCGGCCGTCGCGTAGTACCGGTAGCCCACGTACGGACCCTCCCGGTACTCGGCCGTCCGCTGCTCGCCGGGGAAGGTCGCGGCGGTCGGGGTGTCCGCGAGCGCCACCGGCACCGTCTCGGCGAGGTGCCCGGACGGGTTCACCGCGCCGGTCAGCACGTCGAGCAGCCCGCCGGCACCGGCCTGCCCGGACAGGTAGCCGTGCACGAGCGCCCGCGCGGAGCCCAGCCACGGCATCTCGACCACGCCGCCGGCCGCCAGCACGACGACGGTCCGCGGGTTCACGGCGGCCACCGCGGCGAGCAGCTCGGTCTGCACCGCGCTCAGCGCCAGCGTCGACCGGTCCAGCCCTTCCGACTCGGCGACCTCGTCCAGCCCGAGGAGCAGCAGCGCGACGTCGGCACCGCGGGCCGCCTCCACGGCCTCGTCGCGCAGTGCGCAGTCCCGGACGCCGTCCCGCCGGAAGCCACGGGCGAACGCGGTCATCTCCAGCCCCGAGTCCCCCACGAGGTCGAGGACCGTGTCGAGCCGGGTCGGGTTCACCGCCGAGGACCCCGCCCCCTGGTAGCGCGGCGTCTCCGCGAAGTCGCCGATCACCGCGACCCGGGTGCCGGGCGCCAGCGGCAGCAGGGCGTCCTCGTTCTTGAGCAGCACGGCCGACCGGGCGGCGACCCGCCGGGCCAGCGCGTGGTGGGCGTCGGCGTCGACCGGCGGCGCCGTACCGGGCTCCCGGGCATCGGCCACCAGCCGCAGCACCTCGGCGGCGCGCGCGTCCAGGACCGTCTCCGCCAGGCGGCCGTCGGCGACGGCCGCGACGAGCTGGCGCACGGAGTCCAGGCCAGCCGCCGGCATCTCGAGCGTCCCGCCCGCGGCCGCGGCGGCGACCACGTCGTTCGACCCGCCCCAGTCGGACACCACGACGCCGTCGAAGCCCCACTCCTCGCGGAGCACCTGCCGGAGCAGGAACGGGTCCTCGTGCGCGTACGTGCCGTTGACCCGGTTGTACGCGGACATGATCGTGCGCGGCCGACCCTCCACGACCACGATGCCGAACGCCGCCAGGTAGATCTCCCGCAGCGTCCGCTCGTCGACCACCGAGTCCGACGCCATCCGGCGCAGCTCCTGGGAGTTCGCCGCGAAGTGCTTCGGGCACGCCGCCACGCCCGCGGACTGGATCCCTCGCACGTACCCGGCGGCCATCCGCCCCGCCAGCAGCGGGTCCTCGGAGAAGTACTCGAAGTTCCGCCCGCCCAGCGGCGAGCGCTTGATGTTCAGCCCCGGGCCCAGCAGCACGTCCACGTCCTGCGCCGCGGCCTCCGCACCCAGCGCCCGCCCGACCTCCTCGGCCAGCTCCGGGTCCCAGGTGTTCGCCACCGCCGCCGCCGTCGGGAAGCAGGTCGCGGGGAGCGACTCCGCCAGACCGAGGTGGTCGGCGGCGCCGGTCTGCTTGCGCACCCCGTGCGGGCCGTCCGCCAGCCACAACGACCGGACCCCGTGCCGCGGCAGGTCCCGCGTCTCCCAGACCGTGCTGCCGGTGAGCAGCGCGGCCCTCTCCAGCACCGTCAGGTCCTCGATCACGGCGTCCCCGCCCGACCGGTGCGGCGCACCCGCCGGACCAGGAGCAGCACCCCGGCCGCCACGAGCAGCCCGAGCACCGCGGTCCCGATGACCTGGCCGAGCACCCAGGCCGGCGGCGTGTAGGACACCGTGGCCCCCGGCGCGAGCCCGTTCATGGCGTTCGAGTTGGCGACGGTGAACAGGATGTTGTGCGTCGCCGCCCGGATGTCGGCGCGGGCCTTGGCCGAGGTGGTGTCGTTGAACGACTTCGACGGCTGGAAGGTCAGCGTCAGGTCCGTACCCGCGTGGATGCCCTCGTTCGGGTTCATGTACGGGTACAGGTTGAAGTCGGAGATCGCGAAGCCCTCGAAGCCCCACTCGTCCCGGAGCACTGTGCCCATCAGGGCCTCGGACCCGCCGGCCCAGGTCGCGCCGATGCGGTTGAACGAGCTCATCACGCCGCCGGCGCCGATCGTCGTCCGGGCGGGTGTGCCCTCGTCGTCCGCGAGGAACGGCACCTCCATCGAGATGTTCTTGACGGCCATCTCGAACGGCTTGAGGTAGAGCTCCCGGATCGTCTGCTCGGTCGCCCAGGTCGCGATGCCGTTGTTGACCCGGTTCGTCTCCTGCTCGTTCAGCGCGTAGTGCTTGAGCATCGTGTAGACGCCCTGCTCAGCCGCGCCGTTCGCGACAGCCGTCAGGAGCGCGCCGGACAGGTGCGGGTCCTCCGAGTAGTACTCGAAGTTCCGGCCGCCGAACGGCGAGCGGTGCAGGTTCACGGCCGGCGCGTACCAGCCGTTGATGTCCTTGTGCAGCGCCTCCTCGCCGAGCATCCGTCCCATCTCGGCGCCGAGCTCGATGTCCCAGGTCTGCGCGATGAGCGCCTCGGAGGGGTAGGCGACGCCGTTGATCGAGGAGTTGATGAACGAGGAGAACCCGGCGGGCCCGTCGGGCTCGGTAGTCTGCGGCTTCGCGATCGAGCCGATCGCCGACGTCTGGTACGCGCCGTTGAGCAGCATGTCGGTCATGTCGCCGACGCTCAGCGAGTCGAGCAGCTCCTCCCACTGCGGGTCGTCCTTCGGCAGCCCGCGCAGGTCGACCAGCGCGATCTCGGACCGGGCGTCGGTCGTGGGGTTCTCGCCGTCGTAGTCCGCCGCGGCGGCCTCGTGGTCCCAGGCGGCGAAGCCCTCGGCCACGGCGTCGCTCGCGACGTACAGGTCCGGGGTCGGCGCCGTCGGGAAGGTCCCGGCGAAGTCCGCGCGGGACATCGACAGGACCTTGCCGCCGGTCGGTGTCGCGCTGAACTGCTCCGACACGTCGTCGAACTGGTTGGTCACGGGCGCGTGGTCCGAGGCCCGGTGGTCCTCGCCGGCGTAGACCACGTCGACGTCGACGACGTAGCGGATCGGCTCGGTGCCCGCCGCGAGGGTGTGCGAGTCGCTGCGGACGCTCAGCAGGTAGGTGCCCGCCTCCAGGACGTAGGCCTCGTGGCCGATGTGGTCGTAGGACGCCAGGTCCTCGACGGCGACCTCCAGCGTCACCGTCTCGGACGCCCCCGGCGCGAGCTCGGAGGTCTTGTCGAAGGCCACCAGCACGACCTCGGCCTTCTCGATCCCCCCCGGCGTGTACGGCGCGCTGGCGTAGAGCTGCACGACCTCCCGGCCGGCGACGTCGCCGGTGTTCGTGACCTCGACGTCGACGGTGATCGAGCCGTCGACGGCGCCGAGGTCGGTGTCCGTCACGCGCTGGTCGAACGTCGTGTACGCCAGGCCGTGGCCGAACGGGTAGACCACCGCGTCCTCGTAGTCGATGAAGTCCTCGGCGGCGGCCGTCTCGTAGTAGCGGTAGCCGATGTAGATGCCCTCGGCGTAGTGCACGAACGGCGCGTCGCCGGTGACCGTGGCGTTCGACGTCGCCCGCTCGACGGCCGGGACCGGGTACGACACCTCCAGGTTCTCGTAGACGAAATCGCCGACGTTCGGGTAGGTCGGGTCGGCGGCGAAGTCCGCGGCCCACACGTCGGCGGTGCGGCCGGACGGGTTGACCTCGCCGGCCAGGACCGCACCGAGCGCGTCGAAACCGGTCGCACCGGGCGAGCCCGCGAGCAGGATCGCGGCCACGTCCGGGTCGTCGTGCAGCGCGCCGAGCTCCATCGTCGTCGAGGCGTTGACCACGACGACCACGGTGTCGAAGGACTCCGTCGCGAGCGCGATCAGGTCTCGCTCGTCCTGGTTGAGCTGGAGCTGGTGCTGGCCCGGGACCGCGTGATCGTCCCAGCCCGTCATGTCCTGCGTGAGGTCGCCGCCCTCGCCGCCGGGGCGGCCGAGGAAGACCAGGGCCGCGTCGCCGTACCGGTCGAAGGTGGCGGCCTGCGCGGCGTACTCGCCGACCGGCAGCTCGCCAATGAAGTAGGTCGAGATGTCCGGGCGGTCCATCTCGATGAACCCGCGCGGCTGCTCCGCGGCGTAGGCCTCGATCGCCCCGTAGACGGCGTCGTTGACCTCGAAGCCGGCGTTCTCCAGGCCGGCACGCGCCGTGACCGCGGAGTTCGTGTCGACCGAGCCGGAGCCCGACCCGCCGAACACCGGGTCCGCCGCGGCCCGGCCGAGCATCGTGACCCGGGCGCCCGTGGCGAGAGGCAGCGTCGCGGCGTCGTTCTTCGCCAGGACGATGCCGCCGGCGGCGATCTGCTCGACCAGGTCCCGGGCCGCGGCGTCGACGTCCTCGAGGGAGGCGAACCGCGACGTGTAGTACTCCGTGTCCCAGTCCGCCGACTCGTCGGAGTTCGTGAACGTGTAGGTGCCGGAGCCGAGCTGCGACGCGACCCAGCCGCCGGCGACGACGAGGGCGACGTTCACCACCACGGCCAGCGCGGTGACGACTGCCAGCACGGGGACCCAGATCCCCAGCAGCTTCCGGTTCGACATCGGCGGCCTGCCGCCGGCGGGCCGGGTCGCGTCGCGGCTCACCCCGTCACCTCGGTGATGCTGCCGTCCTGGTCGATCTGCCAGGTCCGCTCGGTCTCGGCGGAGTCGGCCTCGATGGTGAACTTCCCGTCCGAGACCGCGATCGTGCCCTGCACCCGGGACGCGGCGTCGGAGTACGTGTACGGCATGACCAGCAGGCCGTACTTCACCGTCGGCGCGCTGACGTCGCTGGCCAGCATCACCTGGTCCCAGTCGTCGTCCTCCAGCGCCTCCAGCACCGCCTGCCGGGCGTTCTCCAGGTCCTCGGCGACGTCGACGTCCTGCTCGGCGGCGTCGGACGCACCGCCCCCGGAGCCGCCGCCGTCGCTGCCGCACGCCGCGAGGCCGAGCGCGCCCGTCGCGGCGAGCACCAGCCCGAGGCCCGTGCTCACCATCCTGTTCCGCTTCATGTCTGCTCCTTCGTGGATCGTGGTCGCGGGCCCGTCCCGCGGTTCGGGGGCCCGGGCGGCCGGCGACGCGCGCCGTCGGCCGCCCGGGGCGTCGGTCAGCCCAGCGGCCCGGAGTGACCGAGCCCGAAGCCGAAGACCCACGCGTTGCCGGCGGCGTCGACGTACGGGTCGGTGTCCTCACCGACGTCCTCGAGCTGCGCCTCGACCGCGTCCATCGACGCGGGGAACGCGATCGGCAGCCGACCCTGCGGCTCGTGCAGGCCGAGCGCCACCTCGAGCAGCGCCCGGTCGCTGGTCCCGAACCCGACGACCACCGCGTCGGAGGCCGCCTCGAACTCGGTCGGCACCGTCGGGTTGTTCGCCTTGAGCACCGTGATCACCGGGATGTCCCGGCCGCTGGCCTCGACCGCGGCCACGGCCCGCTCGAACGCGTCCAGATCCGCCTCGTTCGAGATCCGCGACGTGCTCCCGTAGTACGACCGGTTCTCCCTGCTCCCGTCGTCCAGCAGGTCGCCGGAGATCGACACCTGCCGCACGTGCTCGCCGTCGGCGGTGTACGGCCGGTACTGCAGGGACAGCGGGTACCACTCGCCGGTCTCGGTGTCGTGGCCCGCGTTGCTGAAGTTGCTGCCGTTGACCGGGCTGCTCATGCCCACCAGGACCACGTCGACCTCGCTGAGGTCCGGCGCGGTGTACTCGGTGACCATGCCGTCGGCGTCGGTGACGGCCTCGTCCGTGACCACCGTCCCGAAGAAGTCCTCGGCGACCTCGACGTCCAGCCCCGGGCCCTCGACGTGCTCCGCCGGGCCGAACGGCCCCGCGAAGCCGGTGTCGAACGTGCGCGGGATGTACGCGGTCTTGTCCGACCAGTCCGAGGCGTCGGCGGCCGCCACCGTCCCGTCAGCGTTCTTCGCCAGGACCACGGAGTCGAGCTGCGCGGCGTAGCCGGCCTCGACCTTGTCCTCGCTGGCGACGACCGCCCGGGACTCGTCGAGGTCCAGGTACGGGTCCTCGTACAGGCCGGGTCGGAACAGCATGGCCAGCACGCGCGCGCCCGTCTCCCGGAACCGGGTGTCGGCGTCGACGTCGTTCTCGCCCGCCTCGTAGTCCGCCTGCCACAGGTCGAACGCCCCCAGGACCGGCTCGACGTCGTTGTTGCCGCCGAACATGTCGTGGCCGGTACGCAGGATCGCGTAGTGCCGCTCGTCGACCGTCAGGTCCTCGGCGCCCCAGGCCATGCCGAACCCGGACGCCGGGTCCGCCGTGACGCCCCAGTCCGTGACGACGACGCCGTCGAAGTTCTGCCGGAGCAGCGCCATCCGGTCGGTGTCGTACGCGGTGCCCATCCGGTCGGAGGTCAGCGGCTCGCCGTCGCCGTCGAGCGCGATCGAGTACGAGGTCATGACCGCCGCGGAGTCCAGCGCCCCGAGGAACGCCTGCGTGTGGTCGTCGAAGTTGTCCCCGGGGTACACGCCGTACTTGCCGGCGTTCGTGTGCGACTCCCGGCCGCCCTCGCCAGGGCCGTCCCCGGCCCAGTGCTTGATCATCGCGTTGACCGACTCCGAGCCCCAGCCGGCCTCGCCGGTCGTGCTCTGGAACCCGTCGACGTACGCCGCCGCGAGGCGGTTGTTCAGGTCGACGTTCTCGCCGAACGTCCCGTCGACCCGCAGCCAGCGCGGCTCCGTCGCCAGGTCGATCTGCGGGCTCAGCGCCGTCGCGATGCCGAGCGCGCGGTACTCCGCCGACGACATCGTCGCGAACGCATCCATGTGCTCGACGTCGGCCGTCGCCGCGAGGCCGAGGTTCGACGGCCAGCGCGAGATGTCCTCGCCGGACGCGTTGTACCCGCCCGATCCCGCCGTCGACCGCGGGTCCGAGCTGAAGTTCACCGGCACGTACGGCAGGTCCGTGCTCGCCAGCGACTCGGCGTGCGCCTGCATCGCGTTGGACCACGTGACGTTCGCGTCCACGTCGTTGGGGCCGGCGTTCAGCACGTTCCGCAGGTGCGAGTCCTCCAGGTAGGTCCGCTGCGCGTCGGTGAGGCCGTCCGCCGGGGACAGCTCGTGCGAGCTGAACAGCATCAGGCCGGCAACCTGCTCGATCGTCAGCTCCTCGGCGAGCGCCGCCGCCCGGGTCTGCGCGTCCTCGCGCCAGTCCTCCCAGACGTCCAGCTCGCCGTTGCCGTTCATGTCCTTGAAGGCGTTCTGCTCACCGTCGATCTCCTCGGTGAGCAGCTCGACGCCGCTGTCCGGGCTGTAGGACAGCGTGGCGCCGTCGCCCGGGTTCTCGACGACCACGAACGTCGTCCTGCCGTCCGTGACCTCCCGCGTCGTGTACCCGCCGCTCGCGTCGTCCTCGCCGTCCCCGTCGCCGCTCGAACACCCGGTGAGCGCCAGGGCGAGCCCGACGAGGGCCGCCGTTCCCGTCGCGCCCACCGACCCGGCGCGGCTCCGTCTGGTTGTCCTCGTCGTCGTCATCGACACTCCCTCAGTCGTCCGGCGGCGCCCCGGCGGGCCGCGGCCGCCACGCCGCGGCGCGGAGAGCCGGCCGCCCGTCCGTACGCTCCGTCGCGCACTCCGGTGACCCCTCACGACTCCCGGACGTCGACGTCCCGGAGTCGAGCCGCGACCGTAACGACGGGTCCGGCGGCGTGTCCGGGAAGATGACACGTCCCGTCGCATCCCGCGCACGACAGGTCCCGCGGACGCCCCGTCGTGACCGGCCTGTGATCGAGCCGTTACCAGACCCGGCCGCCGAGGTGGTCGGTGACTGCCGCCAGGAACTCGCGCTTGCACGACCGGCTGACCGGCACCTCGTGGCCGCCGAGCACCACGCACGACGCCGTCTGGATCGCCACCACGTGCCGCAGGTTCACCAGGAAGCTCTTGCTGCACCGGAAGAACCCCCGACCCGCCAGCTGGTCCTCCACCGCCTTGAGCGTGCCGGTGAAGGCGAACTCCGCGCCGGTGGTGTGCACCGTGATGTGGTGCTTCGCCGCCGCCACGTGCGTGATGTCCGACGTGTCGACCCGGGCCGTGCCGCGGGTGGTCGGCAGCATGAGGTGCAGGTGCCGACCGGCGCTGCCCGCCCGCTTCAGGGCCCGCGTCAGCTCCGCGGCGAACGCGGCGTACGCCACCGGCTTCACCAGGTAGCTCAGCGCGTCGACCTCGTACCCCCTGATCGCGAGCTGCGCCATGCGCGTCACGAACACGATCACCACCCGTCGGTCCAGCTCCCGCACGGCACGGGCCGTGTCGAACCCGCCCAGCGTGGTCATCTCGACGTCGAGGAACAGGATGTCGAAGTCCGACCGGTAGCCGCGGACCAGGTCCCAGCCGTCGGCGAACGTCCGGGTGTCGAAGGTCAGGCCATGCTCGTGCTGGTAGCGCTGCAGGTGGCGGTGCACCACCTCGGTGCTGCGGTCGTCGTCGTCGACGATGCCGATGTGGAACACGGGGGCCTCTCGCGCCGTGGGGGCGCACCGGGTCGTCGGTGTCCGGCGCGGGGCGCGGAAGCCGACGGACCCGGGCTGGCTGCGCTGCGTCGGTTCCCCGAGCCCCGGCTTCTTGGTGGCGGACCTTCCGCGCCAGGGGCCGACGATACGAACGCCGGGTCGACACTCAGCCGCGAGGCCCGGTGCCCCGCGTGTGGAGCTCCCCGACGGTCGGCACGTCACCCTCGACCGACCGTTCTCGGCCTACAGCACATCCGAGCTCGCTGAGGTGGGGATCATCCCGTCGCTCGGGGACGGGGCCACCGTCCAGATCATCCCTACCGGCAGGCGCCCTCTGTGGCGCCGCCTGAGGCCCCGGAGGCTCTTGTGACATCTCGCCACCCACTCCGCCGCTCGCTCGTCGCGGGAGCGGCACTCGCTGTCATGGTCGCGACTACGGCGGCCGCCCCAGGGCCCACGGAGTCCACGTCGGAGCTCGCGACGAGCCCGTCCGCCGGCTCCGTGATCACGCTTCCGACGGGCGACCGCGTCGTGCTCCCGCAGGACCTCGACGAGATGTCGATCGAGGACCTCGCGGCCATCGGACTCGTGCCCAACATGGCCGGGGCGGACCACGACGACGACGGGATCGCGCTCGTGGACCCCTCGCCCGGTGGCCGCTCGGCGACCAAGTGCGATGGGAAGGTCTGTCTGATGCTGGTCGGGACGGGTCTGACCATGCAGCAGTGGATCACGCAGGCGACGTTCACGTCAGCCGACTGCACGTTCGCGAGCTACTGGCAGGGCTCCACCGTGCTCTCTACCTCAGGGACGATCTGCGGGGAGGTGGGGGACGTCGCGCAGTCGGCCAAGGCCGGCATGCCGCGCTCGTTCCCGAACGGGACGGTGCTGTGCAACACCTGGGTGGGGGTGTCCGGCAAGCCCTGCGCAACCGTGCACAGCTAGCTGGTCCGTCCGCGTCGAGTGATGAGCCGACGTCCGCCCGCTCGACGCGGACGGCCCGCGCTGCCGGGACAGAGTCGGAGCCACGGTCGCCACCGGCTCGTCGTAGGGCGCCCGAGACGGCTTCCGAACGGCGCGCCACTGCACCAGATCGGGGCTCAGTTCAACGATGGACTACAGTGGGCGTCGCCGCCGTAGTTCAACGCTGAACGCACCTCGACGAAGGGTCTCCCCCATGCACTCCGCCACCGTCGTCATCGACCCCGCCTTCACGGTCGCCCCGGTCCGCCGCGGCACCTTCGGCACGTTCGTCGAGCACCTGGGTCGGTGCGTCTACACGGGCATCTTCGAGCCCGGCCACCCCACCGCCGACGCGAACGGGTTCCGCGGCGACGTGCTCGCGCTCGCCCGCGAGATGGGCATCTCGACCGTCCGTTACCCGGGCGGCAACTTCGTGTCGGGCTACAACTGGGAGGACGGCGTCGGGCCGGTCGAGGACCGCCCGGAGCGGCTCGACCTCGCGTGGCACTCGACCGAGACGAACGCCTTCGGGCTGCACGAGTTCATGGCCTGGACCAAGGCCGCCGGCGCCGAGCCGATGATGGCCGTCAACCTCGGCACCCGGGGGCTGCCCGAGGCGCTCGAGCTGCTGGAGTACGCGAACCAGCGCCGCGGCTCCGCCCGCGCCGAGCAGCGCCGCGCCAACGGTGCCGACGAGCCGTTCGGCATCTCGTTCTGGTGCCTCGGCAACGAGATGGACGGCCCCTGGCAGCTCGGCCACAAGACCGCCCGCGAGTACGGCCGCCTCGCCGCGGAGACCGGCCGCGGCATGCGGCAGATGTTCCCCGACCTGACGCTGGTCGCCTGCGGGTCGTCGGGCTCGGGCATGCCGACGTTCGGCACCTGGGAGCGCGAGGTGCTCGAGGAGTGCTACGACCAGGTCGACCTCATCTCGGCGCACGCGTACTACCACGAGCAGGACGGCGACCTCGGCTCGTTCCTCGCGTCGGCGCAGGACATGGACCACTTCGTGGCGACCGTCGCGGCGACGGCGGACGCGGTGGGCGCGGCGCGCAAGACCGACAAGCGGATCAACATCTCGTTCGACGAGTGGAACGTCTGGTACCACGAGAACGACGACAAGCTCCCCAAGGGCGAGGACTGGCCGATCGCCCCGCGGCTCGAGGAGGACGTCTACACGGTCGCCGACGCGGTGGTCGTCGGGAACCTGCTCATCTCGCTGCTGCGGAACTCGGACCGGGTGCACTCCGCGAGCCAGGCGCAGCTGGTCAACGCGCTCGCGCCGATCATGACCGAGCCCGGCGGCCCGGCCTGGCGGCAGACGACGTTCCACCCGTTCGCGCTGACCGCGAAGTACGCGCGGGGCGAGGTGCTGCGGGTGGCCGTGGACGCGCCGACGTACGCCAACGCGCGGTTCGGGGAGTCGGCGCTGGTGGACGCGGTGGCGACGTACGACGCGTCGACCGGGGACGTGGCGCTGTTCGCGGTGAACCGGGCCATCGACGCGCCGACCACGCTGCGGGTCGACCTGCGGGGCGTCGGGGCGGTCGAGGTCGTGGAGGCGCTGACCTACGCGCACGACGACGTCCACTGGCGCGCGACGCAGGAGGACGCGGAGACGGTGCTGCCGCGCGCGAACGCGAGCGCCGAGGTCGGTGCGGACGGCGTGCTGACGGTCGAGCTGCCGGCGGTGTCCTGGTCGGTGCTCCGCCTGCGCGGCGCGGGCGCCTGACGGCCGCGCACTCCCGCCTGCGGTTTCCGGCCCGGCCCACGCCGATCTCGTGCGGCCGGGCCGGAAACCGTAGGAGACCGCGCGACCCCGCCGCTACCCTGGCGCGATGCTGCCCGCGGACTGGATCGAGCACCGGCGCGCCGACGACCGCGAGCTGCTGGGCTGGATCCGCCCGGCGGGCGAGGAGTTCGTCGCGGTCGACCGGCTCGGGCGCGACGTCACCGGCCCCGTCGACTGGCTCGCCGCCGAGGCGGCCCTCGACGAGCGGGGGTTGCGGTGGCTCGCCGAGCGGTGGTCGCTGACCCTCGACGACGGCACCGAGCAGCGCGTGCGGTTCGCGGAGGTCAGCCCGGAGCGGGTGGTGGTCGTCGCGGAGCAGTGGGGCGCGGTGCTCCCGGGCGCGGCGACCTGGACGCTGCCGTTCCCGACGCCGGACACGCTGCGCCCGTTCGCGGGCGACGCGCACGTGTACGACGCCTGACCTGCCAGGCCCTGGGCCGGGTCAGCCGGTCAGGCGC
This sequence comes from Cellulosimicrobium cellulans, assembly GCF_007679345.1. Lineage (GTDB taxonomy): Bacteria > Actinomycetota > Actinomycetes > Actinomycetales > Cellulomonadaceae > Cellulomonas > Cellulomonas cellulans_A. The sequence continues at coordinate 167,533 of NZ_VEGH01000005.1, forward strand.
GGCCCGCGGCGCCGCCCCGCTTCGTGACCCGGCCCAGCAGCTCCTTGGCCTTGCGCTGGTTCTCGGGCTTCGACATCTCCCGGATCGCGACCTGCGCCGCCTTGGCCACGACCGCGCTCTTCAGCAGCTTGCCGACGTATCCCATGTCGTGCCTCCGATCGTTCGAGGGGAGCGGCGACCGTAACCCGCTCTGCGTCAGGGCGCCCGGTGAGAGCCGCCCCCACCCGACTCACTCCACTTCGACCCATCTACGGCGCGGTCCGGGCCGTCGAGGCGGAGGCCCGCGAGGCCGGCACAGGGCTCTACGACCCGGCGACCGCCTGCACGCTGCTCGCGCGCCGCGAAGAGCCCTGGACGGCCCGCGCCGCACCTCGTACGCTCGACACACGATGTACATCGTGTACATGTAGCCGCCGAGACCCGCCGAGGTGCCCCATGTCCGTCGTCGACCTGCCCGTCGCCCGAGCCCGCGAGCAGCTCAAGTCGGTGCTCGACGCCGCCGACGCCGGCGTGCCCACGACGATCGTCCGCGCCGGCCGGCGCGTCGCGCTGGTCGACGCCGTCCTCCTGCGGGCGACGCTCGCGCACACGCTCCGCCCCGACGTCCAGCTCGCGCACGAGGCCGGCGAGTGGGCAGCCTTCATGCCGGGCACCCCGCTCTCGGGCACGGGCCTCACCACCGACGAGGCGGTCGACGACCTGGTCGCGGCGCTGCAGGAGTACGCCGAGGACTGGACCGACCACCTCCGGCACGCGCCGAACCACAAGGACGCGTGGGCGCTCGTCCAGCTCGTCGAGCTGTCGACGGACGAGGAGCTGCGCGACTGGCTCACGGGCGCCCATGGCTAGACCGGCGACCCGGGACGACCACGAGCAGTTCTGCATCACGGAGGGCTGGTCCCCGGTACGGAGCGCCCGCGGCGGGCGCGTGCGGCACCACGCCACGTACGAGCTGCCGCTTCCGGACGGGCGGACCCTCCGGACCCGGATCTCTCGCCCGGTCGACGCCACCGTGTACGGGCCTTCTCTGTGGTCGCACATCCTCCGGGACCAGCTCCAGGTGACGCCGGTCGAGTTCTGGGCGTGCGTGCGCGACGGTGCCGTCCCCCGCCGAGGGGCACCCGCCCCGCCCGCCGCGACCCTGCCGGCGCGGCTCGTGTTCCTCGCCCGGCGCGAGCTCGGTCTCACGGACGCCGAGCTCGCCGGGATGAGCCGGGACGTCCTCGTCGCGCGGCTCGACGAGCACTGGGCAGAGCCGCCCGGCTGAGCCCCGGGCGCCGCGCAGCGAGTGGTCAGCTGCTCACCGGACGCGTCGTCGCCCTCGTGAGGCGCCTCCGCGCAGGTGACCGCGATCCCCTCCCCCCTCCGACGCAGCGTTGCGTCCAAAGGCGCAACCTCCCGGTCCCGCCTCACGTCCGATGTGCCGCGGCGACCCGCTCACGAGGCTGGAGGTGCAGGCCAGGGGTGCCGCCACCGGGATCGCCCGGACACCGCCCGGCCGCGAGGAGGCCGCCGTGCGCACCATCCCCCGCGCGACCGCACCCGACCGGGACGCCGACCCGTCCACCACGCGCGGACCCCGGACGGCCCGGCGCGCACCCCGCGCGATCGCCGCGGTCGCGCTGCTCGCCGGGCTCGCCGCCTGCGCACCCGCCGCGGCGGCGCCGACGCCCGCCCCGGAGCGCCCGGCCCCGGTCGCCGGCGCGGGCGCCACGACCGGCGGAGAGGACGCCTCCACCGACCCGGCCACCGTGCCTGCGCTCAGCCGGACCGACGTCGACGCGTGGCTCGACGGCTTCCTGCCCGCCGCGCTCGACCGCACCGACATCCCGGGCGCGGCCGTCGCGGTCGTGCACGACGGCCAGGTCGTCACGACCCGCGGCTACGGCTGGGCCGACACCGGGACGGAGTCCGGCGAGGCGGTCCCCGTCGACCCCGACCGCACGCTGTTCCGGCCCGGGTCCGTGTCGAAGCTCGTCACCGCGACCGCGGTCATGCAGCTCGTGGAGGCCGGCGACGTCGACCTGGACACCGACGTGTCGGCGTACGTGGACATCGACGTCCCGCGGTCGTTCGACGACCCGATCACGCTGCGCCACCTGCTCACGCACACCGCCGGGTTCGAGGAGCGGATCCGCGGGCTGATCGGGGCGGAGGGCACGCCGGTCGACCTGCGCGCCGCGCTCGCCATTGACCCGCCCGAGCAGGTCTACCGGCCCGGGACCGTGCCCGCGTACTCGAACTACGGCAACGCGCTGGCGGGCTACGTGGTCGAGCGGGTGAGCGGCGAGCCGTTCGAGCAGTACGTCAGGGAGCACGTCCTCGAGCCCGCCGGGATGACGACGGCGACGTTCGGCCAGCCGGTGCCCGCCGACCTGCGCGACCGGCTCGCGCTCGGGTACGGCACGGCGTCCGGGCCGTCGACGGGGTTCGAGGTCGTCGGCGTCGCGCCCGCCGGTGCGCTGTCCGCCTCGGCCGCGGACATGGCGCGGTTCATGCTCGCACTGCTCGGCGAGCCCCCGACCGGCGAGCAGGTGCTGGACGCGGACACGCTCGCCCTGATGCAGGCACCCGCGCTCGACGAGGACGACCTCGGCACGCTCGCCGGCGGGCTCCGGATGGGGCTCGGCTTCTTCCAGGAGGACCGCAACGGGCACCGGGTCGTCGGCCACGGCGGCGACACGAACGCGTTCCACTCCCACCTGCAGCTCTACCCGGACGAGCGCACGGGCGTCTTCGTCAGCGTGAACGGCTCGGGCGCGGGCGCGCTCGACAGCCTGGAGCTGCGCGAACAGCTGATGCAGGGCTTCGCGGACCGCTACTTCCCGCCGGCAGACGCCGCCGACGCGGCCGCCGCCACCGCAACCGGCACCGCCGTCGACGCCGACACCGCCCGCGAGCACGCGGCGGCCCTCGCCGGCGCGTACACCGACTCCCGGGCGATGCGCAGCACGTTCCTGCACGCCACCGAGCTGCTCGCGGTCACGCACGTCACCGCCGAGGACGACGGCCGCGTGCTGGTGGCGCCCGGCCCGCTGACGGACCGCCCGGTCCTGTACGAGGAGGTCGAGCCGTGGGTGTGGCAGGAGGTCGGCGGCCAGCGGACCATCGCCGCGCGCGCCGAGGACGGCCGGGTCACGGCCATCGGGTACGACTCCGCGTTCACGCTGCTGCCCGCGGGCGCGGCGACGGCCGTGGCGCTGCCGGCGCTGGGCGTCGCCACCGCGGTGCTGCTGGTGGGCGCGCTGGCCGGGCCGGTGGCCGCGCTGGTCCGCCGGGTCCGGCACCGCACCCCGCGCGACGCCGCCGGGCGCACGGCCCGGGTGCTGACCCGGGTCGCCGCGGCGAGCGCCGTGCTCGCCGTCGCCGGCTGGGCCGTCGCGATCACGACGATCATGGGGCTGGTCGACCTGCCCGAGGGCGGCCTCCGGGTGCTGCAGGTGCTGCAGGGCGTGGGGATCCTCGGGCTGGTGCCGGCGACGGTCCGCGTGGTCGGCGACGTCCGGCGCCGCGCCGGCGGGTGGCGGTTGGCCGGCGGGGTGCTGGTGCTGCTCGCGCTGGGCGTCGTGGCGTGGTTCGCGGTGACGTACCGGCTGGTCGCGCCGAGCCTGTCGTACTGACCGGATGGCGTCGTGATACCCGTCAGGCCCCGCGGTCCCGGAAGTCGGCCACCCTCTCGGCAGAGATGTACACCGTGGAGACCCGCGGCGCGTCCTCGACGTCCTCATCGGCGCGCTCCTGTCGGGCGACTGCCGGCAGCGACTCGTCAACGCGGACGTACTCCTGGCGCACCTCCGGGCTTGCCGTCCTGTCCGCAGGAGCGTAGAAGTCGACATCCCGTACAGAGGTCTGCGGCTCCTGGGGCATGTCGGCGATCTCCCGATCGGCACGCGAGGAACGGGCAGAGCGGCCGGACGCCAGCACGTCCTCGACCAAGTCGGAACGGCGCGCGCGCTGGCCATGATTTCCCTGGGGAACGGCGAACATCGACGGCAGCGAACTAGGTCCACCGCAGGAGTCCATCGAGTCCCAGAACTCCCGCCAACCCAACCACGGCAACGTCGTGCCGGCATAGCGCCCGGTCAAGGTCATCGTGTCCGCAGCCGCATCGAACGTGAACAGATTCTCCTGGACACGGTACGGAACGGATGTGCCGATCGAGTACGTCGACGCCAGCGCCCCGTAGAGTGCGTAGTCGGGTACGACCCGCGTCCACTCGCCGAACCACTGGCCTGCCGACCTCGTGAATCCGAGTTCCGTCTTATCTGTGCCGCCCAACCACACGGCGGCAGCCGCCTCGTGGATCGGTCCGTCCCATCGCGGGGTGGGGAACACGTAGTAGGTCGGCACAGGGCTGGAAAGGTACTTCAGCAGCTGCGACACCCTGACCTTGGCGCGGTGTGCTCCGCCGTACGATTCGGTCGTCTTCAGCTCGAGGTTGAAGACCTTTCCCGGCCACCGCGTGGCAAGATCTCCCACGGAGATGTCCTCGTCGAAGCTCGGCCACCACAGCCCCGCCCACGACCGGTACCGGTACGTCGCATAGATCGACGCCCAGTGCTCCAGCGTCTTCTCCGGGATCGACCGCACAAGCGCACTCCTCAAGATTGGTTCGCGAGAATGCTGCCACCGGCCGGGGGATCGCAGGACCGATATCCCGCTTCTTCACCCGGTTGCCGCTAGAGGTCCGACATTTCCGCCATTCCGGACACCGGAGCGTCGTCGCCGGTCCCCGGCTCACCCGGGTCGCCGCGGCGAGCGCCGTGCTCGCCGTCGCCGGCTGGGCCGTCGCGATCACGACGATCATGGGGCTGGTCGACCTGCCCGAGGGCGGCCTCCGGGTGCTGCAGGTGCTGCAGGGCGTGGGGATCCTCGGGCTCGTGCCGGCGACGGTCCGCGTGGTGGGTGACGTGCGGCGGCGCGCCGGCGGGTGGCGGGTGGCCGGCGGGGTGCTGGTGCTGCTCGCGCTGGGCGTCGTGGCGTGGTTCGCGGTGACGTACCGGCTGGTCGCGCCGAGCCTGTCGTACTGAGCGCCCGGGGCCCGCGACGCACGGAGCCCTACGGTTTCCGGCCGAGCCACCCGCCGAAGGAGGTGGGCTCGCCGGAAACCGTAGGGCTCGCGGTCCGGGAGGGGCAGCAGCGGCCGCGCGTCAGCCGCGCAGCGACGCCCCGTTCGTCCGGATGACCTCCTGGTACCAGTCGAACGACGCCTTCGGCGTGCGCGCGAGCGTCCCGCGGCCCTCGTCGTCCTGGTCCACGTGGATCAGGCCGTACCGCTTGGACATCTGCGACGTCGACGCCGCGATGATGTCGAGCCCGCCCCAGGCGGTGTACCCGAGCACCTCGACGCCGTCCTCGATCGCCTCGCCGATCTGCTCGATGTGCGTGCGCAGGTAGTGGATCCGGTACGGGTCCTCGACCCGCCCGTCCGGCCCGACCTCGTCCTTGGCGCCCAGGCCGTTCTCGACGACGAACAGCGGCACCTGATAGCGGTCCCACATGTCGCGCAGCGCGATCCGCAGGCCGACCGGGTCGTGGTGCACGCCCCAGTCGGTGACCTCCAGGTGCGGGTTGCGGATGCTGGAGAAGATGTTGCCGCCGGTGATCCCGTACTGCGACGGGTCGGCCGCCGACACCAGCGACATGTAGTAGCTGAACGACAGGAAGTCGACGGTTCCCGCCGCGAGCTCCTCCGCGTCGCCCTCCTCCATCGCCACCGTGATGCCCCTGCGAGCCAGCAGCCGCGGCACGAACGTCGGGTACGCACCGCGCACCTGGACGTCGGTGTGCAGCAGGTTGAGGTCGTTCGCCTCCAGGGCCTCCAGCACGTCGTCGGGGGCGCTGGTCGCCGGGTAGTGCAGCATCCGGGCGAGCATGCAGCCGACCTGCGCCGTCGGGTCGATCGCCTTGATCAGCCGCACGGCGCGGGCGCTGGCCACGAACTGGTGGTGCAGCGCCTGCCAGGCCTTGGCCTCGGTGTGCTCGCCCTCGCGGGTGACCACGCCGCCGCCGGTGTACGGCTCCAGCAGCGTCGTGTTGATCTCGTTGAACGTGAGCCAGTAGGTCACCAGCGGGTGCAGCTCGCGCACGACGGTCTCGACGTACCGGGTGTACATCTCGATGACGCCGCGCTCGGACCAGCCGCCGCGGCCGTCGGCCACGAGCGCCAGCGGCATCTCGTAGTGCGACAGCGTGACGACCGGCTCGATGCCGTGGTCGCGCAGCCGGGTGAGCAGGTCCCGGTAGTAGTCGATCCCGGCCTGGTTCGGCTCCGCGTCGTCGCCGTGCGGGAAGATCCGGGTCCAGGCGATCGAGAGGCGCAGTGCCTTGATCCCGAGCTCGGCGAACAGCTCGATGTCCTCGCGGTACCGGTGGTAGAAGTCGACGCCGTACCGCTTGGGGTAGCCGGACCCGTCCTGCACGGTCCGGGCGACGGCGATCTCCTCGTCCGAGGCCCGCATCAGGGCCTCGAGCGCGGTGTAGTTGCGCGCCTCCGGGGAGCGGAACGGCACGACGTCGGCGGTGGACAGGCCCTTGCCGTCGGCGTCGAAGCCGCCCTCGACCTGGTTGGCGGCGAACGCGGTGCCCCAGAGGAATCCGTCGGGGAAGGTCATCGGGCGGTCTCCAGTGCGTGCTCGAGGGTCTCGACGGCGAGCAGGCCGGCGCCGGCGGCCACGGTGCCCGCGGCGATCGGCTCGACGCCCGCGTACGCGGTCGCGTTGGTGACGACGACGACGGTGGTCGTGTCGTGGGTGGCCGCCACGGCGGGCAGGTCGACGGTCAGCAGGCGGTCGCCGACGGACACGCGGTCGCCGTCGGCGACGTGGGCGGTGAAGCCGCGCCCGCCGAGGTTCACCGTGTCGACGCCGACGTGCACCAGCACCTCGACGCCCTCGTCGGACTTCAGCCCCACGACGTGCTTCGTCGGGAACACCGTGACGACGGTGCCGGACACCGGAGCGACGACCTCGCCGTCGGACGGCAGGACGCCGACGCCCTTGCCCATCGCGCCGCTCGCGAACGCGCCGTCGCCGACCTCGGACAGCGGGACGACGGTGCCGGCGACCGGCGACGCGACGACCGGGCCGCCGTCCAGCGCGGCGGCCGCACCGGCCGCGCGGTCCGCGTCGGAGGGCGACGAGGCCACGCCCGTCGACCCGGCCGCGGCCGCGCCGCGGGTCAGCGGAGACTCGTCGAACCCGATGACCAGCACGGCCACGAACGACCCGACGAACGCCACCGCCAGCGCCGCGACGGCCCAGCCGAAGGTCTGCCCCGCGAGGCCGGGCAGGCCCGGGAGGCCGGAGTTGCCGACGAGCGCGTACGCCTGGGCGCCGAAGCCGAGCGAGATCGCGCCACCCGCGGCGCCGCCGATCATCGAGGCCAGGAACACCCGGCGCATCGGGAGCAGCAGGCCGAACAGGCCGGGCTCGGTCACGCCCATGAGCGCGGTGAAGCCGGTCGACAGCGAGGTCGCGCGGACCGTGCGGGACCGGGCGCGCAGCGCGACGCCGAACAGCGCGCCGGCGACGGAGAACACCTGGACGTAGGTCAGCGGCAGGAACGGGTCGCTGCCGAGCGAGGCGAGGTTGCCGAGGATGAAGGGCACCAGGGCCGCGTGCATGCCGGTCATGATGATGAGCGACATCAGGCCGCCGAGCAGGATGCCCGAGAACACGCCGCCGTGGGTCAGCAGCCAGTTGAGGCCGCCGGAGATCTGCTCGCCGATGATGGCGCCGAGCGGGCCGAGCGCCACGAGGGTGACCGGGCCGACGACGACCATGCTGACCAGCGGGACGACGCTGAGGTGCAGCGCCTGCGGCAGGACCTTCTTGAGGCCGCGCTCGACCCAGGACAGCGCCCACACCGCCAGCAGCGACGGGATGACCGTGTACGAGTAGGTGGTCGCGGTGACCGGCGCGCCGAGGAACGCCACCGGGTCGCCCGCGGACAGCAGGGTCACCAGGTTCGGGTAGACCAGCGCGGAGGACAGCGCCGCGGCGACGAACACGTTCGTCTTGAACGTGCGCGCCGCGGAGATCGCGATCATCACGGGCAGGAAGTAGAAGAACGCGTCGCCGAGCGTGTAGAACAGCTGGTAGGTCTGCGTCTCGGTCGACATCCAGCCGAGCCACACGGCGAGCGCCAGGAGGCCCTTGATGAGGCCCGCGCCGGCGATGGCCGGCAGCAGCGGCGGGAAGGTCTTCGACAGGAAGCCGAAGAACCGGTCCCGGATCGAGCCGCCCGAGGCCGCGGGGGCGCCGGCGTCGACGGCGTCGTCCGCGTTCGGGTCGTTCACCTTCGCCACGAGGCCCGGGTGGGTCTCCTTGACGGCGGCGAACACCTTCGGCACGTCGTTGCCGATGATGACCTGGAACTGCTGCCCGCTGTCGTTGATCGCCTGCACGGCGCCGACGGCGCGGACCGCGGCCTCGTCGACGCGCGCGCGGTCGACGAGGCCGAACCGCAGGCGGGTGACGCAGTGGTAGAGCGAGGTGATGTTGTCCTCGCCGCCGACCGCCGCGACGATCGCGGCAGCGTCCTTCTCGTATGTCACGGTGCTCTCCTGAGCTGTCCCCGCGGGTCGCCGGAGGGGCGTCGCGGGGTGGGAGGGGGTGTCAGAGCAGGTTCGACAGGTGCAGACCGAGGTAGGTCCGCTCCTGCAGCGTCATGACGTGTCCGTGGCGCTCCTCGACGACCGCGGCCACCTTGTCGACGACCGCGAACGCCCGGGGCTGCTGCTCCACCAGGAACGCGTGCAGCCGGGGGTCGCCGCCGTCCTCGACCTCGCCGTCGACGACCCGCTGCGCGAGGAAGCGCAGGTGGGTCGCGAACCGGAGGTAGGCGTGGCGCTCGTCGTCGTCCGCGATGGCCAGCTCCTCGCGCACGACGCCGAGGACGTCGCGCATGAACTCCATGAGCCGGGCGGTCTTCTCGGACGAGCCGCCGACCGTCGCGTTCACGAAGTGCAGCGCGATGTTCACGGCCTCGTCGTCGGTGAAGGTCACCCCGAGGTGCTTGTTGAGGATCATCACGGCCGACCGCGCGAAGAGGTACTCCTCGCGGTGGATCGTGCGGACCTCGACGGCCAGCGGGTTCGCGAGGGAGATCCCCTCCCGCACCCGCTGCACGGCGTAGACGAGGTGGTCCGCCAGGGACGCGAAGATGCCGTCCCCGAACTCACGGCCCAGCGACCGGCGTGCGACCGTGACGATGTCGGCCGTGACCTGGAGGATCTCCGGCGGCACCGTGCCCACGATCGAGGCGAGGTGGTTGCCCGCGGCGTCGTCGCGGATCCGGAACACCGACTCCACGCGCTTCTCGTCGATCGCGTCGCCGGGCTTGCCCTGGAAGCCGATGGCCTTGCCGACCACGATCACGTCGCGACCGGCGGCGTCGACCGCAGCCACGACGTTGTTGTTGAGGATGCGCCGCACCTTCACGCTGTACACCTTCGTTGCAGACCTGCTCTACCGGGGCCCTCTTTGGCCTCGGCGGTGGTGTTGCCTGCAAGTGCAGTGACAAGCCGATCGGGACGCTAGCACCGGCGTCCGGGCGAAAACAACAGACCTGGTCAGGATCACCCGGTCCCGTGGGGACTCGCGGATCCCGCGCGGCGATCAGGCCGCGCTGGCACCGCCCTGCGCGGCGAGCGCGTCGGTCAGCAGCCCGACCAGCGCCTCCAGCTGCACGTCCGCGGCCGCCCCGTCCTCGACGTCGGCCCCGTCCAGCGCCCGCGCCGCGAGGCCGGACTTGCTGTCGATGAGCTCGGCGATCCGGGAGTCGACGGTCTGCGCGGCGATGACCCGCCACGCGGTGACCGGCTCGGACTGCCCGATGCGGTGGATGCGGTCGATCGCCTGGGTCTGCTCGGCGTCGGTCCAGGACAGCTCGGCGAGCACGAGGTTCGACGCGACCTGCAGGTTCAGCCCCACGCCCGCGGCGGTCAGCGAGCAGACGACGATCTGCACCTCCGGGTCCTCGACGAACGCCTTGACGTTCTTGTCGCGCTGCCGGGTGGTCTGGTCGCCGCGGATCGACGCGTACGTGATCCCCCGCTCGGCGAACGACTGCTCGGCGTGGTCCATCACGTCGACGTGCTTCGCGAAGAACACCACCTTGCCGACGTTGCGGGCCAGCTGGGCGGCGTAGTCGGCGGCCGGCGCAGCCTTGGCCTGGCCGATCCGGCGGACCATCGAGAACACGTTCTCGCCCTTGGCCTTGCCGCTGGAGTCCTTGAGCTCGGCGGCGGCGACGCGACGGGCGATGTCCTGGTCGGTCCCGAGGACCAGGCCGGACTCCCGCGCCTCGACCGCGCTGCGGAACCGCTGCATCAACCGCTCGACCAGCGCGGCCTCGGCCTCGCGGATCGACCGGCCGGCGGCGCCGTCGAGCTCGACCAGCAGGTCGGCGACCCGGCGGGCCGGGATGTCGGCGACGACGTCGGCCTTGCGGCGGCGCACGATGCCCATGTCGATGACGCACTGGCGCGCGGCGGCGGAGAACCCGCGGTCCGCCGGGGTGAGGCCGATGTCGTCCAGCGCGGTCATCAGCCGGCCGAGCGGCTTCTCGTCGTCGATCCAGCCGAGGTACTGCCAGATCGCCCGGAAGTCCTCGATGTCGTTGATGAGGGGGGTGCCGGTCAGCGCCATCAGCAGCGGGCGGGCCGCTCGCTCGCGGATCTTCTCCGCGATCGACAGCACGTGCTGCGAGCGCTGCGAGCGCTTGTTCTTGATGAAGTGCGCCTCGTCGACGACCATCCCGCGGAAGCCGTGCTCCCCCAGCCAGCCGACGTGCCGGTCGAGGATCTCGTAGTTCACGATCACGACGTCGGCGAACCCGTCGACCCGCTCGCCGTCGCCGTGCACGACGGTGGCGCGGCGCTCGGGGGTCCACAGGCCGACCTCGTGCGCCCAGTTCGTCTTCACGACGTTGGGGACGACGACCAGCAGCGGGTACGCCCCGGCGGTGCGCGCGGCGAGCAGGGCCTGCGCGGTCTTGCCGAGGCCGGGCTCGTCCGCGAGGAGGAACGTGCGGTGCCCCTGGGCGGCCGCGGTGACGACCTGCGCCTGGTGCGGCATGAGCTCGCGGCCGGGCGGCGTCGGGACGGGCGCCGGCTCGGGGAGCGGCATGCACGCGGCGACGCCGTCGCCGGACTGCTCGAAGGACCGGAACAGCGGCTCGAGCAGCTCCCAGCCGGCCAGCCGCCGGGGCTTCGCCGCGACCCGCTCGGCCGCGGCCTCGAAGTCGGGGGCGAGGAACGGGTTCGCGAGCCGGCGGGAGATCACCGACTGCGGCACCACCTGCTTGTCGGCACCCGGCGCGGGGGCGGCAGGCGCCGGCTCCTCCTCGGGCTCGGGCTCGGCCGGCACGTCGCGGCCGGCGGCCCGCAGGACGGTCGCCCGGTAGGCGCGCGCGGCGTCGGAGACGCGGGCCTCGTCGGCGAGCAGCGCCAGCAGCGTGGTGTCCCGCGCGGCGATCCGGGCCAGCTGCGTGGCGACGCCGTCGAGCCGCTTCATCAGCTCGGTGCGCTTCGCCTGGGACAGCTCCGGGTCGGCCATCGCCCGCGCGCGCTCCTCGCGCACCAGCAGCGCCACGACCTGGAACTTGGTCCGGACGGCCGGCCGCACCGGCGGGCGCTGCACCGCGCCCTCGATCTCGCGCACCACCCCGGCGAGGACGGGGATGAGCCCCTGCTCGCTCGGGCGGGCGGCGCGGCGGCGCTGGCCGCCGGGGGCGGTGCTGCTGCCCCCGCGGGCGGGTCGGCGCTGGCCGGTTCGTGCCACTTCGTCTCCTTCGTGCCTGCGTGCCGCGGCGAGGGCACGCGGGCGTGGTGCCATCGCCGCGCGGGTCCGGCGCGGACGCCGGGTGCGCGCGACGCGTCGCCGCGTGCGCCGCCCGCGGGCCCGGGGCTCGCGCCGGGGGCGGCGGGCGCCGGTGCTGCGGGCGCGCCGTGGGGCGTCCCCCCCTGTCTCGGAGGGGCGCCTCGACGGACGACCGCGGGCCGCTGGCGGCGCGCGCGGACGTCCGTCGTGCGCCTGGGCAGACTCGAACTGCCGACACCCGCTTTAGGAGAGCGGTGCTCTATCCACTGAGCTACAGGCGCGCGGGGCACGAGAGGGACGTGCTCGGGCCCGCGGACGGCGCACCGTCCGGCGTGTCCGACCGGGCTCTCGTCGGCCCCGTGCCGCGCCGGCGGACCGTGGAGTCCGCGGCGGCGCAGGATCAGCGTACCGGTGCCGCGGCCGGGGACGCGTCGGCACCGCCGTGCGCGCGCGCTCGCGCCGCGGCCGCGGCGCCCCGCCGACCGCTACGCCGGCCCGTCCCCGCTCTCGCGGGGGTGCGGCACCCCGGCCGGCGCCAGCCCGGGCAGCCGCCGCACGACGAGGACCGTGAGGTCGTCCTCCGCGTCCCCGGCGTCCTCGGCGCCCCCGGCCAGCGCCAGCACCGCCGCGGCGGCGCCGTCCGCCGTGGCGGCGCCGCGGACGACCTCCCGCACCCGCTCCAGGTCGCCGATCGACCCGCCGAGCACGTCCAGCAGGCCGTCGCTGAACGTGACGAGCACGTCCCCGGGGAGCAGGCGGGTGCGGGCCCCGACGCGCTCCGGTCCCGCGGCGATGCCGAGGGGCAGGCCGGTGGCGGGCAGGCGCCGCAGGGACCCGTCCGGCCGCACCACGAGCGACAGGCCGTGGCCGGCGTCGGCGTAGGTGAGGTCGCCGGTGGACGGGTCGAGGAAGCCGCGGAACATCGTGACGAAGGCGCCGGCGTTGACCAGGTCGGCGTCCAGGGCCCGCTCCGCGCCGGACAGGGTGGCCGCGACGTCCTCGGGGACGGGTTGCGCGCGCAGCAGCGAGCGGGTGGTGGCCGCGAGGATCGCCGCCCCGGGGCCCTTGCCCATCACGTCGGCGAGCGTGATCACCAGGCCGCCGCCGACGCGCTCCCAGTCGTAGAAGTCCCCGCCGACGCTCCCCGCGGGCACGAACCGCGCGGCGACCTCGAAGCCCGGCAGGTCGGGCGCGCGGGCGGGCAGCAGGCTGGCCTGGACGGTGGCCGCGCGCCGCAGCTCGGCCCGCTCCTCCGTGACGTCGCGCAGCACGGTCACGACGCCGCCGCCGGCGCCGTCCGGGATGCGCGTGGCGCTGAACGTCACGACCCGCGGCTGCGGCACGCCGGGGGTGCGGACCATCAGGTCGACGTCCCGGACCCGTCCCTCGACGAGCGCGCGGCGGAACGGCAGCTCCTCGTCGCGCAGCGCCGACCCGTCCAGGCGGGTCAGGCCGGCCAGGTCCGTGCGGCTGTCGCCGGGGTCCAGGTCGACCCGGCCGGTGAGCAGCCGCGCCGCGGTCGGGTTGCGCACGACCACCCGGCCGCCGGCGTCGACCACCCGCACGCCCTCGGACATGGTCTCCAGGACCGACGTGAGCAGGGCCGCCTGCGCCTGCGCCCGGTCCCGCGCCACGGAGAGGGCGCCGACCAGCCGGCGACGCTCCTCGCCGGCGAGCGCCAGCGCCATGCCGATCACGGTCAGCAGCCCGACGTACAGCTGCGCCACCCCGACCTGCAGGCCCGGGTCGGGCAGGTTCGCCATCGGGCCGCTCCCGGCCAGCGTCATGACGACCACCACGGACCCGCAGAGGCTGGTGTGCACCACGACCGCGGAGGTCGGCAGGCGCGACCCCGCCCAGACGGTGAACGCGATGAGCGGGAACACCACCGCGAGCTCCCACTGCGACAGGAACCACAGGACGTAGGCGGCCGGGGCGAACAGCAGCGCCCCGAGGACGTCGAGCCGGTGCCCGTCGGCCCACCACCCCGGGCCGCCGCGCGCGGCCCGCGGCAGGTGCCGGTCGTGCAGCGCGCCGCCGACGGTCCAGCCCAGCAGGCCGATCGTGAGGATGCTGACCGTGTTGCGCGCCGACCACAGCAGCGCCGTCTCCCAGGTCGTGCCCTGGCCCGTCAGGGCGACGGCGAGCTGGGCCAGCGGCGCCGACGCCAGCGCCCCGGCCGCCGCGCCGAACACCAGCCACCACAGCTCCGTGACGCGGTCGAGCTGCCGGTACCCGCGCGCCGCCCACAGCCGGGGCGCGTACCGGGCGACGACCAGGACGCAGAGCACGGCCTGCAGCGTCGCCGCGACGCCGCCGACCAGGGCCGTCCCGGGCGACGCGCCGGTCACCAGCACCGCCGCCGCCGTGATGCTCGCGAGCAGCACCCAGTCCAGCCACGGCCACGGGCGCCGGGCCCGCGCGACCAGCCAGAGCACCGAGACGCCGGCCGCCGGCCAGACCAGGCTCACCCGGGCGCCGGGGACGAGGGTCTCCCTGCCGGCCACGCACGCCAGGGCGTACACGACGCCGAGCACCAGCAGGACGCGGGCGTCGCGCGGGCCCGGCGTCCGCCGGCGTGCCCGCGCCGCGGACTCCACGTGCTCTGCCGTCCCCCCTGCCGCTGCTGCCACCTCCGCAGGCTACGGGGCGGCTGCCGTGCCGCCCAGTCCCCCGCGGCGACTCCGGTCGGCGCGCGCACCGCGCGGGTTTCACCCGGCGAGCAGTTGCCGCGGGCGTGGCGTGGTCGGAGCCTCGTGAGACATGACACCCAGCCACGACGGCCCCGGGGCGCTCCCCCGCTTCGCGGCGCTCGACCCCGAGTCGTTGCGGGCGGCGCAGATCGTGGTGCTCCACCAGCCGCGCGCGAGCGCCGCCGAGGTGGTGTGGTGCCTCAGCCTGACGGACCGGGCCGGGCGCCCGGTGGCCCGGGAGGCCGTCCCGGTCCCCCCGGTCGACGAGTGCCTCGCGCAGCTCGCGGCGGAGGCGCACCTGCGCCTCGTGGGGATGCAGGTCGAGGGCGACTGGCACCGCAGCCGGGAGGGCGACGACCTGCGGCACTACGCGCGCGTCGGCCCCGCGGAGCCCGGGCGCTGACCCGGAGCCCGAATGGATCCGTTCGTACGGACACGCGCGGGCGTGTTCGTGCGAACGGGTCCATTCGCGCGACCCCGGTCGGCCGTACGGGGGCCCGTGCGGTCCACCGCGGCGCGGGCCGCCGCACGCACCGCCTCAGCCCGCCACCGCGGACCGGAACGCGGCCAACGACCCCGCCGAGCTGGCGATCCGCCAGTCCGTCTCCTTGGTCTCGTCGAACCAGACGACCCCGGCGACGTCGCCCTGCGCCGCCGCCCAGCCGAACAGGTCCGTCACCCACCTGGCCTTGTCGCCGCCCTGCTCGGTCGACGCGGTCTCGGTGACCAGGATCCGCTTGCCGGGCGCGACCCGCCGCACCTCCGCCACGGTCGGGCCGAGCACCTGGGCCGGGCTCTGCCACACGGCCCCGCGGCGCGAGGTCCCCCAGTTGTAGCCGTCGACCCCGACGACGTCGACGTGCTCCGCGCCCGGGTACACCGCGGCCAGTGGCGTCGAGCCGGGGAACGCGACGTTCGGCGACCACACGCGCACCACCCGGGTCGCGCCGCGCGAGCGCAGCAGGTCGTGGACCCGGCGCCACACCGCGACGTACTGCGCGGCGGTGTTCCCGTTGACGCCCACGGCCCACGGGTAGCCGCCGGCGTTCATCTCGTGCGCGAACCGCAGGTGCACGGGGCCGCCGTACGCGGCGAGCGCGTCGCCCCAGCGCCGCACGGTGGCGTCGAAGTCGCCCGCGAGGAACCGCGCCAGCGCGAACGCCTTCTGGCTGCGGCGCGCGGGGTCCCAGGGCTCCCAGGTGAGCACCGGCACGACGCCGGCGGCGGACACCGCCGCGAGCTTCGCGGGGTCCGGCGCCTCCACGAACGAGGCGTACCAGAGCGCGTACGCCGGGGCCGCCCCCAGCGCGGTGGTCCGCCGCGCCCAGGTGGCGGCGTCCCACGGCCCCCACGGCACCGTGAGCCCGAACGGGACCCGCCCCGCGGCCACGGCGGCGGGGACGGCGGCGGGCGCCGCGGACAGCGCGAGCGCGGAGGCGGAGAGCGCGAGGAAGTCGCGCCGGGAGACGGGCATGCGACGGTCATCGGTGCCGACCGGTGCGCCGTGAGGGTTCCTGAGCCTCGCGGCGGGGTGATCCGGCCGGTGCCGCGGGGCCCCGGGGGCCCGGCTCGGCGGGCGGCCACCCGCCTCCCCTGCGACGATCACCCGATGCCGACCGAGCCCTGGTACCGACGCGCCGCCCGCACGACGGGCCGGTCCGCGCGCGCCGTCTGGGCCCGGCGGTCCGAGGTCCGCGACCCGAACTCCGGCGCGGCGATCCTCATCGGCGTCCTGCTGGTCGTCGCGGGCATCACGGTGCTGCTCGTCATGCTGGACTCCGTCCGGGAGGGCGACGACCTGGCCGAGGCCGACACCCCGGTGCTCGACTGGCTGGTCGCCGCCCGCGGGCCGGGGCTGACCGCGTTCCTCGAGGCGGTGTCCGCGGTGACGGGGCCGAGCGTGCTGCCGGTGGTGGTGGTCGCGGCGTGCCTGGTGTGGGGCCTGGTGACGCGGTCCTGGTGGCAGCCCGCCCTGCTGGCCGGGGCGATGGTGCTGTCGACGCTGGTGTCCGTCACGGTCAAGGCGGTCGTCGGCCGCCCGCGACCGCCGCTGGACACGATGGTGGTGCCCGGGTCGGAGACGACCTACTCCTTCCCGTCGGGGCACACGGTCGGGACGGCGACCTTCCTGCTCACCGCGGGGTACCTGGTGTGGATCCGCAGCCCGCACGTGCGCTCCCTCGTGCTGTGGGCGCTGGCGACCCTGGCGGGCATCGCGCTGGTGGCCGGCAGCCGGCTGTACCTCGGGTACCACTTCCTCACGGACGTCACCGCCGGGTTCGCGCTCGCGGTGGCGGTGCTCGGCGCGGTCGTCGTGGTCGACCGGCGGCGCGCGGTCCGGGCGGCGCGGATGACCGCCGGGGCCGGGGGCGACGACGCGGGGGCCACGCCGGCGGGCTGACGCCGCACGCCCGGGGTGAGGCGGGCAGGATGGCAGCGCGGGCACCTGCGCCCGCACCGTGCCGAAGGAGACGGACGTGGCGCGTGACGTCGTCGTCGTGGGGTCGATCAACGCCGATCTGGTCGTGCAGGTCGAGCGGCACCCGCTGCCCGGGGAGACGCTGCTGGGCCGCACCTCCGTGGTGCTGCCCGGCGGCAAGGGGGCGAACCAGGCCGTCGCCGCCGCGCGCCTCGGGGCGGACGTCGCCATGGTGGGCGCCGTGGGCGAGGACGCGAACGCGACGACCGCCCTCTCCGGCCTTCGGGACGCGGGAGTCGACCTCACGCACGTGCGCACCGTGGACGCCCCGACCGGCCTCGCCGTGGTGACGCTGTCCGACGGCGGCGAGAACACGATCGTCGTGGTGCCCGGGGCCAACGCCGCGGTCGGCGAGCGCGCGGTGGACGAGGCCGCCGACGTGGTGACGGACGCCCGGGTCTGCGTGGTGCAGGCCGAGATCCCGCTGGCCACGGTCGCGCACGTGGCGCGGCTCGCGGCCGCGGGCGGCACCCGGCTGGTGCTCAACGTCGCACCCGCGGCGGAGCTGCCCCTGGAGACGGTGCTGGCCGCCGACCCTCTGGTGGTGAACGAGCACGAGGCCGCCACCCTGCTCGGGCGGCGGTTCGCGGACCCCGGGGACGCCGCACGCGAGCTCGCCGCCCGAGGTGTGCGGTCGGTCGTCGTCACGCTCGGGGCGGGCGGGGTCGTCGGCGCCGAGAACGGGGCGACCTGGTCGCTGCCCGCCCGGACGGTCGACGCGCTCGACACGACCGGTGCGGGCGACGCGTTCGTCGGCGCCCTCGCTGCGGGGATCGCCGACGGGCTCGCGGTCGAGCAGGCCGCGGTGCTCGCCACCCGGGTGGCCGCGGCGTCGGTGACACGGCTCGGGGCGCAGCCGTCGTACCCGTGGCGAGGCGACGACCTGCCCTGACGGAGCCGACCCTGCGGGGATGCTCACCCCCACCGGGTGAACGGTTCCGACGGCTCCGCGGCCTACGGTCGAGCCACCGGGCGATCGGGCCGCAGCGGGCAGCCGGATGAGGGGGGTCGACGATGACCGACGCGCGCACCACCGCACGGGGCGCGGGCAGCGTCCTGGCGGCCACCTGCCTGTCCACCCTCGTCGTCAACGCGAACACCTCGGCGGTGAGCATCCTGCTCCCGGCGATCAGCGCCGACACCGGGACGTCGGTGGACACGCTGCAGTGGGCGGTCACCGGCTACTCCCTGGTCGGTGCCGCGGTCATCATCACGGCCGGGTCGCTGGGCGACGTGTTCGGACGCAAGCGGGTGTTCCAGCTCGGCCTGCTGCTGTTCGTGCTGTCCTGCGTGCTCATCGCGCTGTCCCAGGACGGGGCCGGGGTCATCGTCGGCCGGCTGATCCAGGGCGCCGCCGGGTCGACGATCCTGGCGTGCGGGCTGAGCCTGCTGTCCGTCGCCAGCGACGGCGAGGACCAGCTCCGGTCGGTGTCGCTGTGGGGGGCGGCCGCGGCGGTCGGCGCGGCGGCGGGGCCGCTGCTCGGCGGCGTGCTGGTGGACCTGACGGGCTGGCAGGGGCTGTTCTGGATCGACGCGGGGGTCGGCGTCGTCTGCATGGTCCTCACCTACCTCACCGTCGCCGAGTCGAAGGACCCGAACCGGTCGCGCACCATCGACTACCTCGGCACGGTCCTGGTCGCGCTGACCCTGGCCGCCCTGATCCTCGGCGTGAGCAAGAGCGGCGACTGGGGCTGGCTGTCGGCCGCGACGATCGGCTGCCTGGTGGTCAGCGTCGTCGCCGGCTGGCTGTTCGTGGTCGTGGAGAAGCGGGTCGCGGTGCCGCTGCTGGACCTGGCGCTGTTGCGCAACCGGATCCTGGTCGGGGCGACGCTCGCCATCCTCATCGGCGCGGGCACGATCAACGGCCTGATGTACCTGCTGAGCCTCTACTTCCAGGACCCCGCCGCGCTGGGGTTCTCGTCCCTGCAGGCCGGGCTCGCGACGCTGCCGGCGACCGTCGGCCTCGTGGTCGTGGCGCCGCTGGTGCCGCGGATGACCAAGCGGGTCGGCGGCCGGCAGGTCATCGGCGTCGGCTTCCTGCTGACCACGGCCGGGTTCGTGGTCGTCGGGTTCGTGCAGGCCGGTTGGGGGTACGGGGCGTTCCTGCTGCCGCTGATCGCGATCGCGGTCGGGATGGGCCTGTCGAACGGGCCGTCGTCCTCCGCCGCGACCGCGGTCGTGCCCGAGGAGCAGGTCGGCGCGGCCTCCGGCGTCTCGAACATGGCCCGGTACGTCGGTGCGGCGGTCGCGACCGCCATCGCGGCCACCGTGTACGCGTCGGTGGGCGCGGACCGGGCCGCGGCAGGCGCCTCGCCGTCCGACGCGCTGTCCTCCGGGCTGGCCGCGGCGGCCTGGGTGATGGCCGTGCTGAGCGCCCTCGGCATCCTGCTCGCGGTGGTCGCGATCCGGCGGCACCGCGCGGCGCAGGGCACGGTGCAGGACTCGGCCGCGGCCGCCGCGGCGCACCTGATCACCATCCCGACCTCCGCCGCGGGGGCGGTGTCGCGGACGGCGGCCGGCCCCGCGGACCGCCCCGCACCCACCACCCCGGGAGAGCCCTCGTGACCGCCACCGCCATCGCCCCGTTCACCCGCGACGACTACGCCGCCCGCATGGCGTGGGTCGTCGCGGACGCCGGTGCCGCCGGGCTCGACGGGGTGCTCGTCACCCCCGGCCCCGACCTCGTGTGGCTCACCGGGTACCAGCCGACGGCGATCACGGAGCGGCTGACCCTGCTGGCGCTCACCGCCGACCGCGAGCCCACGCTGGTCGTGCCGCGGCTCGAGCGCCCCGACGCCGAGGGCGCGGCGGGGACGGCGGCGACGGCGGTCGTCGACTGGGTGGACGGCGCCGACCCGTACGCCGCGGCGGGCGCCGTGCTCCGCGACGGCGCCCGGTACGCCGTGTCCGACAGCGCGTGGGCCCTGCACCTGCTCGGGCTCCAGGCGGCGCTGCCCGGCACCGGGTTCCACGCCGTCACCGACCGGCTGCCGATGCTGCGCGCCGTGAAGGACCCCGACGAGCTCGCGCGCCTCGCCGCGGCCGGGGCCGCCGCCGACGCGACGTACGAGCAGGTCCTGCACGTGCCGTTCGCCGGCCGCCGGGAGACCGACGTCGCCGCCGACCTCGCCGACCTGCTCCGCGAGCACGGCCACGAGCAGGTCGACTTCACCGTGGTCGGCTCGGGACCCAACGGGGCGAACCCGCACCACGAGGCCGGCGAACGGGTCATCGAGGACGGCGACTGCGTGGTGCTCGACTTCGGCGGGCTGCTGGCGGGGTACGGCTCGGACACCAGCCGGACGGTGAGCGTCGGCGAGCCGGGCGCCGAGGTGCGCGAGGTGCACGAGGTGGTGCGGCGCGCGCAGCAGGCCGGGGTCGACGCGGTGCGGCCGGGCGTCGCCTGCCAGGACGTCGACCGGGCCGCGCGGGCCGTGATCGCGGACGCCGGGTACGGGGAGCGGTTCATCCACCGCACCGGGCACGGCATCGGCGTGACCACGCACGAGCCGCCGTACGTCGTCGAGGGCGAGGAGCTGCCGCTGGTGCCGGGGATGTGCTTCTCGGTCGAGCCCGGGGTGTACCTGCCGGGGCGGTTCGGGGTGCGGATCGAGGACATCGTGACCGTCACCGCGGACGGGGTGCGGCGGCTGAACACCACCTCGCGCGAGCTGCGGGTCGTGGGGTGAGCGCGGGGCCGGTCCCGGCGTCGCGCGCGGAGCACGGGAGGAGCACGTCGTGGACCTGAGCGAGCGGGTGGCGGAGCAGATGCCGCGCGTCCGGACGGAGCTGGCCGAGCTGGTGGCGATCCCGTCGGTCGCCGACCCCCGGCAGTTCCCGCCCGAGGCGTGCGCGCAGGCGGCGGCGTGGGTGGCCGACGCGTTCCGGGAGGTCGGGTTCGCCGACGTCGCGCTGCACCGCACCGCCGACGGCAGCGACGCGGTCGTCGGCTCGCGACCCGCCGCGGACCCCGGCGCGCCCACCGTGCTGCTGTATGCCCACTACGACGTGCAGCCGCCGCTGGACGACGCGGCCTGGCGGACGCCGCCGTTCACCCTGACCGAGGTCGACGGGCGCTGGTACGGCCGCGGCGCCGCCGACTGCAAGGGCAACATCCTCATGCACCTGGCGGCGCTGCGGGCACTCGGCGACGACGTGCCGGTCAATCTGCGGCTCGTCGTCGAGGGGTCCGAGGAGCAGGGCACCGGCGGGCTCGAGGACTTCGTGCCCCGGAACGCCGACCTGCTGCGGGCCGACGCGGTGCTGGTCTGCGACACCGGGAACGCCGCCGTCGGGGTGCCCGCGGTGACCGTCAGCCTGCGCGGCATGGTGAACGTGGTGGTGCGGGTCGACGCCCTGCACACCGAGCTGCACTCCGGGATGTTCGGCGGCCCGGCCCCGGACGCGCTCGCCGCGCTCGTCACGGTGCTGGCGTCGCTGCGGTCCGCCGACGGCGACACGACGGTGCGCGGGCTCGACCACACCCAGACCTGGGACGGCGCGCCGTACGACCCGGACACGTTCCGCGCCGACGCGCAGGTGCGCCCCGGGGAGGCGCTGCTCGGGTCCGGGACCGTGTCCGACATGCTCTGGGCCCGGCCGGCGCTGACCGTGCTCGGCATCGACTGCCCGCCCGTCGTCGGGTCCACGGCCGCGATCGTGCCGCGGGCCGCCGCCCGGCTGAACCTGCGCATCCCGCCGGGCACCGCCCCCACCGACGCGCTGGCGGCGCTCACGGCGCACGTCACCGAGGCGGCGCCGTGGGGGGTCGCGGTGTCGGTGGACGTCGAGGCGACCGGGTCGCCGTTCCGGGCCGCCACCGACGGGCCGGCCTACGACGCCATGCGGTCGGCGATGCGCGAGGCGTTCGGGCGGGACATGGTGCTGCTCGGGCAGGGCGGGTCGATCCCGCTGTGCACGGTGTTCGCGTCGACGTACCCGGACGCGGAGATCCTGCTGCTCGGGGTCGAGGAGCCGCAGGCGCTGATCCACGCGCCGAACGAGAGCGTCGACCCGCGCGAGATCGAGCGGCTGGCGACGGCGGAGGCGCTGTTCCTGCAGCGGTACGCGGGGCGAGCCTGAGACCGAGGTCCCTGGCGGTCGCCGGTTGCGTCCGATAGGGGGAACGCCCTGCTGAGGACGGCGCACGCTGCCGTACGGTGACGGCGAGCCCGCACGCCACCGCGACCCGACCGGGTCCCCCCGTGGCCTGCGACGACCCCCCGACGGGACCCGCCACGCATGCGCCGCACCCTCGCCGCCCCGATCCTCGCGCTCGCCCTGGCGGCCGCACCCGTCCTGGCCGTCGCCGCCCCCGCCGCCGCCGCACCGCCGAGCGCGACGGTCGTCGTCGCCGAGCCGATGCTGGCCATCGGCCGGACGTCCGTGGTCACGATCACCTTCTCCGAGCCGGTCACCGGGTTCGACACGGGCGACATCGTGGCCGACGGCGGCACGATCACCGACCTGGCGACGTCGGACAACATCACCTTCACCGCGCTGCTCACCCCCGCGCCCGACGTCGAGGTGCGGAACGGCGCGGTCGTGGTGGCCAACCACGGCGTCGTCGACGGCCTCGGCGTCCCCGGGACCGGGACGAGCAGGTCGAACGCGTACTGGGTCGACACGGTGCGGCCCGTCGGGGTCGTCACGCTCGGCAGGACGAGCCTGCGCGTCGGTGACACCGCGACCGTGACCATCGCGTTCGACGAGGCGGTCACCGCGTTCACCGCCGCCGACCTCGTCGCGCAGAGCGGCACGGTCAGCGGCCTGTCGAGCAGCGACGGCGGCATCACCTGGACCGCGACGCTCACGCCCGCGGCCGGCGTGACCGCGACCGGCCAGGTCCTGACCGTCGTCAACGGCGGCGTCGCGGACCTGGCCGGCAACACCGGCGCCGGCACCAGCAGCTCCCCGCCGTACTCCGTGGACACCCAGCGGCCGACGGCGAGCATCGCGGCCAGCCCCGCGACGGTCCGGGCCGGCGAGACCGCCACCGTCTTCGTCACGTTCTCGGAGCCGGTGTCCGCGCCGGCCGGCATCGGGCTCGCCGCGACCGGCGGCACGCTCACCCCGGCGACCAGCGGCGACGGCGGCAGCACCTGGACCTCGACCTTCACCCCCGCCCCGGGCGTGCGGGGCACCGCCGCCCTCACGCTGGACGTGTCGGCCGTGACCGACCTGGCCGGCAACGTCGGCTCCGGGACCGTGGTCGGCCCGGTCCTCGACGTGCGCACCGTGCCGCTCACCGCGACCGTCGACGTGTCCGCCCCGCGCCTCACCACCACGACGACCGCCCGCCTCACCGTCACGTTCTCCGAGCCGGTGGCCGCGGGCGTCGCGGCGGCCCTGAGCGCCCCCGGCGCCACGCTCGGCTCGCTGGGCTCCGCCGACGGCGGCACCACCTGGACCGGCACGCTCACCGGCGCGGCCGGCACCGAGTCCGGGCCCGTCGCGGTCACCCTCGACCTCGCCGCGCTCCGCAGCACGGACGACAACGCCGGGACCGGCACGGTCTCCTCGACCGCGTACACCGTCGACACCGTGGCGCCCACGGCGACCCTCGCGCTCGCGACCGACCGGGTCACCGGCCCGACGACGCTGACGATCACGTTCTCCGAGCCGGTGACCGGCCTCGCGCTCACGGACCTGGTCGCCGACGCGGGCGTCCTGTCCGACCTGGCGACCGCCGACGGCGGCAGCACCTGGACGGCGACCTACACGCCGGACGCGGGCGCGGCGGTGGGGACGACGACCATCCGGCTCGACCTGCCCGGGGTGACCGACCTCGCGGGCAACGCGGGCGCGTCGGCGGCGCTGTCGGCACCGTTCGCGGTGGCGGCGGGCGGGGGCGGGGCCGGTGCGGGCGGGCCGGGCGCGGTGGCGCCGGGCGCGGTGGCGGCGCCTGGCGCCGGCGTGCCCGCCGCCTCCGGCGCGGGCGACCCCGCGGACGCGCCGGCCGGGGCGGCGCAGCTCGCCCGGACGGGCGCGGGCGTCACCGGGCCGCTCGCAGCCGCTGCGGCCCTGCTGCTCGCCGGCGCCGCCGCGCTCGGGCTCGGCTCGCGCCTCCGCCCCGCGCGGGCGTGACCGGCCCGCCCGGCCCTCCTCCCTCCCCCACGGCAGACCGCCGCGAGGGCAACCGACACGTCGAGCGAGTACCCAGCGGCTACTCGCTCGACGTGTCGGATACCCCCTCGGCGCGCGGGGCGGCGGGACGGGCCAGGGCGCACACGCGCGGGAGGGCCACCGCCGGCCGCCCTCAGGAGGCCGCGCCGCCCGGGTCCAGCCCTGCGCGGTCGACGATCACCGCGAGCTGCGACCGCGTCGCCACCCCGAGCTTCGCCATCGCCCGGCTGAGGTGCGCCTTGACCGTGGAACCCGACCGGAACGTCAGCTCGCCGATGGCGTCGTTCGACAGCCCCTCGGGCACGTAGGCGGCGACCTCGAGCTCGGCCTCCGTGAGCACGGCGAGCTGCCGGCGGGCTTCGTCGCGCCGGCCGCGGTCGGGGTCGCCCGCGACGTGCCGGGTCAGGCTGCCGGCCGCCGCGTGGTCCAGCGCCCCGTCCCCGGCCGCGACCCGGCGGACGGCATCGGCGATCGCGCCGGGGTCGGAGTCCTTCGCGAGGAAGCCCGCGGCCCCCGCGCGGACCGCCGCCAGGACGGTCTCGTCCGTGCCGAACGACGTCAGGGCGATGACGCCGGGCGGCTCCGGGAGCGCGCCGAGCGCGACGATCGCGTCGAGACCCGGCACCCGGGGCATGTGCAGGTCCATCAGCACGACGTCCGGTCGGTGCGCCTGCACCGCCGGGACCACCTCGTCGCCGTCGGTCGCGTAGCCCACGACGGCGATGTCCTGCGCGCTGAGGATGCTGGTGAGCAGGGTGCGCACCAGGGCGTCGTCATCGACGACGAGGACACGGATCACATCGACGAGGGTAGGCCTTCGTCACCCCCGGCGGGGGCGGGGCCGCCACCCGACGACCACGGCAGGTGCGCCTCGAGCACGTGCCAGCCCTGGTCGACCCGCACCTGGACGGACCCCCCGACCAGCGCAGCGCGCTCGCGCATGCCCAGGAGCCCGGAGCCGGTGCCGTCGGCGGCCGGCCGCACGCCCGGCACCAGCGGGTTCACCACCCGGACGTCCACGCCGGACGTGGCGGACGCCCGGACCGCGACCTCGACCGGCCTCCCCGGGGCGTGCTTCAGCGCGTTGGTCAGCGCCTCCTGGACGATCCGGAACGTCGCACGCGTCAGCGCGGGCGACGCGTCCCGGCCGTCGTTGACGAACACGGTGCTGGTGACCCAGCGACCCTGGCGGCGGGCGGCGTCGAGCAGCCCGGCGAGGTCGTCCAGGGTGGCGCCCGCCGCGCCGGGCGCGAGGGCGTCGTCGCCGGCGCGCAGGGTCGAGATCAGGCCGCGCATCTCGGCGATCGCCTGCTGCGCCGAGGACCGGACCTGCTGGGCCGCGGCGCGCACCTGGCCCTCGTCCGCGCCTCGCTGCACCTCGAGCGCCGAGGCCTGCAGCGAGATCAGCGAGATGTGGTGGGCGACCGTGTCGTGCACCTCCCGGGCGATCAGCTCCCGCTCCTCCTGCCGCGTCATCCGGTCGTGCAGCGTGTCCGCGCGCGCCGCCTGCGCCTCGGTGTCGGCGACGGCGCGCGCGGTCTGCGCCCGTGAGGACCGCAGCATCCCGGCGGCCACCGCGGCCCCGACGCACACCAGACCGAGCACCACCAGGGCGAGCGGGGACGCCACGAGCACCTCGCCGGTCGCCTGATCGGTGGCCGACAGGATGACGTGCTCCGGCGGTCGGGAGGCGTCTCGCCACAGCGCGACCGCCGTCGCACCCGCGACCGCCGCGGTGCACGCCCAGGCCACCCGGCGGGACGCCGCCACGAACACCCACGGGAGCGCGATCAGCGCGGTGACCGAGTCGAGAGGGAGCACCAGCGTCGCGCCGGCGCTCGCCAGCACGATCGGGACCGCCCAGCGCCGGCGCGCGACGAGGAACCCGGCACCGGCGAGACCGACGAGCAGGGTCAGGGCGTCCAGCCCGGTCACCTCACCCGTGCCGCGCGCGTTCGAGGCGAACGCCATCGCCGCCGTGGCCGAGAACGCGGCGAGCGTGACGGCACCGACCGTCCCCGCGGACGACCACCAGGGTCGCCTCGGGCGCGGGGCGGCCGCACCGTGGGCCGGGGCCGGACGCGGCACCGGGTAGGGCGGCGGGCCGTACGTCGGGATGGTCCGGTGACCCGGAGCTGCTGGCCCGCGCACCGGGCCACCCCGGTGCCCCCCGGTCGGCGCCCGCGGCGGGGTGGCGCCGTACGGGGGCGGCCCCGGGCGCCGTCCCGGCGGCGGGGTCGCCGGACCCGGCGCGGAGGGAGAGGACATGGCGTCAGCGTACGGACGGCCGAAGCCCCTCACGTCGGCCGACCGGGCGGTCCGCGGGCGCCGAGACCTGCCCGATCGGGCACAGCGGCTCTGACCGCCCGGCCGACGACCCGAGGGCACCCCGCTCGGCAGGGTTCTGGCTCGTCAGGGCGCCACCTCCGACGCCCGCCCCGCACTCCGAGGAGCAGTCATGTCGCAGGTCCCCCCGCCTCCCGCCCAGCCCTACCCCACCGCGCCGCTTCCCGGTGGCGGGCCGGTGCCGGGCCCGCCGGCCCCCGCGCCGAAGCGGTCCTGGTTCGCCCGGCACAAGGTGCTCACGACGCTCGGCGCCCTCGTCGTGCTCGTCGTGGCCGTCGGGGTCGCGGGTGGCGGGTCGGACGACCCCGCCCCGGCCACCGCCACGCCCGCCGGCTCCACCGCCGCGGACGCGGGTGAGGCCGTCGAGCAGCCCGCGGCGGAGGCACCCGCCCCCGCCGCGGAGGCGCCGGCCGGCATCGGGACCCCGGTGCGCGACGGCACGTTCGAGTTCACCGTGACCTCGGTCGAGGCGGGGGTCACCCGTGTCGGCAGCGACCTGATCGGGCAGGACGCGCAGGGGCAGTACGTGCTCGTGCACCTGACGGTCGCCAACATCGGGACCGAGGCCCAGTACTTCTCCGACAGCTCCCAGAAGGCCTTCGACGCCCAGGACCGCCAGTTCTCGGCCGACAGCGCCGCCGGCGTCTACCTCGACGGCAACAACACCCTGCTGAACCAGATCAACCCCGGCAACACGGTCACCGGCACCGTGGTGTACGACGTGCCCGCGGACGCGACGCTCACCCGGCTCGAGCTGCACGACTCGCCGTTCTCGGGCGGCGTGGAGGTCGCCCTCGGCTGAGCCGGCAGGCGGTCTCCGGCTGCGGGTGCGCGGCGCGCGGGCGTGGCCCCCTCCGGCCCGCGCCCGCGCCCGCTCGGATCGCCGAGCGAGCAACCGACACGTCGAGCGAGTAGCCCGCGGGTACTCGCTCGACGTGTCGCGTACCCGCTCGGCACGGGGAGCGCCGGCGGTGGACGGCCTCGCCGGAGGGCGGCGGCGAGCCCTAGAGTCCCCAGACAGCCCACACGCGCGGGAGGACCACCGATGGCCAGGACGCGGCGCGCCGGCGCCCAGCCCGCGCGGACGACGATCGCCGACATCGCCAAGCACGCCGGCGTCTCCCCCACCGCGGTGTCGTTCGCGCTGAACGACCGCCCCGGACTCAGCGACGAGACCCGGCAGCGCATCCTGGCCGCCGTCGCCGAGCTCAACTGGCGCCCGAGCATCGCGGCCCGCGCGCTGACCGGGATGCGGTCCGACACGGTCGGCCTGGTCGTGGCCCGGCCGGCGCGGACGCTGGGCATCGAGCCGTTCTTCGCGCAGCTCACCTCCGGGCTCCAGGCCCGGCTGTCGACGCACGTCGTCGCCCTGCACCAGCTCGTCGTCGAGGACGTCGCCGCCGAGCTCGAGGTCTACCACCGGTGGGCGGCCGAGAAGCGGGTCGACGGGCTGGTGGTCGTGGACCTCGAGCGGGACGACCCGCGGCCGGCGGCGGTCCGGGGGCTCGGGCTCCCGGCGGTCGTGCTGGGCGGCACCGGGGTGCCCGGCCCGCTGCCCGCGGTGTGGGTCGACGACTACGCCGCGATGGCGCAGATCGCCGAGCACCTCGCCGGCCTCGGCCACCGCCGGCTCGGGCACGTCGGCGGCATCCCCGCGTACGAGCACTCGGCCCGCCGGGTCGCCGCGCTGCACGACGCCTCCCGGCGCCTGGGCCTCGAGGTGGCGCACGAGGACACCGACTACTCCGAGTCGGCGAGCGCGGCGGCGACCCGGCTGCTGCTCGACCGGCCGGACCGCCCGACGGCGATCGTCTACGACTCGGACGTCGCGGCGCTCGCCGGGCTGGGGGTCGCCTCGACGCTCGGGGTCCGGGTGCCGGACGACCTGTCGGTGGTGTCGTTCGACGACTCCGAGCTCGCGCGGCTGGTGCACCCCGCCCTGACGGCGCTCAGCCGGGACACCCACGCCCTCGGGATGCTCGTCGCGGACACCCTCCTCGCGGTCGTCGCGGGGCAGGACGTCGACCCGGTCGTCATCGCGCCGGGCCCGGTGCTCGTCCCTCGGGCGAGCACGGCGCCGCCGCGGCGCTGAGCGGCACGCATCCGGCTGTTGTGCCGGGCGCCGCGCCTCGCTACGGTCGGACTAAAGCGCTTTAGGACATCACCATCCGCCGCGCCCAGGACCCACCGACGAAGGAGTCGCCGTGCGCCCGATCCGAGCCCTGCTCCGCCGCGCCCCCGCTGCCGCCGCCCTCGCCGCGACCGCCGCCCTGCTGCCGGCCGCACCAGCGGTCGCCGCGCCCGGGGACGCCATCGCGACCACCGCGGAGCCGCGGGTCGTCGCGTACTACCAGACGATCTACGAGTCCGACGCCGACGGTCGCCGGTACGTGGACCCGACCCCGCTCGTCGGGGCGGTCACGGACCTCGAGCTGGGGGCGATCCACCTCAACGACGACGGCTCGCTGCACGTCAACGACATCACCGCCGACCACCCCGACCTCGCGCCCATGTGGGCGGACCTGGCTGCGATACAGGACGCCGGGGTCGCCGTGCACGCGTTCGTCGGCGGCGCCGCCCCGGGCACGTACCGGAACCTCGCCGACGACTTCGACCGGTTCTACCCGCTGCTCCGCGACTTCCTGGTCGCGCGCGACCTCGACGGGGTGGACCTCGACATCGAGGAGCCGTTCCTGCTCGCCGACACGATCCACCTGGTCGAGACGCTGCGCGCCGACTTCGGCCCCGGTTTCACGATCACCCTGACGCCCGTCGCCGCCGACCTCGCCGGGCGGACGAGCTTCTCCGGCGGGTTCTCCTACGCGGAGCTCGAGGCTGCGGTCGGGCACCAGATCGACTGGTACAACACCCAGTTCTACTGCGGCTGGGGCGACCTGCGGACGACCGCCGCGTTCGAGGCGATCCTCGCCAACGGCTTCACCGCGGACCGGGTCGTGGCCGGCACCGTCACCAACCCGGACAACTGCAGCGGGTGGGTCGAGCCCGACGTGCTCGACGCGACGCTCACCGAGCTGCGGACCGCCCACCCGACCCTGGGCGGCGTGTTCGGCTGGGAGTACTTCAACGCGCTCGGACGCGACGGCGGAGGGCGGGAGACGTGGTTCTCGCACCTGCGCGACCTGCTCCGCGCGCCGGCCGAGGTCGAGCGGGGTGCGCTGTCCGTCGCGTACGCGACGGTCCCGGCGGGCGGCACGCAGACCGTGCACGGCACCGGCTTCGTGCCGGGCGAGGCGGTGACCGTCGCGGTCACGGGTCCGGCCGCGACGGACACGGCTTCCGCGGCCGCCCCGGAGGGCGCACGGGTGTCCGCGGCCGTCGCGGCGGGGGCGGGGACCCCGCCCGCTCCCGCCGCCGCGGTGACCGCGCCGGTCGCCACCACCGCCGCGGTCGTCGCCGGAAGGGTGCCGGCCGACGCGGAGGTCGGCACGGTCACCGCGGACGACGAGGGGGCGTTCGGTCTGACCTACGACGTGCCGCCCGATGCGGCGCCGGGCGCGTACACGGTGTCCGCGACCGGGACCGGGGGCGCGGCCGAGGCGGGGTACACCGTGGCCGCGGTGCCCTCTCCGGAGCCCGCGCCCGGTGACGGTCCCGGGCTGCCGGCGCCCGGCGCCGACCCCGGGGCCTCCGGCGCGCCGCCCGCAGCCGGCCCGGGCGCCGCGGGCACCGCGGGCCCGCTCGCGCGGACGGGCGTCCCGGCTGCCGCGTGGCTCGGCGCGGCCGCGACCCTGACGGCGGCGGGCACGGCCCTCGCGCTCCGCGCCCGCCGCACCTCCCCCTGATCCGCTGGCCGCCGTGCGCCGAGAGGGCAGGAGGTGTGGCTTCCCGACCGCCGAAGCCGACATCTGCTCCCCTCTCGGCGCAGGGTGCGCGGATGGAGTGCCGGGGGGTCAGCGACCGGGTGCGACCAGGAGCTCCAGCTGGGACAGGTGGCCCGGGGGTCCGGTGACGACCAGGCGGACCTCGCCCAGGGGGACCGGGGTGTCGAGGACGAACGGCCGGAGCTGCCCCGGCCACGGGAACGCCTCGGCGGCGCGCTCGTCGACCGTGCGCCACCCCGCGTCCGGCCCGGCCTCGGGGTCACGCACCTCCAGCCGCCACGCCGCCGGCGCGGGCGCCCCGCTCCGGGCGGACGTGAGCGTGTAGGCCACCAGCGGGGCGTCCGCCGCCTGCGTCGCCCGTGCCGGGTCGGGCGACCAGGTCAGCGCGTCGCCCTCGCCGAGCACCCCCGCCAGGTCGACCGCCGTCGCCAGGTCGTCGTCGCTCAGCCCGGCGACGTCGCCGTCCGGG
Source organism: Cellulosimicrobium cellulans (assembly GCF_007679345.1). Lineage (GTDB taxonomy): Bacteria > Actinomycetota > Actinomycetes > Actinomycetales > Cellulomonadaceae > Cellulomonas > Cellulomonas cellulans_A. The sequence continues at coordinate 198,312 of NZ_VEGH01000005.1, forward strand.
CCGCGCCAGGTGGCACCACCGGCCGGGGACGTCGCGTCGCGCCACGGAACCGGCACCTGCACCCCCGCGCCCCCGCCCTTCGCGCCGCCCGCGCGGAGCCACCCCGCGCCCCAGCCCGACGGCTCCGGCCCGGTCGCGAACCGCACGGTCGTCCCGCCGACCAGGTCGGCGTGGGCGACCCAGGGCTCGGTCACGACGCGGCCGCCGACGGTCAGGCCGTGCACGTACGGGGTGTCCCGGCCGCAGCCCGGCGCCTCCAGCACGAGGTCCCCGGAGGGGTGGTGCACGACGGCGCGGCGGAACAGCGGCGTGCCGACGGCCCACCGGTCCGTGCCCGCCTGCAGGGGGTAGAGCCCGAGCGCGGACAGCACGTACCAGGCCGACATCTCGCCGTTGTCCTCGTCGCCGTGGTAGCCCTGGCCGATCTCGCTGCCCGTCCACAGCCGGTCCAGGATCTCCCGCACGACCTCCTGCGTGCGGTCCAGCCGACCCGCGGCCAGCCACACGTACGGGATGTGGTGCGACACCTGGTTGCTCTGCCCGAGCTGCCCGAGGCGGACGTCCCGGGCCTCGACCATCTCGTGGATGGTCTGCCCGTAGCCGCCGGGCCGGTCGGCGCGCTCGGGCGTCGCGGAGAACCGGTCGAGCACGGCCGCGAGGCCCGCCGGTCCGCCGTGCAGCGCGGCCAGGCCGGCCGGGTCGTGCGGGGCGTGGAACGCGAAGTTCCACGCGTCGGACTCGGTGTAGTCGCCGCCCCAGTCCCGCGGGTCGAACCCCGCCGGGTCGGCGAACGCCCCGGTGCGGTCGCGCGCGCGGAAGAAGCCGGTCACCGGGTCGAACAGGTGCACGTACCCGCCGCCGCGCTGCGCGAGGTACGCCGCCTCGTCGGCGAGCGCGCGGCGCCGGACGGGCGGGGTGCGGGGGTCGTCGGCGAGCCGGCGGGCCATGCCCGCGAGCGCCGCGTCGTTCACGCAGCCCTCGAGGTGCCAGGACACGCTCTCCTCGACGTCGGCGGGCACGTAGCCGTGCAGCAGCGCGTGCGCCTGGCCCTTGCGCCCGGCGCCGGGGGTGGTCGGCAGCGCCGTCGCGTTCCGGAGCCCGGCGTCGTAGGCGCCGAGGGGGTCGGGGAGGTCGACGCCGCGCGCGTGCAGGTCGGCGAGGGCGACGTCGGAGGAGGTGCCGGTCATGAGGTCCGCGTACCCGGGCGAGGACCAGCGGGCGACCCACCCGCCCTCGCGGTGCTGCTGCACGAACCCGTCGGCGAGGACCGCGGCCACCTCCGGGGACAGCAGCGCGTACGCCGGCCAGCACGTGCGGTACGTGTCCCAGAAGCCGTGGTCGACGTAGACGCGGCCCGGGAGGACGGCGGCGCCGGTGCGCGCGCCGGTCGACCGACCGACGGGCGGGGCGACCGGGGACGCGTGCCACGGCTCGGGCGCGCCGGGGCGCCCGGCGTCCTCCCACTGCGACGACGGGTAGAGGTTGAGCCGGTACAGGCCGCCGTACAGCGTCGCGCGCTGCGCCTCGGTCGCGCCCTCCACCTCGACGACGGCGAGCCGGGACTCCCACGCCGCACGGGCCGCCTCCTCGACCTCCGCGAACCCCCGGCCGGCCAGCTCCAGGGCGTACGTGTGCCAGGCCTGGTCCAGGCCGATGAACGACGTGGCGACCCGCAGCTCGACGACGGGGTCGGCGCCCGCGTCGCCCAGGTCGCCCAGGTCGCCCAGGTCGAACGTGACCGCCCGGGCCTGCGGCCGGTCCCCGTCGGCCACGGCCACCGCGCGTGGGGCGGCCGAGAACCGCCCGGCCAGGTACATCCGGCTGCGGCCGACCGACAGCCCGCTGCCGGTGTCGACCCAACCGGTGAGGGTGCCGTCCACGGCGACCGTCATGTCCAGCGGCCCGTCCGGCCCGGCGCCGGCCGTGCTGACCGCGTCGACCAGCACGTGGCCCGTGGTGGTGCCGGGCGGGAACGCGAACCGCAGCACCCCGCCGTGGTCGGTCGGCGTGACGTCCACCCGCAGCCCGCCGTCGAGCGCGACCCCGTAGTGGTGCGGCCGGGCGAGCTCGTCGTCGTGCGAGAACGCCGCCGCGCGGGCGGCGAGCGACCCGTCGGGCGCCCGGTCCCCCGCGACCGGGTGGAACGCGACCTGGTTCCGGTCGCCCATCCACGGGCTCGGCTGGTGCGAGACGGCGACGCCGTGCAGCCGCGGCCGGTTGTCCGGTCCGGTGTGCCCGGCCCACGAGTACAGCCAGCGATCCGTGCCGCCGTCGGTCAGCGGCGTCCACGACACGAAGCCGTTCGGGACGGACGTCGCCGGGAACGTGTTGCCGCGGGAGTAGGCGCCGCTGGAGTGCGAGCCCCGCCGGGTGTCCACCTCGTCGACGAGGCCCCGGCGAACGGGCTCGTCCCGCAGCCCGACCGCGACGTGGTCCAGCCAGGCCTCGACCGTGCCGCCCCGGGCGGTCGCCCCGGTGCCGTCCACCGCGACCGCGATCGCCCGGACCCGCCGGCCGGCGAGAGGCGCCAGCGCGACGCGCACGAGGTTCCAGTGGTCCGGCAGCAGGATGCGGGCGTCCCCCTGGCCGCGCGCCGAGGCGGGCGCGCCGTGCTGGTCGACGAGCGGGTGCGCGCCCGACCAGGTGCCGTCGTCCAGCAGCGCCTCGACGGCGAGCGCGGTCGAGGCGTACGTGAGGTCGGCGTCGAGCACCGGGCAGACCGCCCAGCGCAGCTCGGTGCCGGCCTCGACCGGCACGTCCAGGCCGTCGAGGAGCACGCGGCGGGCCGGGCCCGCGGGGGCCTCGGCGGTGACCCGCAGGGCACGGGTCCCGGTCAGCCCGACGCGGGGCCGGCCCGCGGGGACGTGCGCCGGGCCGGGCCCGACCTCGAGCCGCAGCGGCCCGTCCGGTGCCGCGCCGTCGCCCCGCCCGCCGCCGCCCGGCGGCAGCGGGTCCCCGGGTGCGAATCCCGTGCCGGCGTCCACCCGGGCGAGGGCGTACCCGTGCCCCGGCTCCCCGCACGGCGCTGCCGCCGCCCGGGGCGTGCCGCGCCGTGTCACGGGGCCGCGCCCTCGACCAGCGCCACCGCGCCCCCGGGCACCGCGATCCGCGGCGGGGACCCCGCGGCCGCCGCCTCGACCCACGCCGCGAAGAACGCCGACCCGGGCGCCGTGTCCGACCGGCGCACCACCCCGTCGCGGTGCGGGACGGTCAGCACCTCGCCCGGCAGCCCTCCGGCGCGCGGCACGCCCGCGTCCGCCCCGGCTCCGGACGCCCGGAGCCCCGCGACCGCCTCCGCGACCGCCCGGCCGAGCGGCTTGACCCGCCGCTCGGCGTCGAGCAGCCCGAGCGTGTACTCGAGCTCCGGGAAGTCGGCGAGCGTCCGGTCCACGTCGTGCGAGCACCACCAGGTCACGCCCCACAGCCTGTCGTGCCCGGCGGCGTTCCGCAGCGTGCGCTCGGCGAACCCGGCGACCCGGTCCGCCCCGAGATGCGGCAGCGGGGCGCCGACCTCCTGCAGCCAGGTCGCCCGCCCGGCCGGGCCCCAGGCGGCCGCGAGCTCCAGGAGGTAGCGCGCGAACCAGTCGAACGCGGGGTGCCCGGCCGGGAACTGCGCGGCCACCCCGGTGAACACCCAGGAGTGCACGGTGGTGAGGTCGCCGATCCCGACGGCGTGCGCGGGGGTCACGGCGCTGTCGTCGACGAACCACACGTCGTCGTCGAACGAGTGCGCGTGCGTCCGGCCCGGCGCGGCCCCCGCCGCGGCGGCGAGCAGCCGGGTGAGCCAGGCGCCGGCGGTCGGCGGGTCGAGCGGCTGCGGGTCGGGGTGCCGGCGCTTGGCGAACTGGTTCGTCTCGTTGCCCACGGTCAGCCCGAGGAACGCCGGGTGCCCGGCGAGCGCCCCGCCGAGCGCCCGGACCAGCCGCTCCTGCGCCGCGACCACGTCCGGGTCGGTGAACAGCCCGCGCCGGTGCCAGGACAGCAGCCACGCCGGCAGGAAGTCGTACGACGACAGGTGCCCCTGGAGCACGTCGACGCTCGCGTCCAGCCCCGCGGCCGCGGCGGCGTCGACCACGGCGACCACGTCCGCGACGGCGCGACCGCGGATCATCGTCCGGTTCGGTTGCAGCACCTCCCAGAGCGGGAGCACCCGGACGTGGTCGAGGCCGAGCGCCGCGATCGAGTCCAGGTCGCGCCGCACCTCGTCCAGGTCGAGGTCGTACCAGGAGTGGAACCAGCCGCGGCTCGGCGTGTAGTTCGCGCCGAACCGCAGGCCCCCGGGGTCCGCGGCGGTCATGCCCCGGACACCCGCAGCGTGACGACCTGGAACGGCCGGAGCGCCAGCCGGACGGGGCCGGCGTCGCCGTCCCGGCCGGTCAGCGCGGCGGTGTCGTCCAGCGGCCGCTCCAGCAGGTCGCACTCCCGCACGGTCCCGGCCGGCAGGGCGAGCGACGCGGCTCCGCGCCGGCCCTCGGCCTCGTAGAGCCGGACCACGACGTCGCCGGACCGGTCGTCGGCGAGCTTGACCGCCGACAGCACCGCCGTCCCCGCGACGACGCGGGCGAGCGGCTCGACGGCGGCCGGCGGCTCGACGGCCGTGTCCGCGCCGCCGCCCGGTGCCTCCCGCAGCGGCACGTTGAGCCCCCAGCCCTCGCGCACCGCGTCCCCGACCTCCGCGCCGGGCGCGAGCGCGTACACGAACTCGTGCCGGCCCCGGTCCGTGTCGGGCTGCGGGAACTGCGGCCCGCGGACCAGCGACAGCCGGACGGTCGTGGTCGTGCCGCCGCCGACCCGGGCCGCGCGCCGCACGTCGTGCCCGTAGGTGTCCCGGTTCAGCACGGCCACGCCGTAGCCCGGTTCGGCGACGTGCACGAACCGGTGGGCCACGACCTCGAACCGCATGGCGTCCCACGAGGTGTTCTCGTGCACCGCGCGGCGGTGGTGGCCGAACTGCGTCTCGAACGCCGCGTCGAGCGCGTGCACGTCCAGGGGCACCGCGACCTTGAGCAGCCGCTCCCGCTCCTGCCAGTCGACCTCGGTCCGCAGGTCGAGCCGCCGGGCGCCCGGCCGCAGCGTCACGTCCTGGACGACGGCGGACGCGCCGAACGTCCGCCGCACGCGCACGGTCGCCGCCCCGCCGGGCTCGTCGAGCACCTCCACGGCGTCGGCGGTCGTCAGGTCCTCGACGACGTTCCGGTAGTACCGGTCGACGTCCCAGGCGTCCCACATCACCGGGAAGTCCGGGTGCACCTGGAGGAGGTTGGCGCGGGCGCCGGGCGGCAGCACCTCGCGCTCGGCGACCAGATCCCGCAGCGCCATGACCAGGCCGTCGGTGTCGACCTCGACACGCAGCAGGCCGTTGTCGAGCACCGTCGTGCCGTCCGGCCGCGGCAGCACCTCGACCGCGCCCATGACGCCCGCGGGCGCCGCCCCGAGCGCCGGCACGCCGGCGCGCTCGTGGGGCGCCGCGTTGAACGTCAGCGCGCCCGCGCTCCCGGCCGAGCCCGCGTCCGTGCCCCCGGCCGCCGCCGCGAGCGCCCCGGTCGCCCGGTCGACGACCGCCGTCAGCCGCTCACGCATCGCCGCGTACTGCTCCGCCGCCTCCCGGTGCACCCAGCCGATCGACGTCCCCGGGAGGATGTCGTGGAACTGCAGCAGCAGGTGCTGCTTCCAGATCGCGTCCAGCTCGTCGTATGGGTACTCGACCAGCCCGCGCGCGGCGGCGGTCGCGGACCACAGCTCGGCCTCGAACAGCAGGTGCTCCCCGCGCCGGTTGCCCTGCTTCGTGGCGACCTGCGAGGTGAACGTGCCGCGGTGCAGCTCCAGGTAGAGCTCGCCGACCCACACCGGGGCGTCCGGGTACTCCGCCTCGGCGGCCTCGAAGAACGCGGTCGGCGGCTCGACCGCGACCCGGGGCGACCCCTCCAGGTCCGCGGTGCGCCGGGCGCGGGCCAGCATCTCGCGCGTCGGCCCGCCGCCGCCGTCGCCCCAGCCGAACGGGGCGAGCGACCGGGTGGCCCGGCCCTTGTCCCGGAAGTTCCGCGACGCGTGGGCGAGCTGCGTGCCCGACAGCTCGGCGGCGTAGGTGTCGATCGGCGGGAAGTGCGTGAACACCCGGCTGCCGTCGATCCCCTCCCAGCGGAACGTGTGGTGCGGGAACGGGTTGACCTGGTTCCAGGAGATCTTCTGCGTGAGGAACCACCGCGACCCGGACAGGTGGATGAGCTGCGGCAGCGCGGGCGAGTAGCCGAACGAGTCCGGCAGCCACACCTCGCGGGTCTCGATGCCGAAGGTGTCCAGGAAGTACCGCTTGCCGTGCACGAGCTGCCGGGCGAGCGCCTCCGAGCCCGGCATGTTGGTGTCCGACTCGACCCACATGCCGCCCACCGGGACGAACCGGCCGCCCTCGACGTGCTCCCGGACCCGGGCGAACACCTCGGGCCGGTGCTCCTCGATCCACGCGAACTGCTGGGCGGAGGACATCGCGAACACCAGGTCGGGGTCCTCGTCCAGCAGGTTCACCACGTTCGACGCGGTGCGGGCGACCTTGCGGACCGTCTCCCGCACGGGCCACAGCCAGGCGGAGTCGATGTGGGCGTGCCCGACGGCCGAGATCCGGTGCGCCGAGGCGGCCGCGGGGCGGGACGCCACCTCGACCAGCTCGGCCCGCGCCGCGGCGGCGGTCCCGGCGACGTCGCCGAGGTCGAGCGCGTCCAGCGACCGCTCCAGCGCGCGCAGCACCTCGTGCCGGCGCGGGTCGCCGATCGCGAGCTCGCGGGCCAGCTGGTCCAGCACCTCCAGGTCCTGCACCAGCTCCCAGACGTCCTGCTCGACGACGCACACGTCGGCGCGCGCCAGCCGGTACAGGGGGGCGTCGCCCGCCGTGGCCTTCTCCCCCAGCGTGGTCGGCCGGAACGGGTCGTAGCCCAGGATCAGCGGGTTGGCCGCCGCCTCCACGTACAGGTCGACCGCCTCGCCGTCGACCGGCACCCAGACGTTGCGCGGGTTCAGCCCCTTCACCACCGACCCGTCCGGGCGGTACACCAGCCCCTCGGCCTGGAAGCCCGGCGAGTGGTCCGCCCAGCCCAGGTCGACCACCAGCTCGACCCGCCGGCCCGCCGCCTCCGCCGGCACGGTCCCCGTGAGGTGGAACCAGGTGGTCCCCCACGCCGGGCCCCACGGGTCGCCGACCCGGAACGGGCGGTACGCGACGTCGGCGCCGCGGCCGGGGCCGGGCAGGGCGTGCGCCGGGTCGACGGGTTCCCCCTGCCCCCCGTCGACGTGCCAGGCCTCGACGTCGAGGGTGCCGACGGTGCGGAACACCGCGGGTCGGAGGCGGTGGGCGAGGACGCGCTCGAGGCGGCCCTCGACGAGGGTGCGGTCGTCGTGCACTTCGGGGGTTCCTTCCGGGTGGTGCGGGGGGCGGGGTGCGGGACCGGGCTGGGGCGGCTCAGCCCTTGATGGCGCCCTGGTCGACCCCGCGGAAGAAGTACCGCTGCAGGACCGCGAAGAAGATCACGATCGGGATGAACGCGATCATGGTCCCGGCGGCGATCACGCGGGGGTTGGCGGAGAACGTGCCGGACAGGTACTGCAGGCCCACGGTGAGCGTGAACTTGTCCGGCGTCGTCAGGACGATCAGCGGCCACAGGAAGTCGTCCCAGGCACCGATGAACGCGAAGATCGTGACGACCGCGAGCATGCCCTTGGCGTTGGGCAGGCCGATGCGCCAGAACCGGTGCCAGACGTTCGCGCCGTCGACGATGGCGGCCTCGTCGAGCTCCTTCGGGATGGCGAGGAACGCCGTCCGCATCAGCAGCACGTTGAGCATCCCGACCGCACCGGGCAGGGCGACGCCGAGCAGGCTGTCGGCCAGGCCGAGCTGCCGGATCGTCAGGTACTGCGCCACGATCGTCGCCTCGCCGGGCAGCAGCATCGTCGCGAGCATCGCCCCGAGCAGCAGCTTCCGGCCGCGGAACTGCAGCCGGGCCAGCGCATAGCCGGCCATCGTGGTGCCGATCGCGTTGCCCAGGACGACGATCCCGGCGACGACCAGCGAGTTGCGCATGAAACCGAGGATCGGGACGGTCTGCGCGGCCTTGACGTAGTTGCCGAGCGTCGGCTCGGCCGGGATCAGCACCGGCGTCGCGGTGTAGATGTCCTCGCCCGGCCCCTTCAGCGACGTCGACAGCTGCCAGAGGAACGGCCCGACGGTGATGACGAGGACGAGCAGGAGCAGGGCGTAGCGCACGACCAGCTCGCGGGTGCCGATGCTGGAGAACCCGCGGCCACGGCGCCGGCGGGGCGCGCGGGGGACGACCACGTCCCGGGTGGCGGGCGCGGTGACGGTCGGAGCGGCCACGGCCCTCACCCCGCCTTCCGGTTGATCCGGGCGATGAGCAGCAGCGGCCCGAGGGTGATGAGGAACAGCAGGATCGACAGCGCGGACGCGTAGCCGAGGTTCCCGTTGAACCCGCGGGCGTACATCTGGATGAGCATGACGACGGAGACGTTCGCCCCGCCGATGCCGCCGGTGCCGTTGGTGAGGATGAACAGCTCGGAGAACACCCGCAGCGCCGACACCGTGATGAGCACGGACACCAGGAGCATCGTGTTCCGGACGCCCGGGACCGTGACGCTCCAGAACCTGCGCCAGGCCGAGGCCCCGTCGACGGCGGCGGCCTCGTGCAGCTCCCGGCCGACGCCGCCCAGGGCGGACAGATAGATGATCATGTAGTAGCCCAGCCCCTTCCAGATGGTGAGGCTGATGGCGCTGAACAGGATGAGCCACCGGTCCGTGAGGAACGGGATCGACTCGGTGATGACGCCGAGCGACTTGGCCATGCCGTTGATGACGCCGCGGTCGTCGAGCATCCAGCCCCACATGAGGGCCACGACCACCGCGGACGCCACGACGGGCGTGTAGAACGCCGTCCGGAAGAACGAGATCCCGGGGATCTTCTTCTCGACCAGCAGCGCCAGCGCCAGCGGCACGAGCAGCAGGAACGGCACGCAGACGAGCATGTAGACGATCGAGTTCAGCAGCGCGGTCGCCAGCTGGTCGTCGCCGATCATCCGGCTGAAGTTGGCCAGCCCGACGAACTCGCCGCCGCTGAGCGGCTTCACGTTGGTGAAGGCGAGCATCACGCCGTTGACCGACGGCCACAGGTTGAACGCCAGCAGGAACACGACGGCGGGCAGGCAGAGCAGCCACGGCGCGAACCACGCGTGGGTGCGGGTCGCCCCGGTCCCCCGGCCCCGCCGGCCGCGCGGGCCGACGGGAGCGGGGACCGAGGCGGTCGCCTCGGGTGCGGTGGTCATGGCCGGCGGGTCAGTCGTTCAGCAGCTGGTTGCACTTGGCGACCGCCGCGTCGAGCGCCTCCTGCGCGGTCACCTGCCCCGCGACGGCCGCCGCGACCTGCTGGTCGAAGTACGTGGACATGGCCTCGGTGACCTCGACCGGCTGCAGCACCTCGGCGTCGGGGAGCCCGGTGAACGCGATGACCTTGGCGTCGCCCTCCGCCGTGCCGTCGCTCTCGCTGAACGACGGGTTGTCCTGCGACTCGACGGTGGACGGGAAGATGCCCGGCACGAGCTCCGCGAACGCCTCCTGGTTCTCCGCGTTCGTGAGGAACCGGGCCAGGGCCAGCGCGGCGGGCAGGTTCTTGGACGCGGCCGGGACCGAGACGCCCTGCACGTACATCGGGGTGACGCCCATGTACGGCGAGGGGACGATCTTGCCCTCGAGGGACGGGTTGTTCTCCAGGACGCCGGAGATGAAGTTGCCGCCGCCCGTCGACCAGGCCGCCTCCCCCTTCGTGAACAGCTCGCTGTTGCCGAGGTAGGCGTCGGTCAGCACGTCCTGCGGCATCAGGCCCTCGGCGTAGGCCGCCGCGTACTGCTCGACCAGCGCCACCGCCTCGGGGCTGTTGAACACGAACTCGTCGCCGTCGTCCGACAGCACGGGGATGCCGTTGGACACCAGGTCGTTCATGCCCGGCTTGCGGCTCATCAGGTAGGCGCCGGTCGCCTCCTTGAGCGTCCGGGCCTGCGTCACCAGCTCGTCGAAGCTCGTCGGCGGGTCCGTCGCGTCCAGGCCGCCGGCCGCCATCATCTCGGAGTTCCAGTAGTTCAGGTCCGTGGTCAGGTACCACGGGTACCCGTACGTCCCCTCGACCCCGGCGAACGCGTAGGCACCCAGGCCGCCGTCGACGTACGTCGCGGACAGGTCGTCCTCGACCTGGTCGAGGTCGAGCAGCACGCCCTCGCGCGCCAGCGGCAGCGCCATGTCGGGCGGCAGGTTGGTGACGTCGGGCAGCTCGCCCGCCGTCGCCTGGGAGAGCACCTTCTCCGCGTACCCCTCGCCGGGCTGGTCGAGCCAGGTGACCGTCGTGCCCGGGTACTCCTCCTCGAACGCGGCGACCACCCCCTCGACGTACTCGGTGAACCGGGGCTTCAGGGCCCAGGTCTGCAGGGTGACCTCGCCCGTGACCTCGCCGTCGGCGTCGCCCGGGTCCCGGGCGTCGGTGCTGGTGCCGGACAGCGCGCAGGAGGAGAGCAGGAGTCCCGCCGCCAGGGCGAGCCCGATCGTGCGCCTCATTCGTGGACCTCCGTCGGTGTGCGTCGTTGCATCGTGGAGTGCTACTAAAGCGTTTTAGCAGCATGGTCGGGGGTGGGGTGCCGTGTCAAGACCCGCCTGCGCCGAGCGGCCCACGGCAGCAGAGCGCCGCGGCAGCTCGCGGCGGGTCCGCGAGCGTCGGTGCCGGGAGGCGCACGGTGCCGTGCGGCGGGACGGCACCAGGAGCCGCGCCACCGCCACCGAGCGCAGCGTCAGGAGCGTAGGAGGACCCGGCGCCGAGGCGGCGCCCCGCGCGGATGCGGCCACCACCTACGCAGTCGGCCAGGCCACCGGCCTCCCGGCCTGCCACGCCTGCTCCGCGCGCGGGCGTGGCGCAGGCCTCGTGGCGCTCCGATCGCCGGTCGGGCAACCGGGACGTCGAGAGCGCGCCCCCCGGATGCACTCTCGACGTCTCGCGGACCCACTGGGCGCGCGGGGTCGCGCCGGGGGCGCCGACTCCGGTCGCGTCGGGGTGGGCCGTCTCGCTCGTCGACGGCCCCGCCGTCGCACCGCCGACCGGCACGGCCCAGATGCGCGACGCCGAGCCGTGCCCGCATGATGAGGCAGCGGTCCAGAGCGGGGCCACGACTTCCGAGGGGGAACGTCATGAAGTCTCTGCTCCACCGCACCGCGCTGGCGCTCGTCGCCGCCACCGCCGCGCTCGGCCTCGCCGCCGGTCCGGCCGCCGCACAGCCGAACGCGCAGGACCAGACGTGGCTGGTCGCCGCGCACCAGAGCAACCTCGCGGAGATCGCCGCCGGCCAGGCAGCGCTCCAGAAGGCGACCAGCGACGACGTGCGGATGCACGGCCAGATGCTGATCGACGACCACACGGCGCTGGACGCCTCGCTCACGCCGGTCGCCCAGCAGCTGGGTGTCGCGCTCCCCGCCGAGCCGACGCCCGAGCAGCAGCAGGCGCTCGCCGAGGTCGCCGCGCAGTCCGGCGACGCCTTCGACCGCGCCTGGGTGCAGTCCCAGATCGCCGGGCACCGCGCCACGCTCGCCGCCGGCGAGCAGGAGCTCGCCCAGGGCTCCGACCAAGCGGTCAAGGACCTGGCCGCGGCCGCCGCCCCCGTGGTCCAGCGCCATCTCGACGGGCTGCTCGCCACGGCGCAGGAGCTCGGTGTGCCGACCTCGGTCCCGGCGGGCTCCGGCGGACAGGCGGCGACGTCCTCGTCGGCGCTCGGGCTGGCTCTGCTCGGCACGGGCGCGCTCGCGGTCGCCGTCGCGGGCGGTCTGGTGCTGCGCCGGCGCCGGGTGTGAGAACCGGGGGCCGCGGCCGGCGCCCCGGACGAGGCACCGGCCGCGCTCGTCGGCGGGCTCCGGCTGCCGCGCTCGCGGTCGCCGGCCTGGTGCTCGCCGGCGCCGGGGTCGCGGTGCTGGTGTCCCCGCCGGCACTACGGGTCGCCGTCGCGGCGCCGGCGAGCGGGACGGAGGCGCGGCCGGCCGCGGGTTCCCCGTCGGGGACGCAGGTCGTCCCGCGCCCCGAGCCCTTGCCCGGAGGCGCGGGAGCGCCGGCCGCGATCACCGCACCGGATCCGGTGGCGGCACCGACGCGGCTGTCGGTACCCGACCTCGGCATCGCGGTGGACGTGGTTCCGGTCGGCGTCGACGGCGACGGCGCGCTCGAGGTACCCCCGGACCCGCGCGTCGCGGGATGGTGGTCGAGCGGGGCGGTGCCCGACTCGCCGCAGGGGTCCACCGTGATCGCTGCCCACGTCGACGCGGCGGGGGTCGGCCCGGGGCCGCTGGCTGCGGTGCTCCGGGCGCCCGTCGGCACCGCGGTCGAGGTTGCCACCGAGGGCGGCGCCACGGCGCGGTACACCGTGGCCGAGATCCGGTCCTATCCGAAGGCCGGCGGGCTCCCGGAGGAGCTGTTCGCCGTCGGCGGTCCGGCTCGGCTGGTGCTGATCACCTGCAGCGGCACCTTCCGGGACGGGCACTACTCGGACAACGCGGTGATCATCGCGGCACCTGCCTGAGCCACGCCGGTCGCGCAACACCTCTTGCGCAACACCTCTTGCGCAAGAGGTGTTGCGCGACTACCGTTGCTGCCATGACCACCGCCGAGCACGACACCGACGCCGACGACGCGGCCCGCGACGCCGCGGCGCGCGGGCGCGACGCCGGGACGATGCGGGTCACCGACCCGACCCGCGTCCGGGCGCTCGCCCACCCCGTCCGGATGGACCTGCTGTCGTTCCTGGACGACGTCGGGGAGGCCACCGCGACCGAGTGCGCCGTGCACCTCGGGCAGACCGTCGCCAACTGCTCGTTCCACCTGCGCACGCTCGCCAAGGCCGGCTACATCGAGCCCGCCGAGCCCCGCGGCCGCGAGCGCCCCTGGCGCGTCGTGTCCCGCGAGCGCAACATCACGCCCGACCCGCTCGACCCGGCGTCGCGCCGGGCGGTGCTGGAGCTCGGCGAGATCTCGGTCCGCCGCGAGGCCGAGCGCTACATCGACCACCTGCGGCACCTGGACCACGACGGCGTCGCCGACCCCGAGCTCATCCCGCTGACCCAGCTGACCACGTCGGCGTTCTGGGCCACCCCGACGGAGACGGCCGAGCTGATCGAGGGCCTGCACGCGCTGATGAAGCGGTTCGACGGGCGCACCGTGGACCCCGCGATCCGACCCGGTGGCGCCCGCATGATGCGGCTGTTCACCGCGATCAACCCCGACATGGCCTTCGAGCCCGCCGCCGAGGCCGCCCCGCACGCACCGCAGCAGGAGGACTGAGCCATGACCACGGTGACCTTCGACGTCAGCTACGGCACCCGCCCGGTGCCGCTCCGCCTGCCCTACCTGTCGGTGCGCCGCCGCCGGGCGGTCCTGAGCCGGCCGGCGCGGGACGGCGCCGACCCGCGCACCGCAGCCCGCGCCCGCGCGACGGCCCGCGCCCTGGCGGACCGCGACGCCGCGGTGGACCGGGCCCTGGCGGCGCGCGCCGGCATCGGCGTCTGACGCCCCGCGCGGCGGCCGCGGCCCGGCCCGGCCGGGCCGCTCGTCCGGACCGCCGAGGGGGTACCCGACGCGTCGAGCGAGTAACCAGCGACTACTCGCTCGACGCGTCGAGTACCCCCTCGCCGCGGCGGCAGCCCTGCGCGACCTGCGGCGGGCGGGCAGCCGCGGGCCGGGCGGGGGCCGGGCGGTCAGCCCAGGCCGGCGTCGTGGACGAGGCGCGCGATCTGCACCCGGTTCGCCACGCCGAGCTTCGCGAACAGGTGCGCCACGTGGGTCTTCACCGTCGCCAGCCCGAGGTAGAGACGCTCGGCGACCTCCTGGTTCGACAGCCCCTCCGCGACCGCCACCGCGACGTCCCGCTCGCGCGGGGTCAGCACCTCCAGCGCCCGGAGCGCCGCCGCCCGCCGCTCGGCGTCCTCCGGCTTCGCCACCGACGCGATGAGCTGGGCCGTGACCGTCGGCGACAGGATCGGCTCGCCCGCCGCGACCCGGTGGATCCCGTCGACGAGCTGCGCCGGTGGGGTGTCCTTCAGCAGGAACCCGGCGGCGCCCTCGCGCAGCGCGCGCAGCACCAGCTCGTCGGCGTCGAAGGTGGTCAGCACGATGACCCGTGCCGGCGACCCGGCGGCGGCGAGCGACCGGAGCGCGGTGAGCCCGTCGACCCGCGGCATCCGGACATCCATGAGCACGACGTCGGGGCGCAGCCGCTGCACCACGGTGACGGCCTCGGCGCCGTCGCCGCACTCGGCGACCACCTCGAGGCGGGGGTCGCCCCCGAGGATCATCCGCAGGCTGGCGCGGACCAGGGCGTCGTCGTCGACGACCACCACGCGCACGACGTCGGCGGCGGTCGGGGTCGGGGTCAGCTCGGCCACGGCAGCCACACTCTCACGGCGAACCGCCCGTCCTGCTCGATCCCGTGCTCCAGCGACCCGCCGAGCAGCTCGGCGCGCTCGGCGGCGCCGATGAGCCCCAGCCCCGCCCCGGGCGCGCCGGCGACCACCCCGACGGGCACGGCGTTGCGCGCCTCGACCAGCAGCCGCTCCCCCGGCGCGCCCGCGAGCCGGACGCGCACCTCCTGCCCCGGCGCGTGCTTGCGGGCGTTCGTCAGCGCCTCCTGCAGCACCCGGAACGCCGTGCGCGATGCGGTCTCGGGCAGGGCCGCAAGCGCCGACCGGTCCCCGCCGGGCAGCCCGGACACGTCCAGGCGCGCGGGCGTCCCGGCCTCGTCGGCGTCGGCGAGCAGGGCCGGGAGCTCGGCGAGCGTCGGCTGCGGCGCCTCGTGCTCGGTCGGGACCACGGTCTCGTCGTCGGCCCGGAGCACGCCGAGCACCTCGCGGAGCTCGCCGAGCGCCCGGTGCGCGCTGTCCCGGATGGTCTCGGCGGAGGCGGTGATCTGCGCGCGGGTCAGGTCCTCCCGGTACGCGAGGCCGCCGGCCTGCATGGCGACCAACGAGATCCGGTGCGCGAGCACGTCGTGCATCTCGCGGGCGATCCGGGTGCGCTCGGCCTGCCGGGCCTCGGCGGCCCGCGACTCCTGGGCGCGCTCGGCGGCCTCGGCGCGCAGCCGCAGGGTCTGCAGCAGCTCCCGGCGCGCGCCGACGTAGAACCCGATCGCGACGAGCAGGCCGAGGAACAGCAGGCTCAGGCCCAGGGCGAGCAGCAGCCACGGCACGCCCAGGTCCTCGGACGCGGAGCTGCCCTGGTAGAGCAGCTCGTAGACCGTCGACGCCAGCACCCACACCGCCCCGATCACGGCCACCTCGCGCCACCGGCGCCGGGTGGCGAGCGAGACCAGCGCGAGCATCGCCGGACCGATCGCGAACGCCGACAGCGCCGTGAGCGTGGTGATCAGGACCGCGGTCAGCAGCGGGCGCCGTCGGCGCAGCGGCAGCAGCCCGATCGCGACGAACCCGAGGACCAGGTCGAGCAGCATGAGCCCGCCCGCCACGTCCTCGTTCGCGAGCGACGCCGCCCCGAGGTCGTGGGAGACGAAGACCCAGAGCACGAACCCGGATCCCACGGCCAGCAGGTAGCGCCACGTCCGGGACCACGGGCCGAGGCGCGGCGGAGCCAGCGCGGCGGCGGGGACGGGGGCGGGCATGCCGCCGAGCCTAGGTCGCGGTGCGTCGCGCGCGGATCGGCCGCCGGGCTGGGCCGTCTCCCCCCTGCGGCGGAGGAGGGTCAGCCCCCGTCGGCGCCGCGCAGCGCCACGTCGAGCGGCGCCGGGCGCCCGAGCAGGTACCCCTGCCCGTAGTCGACCCCGAGCTCGCGCAGCGCCGCGCGCTCGTGCTCCGTCTCGACGCCCTCGGCGACGAGCCACGAGTCGATCCCCCGGGCGAACTCGGCCACCGCCCGGATCAGCGCCCGGCGCACCGGGTCGAGGTCGCAGCCCCGCACCAGCGCCAGGTCGAGCTTGATGGCGGTCGGCCGGAGCTGCAGCACGTGCCGCAGGCTGGCGAACCCGGCGCCGGCGTCGTCGACCGCGACCTGGTGCCCCGCGGCGCGCAGCCGGTCGGTCACGGCGGTCAGCGCCTCGTAGTCGGCGACCGGCGTGTGCTCGGTGACCTCGACGGCGGCCACCGGGCCGTGCGCGAGCAGCAGGTCGGCGGTCCGCGGGTCCGTGAGCGCCTCGGCCGACAGGTTGATCGACATCCGCACGCCCGGGGGCAGGTCGCCGAGCCGGGTGAGCGCGCACTCCGCGGCCAGGAGCTCCAGCTCGACCGACTCCCCGGCGGCGGCCGCCGCGGCGAAGGCGTGCACCGGGGTCGGGAACCGCTCGGGGTCGAACCGGGACAGCGCCTCGACGGCGACGACCTCGCCGGTGCCCAGGTGCACGACCGGCTGGAACACCGTGCGGACGGCGCGGTCCGCCAGCACGGACCGGATCCAGCGCACCCGCTCGGACACCGCGGGCCGGTGGGGCAGCCCGAACGCGCCCATTCGGTCCTCGACCAGCGCAGCCGCCAGGCCGAGCACCCGCAGCGCGTCCTCGTCGAGCAGCGGGTTCGCGCCCCGGGCCAGGCAGCACAGCATCCCGACCGGCTCGCCGTCGGGCCCGCGCAGCGGGGCGCCGAGGTACGCGCCGATGCCGAGGTCCGCGGTCGCGGCCAGGTCGCGGGCGACCGGGTGTCGACGCGCGTCCGGGAGCACCGGCGGGAGCAGCCCGGCCAGGACCCGCACGCAGTAGGTGTCGTCCAGGTCGTGCGCGTCGCCGACCGCCATCTGCATGGGCCCGGTCTGGGTGCTGGTGGCGAGGACGACCTCGGCCGAGGTCGTCAGGCCGGAGAGGAAGGCGATGTCCATGCCGAGGTGCTCGCGCACGCGGTCGAGGATCTGCCGCACGTCCGGGTCGACGGGCACGCCCGTCGTCAGCGCCACGTCCCGGTCCTCGTCCACGCTCATGCGGCCCCCGCTCGCCCCCGCCGGACCCGCCGCTGGACCCGGCACGACGTCGGTCAGCCTAGTGAGCGCCGCCCGCGGTGCGCGCGCCGGGCGGGGGGCGCCACCCGGGGATCCACCCGTCCGGGCGAGCGCCCACCGGGCCGTCCGCCCACGGCTGATCCCCCTGCCGAGTCACCGGCCGCGTGACAGGATCGGCGCATGGAGTCCCCGAACACCGGGCTCGCGCCGGAGACCGACGTGCCCGCCACCCCCGACGCCCCCACCGCCCCGACGTCCCGGCTCTGGGTCGAGCGCACCGGCACCCGCACCTACACCGGGCGCAACGAGCGCGGTGCCGAGGTCCTGATGGGCCCGGTCGAGGCCGGCGCCGTCTTCACCCCGGGCGAGCTGCTCAAGGTCGCGCTCGCCGGCTGCTCCGGCATGTCCGCCGACACCGCCCTGAGCCACCGGCTCGGCGACGACGTCGAGGTCACCGTCGAGGTCAGCGGCGACAACTACAAGCCCGAGGACCGGTACCCCGCGCTGCACGAGCGGATGGTCGTCGACCTGTCCGGGCTCGACGAGGCGACCAAGGAGCGGCTGCTGCGCGTCGTGCACCGCGCCGTCGAGCAGCACTGCACCGTCGGCAACACGCTGAAGGCCGGGGCGACCGTCGACCTCGAGATCACGGGCGAGTGATGGCGCTGCGCCGGACCCCGATCGTCGACGCGGCCCTGGACCGGGCCGTGACGATCCCGTCCGCCACGATCCACGCCCACGTCGACTCGGTCCGGCGCCGCAACCCGGAGGCCAGCCCCGCGGAGGTGATCGGGCTCCTCGAGCGCGAGTACCTGCTCGTCGTCCAGGGCACGGGAGGCGCGGTCGGCGCAGCAGCGGCGGCCCCCGCCGTGGGCACCGGCGTGGCGATGGCGCTGACCGTCGGCGACGTGGCGACGTTCTTCGGCGCGTCCGCGGCGTTCTCGCTGGCCGTCGCGAGCGTGCACGGGATCGACGTCGAGGACGCCGAGCGCCGCCGGGCGCTGCTGCTCGCGACGATCCTCGGCGAGTCCGGCGCGAAGGCCGTCACGGACGTCGGCGAGCTGACCGGGCTGCGCGGGCTCAACGTCGCCCGGGCGCTGCTGACCCGGATGCCGACCGGCACGATCCGGCGGGTCAACGCCCGGCTCACCCGGCAGCTGTTCCGCAAGCAGCTCGCACGGCAGGGCGGCCTGGCGCTCGGGCGGATGGTGCCGTTCGGGGTCGGCGCGGTCATCGGCATCACCGGCGGGCGGGCCCTCGGGCGCACCGTCATCCAGGGCGCCCGCAAGGCGTTCGGCCCCGCGCCCGACCGCTGGAGCGACAGCGTCCTCGTGGTCGAGGCCACGGAGGGCGCGCCGCGCGTCATCGAGCAGCCCCGCAAGCACCTCCCGCGCCGCTAGCCCGCGCGCGCCTCGCACGCGCCCTCGCACGCGCCCTCGCGCGCGCACGCCCCACGCTCCGCGCGCTCGCACCCTCCGCGCGCTCGCACCCCCTCGCGCGCGCCAGGCCCCCACCGAGTCTGCACGTCGTGCCTCTGCGCGGGCGGGCCGGCGGAGGCGCGAAGTGGAGACTCGGCGAAGGGGCGCCGTGCGGGAGCGCGCGGCGGCGCGTCAGCGCGCGGCGGCGCGTCAGCGCGCAGCGGCGCGTCAGCGCGCAGCGGCGCGTCAGCGCGCAGCGGCGCGTCAGCGCGCGGCGGGGGTCAGCGCGCGGCGGGGGTCAGCGGGTCACCAGCGGTCGTGGACGTGGGGGCGGATGCGCTCGTCGTAGATCGCGCGGAAGCGGTCCAGCGTGAACTCGTCCAGCGCCGGGATCAGGGCGGCGTCCGCGTTCCCGCGGGCCTGCTCGGCGTTGCGCGCGCCGGGGATGACCGTCGAGACGCCCGGCTGGTCGACGATCCACCGCAGCGCGAGCTGGGCCGTCGTGGCACCGGCCGGCGTCAGCGCGGCGACCTCACGGGCCGCGGCGACGCCGACCTCGAACGGCACGCCGGAGAACGTCTCGCCGACGTCGAACGCCTCGCCGTGCCGGTTGAACGACCGGTGGTCGGTCGCGGCGAACTCGGTGTGCTCGTCGTACTTCCCGGACAGCAGCCCGGACGCGAGCGGGACGCGCGCGATGATGCCGACGCCGGCCTCGGCCGCCGCGGGCAGGACGCGCTCGAGCGGCTTGCGGCGGAAGGCGTTGAGGATGATCTGGATCGTCGCGACGTGCGGGCGGGCGATCGCGGCCAGCGCCTCGTCGACGGTCTCGACGGACACGCCGTAGGCGGCGACCCGGCCCTCGTCGACCAGGGTGTCCAGCGCGTCGTAGGTCGCGTCCCGGTCGAGCACGGCGCTCGGCGGGCAGTGCAGCTGGACGAGGTCGAGCGTGTCGACGCCGAGGTTCGCCCGGGACCGGTCGGTCCACGCGCGGAACGCGTCGAGCGTGTAGGCCTCGGCGACGTGCGGGTCCGCGCGCCGGCCCATCTTCGTGGCGACCGTGATCCGTGCGGCGTCGGCGGGCCGCTCGCGCAGGAACCGCCCGATCAGCGACTCGCTCCGCCCGTCGCCGTAGACGTCGGCGGTGTCGAAGAACGTCACCCCCGCGTCGGTCGCGGCGGCCAGCACCGCGAGCGCGTCGTCCTCGGCCACCTCGCCCCAGTCGGCGCCGAGCTGCCAGCAGCCCAGCCCCACGACCGAGACGTCCCGTCCCGTCCTGCCCAGCGTCCTCGTCTGCACGGGCCGAGGGTACCCCGGCCCTTTCACCCGGGCGCGCCTGGGTGCCTGCACCCAGCAGGGACCGGCGGGGCCGCGATTCACGACGACGGGTGACGATCCCAGGGAGGAGGATGTCGGGACGCGCCCGGGGTCGACGCGGGGCGAGCGGTCCCGCGCCCCGCGAGCGCACGCACCGACGGGGGACGAGGGCGACGATGATCACGCGAGACCGGGACCGGACGCCGTGGGCGCGCGTGTCCCGGGTGCTGCCCCTGGACGCCGAGCGCGCCTGGGACCTCGTGGCGGACGCCCGGCACCACACCCGGTGGGTCCCGCTGACTCGCGTCGACCTCACCCGGCCGTCCGCGGAGGCCGCCGGCCCCGGCTGGGAGCGCTGGCCCGGCCGCACCGGTCCCGAGGTCGGGGACCGGATCGTCGCCGTGAGCGGCCCGACCGCGCGCCGCGGCGGCCCCGGGCTGGTCGACCGGATGCGCATCGAGCGCTACGAGCGCCCGCTCGGCGCCGTCCCGGGCGTCGCCGTGTTCCAGAAGCTCGGCCCCGTGCTGCTGGGCACGGCCCGGATCGAGGTCGAGGCCGCCGGCACGTCGGCCCGGGTCACCTGGAGCGAGCAGGTCCACCTGCGGGGGCTCCCGCCGGCCGCGACACGGTGGCTCGGCGTGCTGCTGGTCGACGGGATGCTGCGTCTCGTCCTGGGCCGCGCGGCGCGCGAGGCCGCGGACGGCGCGCAACGAACTGCCGCCTGACGGTCGATTCGCGCAACGAACCGGTGGCCTGCACGCAACGTCGCGCCATGATGCACCGGGCGGGTGGATCGTAGGCTTGCCCGGACGCGCCCCGACGAGGCGGCCCGACGTCCGACCACGCCGTTCCCGGACACCTCGAGGAGCACCATGCCCGCGACCCCGCAGCAGACCCGCCGCCACTACCTGATGTGCGAGCCGACGTTCTACACGGTCTCCTACGAGATCAACCCGTGGATGGACTCGACGCGGTACACGGACGCGGGCCTCGCGGTGCAGCAGTGGACGGTCCTCAAGGACACCTTCGAGCAGCTCGGCCACACCGTCGAGACGATCGACCCGATCCCGGGCCTGCCGGACATGGTCTACGCCGCGAACGGCGCGACGATCGTCGACGGCCTCGTGTACTCCGCGAAGTTCCGCTACCCCGAGCGCCAGCCCGAGGGCCCGGCCTACGAGAAGTGGTTCGCCGACCACGGCTACGTGACGCACACCGCGGAGCAGGTCAACGAGGGCGAGGGCGACATCCTCGGCGTCGGCGACGTGCTGCTGGCCGGCACCGGCTTCCGCACCGACCGCGCCTCGCACGACGAGCTCGCGCGGGTCACCGGCCGCGAGGTCGTGACGCTCGAGCTGGTCGACGCGCACTACTACCACCTGGACACGGCGCTGGCCGTGCTCGACTCGACCGCCGGCCGCGAGCAGATCGCGTACTTCCCGCCGGCGTTCTCGGACGCGTCGCGCGCCGAGCTCGAGCGGCGCTACCCGGACGCCGTCATCGCCTCCGAGGCCGACGCCGCGTGCCTCGGGCTGAACGCCGTGAGCGACGGTCTGAACGTCGTCGTCGCCCCCGGCGCCACCGACCTCGCCGCCCAGCTGACCGACCGCGGCTTCCGCCCGATCCCGGTCGACACCAGCGAGCTGCTCAAGGGCGGCGGCGGCGCGAAGTGCTGCACGCTGGAGATCCGCCCCGCCCGCTGACCCCCTCGGCCGGCCGGGCTCGTCCCGGCCGGCACCGCCCCCGGCCCGGAAGGTGACCCCCATGACCGCCACGATCCCGAGCCGGGACGCCGAGGCCGCCGCCGCCGGCCCGCTCGCGCCGAACTACCACCCGCTGCCCGTCACGCTGACGACCGGCGAGGGCGCGTGGGTGCGGGACGCCGACGGCCGCACGTACCTCGACATGCTCGCGGGCTACTCGGCCCTGAACTTCGGCCACCGGCACCCCGCGCTGATCGGGGCGGCGAAGGCGCAGCTCGACCGGCTGACGCTGTCGTCCCGGGCCTTCGACCACGACCTGCTGCACCCGTTCGCCCGGGCGCTGTCCGACCTGGCGCGCCCGGTCGTGGCGGGCGCGGGGCCCGACGGCGCGCAGGGCCCGCAGCCGATGGTGCTGCCGATGAACACGGGCGCCGAGGCGGTCGAGACGGCCATCAAGGCCGCCCGGAAGTGGGGCTACGACGTCCGCGGTGTCGCCCCCGAGCGCGCGACGATCGTCGTGGCCGCCGGCAACTTCCACGGCCGGACGACCACCATCGTGTCCTTCTCCACCGACCCCGAGGCCCGCGACGGCTTCGCCCCGCACACCCCGGGGTTCCGGGTGGTGCCGTTCGGCGACGCCGAGGCGCTGCGGGACGCGGTCGACGAGACGACCGTCGCGGTGCTGCTGGAGCCGATCCAGGGCGAGCAGGGCGTGGTCGTGCCGCCGGCGGGCTACTGGCCGGCCGTGCGGTCGATCTGCGACGAGGCCGACGTGCTGCTGATCGCCGACGAGATCCAGTCGGGGCTCGGCCGCACCGGCACGACGTTCGCCCTCGAGCTCTGGGGCGTGCGAGCCGACCTGGTGACGCTCGGCAAGGCGCTCGGCGGCGGGGTGCTGCCGGTGTCCGCCGTGGTGGGGCGGCCGGACGTGCTCGGCGTGCTGACGGCCGGCACCCACGGGTCCACGTTCGGGGGCAACCCGCTCGCGTGCGCGGTCGGGATCGCCGTCGTCGACCTGCTGCGGCCCGGCACGTTCCAGGAGCGCGCCCGCACGCTCGGCGTGCACCTGCACGAGCGGCTGGCGACGCTGGCCGACACCGGCCTGCTCGTCGGCAGCCGCGGCGTCGGGCTGTGGGCCGGGCTCGACGTCGACCCGGCGCGGATGACCGGTCGCGAGCTGTGCGAGCGGCTGCTGGGGCTCGGCGTGCTCGCGAAGGACACGCACGGGTCGACGATCCGGCTGGCCCCGCCGCTGGTCGTCGAGGCCGACGACCTGGACCTGGCGCTCGACCGGCTGACGCAGGCGCTCCGCTGACGTCCGCGCGCCGCGGGCAGGACCCGCGGCGCGCGACGGCCGTCAGGAGAACCGCATCGCCGTGTAGAGCCGGCCGTTGATCGTCACCGCCCCGATCGACACCGACGACTTGTCCGCCTTCAGGATCCACGCGCGGTGGCCCGGCGAGTTCATGTAGGCGGCGATCATCTGGCTGTCGCTGACGGGCTGCACCCAGCCGACGATGTGGTCGCTGCCCGAGTGCCAGATGCTGCCCGCGGCGGCCATCGCGGCGGCGTGGTCGGCCAGCGACGACGAGCCGGACACCGACAGGGCCGGCAGGCCGTTCTCGGCCCGGGCGGCGTTCAGCGCCGCGCCCAGGCCGCCGACGCCGTAGGACGCGACGCCCGGGGCCCAGGCGGCGGCCGGGGCGGCGGGGGCGGCCGCACCGCCGCCGGAGGCCGCCGGGGCGGCAGCGCGGTTCGACCGGGCGCCGGTCGCCGTGCGAGGGCTCGTGCTGCGCTGGGCGGCGGCGCGCTGGGCGGCCTCGGCGGCAGCGCGCTCCGCGGCGGCGCGCTCGGCGGCGATCCGGGCGGCCTCGGCGGCCTGCCACGCGGCCTCGGCGTCGACCACGGCCCGCTGCGGGGCGGCGACCGCCGCGACGGCGGCCGCCACGGTCGCCGGGCTGACCCCGGACCCGGCGCCGTCCGCGGCCCGCTGGGCGGCGTCGGCCGCGGCGCGCAGCGCGGCGAGCGGGGCGTCGCCGGCGTGCGGGGAGGCGTCGGCCGCAGCGCGCGCGGCGGTCACGACCGTGCCGGCGTCCCGGACCGCGCCGGCGACCAGGGCGTCGTACCGGCCGGCCGCGCGCGCGGCACGGGCGTCGGCGACGAACGCCTCGTCGACGCGCTGCGCCGCGTACGCGGCGGCGACCCGCTGCTGCGCGTGCGCCCAGGCGGTGGCGCGGGCGTCCGCGCGCAGCTGGACCACGACCCCGGCCGCGACGGCGCCGACCAGCGCGGCGCACAGCACGGTGGTCGCGACGGCACGGCCACGGCCGGCGCGACGACGACGGGCAGGGCGCGTGGGCGCGTCGAGGGTGAACGGCGCGCGGGTGGCGGGCGGCGCGGGGGGCGGGGCGGCGGGCGGGGCGGTCGGCAGCGCAACCGGCAGCGCAGCCGGCGGCGCGGCGGGCGGGGCGGTCGGCAGCGCAGCCGGCGGCGCGGCGCGCAGCGCGCGCTGCGTCGGGATCGTCCCGGGCGCAGCCGTGCGACGGCTGTCCTCGTCGTGCCGCGCGGGCGCCGTCGCGAGGACGCCCGGCTGCGGCGCGGGCGCCGTGGCGCCACCCGTCGCGGGGTCCGTCGGGTGTCCGCCGGTCACCGGCATGACTGGTCCCTTCCTCGGTGCGGTCGCAGGGGCCCCCTGCCACCGCACCCATCGACCCGCCGCGGACCGCCCTGAACGCCCGCGCACCGGGTTCACCCGCGCCGCCCGCGAACCCCGAGGTCGCCGCGCCCCGCTCCCCCGGACGGGTGACCCCACCCGACCCGCACCACGGGACCCCACCCCGCCCCGGCACGCGGACCGCCCCCGGGCGTGCGGGAAGATGGCCCCGTGCCCCCGACCCGTCCCGGCGACCTCGACCCCATCGACGAGGCGATCCTCCGCGAGCTCGCCGTCGACGCGCGCGCGTCCTACGCGGACATCGGCCACGTGGTCGCCCTGTCCGCGCCCGCGGTGAAGCGCCGCGTGGACCGCCTGCGCGAGCGCGGCGTCGTCCGCGGGTTCACCGTGCTGCTGGACCCGGCCGCGCTCGGCTGGGAGACGGAGGCGTTCATCGAGCTGTTCTGCCACGGCTCGACCAGCCCGGCGACGATGCGCGCCGGCGTCGAGCGCTACCCCGAGGTCGTCGCGGCGAGCACCGTCACCGGCGACGTGGACCTGGTCGTCCAGGTGCGGGCGCGGGACATGCGGCACCTCGAGCAGGTGGTGGAGCGCCTGGCGGCCGAGCCGTTCGTCGCGCGCACGCGGTCGACGATCGTGCTCTCGGCGCTCGTCCGCCGTCCGGACGTGCCGCCGCCCCCGGCGTGACCCCAGCGGGGCCCGACGCCGGGGGCGAGCCTCGGCGCCCGCGCCCGCGCGCGTCCGGCCACGGCGTCTCCGCCCGCGTCCGGCCCGTCCGCCCCGGCCGGCGCCCCGCCCGCGCGCCTCAGCCCGCGGCCGACTCCGCCGACCCGCCGTCCGCGGCGCCTACCCGGTCCTGGCACCGGTTCGTCACGACCATGACCGGGCAGGCCGCGTGGTGCAGCACCGCCTGGCTGGTCGACCCGAGCAGCAGCCCGGCGAACCCGCCGCGACCGCGCGACCCGACCACGATCAGGTCGGTGGCCGTCGAGAACTCGGTCAGCAGCTCGGCGCCCGTGCCGTCGAGCACCACCCGCTTCACCGTCAGCCCGGGGCGGTCGGCGATGGCGCGGTCCACGACCACGTTCAGCCCCTCGGTGACGTCGGCGAGCACCTGGGTCTGGTCGATCGTCGCGGGCAGCCACGCCATCACCCCCGACCCGCTGCCGACGGGCACGCCGGCGACCGCGGTGAGCTCGGCGCCCCAGGCCTCCGCCTCCTCGATGGCGTGGCGGAGCGCCAGGTCGGCCTGGGGGCTGCCGTCGACGCCGACGATCATCCGGCGCACCGGGCGCACGACGGGGGTGGACTCGTCGGTCGGGACGACGCCGCCGCGCCGCTGGTCGCGGAGCGGGACGACGACGGTCGGGCAGTAGGCGTGCGCGGGCAGCGTGGACGACACCGTGCCGAGCAGCCGGTCCGCGAACCCGCCCTTGCCGCGGGTGCCGACGACCGCGACCGAGGCGTCCCGGGACATCTCCACGAGGACGGCCGCGGCGTCGCCGGTCGCGACGGTCGTGACGACCTCGAGCCCCGCGCCCTGCGCGCGCTGCCGCGCCTCGTCCAGCACGGCGCGGGCGCCCTGCTGGATCGCGGTGTCGTCGAGGGCGGCGTACCCGCCGTCGAGCGAGGCCGCCGTGAACGACGGCAGCGTGTAGGAGCACACGACGTGCAGCGTCCGTCCCCGCGTCCGGGCCTCCGCCGCGGCCCAGTCGAGGGCGTGCATGCTCGCCGCCGACCCGTCCACGCCGACCAGGATCTCCGCGTCCCGCTTCATCGCCACGACCTCCTCCGGTGCACTTCCCAGTGTGCCCCCGATCATGCCCGTTCCGCACCCGCCGTGGGGTCCGGCGTGGCGCGGGCTTGACGAAGTCTTGGACCGGAGGGCGGCGCGGGCCGCGTCAGGCCGCGAGGTACGGCGACCAGGCGGGCTCGTCGACCGCCGCACCGCGCAGGAACGCCGTCGCGCCCCGAGGGGCGGACGGCGTCCAGCGCAGCTCCCAGCCGATCTCATGGAGGAGGTGGTCGGCCTTGCGGTGGTTGCACCGGCGGCACGCGGCGACGACGTTCCCCCACTCGTGCCGCCCGCCGCGCGAGCGCGGGTGCACGTGGTCCACGGTGTCGGCGTGCGCGCCGCAGTAGGCGCACCGGTGGTCGTCGCGCTGCAGGACCGTCCGACGCGTCGGCGGCAGGGGACGCCGCATCGGTACGTGCACGTACCGGGTGAGCGAGAGCACGACCGGGAGCGGCACCACGACGTGCTCGGAGTGCAGCACACGGCCGTCGGACTCGAGCACGGTGGCCTTGCCGGACATCACGAGGGTCACCGCACGTGGCAGCGCGACGACGCAGAGGGGCTCGAGGCTGGCGTTCAGGAGCAGCGTCCTGGGCGGGGCGGGCAGCAGCAGCACGGCGTCACTCCTGGGTCCTCGGGGACCCGCCTGGCTGGCGGGCCCGCTGGGGGAGGCAAGCAAGAGCAGGGTACGCGCACCTGGCCGGAGTGACCCCATCGTTTGTGCCGCACGTCACGCGCCCGGCGCCGCGTGCGGGTCCCGGGGACGACGCGACCCCCACGGCCGCGCGGGCCGTGGGGGTCGGGTCAGGAGGACTGCGAGGCGGATCAGCCGACGCGGATGAACGTCGGGTTGCTCTGCCAGATGCTGCGGAACTGGATCGTCTTGCCCGGGCGGGGCGAGTCGATCTGCTGGTCGCCGCCGGCGTAGATCGAGATGTGGCCGGGGCTCCAGATCAGGTCGCCGGGCTGGGCCTCGGACGCGGAGATCACGGTGCCGGCCGCCTTGATCGCGGACGACGTGCGCGGCAGGGAGATGCCGAGCTGCGCGTAGACGTAGGACACGAAGCCGGAGCAGTCGAAGCCGTCCGGGGTGGTCCCGCCGGAGACGTACGGGACGCCGACGTAGCGGGCGGCGACCTCGAGCACGGCGTTGCCGGCGACCGACTGCGGCACCGCGGCGGCGGCGACCTCGGTGGCGGCGGCGGTCTCGACGGTGGCGCGCTGCGCGGACCGGGAGGTGGTGGTGCGCACCGGCTCCGGCTCGGGCTCGGGCTCCGGGACGACGGCCGTGACGGCGGGCGTCTCGAACGACCACGCGGCGTCCGCGGGGGCCGTGACGACCGGCGCGGTCTCGAGGGCCGTCTTCGCCGAGGCCGTCAGGGCGGCGGTGTCGACCGACGGCAGCGCGGCCTGGTCGCCGGACGCGGACGCGGCGTTGGCGGCCGGGACGGCGACCGCGGAGACCATGAGCCCCGTGGTGGCCGCGACGACGGCGGTGCGGCGACCGGCGAGGGCGAGGGTGCCCGTGGCGGCGGTGGCGAGATCGGTCAGGGGGGTGACGGGGCGACGCGCGGAACGGTGTCGAGCGCGCACAGCACTAGCGGTCACGTACAGCCTCTCCTGGCGCCTACGAGGTGAGCTGTCGGGTTCGGGTCGGAGATACCCGGCCGCGATCCGCTCCCGGTCACCCGGTCGCGTCACGCGGCTTCACCCCAAGGACACCGTCTCCGGTGCCCGCATGTGGTTCCCCCGCCCCTGCCGGCGAAGTGTGTACGGAACCTCGGGCGGCGGCAGGGCTCGGCGTACCGTCCAAGGGCTCGCACGGAGGAGGGTTCCGACGAGCAGGACCGAAGGTACCCGACCCCCGAGCCGATTGTCACGTTCCGGTCACGGACTGTTTCCCCGCCCCGGGAGAACGCTCACATCGCCCAGCAGGTCACCGACGCACGAGGGCCCCGCGCGTGGCGTGCGCCACAGCCCGCGGGGCCCTCGGGGACGTCGGTCAGGACGTGCGGAGGAAGACGTGCCGCGCGACCTCCTGCGGCAGGTCCAGGACCGTCTCCGCGCCGGGGGCGCCGACGGTGACCGTGTTGCCGTTCTTCTCGACCGCGATCTCGTTCCCGGGCCGGACGCCGGCCTGCGCCAGCCGCGCGAGCAGCTCGACGTCGGTCTGGATCGGCTCACCCAGCCGGGCCACGACGCCCTTGGTCGAGCCACCGGCCTCGACCACCACGGCGACCACCGGGGCGACGCCGTCGAGGAACCCGACGGGGGTCCGCTCCTCGCCGATCTCGTCGAGGCCCGGGATCGGGTTGCCGTACGGGTCGAAGTGCGGGTGGTCGAGCAGCCCGGCCAGGCGCCGCTCCACGCGCTCGCTCATGACGTGCTCCCAGCGGCACGCCTCCTCGTGCACGTACTCCCAGTCGAGCCCGATCACGTCGGTCAGCAGCCGCTCGGCCAGGCGGTGCTTGCGCATGACGCGCATCGCCTTGCCCTGGCCCGCCTCGGTCAGCTCGAGGTGGCGGTCGCCGGACACGACCAGGAGCCCGTCGCGCTCCATCCGGGCGACGGTCTGCGACACCGTCGGGCCGCTGTGCCCCAGGCGCTCGGCGATGCGGGCGCGCAGCGGGGTGATGCCCTCCTCGGTGAGCTCGTAGATCGTCTTCAGATACATCTCGGTCGTGTCGATCAGGTCACTCACGCCGGTGCCCTCCTGTCGTGCGCGGACGTCCGTCCACAGGCTAGTCGGCTCCGGCCGCGCGCGGACGCGCCTGGGTATCGTGCGGCTGGTGACCGCGACCACGCCGCCCGCCGTGACCATCCCGGACCACCTGCTGCCCGCCGACGGGCGGTTCGGGTCCGGGCCCGCCAAGGTGCGCGACGCGCAGGTGCGGGCGCTGACCGCCGCCGGGCGCACCCTGCTCGGCACGTCGCACCGCCAGGCGCCGGTGAAGCACCTCGTCGGCCGGGTGCGCGCCGGGCTCGGCGAGCTGTTCTCGCTGCCCGACGGCTACGAGGTCGCCCTGGGCAACGGCGGGTCGACGGCGTTCTGGGACCTCGCCACGCTCTGCCTGGTCGAGCGCCGGTCCGCGCACGCCGTGTTCGGGGAGTTCGGGTCGAAGTTCGCCGCCGCCGCGGCACGCGCGCCGTTCCTGGACGAGCCGGTGCTGACGTCCGTCGCCCCCGGGACGTCCGCCGTCCCCGCGCTCGCCGACGGCGTCGACGCCTACGCCTGGCCGCACAACGAGACGTCGACCGGCGCCGTCGCCCCGGTCCGCCGGGTACCGGGCTCCGCCGACCAGGGCGCGCTGGTGCTCGTCGACGCGACCTCGGGCGCCGGTGGGCTCGCGGTCGACGTGTCGCAGACCGACGCGTACTACTTCGCGCCGCAGAAGTCGTTCGCCTCCGACGGCGGGCTCTGGCTCGCCGTGCTGTCCCCCGCCGCGGTCGAGCGGGCCGCCCGCATCGAGTCGTCCGGCCGCTGGGTGCCCGAGTTCCTGTCGCTGACGACGGCGGTGCAGAACTCCCGCGCGGACCAGACGCTCAACACCCCGGCGATCGCGACGCTCGTCATGCTGGCCGAGCAGGTCGACTGGATGCTCGCCAACGGCGGCCTGGCCTGGTGCGCCGACCGGACCGCGACGTCGGCCGGCCACCTGTACGGCTGGGCCGAGGCGCGGGACTGGGCGTCGCCGTTCGTCGCCGACCCGGGCCAGCGGTCGCCGGTCGTCGGCACGATCGACCTGGCACCGGAGATCGAGGCACCGACGGTCGCGAAGATCCTGCGGGCGCACGGCATCGTCGACGTCGAGCCGTACCGGAAGCTCGGGCGCAACCAGCTGCGGGTCGCGATGTTCCCGGCGGTCGAGCCGGACGACGTCCTGGCCCTCACCGCGTGTCTCGACCACGTGGTCGACCGGCTGGTCTGACGCGCGGCCGCGCAGGGACCCCGGGGGCGCCCGCGCGTCACGGGCGCCGGGCGCGCCGCGGCGCCCCGGGGCGACCCCGGGGGCGCCGTGCCCGCTCCCCCGGTCAGCCCGCGCGGTGCCGGCGACGCAGCGGGATCGCGACGAGCACCCCGCCGGCCAGCAGCAGCAGCCCGGCGGCGACGAGCAGCGGGGTCGAGTCCGCGCCGGTGACCGCGAGCACCGCCGACGCCGCCCGGACGTCCTGCGGTGCGGCGACGACGTCCGGCGCGGCGAGCACGTCGGACGTGACGACCACGCCGGCGACCTGCGACTGCGGCGGGTTGGCGCACACCGCCGAGGCCGGCGGGTAGGACACGACCGTCGTCGCGCTCGGGTTCACCTCGAACGTCACCTCGACCTGGGGCCGGGTGTAGTCGTAGGCGTCGTGCTCCGTCCACGAGCCGTCGGGCAGCTGCGTCCAGCCCGGCCAGTCCGTGACCACGCCGTCCACCACCACGGTCCCCGGCCAGTACACCTGCCCGCTCAGCGGCAGCCCGGACTGCACGAGGTCGGCGCCCCCGGGGTTGTGCCAGGTGAGCGTCACGGTGGTGCTCGAGGTGCCGACGGGCTCGACCGCGTAGGACAGCGCGGGGGCGGCGGCGAGGCAGACCGCCTCCGCGCGGGCGATGCCGAGCTCGCACCGGGTGGGCGGGGCGTAGCCCTCGGCGGGCGGGTCGGCCGGGTCCGGGTTCTCGCAGTCACCGATGGCGACGGCGGGGGCCGGGGCGGCCGCGACAGCCGCGGGGGCCGCCGGCGCCGCGAGCGCCGGGGCGACCGGGGCGAGGACGGCCGCGGCCGCCGCGACCAGTCCGATCAGGATGCGTCGCCGCTGTGCCATGTGCTCCCCCAAAGGACCGGGCGTCCGGCATCGTCGCCGGGCTGGATCTCCGATTCGTACAAATCGGACATTTCGGTCATGTTAGGCACGGTCTTCCTCGGGGCGCGCGGGCTGGGAAGGGCGAAAGTTCCGCGTCATCACGCGGATGTCGCCGGGTCACCGGCACCTCGACGGGCGGGCGCCCCACCTGACCTGCGCGCGGGCGTCCGCGGGCCGTCGCCGGCCGCGGACGCCGGCCCCGGGTGAAATCACGCCGACGGGGGATCACCCGCGGGGATCAGCCGGCGGGGCACTCCCCCGCCACGACCCCGGGACCGGTGAGCGTCGGGGTGGTCCACACCGTCAGCGCCCCGCCCGGCGCCGGCACGGTCACGCTGTACGTCTCGCCCGCCCCGGGCGCGAGCCGCGAGGTCAGCACCGCCACGTCCCGCCGCGCGGCGGACCCGGTCTGGCCGCCGACCACGGCCCCGTCGCGGGACACCGGCCCCACCCGGCCGTCCCGCGCGGACCAGAACGACACGTTGGTCGCCAGCCAGCCCGCCGGCACCCCGGACCGCCCGTCTCCCAGCACCTGAGCCGGGTAGCCGGTGACGTCGGCCGGCGGCCGGTAGTCGAGCCGCAGGTCCACCCGCGCCGTCGGGTCGGCGGTCCCGCAGCCCTGCATCGTCACCGACACGGTCGCCGCGAGGTCGAAGTCGAGCTTGCCCGCCGTGGCGTCGTCGAGGAACACCCCGACCGCGCCGCCCACCCGGCCGGTGGGCGTCAGGGCGTCACCGGACAGGAAGGCACCCCCCAGCGGGGTGCGTGCGAGCACGGCCTGCTCCGCCGGGTCGGCCGACCACAGGGCCACCCGGCGCTCGTCCACCGCGCCGAGCAGCGCCTCCCCGGCGTCCTGCGCCGCCGCCGGGTCCGCCGCCGCGTCCCGCAGCACCCCGAAGGCCGCCGTCGCCACCTGCGCGTAGAACGCGTCGCCCCACCGCGGGTCGCCGTACGCGAGGTAGGCGTCCCGCAGCAGCGCCCGCAGCAGGGTGTCCCCGCCCAGCTCCGCGCCGTCGGCCTGCACGGTCCGCCCGGTCGCGGACAGCAGGTCGGCCACCACCACCGGGTCGGTCGCGAGCACGCCGTCGACCGCCTGCCCCGTCGACTGCTGCCAGAACGCCGCCGCGAGCGCGGCGGCCCGCGGGAAGTCGGGCACCAGCACGGAGTCCTGCACCCAGCGCCCGGGGCGGTCGCCGTACAGCGCGACCTCGGCCGCGGACAGCGGCAGGGCGGGGGCCGCGAGCTCCGGCAGGTCCACCGTGGTGCGCTGGCCGACCAGCCCCACCGCGCCGTCGGCGACCTGGAGCACCGCGACCGCGCCGACGATGCCGCCCTGCGCGCGCAGCTCGGCCGGGTTGAGGGACAGCAGCAGGTAGGTGCGCGGACGGTCGGCACCGAGCAGGTCGGGCAGCACCGCCGCGACCTCGCCGAGCGCCGACAGCGAGGAGGACGCCCCGTCGAGCGCGCCCTGCAGCTGCGCGACCGGGCCGGCGACGGGACCCACGAGCCGGTCCGGGTCGAGGGTCGCGAGGTCGGCCCGCAGGCTGTCGACCACGGCGGCGGCGCGCGCGGCGGCCGGGGCGGCGTCGGCGACCGGGGCGAGGTCCACCCATCCGGCCGGGACCGCCCGCGCGGGCTGCGCCCCCGGGCCGACGACGCTGCCGAGCGCGGTCAGCAGGTCGGGCGCGGCGTCGTGCGCCAGCCGGTCCGCGGCGGTCGCGACGACGGCCACGGCCCGCAGGTCGTCGCCGACCAACGGCAGGCGCTCCGCGAGCCGCCACACCGGGTCGTCCGCCGCGTCGGCGGCCCGGGCGGCGGCGTCCTGGGCGTCCGGGAGCCTCGCCTCGAGCGCCGGGAGGTCCATCGCGCCGGCCTCCGCGCGGGCGCCGTCGGCCGTGGCCTGCAGGTCCCGCAGGGCGGTGCCGGCCTGGTAGACCCGGAACGCGAGCCAGCCGCCGAGCAGGAGCAGGGCGGCGAGCAGCACGGCCACCGCGATGAGCACCCGCCGTCGGACTGCCATCCATCGATCGTCACATATCGGACAA
This sequence comes from Cellulosimicrobium cellulans, assembly GCF_007679345.1. Lineage (GTDB taxonomy): Bacteria > Actinomycetota > Actinomycetes > Actinomycetales > Cellulomonadaceae > Cellulomonas > Cellulomonas cellulans_A. The sequence goes on from NZ_VEGH01000005.1 coordinate 231,115, forward strand.
ATCGGGCAAGGGGGCGGGCGCGGGTTCACCCGCTCGCGGCGGTGCCGGGGGCCGCCGCGCGCCGACCGCCCGGCGCCGGGGCCGCCGTCGAGGGCGGACCGCCGCCCGGCGCGCTACAGCGCCGCGTCCGCCGCTTCGCGCGCCGCCACCTGGTCCACCACCCGGCGCGGCTCCGGCACCGTGGGGTGCAGCACCTCGAGGTGCGGGCGGCCGAGCAGCCGGTAGCGCACCTGCACGTGCCAGTGCTTGCGCGCCCACAGCGCCGCCGCGACCGAGATGATCAGCGCCGTGATCGAGCCGATGCCGATCGACCACCGCGGGCCGAACTGCTCGCCGATCCAGCCGACGATCGGCGACCCGATGGGCGTCGCCCCGAGCATGACGATCATGTAGAGCGACATCACCCGGCCGCGCACCACCGGATCGGTGGACATCTGGATGGTCGTGTTCGCGGCGGTCATCATCGTCAGCGACGCCAGGCCCACCGGGATGCACGCGACGGCGTAGGACGTGTAGGTCGGCATCAGCGCCTGCACGCCCGTCGCGATCCCGAACCCGAAGGCCGCGCCGATCACCAGCCGCACCCGGGGCCGCTCGCGCCGGGCCGCCAGCAGGGCACCCGCGAGCGAGCCGATCGCCAGCACCGACCCGAGGATCCCGTACTCCCCCGCGCCCTTGCCGAACTCCGCCCGGGCCATGAGCGCGCTGGTCATCTGGAAGTTCAGGCCGAACGTCGACACCACCCCGATGACCGCCATGATCACGAGGATGTCGCTGCGCCCGCGGACGTACCGGACGCCCTCCCGGATCTGCCCCTTCGCGCGCGGCGCGACCGGCATCGTGTGCAGCTGGTCGGTCCGCATGAGCACCAGCGCCAGGATCGTCGCGGCGAACGACACCCCGTTGATGACGAACACCCAGCCGGTGCCGACCGCGGCGATCAGCAGGCCGGCCAGGCCCGGGCCGATCAGCCGGGCGGCGTTGAACGACGTGCTGTTGAGGCCGACCGCGTTGGACAGCTTGCCGGCGGGCACGAGCTCCGCGACGAAGGTCTGGCGCACCGGCTGGTCGAGGGCGGCGACGGCCCCCAGCGCCAGCGCGAACAGGTACACCTGCCACAGCTGCGCGTGCCCGGACAGCACCAGCGCGCCCAGCCCGAACGCGAGCACGCCCTGCGCGCCCTGCGTGAACATCAGCAGCTTGCGGCGGTTCACCCGGTCGGCGAGCACGCCGGCCCACGCGGACAGCAGCAGGGTCGGCGCGAACTGCAGCGCGGTGGTGATGCCGACCGCCAGGCCGGAGTCGTCGGACAGGTCGGTCAGGACCAGCCAGTCCTGGGCGACGCGCTGCATCCAGGTGCCGACGTTCGCGACGAGGGCACCGGCGAACCAGAGCCGGTAGTTGACGTAGCGGAGCGACGCGAACGTCGAGTTCATGCGGGCGGCCTCATCCTGCCGCGATCCGGCGCAGCAGCACGGCGGCCTGCGCCAGGGTCCGGCGTTCGTCCTCGGTCAGGGTGTCGAGCTGGGCGGCGAGCCAGGCGTCGCGGCGGCGGCGGGTCTCGCGGACCTCGGCCTCTCCCGCCGCGGTCAGGCTCACGACGACCTGCCGCCCGTCGGTCGGGTGCTCGGACTTCTGCACGAAGCCGAGCTCCACCAGCGCGTTGACGGTGCGCGTCATGGACGGCGGCTGCACGTGCTCGGCCTCCGCGAGCGCACCGGGCGACAGCGGCCCCTCGCGCAGCAGGATCGCCAGCACGTTGAACTGCGGGTCCGGCAGGTCGGCGCTCCCGCGCCGCGAGCGGATCCGCCGCGAGCTCTTGGCGAGCGCCACCCGCAGGTCCCCGGCCAGCTCGCTCCCCCTGATCCCGATCACGATCCTTACCCTACGTCATTACCTTCGCTAACAACACCCGTCGACCCGACTCCCCCTCGCCGACCCCCTCGCCGACTCCCTCGCCGACTCCCTCGCCGACTCCCTCGCCGACTCTGCATCTCCGGACTGTGCGGGCGGCCGCTCGTACAGACGCGAGACGGAGACTCGGCGGGAGGCAGGCGCGCGGCGGGCGCGCGGCGGGCGGGCGGCGGGCGCGCAGGCGGGCGCGCGGGCAGGGCGCGTTGTCCACAGGGGGCGGTGGACGGGGTGCGGAGCGGGGGGTCGGGCGGCGAGGGTGGGCGGGTGCCTCGACGACCGCCCGTGCTGCCGGACCGGCTCGCCCGGGCGCCGTTCTCGCTCTCCGAGGCCGCCGAGCACGGGCTCTCCCGGCCCGAGCTGCGCCGGTTCGACCTGCGGGCGCCCACGCGGGGTGTCCGGTCGGCGACCGCGGAGCCGGAGCCGGGCGACGTCGTCGCGCGGTGCCGGGATCTCGCGCCGGCACTGCCGGACGACGCCGTGTTCTGCCACGCGACCGCGCTCGCCCTGCACGGCGCCGACCTCCCGTTCGGGGTCGCGTCACCGCGGGGGCTGCACGTCCAGGTCGGTCCGGGCGGGTCGTGGCCACGGCGCCGCGGGATCGCCGCCCACCAGCGCTCGGACGCCGACGTCCCGCACGTCGTGCTCCCCGACGGTCTCCGGGTGATGACGGCCGAGCGCGCGTGGGCGCAGCTGGCCTCGGCCGTCAGCCCGCGCGAGCTCGTGGTCGCGGCCGACGCGCTGACGCGTCGACGCTCCCCGGTGAGCAGCCCCGCCGCCCTGCGGGACGCGGTGGCACAGCTGCCGCCCGGCACCCGGGGGATCCGCCTCCTTCGGACGGCCCTCGACCGCGCCCGGCCGGGCACCGACTCGTGCATGGAGACGCGTCTGCGGTGGGAGCTGGTGGACGCCGGCCTCCCGTGCCCGCTCGTCAACGACCTGGTCCGCGCCCCGGACGGCTACGTCGTCGCCATGCCCGACCTGTCCTACCGCGAGCAGCTCGTCGCGGTGGAGTACGACGGCGACGTCCACCGCACCGACCGCGACACCTGGCGCCGCGACATCAGCCGCCGCCAGGAGCTCGAGTCGCTGGGCTGGCGGGTGATCACCTGCACCGCGGACGACGTCCTCCGCCACCCGTCCCGCGTCGTCGCGTGGGTCCGCCGCGCGCTCCACGGCAGATGACCTCGCCGAGTCTCCATCTGCGGACTCTGCGCAGCGGTGCGCGCAGAGGCGCGAAGTGGAGAGTCGGCGCAACCCGCGCGGCGGCGCGCGTGCGCGGTGGCGCGGCGGCGCGCGTGCGCGGCGGCGTGCGCGAGCGCGCGGCGCGCGGGCGTCAGGGGCGGCCCAGGGCGCGGTACGTCCAGCCCGCCGCGCGCCACGCGCGCGGGTCCAGCACGTTGCGGCCGTCCAGGACGGCCCGGCGCGCCACGAGACCCCCCAGCCGCTCCGGGTCCAGCGCGCGGTACTCCTGCCACTCGGTCGCCAGCAGCACGACGTCGGCGCCCGCGACCGCCTCGTCGGCCGTCGTCGCGAACGCCAGGCCGGGCCACGCGCGCCGCGCGTTCTCGACGGCCTGCGGGTCGGTCACCACGACGTGCGCACCCTGCAGCTGCATCTGCGCGGCCACGGACAGCGCCGGCGAGTCGCGGATGTCGTCCGAGTCCGGCTTGAACGCCGCGCCCAGCACCGCGATCCGCCGCCCGACGATCGACCCGCCGCACACCTCGCGGGCCAGGTCCACCATCCGCACCCGGCGGCGCATGTTGATCGCGTCGACCTCCCGGAGGAAGGACAGCGCCTGGTCGACCCCGAGCTCGCCGGCCCGCGCCATGAACGCCCGGATGTCCTTGGGCAGGCAGCCGCCGCCGAAACCGAGCCCCGCGTTGAGGAACCGCCGCCCGATCCGGTCGTCGTAGCCGATGGCGTCGGCGAGCCGGGTGACGTCCGCGCCGGTCGCCTCGCACAGCTCGGCCATCGCGTTGATGAACGAGATCTTGGTCGCCAGGAAGCTGTTCGCCGCGACCTTCACCAGCTGGGCGGTCGCGTAGTCGGTGACCACCAGCGGGGTGCGCTCGGCGAGCGGCGCCGCGTACACCTCGTCGAGGATCCCGCGCGCGCGGTCGCCCTCGGCCGTCGGGACGCCGTCGTCGTCGGTGGGCAACCCGTAGACCAGGCGGTCCGGGTGCAGCGTGTCCTTCACCGCGAAGCCCTCGCGCAGGAACTCCGGGTTCCACACCAGCGTCGCGCCGGTGCCCTCGAGCCGCTCGGCCAGCGCCTCGGCGGTCCCGACGGGCACGGTGGACTTGCCGACGACGAGGTCCCCGGGGCGCAGGTGCGGGAGCAGCGCGGCGAACGCGCCCTCGACGTAGGTCAGGTCCGCCCGGAACTCGCCGTGCTTCTGCGGGGTGCCGACGCACAGGAAGTGCACGGCCGCGCCGCCGACGGCCGCCATGTCCGTCGCGAACGTGAGCCGCCCCTCGCCGCCGACCTCGCTCAGCAGCTCGGGGAGGCCGGGCTCGTAGAACGGGGCCTTGCCGGCGGCGAGCAGCTCGACCTTGGCCGCGTCGACGTCGACCCCGACGACGGTGTGCCCGAGCTTGGCCATGCTCGCCGCGTGCACGGCGCCCAGGTAGCCGCAGCCGATGACGGAGACGTGCATGAGGGACCCTTCGGCGGTGGCGGGCGGACGCGCACGAACCTACCGTGGCCGATCACCCCTCACCCGGCCCGGCCGGGCACCCGGTGCAGCGCCCGCGGACGACGACGCCCGCCCGGACGCGCGGTCCGGGCGGGCGTGGTCGGGTCGTGCCGGGCGCCGGTCAGACGCCCAGCCAGGACTTGATCGGGCCGATGAGGAAGTAGACGACGAACAGCGCCGCGGCGACCCACATCAGCGGGTGCACCTTGCGGACCTTGCCGAGCGCCAGCTTCAGCACGACGAACGAGATGACGCCCGCGCCGATGCCGACCGTGATCGAGTACGAGAACGGCATCAGGACGATCGTCAGGAACGCCGGGACGGCGACCTCGAAGTTCTTCCAGTCGATGCCGGACACCTGCATGACCATGAGGAAGCCGACGACGACCAGGGCCGGGGTGGCCGCCTCGAACGGCACCATGCCGACCAGCGGGGACAGGAACGTCGCGAGCAGGAACGCGACGCCGGTGGTGACCGACGCGAGGCCGGTGCGCGCGCCGTCGCCGACGCCCGCGGCGGACTCGACGTACGAGGTGTTCGACGACACCGAGGCGGCGCCACCCGCGGCCGCGGCGATCGAGTCGACGACCAGGATCTGCCGGGTGCGGGGCGGGTTGCCCTCCTTGTCGAGCAGGCCCGCCTCGCCGCCGACGGCGACCATCGTGCCCATCGTGTCGAAGAAGTCGGCGATCATCACCGAGAACACCAGCAGGATCACCGCGACGAGCCCGATCTTCTCGATCGAGCCGAACAGCGAGAACTGGCCGAGCAGCGAGAAGTCCGGCGCCGCGACGATCGAGTCCGGCACGGCCGGCACGGCCAGCGACCAGCCGTCGGCGTTCTCCGCGGAGCGCTCGCCGAGGTCGCCGACGGCCTCCACGACGATCGCCAGCACGGTGGACACCGCGATGGCGATGAGGATCGCGCCGTGCACCTTGCGGGCCATCAGGATGATGGCGAGGAACAGGCCGACGACGAACACCAGCAGCGGCCACGAGCCGAGCGACCCGCCGATGCCGAGCTCGACCGGCGTCGCCTGGCTGAACGGGATGCGCACGAAGCCGGCGTCGAACAGGCCGATGAACGCGATGAACAGGCCGATGCCGACGCTGATCGCGGTCTTCAGCTCCATCGGGACCGCGCGGAACACAGCCTCCCGGAACCCGGTGAGCACCAGCACGAGGATGATCAGGCCCTCGAGCACCACGATGCCCATCGCGTCGGCCCAGGTCATGTCGGGCAGCGAGGCGATCGAGTAGGCGACGACGGCGTTGAGGCCGAGGCCCGCCGCGAGCGCCAGCGGGAAGTTGGCGACGAGGCCCATGAGGATCGACATCACGCCGGCGACCAGGGCGGTGGTCGCGGCGATCATCGGGATGTTCGGCTCGGACCCGCCGCCGAGGAAGTTCCCGGAGCCGTCCTGGACGGTCCCGAGGATGAGCGGGTTCAGCACGATGATGTAGCTCATCGTGAAGAAGGTGACGAGGCCGCCACGGATCTCGGTGCCGATGGTCGACCCGCGCTCGGAGATCTTGAAGAACCGGTCGACCGCGTTCTTCGGCGCGGCGGACGCCGGAGCGGTCGCCCGCGGGGAGGTGGTGGACATGGGGGGAAGTATGGCGGACGGGTGCGCGTCCGGTCGCGGGTGTCCGGCAAGCGTTCACCGGCCCGAAACACGCGGCGGACTCGGAGCCCGGCCGCGCGCCCCAGGGGTGCCCTGAGTAGTGCCCGGTCGCGCACTGAGTAGCCTCCGCCTGGGCCAGGATCACTGTCCGTGCGCGTCGAGGACCAGGCAGCGACGGCGGCGGGGCCGGGCCCAGCGGCCGCGCGACCCGACCGCCCCCTGCACATCGTCCTGGTCACGCACCACTACGCCCCCGAGACCTGCCCGCCCGCCGTGCGCTGGCGCGAGCTGTCCGCCCGGTTCGTCGCCGCCGGCCACCGGGTCACCGTCCTGGCCCCGCCGGCGCACTACCCGTCGGGCCGTACCGGGACCGGGGGCCGGGTGCGGCCGGGGGCGCGCGAGACCGGGCCCGCCGGCGAGACCGTGCACCGCGTCCGGTACCGGGAGCACGGACCCGACCTGGCCAGCCGGCTCCTCGACCAGATCCGCGCGGCGGTCGACACGGTGGTGCTCGGCCGGCGCCGGCTGCGGGGCGCCGACCGGCCGGACGTCGTCGTGGCGACCGCGCCCGGCCTGCCCTCGCTGCTCGCCGGACTCGCCCTGGCGGGGCCGCGGCGCCCCGCTGTGGTCGAGATGCGCGACGCCTGGCCCGACCTGATCGAGGCCAGCGGCATGTGGGGCCCGGCCCGCGGCGGGCGACGCCTGCTGGTCCGGGCCGCCGCCGCGCTCGTCACGTGGAGCCAGCGGCGCGCGGCGCTGGTGGTGACGACCACGGCGACGTTCGCCGACGTCCTGCGGGACCGCGGCGTGGCCCGCGTCGCGGTCGTGCGCAACGGGGTGACGCCGCTGGACCGGACCGGTGTCCCCCCGGGGCGCGCAGCGTTGCACGTCCTCTACCTCGGGACCACCGGCCGGAGCCAGGGCCTGTGCACGGCGGTGCAGGCCGCGGCGATCCTCCGGGACCGGGGGGTCCCCGTCCGGCTGCGCCTGGTCGGCTCCGGGTTCGACGACGCCCGGCTGCGCGCCGAGGCCACGGCCCTGCGCGCACCCGTCGAGCTGCTCGGCCGGGTGCCCCGGGCCGAGGTCGCGGCCCACTACGACTGGGCCGACACCGTGCTGGTGGCCCTGCGCGACTGGCCGCCGTTCGCGTGGACGGTCCCGAGCAAGCTGTACGAGGCGATGGCGGTCGGCCGGCACGTCACCGCCGCGGTCACCGGCGAGGCGGCGGACGTCGTGCGCGCGGCCGGGGCGGGCGACGTCGTGCCACCGGAGGACGCCGACGCGCTGGCGGGGCTCTGGGCGGCCCTGGCCGCCGACCGCGCGCGGCTCGACGTCGGCACCGGCGGCCCGCGGTGGGTCGCGGAGCACGCCGACCTCGACCGGCTCGCCGTCGCCTACCTGGCCGCGCTGCGGGACGTGGTCCCGTGACGCGGCCCTCGCCCGAGCGCCGGGCCGGAGAGCCGACGGGCGCCGCCGCGGTGCTGCGCGTCCGCCCCGGAGCGGCGGACGTCCTGCGCGGCGCGGCGGTCGCGGCGGTGGTCGCCGCCCGGATGCTGCGGGACGACCCGGCCCTGCTGGTCGTGCAGGCGTCGCGCCGGCTGCCGGACGCGGTGACCGGGCGCGCGGCGGCCGCGCTGCTGGCCGGCTCGCCGGCACCGACCCGGGCCGTCCTCGGGCACTGGCTCGCCGGGCACCGGGACGCCGCCGGGCGGCTGCTCCCCGGGGCCCGCCCGCGGGGCAGGGCCGGGCGACGCGTGCTCGCCGAGGTGGCGGTCGAGCTGGACCGCGCCGACGCGCTCGGCGCGGGCCTGACGCCCCGCACCCCGACTCCCCTGCCCGGCCGCGCCGCCGCGCGGGCGGCCTGGCGCGACGGTGACCTGCACGCGGCCGTCGCCCGCGCCGAGGCGGCGGGCGACCGGCGACTCGCGCGGCGGTACACGGCCGAGCGGGCGACGCTCGTGCCGGGGTTCGAGGTCCCGAGCGCCGAGGCCGGGCCGGCGCCGCGTCGCTCGCCCGGTCGGCGGGTGCGCGCCCCCGGTCCTCGGGTGCGCGCCGGGGCCCCCGACAAAGGGCCCGCGGCGCTGCACCTGCTCACGTCGTCGGTCCCGCACACCCCGAGCGGCTACGCCGTGCGCTCCCACGCCGTCCTGCGCGCGCAGGCCGCGGCGGGCGTCCGGGTCGAGGCCGCCACCCGGCTCGGGTACCCGGTGTCGGTCGGCCGACTCGCCGCACGCCGGCGCGACGTGGTGGACGGAGTGCCGTACCGGCGTCTGCTCCCCCTGGCGCAGCCGCGGGACGCGGTCGACCGCGCCGCGCGCACCGTCGCGGCGCTGGGACCGGTCGCCCGGGCCTTCCGTCCGACCGTCCTGCACACCACCACGCCGTACGGCAACGGCCAGGTCGCCGCGGCCCTGGCGGCCGAGCTCGGCGTGCCCTGGGTCTACGAGGTGCGCGGCCTGCTCGAGCAGACCTGGGTGGCCGGCCGGGCGGACGCCGGGGCGCGGGAGCGGGCCGCGGCGAGCGAGCGGTTCCGGCTGCTGCGCGCCCAGGAGGCGGCGGTCGCGGCCTGCGCGGCGCACGTCGTCGCGCTCAGCGGGACCCTGCGGGACGACCTGGTGGCGCGCGGCGTCCCGGCGGAGCGGATCACGGTGGTCCCGAACGGGGTCGACCCCCGCCTGCTCACGCTCCCCGACCAGGGCCCGCGCCGCGCGCGCCGGGCGCTGGGTCTGCCCGAGGACGGCTTCTGGGTCGGCACCGTGAGCAGCGTCGTGGACTACGAGGGCCTGGGCACGCTGGTCGACGCGGTGGCCCTGCTGCGCGCCCGCGGGGTCGACGCCCGCGCCTGCGTGGTCGGCGACGGCGTCGCGCTGCCCGAGCTGCGCCGCCGCGCCGCCGCGGCCGGCGTGGCCGGCTCCGTGCTGCTCCCGGGCCGCGTCCCCGCCGGGGCGGCGCCGCGCTGGCACCGGGCGCTGGACGCGTTCGTCGTGCCGCGTCGCGACCTCGCGGTGTGCCGGTCGGTGACCCCGCTCAAGCCGGTCGAGGCGATGGCGCTCGGCCGCCCGGTCGTGGCGAGCGACCTGCCGGCGCTCGCCGAGGTGGTGCCGGACGGGGCCGGCCTGCGGGTCCCGCCGGACGACCCCGCCGCGCTGGCGGCCGCGCTGGCGGGGCTGCGCGACGACCCCGCGGCCGCTGCGGCGCTGGTCGCGGCCGGGCGCGAGGTGGCGGCGGGGCGGACCTGGGCGCGGGCGGGGGCGGCGTACCGCGCGCTGTACGAACGGCTCGGGGCGGCCCGGTGACGGCGGCGGGCGCGTCCGTCGAGGGTCGCGGCGGCGCGGTGTGGCCGTGGGCCCCGGACCCCGATCCGGTCGCCGTCGAGGAGCCCGCGCGCGGCGGGCCCGTGGTGGAGCTGATCGCCCCGGAGGAGCTCACCCGGGTCGGTGCCCGTCCCGCGCTGCGCCGGTACGTGGCGCAGCTCTGGGGCCGGCGGTCGTTCCTCTGGCACGAGGCGCGGGCGAAGGTGACGAGCGGGGTCCGCGAGACCCTGCTGGGCCAGGCCTGGCTGGTCGTGCGCCCGGTCCTGGACGGGCTGGCCTACTTCGTCGTCTTCGGCCTCCTCCTGGACGTGCGCCGGGGCGTGCCCAACTTCCTCGGCTACCTCATCGTCGGGACGTTCCTGTTCGCCTTCACCTCGCAGTGCGTCACGAGCGCCGGCCGGTCGATCCACGCCCACCGGAACGTCATCCGGGCGTTCACCTTCCCGCGGGCGTCCGTCCCGGTCTCCGTCGCGCTCCAGGGGCTGCTGGGCCTGCTCCCCTCGATGGCCGCGATGCTCGCGCTGCTGCTGGTCCTGCCCGAGCGGGCGAGCTGGACGTGGCACGCGCTGCTCTTCCCGGGGGTGCTCGCGCTCCAGGCGGTGTTCGTCACCGGGGTGTGCCTCGTGGTCGCCCGGCTGGGCGCGATGCTGCCCGACGTCAACCAGCTCATCACGGTCCTGCTGCGGTTCTGGTTCTACGGGTCGGGCGTCTTCTTCTCGTTCGACCACCTCGACCTGCCGCCCGCGGTCCTGGCCGCGGTGCACGCGAACCCGATGTTCCTCGTGCTCGACGCCGCCCGCGACTGCCTGCTGTACGCCCGGGCGCCCCTGGGCGGCACCTGGCTCGCGCTCGGCGCGTGGGCGGCCGGCACCTTCGCCGTCGGCTTCCTGTTCTTCTGGCGCGGGGAGGAGTCCTATGGCCGCGGCTGACGACTGGGGGGCCGTGCGGACGACGGTCGCGGTGCAGGACGTGGGCGTCCGGTACCGGACACCCACCGCGGAGGACACCGGCCCGGCCTCCCGGCGGGGCGGGCTGCTCGGCGGGCTCCGGGCGGCCCTGGGCCGGCAGCCGACCGTCCGCGTGGACGCGCTGACCAGCGTGTCGTTCGTCGCGCGCGCCGGGGAGCAGGTCGGCCTGGTCGGCCAGAACGGTTCGGGCAAGAGCACCCTGCTGCGCGTGATCGCCGGCCTCGAGCGCCCGACCAGCGGCCAGGTGCTCGCGCAGTCCCAGCCCGTGCTGATCGGGACCAACGCCGCGCTGGTCCCGGAGATGTCCGGCCTGCAGAACGCACGGCTCGGCTGCCTCGCGATGGGGCTGTCCCACGCCGAGACGGCGGCGGCGGTCCCCGAGGTGGTCGAGCTCGCCGGGATCGGACGCGCCATCCACCTGCCGATGAAGACCTACTCGGCCGGGATGGCGGCGCGGCTCCGGTTCGCGATCGCCACCGCGGCGCGGCCGCACATCCTGCTGATCGACGAGGCGCTGGCGACCGGGGACGCCGCGTTCCGGTCGCGGAGCGAGGACCGCATGCAGCGGCTGCGCGACGGCGCGGGCACCGTCTTCCTGGTGAGCCACGACGCCCGGACCGTCGAGACCACGTGCACCCGGGCGATCTGGCTGCACGACGGCGGGGTGGTCCTCGACGGGCCCGCCTCCGACGTCGCCAAGCGGTACCGCCGCTGGGCGTACTGGACGGCGCACGGCCGGCCGGCCACCGCGGCGTCGATCCTCGACGAGGCGAGGTCGGAGCACGACGAGGTGCACGTGCGGCTGCTCCCGGAGCGCGCGGGCGTGCCACCGCGGCACGCGCGCGGCACCCGCGCGCGGAGCGTGGCGTGACGGCGGCGACCCGGGTGATGACCGTGTACGGCACGCGGCCCGAGGCGATCAAGGTGGCGCCGGTGGTGCGCGCGCTCGCGGCCGACCGGCGGTTCTCGCCGGTCACCGTCGTGTCCGGGCAGCACCGGGACGTGCTCGACTCGGTGAACGCCGTCTTCGGCATCACGCCCGACCACGACCTGGACGTGTTCGCCCGCGGCAGCGGGCTCGCCGCCACCGTCTCGCGGATCCTGGAGCGGGTGGACGCCGTGCTGACGGCCGAGCGTCCGGACATCGTGCTGGTGCAGGGCGACACCTCGACGGCGATGGCGGCGGCGCTCGCCGCGTTCTACGCCCGTGTCCCCGTCGTGCACCTCGAGGCGGGCCTGCGGACGCACGACGTGTCCTGCCCGTTCCCCGAGGAGCTCAACCGGCGGCAGATCGCCCGGGTCGCCCGGCTGCACCTCGCGCCCACGGCGGCGAACGCAGGGAACCTGGTGCGGGAGGGCGTCCCGCGCGCCGACGTGCTGGTCACGGGCAACACGGTGATCGACGCCCTGCGGCTCGTGCTCGCGCTGCGCCGCCCGGACGCCGGCGGGCCCGCCGGCGCACCCGACGCGCGACGCCTCGTCCTGGTCACCGCCCACCGCAGGGAGAGCTGGGGCCCGGGTATCGAGCGCGTGGCGCGCGCCGTCCACCGGCTCGCCCTGCGCTTTCCCGAGGTGCAGTTCGTCTGCCCGCTGCACCCCAATCCCACGGCCCACGCCCCGCTGCGCGCGCGGCTGACGGGGCTGCCGAACGTCCTCCTCGGCCCGCCGCTCGACTACCCCGAGTTCTGCGGCGTGCTCGCCCGGGCGCACGTCGTCCTGTCGGACTCGGGCGGGGTCCAGGAGGAGGCACCGAGCCTCGGGGTCCCCGTCGTCCTGCTGCGGGAGGCGACCGAGCGCCCGGAGGCGGTCGAGGCGGGCGTGGTCCTGCCCGTCGGGACGGACGAGGACGCGATCGTGACGCGCACGACCCGGCTGCTGCGTGACGACGCGGCGCACCGGGCGGCGGCCAGGGTGGCCAACCCGTTCGGCGACGGCCGTGCCACGGAGCGCGTCCTCGGTGCGCTGTCGTGGCTCGCCGGGACGGGCGAGCGCCCGGACGAGTTCGAGCCCGCTCCCGCGGGCGCGTCGGAGAGGACGGGGCCATGAGCGCACCTCGGATGTTCGTGTACGGCTCGGACCTGGCACGGGCGGTCGCCGAGCGCCTGGAGGACCCCGGCGGCCCGGCCCTGCTCGGCGTGGTCGCCCGCCAGTCCCTGCTGAGCGCGTACTCCCGGCCGGTGACGCTCGTCGCGCCGCCTCCGCTCCCGACCCGGTCCCGGCACCGCTGGATGCGGGGCGACTACGGGTCGAACCTCGAGCACGTGCTCGCGGGCGTCGCCGGCACGGTCGACCTCGTCCTCGTGGACCTGGCCGACGAGGTGCTCGGCGTGCACGTGCTCCCGGACGGTTCGGTCGTGACGCGGACCGAGGACCTGGTGGTCAGCGGCGCCGAGGAGCGGCTGCCGGCGGGGACGCGGCACCTGCCGCTGGGCGACCCCACCCACCTCGAGCACTGGGACGCAGCGGCGGACTGGCTCGCGGCGCTGCTGCGCCGGACGACGCCGGGGGCGCGGGTGGTGCTGCTCGACGGGCAGGACGACCGGCTCCGCCCGTACCTGGCGCGCGCCGCGGCGGCGCTCGGCGCGGAGGTCGCACGTGTCCCGGACCGGCCCTCGTCCGGCGACCACGCAGCGGTGGTCGAGCACCTCGCCCGGGCGCTCGGCACCGCGTCGGAGCCGGCGCCGGAGCCGGCGCCGGGGCCGGCGACGGAGGCGGCGCCGGCCGCCGCGCCCGCGACGCCCCGCACCCCGCTCGACCCCCGGGCCGTGGTGGCCGCCACCTGGCGGATGCGCCGGGCCGACGGCTCGAACGTCGTCGGGCCGCTGCGCCTCCTGGCCGACGGCACCATCTGGGGCCACGCGCACCGCAACGAGGCCACCTGGGAGGTGGACGACGCCGGCGTGCTCGTCCTCCGGGACCGGGACGGGCGTCCCAGCACCCGGTTCGACTCGGCGGTCGTGACGGCCGGGGGCCTCCGGCTGGAGGGCCCGTTCGTGCTCCGGCCCGCCGACGGCATCCGGCACGTCCTCGAGACGATCGAGATGGACTGGCAGGGCAGGCGCCGGCCGTCGCAGCTCACCCGCCGGCTGCTCCGCGAGGAGGCGGAGCGGCACGGCTGGTCGATCGGCGACCACACCTGCGGCAAGCCGACGGTCCGCGGGGCCGGCTCCGCGCCGCTGACCATCGGCAGGTTCACCTCGATCGACGAGCGGGTGACGCTGATCCTCGGGCACCGCCCGGCGGACGCCGTGAGCACCTACCCGTTCCGCACGCTGCACGACTTCTGGCCGGGCGCGCGCGCCCTGCCCGCGAACCGGCCGACCGCCGGCCCCGTCCGCATCGGCCACGACGTGTGGCTCGGCGAGGGCACGACGGTGCTCCCCGGGGTCACGGTGGGTGATGGGTCCGTCGTCGCCCCGGGCTCGCTCCTGATGCACGACGTCGAGCCCTACGCCGTCGTGGCGGGCTCCCCGGGGCGGCAGGTCAGCCGGCGGTTCTCGGACCGGCAGGTCGCCGGTCTGCTCAGCGCGCGCTGGTGGGACTGGGACGACGAGCGGGTCGACGCGCTGCTGCCCCTGATGTTCGAGGACGTGGACCTGTTCCTCGACGCCGCGCTCCGTCCCTGACGGGCCGCCCGCCGGTCACCCGTCGAGCAGCCCGTCGAGCATCGCGCCGTCCCGCTCGAAGTCGAAGGTGAAGTCCGACATGAACGCCCGGAACGACCACGCCGGGCCGAGCGGGACGTCCGCGGGCGCCCAGAAGTAGTGCACGGGCGCCCGCTGCACGGTGGCGATGAGGTACTCGTTCATCGCGGTGAACCCCTCCGGGGCGATCACGATGCGCGGGACGCCGTCCCGGCAGTGGATCGTGTTGATCAGGCCGCTCCCGCCGTACCCGGCGACCGCGTCGGCGCGCGCGAACAGCCGCGCCTGGTCCGCCACCGGGTGGTCCTCCGGATACACCACGGTGTATCCGGCGTCCTCGAACCTCGCCTCCAGTCGGGCGGCGTTGTGGCATGCCCTGCGCGACTGCGCCCTGCGGGAGACGAAGATCCGGCTCGGGGTGTCCGTCTCCCCCGCCGCCCGGCACAGCGCGGCCGTCGTCGAGCGCCACAGCTCGCCGAGCCGCGGGTGCGCCACCTCGGTGTTGGAGAACAACGGGGTCGCCGCGACCAGCCGCTCGACGCGCGCCGGGCCCCGCAGCGCGGTGAGGCGCCACGGCTCGATCCCCGCGGCCGCCAGGACGTCGACGTACCACGGCGGCACCGGCGCACCCTCCGGCTTGGTCGAGACCAGCACCCGGATGTCGGGGTGCTCCGCGACCACCTCGGGCCAGCACCAGAGCCGCCCCAGCAGGTCGGTGAGGAGGTGCCCGTAGCCCTCCGGCCACTCGACGTCGAGGTGGAAGTACGCGCCCGGCAGCGTGGGGAGCCGGCGCGCGGCGAGGTCGGGCGCGACGACGAACCGGCGGTCGGCGTTCGGCAGCTCGGCGTGCCCGGGCACCCGATTCCGGTAGAGGCGGAAGGTCTCGGGGAGGCAGACGCCGTCCCGGGCGACGATCCCGCGGGGCGCCACCAGCACGCCCTCGTACTCGCGCACCCGCCGGTCGGGCTGGCGGTACCGCCGGATGAACCGGTCCCGTCCGAGGTCGTCCCGGTTCGACGTCGGGGTGATCGGCACCTCGTAGTCGTACCCGGCCTCGACGACGCGCTCCGAGCACCAGCCGGCCGCGCGGTCGCCCAGGACGCGCCCGAGGTCGTCGTTCTCGGTGACCCGCAGCCAGTGCGTCCCCCGCTTGCGCACGAGGCCCAGACGGGCCGAGATGCGGACCTCGCCGATCGCGGCCGCGAGCGCGCGGTCGGCCTCCGACCCGGCCACCGGGACGGCGGGGTGGCCGGTTCCGACCGTGAGCCGCAGCAGGAGGTCGAGGACCGACTCGCCACGGTCGTCGCGGAACGACGGCAGTCGCAGCGCGTGCAGGTCCTCGATCGCGTAGACGCCCCCGTCGCGGACGTAGTACAGCAGCTCCCGCAGGAACGACCGCTGCTGCGCCCTGCCGTGCTCCCCGTCGTCGATCAGCAGGTCGAGGCCCGGGAGCCGCGCGAGGACGGCGTGCATCTGCCCGAGGCCCCGGACGCGGTGCACGCGGAGGTTCGGCAGGAGGTCGGGCAGGAGGTCGGTGCCATCCACGTCCGTCAGCGACAGCACGTGCACGTCGGCCGACGGGTAGCGCCGCGCGAACGCCAGGCCGGTGTGCACCGGCATCTTCGCGGACACGATCGCGACGGACCGCAGGTCCCCGTCGAGCCCGGCGACCTGCTCCTCGTACCGGCGGAGGTGGTCGTGCTGGCTCGACGCCTGGTCCAGCCCGAGGTCGAGGCCGAGCTGGTCCAGGCTGAGCCGGTCCGCGCACTCCTGGCCGGTCGCGCGCCGGAGCAGGCGGTCGAGCTGCCGGTAGTACGCGGGCTCGTAGTGCACCCAGTACCGGCCCCACGGGTGCTGGTCCGCGGCGCAGATCCCGCCCGCCATCGGGTCGAGGACGCGCGCGTCGGGGATCCGACGCAGGAGACGCCGCTCGAGCAGGTCCCACCGCGCGTTGAGCGCGCGCACCTCGGCGGGGTCGACGCGCGCGATCCCGCCCGGACCGAGCCGACGCTCCGCCCCCCGCGCCCGGTTCACCAGGACCGTGGTCCCCGGCGAGTGCTCCGCGAGGAACCGGGCCAGGTGCTCGCACGCCTCGTCCCACAGGGCCAGGAACGCGTCCGGGGTGCGGTCCAGAGCGAGCCGGTCGGCGTCGGCGAACCCGGCGTAGGCCGCGCTGGCCCCGATCTTCCACGAGTTGTCCGTCACCCAGCCCCCGGCGGTCCGGAGCACGCCGAACCGGGCGTCGGTGAACAGGTCGACCAGCAGGTGGTCCGGGCGGGTCTCGGCCACCTCGGGGAGGAACCGCCGGGAGAGCTCGGCGAGGACGCACGTCCGCGCGTGCGGGTCCAGGTCCTCGAGGCCACCCGCCGGCGGTGGCTCGGGGCGACCCAGCAGGCTGATGAGCGACGCCTGGTAGTGCGCCGGGCCCAGTCGGAAGCGCTCCCGCCAGCCCGGGTTCAGCCCGCCGTTGAACGCGTCCCGCGAGACGCACGAGCCCAGCAGCGCGATCGTCGGCCCGGTCACCGCGCCGCCACCTCGGCGATGCGCCGCTCGACGGCCGCCACGATCCGCCCGCAGCTGCCCTCGTCGCGGAACGCGAACGTCGCGTCCGCCCGCCGGCGGTACACCTCGGGCACGGTGAAGCCGGCGTCCGCGAGCCCCGCCAGGGCGGCGAGGGCATCGGCCTGCGCGGTCACGACCGGCCCCAGCCCGTCGCGGACGTAGTCGAAGTACCCGACCCGCAGCGGGTGCTCCCCGCCGAACATCGCCTCCCGGTCGAACTGGTAGTAGACGACGGGCAGCCCCGCGAACGCGGCGTCGAAGGCGACCGACGAGTAGTCGGTCAGCAGCATCGACGACCGCACGAGCTCGGTCTGGAACTCGCCCTGCCCGGGGTCCACCTGCTGCACGTGGGCCGGGAGGTCGACCCGCGGCAGCACCCGCTGCAGCAGCGGGTGCAGCAGGAGCCGGACCGGCTCGCCCGACCGCTCCGCGAGGTCGGCGACCTCGGACGAGGACAGCAGCGCGAGCCAGCGGCGGCCGAACTCCGAGCGCGCGAAGACCGCCTGCCGCTCGGCGTCCGACGCGCAGCGCTCCAGGTCCTCGCGCAGCGCGCGCCGCCACGTGGGCATCACGAGCACGCCGCCCCGCCGGGGCCCGGCGCGGCGGCGTCGCCGCAGCAGCTCGTCGTACCGCGCCAGCCCGGTGAGCGCGACCTGGTCCCGGCGGAGCGCGTAGGGCGACCGCGGTCCCACGAAGCTCTCGTGCTCGGCCTCGGTGGAGGTGATCATCAGGTCGATCCGCTTGCCGTTGAGCCAGCGGGAGGCGTCGTCCTTGAGGATGCCGTGCTGGAGGAAGACGAAGATGCCGGGCGGCTCCCCGAACTCGCGGCGGGGCAGGGGGTACATGCACCCGGCCACGGCGTCGGAGGAGATCCGTGCGGCCGCGTTCAGTGTCAGCAGCGCCGCCTCGTCGCTCCCGTACGGCACCAGGGCGAACCCCTCCGCCGCGAGCCGGTCCCAGTGCGGCGACGTCCGTTCGAGGACGAAGTAGGCGTCGATGTCCGGCCGCTCGGCGCGCAGGTACCGGTACAGGTGCTCACCGTTGTCGTCCGCGGTCCCCGGCCGGTCCATCACCAGCCAGGCGCCGGCGTACCGCTCCCGCGCGGCCGTCGACCGTGCCCGCTCCGTGATCGCCGCGACCCACGCCGCGCGGGCCGCCTGCTCGGCGCGGCGACGTCGCCGCGCGACCAGCCGGCGACCGAGGCCCGCGGCGACCCGGGCCCGGGAGCGGCCGGTGGCGAGGGCCGCGACCTCGAGGACGCGCCACGCCGAACGGATCCGGCCTGCGCGCGGACGGCCCCCGGCGGCCGGGTCCGGCTCCAGCCGGTAGGTCCCCGCGGACGGGCGCCCGCAGACGGGCTGGTGCATCCGGCGCAGCACGGCCGGCACGCCGTCTACCCAGAGCGCCACCTCGTCGGCCGCCGGCCACTCGAGCGAGGTCTCGGTCATGAAGTCCTCGCCGAAGTACCGGTGCACGCGGACGCCCACCGTGCTGGCGTGGACCTCGACCCCGCCGCTGAACGCGCGCACCCGCACCTCGGGTGCACGGTGCATCACCGAGACCTGGGCCCGGCCCCCGCGGTCGGCCCAGCGGAAGACCCGCGGCAGGACGCCGTCGTCGGCGAACCGGGTGAGCAGCGCCTGGCGCATCGTCCAGGGGTGCGGGTTGCAGGAGTGGGCCTCGATCGTGGACCCGTCGACCAGGGTCATGATCTCGGCGAGCAGCTCGAGGAACCGGGCCGCCAGCTCCCCCTGCACCCAGCCCGCGCGGCTGCTGGTCGCCTGCTCCTCCTTGAGGTACCAGATCAGGTCGTAGAGGACCATGTGCTGCGCCCAGGCCGGGGCGCGCCCCCCGTTGGCCCGGGCCGCGTCGCGGAGCAGGCCGAGGTACCCGTGCTCGGGCACCGCCCGGAACCGGTCGGCGTCCCCCCACGACGACTGGACCAGCGATCCCTGCGTGGCCCGCTTGCGGTAGTAGTAGCGCGCGCTCGCCGCGATGCCGACGACCGGGTCGTCGTGCGCCGCGAGGTAGCGGCCGATCAGGTGGGCGTCCTCGTAGGTCGGGGCCACGCGGTGGTCGTACCGGAGCCCCCGGTCCCGCAGGGTGTCGGTGCGCAGGAACGGCGTACCGAGGGCGATGGCCTGCGGTTCGTCGGCGAGCCTGGCGAGGCGGTCGCCGTACCGGTGCTTGTCGCCCAGGGGGTGCGTGTCCCGGAACCGTCCGGTCCGGTCGTCCAGGACCAGGAACCGGGGGGCCACCATGCTCGCGCGCGACTCGCGGTCCCGGTCGAGCAGCCGGGCGACGGCCGCGAAGTAGTCGCGGTCGAGCACGTCATCGCCGTCGACGGACGTGAACCACTCCCCCTCGGCGACGTCGAGGGCGCGGTTCCGCGCCGCGGCCGGCCCGCCGTTCTGCTGCCGGATCAGGGTCACCGACCGGTGGCGTGCGGCGAAGCGCTCCGCGATCCGCCCACCCGCGTCGGTGGAGCCGTCGTCGACCAGGACGACCTGCAGGTTCCGCAGACCGTACGTCTGCCGCTCCAGCGACCGGAGCGTCGCGGGCAGGTACGGCGCGACGTCGTAGAACGAGAGGGCGACGGTGAAGCGCGGCCGGGTCACCGGTCGCCCCCCGTCGTGCCGCCGACGAGCGCCCGCAGCGCCGGGCCCGAGAACTCCGACCTCAGCCGCCGGGTCCCGGCGGGCGGCAGCGCGTCCGCGGCGGCACGCGCCGCCTCGACCGACCCCGACGCGAGCTCGGCCCGGATCCGGACGAGGGCGGACGCCGCGCGCAGGTCGTCGTCGTGCGCGAGCTGCGCGCGCACCTGCCGGTCGGCGTACCGCGCGAGCCGCGCCGCGTGCTTGACCCGACCGAGGGCGAGCAGCACCTCGGCCTGGGCGACGCGGAGCGACAGCAGGAACCGGTGGTTCTCGTAGCCGGCGCCGCACAGCTCGTCCGCGAAGGCTCCGGCTGCGTCCGCGAAGGCTCCCGGGTCGTCCTGCCGCAGCCGCGCGAGCACCGCGGCCCGCTCGGCGACCCGTACCGGGTGGACGTCGCCCGGTGTGCGGGGCGCGTGCGCCGGTGGCGACAGCCGTCGCGGGCGGGTCACGCACCAGTCGGTGTCCAGCGCGTCCACGACCCGCCGCAGGGCGCGTCGCTGCCTGCGGCGCGCCGCGTCCGGTGCCCCCGCCGCCGTCAGCGCCCCGAGCTCCGCCCGGGCGAGCCGCACCTCACCACGCCGCGCGGCCTCGAGCACCAGGCACCGCCGGAGCTCCCGCGTGAGCCCGGTGTCGCCCCCGGCGGCCGCGAGCGCCGCGCCGAGAGCGTCCCGGATCTCCTGCCGGTGGGCGGCTGGACCCGGCTCGTCCAGCGCCGCGTCGGCACGGGCCACGGCGGCTGTCCACGAGGCCAGCCGCGTGCGCGTCGACCCGGCACCGGTGCCCGGCCCGATCAGCGGCTCGACGTCCCACCACCCGCGCAGGGCACGCAGGTGCGGGACGCCGTCCTCGAGCCGGGAGAGCCGTGCGGCGAGCGTGCGACGGCCGTCCTCCCCGACCGCGCCCGTCGCCACCCCCGCGGCGAGCACGCCGACGGTCGCCAACCACCCCGCGGCGGCGCCGCGCCGTCGCTCGACGGCCTCGGCGGCGCGCGAGGCGGCCCCGAGAGCGGCCGGGTCACCCGATCGCAGGGACTCCTCGACCAGGGCGCGCAGGCGCTCGGCGTCGGCGGGCCCCTGCACCGGTGCCGGCACCACCCCGTCCGCGAACAGGCGGTCGAGCAGCACGACCAGCGCGCGGAGCGGGGCTCCGCCGGCGGGGTCGAGCAGCGCCGCGAGCGCCCCGGCCCTGCGGTCGGCGTCGTCGCCCCACCACTGCCCGAGGACGTCCCACTCGCCCTGCTCCGCCAGCCGCAGGACGTCGTCGGGTTCCGGAGCCGGTCCGCCCGCCGCCGCCTCGACGTGCTCCCGATACAGCCGAGCGGCGGTCCCGGGGTCGACCCGGGCGACCGCCCGCGCGAGCCGCAACCGGAGGGCGGCGCCCACCTGCGCCCCCTCGACCGCCTCGACGTCGCGGACCGCGACCTCGGCGGCGACCGTCCGCCCCGGCGTCGGGCGGGTCTCGCACAGACCGACGACCCGGGCCGCGCGGGTGCGGATCGGCATGCTCATCACGGGCTCCTCGGGACTCGTACGGGGCGGATGGGAGCGGCCGGGGCGGCGGCCGCTAGACGAAGACGTGGCGCTCTGGCCGGCCGAAGAAGACGACCTCCCCGTGCGCGAGGAGGCGGCGGTCGGACGCCCGCCAGGTGTGCGACGCGCCCGCGGAGCGGACCTGCACGAAGCCGAACCGGTCCGCGGAGTACACACGGCAGCCGGCGTCGAGGGCACCGCGCAGGAAGCCGGTGTCCTCCCCGGACCGCACCGGGGGGAAGGGCGCCGCCAGCGCGACGTCACGCCGGCAGACGATGGTCGGCCCCGCGACCAGGTCGGACCACCGGTGCTCCCAGTCGCCGAACCGGAGCACCGTCGCGTCGAGATCGGCGAGGTAGACGTGGTGCGCGCGCTTCCCGACCACCTGAGCGCCCGAGTAGGCGAGCGCGTGCAGCTGGTCGGCGAGGTAGTCCGGCGCGTACAGGTCGTCGTCGTCGATCTTGGCGACGACGCCGGCGTCCGCCGCCCGGACCAGCCGGTCGAGGCAGGTGCCGAGGGGGACGTCGGAGTCCGCCGACAGCAGCACCAGGTCCTCGATGCCGAGCGAGCGGCAGCGTGCTCGCACCTCCGCGGCGTCCGGGACGAAGCCGTGCGCGAGCAGCGCGAGCTGGACCCGCACGTCCCGCTGGGCCGCGACCGAGCGGAGCACGTGGTCGAGCTGCCGCGGGCGGCCCGTCGACACCAGGGCGGTCACCTCCCGCCCCTCGTCCTGCGGGACGGGCAGCCCGGCGTCGGCGAGCAGCACGCGGGCGCGGTGCCCCGCCGTGTGCTCCCGCCAGATGCGGCGCTGCGCCCGGTGCGTGAGGCGGTCGCGCAGCTCGGCCGATCGCAGCAGGCCCCGCAGCGCGACCGGGGCGTCCTCGGGCGGGGGGCAGTCGACCTCGCCCGGCGCCAGCGGCACGGTGGCGCGCTCCCCGACGACCAGCACCGCTGTCCCCGACGCGCTGCACTCGAGCGCGGCGCGCGCCGTTACGGGCACGTCCGCGTCGTGCGGCACCACCGCGGCACCGTGCCGGCGGTAGGACGCCGCCGTGCGCCCCCGCGCGCCGCGGCCGCCCGCGCTCAGCACCAGCGGCCCCGCGGCGCGCGGCTCGTCCGGGCCGCGAACCGGGTTGTGCGTCCGCGGCTGCACCGCCGGCGGCAGCACCGACACGCGACCGACCCCCGCCTCGTGCCGGTACCGCTCGACGCGCCGGGGGTCCGCCGCGTAGACGTGGTCGCACGCGTCCGCTCCGGCCACGAGCGGCGCATCGAGCCGCTCGGTGTCCCACAGCGCCGTCGGGATCCCGGCCCGGCGGCACGCCGCGACGAGGTCCTCGGGCACCGGACGCGGGAGTCGGCCGCGGGCCGGCCAGGGCCGCACGCGGCGCGCACGCGACGACCCGATCACCAGGAGGTCGATGTCGAGCCGTCCCGGATCCACCTCGCGCCACTCCGGGCGCATCGCGGCTCGGGTCGCCTCGTCGAGCAGCACACCGACGCGCGGGCGACGCGGGGGGCGGGGCTGCTCGGACCGGGCAGTCAGCATCGCCACCCGTCGCCGGTACCGTCTCGACGGACCGGGTCCACCGTGCCGGAGATGCCAGAGCGCCGTCCGGGCGAGAGAGATCCGCCTCCACGACGCGGCAGCGACGTTCACCGCCACAGCCCGCGGGTGTCCACGGTGACGGCCTCGTCGAGGCGCAGCTGTTCCCGGCCCACCGCGCGGAACGGCGCGTGGTCGACCAGCACGACGATCAGGTCGGCTCCTCGCGTCGCCTCCTCCAGCGTCGCGAGCGTGACGTTGGCGAACCGTGCCAACGTGTCGGGCAGGTCCGGGACGTGCGGTTCGACCACCTCGATCGACGCCCGCGGGAGCAGCGCGGCGAGGCGACCGACCACCTCGACGGCCGGCGACGCGCGCAGGTCGTCGATGTCGGGCTTGAACGCGAGCCCGAGCGCGGCGATGCGCGGCCGCTCGAGCCCGCTGACGGCGGCGCGCACCCGGTCGACGACCACGCCGGGCTGCGCGTCGTTCACCTCCCGGGCCGTCCGGATCAGCCGTGCCCGTGCGGGCGCGGCCCCTACCAGGAACCAGGGGTCGACGGCGATGCAGTGCCCGCCGACTCCCGGCCCCGGCTGCAGGATGTCGACGCGCGGGTGGCGGTTCGCGAGCTCGATCAGCCGCCACACGTCCGCGCCCAGGGCGTCGGCGATCAGCGAGAGCTCGTTCGCGAACGCGATGTTGACATCCCGGTAGGCGTTCTCCGCGAGCTTGGACAGCTCGGCGGTGAGCGCGTCGGTCAGCAGGATCGAGCCTCGGCAGAACGCGGCGTAGACGTCGCGGGCCAGGCGGGCGCAGGCCGGGGTGATGCCGCCGATGACCCGGTCGTTCTCGACGATCTCGGTCAGCACCCGCCCGGGGAGCACCCGCTCCGGGCAGTGGGCCACGTGCAGCGCGACCTCGCCGTCGAGCGGCCGCAGGTCGGGGCGCTCGGCGAGGAGCCGTTCCGCCAGGCGGTGGGTCGTCCCCGGCGGCGACGTCGACTCGAGCACCACCAGCGCGCCGGGCCGCAACCGCGGGGCGATCGCGTCCGCGGCGGCGTCCACGCAGGAGAGGTCCGCCCCTCCGTCCGCGCCCAGCGGGGTCGGCACCGCCACCACGTACACGTCGGCCTCGGGCACGTCCCGCTGCGCGCGCAACGCGCCCCGGGCGACGGCGCCCGCCACGGCCACCCCGAGACCGGGCTCCACGAACGGCACCTCGCCCCGGTTCACCGCGGCGACGACACCGGTGTCGACGTCCACGCCCACGACGTCGGCGCCGTGCGACGCCAGCACCGCGGCGGTCGGGAGCCCGATGTAGCCGAGGCCGACGACGGCGACCCTGCGGCCGTCCAGCCGGCCGCACCCGCCCTCGCTCACGGCACCACGGGCGGCAGCAGGTCCACCGCACCGGCGTTGTGCTCGAGGTACTCCCCCACCGCGTCCGCCCGGACCGCCGCCATCAGCTCGTCCAGGGCCGGCCGGTCGAGCACCACGATGCTCTGCGCCCCGTCCGGGCTGCGCCCGGTCCCCTCGGTCGGGACGGTGAAGAAGGTGAGGTCCGTGGACGCGAGGTCCCCGACCCGGTCCCGGAGGTCGGCCATCGCTGCGGCGTCCAGCCCCTCGTCGGTCGCGACGGCGTCGCCGACGGCCCGCAGGAACGGCACGGACGTGAGCGGGTTGGCGAGGGTGCGCTCGTTGCGCATGGTCGCGACCATCGCGCGGACCCAGGCCTGCTGGCGGTGCATCCGGTCGAAGTCGCCGCGGGCGAGGCCCTTGCGCTCGCGCACCCAGCGCAGCGCCTGGTCGCCGGTGAGCAGCTGGTGCTGACCGGCGGGGACGGTCGTGCCGTCGTGCGTGAAGTCCTCGGCGAGGGTGATCCGCACGCCGCCGAGCGCGTCGGTGACGGCCGCGAACGACTCGAAGTCCGCGACGGCGACGTGGTCGATGCGCACGCCCGTGAGCTGCTCCACGGTCTGCACCGTGAGGCTCGGCCCTCCGTACGCGAACGCGGCGTTGATCTTCGCCTGACCGTGCCCGGGGATCTCGACCCAGGAGTCGCGCGGGACGGACATGATGTACGCCGCACCCCGGTCGGCGGGCAGGTGCACCAGCATCATCGTGTCGGTGCGCTGGGCGCCCCGCTGCCACGACGCGGGGTCGCCGGCGGAGATCCGGCTGTCGGAGCCCAGCAGCAGGAGGGTCTTCGGGGTGGCGCCGGCCTCGGCCGTCGCGGCCGGGGACGCAGCGGGCGGGCGGTCGGTCAGGCCGGTGAACGGGTCGGCGAACGTGTCGACGCGGCCCACGAGCCACCGCTGCAGGCCCCAGACGCCGCCGACGGCGACGAGCACGAGGGACAGCAGCAGGCACAGGGTGACGACGAGCGCGCGCCTGCTGCGCCGCTGCTCGGGGCGCGCGGCATGGCGGCGGGCAGGCATGGGGGAAACGTAGGAGCGCACCGGCGCGGCGCCCGCCACTCAAGGTGGTGCCGGCGTGCGCTCGGTGCCGGAGCCGGGCGGTTGCGCCACCTTTCGCCCGGTTCGTGCCCGCGGGCCCGGGGAGCGCTAGGTGGTGCCGCCCCGGAAGACCGGGGGCGGGGCGGCACCACGTAGGTGAGGGCGGTGCCTCAGATGACCAGCACCGACGCCGTGCCCTTGCCGTAGCCGGACACCTCGACCTCGAGGTCGAGCCGGCGCACGTACGCCAGCACCCACTGCGCCACGTCGGCCGGCAGCGGCTCGCGCGGGGCGTACCACTTGTCCAGCTTCAGGTGCGGGGCGTCGCCGACGTTGAACAGCGCGGCGGTGACGTTGAGGATCTCGCCGGCGTTCTCGGCCAGGGCCGAGGGCAGCTGCTCCTCCTCGACGGCGGTCTGCGCGGTGCGGGCCGGGACCAGCGCGATCGACGCGCCCAGGTGGGCGGCGAGCGGCAGGTCGAACAGCACGAGCGCGGACAGCTTCATGAGCTTGTCGACGTAGACGCCGACCAGCGCCCCGCCGCCTCGCACCGGGTCGACCATCGGGCCGCCGGTCGTGACGGTGATGTCCCGCCCGACCAGGCCCTCCCAGTGCTCGCGCACCTCCATGGCCGCGGGCAGCGGCGTGGCGTCGCTCATGCCAGCACCGGGTCGATCGCCTCGCGGAAGGTGTCCGCGGTGAACGGCTTGGCGATGAGGAAGAGCGCGCCGGCCTCCTCGGCCGTGGTGCGCATCTCCTCGGAGCCCTCGGAGGTCACGAACCCGAGCGGGGTGCCGAACCCCTCGGCGCGCAGCGCGCGCAGCAGGTCGATGCCGGTCAGGTTCGGCATGTTCCAGTCGGACAGGATGACGTCGGGCTCGTCGGCCCGCACGGCCTCGAGGGCCTCCTGGCCGTCGGACGCCTCGCGGACGTCCCAGTCGTAGCCGGCCTGGCGCAGCGTGCGGATCACGATCTGCCGCATCACCCGGCTGTCGTCGGCGATGAGCACGCGGATCATGCTCGTCACTTCCCTTCGGTGGCGGGTCCCACGACGGTGGTCGCGGGGGTCTGGGTGGCGCCGGGGCTCACTGGAACAGCGAGACCACGACGACGATCGGGCGGCCGCGCCAGTCGAGGCGCAGCTCGTGCGTGAGCGACCCGGCGGGGGCCGCGGGGAGCGCCGACTCGACCTGGGGCAGCCCGAGGGTGCCCTGGCTCGGCAGCAGCGCCTTGATGTTCCCGCCGACGACGTTGGCGACCTCGCCGAACGCGTCCTGCAGGTCCTCGGGGCCGACCGGCTCGTCGGCGCCCATGCCCAGCAGGGCGCGGGTCAGCTCGTGCGCGGTGGGGGCGTCGGTGGTGACGGCGGCGCGCCCGGCGAGCTCGCCGTGCACGTCCACCCAGGCGGCCAGGGGCTCCGCGGGGGCGGGCACCTCGCCCTCCCAGGGGCGGAGGTAGCCGGGCTCCCCGTCGATCATGGCCGCGAACACCTCCTCGGCGATCGCGAACACCTGGTCCTGCTCGACGGCGGCGGCGGTCATACGGGCTCCTCGGCGGGGACGAGCCCGAGCAGGTCGAGCTTGTCGCGGATGGCATCGGTGGTGAACGGCTTGATCAGGTACTCGTGGGCGCCCGCCGCGAGGGCGCGCACGATCTGGCCGTGCTCGCTCTCGGTGGTGACCATCATCAGCGTGATGTTGCGCCACGCCGGGTTGGCGCGGACCTTGGTGACGAAGGTGAGGCCGTCCATCACCGGCATGTTCCAGTCGATGCAGGCGAGGTCGACCTCCTCCCCCGACTCGAGCAGGTCCAGCGCCTGCTGCCCGTCCCCGGCCTGGACGGTGCTGAACCCCAGGTCCTCCAGGGCGCCCGCGACGATGCGCCGCATCGTCCGCGAGTCGTCGATGACCAGTGCTCTCATCGCGTCACTCCTTGTTCGAATGCCGGTCCGGCGGGGCGCCGCGGCGCGGTGGGCAGGGTGGTGGCCGGTCGCGGCTGGACCGGCCAGGTGGACGTGGGGACCCCGGCGACGGGCACGCGGGGCGCGCCGGCCGGGACCGCGGGGGTGGCGCCCGTGAGGGTGCCGGGTGCGGGGCGCGGGGCCGGGACGGCACCGGCGTGCACCGGGCGGTACACGGACCCGCGCTCGACGGGCACCCGCTCCCAGTCGCCGTCGACGCCGATCGTGGTCTCCGCGGCGCCGAGGACGAGGTACCCGCCCGGGCGCAGGGCGCGGTGCACCCGGCCGAGGATCGAGCGCTTGGTCTCGAGGTCGAAGTAGATGAGCACGTTGCGCAGGAACACGATGTCGAACGGGCCGGCGGGCGGCAGGTCGAGCAGGTTGTGCTTCGCGAACGTGATCGTCCGGCGCAGCTCGTCGGCGATCTGCCAGTCGTGCCCGTTGCGCTGGAACCAGCGGACCATCATGGGCGCGGGCAGGCCGCGGTTGACCTCGAGCTGCGAGTACCGGCCGGACCGGGCCTGCGCGAGCACCTGCTCGGACAGGTCGGTGGCGGTGATGCTGAACCGCGCGCCCGGCCCGAGCACGTCGGTGAGCGTCATGGCGATCGAGTACGGCTCCTGCCCGGTGGAGCAGGCGGCCGACCAGACCTTGAGGCCGTCCAGCACGGTCCGCTCGGCACGCAGCCCGGGGACGATGTGCGTCCGGAGCGCGCTGAACGGGGTGTTGTCCCGGAACCAGGACGTCTCGTTGGTGGTGAGCGCCTCGACGATGTCGGCCAGGTCGGACTCCCGGCGCGCGGACCGCACCTCGCGGACGTACGCGTCGACGCCGGCGTGGCCCCCCTCGCGGGCGAGCGGCAGCAGCCGGCTCTCCACGAGGTACTCCTTGCCGGCCTCCAGCTGGATGGCGCTGCGCCGCCGCACGACGTCGGCGACGAAGGCGAACGTGTCCTGGGTCAGACTCATGGCCGACCTCCGATCGGGGCTGCTGCGGGGCGTCCGGCGCCGGCGCGGGCCAGCACGGACTCGAGGGTGGGGGCGACCTCGTTCAGAGGGAGCACGCGGTGGGCGAACCCGGCGGTGGCGACCGCCCCGGGCATCCCCCACACGACGCTGGTGGGCTCGTCCTGCACCACGACGGTGCCACCGGCCCCGACGACGTCCTCGCAGCCGGTGCGGCCGTCCGCGCCCATGCCGGTGAGCACGAGGGCGAGCAGCTGCCCGCCGAGCTCGCGCACCGCGGACCGGAACAGCACGTCGACGGCGGGGCGGCAGAAGTTCACCGGCGGGCCGTCCGTCAGCTTCACGCGGAGCTGGCCCGCGGACCGGCTGAGCTCGAGGTGGTGGTCGCCGGGCGCGATGTAGACGGTACCGGGCTGCAGCAGGTCGCCGTCGGCGGCCTCCACGACGGTGGCCGGGCCGAGCCGGTCGAGCCGGGCGGCGAGCTGCCGGGTGAACACCGGCGGCATGTGCTGCACGACGAGCACGGGCACCGGCGGCGCCGCCGACAGCGCGCCGATCACCTTGGACAGCGCCTCGGGGCCGCCGGTCGAGGAGCCGATGATGACGGCGCTCACCGGGTGCGGCGCGGGCGCCGGGCGGGTGACGACCGCGCGGCGGGCGTTCGCCGAGGAGGCGATCGGAGCCGGTCCGGCGGCCGCACCGACGCGGGCGCGCGGCGCGGGTGCCCCGGCGGGTGGCGGCCCGGCGACCGGGCCGCCGGGGGGCGGGAGGGCCCCGGCGGCACCCGGCCGGTGCGGCACCAGCGCCTTGATCTTCGGGATGAGCTCGCTCGCGACCCGGTCCAGCGACTCCTGGACGCTGCCGACGTTCGCGGGCTTGGTCACGTAGTCCGTCGCGCCGGCGACGAGGGCGTCCAGGGTGGCGGACGCGCCGCGCTCGGTGAGCGTGGAGAACATGATGATCGGCATGGTGTGCCGGTTGCGGCGCAGCGCGCGCACCGCCTCGATGCCGTTCATCTCCGGCATCTCGATGTCCATGGTGACGAGGTCGGGTGCCAGCTGGTCGACCTTGGCGAGCGAGATGCGCCCGTTGGAGGCGAAGCCCACCACCTCGATGTCGGGGTCGCGCGAGAGCGAGTCCGTCACCAGCCGGCGGACGACGACCGAGTCGTCGACCACCAGCACACGGATCCTGGTCACGAAGTTCCCCTTACACGCGGACCGGCCGCACCGGCCGGGTTCGTGGTTCTGATCGGTCGGTGCGGCCGGTTCCTGAGCCGCCGGGGCGGCTCGGTGGGTGCCGTCAGTAGGTGAAACGCGCGACCCGCTCGTGCAGGTCGGCGGACAGCGTCGCGAGGTCCCTGACCTGCGAGGACACTCCTCCCAGGACGTCCGCGGAGCGGGCCGCGGCGCCCGCGACGCCGGTGATGTTGGTGGCGATCTCACCCGACCCCGTGGCGGCCTCCGCGACCGACCGGGACATCTCGTTGGTGGTCGCCGTCTGCTCCTCCACGGCGCTGGCGATGGTGAGCTGGTAGTCGTTGATGCTCGCGATGATCTGGGAGATCTCCCCGATCGCCGTGACGGCCGCCGTGGTGTCGTTCTGGATGGCCTCGACCCGGCGGGCGATGTCCTCCGTGGCCTTGGCGGTCTCCTGCGCGAGCTCCTTGACCTCGCCGGCCACGACCGCGAAGCCCTTGCCGGCCTCCCCGGCCCGCGCGGCCTCGATCGTCGCGTTGAGCGCCAGCAGGTTCGTCTGCTCGGCGATGCTCGTGATGACCTTGACCACGTTGCCGATCTCCTGGCTCGAGACGCCGAGGCGGGCCACCTGGTCGTTGGTCGCGGCCGCGACGTCGGTGGCCTGGCTCGCCACCTTGGCGGCGTGCGAGGCGTTCTGCGCGATCTCCCGGATGCTGGCGCCCATCTGCTCCGCGCCGGCGGCGACCGCCTGCACGTTCCGGGACACCTCCTCGGCAGCCGCGGCGACCACGCCGGCCTGCGCCGAGGTCTCCTGGGAACCCGCGACCACGTCGCCGTTCGACGCGGTGAGGCTGGCGGCGGTCGTCTCGACCGAGCCGGCCGCGTCCACCACGCCCGCGAGCGTCGTGCGCAGCGACTCCTGCGCCTGGCCGAGCGCCTCGGCCATCCGGCCCGTCTCGTCGTGCCACGGCACCTCGGCCGGCACGGTGAGGTCGCCGTCGGCCATCGCCTCGAGCGAGCCCTGCACGCTGCGCACCGCCCGGGTGATCCGGCGGATCACCAGCACGGCCAGCAGGCCGGACAGGGCGGCGCCGAC
The DNA here is from genome assembly GCF_007679345.1 of Cellulosimicrobium cellulans. Lineage (GTDB taxonomy): Bacteria > Actinomycetota > Actinomycetes > Actinomycetales > Cellulomonadaceae > Cellulomonas > Cellulomonas cellulans_A. Next base: position 261,246 of record NZ_VEGH01000005.1, read on the forward strand.
CACGAACGCGGCGACGAGCGCGACGATCGTGCGGTCCACCTCGGCGCGGCTGTCGGCGAGGATCTGGTCCACCTGCGCGTCGACCTGACCCTGCGCCAGCGCGAGCGCGCGGCCCGCCCAGTCGGGGTCCGCCGAGGCGTCGGCCGCGAGCGCGGTGCGCAGCCCGGTCAGGTCCCCCGCCTGCACGAACGGCAGCAGCGTGCCGTCGCGGTAGGTCACCCAGGCGTCCCAGCGGTCCACGAAGTCGGTCCACTGCCGGGTGTCGGACTGCGGGTACGCGTCGATGGCGTCGATCTGCGCGGCGACGTCGCGGTCGTTCCACGCCGAGGACTCGAGCAGCTGCGCCTTCACGGACTCGTCGGTCGCCTCGGCGGCGCGGTGGACGAGCAGGTGGCTGCGGGCCTGGGCGGTGCGCAGCTCGGACATGGCCGACTGCAGGTCCCCGGTCAGGCCGGACATCTCCTCCAGGTGCTGGCCGGCGCGGTACAGCGCCACGGCGCCGACGCCGCCGACGAGGGCGAACGTGCCGCCGAGCACCAGCAGCGAGACGGCGATCTTCAGGGCGATCGGGCGGTCCCAGAACCAGGACGCGCGGCTGCGCCGGGTCGCGGCCGGGGTGCCGGCCCGGGTGTGGTCGGTGGTGCGCATCAGCCCAGCTCCTCCGGCGTGTAGTAGCCGCCGTCCACGAGGACCTGGCGGTAGTTCTCCTCCGTGACCACCTGCGGCGACAGCAGGTACGACGGGACGACCTTCACGCCGTTGTCGTACGAGGCGTTGTCGTTGGTCTCGGGCTCGGCGCCGTCCAGCAGCGCGCGCACCATCGAGACGGCGACCTCCGCGAGCTGGCGGGTGTCCTTGTAGACCGTGCCGTACTGCTCGCCCGCCGCGATCGACTTGGCGGAGGCCAGCTCGGCGTCCTGGCCGGTCACGACCGGCAGCGGCTGGTCGGCCGAGCCGTAGCCGATGCCCTTGACGGCGTCCAGGACCGCGATGGAGATGCCGTCGTACGGGGACAGCACGCCGTCCAGGCGCCGGTCCGCGTACCGCGGGAGCAGGGTCTGCATCCGCGCGGTGGCGTTCTTCGGGTCCCACGCGGCGGTGGCGATCGTCTCGAAGTCGGTCTCGCCCGACGGGACGACCAGCACCCCCGAGTCGAGGTACGGCTGCAGCACCTGCATGGCGCCGGCGTAGAACACGCTCGCGTTGTTGTCGTCGGTCGACCCGGCGAACAGCTCCACGTTGTAGGGGCCGGACGCGCCGGTGGCCTCGCCGCCCGCGTCCAGCACGCCGAGGCCCTGCAGCAGCTGCGTGGCCTGCAGGACGCCGACCCGGGCGTTGTCGAAGGTGGCGTAGTAGGCGACGTCGGGCGACTCGCGGATCAGCCGGTCGTACGCGATCACCGGGATCCCGGCATCGGCGGCGTCACCGAGGACGTCCTTGAGCGCGACGCCGTCGATGGACCCGATCACCAGCGCGTCGGCGCCGGCGGCGATCATGTCCTCCAGCTGCTGCACCTGGGTGGGCACGTCGTTCTCGGCGTACTCCAGGTCGACGTCGTAGCCCAGCGCCTGCAGCTGGTCCTGCACGTTCTCGCCGTCGGCGATCCACCGCTCGGAGGTCGTCGTGGGCATCGCCACGCCGACCAGCGGCCGGCCGCCGTCGTCCGCGCCGCCGCCCGCTCCGGGGTCCGCGGACCCGCAGCCCGCGACCGTCACCACCGCTGCCACGGCGAGGGACGCGGCGAGCGCATTCCCCGCACGGTGGCGCTTCCCGTGCCTCATCTCGACTCCCTCGTCCGATCCGGCGCGCGGCGCTCCCTGCCGCGGCCGTGCCCCCTGGATCGACCGGGATCACCCGGTTGTGAGCGCTCCCGCGGGGAAACGGCGGGTGAACACGGCGAGGCCGCCCGGGTGCGGGACCCGGGCGGCCTCGTGCGGACGGCGGCGGGCGTCAGTAGGTGAAGCGGGCCACCCGGCCGCGCAGGTCCTCGGACATGCGCGCGAGCTCGCCGATCGAGTCGCCCATCTGGCCGAGCGTCTGCGAGGACGTCGCCGTCGCCGACGCGACGCCGGTGATGTTCGTGGCGATCTCGCCGGACCCGGTCGCGGCCTCCGCCACCGAGCGGGACATCTCCGTGGTCGTCGCGGTCTGCTCCTCGACGGCCGAGGCGATGGTGAGCTGGTAGTCGTTGATGCTCGCGATGATGTGCGAGATCTCGCCGATCGCGGTCACCGCGGCGCCGGTGTCGGCCTGGATGGCCTCGACCCGGCGGACGATGTCCTCGGTCGCCTTGGCCGTCTCCTGGGCCAGCTCCTTGACCTCGCCGGCGACGACGGCGAAGCCCTTGCCGGCCTCCCCGGCGCGGGCCGCCTCGATCGTGGCGTTCAGCGCCAGCAGGTTGGTCTGCTCGGCGATGCTGGTGATGGCCTTGACGACGTTGCCGATCTCCTGGCTGGACTCGCCGAGCCGGGTGACCTGGTCGTTCGTGGCGGCGGCGACGTCGGTGGCCTGGCCCGCGACCTTCGCCGCCTGGGACGCGTTCTGGGCGATCTCGCGGATGGAGGCCCCCATCTCCTCCGCGCCGGCCGCCACCGTCTGCACGTTGCGGGACACCTGCTCGGCCGCGGCCGCGACCACGCCGGCCTGGGCCGAGGTCTCGTCGGAGCCGGCGACCACCTGGTGCGACGCCACGGACAGCTCCTCGGCGGCCGCGGCCACCGTCTGGGCCGTCTCGACCACGCCGGACACCAGGCCCCGCAGGCTGGTCTGCGTGCGCTCGAGGTCGACCGCGAGGGTGCCGATCTCGTCGCGCCCGTCGACGCCGGACGGCACGGTGAGGTCGCCGTCGCCGGCCGCGGCGAGCGCGGAGGACACGCCGCCGATCCGCCGGACGATGCCGCGCGCGACCACGAACGCCAGGGCGGACGCGGCCAGCGCGCCGACGAGCGCGACCAGCACCGTGATCCACACCGACCGGGCCCCCAGGGCGTCCGTCTCCTTCGCGAGCGCCTCGGCCTGGTCCCCCTGCGAGGTGGTCTCGACCTGCATCGCGTCCATCACCGCGGTGGTCAGCGGGCGCACGGTGTCGTTGAAGTACGTGCCGAACTCCTCGGTGTCCCCCGCGTCGGCCATCGGGAACAGCGTGTCCTCGGCCGCCGCGTAGTAGTCGTCCAGCGCCGCGACCATCGTGTCGACGTCGTCCTGGCTGACCGCGTTGGCCCGGTACTCCTCGATCTGCGCGGCCAGGTCGCCCTGGCGCTCCGTGAGCTCGTCCGCGAGCGTGGCACGGGTCTCGGCGTCCGCGATGCCGTACTGGATGACGCGGGCGCGGTCGCCCTGGAACGAGCGCTGGATCTCGGTGAGCTGCTGCAGCGGCGTCACGTTGCCGGAGTACATCTCGGCGGCGTCCGCGCGCAGGGTCCGCAGGGAGCCGATCGCGACGGCGGTCACGACCGCGGTCATCGCCACCATCACGAGCACCGCGGTGAGGATCTTGACCAGCACCGGACGGTCGGCCCAGAGCCGCCGCGGGGAGCCGTCGTGCTGCACGCTCATCTGTCGTTCCTTCGTCGAGGGGGACCTACGTCCTCCCCATCGGCCGCCGGCGCGGGACCGCGAGCGGTTCCGCGCCGGCCGGCGGGTGGAATCGGCGCCCGCCCGCCGCCCGCGCCCGGCCGCCCGCGCCCGGCCGCCCGCGCGTCGAGGGGGCAACCGACACGTCGAGCGAGCATCCGGCGGATGCTCGCTCGACGTGTCGACTGCTCGCTCGGCGCGGTGGCCGGGCGCGGTGGCGGGGCGCGGGTGGGCGCCGCGGCCGGGGTCAGTAGCGGAAGCCCGCCACCCGGGCGCGCAGGTCCTCGGACATCCGGGCGAGCTCGCCGATCGCGCCGCCCATCTGGTTCAGCGTCTGCGAGGACTCCGCGGCCGCCGCGGCGACCCCGGTGATGTTCGTGGCGATCTCCCCCGAGCCGGTGGCCGCCTCGGCGACGGACCGGGACATCTCGTTGGTGGTCGCCGTCTGCTCCTCGACCGCGCTGGCGATCGTCAGCTGGTAGTCGTTGATCGACGCGATGATCGAGGAGATCTCGCTGATCGCCGCCACGGCCCCGGTCGTGTCGCCCTGGATGGCCTCGACGCGGCGCGCGATGTCCTCGGTCGCCTTGGCGGTCTCCTGGGCGAGCTCCTTGACCTCGCCGGCCACGACCGCGAAGCCCTTGCCGGCCTCCCCGGCCCGCGCCGCCTCGATCGTCGCGTTCAGGGCCAGCAGGTTCGTCTGCTCGGCGATGCTGGTGATGACCTTGACGACGTTGCCGATCTCCTGGCTGGAGACGCCGAGGCGGGCGACCTGGTCGTTGGTCGACTGGGCGACGTCCGTGGCCTGGCCCGCGATCTTCGCGGCCTGCGTGGAGTTCTGGGCGATCTCGCGGATGCTGGCGCCCATCTGCTCGGCGCCCGCGGCGACGGTCTGCACGTTGCGGGACACCTGCTCCGCCGCGGCGGCGACGACGCCCGCCTGCGCGGAGGTCTCGTCCGAGCCGGCCACGACCTGGTGGGACGCGGCGGACAGCTCCTCGGCCGCCGCGGCGACCGTCTGGGCGGTCTCGACCACGCCCGACACCGTGGCGCGCAGGTTCTCCTGCGCGCGGGTCACGGCCCGGGCCATCTGGCCGAGCTCGTCCGCGGAGTCGACGGCCGGGACGACCGTCAGGTCCCCCTCGGCCATCGCCTCGACCGCGCGCTGCACCTCGGTCACCTGGCGCCGGATCACCTGGGCGATCACCAGGCCGACGCAGGCGACCAGCAGCACGCCGAGGGAGAGCACGATCACCAGCACCCGGGCGCCGGAGTCCGCCTCCATCGCGGCACTGTCGGCGGTCTGCCGCAGGAAGTCGTCCGCGCTCTTCTCGGCGGCGTCGAGGCCGGCGATCATCGCGTCGACCGCGGCCCGGGCCTCGCCCTCGTTGACGGCGTCGAACGCGACGTCGTCGCCGGCGAAGGCCGCTGGCACCAGCTGCTCGTCCCGGATCTGCCGGTACTGCGCCCACGCGGCCTGGAAGTCGGCCCAGCCCGGCACCTCGATGCCGCCGAGGCCCTCCTCGAACGCGTCTGCCGCGGCCTGCAGGTCCGCGTCCGTCGCGGCGATCTCGTCCAGGGCCTCCTGCTGGTCGGCCTCGGTCGTCGACTCGCCCGCGCCCGCCTCGGCGATGACCATGCGCGCCTTGATCTCCTCCTGGTGCACCACGGCCAGCGGCGCGATGACGTCGGAGGCCACGCCCTGCACGGTGCCGGTGTCGTCCGCGAGGGAGCTCATGCGCACGGAGGCGAAGGTGCCGGTGCCGGCGACCACCGCGACCACGAGGGCCAGCAGCAGCAGGATCTTGGTGCGGACGCCGCGGTCGACGAACAGCGCCGTCGCACGGTTGCCGCCGGTCGCGCGGGGGGTGGGCGTGCCGGGGGTGCGCGCGGGCGCGGACCCGCCCGGGCCGCGCGGCGTGGGCACGCGGTCGAGGACGGCCGTGCGCGGCTGCCTCGACGTCGTGGTGACGCTCATGGTGGGTCCTCGTTCCTCGGTGTCGTCCCCTGCTGGGCATCTGATCGACCGGGCGGGCAGCCGCGTGAGCCGGTGCCGGGGTGAACCGGCGGTGAACGACGACCGGCCGCGGCGCCCCCTCGTCGGGGTCGCCGCGGCCGGTGCGCGCGGGACGTGCTCAGTAGGTGAAGCGGGCCACGCGTCCGCGCAGGTCCTCGGACAGCCGGGCCAGCTCGCCGATCGCGGAGCCCATCTGGTTCAGGGTCTGGGAGGACTGGGTCGCGGCCGAGGCCACTCCGGTGATGTTCGTGGCGATCTCCCCCGACCCCGTCGCGGCCTCGGCCACCGACCGGGACATCTCCGTGGTCGTCGCGGTCTGCTCCTCCACCGCGCTCGCGATCGTCAGCTGGTAGTCGTTGATCGACGCGATGATGTGGCTGATCTCCCCGATCGCGCCCACCGCACCACTGGTGTCCGCCTGGATCGCCTCCACCCGCCGCGCGATGTCCTCGGTCGCCTTCGCCGTCTCCTGCGCCAGCTCCTTGACCTCACCGGCCACCACCGCGAAGCCCTTGCCCGCCTCACCCGCGCGGGCCGCCTCGATCGTCGCGTTCAGCGCCAGCAGGTTCGTCTGCTCGGCGATGCTCGTGATGACCTTGACGACGTTCCCGATCTCCTGGGACGACGTCCCCAGCCGCGCGACCTGCTCGTTCGTCACCGCCGCCGCGTCCGTCGCCTGACCCGCGACCTTCGCCGCCTGCGAGGCGTTCTGCGCGATCTCCCGGATCGAGGCCCCCATCTGCTCGGCACCCGCCGCCACCGTCTGCACGTTCCGCGACACCTGCTCCGCGGCCGCCGCCACCACACCCGCCTGCGCCGAGGTCTCGTCCGACCCCGCCACCACCTGGGTGGACGCCGCCGACAGCTCCTCCGCCGCCGCCGCGACCGTCTGGGCGGTCTCGACGACGCCGGACACCACGCCGCGCAGGCTGCCCTGGGCCGCCTGCAGGGAGCGCGCCATGTCGCCGAGCTCGTCGGCCGTGCGCACGTCGGCGCGGACCGTGAGGTCGCCCTCGGCCATCGCCTCGAGCGCGTGCCGCACCTGCCCGGCTCCCTGCGCGAGCCGCCGGGACGCGACGAAGCCGATGGCCAGCACGACCGCCAGGCCGGCGACCAGGAGCACGATCACCGTCACGATGGTGCGGGTCACCAGCGCGGACGCCGCGTCCGTGCTCTCGTCGGCGACTTCGGCCACCGACTGGTTCTCCAGGGCGATCGCGTCCGCCGCGATCGTCGTCTGCGGCAGGATCTGCGCGCGGTAGAACGCCGCCGCCCCCGCCACGTCGCCGTCGTCGGCCATCGGGAACAGCTCGTCCTGCGCCAGGCGGACCATCTCGTTCCAGCCCGAGTCGAAGTCGGACCACGCCTGGTCGTTCACGGCGAGGTCGTCGTACGCGGCCTGCTGCTCCTGGATCTTCGCGATGTACTCGTCCAGCTGGTCGCGCAGGTCGGCTCGCACGTCCGTCGACGCCGCCGGGTACTCGACCATCCGCGCACGCCCCGCCTGGAGCGCGCGCTGCAGGTCGCTCACCTGGCCGAGCTGGGCGACGTAGGCGCCCTCCTTCGCGACCTCGTCGCGCAGCTGGACCAGGCTGGTCGCGGCGGCGACCACGACGATCACGGCGACGAGCCCGGAGGCGGCGAGCAGGCCGAGCACCTTGCCGGCGATGGACAGCCGCAGCCCGCGGGCGCGGGACGGGGCGGTGACGGTTCGGGACATGGACGCTCCAGGCGCGTGCGAGGGCGACGCGACCCGCGCGGCTCAGCGCGGGCCGGACGTGTCGCCGGGACGCCCCTCCCATCGGCAGCGCGCTGACCTGCGTGACCGTCGGCGGCGGGTGAAGTGAAGCGCTTTGCGCAGGGACGACGCGAGGGGCCCGTGCCGACGTCCCGGAGGAGGTCGGCGCGGGCCCCTCGCGGGTGCTCCGTGCGCGCGGGGCGTCAGGCCGCGGTGGCCTGGTCCACGTCCAGGACCAGCAGCAGCCGGCCGTCGAGCTTGTGCGCGCCGAGGATCAGCGGCCGCAGCGCGGCGTCCAGCGTCTCCGGCGGGGCCTCGAACGTCTCGGGGCCGACCTCCATGACGTCGCCGATCTCGTCGACCAGCAGGCTGACGGGCTCGCCCGCCACCTGCACGACGACCATCATCGGCTCCGCGTCCTCGCCCAGCGGCTCCAGGCCGAGGCGGGGGCGCAGGTCGACCGTGAGCACGACCTGGCCGCGCAGGTTCACCAGGCCGGCGACCCCGGGCGGGGCCAGCGGCACGCGGGTGCGGACGTGCGAGCGCAGCGCCTCCTGCACCCGCGTGACGTCGACCCCGTACAGGCTGCCGCCGAGGTTGAAGGTGACGTACTGGCTCATCGGGTGGCTCCCACCAGCTCGGACCCGCCGACCTGCGTCGGGAGGTCGTCGTACGTGGAGCGGTGCTCGGGCCGCTCGTCGTAGAACGCCGCGTCGGCGGCGAGGATCGCGCGGCGCACGTCCAGCAGCTCGGTGACCTTCTCCCCCAGCACCGTGGAGCCGACCAGGCCGGCGTCCTCGATGTCGGAGTGCCGGGCCGAGTCGTCGTCGACGATGTCGACGATCTCCTTGACCACGAGGCCGACGCTGCGGCCCGCGCGGCTGTAGACCACGAGCAGCAGCTCGGACGACTCCTCGGACCCGTAGGCGCCGAGGATCCGGTCGAGCCGGGCCAGCGGCAGGATCGTCCCGCGGTACTGCACGACCTCCCGGCCGCCGACGTACTCGACCTGGTCGGCCTGCACGTGCTCGAGGCGGGCGACCGACGCGAGCGGCATGGCGACCTGGCGGCCGCCGCCGATCCCGACGACCAGGACCTGCTGGGTGTCGCGGACCGCGTTGGCCGCGGCGTTGTCGTGCGCGTCGCGGGCGGCGACGTCGAGCTCGCCGGCCAGGGCGCGGCGGGCGATGGCCTGCACGTCCAGGATCAGCGCGACGTGCCCGTCGCCGAGGACGGTCGCGCCGGAGTACGCGCCGATCGCCTTGAGGCGGGCGGACAGCGGCTTGACCACGATCTCCTCGGTGTTCAGCACCCGGTCGACCAGCAGGCCGAACCGCTGCTGGTCCGACTGGACCACGGCGATGACCGCGTTCTCGGGGCGCTCGCCGCCGACCTCCAGGACCTCCGAGAGCGACACCAGCGGCAGCAGCTCCCCGCGCAGCCGGTACACGGCCGCCTCGTGGATGTGCTCGATGCCGGACTCCGAGCGCTGCGAGTCGAGCGCGACGAGCTCCAGCAGGTTCACCTGCGGGATCGCGTACAGGTCGCCCGAGCACTCCACCGTCAGCGCCGGCATGATCGCCAGCGTCAGCGGGATGCGCAGCCGCCACGTCGTGCCGCGGCCCACGACGGAGTCGACCTCGACCGCGCCGCCGATCGACTCGATCTTGGTGCGGACGACGTCCATGCCGACGCCGCGGCCGGACACGTTCGACACGACCTCGGCCGTGGAGAACCCGGCGAGGAACAGCAGCTGCAGCAGGTCCGCCTGGCTCATCGCCGCGACCTGGTCGGCCGTGCGCAGGCCCTTCTGGACCGCCTTGGCGCCGATCTTCTCGGGGTCGATGCCCCGGCCGTCGTCGGAGACCTCCACGACGACCTGGCCGGACGCGTGGTAGGCGCGCAGGGCCAGGACGCCCTTCGGTGCCTTGCCCGCGGCGATCCGGTCGGCGGAGGCCTCGATGCCGTGGTCGACCGCGTTGCGCACCAGGTGCGTCAGCGGGTCCTTCACGGCCTCCAGCAGGCTGCGGTCGAGCTCGGTGTCCCCGCCGGACAGCTCCAGCTGCACCTCGCGGTGGCAGGCCGCCGCGACGTCGCGGACCATGCGCGGCATCTTCGACCACAGGTGCTCGATGGGCTGCATGCGGGTCTTCATGACCCCCTCCTGCAGCTCGCCGGCGATGAGGTTGAGGCGCTGCGCGGAGCGGGCGAGGTCGACGTCGTCGGTGTCGCCCGCCAGCCGGCTGATCTGGTTGCGGGCGAGCACCAGCTCGCCCACCTGGCGCATGAGGGCGTCGAGCAGGTCGACGTCCACGCGGATCGAGGCGTCGGCGGCGCCGGCGCGCAGCGAACCGAGCTCCTCGGCCGCGGCCGGGGCCGCCGCCGGGGCGGCGGGGGCCGGCGCGGCGGCGACGGCGGGCTCCGGCGCGACCGTCTCCACCGCGGGGGCCGGCGCGGGCGCCGGGACCACCGCCGGTGCGGCAGGGGCCGCCACGGGGGCGGCCGCCACGGGCGCGGGGTCGGGCTCGACGGGCGCGGCGGCCGGCTCGGGCGCGGCCTCGGCGGCCGGCTCGGCGCCGGGCTCGATCGCCTGGATCGCCTCGATCGCGGCGATCACCGCGTCGATCTCGACCCCGCCCTCGCCGCCCTCGACCTCGATCGCGCGCAGGATCTCGCGGATCGTGTCGACCAGCCGCAGCAGCACGTCGGTGGTCGCCTGGTCCATCGACCGGCGGCCGTCGCGCAGCTCGACCAGCAGGTTCTCCCCCGCGTGGGCCACGCGCTCCAGGCGCGAGAACGCGAGGAAACCACTGGTTCCCTTGATCGTGTGGATCGTCCGGAACACGCTCGCGATGAGCGAGCGCGACCCCGGTTCGCTCTCCAGGGCCACCAGGTCCTGGTCGAGCTGGTCGAGGTTCTCGTGGCTCTCCACGAGGAACTCGCGGACGATCTCGTCCATGTCCTCCACTGCTGCCTCCTACCGGGTGCGGACCCGTCTGAGGTGAGGATCGGCGGGTCCGGGGGCGGCGTGAGGCTTTCTGCGGGCGACGGGGCCCCGACGCCGGGTGAAGGCGCGGCCGTCACCCGGACGGGTGGCCGCAGAAGGTCGAGACCCCGAGGTCGCACTTCCCGCGGGGTTCGCCCCGGTGGAACCCCGCACGACGTGCGATCTCGGCGCGGGAACGACCGGGGGGCGGGGGCGTCAGCGGCCGGGGCGGTCCTCGTCCGAGGGGGTCGGCTCCGGCGCGGCGGGCGGGGCGGGCTGGCCCGCGACGAGCCCGCGCAGGGACTCGACCGCGTCGTCGCCGGCGTCGGTGGCCGCGAGGTTCGCGGCGGTGACGGCCTCCAGCACCTCGGCGCGGTGCACCGCCACGGAGCGCGGGGCGTCGATGCCGAGGCGGACGCCGTCGCTGCGCACCTCGATCACGGTCACGACGATGTCGTCCCCGATCACGAGTCGCTCCCCGACCCGTCTGCTCAGCACCAGCATGGCGCCGACCCTACCTTCCGCACGCAAGCGCCCGGCGCACCGCCCGCCCGCGCGGCCCCTCCGCCCGAACGGATCCACCCGGGCGGACACGCCGAACGTGTCGGTCCGAACGGATCCACTGGACGACCGACACGAGCCCCCACCCCGGGCCCGCCCCCACTCTCCGGGCGAATGGATCCCTTCGACCCGGCACGCCGGTGCGTGTCGGTGCGAACGGATCCATTCGGCGGCCGACCCGAGGGCTCACCCCCGCCCGGGCCGCCGGGCGGGGTCAGCCCCAGACGGTGCCCGCGGGCAGGTGCTCGCCCAGGGCCGCGGCCCAGGCCACCCGGGACGCGGGCACGCCGTCGATCCACGCGACCGGGACGCCGAGGCCCAGGACCGTGCCCGGCTCGCTGGTGTCGAACAGCCCGCCCACGGCGAGCGCGTCCAGCGGCCGGCGCGCGCCGACGCCCGCGATCCACCGGGCGCAGTCCCGGGTCTTGCTCCGCGCGTCGACGACGCCCCACGCCTGGTCCGGCCCGAGGGCGGCGAGCAGCTCGGCGGCGGCGTCCTCGCGGGCGCGTCCCGGCCGGACGCCGAGCGCCACCAGGGTGACGCCGTCGGCGGCGGGCAGCTCGGCGCGCCACCGCGCGGCGGCCGCGGGCGTGGTCAGCCGGCGCCCGGGGGCTGCGGCCGAACCGGCCGAGGCCGCGTCCGCGTCCCCTGCCAGCACCACCGGGCCGGAACCCGAGCGCAGGGCGAGCAGCTCGGCGACGCGCGCGGCGTCCTCCGGCGGCCCGGCCACGACGAGCACCGTCCCGGGGTCGCGCGGGACCGGCGGCGCGGCGGGCACGGCGGCCAGCAGCCGCGCGAGCTCGACCGGGCCGTCCCCGACCGCGGCGAGCAGCGGGGCGGGCACGCCGAGCTCGGCGAGCGCGGCGCGCGGCACCCCGCCGGACGCCGCCCCGGCACCGGCACCGGCTCCCGCACCCGCGTCCGGCGCCACCCGCTCCACCGCGGGCACCGGTGCCGGCGCGGGCAGCACCGGCGGCGTCGCGGGCTCGAAGGCGCGGCCCGCGGCCTCCCCGGGGCCGGCGGCGGGTCGTCCCGCCGCCGACGCCGGCACCTCCAGGTGGTGGTCCGGCGCCACGGCCCCGGTCATCGCCCGCATCTGCTCGAGGACGGAGGCGAAGGACTCCTCCCCCGTCGACACCCGCGGCGGCGCCTCCGGCACCGACCCCGGGCGCGCGGGCGCGAGCACGTCGGACCCCGGCGGGCCGAAGCCGTCGGGCCCCGCGTCGGCGGCGTCCGCGGCGGCGAGCAGCGCGTCGATCCCCGCCGCCCCGCCCCCGCCGCCGGCGCCCGCCGACCCCACCGTGACGCCACGGCGCCGCAGCAGCCCGGTCGTCGGCGCGGGCGGGGCGTCCGGCACGTCGATCGTCAGCTCGTACCGCTCGCGCGCGAAGAACCCGGCGAGCCCGCCGGTCCGCACCCGCTCCGCGCGCACGATCCGCGCGGTCGGCCCGAACTCGGCGCGGACGTGCACCATGAGCTCGGCCAGGTCGGCGCCCTCAAGCAGCAATCGCGTGGGCACCGCTCACCACCCCGACGGTCTCGATCCGGACGCCACCGCCGGTGACCTCGGCGTACGACAGCACCGGCAGCCGGTCGAGCGCGAGGAGGACGACCTTGCGCAGGGCGGGCCGCAGCGCGGGGGCGCACACCAGCACCACGGACCGCCCGGTGGCCTCGGCGTCCGCGACCTGGGCGCGCAGCCGCTCCAGCATGGCCTCGAGGCGGGTCGGGTCGGTGACGATCTGGGTGCCGGACTCGGACGGGCGCAGGGCCTCGACGAGCGACTGCTCGAACACCGGGTCGAGCGTGAGCACCCGGAGCGCGCCGTCCTGCACGTACTGCGCCGACAGCGCCGGTCCGAGCGCGCCGCGCGCGGCCTCGACCAGGCCCTCGGGGTCGGTGCTGACCTTGGCGCGCAGCGTGAGCGCCTCGTAGATCCGGGACAGGTCGCGGATCGGCACCTCCTCGGCCAGCAGCCCCTGCAGCACGCGCTGGACCTCGCCGAGCGACAGCAGGCCGGGCACGAGCTCCTCGACCACGGACGGGTTGACCTGCTTGACGCCCTCGGTGAGCACGCGGACGTCCTCGCGGCCCAGCAGCCGCGGCGCGTTCCGGGTGATGATCGAGCCGAGGTGCGTGATGAGCACGGACACCCGGTCCACGACGGTCGCGCCGGCCATCTCCGCGGCGTGCCGCAGCTCGGCGGCGACCCACTTGCCCGGCAGGCCGAACACCGGCTCCACGACCGACTGCCCGGGCAGCGCGGCCAGGTCGTCGCCCAGCGCCAGGATGCGCCCGGGCGGCACCTCGCCGCGGCCGACCTCGACGCCGGCGATCCGGACGACGTAGGTGGACCGGGGCAGGTCGACGGAGTCCCGGGTGCGGACCGGCGGCACGACGATCCCGAGCTCCATGGCGATCTTGCGGCGCAGGCCGCGGACGCGGTGCAGCAGGTCCTGGTCGGGGCCGTTGCCGACCATGTCGACCAGGTCGGGCGCCAGCAGGATCTCGAGGGTGTGCACCCGCATCTGCTCGATGAGCGCCTCGGGGGTGTCGTTGCTCGTGGGCGCGGCGGTGGCGGTCGACGCGGCGGCGAGCTCGGCGGCGGCGGCCTCCTTGGCCTGCGAGGCCTTGATCCGCTGCGCCACGACGATCAGGCCGGCGCCGACCAGCACGAACGGCAGCTTCGGCATGCCGGGCAGCAGGGCCAGCGCGAGCGCGCCGCAGCCGGCGATGAGCAGGGCGGTCCGGGACTGGGACAGCTGCTTGGACGCCGCGGTGCCCATGTCGCCCTCGGCGGTGGCCCGGGTGACGACGATGCCGGTGGACACGGACAGCAGCAGGGCGGGGATCTGGGTGACCAGGCCGTCGCCGATGGTCAGCAGGCTGAACCGCTCGAGCGACTCGGTCACGGACAAGCCCATCTGGACCATGCCGATGACGAACCCGCCGATCAGGTTGATCAGCGTGATGATGATGCCGGCGATCGCGTCGCCCTTGACGAACTTCGAGCCACCGTCCATCGCGCCGTAGAAGTCGGCCTCCGCGGTGACCTCCGCGCGGCGCCTGCGGGCGGTCTCCTCGTCGATGAGGCCGGAGTTCAGGTCGGCGTCGATCGCCATCTGCTTGCCGGGCATCGCGTCGAGGGTGAACCGCGCGCCGACCTCGGCCACGCGGCCGGCGCCGTTGGTGATCACGACGAACTGGATGACGACCAGGATCAGGAAGATCACCAGGCCGATGACCAGCGACCCGCCGACCACGAAGTGCCCGAAGGCGTCGATCACGGCCCCGGCGTAGCCGTCGCGCAGCACCAGCCGGGTGGACGCGACGTTCAGCCCCAGCCGGAACAGCGTGAACACCAGGATCAGCGAGGGGAACACGCTGAAGTCCAGCGGCTTCTGCACGTACATGCTGGTGAGCAGGATGACGAGCGCGGCCGTGATGTTCACGGCGATGAGCACGTCGAGCACGGCGGCGGGCAGCGGCACCACCAGCAGCAGCACGATGCCCACCACGCCCACCGGGACGGCGAGCTGGGAGATCTGCCGGTTCTTCATCGGAGGTCCTCGTCGGTGGTGGCGGGTACTGCTCTGGTCATCGGCAGGAACGGGCCGGTCATGCGGTCTTCTCCTGGCGGGCTCGCCGGCGGGCTGCGGCGACGGTGGTCGGGACGTCGTCCGGGGCGACCGAGCCGCCCGGCATGGTGTGCTTCCCCATCGCCGCGCCGCGCCGCCTGAGCTGCATGACGAACGCGAGCACGCGGGCGACGGCGGTGAACAGGTAGGCGGGGATCTCGGCGTCCACGGCGCACGCGGCGTGCAGCGCGCGGGCGAGCGGGATGTCCTCGACCATCGGCACGCGGTGCTCCACGGCCCGCGCGCGGATCTTGGCGGCGACGGCGCCCGCGCCCTTGGCGACCAGGCGCGGGGCGCCGGTGCCGGGGGTGTACTTGAGCGCCACGGCGACGTGGGTCGGGTTGACGATCACCACGTCGGCGTCGGCGACCGCGGCCATCATCCGGTTGCGGCTCATCGCCATCTGCTTGGACCGGATGTGGCCCTTGACCAGCGGGTCGCCCTCCGTGCGCTTGTTCTCCTCCTTGATCTCCTGCTTCGACATGCGCGTCTGCTTGCGGTTGCGGCGCACGACGACGAGCAGGTCGATCGCGGCGAGCAGCACGCCGGCCCCGATGCCCCAGACGATCAGCTGCTTCACGCCGGAGCCGGCGACGCCGAGCATGTGCTCCAGCGGGATCCGGCCCGTGCCCATCAGCTGCGGCACCAGGGCCTGCACGGCGGCGTACAGGACGACGCCGACGACCGCGGTCTTGAGCAGGGTCTTGGCGCCCTCCCACCACGCGTTCGCGCCGAACAGCCGCTTGACCCCGGACACCGGGTTGAACTGCTTGACGTTCGGCTTGAACTTCTTGACGTGCACGCCGCCCTGGGCGACCGCCACGGCGATGATCACGCCGGCGACGACGGCCATCAGCGGCCCCAGCGTCGCCACGACCGACCACAGGCCGTCGCCGAGCAGGTCGACCACGGTGCCGGCGTCCGGCGCGGCGATCGCCTCCCGGACCGACGCGAGCTGGTCGCGCGCGGCGTCCGCGGCGCGGCTCGCGGTGCTCGGCAGCATGACGGCGGCGGCGGCCAGGCCGACCCACGCGGTGAGGTCCTGGGACCGGGAGAGCTTCCCGTCCCGGTGGACCTCCTTCATCCGCTGGGCTGTGGCCTTCTCGGTCTTCTCCCCGCCGTCCCCTCCCCCGGCCATCAGGCGACCCCGAGGACGGCCTCGACGGCGCGGCGCGCGAGGTCGTTCACGACCCCCGGCAGCGCCAGGTACGCGAAGCCGGCGAACGTCACGGTCATCAAGATCTTCAGCGGGAAGCCCATCGCGAACGCGTTGAGCGCCGGGGACACCCGGGTCAGCAGGCCGAGGCCCACGTCGGTGAGGAAGAGCACGACCAGCAGCGGACCGCCGATCTGCAGCGCCGCGAGGAACATGTCGGACAGCCCGGTGGTGACCGCCTGCCCCATCGCGGCGAGGTCCAGCCCGGTGCCCGGCGGCACGGCGTCGAACGACCGCGCGAGCCCGCCCAGCAGCAGCTGGTCGGCGCCGGACACGAACAGCAGGACCAGGCAGGTCATGTTGTAGAGCCGGGCGAACTGCGCGCCCGACGTCATGTTCTGCGGGTCGAACGCCTGCGCGAGCTGGAACCCGCCGAACAGGTCGATGAGGTTGCCGGCCGCCTGCACGGCCGAGAACACCAGCGAGACCAGGAAGCCCAGCGCGGCGCCGACGACGGCCTCCAGCACCAGGTCGCCCACGAACTGGCCGGTCGACGTCGTCGAGACGAGGTCGAGGCGGGGCAGCACGGCGAGCGCCATCCCGACCGAGAGCATCGCCTTGACGGCGCCCGGGATCCCGCGGTGCGCGAACGGCGGCGCGATCAGCAGGAACGCGGCGAACCGGACGCCCGCGAGCATCGCGGTCTGCACGGCGGCCAGGGAGAGGGTCACGTCCATCGCCGGGTCAGCCTCCGAGCAGCGCCGGGATGCGCTCGAAGAGCTGGTGCGTGAACGTCACGAGCTCCGCGATCATCCAGTGCCCGCAGACCAGCAGCGCCACGGCGGCGGCGATGGCCTTCGGCACGAAGGACAGCGTCACCTCCTGGATCTGCGTGACCGACTGCACCAGGGAGACGGCGAACCCGACGACCAGCGCGGTGACGAGCACCGGTGCCGAGAGCTTCGCGGCGATGATCAGGGCGTCGAGCCCGATGTCGAGGACGGCCGAGGTGTCCATCAGCCACCACCCCCCGACGCGGCGCCGATCAGGGCGGTGACGATGAGGCCCCACCCGTCGACCAGCACGAACAGCAGCAGCTTGAACGGCAGCGACACCATGACCGGCGGCAGCATCATCATGCCCATGCTCATCAGGACCGAGGACACGACCAGGTCGATGACGAGGAACGGGATGAAGATGACGAACCCGATGATGAACGCCGAGCGCAGCTCCGAGAGCATGAACGCGGGGATCAGCGTGAGCATCGGGACCGCGGACGGGTCCTCCGGGTTCGGCTGGTCGGCCGCCCGGGTGATCAGCGCCAGGTCCGCCTCGCGGGTGTGCCCGAGCATGTACTCGCGCAGCGGGACCGAGCCGGCGTCCAGCGCCGTCTGGAAGTCCATGCTGCCGTCGAGGTACGGCTGCACCGCGTCGGTGTTGACGTCGGACAGCACCGGGGCCATCACGAACAGGCTGAGGAACAGCGCGAGGCCGGCGATCACCTGGTTCGGCGGCACGGTCGTCAGGCCGAGCGCGTTCCGGGTGAGGGACAGCACCACGAAGATCTTGGTGAAGCCGGTCATCATCAGCAGCAGCGACGGCGCGACCGACAGCAGCGTGATGCCGATGAGCACGACGATCGAGCTGCTGGGCGTGCCGTTCACGCCGTTGATGGCCACCGACACCTCGCCGGTGCCGGGGTCCGCGGGGCCGGTCGGCGCGGCGGGGCCCTCGGGCGGGGTCGGCGCGGCGTGCGCCGTGCCGGAGCCCAGGACGACCAGGGCGACGACGAGCGCGAGCACGGCCAGGACGACCAGCGGCCAGCGGCGGCGGTCCGCGGCGTCGGCGGCCGCGAGGGCCTCGGCGCGCGCGCCGGACAGGACGAGGTCCACATCGGCGGTCTCGGCGGGGCGGGTGGTCAGGTCGGCGGTCACCGGCGCACCGTCCGCTCCCGCAGCACCGCGACGGCCTGCTTCCAGGTGGACGGGGCCAGCACGGAGCCGTGGAGCGCACCGTGCGGCGCGGACTGCGCGTCGCCGGCGGCGGGCGAGGTGAGGCGCTCGATGCGGGCGGGGTCGACGTCCGCGACCTCCAGGCCCACGAGGCCGGGCACCGCGGCAGCCGGGGTCGAGGACGCCGTGGCGAGCGCGGCGGACGCGGCCGAGGTCGCCGCGGTGGCGGCGGCGAGCGCGTCCTCGAAGCCGGGCGCGGCGCCGGCCGCCGGGGCGGGGGCGTCGGCGGCGGGGGCCTCCGCCACCGCGACGGCGGCGCGGGCGCGGCGCGGCGTCGGCAGCACGGCCGCGGCGAGCGCCCCCAGGGTGAGCGGCGCGGCGGCGGGGGCCTCGGCCCCCTCCTCGTCGGGCTCCTCCTCGGCGACGGCGTCCAGCTCGGTCAGCATGGTGACGTGCTGCTCGCCGTAGCCGAGCAGCAGCCGGCGGTCGCCGACCGCGACGACCACGACGCCGGCGTGCCGGCCGAGCGCCTGGCGCCCGACCACCTCGACGGCCGGGCCCGCGGGCCGGCGACGGCCCTTGCCCCACCCGGCGCGGCGTGCGAGGACCCAGATCAGGCCGATCACGCACGCGAGCGCCAGGAGGACGCGCAGGCCCAGGACGACGGTGTCCATCAGATGGTGCCGTCCTCGCGCGCGATCTCGGTGATGCGGATGCCGAACTCCTCGTCGATCACGACGACCTCGCCGCGGGCGATGAGCCGGCCGTTGACCATGACGTCCGCCGGGCTGCCGGCGGCCCGGTCGAGCTCCAGAACGGCGCCCGGGGTCAGCTCGAGGACCTGGCGGACCGGCAGCTTGGTGCGGCCGAGCTCGGCGGTCAGCGTCATCTCGACGTCGTAGAGCACGTTGAGGCTCGCGCGCTGGGTCGGGACGCCCGGGACCTTCGCCGTCGGCTCGGTGCGCAGGCGCATGCCGAACCAGGCCTGCACGCCCTCGTCGGTGGTCAGGGCGACCAGGTGCGCGTCGGCCGGCAGCGCGGTGGCGACGGGCTCGGTGCGCGCAGCCTCCAGCACGCCGGCGCCGAGCTCGGCGACCGCGGCCTCCAGGGCGGGGCGCAGCGCGGCGGCGAGGTCGAGCGGGCTGCCGTCCGGGGCACCGGCGGCGAGCGCCTCGCGCACGGCCTCGTCGGCGACCAGCACCACGTCGGCGCTGTTCGGGCCGACGAACGACGCGACGACCGCGAGCGCGTCGTCCGCGGGCCGGGCGCCGGCCGGGGCCGGGGCGGGCACGAGCGGGGCGACCGCGGGCAGCAGGCGGGCGGCCGATGCGGCGGCGGCGAGCGCGACCGCGGCGTCGGTGGTCTCGGGGGCGTTCATCAGGGCTTCTCCTCGACGGTGACGACCATGCAGGCGAGGCGGGAACCGTTGTTCCCCGCGGCGGCTCGCGCGAGCACGACGCCGTCCACCACCACGTCGAGCGGCTGGGACGACGGGTGGGACAGGGGGACGACGTCGCCGACGGCCAGGCCGACGACGTCGCGGGGGCGGACGACGACCGGCGCGAACCGGACGGCGACCTCGACGGGCACGTCCTCGACGGCCGCCTCCAGGTCGAGCACCGCGAGCTCGTGGGCCCGCTGGTCCTCGACGGACCGGGAGCCGGCGCCGTCGGCCTGGCGGACGGCGGCGAGCAGCACCTCGGCGGGGAACATGACGGTCGCGACGTCCTCGCGCTCGCCGACCCGCATGAGGAAGGTGGCGACCAGCACCGCGTCGGAGGCCGGGACGGCCTGCACGAACTGCGGGTTGTACTGGACGGAGCGCAGCGTCACGTCCAGCGGCGTCAGCGACGAGAACGCGTAGCCGAGGTCGCCGAGCGCGGCGCCCATGACGCCGCGGAGCAGGGTCAGCTCGATCTCGGTGAGCTCGCGCTCCTCGCGGGCGTCGCCCGTGCCGGGGCCGCCGAGCATGTAGTCGATCCAGACCATCGTGGCGCTGACCGGGACCTGCACGACGGCGGTCTGCCGGGTCTGCTCGATGGTGCACAGCATCATCGCGGTGGTGCCGGGCAGGCCGCGCACGTACTCGTCGTACGTCTGCAGGCTCAGCCCGTCGAGCGTCACCTGGGCCATCGCCCGCAGGCGGGCGGTGAGCTGGTTGCCCCACTGGCGGGCGAACGTCTCGAACGCCATCTCGAGCACGCGGGCGTGCTCGCGCGCCATCGTCATGGGGCGGCGGAAGTCGTAGGGCTCGGGCACGTGCGTGCGCCGCCTGGAGCGCGCGGGGGCCTGACCCGTGGTGTGGACCGTCACGCCCACCCTGATCGGCGCGCGACCGGGTGATGTGAGGGGTCGCGGCCGGACTTTCTCCGCCCTCGGCCCGTCGTGGGCCGGCGTGCTGCGGAGCGATGTGGCGCCCTCCGTGGCGCCGTGGTTCACCGGATCGGGTGACGCCCCAGGTCAGGGGCGCCGGACGACCGGTCGGACGGGACGCGCGTCGCCGCGCGCGCCGTCACTGCGTGACGTAGTTCGTCAGGAAGACGTCGTACACCTCCCCGTGGTACAGCTCGTCGAGCTGGTGCTTGAACTCCGCCTTCAGCTCCTCGCGCTTGGCGGGGTCGCTGACCTCGGACACGCTCCGGCCGGAGAACAGGGCGATCGCCGCGTCCACCGCGGGGCCGGTCTCCGGGTCGCCGTGGCCCGCGGCCTCGGCGGTGAACTGCAGCTCGAACCCGAGCCGCAGGTAGTGGCCGTCGGCCAGGTTCAGGCTCACCGGCTCGACCGCGACGACCGCGCCCGGCTCGGGCTCCGGCTCCGCGGCCGGCTCGCCGCCGCCGCGGCCCAGCAGCAGGTACGCCGCCGCCCCGGCCGCCACCAGGACGACCGCCCCGATGATGAGGAGCAGCTTCTTCTTGCCGCCCTTCTTCTTCTCCGGCTCCGCGGCGGGCGCCGGTGCCGGCGTGCTCCCGCCGCCGATCTTCTGGCCGCCGCCGATCTTCTGACCGCCGCCGACCACGCGCTGCTCGATGGGCATCGCCCCTACCCTCCCGTCGTGCTTCCGGCTGCCACGGCGGGCAGCAGGGCGCGCACCGCTTCGGGTGCCGCGCTGAGAATGACCATGTCGACCCGCCGGTTGGCGGTCATCGCGTCCTCGCCCGTCCCCTGGACCAGGGGGCGGGTGTCGCCGTAGCCCACCGCCTGGATGCGGGTGCCCGGCATGCCGTCGCGCTCCACCAGGTACCGCAGCACCTGGGTGGCGCGGTCGGAGGAGAGCTCCCAGTTCGTGGCGTAGCGCCCCGAGATCGGGATCGTGTTGGCGTGGCCCTCCACCGAGATCTGCTCCTGGAGGCCCACGAGCGTGGGCGCGGCCAGGTCGAGCACCCGCCCCGCGGTCGCGGTCAGCGTCGCCGACCCCTGCGCGAAGAACACGTCGTCGGCGACCAGCCCGAGCACCAGCCCGCGCTCGTCCACCCGGAACCGGACCTGGTCCTGCAGGCCCTGCCCGGTGAGCGCGGCGAGGATGTGCTCGCGGACCTCCTCGAGGTGCGCCGCCTCGGCCTGCGCCGCGGCGAGCACGCTCGCGTCCACCTGGGTGGGGTCGGCCGACGTCTGCGGCGAGGGGTCGGACGCCTGCAGGCCGAGGCCCTCGTCCGCGTCCACGATCCCGGAGGTGCCGGCGTCCGGCTGGTCCTCCGTGATCGACAGCCCGTCCATCGTGCCGTCCGTGCCGTCCAGCACCGACTGGTTGACCGACCCGTCGCCGAACCCCGCCGCCAGCGACGCCTTGAGGGCGACGTACTTCTCCTGGTCGACCTGGCTGATGGCGAACAGGACGATGAACAGCGCCATGAGCACGGTGATCATGTCCGAGTAGGACACGAGCCAGCGCTCGTGGTTGACGTGCTCCTCCTCGTGCCCCCCGCGGCGGCCGCGGCCGCGGCCCCCGTGGCCGGAGCTCACGCCGCTTCCTTGGCCGCGGGGGTGTCGGGCAGCAGGCTGCGCAGGCGCTCGCCGACCAGGCGCGGGTTGGCGCCGGCCTGGACGGCCAGCAGGCCCTCCAGCGTCACCTCCATCTGCGCGCACTCCAGGTCGGAGAACCGCTTGATGCGGGCGCCGAGCGGCAGCCAGACCACGTTCGCCGACAGGATGCCCCAGAGGGTGGCGACGAACGCCGCGGCGATCGAGTGGCCCAGCGACGCCGGGTCGGACAGGTTCTCCAGCACGTGCACCAGCGAGATGACCGTGCCGATGATGCCGATCGTCGGGGCGTAGCCGCCCATGTCGGCGAAGTACTTGGACCAGACCTTCTCGCGGGACCGCTTGGTGGCGATCTTGTCCTCGAGGATCATCCGGAGGTCGTCGGGGTCGGTGCCGTCGATCGCGGCCTGGAGCCCGCCGCGCAGGAACTCGTCGTCGATGTCCTTGGCCGCGTCCTCCAGGGCCAGCAGGCCCTCGCGGCGGGCGCGGTCGGCCAGGTCGACGAGCGTGTCCACGGTCGACGTCGGGTCCGGCACCTTGTTCATCAGGGCGCGCGGCACGGCCTTGAACGACTCGATGACGTCCTTGACCGTGTGGCCGGCGATGCCGACACCGATCGTGCCGACCCACACCAGCAGCAGCGGCGCGGGCAGGAAGATGGACATCGGGTCGGCGCCCTCCATGAGGAGGGCACCGAAGATCGCACCGAAGGCGACGACCAGCCCGATGAAGCCGGCGGGATCCATCAGCGGCTCCTCGGTCGCAGGGGAACGGGATCGGCGATGACGTCGCCGTCGTCCTCGGCCGGGTCCGGCACGCCGCTCGCGGCGTCGCGGACCAGCTCGACGGTGGGCGCCGGCGCGGCCTGGATCTCCTGGGCACGGGCCAGGAGCTGGGCGCGGTGCTCGTTGACCCGCGCGATGACCTCGGCCATCGACTCGCGGACGATGTACTTCGTCCCGTCGATGAGGGTCAGGATGGTGTCGGGCGCGCTGTCGACGCGCTGGAGCAGGTCGGGGTTCACCCCGAACTGGGCCCCGTTGAGGCGCGTCACGATGATCACAGCGGTGTCCCGTCCCTGGTGGTGCGTGTGCGGCGTGGCGCCGCCGCGGCCCGTCCGTGTGCCGCTCCCCCTGCCCATCGGACGCGGGGCCCGGTCGCTGAGGGGTTTGGCGCGGTTCGGACGCGGTTTCCGCGGGCCGTGCGACCCGCGGTGGAGGCACGCTCCCGGCCCCGCCGACCGTCGGGGCCGGCGGGGCCGGGAGCGGCGGTGCGCGTCAGCGCTTGAGGTTCACGAGCTCCTGCAGCACCTCGTCCGAGGTGGTGATCACGCGGGAGTTCGCCTGGAAGCCGCGCTGCGCGATGATCAGCTGCGTGAACTCCGTGGACAGGTCCACGTTGCTCATCTCCAGCGTGCCGGAGGACATGGTGCCGCGGCCGCCGGTGCCGGCGGAGCCGATCTGCGGGTCGCCGGAGTTCACCGTGGTGGTGAACAGCGAGCCGCCCGCCTTCGAGAGGCCGGAGGGGTTCGTGAACGACGCCATGGCGATCCGGCCGAGGTCCTGCTTGAGGCCGTTGCTGAACGCCCCGTTGATCGTGCCGTCCGAGCCGAGGGTGAACGACTCGAGGATGCCGGCGGCGTAGCCGTCCTGCTTGTCCGCGGCGATCGTGTCGACGCCGGCCATGCCGGTGATCCCGGTGAGGTCGACGGTCACGCCGCCGAGCGCGAAGGTGGTGTCGGCGAACGTCGGCTTGCCGGCGGGGTCGAACGTGAGCGCGACGGAGCCGGTCGCCGGGTAGGTGGCGGTGCCGTCGGTGGCGGTCATGGTCCAGCCGGTGGCGCCCTTGACGAACTCGAGCTCGACCTCGCGGGCGTTGCCCAGGGCGTCGTAGGCCTTGACCGAGACGGTCTTGGTCTTGCCCGTCTCGGCGTCGGCCTGCAGGTTGCCCGAGAACGGGGTGCGGGTCGTGGCCTTGGCCGGCATGACGGTGCCGACGCCGACCTTGATGTCGCCGACCGGGCGGGACGGGTCGATGACGCCGTTCGCGTCGGCCGCCCAGCCCTGGACCATGGCGCCGTCGCCCGGCAGCACCATCTGGCCGGTCGAGTCGAAGTCGAACGACCCGGCGCGCGTGTAGTACTGCTGCGTGCCCTGGCGGACGACGAAGAAGCCGTCGCCGGAGATCATCATGTCGGTGCTGCGGCCCGTGAGCTGCGAGGCGCCCTGCGTGAAATTGGTGGTGATGCCGGCGACCTGGACGCCCAGGCCGACCTGCGCCGGGTTCTGGCCGCCGACGCCGTCCTGCGGGCCGGAGGCCGCGTTGAGCATCTGGCTCAGGGTGTCCTGGAACTGGATCTGGGACGCCTTGAAGCCGGTGGTGTTGACGTTGGCGATGTTGTTGCCGGTGACGTCGAGCATCGTCTGGTGGCTGCGCAGACCGCTGATGCCGGAGAAGAGGGAGCGGAGCATGGTGGTTCCCTTCGGGTGGGGTGGGCCGGACCGCGGTCAGGCGGTGGTCGTGGAGTCGGTGGGGGCGGTCGCGTCGTCCTCCGCGGCGGGCGGGGTGCTGCCGGCCGGGGTGACGGTCGCGACGGCGTCGAGCGGGAGCTGGGTCTTCCCGACGGTCAGCGTCGGGACGCTGGCGGAGTAGTCGACGCCGGAGACGACGCCGGTCTGGGTCTTCCCGTCGGCGTCCTTCCAGGTGACCTGCTGGCCGACGAGGTCGGCGGCGGCCATCCGCATCTGGAGCCCGAACTGCTCGCGGGACGACGCCTGGATCTCCGAGAGGGACTCCATCATCGACAGCTGCGTGGTCTGCGCCATCATGTCGCTGGTGTCCATCGGGCTGCTCGGGTCCTGGTTGGAGAGCTGGGCGACCAGGAGCTTGAGGAACGTGTCCTTGTCGAGCGTCTTGCTCGGGGTGCTGGTGGTCGCCGCGGTCGCGTCGGCGGTCGAGCCACCGATGTACGAGACGGGGATGGCGGTCACGGGGGGTCCCTCCGGTCAGACGAGCAGGTCGAGGCCGCCGGCGTGGGCCGACGGGCGGGCGGGTGCGGCGGCGGCCGGGCCGGTGCCGGCGCCGGGGCGGGTGCCGTCCGGGCGGCCGGCCTCGCGGCGGCCGGCGGCGTCCGCGCCGGCACGGTCGCCGGGGGCGGAGCCGGAGCCGTCGGTGCCGAGGCGGACGTCGGAGGACAGCCCGGTGGCGGCGAGGTCGCGGCGCAGGTCCGGCAGCGACTGCTTGAGCGCGTCGCGGGCCGCGTCGGTCGCGCCGACGAGCTCGACGCGCACGGCGTCCGCGGAGATGTGCGCGACGACCTTGACCGGGCCGAAGTGCTCCGGGTCCACGTGCAGGGTCAGCACGTGCTGGCCGGTGCCCGCGGAGCGCAGAGCGGGCAGCTGCTCGCCGATCTTCGCGGCGAGCTGGTCGGACAGCGGGGCGGGCGTCGCGGCGGCCGCGGCGACCCGGTGCTGGACGGTGCCGACCTGCAGGGCCGCCGGGGCGGCGGCGGGCGCGGCCGGCGCCGGGGCGGGGGCCGCGTCGCCCGCCGGGGCTGCGGCCGCGGCGAGGTCGGCGGACGCGGCGGCGGCCGGGGCGTCGACGGGGGCGGCGACCGCAGGGGCGGTCGCGCTCGCGGCGTCGGCGGGCCGGGACGCGGGGGCCGCGGCGGACGCCGGTGCCGCGGTGGGCGCGGCCGCCGGGGCGCTCGGCGTGCCCGGCGCCGCGTCGAGCGGCGCCTCCGCGGTGGCCGGGACCCCGGGGGCCGGGGCCGCGCCGGGGGTGCCGGCGGGAGCCACGGTGGCGGTGGGCTCGACGACCGGGGCCGCGGCCGTGGTCGTGGCCGCGACCGCCGGGACGGGCGTCGTGGCGGCCGAGGCCGGCGCGGCGTCGGCGGACGTGGTCGCGCCGGCGGCCTGGGCGGCGAGCGCGGCGACCTCGGGGGCCACGGCGACGACCGGCGCGGCGGCGGCCGGCAGGGCGGCGACCGTCGGCACGGCGGCGGGAGTCGTCGCCGCGGCGTCGGCGGCAGGTGCCGCGGCGGTCCCGGCCGGGTCCGCGTCCGCCGCGGGGGCGTCGTCCGCCGCGCGGTCGGCGGCGGGGCGCCCGGCAGCGGCGCGCTCCGCCCGGTCCGCACGGTCGGTGGTGCGCCCGGCCTCGGGTCGGTCCGGACGGTCCGTCCCGCGCGGGCGGTCGGCGCGGTCGGCGCCGCGGTCGGCGGCGGCCCGGCCCGGGGCGGTCCGGTCGGCGCCGGGGCGCTCGGGCTGGGCGGCCCGGTCCTGCGGGCCCGCGGCGAGCGCGCCCTGCAGGACCGCGTCGAACCCGGTCGACCCGGTGCGCGCGCCACCGGCCGCCGCGGCGGTCGCGGCGCGCGCCGGCGCGGCGGGAAGCGTGCTGATGGTCACGAGGCGGCCCCCCAGAGGGACGTGAGCAGGGACGAGGTGGACGTGCCGGCGCCGGCCGGGCCGGAGCCGAGGGCGCCGAGCGCCGAGGTGAGCGAGGTGGCCGAGCCCGACGCCGAGCCCGCCCCGCCCGCCGCGCCGGCCGAGCCGGTCAGCAGCGCGAGGGCGTTCTGCCCGGCCGCGGTGCTCGCGAGCGCCGAGGACAGCGCCGAGGTGGAGAGCCCCGGCGCGGACACACCCGCCGACGTGAGCGAGGCCGCCCCGCCCGCGGCGGACGACGCCTGCGGCAGCACCCGCCGGATGGTCGTGGGCTCCGCGTAGACGTCGCGGACGGTGACCGACTTCCCGGGCTTGGGGGCGTCGATCATCTGGCCGTCGCCGACGTAGATGCCGATGTGCTTGCCGCCGTTCAGCACGATCAGGTCGCCGGGCAGCGCCTGGTCGAGCGAGGGCACCGCCTCCCCGAGCGTCGCCTGGTCGCGGGCGACCCGCGGCACCCCGGCGGTGATGCCGAGGTCGGCGAGCGACCGCAGCACCAGGCCGGAGCAGTCCAGGCCGCCCTCGGCGAGCGACTCGCCGCCCCAGACGTAGGGCGTGCCGAGGTACTTCTTCGCGGCCTCGACCAGATCCTGGCCGGTGACGGTGGTGGACAGCGCGTTCGCGGGGACCGTGCCGGGGTCGGCCCCACCGGTGAGCCGGGCGAGGGCGGTCGCGAAGTCGGCCCCGGCGGTCGCCGACGCGGCGGCGGACGTCACCGACGACGCGCTCGACGCCGACGCGGTCGGGGCGGCCGTCGCCGGCACGGACGCCGGCTCGACGTACGCGCGGATCTCCGCGATGCGGGCCTGCACGGCCGCCACTCCCCCGGTCACCGGTCCCCCTCGGCGGGGGCGGGCGCCGCGGCGCGGCGGCCGGCGACCTCGTCCAGCACGACCTGCTCGGCGCGCTGCTCCTCGACGCGGACCGCGGCCTCGTGCTTCTCCTGCAGCTTCTCCAGCGTGCGGGTCTGCGTGCGGGCGGCGGACCACGCCGCGTCGGCGGCGTCGACCTCGTCCTGCGCCACGAGCACCTGGGCGCGCCGGTCGACCAGCAGCGCGGACAGCGCGAGCCGGCTGGCGACGACGGCCTGCACGCCGCGGGCGTCGGTCCCCTCCGGGAACACGGCGGAGCCGAGCGCGGTCTGGGTGGCGGCGGCGCGGGCCGCGGCGGCGTCGCGCCCGCGGACGCTGGTCGCGCGCTGGGCGGCGGCCTGCTCCTCGGCGAGGGCACGCAGGCGCAGCAGCCCGGCGAGGCGGAACGCGCGGCTCACGGCAGGTCCCCCATCGCGGCGACGAGCGCGGCGAGCCGCGCCCAGGAGTCGGCGGACGGCGCGCGCTCGTCCATGCCCTGGCGCAGGAAGCCGTCGATGGCCGCGCCGTGCGCGACGGCGGCGTCCACGAGCGGGTTCGACCCGGCGACGTACGCGCCGACGTCGAGCAGGTCCTGCGCCTGGCGGCGGGCGGCCATCACGCGGCGCAGCCGGGTCGCGACGGCCTTCTGCTCGGGGCCGATCACCCGGGACGCGACCCGGGAGATGGAGGCGAGCGCGTCGACCGACGGGAAGTGCCCGGCGACGGCCAGCGACCGCTCCAGCACGACGTGGCCGTCGAGGATCGACCGGGCGGCGTCGGCGATCGGCTCGTTGTGGTCGTCGCCGTCCACCAGCACGGTGTACAGGCCGGTGACCGAGCCGGTCGCGCCGGTGCCGGCGCGCTCCAGCAGCTGGGCGAGCAGCGCGAACGTGCTCGGCGGGTAGCCGCGGGTGGCGGGGGGCTCGCCGACGGACAGGCCGATCTCGCGCTGCGCCATGGCCACGCGGGTCAGCGAGTCCATCATCAGCACGACGTCGTCGCCGCGGTCGCGGAACCACTCGGCGATCCGGGTGGCGACGAACGCCGACCGGAGCCGGACCAGCGGCGGCTCGTCGGAGGTCGCCACGACGACGACCGAGCGGGCCAGCCCCTCGGGGCCGAGGTCGTCCTCCAGGAACTCCCGCACCTCGCGGCCGCGCTCGCCGACCAGGGCGATGACGGAGACCTGCGCGTCGGTGCCGCGGGCGATCATCGACAGCAGGGACGACTTGCCGACGCCGGAGCCCGCGAACAGGCCGAGGCGCTGGCCGCGGCCGGCGGTCACCAGGGTGTCGAGCACGCGCACGCCGAGGTCGAGGGGCTGCGCGACGCGGGCGCGGGCCAGCGGGTGCGGGGCGTGCCCGGTCACCTCGGCGCGCCCGACGCCCACGAGCGGCCCGCGGCCGTCGATGGGGCGGCCCAGGCCGTCGAGCACGCGGCCGAGCAGGCCGGGTCCGACCGGCGCGGTCAGCGCGGTGCCGCGCGGGCGCACCGGCATCCCGGCGCGCAGGCCGTGGGTCGGGCCGAGCGGCATCGCCTGCGCGGAGCCGCGGCCGGTGGCGACGACCTCGGCCGGCACCTCGGTGCCGTCGCCCGGGTCGATGGCGACGAGCTCGCCGACGGCCGCGCCGGTGCCGGCGACCTCGACCGTCAGGCCGACGACGCCGCGGACGGTGCCGACGCGCTCGGGTCGGGCGGCGCCGAGCGCCGCGCCCCACGCGGGGGTGCGCAGCAGCGCGGCGTCGTCCGCGGCGGGCGCCGGGGCGGCGACCGGCGCGGCGGCGGCGCCGGCGGCCCCGTCGCGCGGGGTCGGCAGCACGGCGGCGGCGGTGGGCGTGCTCATGCGGCCCCGGCCTCCCCGGCGCCGGCGGCGAGGGCCGCCCGGGCGCGGTCGAGCGCCGCGCCGAGGCGCGCGTCGAGGTAGCCGTCGGGGAACTCGCCCACGGCGTCGCCGGGCGCGAGCGCCGGGTCCGCGACGAGCTCCACGCCGGTCAGGTCGGGCAGCCCGGCCAGGACGTCGCCGCCGGCCGGGGCCTCGCCCGCCGGGAGCCCGCCCGCCAGCGCCGCGCGCAGCACCGCGAGGTCGCGCGGGTGCAGCCGGACGGTGTGCACCTCGCGGGCCGGGTCCAGCGCGCGGACCCGGGCGAGCGCCGCGGCGGCCGAGGCCGGCGCGTCGGACAGCTCGGCGCCGAGCACGACCGCAGCCAGCTCGAGCGCGGCGGCGTGCAGCGCGTGCTCGGCGGACGCCAGCACCGGGGCGCTGCGGTCGGCCGCGGCTCGCGCGGCCCGTGCCAGCACGGCGAGCGCGTCGGCGTGCTCGGCGGCGCGCCGCGACTCGGCCTCGGCGCGCTCCCGCTGGACGCGGGCGGCCTCGGCCTCGGCGGCGCGGGCGGCCTCGCGGGCGCCCGCGGCGTAGCCGGCCGCGTACCCGGCGGCGTACCCCTCGGCGCGCGACGGCTCGGCCGTCGCGATCCCGGCGGACCCGCCGAAGGCCTGGGTGAAGGTGCGCGGGTCAGGAGACATACTCGTCCTCGCCCTCGCGCCGGATCACGATCTGGCCGGACTCCTCCAGGCGGCGGATCGCCTGGACGATGCCGGCGCGGGCCTCCTCGACCTGCGAGAGGCGGACCGGGCCGAGCAGCTCGATCTCCTCCTCGAGGTTCTCCCGGGCGCGCTCGGACAGGTTGCGCAGGATCTTGTCCCGCACCTCGGGCGACGCGCCCTTCAGGGCGACCGACAGCTCGTTGGTCTCGACCTGGCGCAGCACCAGCTGCATGGCGCGGTCCTCGAGCAGCACGATGTCGCCGAAGACGAACATCCGGCTGCGCACCTCGTCGGCCAGCGCCTCGTCGCGGCTCTGCAGCCCCTCGAGGATGAGCTTCTCGGTGGTCGGGTCGGCGCGGTTGATGATCTCGACCAGCGGCTGCACGCCGCCGACGGCGGAGAGCTCGTTGGGGGTCAGCACGGTCGAGGCCTTGCGCTGCATCGACTCCGCGATGACCGCGACGACGTCCGGGGACGCCCGCTCCATCAGGGCGATGCGGTGCGCGACCTCGGACTGCTGGTCCGACGGCAGGCCCGCGAGGATCGCGGAGGCGTGCTCCGGCCGCAGGTGAGCGAGCACCAGGGCCACGGCCTGCGGGTGCTCCCCGTTCAGCAGGGACAGCACCTGGCGGGCGTCGGCGTGCTGCAGGAACTCGAACGGCTGGCCGGCCATCGAGGTCTGCAGGCGCTCGATCATGCCCGCGGCCTCGTCGCGGCCGAGGGCGCCCTCCAGCAGCTGGGTGGCGTAGCCGAGGCCGCCGTTGACGCTCGGGCCGATGGCCGACGCGGCGTAGAACTCCTCGACGACCTCGTCCGCGACCGTCGCGTCGACGCGCTCGAGGCGCATGATCTCGGCCGTGAGCTCCTCGATCTCCGCGGTCTCCAGCTTGGCCATGACCTTGGCGGCGCGCTCCCGGCCGAGCTGCAGCAGCAGCATCGCGGCCTTCTGGGTGCCGGTCAGCGTGGCGGTCGACATCAGCGCCGCCCGGCGGGGGTCAGCCAGCCGCGCAGGAGGTCCGCGACCTCCTCGGGCTGCTCGTCGGCGAGGGCGGCGATCTCGGCGCGCTTGACCGCGAGCGACTCGGCGACCGGGTCGATCTCGGCGGGACCGGGCAGGGCCGGCGGGATCTCCGGCAGGTCCTCGAGCTCGGCGGCCGGGTCCGGGCCGTCCATCAGGGGCAGCTCGCCGATGTCCAGCGCCTCGCGCTTGCTGCGTCGCGAGCGCCGGGCGAGCACGACGGCGACCACGATCACGAGCAGCAGCAGGGCGCCCGCGATCACCGCCTGCCGGAGCAGGTCGGCGCGGCGGTCGGCCTCGGCCTGGGCGTCGGCGGCCGCGAGGGCCTCCGCCGCAGCGTCGGCGCCCGTGGTGTCGAAGGCCATCGCCTGCACGGCGATGGTGTCGCCGCGCGCGGTGTCGATGCCGGCGGCGGCGGTCAGCGTCGCGGTGAGCTGGTTCAGGTCGAGGCCGGCCGCGGCGGTCTGGTCGACGACGACGGCGAGCGACTGCTTCTGCACGGTGCCCGGGGCGACCGTGGTCACCTCGGTGACCTTGTTGACCGCGTTGCTGACGTCCTCGGTCGTGTTCGTGTACGACCCGGTGCCGTCGCCCTCCCCGGTGGGGACCGCGATGTTGTCCGGGCCGAGCACGCCGGTGGCGGTGCCGGAGCCCGCGCCGGTGTACTCCTCGGTCGTCGTGGAGGACACGAGCGGCGGGGTGCCCTCGGTCGCCGAGAACTCCTCGGAGGTGCGCTGCGTCTGGTCCTGGTTGAGCGCGGCGGTGACGGTCACGGCGGACCGGCCCGGGCCGACCACCTGGTCCAGCAGCGCCTGCACGGCGCTGGTCACGCGCTGCTCGTAGGCGGAGGTCGCCTCGTCGCCGGTGCCGCCGGTCAGGCCGGTGCCCACCTCGGACAGCACCTTGCCGGTGGAGTCCACGACGGCGACGTCGGTGGCCTTCATGCCCTCGATGCCCGCGGACACCAGGTGCACGATCGCCTCGACCTGGTCGGTGCTCAGCTCGGTGCCGGTCTTCGTGCGCACGAACACCGACGCCGTCGGGTCCTGCTGCTGCGAGACGAAGACCGAGTCCTCGGGCAGCGCCAGCTTCACCGTGGCGGCCTCGACGCCGGACATGGCGCCGACCGTCTTGGCGAGCTCGCCCTCCAGGGCGCGGGTGTAGGTGGTCTGCTGCTGGAACTCGCTGGACGTCATCGACATGCCGTCGAGCAGCGAGTAGCCGTCGCCCTCCGCGTTCGCGGGCAGGCCGGCGGCGGCCAGCTTGAGCCGCATGTCGTACAGCTTCGCCTGCGGCACCAGCACCGTGCTGCCGCCGTCGGTGAGCTCGTAGGACACGCCCTCGGCCGCCAGCTGGTCGACCACGGCCGAGGCGTCGGTCGCGGACAGGCCGGAGAACAGCGGGGCCAGCGTGGGCTTCGAGGCCCAGGAGTAGATCGCGAACCCGCCGAGCAGGATCGCGGCGACCGCGATGATCGCGAAGGTCTTCTGCGGGAGCGAGAACTGCTTCACCGCGCCGCTCATGCGGCCGAACAGGGACTTCACCTGGGCGGGCATCAGGCCTGCATCCTCATGATCTCGGTGAACGCGTCGACGGCCTTGTTGCGCACGGCGGCGGTGAGCTCGAGGGCGAGCTTGGCCTCGGACGACGCGACGGTGTAGTCGTGCACGTCGTCGAGGTCGCCGCTGACGGCCTGGACCGCGAGCGCGTTGCTCGTGGACTGGAGCTGCTGGACGTGGTCGACGGCGCCGAGCGCGGCGGCGAACCCGCCGTCGGCGCCGGCCGTCCCAGTCGCGGGGCCGGCGGCACCGGTCGCGCCGAGGCCGGGCAGGCCCGCGACGTCGGACAGCTCGGACAGGTAGGAGGTGGCGGTCACGCCGGACACGCCGCCGACGGGCTGGATGCTCACGAGGTCCTCCCGATCTGCAGCGCCGCCTCGTAGGACGACTTCGCGCGGTCCACGACCGCCGCGTTCGCCTGGTAGCCGCGCTGCGCCATGATCAGCTGCGTCATCTGGGAGGCCATGTCGACCTCGGGGTAGCGGACGTAGCCGTCCTCGTCCGCGAGCGGGTTCGTGGGCTCGTAGACCACGCGGCCCTCGGCCGGGCCGAGCGCGATGCCCGACACCTGCGCGCCGCCGCCGTTCGCGGTCGGGATCTCCGAGGCCACCACGTACTTGGCCTGGTAGGCGGCCTCGGACGTCGCGGTGGCGTTGTTCATGTTGGCGAGGTTGTCGCTCACCGCGTCGATCCACTTGCGGTAGACGGTCATGCCGGTGCTGGCGATGCCGATCGCCCCGAAGGTCGTCATCAGTTGGTCCTCATGGCCGTGCGGACGCTGGAGAAGGTGCCGTCGACCGCCTGGGTCGCCAGCTGGTAGCGCAGGTTCGTGTCGACGTTGAGCAGCGTCTCGGAGTCGAGGTTGACGTTGTTGCCGTCGGTGCGCGTGGGCTCGAGGGAGCGCGCGGTCGTGGCGGACGCGGCGCCGGTGCCGTCGGCGACGGCGCGGGCCAGGGCGTCCTCGAACTGGACCTTCTTGGCGTGGTAGCCCGGGGTCTGGATGTTCGCGACGTTCTCGGCGATGGCGCGCTGGCGCGCGGCCAGGCCGTCGAGCGCGCTGTTGATCGCGACGTAGCTGACGGAGTCGAACATGCCCATGCAGGGTCACCCTCACCCGAGGTTGGTCCTGGTCGGCCTAGTCCGTGGCCTGCTGCGCGAGCGATCCGTGCTCACGCGTCCCATCGGCGGGATGCGGCGCCTGCTGAGGTGTGCGCCCGAGAAATGTCGCGGATCACTCGCGCGGCGGACGCGATTCGAACGGGTTGTCCGAATTTGCCGGAGAATGTCCGGCGATCATTGTGGGTGCTGGCACCCAGGTGCGGCTCAGCCCTCGACGTCGAGGTAGGCCGGGGCGGGGGCCGGGCGGGTGCGCAGGCCGTCGGCGGTGCGCAGGCGGCGGCGGTGCTCGGCGAGCTGGTCGCCGGTGCGGCGGGCGAGGTCGCGCTGGCGCTCGACCAGCGCGGCGGCGCGCGGGGCGAGCGAGACGGGCAGCGGGCCCAGCCCGCGGGGGGTGCGCCAGGGCGTGGTCAGCGCGACGTCGACGACCGCCGGGTCGCCGGCGCGCTGGGCCCCGGCGAGCAGCTCCTCGGCGCGCTCCGCGCCGAGCTCCATCTCGGTGAGCGCGGCCACCCAGGCGGCCTCGCGCCCGGCGCGGCCGCGGTCGGCGCCCTCGCGCTCACCGGGCGTCCCGGGGCGGGCGTCCGCGTCGAGCGCGGCGCCGGGGGTGCTGCGCTCGACCGGGGTGACCGCCGTGTCAGCCGACACCGAGCACCCCGGTGCCGGTCTCGGCCGTGTCGAAGGCGGGGGCGCGGCGCTGCGTCGGGACGTCGTTCGCCACCGTCTGCGCGGCCTCGTGCCAGGCGTCGGCGAGCGGCGCGACCAGGCCGCGGCACGCGGCGGCGCGGTCGGCGTCGCCCGCCATGCTCGCCCCGATCATCTCGGACAGCAGGTACGTGTAGACCGACAGCAGGCGGTCACCGCCGTCCCACTCGCCCACGTTCAGGTTGGCGATGAACTCGGCGACGATCTCCTGCGCGTGGGCGAGCTGCTGGGTGCCCGTGGCGCGGTCGCCCGCGCGCAGCGCGACCTCCGCGCGCTCCAGGTCGAGCAGCAGCCTGTCGTACAGCATGGTGAGGAGCTTCGCCGGCCCCGCGGTCGCGACCGCGTCGGCGAGGAACCGGGTCCGGGCGTCGTACACGGCGGTCCTTTCAGCAGGGTGGGGGTCAGTCGGACGACCCCGTCAGCTGCGCGAGCTGGGTGGTCAGGTAGCTGGACTGGGAGTTGAGGTTGGAGAGCTGGACCTCCATCGCCGCGTACATCGTGGTCAGCGACGCACGTCGCGCCTCCAGCCGGATGTCCCAGTCGGCGATGCGGTCGGTCAGGTCCTTGACCTCGCTGTTGTAGCTCTGCACCTGCAGCGTCAGCGTGCCCTTGGCGGAGTCCGAGGCGACCTCGCCGATCTTCTGCAGCGAGCCGGCGACGCCCTGGACGGCCTTGCCCACCGCGTCGGGGTCGTTCGTCAGCGCGGTCTGGAACGCCGCCGCGTCGAAGGTGAAGGTGCCGTCCTTGCCGAGCGAGATGCCGATGCCGGCCAGCGACGTGTTGCTGGCGCTGTTCGACCCGGCGGCCAGGAGCGACTGCTGCAGGCCGCGGACGGTCGCGTTGCCGGAGAACAGGCCCGCGGTGACGATCGCGGTGCCCTCGTCGTTCGTCCCGGTCTTGCTGGTCGTGTAGGACGTGATGTCGCCCAGCACGGCGTTCAGGTTGTTCACCAGCGCCTGCGCGAGCGCGGACAGCTTGGAGTCGTCCCGGGTCACGTCGACGGTCACCGGGTCGGTCGTCTTGGCGGTCACCGTGACGTTGACGCCGGTGACGAGGTTCTCGAAGACGTTCTTCGACGAGGTCACCTTCTGCTCGGCGCCGGTGCCGGGCCACAGCACGATCTCGGCGTCGGAGGCCGCGCGGATCTCCTTGGACGCCAGGGTGGCGCCGTCGGCGGCGTTGCCCACGGCGACGCTGAACGTGTTCTCCTTGCCGGTCTCGGTCCCGGTGAGCTGCAGCCGGTACTCGGGCGCGGCGGCGGTGCCGACGTTCAGCGCGGACGCCTTGACGCCCGTGCCCTCGGCGTTGAAGGCGGCGACGATGTCGCCGATGTTGTCGCTCAGCGCCGTCACCGAGACGGTCTCGCCGTCCGCGCGGGTGAGCGTGAAGGTCGGGGTGTCCGACGTGTAGCCCGTCGGCAGGGTGTAGAGCGTCGCCTGCGAGGCCGCGACCGAGTCGACGCGGAACGTCACGCTCGACGGGCGCGCCTCGGAGCTGGTCGTCGCGGTGACCGACTCGGCGGAGGACTTCGCCTTGACGGCCTCCCAGGACGACGCGGTCGCCGCGGCCTTCGCGGCCGCCGTCAGGGAGGCGACCTTGGTGTTGAGGGCCTGCAGCGCGGTGGACTGCGACGAGATCGTGCTCTTCTTCTTCGAGAGCAGCGTCTGCTGGTTGGCCTCCAGCGCGATGGTCGAGTCGATCAGGTCTGCCGTGGGGAAGTTGCTGATCAGCCCGGTGCTGAAGGTGATGCCGGCCATCGGGGGTTGTCCTCCTGGTGCGGGGTCCTGCGGGTGCCCCGGGGATCGGGGCCGAGATGCGACGCGGGCGGTGGTGGACGGTGCGTCCACCACCGCCCGCGTCGGTCGTGCTGGTCCTGCTTCACGTGCGTCCTCGGCGGGACGCCGGCCCCGGCCCGCTCACCACGAGGGTGCGCGGGCCGGAGCCGGACGGCTCACTGGAGGAGCTGGAGCACGCTCTGCGGGATCGACTTGGCCTGCGCGAGCATCGCCGTGCCGGCCTGCGAGAGGATCTGCGCCCGGGTGAACGAGACCATCTCGGACGCCATGTCGGTGTCGCGGATCCGGCTCTCCGAGGAGGTCAGGTTCTCGACCGCCACGTTGAGGTTGTTGATGGTGTGGTCGAAGCGGTTCTGGACCGCACCGAGCTGCGAACGCACCTTCGACACGTCGGTGATCGCCGCGTCGATCTTGTCGATCGCCTCGACGGCGCCGGACTTCTGGGTGAAGGTCGGCGACGCGGAGGCGACCTCGGCGGCCGAGGCCGTCGCGCCCGGGGTGGCACCCGAGAAGACGACGCCGGTGCCGGACGTGGTGACCACGCCGGCGCCGAGGGCCTTCTCGGCCGCCGCGGTGAACGCCGCCAGGGCGGAGGCGGCCGTGGTGACGCCCGTGTAGTCCACCGAGGCCAGGTCGAACGACTTGGACCCGATGGTGACGGTGCCGTTCAGCGCCTGCAGGTCGGACAGCGCCGTGGTGTCGGCGGCGACCGTGACCGTGCCGGCGGTGCCCGCGGTGGCGTTCGCGACCGTCGCCGTGGTGGCGTCGGAGGCGATCTTGGTCACGTCGATGCCGGCGACGCCCAGACCCTGGGAGGACAGGCCGCCCGTGCGCTTGAGGTCGACGGTGATCTTGTCCTGGTCGGAGGTGTTGGCGCCGACCTGGAACGTGCCCGAGTAGTTGCCGTCCAGCAGCTTGGTGCCGTTGAACTGCGTGGTGTCGGAGATGCGGGTCAGCTCGGTCTTGAGCTGGTCCATCTCGTCCTGGATGTTGCCCTTGGCGGTCTCGGAAAGGCCGCCGTCGTTCGCCGCCTGCACGGACAGGGTCCGCATGCGCTGCAGGATCGAGTGCGTCTCGGTGAGCGCGCCCTCAGCGGTCTGGACGACGGAGATGCCGTCCTGGGCGTTGCGCACGGCCTGCTTGGTGCCGCCGATCTGGGCACGCAGGCCCTCGGAGATCGCCAGGCCGGCCGCGTCGTCCGCCGCGCGGTTGATGCGCAGGCCGCTCGACAGCTTCTCGAGCGACTTGCTCAGGTCGTTCTGCGTGTTGGACAGGTTGCGGTACGAGTTCAGCGCCGCGATGTTCTGGTTGATCGAGAGAGCCATGATGGTTCTTCCTCCGTGAGTGGGCTCAGGGGCGGCCCGTCCGTGGGCACACCCTGGACATCGGACGCCCGCCGCGACCCCTGAGGGTTTTTCTGCGACGAGTCCGAAGTCGGTTCAGACCGCGGCGCCGACCAGGCCCGGGGCCACGATCTGCAGCTCGGCGAGGACCGCGGCCTCGTCGGCGGGGTCGACGTGCGCGAGGGCGTCCTCGAGCCCGGCCAGGCCGCGCTCGTCGCCGTAGGCGCTGTACGCCAGGGCACCGGCGACGGCGCGCTGGCGCGGGTGGGCCCCGGGGTCCAGCGCGATCAGCACGAGAGGGCACTGCGCGGGTGTGCCGGCCGATCGGATGCGGGCCGACCACTCCGCCGCCTCTTCGAGGGACAGCGCGGGAGCGAGCAGCGCGGCGGCTGCCAGCACCGCGGGGTCCCCCGGACGGACGTCGTGCATCCACTGCAGGAACGTCCGGGCCTCCGCGGTGGTGTCCATCGCGCACCAGGTCACGTACTGCCGCCACATGTCGTCCGACATCGCCGCGAGCAGCCGCCGGCAGGCGTCCGCACCCAGCACGCGCGCCAGGCCGGCCGCGGCGCCCGGCGCCACCCCCTGCCGGATCGCCTCCAGCGCGGCGAGCACAGCCCGGCGGTGGTCCCCCACCTGGGCGTGGGCCCACAGCTCGGTGGTGATCACGCTCGACCGGTCGAGCCGCTCCCCGAAGGAGTTGACGGTGGTGGTGGGGATGCGCTCGACGGCCGCCAGCGCCCCGGCGGCGTCGCCCCGGGCGGCGAGGACCTGGGCGCGGGTCGCGAGCGCGAAGGCGGGGTTGTCGTCGTGCTCCTCCCACAGGTCGAGCCAGCGGTCGGTCGCCTCGTCGTCGCCCGCGGCGCGCGTAGCTGCGTAGATGGCACGCGCGAGCAGCACCACGTGCCGGCTCCAGCCGAAGCCCTCCGCACGCAGCGCCTCGGCCTCCTCGATCGCGGCCGTGTTCTGGCCGTCGAGCATCAGGGAGCGGGCCAGGTCGACGCGGTGGAGCTCGAGCTCGCGTGCGTCACCCTTCGCGCGCGCGGCCTCGACCTGCGCCCGGGCGATCTCGACGTTGCGGCGGCCCTTGTCCTTGGCGGCGACGACCTCGTGCAGGTAGCCGCTGTGCCGGATCTCGATACCGGAGGCCGGTCGCTGGGGGATCGCCGCGACGCCCGTCTCGATGAGCACCGGCTGCTCGTGCAGCATGCCCACCCAGGTGTGCAGCTCGCGGCGGAACACCCGGGTCCCCGCCACGCCCGTCTCACCCGGAGACAGTCCCAGCGGCAGGTCCGGCCCGTCGGTGAGGTTGCGGACGACCATCGTATGCGCGACGAGCCCGTCGCGGCCGAGGTTCGCCCGGAACTGCACGGGGTCGCCGACCACGACCTCGTCGGCGTCGAGCACGAGGACCCAGTCGCCGGTCGCGTGCGCCATCGCGCGGTTGCGGGCTCCGCCGAAGTCGTCGTCCCAGTAGCCCTCGACGACCACGTCGGTGTGGCGGCGGGCGATCTCGACGGTCGCGTCGGTGGAACCGGTGTCGTACACGACGACCTCGTCGGCCCAGGCGACCGACGCGAGGCAGCCGTCGAGGACGGCCTCCTCGTTCTTCACGATGAGGACGGCGGAGACGGTGGGGCGTGCGGGCATGACGTTCCTCCGGTCGGGTGGCTGCCCTGCCGATCGGCGCACCCGCCCCGCTCCTGAGCGTTCGGTCGCGCGCCGGCGGCCCGGGACGCGCCGAGGGCGCCGCCCGCGTGCTGCGGACGACGCCCTCGGACGTGTGTGAACGTGCTGCTGCTCCCCCGCCGGCGGCCCGGCGGGGTGCCGCGGTCTCAGACCGCGGCGGTGGTGATGCGGTCCGCGCCGCCCTCGAACGGCGTCGGGACGGAGCGGACCTCGTCGGCACGGTGGCCGGCGGCGGTCATGGCGGCCCGCGAGGCGACCGCGGCGAAGTAGGTGCGGCGGCGGCGCTCCGCGACGCCGTCGGGACGCTCGGCGACCGGGACCATCTCGGGGTCGAGGCTGGCGTTCAGCCCGTCGCGCATCAGGGCCAGGCCCTCGGTGCGCAGCTGGCTGATCCGGGACTGCGTCACGCCCAGCTCGTCCGCCAGCTCGGCGACGGACCGGTCCTGCAGGAACAGCCCCTCGATGACGGTGCGCAGCCGGTCGGGCAGCGTGTCGACCGCGGCGCGCAGGTAGCGCAGCCGCTCGCCGATCAGCACGTTGTCCTCCGGACCGGGCGCCTCGTCGCGGACCAGGTCGGCGACCGGGTGCACGGTGGCGTCCATCGACAGCACGCGCCGCTCGGCGTCCTGGCGCGCCTGGTCGAC
The DNA here is from genome assembly GCF_007679345.1 of Cellulosimicrobium cellulans. Lineage (GTDB taxonomy): Bacteria > Actinomycetota > Actinomycetes > Actinomycetales > Cellulomonadaceae > Cellulomonas > Cellulomonas cellulans_A. Next base: position 300,549 of record NZ_VEGH01000005.1, read on the forward strand.
GGCGGCGAGGTCGGTGCCGAGGGCGTGCGCCAGCTCCTCGCGGGTGGGCGTGCGGCCCAGGGTCGCGGTGAGCCGGTCGCTCGCGGCGGACAGCTCGCGGGCCCGGTGCCGGGCGCCGCGGGAGGCCCAGTCCATCGAGCGCAGCTCGTCGATCAGCGCGCCGCGGATGCGCAGCGCGGCGTACCGCGCGAACGGGACGCCGGTCTCGGGGTCGTACGCGCGGGCGGCGAGCACCAGCGCGAGGTGGCCGGCGGACACGAGGTCCTCCCGGCTGACGGTGGCGGGGACCCGGGAGAGGACCTCGCTCACGTGGTACCCCACGATGGGCATGTGCGCGACGACGAGGTCGTCGGCGGCGGGGGTGGCTGCAGAGCTGTTCACGAACCGGTTCTCGGCGGGGGTGAAACCTGGCTTGAGTCTTTGTTCTGAAGTTCCTGAGGACCCGATCTATGCGACTTCCGCGGCCATTTCGGACGTACCGGAAAGACAAATCGGACATCCGCCGACATAGTCCCGCGCCGATCTGAGCGGTTGTGATGCACGTCACAGTCGGGAGATCGCTGTCCTGTCAGATACAGGCACTGACCAGTCGGTTCAACTCGCTCCCCCGGGGCGGCGACGCGGGGGTGGCCACGAGGTGTCCGGTTTCGCTCAGGACCGCCGGCGCCGTCCCGATAGGACAGGCACGACGCCACGGCCGGCATCCCGTGCCGAGCGTCCCCGACCGCACCACCGCCGCTTCGAAGGAGGGCACGCCCGATGGCCCTGAGCCAGCTGTCCGACGTCCTGTGGACCGAGCGCCGCCTGCTCGAGCTGCTGCTGTTCAAGCTCGAGGAGGAGCAGCTCGTGCTCACCAGCGGGCGCACGCGGTGGCTGGCCCACGCCACGCGGGAGGTCGAGACCGTGCTGGAGCAGATCCGGGACGCCGAGCTCGGCCGCTCCGCCGAGGCCGACGCGGTCGCCCTCGAGCTCGGCCTGGAGCCCGGCGCCACGCTGCGGACCCTCGCCGAGCACGCCCCCACCCCGTGGGACGACCTGCTGCACGCGCACCGCGACGCCTTCGTCCAGCTCACGACCGAGATCGCCCAGCTGGCCGACGGCAACCGCGAGCTGCTCGCCATGTCGCACCGCGCGACCCAGGAGACGCTCATGTCCCTGCAGGAGTCGGTGCAGACCTACGACCCGCAGGGTCACACGGCGACCCCGGCCGACCGCAGCGCGCAGCTGCTCGACCAGTCCTTCTGACCAGGCCGACCCGGCCGCCCGAGACGACCCGAGACGACCCGAGGAAGAGGATCCGTTGAGCACCTTCTCCGGACTGGGCACCGCCCTCAGCTCCCTGATCGCGCAGCGCCAGGCGCTGGAGGTGTCCGGGCAGAACATCGCGAACGCGAACACCGTCGGGTACACCCGGCAGCGCGCCGCGATGGCCTCCCTGCCGGCCGCCACCGTGCCGTCGATGTTCTCCACCAGCAACGGCGTGGGCATCGGCACCGCCGTGACCGGCATCGACCGGCTCGGGGACGCGTTCCTCGACGCCCGCGTCCGCAACGAGACGTCGGGCGCCTCCCGGCTCGCCGCGGTCGCCACCGAGTACAAGACGCTCGAGACCACCATCGGCGAGCCGAAGGCCACGGGCTTCTCCAAGGACCTGTCGAGCTTCTGGAGCTCCTGGTCCGACGTCGTCAACGACCCGACCTCCGACTCGGCGCGCTCCGTGCTGCTCCAGCGCGGCAAGGCCGTCGCCGACCGGCTGTCGACCATGCACCAGGACATCGGCACCCAGTGGCAGCAGGCGCTGACCACCACCTCGGCCCTGGTGACCCAGGTGAACACCACCGCCGCCAACGTCGCGGACCTCAACACCCGCATCCTCGCGATCACCAACGCGGGCGGGTCGGCGAACGAGCTGATGGACCAGCGCGACCAGCTCGTCACGCAGCTGTCCGGACTGGTCGGGGCCTCCGCGCGGATCCGCGACGACGGCTCGGTCGACGTCATGGTCGCCGGCAACGCCCTGGTCTCCGGGAGCACCGCGAACCAGCTCGCCGTCTCGGGCAAGAGCCCCGCGTCGCTCGGCGACGCGATGAAGGCCGGCGCCGACCCCGTGTCGATCGTCTGGGCCCGCAACGACAACCCCGCCGGCATCGAGGGCGGGCGCGTCGCCGGCCTGCTGACGACGCTCGCCCCGCAGAGCGAGGGCGGCATGCTCACCAGCGCCGCGGCCCAGGTCGACGCCGTCGCGAAGACGCTCGCGGAGTCGGTCAACGCCGTGCACAGCACGGGCTACACGATCGACGGCTACGGCGGGCCGACCACGGGCGGCGCCTTCTTCACGTACGACACGGCGAACCCGGCGCGCACCCTCACGGTCGCGATCACCGACCCCGCCGGCATCGCGGTCGCCGGGAAGGACAAGGGCGCGCACGACAGCAGCGTCGGCCGGGAGATCGCCGCGCTCGCGAAGTCGACCTCCGGCGCGGACGCCACCTGGTCCGCGTTCGTCGTCGACCTCGGCGTCCAGTCGGCCAGCGCCTCGTCGCGGGCCACCGTCGCCGAGGCCGCGCGGTCCACCGCCTCGGCCGCCCAGCTCGCGCAGACCTCCGTCGACACCGACGAGGAGACCGTCAACATGCTCGCGTTCCAGCGGGCCTACGAGGGGGCGGCCCGCGTGCTCACGGCCGTCGACGAGATGCTCGACACGCTGATCAACCGGACGGGGGTGGTGGGTCGATGACCACGATCGGCCGCGTCACGCACTTCACGGTGCGGAACTCGACGCTCAACAACGTGCAGGCCAACCTGCAGAAGATGGCGGACCTCCAGGCGCAGATGTCGTCGGGCAAGAAGATCAACGCCGCCTCCGACGACCCGTCCGGCACCGCCGACGTGCTGCGGCTGCAGGGCGAGCAGCGCCAGCTGGCGCAGTACGACCGCAACGCCTCCGACGGCGAGGCGTGGCTGACCACGATCAACGACGCGCTCACCACGTCGCTGTCGACGCTCCGCAAGGCCCGGGACCTCACCGTCCAGGGCGGCAACGGCGCGCTGGGGCAGAACTCGCGGATCGCGCTCGCCCAGGAGATCGAGGGACTGCGGGACAACCTCCTGGCCCAGGCCAACACCACCTACCTCGGGCGCTCCGTGTTCGCGGGCACGACCGCGGGTGCGGCGTTCACCGACGGCACGCCACCGGCCGCCCCGGGAGACCCCCTTCCCTACACGTTCTCCGGGAACGGCGTCGGCGGCACCGTGACCCGCACGGTCGCGAGCGGCACCAACATCCGGGTCGACTCCTCCGGCGCCGCCGTCTTCGGCGAGGGCCCGGACTCCGTGTTCGCGCTGCTGGACCAGATCGCCACGACGCTGCGCGCGAACGAGGACCCGTCCGACCAGCTCGACGCCATCGACGGGCACCTCGACGCGATGACGACCGAGGTCGCCTCGGTCGGTGCGCGGCAGAACCAGATCGACGCCGCGCAGGACCTCATCGCCCAGGGCCAGCTGACCGCCACCACGCGGCTCAGCGCGGTGCAGGACATCGACCTCGCCCAGATCATCCTGGACCTCGGTGCGCAGGAGGTCGCCTACAAGGGCGCCCTCGCCGCCGGCGCCAAGGTCCTCCAGCCGACCCTCCTGGACTTCCTCCGATGACCGCTGAGCTCGCCGACGCCCCGCGTCGCACCCACCTGCCCGAGCACCTGCACCTGCGCGCGCCCATGCCGGGCCTGACCGGGTACGAGGACTTCACGCTCACCCCGCTGGACGACGCCGGCGTGCTGTACGCGCTGCGCGCCGAGCCCGCGGGCGCCCGCCCGGTCCGGCTGTTCGTCGTCGACCCCGACGCGTTCTTCCCGGACTACCACCCCGCGATCGCCGGGGACGTGCTCGCCGCGATCGGCGCCGACGCCGCGCACGCCGTGCGCCTGGTGGTCGTGCGCCCGGCCGACGCCGGCGAGCCGCCCACCGCCAACCTGCTGGCCCCGCTCGTGCTCGACCCCGCCAGCGGCGCGGCCGTGCAGACCGTCCTCACCGAGGACTGGCCGCTGCGGGCGCCGCTCGCGCCGGCCGCCTGACGCCGGCCGCACCGCCCCTCCCCCGCCCGCCGACCGAACCGACCAGGAGATCGTGATGACCTCGACCCTCGGCGCCGACGCCGGGTCCCCGCGCGCCGCGAGCGGCAGCCCGATCCCGATCGGCGGCGGCGAGACCACCGTGCTGCGCCAGCCCGTCGTGCACCACGACCGCTCCGTGTACGGCTACGCCGTGCGGGTCCTGGTCAGCGGGCCCACCGGCGCGTCCCTCCCCGACGAGAGCACCGAGGCCGCCGTCGAGGCCGCCTACCGGCGCCTCGACCTGACCGGGCTCGCGGGCGACAAGCCCGTGCTGCTCCGCGCGACCGCCGGGCTGCTGTCCGGCACCGCGGCCGTCTGGTACGACGCCGACCGGCTCATGCTGGAGATCACCCCGTCGCTCGCCCGGCGGCCCGACGTCGACGCCCTGATGGCGGCCGCCACCGCCCGGGGCAGCCGACTCGCGCTCGCCGACTACGACGGCTCGGTCACCCAGGACCGGCTGCTGGACCGGGTGCAGGTCGTGAAGGTCGACCTGCAGCGCGGCGCCGACCACTGCGCCGAGCTCGTCGCCCGTGCGCACGCCGCCGGGGCGACCGTCGTCGCCGAGCACACCGACACCACCGAGCGGCTCGAGGTCGCGCAGGCCGTGGACGCCGACCTCCTCCAGGGGCCGATGTTCCACCGCGACCCCCCGGTCACGCGCCGGTCGTTCTCCGCGGGCGAGCTGCAGTGCCTCGAGCTGCTGCGCGTGCTCTCCGAGGACCAGGTCGACCAGCAGACCGTCGTGCGCACCGTCGCCTCGGACCCCGAGCTGTCCATGCGCGTGCTGCACCTGGTGAACTCCTCGGCGTTCGGCCTGCGGCGGGAGATCGACTCCGTGCTCCAGGCCGTCGTGCTGGTCGGGCCGCGGCAGCTGCACGCCCTCGCGATCGCGTCGCTCATCGACGCCAAGCCGGCCTCGGTCGGCACCCTGTGGTCGATCCTGACCCGGGCCATGACCTGCCACACGATCGCCGGGGACGACGCCGGGTACACCGTCGGGCTGCTGTCCGCCGTCGCCGCCCAGCAGGGCATCGACCTGACCGAGCTCGTCTCGCGCACCGGCGTCTCCGACGCGCTCGGCTCGGCGCTGCTGCGCCGCGAGGGCCGGCTCGGCCAGGTGCTCGCCGCCGTCCTCGCGCACGAGGAGAACGACACCGCCGCGGTCGCGGCCACCGGCCTCGAGCCCTGGGACGTCGCGCACGCCTACCTCGCCGCGGTCCCGAGCGCCCTGGCCACGGCCACGGCCCTCGCCTTCGGCGAGTGACCCTTCCCCCTTTCCCTCCCCCCTCGCCCGCTCGCGCGCCGAGACCGCACTCCTGGCGGGGTTCCGCCCTCCGGAACCCCGCAGCTGCTGCACGCTCGGCGCGCGGCGGTGGCGGGTGCGGGGTGGGGAGGCGCGGGGGGCGGACCGCTTAGGGTGGTGGCCGTGCCGTCGTTCATCCACCTCGCCCTGCGCCCGGAGAGCCGCAAGCCCGCCCCGGACCCGGTCCCGGTGAGCATGCGGCCGGTGTTCCTCGTGGGCATCGGCGCCTGGCTGGTGGCCCTGGTCGTCGCCCTCGTGCTCTGGCTGACGGACGCCGCCGGGCCGCACGGGGTCTGGGCGTGCGTGACCGGCGCCGCGCTCGGTGCGGTCGGCCTCACCTGGACCCGCCGCCGCCCCGGCCGCTGACCGCGCGCGCCCGAGCCCGGGGCGCCCACGCGCACGCCGAGCGCGCGCGCTGGCCACCGCGCGCGCTCCGGCCGCGCGCGCCAGCCGCGCGCGCCAGCCGCGC